>JAVRCJ020000019.1:0-168409 GCA_034530875.2 Nostoc sp. DedSLP01
GACATCGCCGATTCTCAATCGCTCAAGACAACGGAAAAAAAGGAGCCAGTGCCTTGGGCGGGCAATGCCCGACTTGTTCGCTGAAAGCGTTCCCGCAGGGTAGCAACTGGCGTGGGAGGTCTAGGGTTTCGATGGTGGTAAGAAAGTTAAAGGGCGTAAACGCCATATCGTCGTAGACTCTCAAGGATTGTGACTTGGAGCTTTCGTGACCGAAGCTAATGCCTCGGAACGATTAGGAGCAGTGGTAGTACTGGATGAAGCAAAGGAGAAATTATCCCAATTAGAAGCGATGTGGGCAGACCAAGGCTATTCTGGTAAGAATTTTGTCAACGCTGTCAAGCAAGTCTGTGGCGAGCAGGTGCGAGTGGAAGTGATTGCACGAACCACCGACACTTTTGAGCAATTGCCTAAGCGATGGATTGTAGAGCGCACTTTTGGATGGTTGAATCGATTTCGGCGGTTGAGTAAAGATTATGAGGTCTATTCCCAAGTCAGTGAAGCTATGATTTATGGTTCTTTGCTTCGTCTCATGGTTAGGCGATTGCCTGCTTAATATTTACTTTACGAATCAGATCTAAAGCAGCAGTCAACGCCTTTACTATCCATCTAGCCCATGAGTTACGCAACACTCCTGTGAAGATTAGATTAATAGCGCTCATCCAGGTTGGGTGAAAACTGAATTAGGCGATGAAGGTGCAATGATAGATGTCGCCGAAGGAGCGAAAACTGGCGTTGAGTTAGCAATACTCCCGAATGATGGGCCGAGTGGTGGCTTTTTTCATCTTGGTCAACCAGTTCCTTGGTAAAAACCCTGTCGAAGTGGCATCGGCTTGCTGATACGTAAGTCTACTTGAAGAGATAGGATCTACTAAAAGAATCATATTTTTAGGAGTAGACCTCTGTCTTTACAATTCATTAACCTTCCCACAGCCAATTCTCAACCGCCTGCAGGTTTAATTGTCACTTTGCATGGTTGGGGTGCTAATGCTGAAGATGTAGCATCTTTGTTACCTTTGCTCGATTTACCCGATTATCAGTTTGTATTACCCAATGCACCTTTTCCTTATCCCTATTCCCCTATAGGGAGGGCATGGTATGACTTGAGGGTAGAAAATATGTATGAAGGTTTGCCAGAAAGTCGGCAACTGTTAATAGATTTGTTGCAATCTTTAGAAAGCACTACTGGCGTGCCTTTGTCACGGACTATTTTGAGTGGATTTTCTCAAGGTGGAGCAATGACTTTAGATGTAGGCTCGAAATTGCCTCTAGCAGGTTTAGTTGTTATGAGTGGGTATTTACATCCTGATGCAATTAAAGCAACTAAAGGTGAAATTTCGCCGACTTTGATTAGCCACGGGAGATACGATGAAGTTGTACCACTACAAGCAGCTCTGAAAGCACGAGAAACCCTAGAGTCTTTAGAAGTGGCAGTAGAGTATCACGAATTTGAGACGGGGCATGAAATCGATGCACAAACGTTAAAGGTACTACGCAATTTTATTGTGAATACAATTGCTTAGTTAAGATTACGAATTTTTTATAAATTCTGGTATAAATGCGGAAAAAATTCACGAAATCAATAGCCTCTAATGAGTAAGATATATTGGGAGGCTGCAAAATAACGCAACTTCACCCATGCTGAAGGCGGATGCTGCATAAGGGAGGGGCAAGCATTATGACAACTCTAAGCATTTCCAGGAAAGAAATCGCTGCCATGACTGCGACAGAAGTAGAAGAACTAGCTACACGTCTGGAACTGGATAACTACAGTAATGCTTTTGAGGGTTTGAATGATTGGCATCTACTGCGAGCGATCGCATTTCAGCGTCCAGAGTTAGTGGAACCCTACATTTATCTGTTAGACTTGGAACCCTACGATGAAGCTTAGCAATTTTGGATTTTAGATTTTTAGATTGGATTGAGTGGCTAAAATCAGAGATGATTGCCGTTAAGGCTACCACTTGGTCAGTCCAAAACTTTTAATGTTATCACCACAAAATCCAAAATCCAAAATCCAAAATCCAAAATTTAACAGGGTTTTAGTTGCTATAGGTGGCGGTATCGCCGCCTATAAAGTCTGCGAGCTGATTTCGACGCTGTTTAAAAGTGGGGTGGAAGTGCGAGTCATTCTCACCCGTTCCGCACAACAATTTATCACGCCTTTGACTGTAGCAACCCTATCTCGCCATCAAGCATACACAGATGATGATTTTTGGCAACCAAGTTACTCGCGTCCTTTACATATCGAGTTGGGTGAATGGGCAGACGCGATGGTAATTGCTCCGTTGACAGCTAACACATTAGCAAAGTTAGCCTACGGTATGGCTGATAATTTACTGACAAATACCGTGTTGGCTTCTACTTGTCCCGTGCTATTAGTACCAGCGATGAATACGGACATGTGGGAACAACTATCAGTACAGCGAAATTGGCAACAGCTATCCATCGATAGCCGATATCATGGGATGAATACAGCATCAGGTTTATTAGCTTGCGATCGCGTCGGTGCTGGGAGAATGGCAGAACCTCCAGAAATTCTGACTTACATCCAATCGCTCCTGCACACCCAAGGAAAACGAGATTTAGTAGGGAAACGAGTTTTAATCAGTGCTGGGGGAACGCGAGAACATCTTGACCCAGTGAGGTTTATCGGCAATCCTTCCACGGGTAAAATGGGATTAGCCATAGCCCTAGCAGCACTCCATCGAGGCGCAAGAGTAACTCTGGTACACACTCTAGCAAATTGGGAAGCACCATTGGGAGTCCAAGCAATTGCTGTGACGAGTGCCGACCAAATGCGCCACGCCATGCTGGAATATTTAGCCAGTGCTGATATCATCGTCATGTCAGCAGCCGTGGCAGATGTCAAACCCAGAGAATATAGTACAGAGAAATTGCCCAAGCGATCGCTTCCCGAAGCTTTACCCTTGGAACCCGTACCCGATATAGTCGCGCAATTAGCACAACTCAAACAGCCGCATCAGATATTAGTTGGTTTTGCCGCACAAACTGGAGATATTGTCACACCAGCATTAGAAAAATTACATCATAAGAAATTAGATGCGATCGTTGCTAATCCTATTGATAAACCAGATAGCGGTTTTGGCAGCGATAATAATCAAGCGATATTTTTAGATATACAAGGGCGGCAGCAGGCGATCGCACCTTGTTCTAAATTAGAAATGGCACATCAATTATTTGATTTTCTCACCAGCGAATTTTAGATTTTAAATTTTCTCCTGGTTGTACCTCACTTACTTGCAATCTGCTGTAAGTCTTTCAGCGGGCAAGATATCAAGCCCAAGCAGCGTACTCATAGAAAATAAAGCTGCTGACATCGGCTAAGAAGGAGGAAAATTAGTATTTTTTACCATTTTTGTTGGTATCTTTGTAAAGATGCTTATGCATTATCAAGTAACAAATTATTTTGCATCTACAAAAAATAAATATCTATGTAGTTAAATGTATGAGATTAGTCGATGAATTTTCTGGGAAAATGTAGAAATTCCTCAAAAAAAAATATTATTGCTAGAACGATACATTGAATTGATACTTGGTAAAATCATACTCAGATAACCAAAATTGATAACATTATGCCAAGAAAAGAACAAGGATGGGTCACATTTCAAACCTCTGAGGAGGAGCGAAAGATTCTGGAGGAATTTTGCGAACAGTCTCAACGCACTAAAACTGAGATTCTGAGAGAACTCGTGCGTAGTCTCAATCAGCACTCTTCAGCACCAATATCAATACCAACTAAAGACGAAGACTTAGAAGATGTCTATACTCAAAAACCTGAGTTAGAAACTAACATTCCCAAAAAATCATTAAAAGTTAGCTCTCGTAATATCCTCAAAGGTGTCGTTAAACGAGTTGTTTATGGGGCTGTTAATAGTGAAGTAACTATCGAAATTGTTCACAAAGTAGAATTAACGTCGATTATTACCAGAGCTTCTGCGGAAGAGTTAGAACTAGGTGTGGGAAAAGAAGCTTATGCAGTGATTAAGTCTAATGATATAGTCATTGCCAGAGAATAAAAAAATGTTGATTTCGGATGTTAGAGATTAGAAACAGAAATTTTGATTGCTAATATTTTCGATTGGGAATAAGTATAAGATAAATTGAGTATTTATATTTGATGCGATCGCTAATCCAAAGGAAGGATAAACCCGCAAAAAAAATTGCTCAAGCATTAACCTGATATGCTTATTTTTGCTTCCTGTAATACCAGATTTTCCGATAAAACTTGCAACTCGATTTGGCGATCGCTTGCTTAATACATCTGAAAAAATCTTTACAATAGATAAATTATTTGTAGACGTCTCCCTTTATCCGCCTCTACACACTTTGGCTTGAAGTTGCCATAGATAACATGGTAAAAGGAAAAGGGTAATTTCAAACCTTTCCCCTTTTCCCCTTACCTTTTTCCCACCCCACATTAGAGATTGCACCTCTACGCTTGCACTACAAAATCGTTAGCGCTAAGAGTGGGCGCACCACTAACAATTGCAAACAAACCACCGCTACCAAAACCAGCCGCACTACCATTTTGGTTGTACAACAATTGCCCGCTAGCAGCATCATAAATAATTTTCGCCG
Source organism: Nostoc sp. DedSLP01 (assembly GCA_034530875.2). GTDB lineage: Bacteria > Cyanobacteriota > Cyanobacteriia > Cyanobacteriales > Nostocaceae > Nostoc. The sequence goes on from JAVRCJ020000019.1 coordinate 4,600, forward strand.
TGCTGGTTGCCCCATTAGAAGTAACTTTAAAATCATTGGCATTACTAAAACCAACTCCTGCAACTGAAGTAATTGCATTAAAGGTAGTTTTATCCAAAACAATTTTGTCGTTTTGAAAATGTTTGAAATCAGAGATCGTGTCTATACCAACGCTAGAACTATTAAAGGTAGATGAAGTGTTATAAACGAACCAGTCAGCACCGGCATTACCTGTCAGAATATCATTGCCAGCACCACCAATGAGGATATCATTATCGGCATCGCCGCGCAGTATGTCGTTGCCACTCTTGCCGTTGATTGTATCATTGCCTGCTTGAGCGTTAATTACATCATCAGAATTGTCTAAACCAATGATGTTGTTGGAGAGAGCATTAAAGAATGTGACGGTGTTTTTAGCGAACAGATTACTTTGAATAGAGTTGGCATCCAAAACATCAAAACTATCAGTGATACTAGTTTGGCCGTTAAACAAAATATTACCAATAGCTTTTCGTGAAGAAGTTACTGCTAAGTTATCTAAATCTTCTAATTTAAAGTTTTGCAGAGTAACTTTAGTAGCAGCCACATTTTCAAAACTAATTTCTAAGCTATTACCATTTTGAGTTAATTGCAGATTTCTGGCACTTAAGCCACTACCTATAAACTGCAAAGTGTCAACATTAGCAATTACCGCCGCCGATAGATTTGAGTTTTTACCAACGCCACCAAAATCGCCGATGGTGTCATTCCCATCACCAGCGCGAATAATAAATTTATCTTGACCGCTGTTGCCTCTCAAAATATCGTTACCTGCTTTACCATCGATGATGTTGTTGCTAGGTGTGCCAATCAGAATATCTGCACTAGGAGTTACCATAGGATTCAGGACGCCGACTTCGCCTATATTCTTCCTGCCAAATATTACATAGCTTTGCCCAGCTCTAACTTTGCCATTGGCGCTAACAAAAGGCGTCCCAACAATCAGGTCGTCAATACCATCGTTATTGATGTCCCCTGCATTACTGAGTGAGTAGCCACCTGAGCCATCATATTCAGCAATGCCGTTAATCGTAAAGCCATTAGTGCCATTGATTTCAGTTAGATTCAATATTGAACTAGGCATGATTTTCTCCTATATTTGTTTTTTATGAAGCAAGAAGTAGCTCATATCGAGCATCGGGTAATTCTTAATCTCAGGTAGACGAGAAAATACCTGCAAAACCTTGTCTTGTAAGCTTGATTTGTGTAGCGGGAACATTTGCACGCTTTAGGGTAACTAGGTCGGCAGTTGGTTTCTAATCAGAGCAGATAAATCGTGTTTTGAGATGAAAAGTATTGGTTCTTGTCTTGGTAATTCCCAAAAATCTGGTTTTTGGCTATCGTCCAAGCATATTAGTAGTAATCAAAATCAAACAATAAATGCCGCTACTTAGTCTGTAACTCAGGATGTTTAGTTTTTAATGCGATCGCTAATCTTGATGGTTTAACAATTTTAAATTTGATTACCCTTCATTATTAATGAGATAGACCACTAACTAGTCAATCTATTTAGGCTATGAAAACTTAAAATTGCGATCGGTTACGTGGAAACACTTATTATATAGTAAGTTTCTTTTTCAAGAGATTGTCAATATGTTTGTTATTCTTATATATAATTAACTTAAAGTTAAAGTTATTCTCATAAAATTGCCCAGTATAATTTGTGCGATTGCCTCTAGAAATACAACTATAATTTCTATTTCAAAAAGCTAATTATTCGTGGGAATTAATATAAAATTAAGAGATATTCCAATTTTCCTATCTTCTTCAGTTTATCTATTTTTAAAGAATATTAATTATTTGAGTATGGCAAGACTTTTGCGGAAAATAGAGGGAGTCCAAATTTTCCTGCAATAGTTTAAAATAAATACATATTTGATTATTAGATCCAAAGATTAAAACTCTCTCTAGGTAAGAAGATAGTATAAATTCCTGCTCCAAAAAATAGATATATTTTTATTAGCTCAGTTTTTTGCGTAATGGCAAAAAGAAGCATATCTTATCTAGATTTACTCCATAGGAATCTTCGTAAATTAACGAAATTTTTGGTACGGTAAACCGTATTTGCTCGTTAGTTCCCAAAGATTAATTTAATTGTTAAGTTTAGTTACATAAATGAAAAATAGCAGTCACTAGCCAGTTAGCGCTAATTTTTGATAGGCAGAGGAGCAGAGGAGGCACAGAGGCAGAGGAGGTAGGGAAAAACTAATGACTAATGACTAATGACCAATGACTAAGGATTAATAAATTTATGACTATTAAAGAACAACGTAAACCATCCCGTTCTCGGTTAATTGCTAATATATTGCTAGCTGTATCGGGGTTATTCCTGCTTGTAAATCTATTTTTGCCTGGTTTATTTGCTTCCGGGCCTAGTGGCGTTCCTTACAGCTTATTTATTCATCAAGTTCAAGAAGGCGAAGTTAGACGCGCTTCTGTTGGTCAAAACCAGATTCTCTACGAATTAAAATCAGAAAATGGCGAACCAGGGCAGGTGTTTGCAACTACGCCAATCTTTGATTTGGAATTGCCCAAACTCTTAGAACAAAAAGGAGTTGAGTTTGCGGCTGCACCCCCACCCAAGAATACTTGGTTTACGACCCTCTTGAGTTGGGTCATCCCACCGCTGATTTTTATTGGCGTCTGGCAATTCTTTATTTCTCGCGGTGCTGGCGGTTCTCAAGGTGTCCTCTCTATCGGTAAGAGTAAAGCCAAGGTTTACGTTGAAGGTGAATCAGCTAAAATTACCTTCCAAGATGTGGCTGGGGTAGAAGAAGCGAAAACTGAGTTAGTGGAAATTGTCGATTTTCTGAAAACTCCGGCACGTTTTACGCAAATTGGGGCGAGAATTCCCAAGGGCGTGCTGTTGGTTGGTCCTCCGGGTACTGGGAAGACTCTTTTAGCAAAAGCTGTCGCTGGGGAAGCAGGAGTTCCATTTTTCAGTATCTCTGGTTCTGAGTTTGTGGAACTGTTTGTTGGTGTGGGTTCTTCTCGGGTGCGAGATTTATTTGAACAAGCGAAGAAACAAGCTCCGTGTATTGTATTTATTGATGAATTAGACGCCATTGGTAAATCTCGTGCCAGTAACGGCTTCTACGGCGGTAATGACGAACGGGAACAAACCCTCAACCAGTTACTCACTGAGATGGATGGGTTTGCGGCTGGGGATGCGACGGTAATTGTTCTGGCAGCTACTAACCGTCCCGAAAGTCTCGACCCTGCATTATTGCGTCCTGGTCGCTTTGACCGTCAAGTTTTGGTAGACCGTCCTGACTTATCTGGTCGGGAAGCAATTCTCAAGATTCACGCTCAAAAGGTGAAATTAGGAGATGATGTAAATCTTAAAGCGATCGCTACTCGGACTCCTGGTTTTGCTGGTGCAGATTTAGCAAACTTGGTGAATGAAGCTGCACTATTAGCAGCGCGCAATCAACGGCAAACGGTTGCTCAAGAAGACTTTGCGGAAGCAATTGAGCGCGTTGTCGCCGGTTTGGAAAAGAAAAGTCGCGTGTTGAGCGATACTGAGAAAAAGATTGTTGCTTACCATGAAGTCGGTCACGCAATGGTCGGGGCGCTAACAACAGGAAACGGTCGTGTAGAAAAGATTTCGATTATTCCTCGCGGCATGGCTGCTTTAGGCTACACTTTGCAATTACCTACTGAAGACCGCTTTTTGATGAATGAAGCAGAACTGCGCGGTCAAATTGCAACTCTTTTAGGAGGGCGTTCGGCTGAAGAGATAGTGTTTGGCAGCATTACCACAGGTGCATCTAACGATTTGCAACGAGCAACCGACTTGGCAGAACGAATGGTGACTACTTATGGTATGAGTAAAGTCTTAGGGCCTCTGGCTTACCAACAAGGACAACAAGCAGCGTTCTTGGGTAACGGTACGCCTAATCCGCGGCGGATAGTGAGTGAAGATACAGCCAAAGCTATTGATAGCGAGGTTAAGGAAATCGTCGAAACTGCCCACGAACAAGCACTACAGATTCTAAAACAGAATCGAGACTTGCTTGAAGAAATTGCAACTCAACTTTTGGAAACAGAGGTTATTGAGGGAGAGAAATTGCAAAGTCTGTTGAGTCAAGTTAAAGCTGTAAGCGCTTTTTAAACGCAGAGTCACGCTAAGGAAATCGCAGAGGTACGCAGAGAATATTGCGTACTTTTGCGTTAAATCTCTGCGTTAGTTGGGGTTTGAGAAATGCCGCTGATGCCAATACAAATACCGGCGAGGAAAAATGCGAATGCCCCCGCAGCTGCGCCTACAAAAGGTGCTATGGTTTGCGGGTCGGGAAATATGAAGCCAAATAGACTCATGGCGGCAGCAAATCCACCAAAATACATACCAATTCCTAATCCCGCCCATCTTTGGGGTACTAGTCCTAAGGCAAAGGGAATTGCGCCATTGACAATTAAGCTAAAGCCAGCAACGATGAGCGCGATTATGGGAATTTGTACGCCGATAAATACCATCATTAATAATGAGGGAATGGTTGCACAGATACCGTAAAGCATTGCTTGACGATTGCCAGTTTTGGTGGCTAACATTCCAGCTGGGATGTTCGCAATAGCGATCGCTATTCCAATCCCCACCATTTGTACGTCAATATTATCAGCATTCAGTTGGGCTTTAAGGACTTTGCCCAAGACATCCATCAAAAATCGAATACCCCACGCTACAGTAAAACCAGTTCCTAAAATTAAAGCCAATTTTTGTAAAGGAAACTTGACTATCTGTGCATGGTGGCGATCGACTGGTGTTTGTGGGAAGTTAATTAACCGCAACGCAGCTACCGCAGCCAGTAGGACAAAAGAACCGATAGCAAAGGTGAAAACTGGCCCTAAACTGAGAATATACTTATTGGCGATCGGTCTAAAAGCGCCAATAAATCCTCCTACAAAAGTGACAACGCTGACAGCCAATGGTAACTCGGCTGGTGTGGAATACATTCCCAACAGACACATCACCGGAGAACGAAATACTGTCATTGCTAATGCCCAGGCTACCAGAGTTATTGGTAAGAGCGATCGCCAAATGCTATCAGGCGCGATCGAACTCACAACACAAGGTATGGCGATAAACAAAGCCGATGCCAGAATTATACCTACTGAAATGAAGGGAAATCGAGTTCCTACCCAACGCCTAGCTCCATCTGAAAGTCCCCCCATCAGTGGTTCCAATATTGCACCCAAGCCATTTTCCACTACCAATAAACCAACAGCGAATGAGGCAGGAAAACCAAACTGAGTCAAAAGTTGGGGCAAGTATATATTATAAATTAACCAAGTCAGGGTAATTGCTCCTTGCACCGCTGCTAATACCCAAACTTGTAACCATAAGATATTAAAAGAAGATTTTGAGGTAGTCATAAGCAGAGGGGAGTAGGGAGTGGGGAGTAGGGAAGTGGGAAGATGGGGTGGTGGAGTGATAGGGTGAAATTCTCTCCCCATCTCCCCATCCCCTTATCTCCCCATCTCCTTTAATACTCCGGCACAGAGGGATCGATTTCCCGACTCCAAGCGGTAATTCCACCTTTGACATTTGTTCCGGCGATCCCGGCATCTTTGAGGATAGCGAGGGCTTTTGCCGATCGCCCGCCCATCTTACAATGAGCAATTAAGTGGTGACCGTTCAATATTTCCTTAACTTTGGCAACGCCATTCCCGTTTTCAATCTCTGGTAAAGGTACTAAAACCGAGCCAGGAATTTTCGCAATTTCGTATTCGTTGGGGTTGCGAACATCTAGCAGCACAAAATCTTGCGCACCACTATCTAGCAATTCTTTCAAATCTTTAACGGTCATTTCTTGAATTTCCATCTGCTGTTTAGCCTCCTGTGCCTTAGCTTGTGGAATTCCGCAGAATTGTTCGTAGTCTATCAGCTTTTCAATTACTGGACGAATGGGATTAGGACGCAGCTTTAACTCCCGGAATTTCATGTCTAAGGCGTTGTATAGCAGTAAGCGTCCGCTTAAGGTGTTACCTTGGCCGAGAATTATTTTGACAGTTTCGGTTGCTTGGATGACACCAATTATCCCCGGCAAAATTCCCAATACGCCACCTTCTGCACAAGAAGGAACCATTCCTGGTGGTGGTGGTTCTGGGTAAAGGTCGCGATAATTCGGCCCGTCTTCGTAGTTAAATACAGTAGCTTGTCCTTCAAAGCGGAAAATGGAACCGTAGACGTTGGGTTTATTTAACAATACGCAAGCATCGTTAACTAGATACCTGGTGGGAAAATTATCAGTACCATCAACGACAATATCGTAAGGTTGAAAAATTTCCAGCGCATTTTCGGAACTCAAGCGAGTTTCGTAGAGATCTACCTGACAATGGGGGTTAATCTCGTGAATGCGGTTTTTTGCAGATTCAATCTTGGGTTTACCTACCCACGATGTACCGTGTATGACTTGGCGTTGCAGATTGGAAGTATCAACAACATCGAAATCAACGATCCCGATGCGCCCAATACCTGCGGCTGCTAGGTATAAAAGTAGTGGCGCACCTAGTCCACCCGTACCAATACAGAGTACGCTAGCAGCTTTTAGGCGCTTCTGTCCTTCCAGTCCTACTTCCGGCAAAATTAAATGTCGGGAGTAGCGTTCGTAATCGTCTTTGGTCAACTGGATTTCATCCAGATTGGGATTTAACATAGCAGTTGTCTTGTGGAACAGGAATATTAATCCTATCGAAAAATGATATCTGTCTTGAAATTAAGCCGTTAAATTATATTGTGAATTGCCTCTGCTTGGAATTGATGAGTATCATCAAGACTCCAGCTTCGCACTTCCGTAGCTTTACCATTTTGGACGGAAACTATTATATACGAGTATCCTTGCCAAGCGTACAGGCGATCGCATTCTGAAGGTATCGCTGGATGGTCTGGGTGGGAGTGGAAAATACCGATAATACTCAACGAGCGATCGCGTGCTTGTTTTTGTGCTTGTAACATGACTTCAGGCGCGATCGCATATTGCCGTTTTTTACTTTCTGCTGTGCGTTCCTCTGAAAACACCGCCGCCGCTTCTGTATTCCAGACATTTTCTGTTGGCATGACTTCTACTGTCGTTTTGCCTTCATTATTTAAGTAGCCCAAAATTATACCACAGCATTCCTCTGGATAGGCTTTTTCGGCATGGGTGTGGATGGTTTGCAAGTGTTGTTTGCGAAAATTAATCATATCTGCGTTTGTATTTGATTCACCTCAAGCGATTATCCTCTGGGTACAAGATATTGCTACCTCCGGATTTTATTTTGATTCTAGCGATCGCAAAGCTAATATGTATTTTTAGTCGCTGCTTGGGGCGTCTGTTTTTTGGGAGCGATTATGAAGAATATACAAAGATAAGTCACGCTTCATTTTAACAAAAACGCTTTTTGTGTTGCATAAGGAATTTCAAACTTGCAGAAAATTATCGATTTAGCAAAATTGGCAAATTATCAGGGGTTTAAAACTTAATTTATTTAAAATATTAAGGAAAAGGGCGTAAATATTCGTAGTTAGTATAAAGCAGTAATCAAGAGGCAAGAGAGTTTTAACCTAGCTTATCTTTCTTAAGATAGTTGTGTTTTTCCCACCCATTTACTTAGTAAGTAACTATATTTTTCTTTAAGCAAATATATAAAGATTCTGCAAAGAGACACTCTGACGCATAGACACTTACGTAAATATTTGTTATTTATTAAATGCCTTTTATAAATAAATTTGTATAGAAAAAAACTGCTTTTTTAAGTCTAAAATTCAGAGATTAAGCTAGATTTTGCCAAATTTTTTCAGAAATGCTCAAGCTACTGAATAAGGATAGCTAAGAGGATGTTTGAAAAGTGCTTTTGTTAGTAGCAAAATGTTTTAGATCTCCCCTAAATCCCCCTTTCAAGGCGGGCTTTAAGAACCTTTACTCCCTTGGAAAGCTAGGAGGGATCGACCAATTGCCTAAAATCACAACTAAGCACTTTTTAAACAACCTCTAAGAAAGCCTGAAACGATCGCTATCATCAAAGCACATCTTCATGAACTTGTAGATTCTATTTGACTTTGATATTTTTCAAAGCCAAATTATCATTTGGCAAAAGCTATATCAAATATCTGAAAAATATCAAATCATGATAGATTTTCCTACGCCAAAATAGCCAAAACAACTGACAAATTAAATTACTTCTAAAATCTATTCACCAAGGAAAAAGCAATGTCAAATCTCACTGCGATCGCTGGAACCAACGGTAACGATACTCTATTGGGTACTAATGGCCCTGACACAATTAACGGTCAACTTGGCAACGATACGATTACAGGTAATCAAGGCAACGACATACTGACTGGTGGCAGTGGCAAAGATATATTTATTTATAACTTGGGTGACGGCATTGATACGATCGCAGATTTCGGTGGCATCGGCAAAGACACAAACCTAACAGCAGCGGTTATCGCCGAAGTTGATACTATCAAATTTCAAGGCCCTGAATTTACAGCGCGAAATCTGTTATTGACCCAAAATAGTACCAACTTGGAAATCACATTTGTAGGTGTGGGTGGTACAAAAGTTATTTTGAAAAACTTTAAACTAGAAGATTTGGAAAACCTCCAAGCTTCTGGTACAATACCAGCTATTGGTAATATTCTGTTTGATAAAGAAACTAGTATTACTGATAGTTTTAATGTTCTCGATGCCAACTCTACAGAAACAAGCATCAGCATTGCGACTACAGTCACCTTCCTCAATGACCTGGACAACAACATTACAGGTTTAGACAATTCAAATGATGTAATCAATGGTCAGGGCGGTAACGACAAAATTGATGGTTTAAGTGGCGACGACCTTTTGCGGGCTGGTACGGGTAACGATACTCTCATTAGCGGTGCGGGCAATGATATTCTTGTTGGTAATACAGGCGATGACAGCCTCATCGCTGGTCAAGGAAATGACACCATCGATGGTGGGGCTGGTAACGATTTCTTGATTTTTGATAAGAATTTATTCAACCAGGACGACTTTTCTGGCAATAACCTACTTAATGGCGGCGATGGCAATGATTTTCTCTCTCTTTTCGTCTTGGGGGACTCCGACCTCTTCTTTGGCGCTTCAGGCAATAACACCCTCAATGGTGAGGCTGGTGACGATAACTTGAGTGTTTTGTATTCAAAAGCCAATAACTTGCTTTCTGGAGGCACTGGTAATGATACTTTGGAAGCTGACATTTCAGATGGCGATAATCTACTCAATGGTAGCGATGGTAATGATTCTCTAAGTGCCTCTGGCCGCTACACTGGATACGGGCTAATTCGCTCTAGTGGCGATAACACCCTCAACGGTGGCGGCGGAAACGACACCTTGAATTTTAGCGAGTCAAGAGGCAATAACCTACTTAATGGTGGCGATGACGATGATTATTTGTTTGCGTCCGGCGAAGTGGACTACGATTTTGGACGTGGATTAGATAGCGCCTCAGGTCAGAACACACTCAATGGTGGTAATGGTAAAGATACCTTAAGTGTTGACTTATCATCAGGCAATAATCTTCTCAATGGCGGCAGTGGTAATGATTCTCTTTCCGCCTCTGGCATAAAGTACGATGACTACGACCCAAGTATTTCTTATGTCACTTCAGGGAAGAACACCCTCGACGGTGGTATTGGTGATGATTACTTAAATATTAGCTATTCATCAGGTGATAATCTGTTGAATGGTAGTGATGGTAATGATACTCTGACAGCTTCTAATGCCACAGGTAAGAACACCCTCAAAGGTGGTAATGGCAATGATACTCTCACAGGTGGCAAAGGTAATGACAGTCTTTATGGAGGAGGTGGTATTGATACCTTTGCTTTCAATAGTTTTAATGAAGGTCGCGATCGCATTTTTGATTTTAGCGCTACTAATGAAACCATCCGAGTCTCAGATGTCGGTTTTAGCGCCGGATTATCAGTAGGTGTACTCAAAGCTAGTCAGTTTATAATTGGAACATCTGCTACCACTAGCGAACAGCGATTTATTTATAACTCGAATACAGGCGCCTTGTTCTTTGACCAAGATGGCAATCTAAGTGGATTTACTCAGATACAATTTGCACAACTATCTACTGGCTTGTCATTAACTTACAATAATTTTCTGATTGTTTCAACTTAATTAAGTTCTATAGGAATCATATTTGAGTTGGTGAAAAAACTCCGTACGTATCGAAAAGCTAGATTACCTACTCCCTACTCCCCATTCCCTACTCCCTACCTACGCAAAAAATTTCAAGAATCAAACCGGATTCCTATATCAGTTAGCGGCAGAGGAAAATAAAAAATTTTGAAAATGCGAGGTCTTGAAAACGACATCTCGCATTTAATCACTTGATTACAGTTATGTATTTTTACTCATGCTGGGGACATTTGTTTGCTGCGATCGCTAAATTCTTGGCTATCATTTATGAAGAACGCGCAAAGAGAGGTCATGCTTGATGCAAATTAGAAAAATTTAGCCTCATAGGAAATCCCAAATTTAGCCAAAATCATCTTCCCCCGTACTCCCTATATCTTGTCTTTAGAGAAAACTTTCCCCTCTACTGAAAGTACTTAAAAATATAGATTTTTTTTCGTAAATTATGTGAAGAATATGCAAAGATATCGTTTTGGGCATAGACATCTAAGTAAATATTCGATATTTAGTTATTAGAAGGCTAGTTAAATATTTACTGTCAGCCAAACTCGACAGATAAAACTTGGTAAAAAATATATAATTTTTTTAATATATTTTATTATCTAAAAACTTGCTTATTTTAAAGCTAGACTTCATGCAATCAATAGTAAAAATATAGCAGAAAAAAATATTTATCAACATCCAACTTAATTTTATAGTCGCAACTTTAAAAAAATTGGCGCATTATAGCTGTAGCCAGATAGGTTAGGACATATTAAAAGCTTGAATGCTGGAAATAGTAAGACTTTCCCTCCTGCCTCCTGCTATAAAACATATTTGATAACGTGTAATTTAAACATTTAAGCTAGTATAGGACTCATATTTGAATTCTGAAAAAAAATCAGCACACCCAAACAAAGCGTCTTTCTTACTCCCCACTCCCTACTCCCTGTCTATCGCGCTTGCGCTGCGCTTCTCTGCGAGACGCTTTGCGTAGCTTGCTTCCTCGCAGGGGTACGCGCACCACGCAAGTAAATTCACAAATCAAACTAGGTTCCTATATATTTTGCAAGGTTATTTTACAAAGACTTAGGTAATTGAATAAATAAAGCTAAAAAAATATAAAACTAGTGTTGCTAGAGAAACGCGTCATTATAAAGTTGTATAGTATCTAAAAATTATCTAATTTTAAAATTAAAATTACTCTCCCTATTCAAGAGATATTAAGTATCTAGTAAATGCCGACTATCAGCAATTCGTCCCCAAAATAGCACTAAAAATTGACAAAACAAATTACTGAAAAATCGATTTAGGTAGGACAAAGTTATGGCAAATATCATTGGAACCAACGGTAACGATACCCTGCTGGGTACTAATAGCGATGACAGAATTAACGGTAAAGGTGGCAACGATACCATAACAGGCGAACAGGGTAACGATACATTAACTGGTGGTGGTGGCAAGGATACATTTATTTATCAAGGCTGGAGTGACAGCACTGATATAATCGCAGATTTCGGTGGCATCGGCAAAGGCATAAACCCCACAGCAGCAGTCATCGCCGAAGTTGATACCCTCAAATTCCAAGGTACTGAGTTGACTGCACGAAATCTCTTACTTACTCAGAATGGGAAAAACTTAGAAATCAGCTTTGAAGGGACTGGAACAAAAGTCATCTTGCAAAACTTCAAACTAGAAGATTTGGAGAACTTGAAAGCTTCTGGTACAAGACCAGCCATTGGTAATATCCTGTTTAATGGCGAAACTAGTATCAGCGATAGTTTTAATGTTCTCGATGCCAACTCTACAGAAACAACCATCGGCATTAAGAATATAGTCACCTTCCTCAACGATCTCAACAATAACATTACAGGTTTAGACGACTCAAATGATGTAATCAATGGTCAAGGAGGTAATGACAAAATTGATGGCTTAAGCGGCGATGACTTGCTGCGGGGTGGTACAGGCAATAATACTCTAATTGGCGGTGCTGGAAATGATATTCTCTTAGCTTCTGGCTACTATATTGACTCTGGAAATGTTTACTATGCCTCAGGGAGTAATACATTTTATGGTGGCACTGGTAACGATTCTTTATTCGCTAACTATTCATCAGGTGATAATCTGCTTGATGGTGGCAGTGGTAATGATTATCTCTCTGCTACTAGCGGAAACTTTGAGTACTCTATTGGCGCTTTAGGGAATAACACCTTCAATGGTGGCGATGGTGATGATACATTAGATGTTGACTATTCATCAGGCAATAATCTGCTTAATGGTGGTAATGGTAACGATCTTATCTCCGTTTCTGGGTTCCAGTACTACGACGTCATTGGCGCTTTAGGCAATAACACCCTCAACGGTGGTGCTGATAATGATGAATTAATTGCTGATTATTCCACAGGCAAGAACTCACTAGATGGAGGCCTTGGTAACGATACCTTGAATGTTAACGCTTCAAAAGGCAATAACATACTTAATGGGGGCGATGGTAACGATTATCTCTTAGCTTCTGGCTACAGTACTAGATACGGCGTCGATCGCTCTGAGGGAAATAACACCCTCAACGGTGGTGCAGGTAACGATACTTTGGATTTTAATTCCTCAAAAGGTGATAACCTACTTAATGGTGGCGATGGCAATGATTATATTTTAGCCGCCGGCAACTTTGAGTTTTACAACCGATTAAATAGCGCCTCAGGCCAGAACACGCTTAACGGTGGTACTGGCAAGGATACCTTAAGTGTTGACTTATCAACAGGCAATAACCGTCTCAATGGCGGCAGTGGTAATGATTCTCTTTCCGCCTCTGGCATAAATTACGATTATTACGACGAAAGTATTTCTTATGTCACCTCAGGTAAAAACACCCTCGACGGTGGCGCTGGTGATGATTACTTAAACATTAGCTATTCATCAGGCGATAATCTGTTGAATGGTGGTGATGGCAATGATATTCTGACAGCTGCCAATGCCACAGGTAAGAACACCCTTAAAGGCGGTAATGGCAATGATACCCTCACCGGCGGCAAAGGAAATGATACCCTTTATGGAGAAGGCGGTATTGATAGCTTTGTTTTTAATAGTTTCAATGAAGGTCGCGATCGCATTTTTGATTTTAACGCTACCAATGAAACCATCCGAGTATCAGCTGCCGGTTTTGGTGGTGGATTATCAGTAGGTGTATTCAAAGCTAATCAGTTTAGAATTGGAGCATCTGCAACTACGAGTAGTCAGCGATTTATTTATAACTCGGCTACGGGTGGATTGTTCTTTGACCAAGATGGCAGCGGGGGTGCATTTACTCAGGTACAATTTGCACAAATATCTACTGGCTTGTCATTAACCAACAAAAATTTTGTCGTTATTTAAGCATAATTAGGCTTCTATTACTGGACTGCAAACAATATTAGAAATTTTGAAAATGAGAGATGCTATTATACACATCTCTCATTTAATTAATTAGTAGCCTTTTATTATCAGATGCCCACAACAAAATCAAATTACATGAAGAAAAATTAATTAAATTAATACCTCGAACGAACGCAGTAAATATTACAAAAAATATATAAGAATTTTTATTAAAAAATAGACAACTTCAGGTAAATATTAGCTATTTAGTTATTATCGGGTTATTTTGATGTTTTCTATTCTCAGGCTAGATGTTCGTGTGGGCGATCGCACAATAAAGGCATAAACAATATTTTCGAGACAGCAAGGCTTACGCATCGACCAAGCAAATTAAAGGTTGTAGGTTGATGGCACTCCAGCTTGATTTTTTACCTGTTTTCAGCTATGCCTACAATCGACGGTCAGAAAAATATGTACGCTGCTTAAAGCTTAGATTTCTACACTTCGATAAGTCTCACTTGCCAGTTGCTCAGTGTGAATCTTGAGCAACAGTTGCTATGGCAAATTGTTTATGTCTTCAAACACCATTAACTCGATTATTCAAAACTGAAAATTACTCCAAAAATCGCTTCAGCAAGGTCAAAGTTATGGAAAACATCAATGGGACTAATGGCAATGATACTCTCAATGGCAGCAGCTTATCAGACACCATTAATGGTAAAGCTGCCAACGATACCATCACAGCCAAAGAGGGCGACGACACCTTAACTGGTGGAAGCGGTAAAGATACATTTATTTACAAAATAGGTGATGGGATTGATACTATTACCGATTTTGGTGGTATTGGTAAAGGAACAAGCCCAACATTAGCGGTTATTGCCGAAGTTGATACGCTTGCATTCCAAAGCTATGGCTTGACACCACGAAATCTGTTACTCACCAAGAATGGCAGTAATCTGGAAATCACTTTTGAAGGGGTAGATAATGCCAAAGTCATCTTGCAAAACTTTGCCCTAGAAAACCTAGAAAACCTGAGCAAATCTAATAAAGCCACTATAGATTTGGGCAATATCTTGTTTTACGAACAAACTAGCATCGCAGATAGCTTTGATGTCTTTGATGCTAACTCCACCCAAAGCACTATCTTCACCAAGAATACAGTCACCTTCCTTAACGATCTGAAAAATAATGTTAAAGGCTTTGACAAATCAGATGATGTCATCAATGGTCAGGGAGGCAACGATAAAATCGACGGACTGAGTGGCAATGACCTTTTGAGGGGTGGTGCCGGAAATGATACTCTCATTGGCGGTGCAGGAGATGATACTCTCGTTGGTGGTGCAGGTAATAACTTGCTCAATGGTAACAATGGCAACGATCTTCTCTGTATCCAGAATTACTATGGCTTTCTTGGCTCCACTAGCTACGAGAACAAGCCTCGTTTAGACGGCAATAATACCTTTAATGGCGGTGCTGGCAACGATATCTTGAATGCTAGCCGTTCAACAGGTAATAATCTGCTAAATGGCGGCGATGGTAATGATTATCTTGACATCTCCAGCTACAACGACTACACGCTATATAGCGACTATAGCGCCTTAGGCAATAACACTCTTAATGGAGGCGCTGGCGTCGATACATTAAATGCTAATTATTCATCAGGCGAGAACCTACTCAATGGTGGCACTGGCAATGATAAGTTGAGTGCTAATGGTTCAAAAGGCAATAATTTACTCAATGGAGGCGATGGCAATGATTCTGTCTCCATCTCAGGCCAATACCAAAACGAAGAAGACTCATACGGACGTTTCCCTACCTTTGATTTCGATTCTCGCTCCTTAGGCAATAACACACTCAACGGTGGTAATGGTGACGATACCTTAGGTGCTAGCGGTTCAAAAGGCAATAATTTACTCAATGGAGGCGATGGCAATGATTATCTAGACATCTCTGGCTCGTATTCTTATTATTCCAACCAATACTACGATGAATACGATGGAACCTACTACAACGAAGTTAGGGAAAATGACTCTCTCTCCCTTGGAAATAACACCCTCAAGGGTGGCGCTGGTAACGATACCTTAAATGCTGGCGGTTCAACAGGCACTAACTTGCTTTCTGGCGGCGACGGCAACGATTATATCTTTGCCCTTAATGCTTCTGGTAATAACATCTTCAAAGGTGACTGTGGTAATGATACTTTAAATGGCGGCTTTGGGAATGATAGCCTTTATGGCGGAGCCGGTAACGATACTTTTGTTTTTAATAGTTACAACCGGGGCGTTGATACTATTTATGACTTTAATGCCACTAATGATGTGATTCAGATACCGTTTGGCTACGATTTTGGTAGCAAAGGTGTACTTTCAGCCGCACAATTTACCATTGGAGCTTCCGCAACAACAACTGCTCAGCGATTTATTTACAATTCAACTACAGGTGCGTTGTTCTTTGACCATGATGGCAGTGCGGGTACGTTTACCCAGATACAATTTGCTTTAGTTACTGCTGGATTGTCGCTAACCAATAACAATTTTGTGGTTGTTTAAGTTTAATTAAGTTCTATCGCTTAGCCATAAAGGAAAATAACAAATTTTGATAATGCGAGGTGTTGAAAATGGCATCTCGCATTTAATTGCTTGATTATAAGCAGATAAGAAAGGCGATCGCAAATTTTCGTTTGCCACAGCATTTGTCTGGGTTAATGTCTGCATTCACAATTTAATCGACGATCCCAAAATTAATATGTATTTTTACTCATTGGTTTAGTTATGTGTGTGCTGCGATCGCTAAATTCTTGACTATCATGTATGAAGAACAGACAAAGAGCAAATGCACGATGTGAATCAGAAAAACTCTTTATTCCATAAGAAATTTTGCTTTGCCCAAAATCATTATTTTAGCCAAAACAACGAAATACCAAGGTTTTAATCGCCTCAGTACATCAAACAAGAAAATACTGAGAATAGATATATTTTCGTAAATTGTATGAAGAATCTGCGAAGATCTGCTTTTAGGCATGGACATGTAAGTGAATATTCAGTATTTAGTTATTAAGAGGTTATTTTGATGTTTCCTATTTTTAAGTTAAACAGGTACAGATAATACTCCTTTAGGAAGACATAAAAATTTAATTTTTTATTTCTTTTTATCTGTAGAATGTTTCCTATTTTCCAGCTAGACGTTCATGCAATCAATCTTACAAGGATGCATGAAACCATTTATTTTCCATATCCCAATTCCCATACGCCAGTCTCTATTTCCAAAAGAGACTGACCTATTGCCAAAAAACTATATTATAAGGTTTAATTTTTAAGTATTAAACCTAGATTTTGCAATGTTGTTTCAGAAGTACTTAGGCTATTGAATTAAGTACAGCTAAAAAACTCTGAAACTACTATTGCTACAGATACATACCCTTATAAAGTTGTAGAGTACCTAAGATTTAGAAAATCTTAAAATTTAAAATTGCTCCCCTTCTTTAAGAGATATTAAGTATCTGATAAACGCCAAATATCAGCAGATTTTTGCGTTAAAAACAACACTAACAATTAACACACCAAAATTACTGGAAAATTGATTTCGGTAGAAAAAAGCTATGCCAAATATCATTGGGAGCGACGCTTACGATGTCCTACTGGGCACTAAGAGCGCTGACACAATTAACGGTAAACTCTATAAGGACATACTCACTGGTGGTGGTGGCAAAGATAAATTTGTTTATAACTTGGGTGACGGCACTGATACTATTACAGATTTCGGTGGCATCGGCAAAGGTATAAACCCAACAGTGGCAGTTATCGCTGAAGTCGATACGATTAAATTCCAAGGTGCTGGGTTAACTGCACGAAATTTGTTGCTGACCCAGAATGGCACAAACTTGGAAATTACCTTTGAAAGGATAGCTAACACAAAAGTCATCCTGCAAAACTTCAAACTAGAAGACTTAGAAAACTTGAAAGCTTCTGGTACAAGACCAGCCATTGGCAATATCCTGTTTGATGGGCAAACTAGCATTACTGACAGCTTTGATGTCTTTAATGCCAATTCCACTGAAACAAGCATTGGCATTAAGAACACAGTAACTTTTCTTAATGACCTAGCTAACAACATTAAGGCTTTAGACGGCTCAAATGATGTAGTCAACGGTCAGGGCGGTAATGACAAAATCGATGGGTTAAGTGGTGACGACCTTCTCAGGGGTGGTGCAGGTAACGACGTGCTGCGTGGTGATGCCGGGAATGACTCGCTCATTGGAGATGCAGGCAATAACCTCCTCGATGGTGGCAATGGCAACGATACTGTCTCCGTCTCTGGCTACTACACCTTTGATTACCCAGATGAAGAATTCGACTCTCGTGTAGGCGGCAAAAACACCCTTATTGGTGGCGTTGGTGACGATAACTTGAGTGCTAGTGGTTCAAAAGGCAATAACCTGCTCAATGGAGGCGATGGCAAAGATACTCTCTCGATTTCTGGCTATTACAATGGAAATAACTACGGCTATTACGACTCTCGCTCAGGCGGCAATAACACTCTCAACGGTGGTGCAGGTGACGATAACTTGAGCGCTAGTGGCTCAGATGGTGATAACTTGCTTTCCGGAGATGATGGCAACGATTTTCTCTCCATCTCTGGCTACTACAAATATACTCCCAATGATAACCCCTACGAACTGCGCGACCTCTCCATCACATTCGACTCTCGTTCATCTGGCGATAACACCCTCAATGGTGGTATAGGTAACGATACCTTG
Organism: Nostoc sp. DedSLP01; assembly: GCA_034530875.2. GTDB lineage: Bacteria > Cyanobacteriota > Cyanobacteriia > Cyanobacteriales > Nostocaceae > Nostoc. Next base: position 22,849 of record JAVRCJ020000019.1, read on the forward strand.
AATGCTGAGGGTTCAACAGGTAATAATCTGCTTTTTGGGGGTGATGGCAACGATATTCTCACAGCCTCTGGTGCCTCTGGTAAAAACACCTTCAAAGGTGGTAGTGGTAACGATACCCTTACAGGTGGTAAAGGCAATGACAGCCTCTATGGAGAAGCAGGTATTGATAGCTTTGCTTTCAATAGTTTCAATGAAGGTATTGACAAGATTTATGATTTTAATGCTACTAATGAAGTGATTCGGATATCAGCTGCTGGTTTTGGTGGCGGATTATCGCTAGGTAAACTTTCAGCTAGTCGCTTTAAAATCGGAGCATCTGCAACCACAAGCACTCAGCGATTTATTTATAACTCCACTACAGGTGCATTATTCTTTGACCAAGATGGTAATGCAAGTGCCTTTGGTCAAGTACAATTTGCACAATTATCTAATGGCTTGTCACTAACTAATAACAATTTCCTAGTTGTTTAATTGCGATCGAGGCTGTTACATAAATTAATTAGCACAAGCAAACAATAAATTGTTGCAATTCGGGTGTTTATAATAGCACCTCAATTCTGGCATTTTTACATAAAAATCGTCAGGTTAATTAACTAATGTAAAGAGTATGCAAAGATATTTGTGGAAGTATGGACATCTAAGTAAATATTCAGTATTTAGTTATTATGTTCGTATTTATATGTTCCCTATTTCGAGTTAAGCGATCGCAGATAGTGCCCATAATCAAGGCATAAAAATTTATTTCCCGATTAGCTATTCCCTGTAAATTGTTTGTGATTTTTTAAGTAGTACGGCTAGAGCTTTCAAAATCGCTAAAAACTTTGCTCAAAAAATTGCTTTTTAACCTCCTGAGAGCGAAATTTTGATGACTGTGGTTAGGCATCAATCGCTCCCCAAATCCCAAGAAGGAGCAAAGTTTCGTCAGGCAGAGGAAAAAAATAAATTTGATGAATTGCATTGAAAAATTGGAAGTTAGTACAGTTGTAAATACTGTGGATAGCTACTAACTGTAAACTGTTTAACAAGGTGAATTTTCAGAAAAATTGCTCGCTCTTAAGGATGATATCAAGTTGAAGACTTGAAAGTTAGTATAGTTATAAATAGTTTGGATAACTACTAACTATAAACTGTTAAACAAGGTTAATTTGCAATAAAACAGCTCGTTCTTAGGGATGAGAACGAATATATCGAAAGTATTAATTTTCGATAAATCTTAGTGCAAAAAACAGCATTAACGTCCGAAGAAAAATAACTCCAGAAATTAGGTTGAGGAAGTGAAAGTTATGGCAAATATTATTGGAACCAACGGTAATGAGATCCTATTAGGCACTAACAGTGCTGATACTATTACAGGTAATCAAGGCAATGACACACTCACTGGTGGCGGTGGCAAAGATAAATTTGTTTATAACTTGGGTGATGGCACTGATATTATTACTGATTTCGGTGGAGTCGGCAAAGGCATAAACCCAACAGCAGCAGTCATTGCAAAAGTCGATACTATAAAATTCCAAGGTGCTGGCTTGACTGCGCAAAATCTTTTACTCACCCAGAATGGTGCAAACTTAGAGATCGCTTTTGATGGGGTAAACGGTACAAAAGTTATCCTGCAAAACTTCAAACTAGAAGACTTGGAAAACTTGAAAGCTTCTGGTTATAAATCAGCGATCGGCAATATTATCTTTGATGGAGAAAATAACATCACTGATAGTTTTAATGTTTTGGACGCCAACTCAACTGAAACGAGCATCGGTATCAAGAATACTGTGACCTTCCTGAATGACTTGAATAACCACATTACAGGTTTAGATAAATCAAATGATGTAGTCAACGGTCAAGGAGGTAATGACAAAATTAATGGCTTAAGTGGTGATGACTTGTTACGGGGTGGCACAGGTAATGATACCCTCATCGGCGATGCCGGCAACGACCTGCTGCAAGGTGATGCGGGGGAAGACCTTCTCATTGGCGGCCAGGGCAATGACACCTTGATTGGTGGCGCTGGTAACGATTCCTTAAATGTTAACTCTTCAACTGGCAATAAGCTGCTAGATGGTGGCGATGGCAATGATACTCTCTCGGCTTTGGGTGACTTCTCCGGAGAAGTGGCGTCTGGTAATAATACCCTCAAAGGTGGTGCTGGTAACGATTCCTTGGTTGCAGATTATTCAACAGGAGATAACCTGCTAGATGGTGGCGATGGCAACGATATTCTCTCTGTTTCTGGTGAATACTACAGCGTTGAGGTTAGTGGTAATAACATCCTCAAAGGCGGCATTGGTGACGATACTTTGAAGGCTGTCTTTTCAACAGGTGATAACTTACTGGATGGAGGCGCTGGCAAAGATTATCTCTCTGTTAACCTAAGCACGGGCGATAACACTCTCAACGGTGGTGCTGGTAACGATTCCATAGAAGCGAATCTGACTACAGGGGATAATTTGCTTTCTGGAGGCGATGGTAACGATCGCATCGTTGCCTCCGACTTCGAGGGCTACAGATTTGATAACACATCGGGCAACAACAGCCTCTATGGTGGTCTTGGCGATGATACCTTGAATGTTGACTATTCGCGAGGCTCTAATTTATTAGAGGGAGGCGATGGCAATGATTACCTCTCTGGCTCTAACTTCGGCATCGGCTTTGGGGGATCGTATTACAGCACCACTGGCGATAATACCTTCAACGGTGGCGCTGGTAACGATACTTTGAATGTTGACTATTCAGAAGGTCACAACGTATTGAATGGGGGTAGCGGTAACGATTATCTGTCGGCTTCTGGTTACAGCTACGATGATACTTACCAAGTCTATCGGAACGCCTTAGGCAATAATACCTTGAACGGTGGCGCTGGTAAAGATACCTTGAAGGTTGACTATTCAGAAGGCCATAATCTACTGGATGGTGGCGATGGCGATGATATTCTATCTGCCTTTAATGCCAATGGTGACAACACTCTTAAAGGTGGTAACGGTAACGATATCCTCACAGGCGGTAAAGGTAATGATAGCCTAATTGGAGGAAGCGGTACTGATACCTTTAGTTTCCATAGTTTCAATGAAGGTAGCGATCGCATTTTTGACTTTAACCCCACTAATGAAACGATCCAAGTATCAGCTAGCGGTTTTGGTGGCGGCTTATCCAAAGGTTTACTCAACACTAATCAATTTACAATTGGTACATCTGCAACCACTGGCACTCAGAGATTTATTTATAACTCGACTACAGGTGCATTGTTCTTTGACCAAGATGGTAATGCAGGCGGGTTCGATAAAGTACAATTTGCTTTAGTTACTACTGGCTTGTCATTAACCAACAACAATTTTACTGTTGTTTAAAGTTAATAAAGTTTCCATTACCGAGGAACAAGCAACATCATAAATCTTGATAATGTGGGGTGCTATTGTAGACACCCCACATTACCTTTAGGAAAAACTGATTAAAGTAGGAAAAAGTTATGGCAAATATCGTTGGAACCAACAGTAACGATACCCTACTGGGAACTAACAGCGCCGACACAATTAACGCTAAAACTGGCAACGATACCATTACAGGGAAACAAGGCAATGATACGCTGACTGGTGGTGGCGGCAAAGATAAATTTATTTATAACTTGGGCGATGGCACTGATACAATTATCGGTTTTGGTGGTGTTGGTAAAGGAACAAACCCGACACTGGCAGTTATTAGCGAAGTAGATATTATCAAATTTCAAGGCGCTGGTCTCACTGCGCGGAATTTATTACTTACTCAAAATGGCACAAATTTAGAAATCGCTTTTGCAGGCGTTTCTGATACAAAACTTATCTTAAAAAATTTCAAACTAGAAGATTTGGAGAACTTGAAAGCTTCTGGTAGTACTCCAGCTATTGGCAATATTATTTTTGACGGACAAAGTAGCATCAGTGATAGTTTTAATGTTCTGGATGCCAACTCTACAGAAACAAGCATCGGCATTGTAAATACAGTCACCTTTCTCAATGACCTTGCTAATAACATTACAGCTTTAGATAACTCCAATGATGTCGTCAACGGTCAGGGGGGTAATGACAAAATCGATGGCAAGAGTGGCAATGACTTGCTGCGGGGTGGTGCGGGCAATGATACTCTTTTTGGTGGTGCAGGCAATGACTCCTTAGACGGTGGTATTGGTAACGACCTACTGCAAGGTGATGTCGGTAATGATACTCTGATTGGTGGCGGAGGCAATGACACCCTTAACGGTGGCACTGGTAACGATACCTTGAATGTTGACTTTTCAGAAGGCGACAACCTATTAAATGGAGCTAATGGCAATGATTATTTGTCGGCTTCTGGCTTAAAGATCGATTTAACTATCTCAGATTATCGTACAACGTCAGGGAACAATACGCTTAATGGTGGTGCTGGTAGCGATACCTTGGATGTAGACTTTTCATCAGGCGATAATCTCCTCAATGGAGGGGATGGCAATGATTATCTCTCGGCTTCTGGTGAGTACGCCTTCGGAATTCCTAGTGCTTCTGGTAATAACACTCTTTACGGTGGCATTGGTGACGATGTTTTGAATGTTAATTACTCAGAAGGTAATAACTTACTATATGGAGGTGATGGTAATGATTCTTTCTTATTGTATGCAGCTAGTGCCACAGCTTATGGTGGCGCTGGTGACGATCGCTTGATTAGCGGCTTTTTAAGCGGGAATAACTTACTTGATGGTGGCGATGGCAAAGATATTATAGATATCTCTGGCACTGAAGGTTACCGCTTTGCTGAAGGCAATAACACCCTTTATGGCGGTGCTGGTGACGATCGCTTGGGTGCTGATTATTCATCAGGCGATAATCTAATTTATGGTGGCGATGGCAATGATATTTTTTCTGCCTCTGGTGTCACTGGCAATAATACGATAGATGGCGGTAGTGGTAATGATTTGTTGAATATCAATTACTATAATGCCAGCCAAGGAATCACAACGACATTCAATCCCACCACGAAGACTGGATCGATTACCCCAGGCGCGAATCAGGTTAGCTACAAAAATATCGAACGATTAAATATCCAAGGTACATCCTATAGTGACTATATTGTGGGAAGCAATGGCAACGATACCCTCACAGGTGTCTACGGCAACGATAGCCTAATTGGAGGAGCTGGTGCTGATACCTTTGTTTTTAATAGTTTCGATGAAGGTAGCGATCGCATTTTTGACTTTAACCCCACTAATGAAAAGATCCAAGTATTGGCTTTTACTTTTGGTGGCGGCTTATCAGCAGGCGTACTCAAAGCTAATCAATTTACAATCGGTGCATCTGCAACCACCACCAGCCAGCGATTTATTTATAATTCAACCACAGGCGCATTATTCTTTGACCAAGATGGTAGTGCAGGTGCGTTCGATAAAGTACAATTTGCTTTAATTACTACTGGCTTGTCATTAACCAACAACAATTTTGTGGTTGTTTAATTTTAATTAGCCCAAATTTTAAATCAACTCTAGTCCACCTCGATAGCCAGTGACGATGCGGCTACCATCCTTGAGAATGTGAACTTCGATTTGGTCGCTAGCCCAAGTAATCTGGTCGGATAGGGCAGGATTAAATATATGAATTCTCTGATTGCTAGAAGAAACTGGAGAATTGGGAGAATTAATTGCTAGAGATTGCACAAAAGGGCCGTCAATTAAAATATCCAGTTGTTCTAACAATTCTTGAGAACCTGGCGGTGCAGATTCAGACTGTAGCTGTTTGAGGGTGAAGCCAGTAAAAGACATAACATTCAACCCAGCAGCTTTTACCTTACTAGCTAAAGATGCTAATGCAGATGCTTGCCAAAACGGTTCTCCGCCAGAGAACGTTACACCCGTGTTGCGAGGGTTTTTGAGAATATTCTCAGCAAGAGTATCAACGGCAATAAGTTGATTAACCTCAAAAGACCAGGAGTCAGGATTAAAGCAGCCAGGACACTCACGCGGACAACCTTGTACCCAGACGACTGCACGACAGCCAGGGCCGTTGACTTCTGACTCATCGACGTAACCCATAATGTTGAGATAGCCAAAGGGAATTTCTGTGAGTGCTAGTGATGGGTCAGTTGGCTTAGTTTCCATCTCTTAAACTCCTTTTAAAGCCGTTGCCTGTTAACCGTTAACTATAGCGAAATATTGGAATTTCTCACCTTAGTAAGTAACTCAGGCTTTTTGTCGGACTTTGTACTCAATTACTACTTAAAATAAGTGTTTTTGATATCGAGTTTTCTTACTAACACCGATTTAAGCAATGATTGTTACAGATGAAATACTCAAAGCAATTCCTGGAACTATATAACAGTAATTTGAAAGTAGCAAATTAACTTGCGTGTATCCAATCACTAAGCAATTCATGCTGTTGTACTATTTTCTTGCTTTTGCGGAATGGCACTTTTGGAGTACCAATATTCATCCCTGGAAAAGACTGTTTTTTAGTCTTGGTGGGTCTGTTTTCTGGCGTTGTCGGAGTGATTTGGCTAGTTTTCATGGCAAAATAAATGTTTTATTCAAACTTCAGCACCAATTTATAACATCAATTTTAAAATGGCAAATTTCTAAAGAATGATAAAAATCTTTATTTTAATGCTGTATAAGGTATCTTAAGGACTATTATTGTTGAGGTAAGGCATCTGATACCCTTAAAATCGGCATTTTCAACTCAGGATTGTTCTTGGGAAAAAATTTACTCAGTTTGAATTAAAGGTTTTTTTCTTCCCTTTGAATAAAACCGTATTTGTATAGCAGAAAGCTTGATAATAGCATTATCATTTTCTCGAATGCGATCGCCAAATATCACAATACAATTGCAAAGCTTGTTCGTAGCGTTCTATATCTCTTTGCATCCCTGTCTATTTGTCTGGCGTCAGTTTAAATAATAGCTTTTACTGATTGAATCGCACTCAATAGCTGTTCGGCAGTATAAGGCTTAGCTATAAAAGCATCAGCACCTTGCTTCTTTGCCCACAATTGATGAATTGCCTGATTTTTACTACTACAAATTACAATAGGTATTTTTTGATTAGTCGGATTTGTTTTCAAGCAGCGACATAGTTCAAATCCACTCATGCCTGGCATCACTACATCAGTAACAATCGCATCTGGTTTCTCTTCTAAAACTAATTCTAAAGCTTCTTTAGCATTACTTGCCTGAATAACATTGTAACCTTTATTTCTCAGATGATAAGTAATTAATTCTAATTCCTGACCGGACTCTTCTACAACCAAAATAGTAGCCAATGAATTAATACTCAACCTTCAATTCTCCAAAAAATATGTTAGTTAAGCGGGCATGTTTTGTCTACTAAAAAATTAAACTATATGCTTAAATATGACTTTTAAGAAATCTCCTTGCGTAAAAGGCTTGGTTAAATAGCCTGATGCTCCAGCCATTTTAGCTTTAGCTCTATCTATCAAACTTGATTTCGCTGATACCATAATCACAGGTGTCTTTTTAAAATATGAGTGCTTGCGCAGTAAAGAACAAAGTTCATAGCCATCTAAATTAGGCATCGAAATATCTAAAAAGATGATGTCTGGTTTTGTGTGGATAATCTGCATTAAAGCTTTGAAAGAATCGGTAACCCCCACAACAGAAAAGGTTTTTTCATCTAAATAACTTTTAATCGTATTTAATACTGTAGGACTATCATCAATACAAAATATTGTGTAGACTTTTTTCTGAGTTGAAGATTTTACAGTTGGCTGATTTTTATTATCAGTATTATTAAAAATGTATGCCGCTGGTTTATTGCCGTTGTATTGTTTGGGCAACTTTTGTACAGTTTTGGTTTGGTGTTGTGGCTGATTTTTTCGCAAGAATTGCGGGGGTTCCACTGAGGAAACTGGCGATATCTGGCTAGTACCTCCTACCTTGAGGCGAAAATGCTCTGCATCGCCTGTAAGTATTTGGCATCGTTCAACCAGTAAACGGAGACTCAGATGGCAAAACTTTGGCATATCATCCAAAAAGCTTTCAGGAATAAATTCATAACTCCCCTGTTCTAAGCTCAGAAATGATTCCAAAACCTCTATTGCTAATTCTTCTATCAAAATCGCTGCTTGAGAAGAACTGATATATTTCTGATTAACTAACCAGCAAATAGCTAGATAATCTGGATTCGGTATTGCTTGATTTTCAAATATCGTCCGCAGTTGTTCGTGAATTCCGCCAGGGAGAGTAGAAATTTGCTGGCTCAAGCGTTGTAAATTTCTGTAAAGCGGCTCAAACATTTTCTCTGAGTAGCAGGCATAAATCAGTTTTCCCTGGTCTACATATATTGACCAAGAACCTGATGTGCCAAATACTTGCAAACAACCAGTAACGGACTTACTCGTGATTTTTTTCAACAAAGATAGGGGTTGGAGTTTTTGAAAAAACCTGTATCTACTAATCGGCAGCGTTTTCATTGGAATGGCTCTGAAATAAAATTAATAGCAAGCGAAATTAGTGAATTTCCTTTTGGGAATTCACAGCGATATTAATTAGAAGCACTGTTGAGATAAATATAGCGGTGACATTTAAGTTAGTACAGAGATTCCACACCCCCCAGCTGCTAATTCAGCAATCTCTGCTAAGCTATAACGCACGAATACAACTAAATCAATCCATGTCGATACTATTATGTAATAGCAAAAAGACCCGACTATTGTCAGGAATAGTATTGCAAAAATGAGATTGACTTTCTGTATCTTTCGCTAATCTAGCCAATCTAACAGTAACTCAAGTCTGACGTCTAGACCATTGGCTCTCGCCCATCAGTTACAAAAATAACACTGATGTTGGTATTGTCAAGTCTAAAATGACAATTAATAACTATAGCAGGAGGCAGGAGGCAGTTCTTGCTGAAGGCAGGAGGTAAAAGTATTACTATTCCTGGTATTCAAGCTTTTAAAATGTCCTAACATATCTGGCTAGGGCTATAACTAAAGGATAAGGCAAATAACTGGTATGTTTGTACTTGTTATAGAAGTTGATTCTTGAGGACAACTTCCCGATAAAAAGTATTTTTTACAACTCAGCGTTCAATAAATTCAATGTCTTACTTAAATTTGCGATTTTAGAACTTCTCTATCTAAGGAACAAGAAGCGTAAACTGCGACCAAAGATGAGTTAGCTGATGATTGGCGCCATGATGCTATGTAGTGAGATGTACAGGCGACTGACTCAGCACAAGGGAATCTCTTCATAAGTACTGGAAACGGGTTCTAGTGTTGTGTGGGGATAATATCAAGTTCGGATGATTAGTTATGATTGCAGTCCTCGCGTTACCCCTCCCCAACCCTCCCCTTGCTAAGGGGAGGGTGCCGTAAGGCGGGTGGGGTGTTTCAGGATTTATAAATAATTAAGCGAACTTGATATAACTAGTCACTCTGGAGAATTTTGAGTGACAAATTTAAGAACTAACTGCAAATTCTCAAATTGTGGTACATCTCTGAAAATAGCGATTGTTAGCTAGATGGTAGATCGCAAGTAATGTACTCACTAAAATTCAGGTTACTATAATTTTTGAAGAAAAATAACAGAAATATATAAACTTCATGAGAAATAAGTAAAGGAAATATGAAAATTAATTAATACCATCTTGGAGACAATTGTTATCCATATTTATTTCGTCATATATCCGGAAAGGCTGAGAATATACAGTAATAATGAAATACAGGCACGCCAGAGGTAGAAATTGAACTCTTGCAAAATTATTTGGTATTACTGCTAAATTCTGCGGTATGTAGCAAAAAGACGCAAAGAAAATCTTTGCGTCTTTGATGTGAGATTTAATAATGAACATTCTCACCCTTATACTTAAACTTGCTCCTGCCAATACCAGCTTAAAAGTACGCCACCTGCCGTCAGCTTAATTAGTTCCAGTAGCCAATAACCACCGTGCAGTAAATTCATTGTTGATGGAATAGCAGCAACAGCTTCAAATAAGTTGAGTTGAATTCCGATCGCACACATTTGCGGAGTCAAGAAATAAGTATCAAGTACGGCTATACTCAACAACAACACAGATAGAGCAATACTACCAATGCTGCGATGAAATTGAGTTTTACTCAAAACCAGCGCTCCAGTTAATACTACAGCAGCAGATAATAATTCCATGCGATTAAAGTTCCAAAAAATCGCATAGCCGGCTGTAGTAAAGCCACCCTGGTTCATCATGCCAGAAAGATAAAGGGTAGGCATAATTACCCAGTCCAAAACGAGACTTGCGCTGAGCCAAAAGCCCAAAGTCAATACAATCGCGGTTTGCCAAATTGGCCGTTTGGATGCAACGTTAGAAATAGCAGTCATAGAATAATTGCGTATGTTGTATTCTTAGTCTCTAACTTTAAGAGTTACTTTGACAACAAATATCAATTAAGCTTTACATTGGTTGCCAAGGAATTGCGAACAAATAAATTATTATTACCTGTGGGGTGAGTGTCTCGCGCGCCACAATCAAGGGCAGACAAGATGTCCAACCCACAAGAGAATTTGGATATTTTTATTTGCAAGTCTTTTAATATAAATAGCGATCGCTCTTAACTTTTTGTTAAATAACAACTTTTTTTAAAGATAATTAAAAAAGATTAAAAAGCTTTAATAAGTGATTTTACTTATTATAAACGCTCAATTTTGCGATAAGGAATCCTGCGAATAGATATGGATAAGTAAAGGCGTACAGTTGTACGCCCCTAGTTATTTTTCCTGGAATGTCCAGACACCTTCATCCCAATCTGATTCTGTTGGGGGTGCTTGTAACCAATGCTGACAACGCAATAGATGTAACATCGCGGCTTTATCTTGGTTATCGGCTGCTAAAACTAAGGCAAATTCAGCTCTAGCACGATTAAAATCGCGTTGGAGGTAATATTTGCGCCCTTTATGATAATGTTCGATGACTTGGAGTTTTTCGCTACTAATGGGATCGGAACGCAAACCTATCAATTCATATATAGATACTGGCTCATTTCTACCTTTGACGCGGATGTAATCTAGCTCTCTCGCCCAAATATTTTCTTGGCATGGTTTAAATGTGTTGTGGCTAATAATAATATCGCAACCATACTGTTTACTAACACTTTCTAATCGCGAACCTAAATTAACACCATCGCCGATGGCTGTAAATTCCATTCGCTTACTAGAACCGATATTTCCACTAATTACTGTATCGGAATTGATGCCAATACCAATGTTAATTTTGGGCTTATTTACTGTGTGGCGACGTTGATTAAAATCATGCAAGCGCTGGCGCATTTCGAGAGATGTTTGTACTGCCATCCAAGCGTGTTCTTCTAAAGGTAAAGGAGAACCAAAAACAGCCATAATCGCATCGCCGATGTATTTATCGAGGGTACCTTTATGTTTAAAAACTGCCTCTACCATTGATTCAAAATATTCATTGAGCATACTCACCACTTCTTCTGCTTCTAGGTTTTCGGTCAAAGTGGTGTAGCCGCGAATATCGGAAAATAAAATTGAAACTTCTTTGCGATCGCCTCCTAGTTTAGCGTCATCTAACTTCAGCAATTCTTCTGCTAATTCCTGGGTCATGTAGCGGTACATTGTACTTTTAAGCCGCTTTTCATCGCTGATATCTTCCATCACGACTAGGGCGCCACGGACTTGCTCCTGGTCGCTGACATCAGCAATTGTATTAATCGATAAATTAATACTATGCTCTTCTGCACCGCCACTTAAAAGGGTGCGATCTGGGTAATATTGTTGGCGACGTTTTGAGTCGCTTCCGTGTAAAGCATCCTGACACAACTTGCTAAAGTCGATTTCTTTAATGGCGATGACATCATTAACTAATTTACCTTCTAAACGGTCGTCTGCTTCTAATCCCAGCAAACGTTTAGCACTTTCATTGGCAGCGATAATTAACCCAGATTTATCAGTAGAAACCACGCCATTGGAAAGACTGCGGAGAATGTCTCTTTGCATTTGCTCTTGTTGCTTGACTGTGGCAAACAACTGAGCATTATGTAATGCAACTCCCGCTTGAATATTAAAAGCTTCCATGAACTCTTCATCGTTGCGGTCAAAACTAGCTTGGAAGCATTCGGGAGCTTTCGGCCAAGACACAGGATCGTAAGGGGGAAAATCTCCAGATTTCTTTTTATTGACTAACTGAGTAACACCGATTAATTCTTGGTCGGCGTTATATACTGGCATACAAAGTAAACTACAAGTGCGATAGCCATTTTGTTGGTCGAGTTGTTTGGCTGTTTCCGAGTCGGGATCGTCGTATAAGTCAAAGGCAATATTTAGTTTCTTACCGGATGCAGCTACTATACCTGCAAAGCCTTTACCGATGGGGACGCGTAACTCCTTTGTTGAGCCATCGTCTTGGGTGATTTTCGTCCACAATTGATGACGATCGCGGTCTATTAACCATAGCGTACTGCGATCGGCATTCATTAATTCCTTGGCTTCATCCATTACCCGTTTGAGGGTATCTTCTAAATCGAGACTGCTTTGAGAAAGCGACTTGATTGCTTTCATCAACGCTGCCACAGCTCTTTGTTTTTGGGTGGCGACATAAAAAGAGCGCGATGATTCTAAAATCAGCCGAATCGAAGGGGCAAATTCTTGAAATAATTGTTCGTCAGCACAGATAAAACCGTTGGTATCAATGCGCTCTGCAAGTGGAGCATTTGGATTGCTACCAGGCTTTAATTTATTCAGTAATTGTACTACTGCAACTAATTGTTCTTGTTCGTTTAATAACGGTAAAGCCAGCATCGTGTAAGTACGATAGCCAGTTCTTTTTTCTTGTGCTTGGGCAAAATGCGATCGCGGATCGTCATAAAAATCAAAAGGAATATTGATAACTTGCTTGAAAGTCGCAACCTCACCACCGATTCCTTTATTGGCAGGGATGCGAATTTCTAAAGAGCGATCGCCCTCTCCCTCAGCCACAATTGACCAGAGTTCTTGTTTTTCTTCATCTAATAAAAATATTGTTGTCCTGTCTGCCCCCAGTAATTCCCCGGTTTTTAAGGTAATCGAATGCAACATTTCTTGCAATATATTTTCAAACCCCTGAGAATCCAGCATCGATAGGGTTTGATGTACAATCTGTAATTTTTGCTCGACATCCTTAACAACCTGTTTAAAAGTATCTTGAGTTAAGGGAGCAAGAAACGAAGAAAAAGTTCCTTGTCTTGTGGCAAGAGCACCTACAGGAGCAGAATTTGCTTTTAATTTGCCGTTTTCTTGATTTTGAACCCTAATAACCACATCGGTGGTATCACCGCAACTACCTTGATACACTGACATAATTAGTATTAGATATAACCGAATGAGATGGTAGATGTAACAATGCAATTAAATTTATGTAATAGGTGCTAAAAGCAACATTTCATATTATCCATAGTTTAATCGCTTGTTCAGCCAGCGTCATCCCGTCAGAAACAGGCACAGGGATAAAGGAGACAAATAGACAAGAACATTGAAGAAGAATACAGAATTCAGAATTCAGAATTCAGAATCAATCAGTGGGGGATTCAGGCCCGCCACTGATTGTTTTGCACCAAATCTACGATTTGGTGGGGGTCTAAAAAGAGATTATTCATCCGCCAGTGGTACAAAATACCTAACTGAATTCTGACGACTGACGCGTTTATTCTGCTTGATAACTCTTAAGTCGTTGGTTAACAGTCAGATTTTTAGCGATCGCAAAAAACGATTGCCATCGTTAAATAATAAAAATTAAAGGGAACAATAAGCAGAGTAAATATATTGTGAAGCCTGCTGCGATGTTAGTTTTATCCGATAAAATGTATTCTCTTGCCGGATATCGCATTTTAGAACAAATCTATTGTGGTAGGAAAACACTAGTTTATCGGGGTGTTAAAGAACAAAGTCAAATACCTGTAGTCATTAAACTGATACGAAATGAGTGTCCTACCTTCGGTGAAATTGCTCAATTCCACAATCAGTATACAATTACCAAAAATCTCAACTTACCAGGAATAGTTCAACCTCTGTGCTTAGAAAACTATGGTAACAGCCATGCTTTAATCATGGAGAACTTTGGCGGTATCTCGCTCAAAGACTGGCTACAGCAGAACGAATTACAAGATGGAATTACACTAAAAGAATTTTTTCATATAGCCATAGCGATCGCATCAACTTTAGAAGACTTGCATCGCAGTCGCATCATTCATAAAGATATCAAACCCGCCAATATACTAATTAACCCCAGCACTCTAGAAGTCAAAATTATCGACTTCAGTATTGCCACTCTGCTACCAAGAGAAATTCAATATCTCAAAGTAGTTGATGATGCTCGGAATGTTGCTTTCTTAGCAAGCGATCGCTACATGATTCTCCAACAGCCTAAGAGCCTGTTGTGTATTCCAATTCTCAATCAGGGTAAATTACTGGGGATTATTTATCTCGAAAATAATCTTACCACCGGAGCATTTACCCGCGATCGCGTCGAAGTTATAAAACTAATTACCACCCAAGCGGCAATTTCCTTAGAGAATGCTATTCTCTATCAGAATTTAGGACAAGCAAATCAACGCCTCGAAGAATACAGCCATAGTTTAGAAGCAAAAGTAGAAACTAGAACCCAGCATCTCAAACAAGCTCTCAAAGAACTGCAACAGACGCAAATCCAATTAATCCAAAGCGAAAAAATGTCTTCCTTGGGCCAAATGGTGGCAGGAATCGCTCATGAAATTAATAATCCAATTAACTTTATTCATGGCAATATTGGTCATGCTAGTGAATATGTCAAAGATTTACTAGATTTACTGGCTGTATATCAAAAAGAATGCACCAATGCTTCGGATTTAATTGATGAGAAAGCTGCACAAATTGATGCAGATTTCTTAGCCAAAGATTTGCCAAAGATTCTGGATTCTATGAAAGTTGGCAGTTTGCGGATTCGCAATATAGTTTTAGGTTTGCGTAACTTCTCCCGCCTGGATGAAGCGGAAATGAAACCTGTGAATATTCATGAAGGTATTGACAACACTTTGATGATTTTGCAGCACTGACTGAAATACCAATTCAGTAGTGAAATGCTGAGATTAACCTAACTATTAAAGGCTTTTCTTGCCTGCACTCTCTCTTATCCAGCAAATAATGGTCGATCGTACTTTGTAGCTTTTATGAGTAACTCTCGGACTTCTTCATCTGTAGTTTGGGGAAACTTTTCGTACCAAAGACCAACGCTATAGAAAGGGCTGGGTGTCTCAACACAAACAGTTTTGTCTACCTTAGGTTTTAAGTCTTGACAAGTTTCAGATGCGGCTACGGGGACAGCAATTACAATCGCAGCCGGTTTTTGTTTGCGCACAGCCACAACCGCAGCCCACATAGTCGCACCTGTGGCTAAACCATCATCTACCAAAATAACTGTGCGTGCCTGTAAATTTGGCAAGGGGCGATCGCTTCTATAAAGCTTTTCCCGACGCTGTAACTCTTTTTCTTCTCGTAGCGCCACCCTGGCAATTACTTCGTCAGAGATGTTCGCCTCCTTGATAATATGTTTGTTAAGTATTTGCACGCCACCAGAAGCGATCGCTCCCATTGCTAGTTCTTCTCGATCGGGCATACCCAATTTACGTACCACTAAAACATCTAAGGGAGCATTTAACGCTTTAGCAACCTCAAAGGCAACGGGTACGCCACCTCTTGGTAGCCCCAATACTACAACATCCGAGCGATTAGCATAACCAACTAACTCTTGAGCTAAAAATTGACCTGCAATCCTCCTGTCTTTGAATCGCATGGTATGACACTCCTGATAAATTTACAAAAAATTTAAGTATTTACATCTATTCCCTCTCAGCTACTGCCCTCAAACAATGGGTTTAATTCCGATGGAATTTGAAAGCGGAGATTGTCGATCGCATCTGTTGCCAATCGCTTCCTATAATCTTTTAATGACTACACGCACATCTTTTCTTTAAGCAAAACTAGGGTCTAGGGCAATACTGTTCAGTTAAGGATATTTATCGCTTGAGGTAGGTAGGGGAAGCAGAGGAGGCTTTTGAGGTAGGGGGAGAGAAAAGTCTTATCCGAACTATGTGGCAGATATTCTCCAATTCCTCTCAGCAGTTGGGCAGCAGCATTGAAAAGCTCACTCGCAGCTAACTGTTTTGCCAGCCTCTTGAGAGTATTACGCATTGCGAGTTCTGCATGACCAGCCAATCCCAGACGGGCACGATTTTGTACCTGTCCGATAAACTTATCGTGTTTTATTTTCCATCCAGATTCCCCTGAATGCATGACTTGTTATAGTCAAGAGTTCCTAAATAGATTGTAAAAAACTAAAAATTTTATGTCCTCTGGCTAACGGAGCGACATATTCAATTTAGAGTTCTATCAAAGGGATGAGTTGTAATACTGTTTCACTTTAAGGCTGATACATTTAGACAAACAGAGGAGGCAGTGCCAATGAAACAAGTTTCATCGCCAAGTATGAAAGTGGTTTTTCCCCTACTCCCTACTCCCTACTCCCCATTTACAAGGCAGTCCCAATGAAACAAGTTTCATCGCCAATAATGAAAGTATCTTTCTCCCCCTGCTCAAGAACTGCTTTTTCAAGCTAGGGAGGGAGAAAAAAAGCTTAACTGAACGGTATTGCCTTATACCCTACACTCTCTCCCGTCGCGGGCTTGATATTTAGTACATAAGTACTGAATAAAAATTACTCACTCAACATTTAAGACTCAGTAATGTGCTGCCACGAAAGAAGCACTTCTTTGAGCTATTTCTTAAGGACGCGATTAATCTCTTCTTTAGGCAGTCGCTATTCTTTTTGAAAGAATGCTAAGTTATTCCCTAACGTTTGCTGTTAACTTGTGCTGAGTATTTATTTTAACTGATTTTATGCTATAAATTACTTAATTCATGCCAGAATCAAAGCCCATAAAGGATACGGTAACCATTCAACTTGTAATTTTGGGCTTTTCTGCTTTTGCTTTACATTAATAAATGTGTTGATACGATCTTCACATTATCCCGAGATTGTAAATGTGCCATAATATACTATATATTTACTCTTTAAAGAAAGAATAAATTTATGCTAAATTTTACGTACAGAATCCCACTTAAATTAGTATTTAACACTTATAGGTATAACTTAATAGGTAGAATAACTGATATCGTTCAGATATTTTTAAAATTAAAGCAGGATTTTTAAATGATCGGCTTAACTAATTCGGAAAACGCTATAGGTAGCAGCATAGGAGCCACTAAGAGACTGGCAAGGGCAATAATGGTTTCTGCCGGACAGTTCTCACTGATATTAGCGTGTTGTAACTCTGTTGAAAGACAGCAACAAGTGGCAAATTTGCTAACAGAATTTTTATCAGCTGACATTGAAGAAGTCTTGCTTACACCTGCGGCTGGCAGTTTGTATACAGTTATTGCAAATAGAATTGGCGCTACTCAACCTGAAGCTTTGATAGTACGGGGTTTAGAATCTGTAGTGGAAATTAATCAACTAATTGCCAGTACCAACATGATGCGGGATGAATTTCGCAAACAGTTTAAGTTTCCCTTGGTATTGTGGGTTAATGATGAAATTCTCTGCAAACTAGTCTGGTTAGCGCCAGATTTCAAAGACTGGGCAGCTAGTACTATTAGATTTGATATAGCCAATAATCAGTTAGTTGAAGCTGAAGCACAAACAATCCGCGCTTAAGCTAGACATTAATATTAGATTTTAAATTTTAGATGTTGGATTGGGAATTGCCTGAGCGTGTTTTGCTAGGCGTAAATTTATCTGTAGCGATGATTTGGAAATTTGCGATCGCACAAAAAAAAGTTTTTCCCGCAAAACCAGAAATTCCACCAGATGAAAAGGCTGAAGTTCTTTGATTTCCATCAAGTTTACTTCAGGAACAAAGATTCATTAGATTGGCGTCTCTCTTTATATCTGCTTCAAAAAGGATATTTGCAACTAGTCCCAACTCGTGGAGTTCTGGGATTATATAGTTTTTTATCCTGAGTCGCTAGAAATTATTTCTGAGTTTTATAACTATTGACTAATAGCACTATATTAGTATGAAAATCATGGCGAAAATTTATTTTACCACAAATCAAGCACGAATTTTTACTGCTTTGCTTTTGACTGGCATTTTGTCTGTTAGCAGCGGTTTCGCATTCATCAAAGATGCCACAGCAGGTTCTGTAAACTTGTCATTAGAAACAAGCAATTATGTTTCTAAAGATAATATTAAATCAAATCGCTTGCCCCGTCCAGTAGCTAACGCGGTGCTGCAAGACTTAGCTCGCAGACAAGGAATTTCTGTTAGAAAACTCAAAATTACTCAATATAATCAAAAGACTTGGAGCAATGGTTGTTTAGAATTACCTCAACCAGATGAAGTTTGCACTGAGGCGTTAGTTCCTGGTTGGCGGGTTGTGGTGTCTAATGGCAAACAAAATTGGGTTTATCATACCAATAGCAATGGGCGATCGCTACGTTTAGCTTCGGGAAATACTGCTTCCGATAAATTACCCACATCGGTAAAAAATAGCGTTTTGCAGGCTGCATCAAAACAACTGCAACAGCCGATTTCTCAACTGAGAATAGTTGAGTTTCAACAGCGAACTTGGAATAATGGCTGTTTAGAATTACCCAATCCTGATGAATTTTGTACCGAAGCTTTAGTACCAGGTTGGCGCATAGTTGTTAGGGGACGCGAACAAACTTTGGTTTATCACACCAATCAAACAGGTTCGATAGTTAGGCTTAATCAAAAAACTAACCAGACTACGCTTAAACCTGTGCAAATTCCAGACAGCGAGTTACCACCAGTTTTAGATCGAGATGTAGTATTTCGGCAAATCTCCAGCGGGGGGTTTGCTGGTAGAACCTACGAGACTGTTTTACTCAAAGATGGAGAATTGATTCGCGTGCGGATTGGTGATGCTAACGATTCTGAACGTAGCGTTCGCCGTGTTTCTGTAGAACAGGTGCAAGAATTTTTGCGATCGCTAGAAGGCTATAAATTTACTCAATTCCGCAATCTCAGTTACCCCGCGCCCAGCGGTGCGGCTGACTATATCACTTACACTCTCACCAGCAAAAAGAATACGGTTCAGTACAATGATATTTCTCAAAATAATCTGCCAAGCAATTTACAAGTAATAGTCAAAGCTTGGAATCAGATTATAGCTAGCGCTCAATAGGGAATGGGGAATGGGGACTGGGGACTGGGGACTGGGGACTGGGGAGATGGGGAAGTGTGGGGAGTGTGGGGGGAGAGGGGGGAAAGATTTCTTCCCCATCTTCCCACACCTCCCACACCCCCCACACCTGCCAATGCCCAACACCCAATATTGGGCATACAATCGAAACGAGAATTAAATCATACTTGTGGTAGATGATGAAAAGGTTTGTAAAGTGGAGTGTTGGGTTCCATTCTTGGTGGAATATTCGCCAAAGCCGAAAATCGGGGTTATTTTTTGTCATGCTGACTTTGAGCGCGATCGCCACAGTGATGCTATCGTTGCCTTTAAACGCTCAAACTACTCCTGAGAGATTACCTGCATCTGAGTTAAGAGGAGTGTGGTTAACAAATATTGATAGCGATGTATTATTCGATCGCGATCGCCTGAAGACATCTTTACAACGCCTTGATGAACTCAATTTTAATACCGTATACCCAGCAGTTTGGAATTGGGGATATACACTATATCCTAGTAAAGTTGCAGCCAAAGTCATTGGACGAGCGATCGACCCTACACCGGGACTGCGGGGGCGAGATATCCTCAAAGAAATTGTGGATGTGGGACATCAAAAAGGGTTAACAGTCATTCCCTGGTTTGAATTTGGCTTTATGGCACCAGCGGATTCCTTACTAGCTAAAAATCGTCCCCAATGGCTCACCAGTCGCAGTGATGGGACGCGGATTGTCAAAGAAGGTATACATAATCGAGTTTGGTTAAATCCCTTTCGTCCAGAAGTACAACAATTCATCCAAGATTTAATTGTTGAAATTGTGAGAAATTACGATATTGACGGCATCCAATTTGACGATCATTTTGGCTTACCTTCAGAATTAGGATACGATGCTTATACAGTGGCACTTTATAAAAAAGAACACCGCAATCAAGCTCCTTCTAAAAATCCTAAAGATCCAGAATGGGTGCGTTGGAGAGCTAACAAAATCACCGACTTTATGAAACGGGTATTTAAAGCTGTCAAAGCCACTAAAAAAGATTGTATTGTCTCCGTTGCACCTAATCCTCAGCGTTTTTCTTACGAATATTTTTTAGCAGACTGGGAAAAATGGGAACGGATGGGAATTATTGAAGATTTAGTTTTACAAATCTATCGGGATGATTTGAATGTTTTTATTAGTGAATTAGAATATCCAGAAGTAAAAGCTGCAAAGAATCATATTCCTGTAAGTATCGGCATTTTGTCTGGTTTGAAAAATAAATCTATTTCCATGCAACAGATTCAAACACAAGTACAACAAGTGCGCGATCGCAAATTTGCGGGAGTCTCTTTCTTTTTCTATGAAACTCTCTGGAACATGAGCAAAGAAAAGCCCCTAGATCGTCAAACTACTTTCCAGAAAATTTTCCCCACACCAACAACTTACCCGAATTTGCTTGCCGACTGGAAACCATAGAGTTAACTAATTACTGTAACTAACTTGCTTTCCAAACTGTCTTTTGAACAGGCGGCCGCACTTCCACCGATCGGCATTACAGCCTGGGAGGCTTTATTTGACCGGATGGCGATCGCTAATCACCCATCAGCTAGTAACCGCGATAAACATATTCTGATTATCGGGGGTGTAGGTGGTGTTGGGTCGATCGCCATTCAACTAGCAAAACAAGTTGCCGGATTGACTGTAATTGCAACTGCATCCCGGCCGGAAAACGGCGATCGATGTCTCAAAATGGGAGCATATTCTACCATCAACTCAAAAATCTGTTGCAGTCATTACACTACAAGCATTAAATTGAGGATATTTATTTAGACGCAAAATAAATTTTACCAGCATGGTATCTAGCATAAAACCTACTCAAATTGTTCAAGTTACTAATAATTATCAAAGAGCTAAACAAACAGTTAATTGCGGTTTAAGACAAATTAGCCGTCGTTATGTACTTATATCATTATTAGTCAACTTGATAATAGCTGGTTGTACTGATACTCCAAAATCTGAGCAATCCTCAATTACCGAGTTCTCTAATGATAGTAAAGTCTTAAAGATATGGTGGGATAAAGGTTTTACTCAGGAAGAAGATGAAGCTCTAAAGCAACTAGTTAGCCAGTGGGAAAAACAAACTGGTAACAAAATCAAGCTTTCTTTATATTCTACAGATGAGCTACCACGGAAGATTCAAAGAGAAATTCGGGCTGGGAATTTGCCTGATATCGTTACCAGTTATACTGCCGATCGCGAACTTATTCCACGTTTAAGTTGGGAAGGCAAACTAGCAGATGTCTCAGATGTAATTGAGCCGCTTAAAAGTTTTTACCCTAAAGAAATCTTAAAAACTGTTCAGTTTTATAACAAGGTTACTCAAAAGCGCAGCTACTATGCTCTGCCAATGAGTCAAGCAACTCTTCACATTTTTTACTGGCGAGATTTGCTAAAGCAAATAAATCGCACTGAAAGCGATATACCAAAAAATTGGGATGCTTTTTGGGAATTCTGGAAACAAACCCAGAGTGAATTGCGGACAAAACAATTACCAGATAAAAAACAGAATATTTATGGATTAGGCTTTACTTTCAGCATTGCATCTGCTGATACATACTACTTCTTTGAGCAGATTTTAGAAGCATACGACGTACAAATTTTAGATTCTCAGGATAAACTCCAACTCGACGATCCCAAGGTGCGTCAAGGTATTATTAACAGCTTAAAGTGGTACACAAAATTTTATCAACAAGGCTACGTACCACCAGATGCTGTAAATTGGTTGAATCCAGACAATAATCGTAGCTTACTTAATCGAAGCGTGGTTATGACTCCCAACAACTCGCTTTCAATTCCTGCGGCTGTACGACAAAACCTTGATGTATATAATCAAAAGCTTGGGATTTTAGAGTTGCCAAATAAACCTAATGGCTTACCAATGCGCTACTTAATTACGGTTAAGCAAGTGTTTTTATTTGCGGATTCTAAGAAACAGAAACTAGCTAAGGAGTTTCTTGCATACTTAATCAAACCAGAGGTAATGGGAGATTATCTTAAGGTTTCTGGAGGTCGTCATTTACCAGTTTTAACATCGGAGTGGAAAGATCCTTTTTGGAAAGATTCAAAAGATATCTATCTCTCAACTGCTGCTAAGATATTTCTCAATAGAGAAACTCGCCCATTTTATTTTGTGCAAAATCCAGCTTATAGCTTAGTTTTGAAAGATAATGTCTGGGGTAAGGCTATCAATCGAATTGTTGTAGATAAAATTTCTCCAGAACAAGCAACTGATGAAGCGATCGCCCAGATTAAACAAATTTTTGACCAATGGCGGTGAGTGAGCTTTTACAAAGATGACATTGAAAACAAAAGCCAGTCAAATTGCTAAAGCTTCTCGCGATCGCTACCTAAGATTGAGCCGAAGATATGCGTTCGTCACATTCACACTCAGCTTGATATTTATTGCCTGTACTAACACCTCTAAATTCAAACAATCTTCAGTCACCCATTCCCCTACTGACACTACAGTTTTAAAGATTTGGTGGGATAAAGGATTTACAGTCGATGAAGATGAAGCAATCCAGCAGTTGGTAAGCAACTGGGAAACACAAACTGGTAACAAAGTCAAACTTTCTTTGTATACTGGCGAAGAGCTACCGCAAAAGGTGCGCAGAGCAATTCAGGCGGGCAATCCACCCGATATTATGATGAGTTACAGCGCCGAGAGAGCATTAAATCCGCATCTGGCTTGGGAAGGGAAACTGGCTGATATCACGGATGTAATTGAGCCAGTCAAGAATCTTTATCCTGAATATGCCCTGCAATCTGTTAATTATTATAATCACGCTGCCAAAAAGCGAAGCTATTATGCAGTACCAATTAATCAGTCAACAGTTCATATTTTCTATTGGCGGGGTTTGCTTAAACAAATAGGTCGCACTGAAAGCGATATCCCCAAAGATTGGGATGGTTTTTGGGAGTTTTGGAAACAAGTGCAGAAAGATCTGCGGGCAAAAAATCAAAAACAAAATATTTATGGGTTAGGTTTTCCATTCTCTACAGGAGCTTCAGATACCTACATTTTTTTTGAGCATATTTTAGAAGCATACGATGTGCAAATTCTCGACTCAAAAGGTAAACTCCTGATTGACGATCCAAAGGTGAGACAAAAAATTGTCCGAGCATTAGATTGGTATGCCAAATTTTACCAGCAAGGTTATACACCACCAGATGCACTCAATTGGTTTAATCCAGATAATAACCGCAGCTTACTCAACCGTATGGTGGTGATGACTCCTAATAACACGCTCTCAATTGCTTGCTCTATCCGCCAAGATCGCGACACCTATCGTCATAAGCTTGGCATTTTAAATTTTCCCAACAAACCCAACGGCAAGCCAATGCGTTATCTGCTCACACTTAGGCAAGCAGTTTTGTTCGCCGATTCCCAGCAACAGAAAAAAGCTTTGGATTTTCTGGCATATCTCGTGCGATCGCCAGTGATAGGTAAATATCTCAAAGCAGCTGGAGGTTGTAATTTACCAGTTATGAAGCCACTCTGGCAAGACCCATTTTGGAAAGATCCAACCGATCCCCATGTTTCAACTGCGGTAAAGACGATAACCCAAGGTTCAACGCGTTTGTTTCCTTATGTGCAAAACCCAGCATACAGCGTAGTTTTAGAAGAAAATATCTGGGGAAAAGCTCTTCATCGAATAATTGTAGATAAAATTTCTCCAGAGCAAGCAACTGATGAGGCAATTAAGCAGATAAAACAAATTTTTTCTCAATGGTAATTAATAATTATTTACAGCAGAATTCAGGAGTCAGAATTTGAATCAGCTCTCTACTTAACTTTGAGATTTCAATGGTGTACTTCACGAACTTGAAATCTGCTATATATTAACAAAAAGACTAATCTATCTGCTTGAATAGGAAAAAATATATTAAAAAAAATTTGGAAATATATGAACTCCTGGAATCAGCACTTAACTATTAAAGTTGCCAGTTCGTTCTTATTTCTATCCTTGGTGACTGTAGGTGTAGTAGGAGGATTTGCCTTTCTTAATGCAAGGGAAGCTTTGAAACAAGCTGCTTTTGAACGACTTAGTGCTGCTGCCACTCTGAAAGAGGAAGAAATTACTCGTTGGTTTGAAGACCAACAACGAGACTTTCTCCTAATCACTCAACTTCCAGACGTACAAAATAATTTCCAAGTACTTTTAAATTCTAAAACCTCCAATACAGATTATCGCAATGCTTACAAAGTTCTCTCAGATTACTTAGCAAATATGGCTAAAATCAAGCCAAGTCTGGGAGAAATTTCCATTCTTGACCGTAGCAATCGGATTATTTTATCTACTAACAAGCAGCGTGAAGGTCAATATGAAATTTCAGCTAACATCACCTATATCGAACAGATTCAGCTAGAAGATTCCTTTGCTCCCATTTTCTACGTATCACAGATTACTGGCAAGCCATCAGTTACTTTTGCAACACCTATACGCGATGCAGCCAAGGTACGCCAAGGCGTTCTCTTAGCTGATTTAAATTTAGACCGAATAGATCGGATTGTGCGGGAACGTACAGGTTTAGGTGAGAGTGGCGAAACTTATTTAGTTGGTTCTCTAGTAACTAAAAACGGTTTTATTTCTAAAGAAAAAACTAAAACATCAGACTTTCCTGAAGGAGTTAGCAGCCAAGGCATTGATGCAGCAATGAGTGGAATTAGCGGCCAAGGACTTTATCCAAACTATACCGGAGCGTTAGTCATTGGCGTATATCGCTGGCTCAATGGCCAAGACCTTGCCTTAATGGTGGAGATGAAACAGGAAGAAGCTTTTGCTCCAGCTCGTCGATTGGCAGGCACGATTATGTTAGTGGGTCTGTTAGCAATGGGATTTCTATTAATTGGAGTGGCTTGGCTGACGCGACAGTTAAAAATTTCTGGCGAACAGTTAGAGAATTACAGCCATAGATTGGAGGTAAAAGCCAAAGAAGCGGAAACTGCCAACCGTGCCAAAAGCGAATTTCTGGCAAACATGAGTCACGAACTCCGCACTCCTCTTAACAGTATTCTTGGTTTTACCCAGCTAATGAGCCGCGATTCTTCTATGAATGCTTCCCAGTTGGAACATTTAGAAATTATTAGTCGCAGTGGAGAGCATTTGCTGACCTTAATCAATGATGTGTTGTCAATGTCCAAAATTGAGGCGGGTTTAACGACACTCAACAATAACAGCTTTGATTTGTACGCTTTACTTGACTCGCTGGAAGAGATGTTTCAACTCAAAGCAGAATCCAAAGGTTTACAGTTGATGTTTGAGCGTAGACCTGAAGTTCCTAAATATGTGCATACAGATGAAAGTAAATTGCGTCAAGTCTTGATTAACCTCCTTGGGAACGCTGTTAAATTTACTGAAGAAGGCGGCGTTAGTTTGCGAGTTAGGATGAGGGAAGAAAGTCAACTCCAACAGCAAGCAAGGACGCAAGTAATCAGAAACTCCGACTCTTCATTATTTTGGCTGCATTTTGAAGTCGAAGACACCGGGCCAGGGATTGCACCTGCTGAAATTGAAAAGTTGTTTAAACCCTTTGTTCAAACTGAAGCAGGTCGCAAATCTCAGCAAGGAACAGGTCTAGGTCTAACCATTAGCCAACAATTTGTGCATTTAATGGGGGGAAGTATTACTGTTAGCAGTACTTTAGGTCAAGGAACGATTTTTTCTTTCGATCTCCAGATTAGCCTAACACAAGCAGCTGAAGCTCCGATTCAACAGCTAAAACGAAGAGTAATTGGTTTAGAGCCTAATCAACCAAAATACCGAATTTTAGTAGTTGAAGATAAATGGGAAAATCGCGAACTCCTAGTCAAGATGTTAGTATCTCTTGGCTTCGAGGTACGTCACGCTGAAAACGGTCAAGAAGGGGTGGCGGTTTGGGAAAGTTGGGAACCGCAACTGATTTGGATGGATATGCGGATGCCTGTAATGGATGGGTATGAAGCTACTAAACAAATTAGAGCTAATTTAAAGGGTCAAGCTACTGTCATTATTGCTCTAACTGCTAGCGCTTTTGACGAGGAACGCTTTGTGGTTTTATCGACAGGCTGTAATGATTTTGTACGTAAGCCTTTCCGAGAAGAAGTAATCTTGAATATGATGGCTAAATATTTGGGGGTGCGCTATGTATATGCAGAGAAACCCGTTCAAAAAGACGAATTTGCCGAGAATTCAGAGCTTAAGCTTTTATCAATAGAAGAGATGCTGGCTCAGATGCCTACTGAATGGGTGGCACAGCTACACCAAGCAGCACTGTGTACTGATGAAAAGCTGATTTTCAGCTTACTCGAACAAATTCCTGAAGAATCTGCTCTTTTGGCAAACACTCTATCTGATTGGGTCAATAACTTTCGTATTGATAAAGTTATCGATCTAACACAAACTTAAGAAATCATTTATACACTTTGGCATCAGGTTACAGCACATGGTATTATCCAAGTACTCGCTGGATAATTTAGGATAAGTATTGTGCTTGTTTAAATGTGCTTTTAATAATAGCTAAAAATAGACTTTAGCAGTTACAAGGCATTTGATTGTAATCAAAACACTCGAATAAGTAGAAGGCAGGAGGCAGGAGGCAGAAGGAAAAACTCTCAACACTAAAGGATTGCGCTGAGTTGTATTTTACATTTAATTATGTCCGCTTACTTAAATAGTTATTTCTATGAGCCAACACTCTTTTCACGATGAAATCAGCCTTGCAGAAAAAGCAGAAGATTTAGGAAGACAAGCAATGAAGTTGAGACTAATTCCTTCATTTGTCGTTCATCATTTCCCTGATAGCTGGGAATTTTACATCCCCGACCAAAAAACTTCAGTCCCTCTGACACCAGAAGAAGCTTACTTGAAATTGAAAAAGTTAGTTGAATCTTCTTCATCCGCAGTATAGGCTCAGCCATAGCTATTTAAAGCTGACATCTGACTAAGTATGCATTCTTTACTATAGCGATCGCACACTAGCTCGACATTTTGACAAAGCGCTCTGGCTCAATCAGCGTATCACTTCTCTACGCGGACTGCTGTCTCCCTCAGCAGCATATATTATCGTAGAATGAGTTGGAGTCAGCTTTTATCTACAAAAAAATGTAGAAAAAATTCGAGAAAATATCAAAAATTCTACACATGATGAGACAGCGATCGCACTAAATTTTCTTAACCAAATCGCTGGCAATATAATATGCGGTTAATAGCTGATTCTTTTTGAGAGTTTTTAATATTTACTTTTATAATTCAATTTTCATATATATGAATAACGATCGAGTTCAGCTACCAAAAGCAAATATTCTCGTTGTTGATGATACACCCGACAATTTGCGACTTTTATCTGCAATGCTAACTCAGTTTGGCTATGAAATTCGCAGAGTAATTAACGGACAAACAGCTTTAAAAACAGCACAAGCTGCGCCACCGGATTTAATTTTGCTTGATATTATGATGCCAGAAATGAATGGCTATGAAGTCTGTCAGCATTTGAAAGCCTCAGAGAAAACCCGCGACATTCCGGTGATTTTTATTAGCGCCTTGGATGAAGTATTTGACAAAGTTAAAGCTTTTGCAGTCGGGGGAGTAGATTATATTACCAAACCTTTTAGTGAAGAAGAGGTTTTTGTGCGTGTAGAAAATAACTTGACTATCCGGAGACTGCAAAAACAACTCACCGAGCAAAATATACGTTTGCAACAGGAAATTAGGATTAGCGAAGCTGCCCGAAAGGGTCGCCAAAAAGCAGAATCAGCATTGCAGTTAAGCCAATTTTATTTAGACAGGTTTAAAGATTCAATTTTTTTTGTTAATTCAAATGCCCAGTTTGTTTATGTCAATGAAGCAGCTTGCCGGATTTTAGGCTATTCTCGCGAAGAATTGCTGACTATGACTGTTTACGATATAAATCCAAATTTTTCGCCGATTAATTGGCGATCGCACTGGGAGGAAGTTAGACACAAAGACACTCTCACTTTTGAGTCTACTCAACGAACTCGAGATGGTCGAGACATAAGCGTGGAAATAACTGTCAATTATTTGGAGTTAAACGGACAGGAATACCATTGTGCTAGTGTCCGCGATATCTCCGAAACAGTGCTGAGTGCTGGGTAAAAATCCATTTATACCAATTCAAAATTCAAAATTCACCCATTACAGCAGTTTTCATCTATTTAGACCACATACTCATATTCCTCTCTGCGACTCTGCGTCTCTGCGCGATAAAAAAAGCTGTGGTACATTTACCTGAAAATAGCTGTAAGAAACTCCAGCATCATCTAAGTTTTGGCGTTTGAATCTGTTGCTTGATTTTGGAGAATTGGTATTAATACTAAGTTGCGTTCAGAAATAGTATTCCTATTCCCCACTCCCTACTCCCTACTCCCAGCCCAAGTTACTATCTTTGATTGCAACTTGGTATAAGTAGTCGAACAAATTAAATTCATTCCTGGAGAGAAAATAAGCAACAGGAAGAAATCTGTGTAATTAATTACTGACATTTTTTACATAACTTAATAAAAATTTGACGGTAAAATTCCTGACAACTTATGACTTTTTCATGCTATTAAAACTGAGCGATCGACTTAAATTAAGGGCATGGTCAAAGTTAACTCAATCCAAGCAAGGAAATATGAATAGCATTGCTATTAAAACTGATGAGGTGGGCAAGAACTCTTTGACTGTAGAAGATGTTACTACTGATTTAACCTCAGTAATGTCAGATCTAAACGAACAGCTAACATACTTAATTGCCCAAGCCCGTAGACATTCACCTGGAAGTCCTCAACGTCAGAAACTACTCACGCAAGTCATTCGTTTGGTACAAGGTAAACTCTGGAAGGAAAATACCCCCTACTATCAAGACGCACTGCAACAAACTTGGTTGTATTTCTCCCGCAACGTTTGTGATGGCCTAACAGGTCAAACCTATGACCCCACTCAAGGCACTGTCATAACTTGGCTGAATGCTTATCTAAAACGCAGACTACAAGATTTTTCTTTAAATCAAAACCGAGAACTAGCTACAACAGTCTCAGTTAGAGTTCGTCAGTCTAATTCAGGTGACATTGAAACTATTGACCCTATGGATAATATACCAGCTAACCCCGAAACGCCTCCCATTTTGGAAAACCTGGAGATATGGGTGGAGACAGACCCAGATACAGAACTACGCAGCACTCACATTAAAGGGCGTCCTGACGTAAATTGTCAGGTATTAATTCTCAAACGCCTACCGCCAGAAGTTAGCTGGAAAGAATTATCTGAAGATTTTGGGCTGCCAATTCCGACATTAAGCAGTTTCTATCAACGTCAGTGTCTACCACGCTTGCGGAAATTTGCTGAAAGAGAGGGCTTATTATGAAATTCGTTGTCTTAGTCATGGTAATTGAGCAATTGCTTTAATTTAATTGAACACTGCTGTCCGTAATCTGAGAAAGTAAAGATTCCCAATCCTAAAGCAACTATCAATACCCAACTAAATGCACCTATCAAAAATAATCTTTGCAGTTTGGCAGTTTTTTGCTCTTGAATCAGTCGGGCTTTTACTTCTTTTGCACGTTCTGCTTCTAACCACGTCTCAACTTCTCGGCGATCGCATTCTTGACTAGCTGCTAAAAACTGATAATCTAAATCGCTTAAGCTTTTACCATGCGACCAAGCTAGAGCTTCATTTAAGGCTGTCCCGCGTAATAGTCGTGAATTATCGGACTGTTTTGAGGCTACCCAAGCATTCAAGGCTTGGGAGTATGGTCGTAATTTTGCTAATTGTTTTTCTACCCAAGTTTGGTTAAAAACTTCTTCATAAATACGGTTTTTTACTACTAATTGTCCTTCTTGCTTCGTTACTAATCCCGATAAAAGTAGTTCTATTTGTTCTTCTCCATCATCACAAGCTACCTGGACTCCTTGTAAAATTTGCTGGTAAAGTCCTAGCAAACCGCCAGCACGCTCCTCATTTCTCAGCAAGCGATCGCGGATTGTTTTCAAATGCTCTGGATCGTCCTTTGCTTCCCATTTTTCAATAATATGGGTTTGCACTAGCTTTTCTAAAACTAACAAGGGAAATTGGTAATAAAAATTTATTAGATGTTGATTAATAATCGGTAAATGGTCGTCCAATTTATAACGCTCGTAAACTTCTAGGCTTCTTTGCTCTTCAACATCTTTGCTTCCAGAATTTCTTTCTTGCACCACTATCTGACAAAGCTTTTGGGTGAGAAATGGCTGACCGTTTGTCCAAGCTAAAATTTCTTTGACAACCGCCATCGGATTAGCTACCTTCCCTTCCAACCCTGCTGCTAATGGTTGAACTTCCGATAGATTAAAGCCATGCAGTTCAATAGATCTACCGATATTAAATGGCGTACAGTTGCGATCGGCAATCAAATGTGAAGGTGTTGCTACTCCGAACAACGCCCAAGTCAAGCGGTTATATTCTGGATTTTCTGCTCGCTGATTGTAGCAGGAGCGAATTAAAGTAAAAAAATCAACTACGGGGAAATTTAAACCTAAAACGCTATCAATTTCATCAATAAAAATAAATATTTTTTCAGCTTTGATTTGAACTAATAAAATATCTTCAACAAATTGGCTCAATCGTTGTAATGCAGGTAAATCTTCACGCTCTGCCCACCAAGTTTTGATATTAACTTTACTAAAAAGATTAAAACTCCTTAATAAGTCAACTACTATACCCTTATACCACTGGGTAGGAGTAATATTGCCGTTACCAATCCGAGTCATATCAATAGAAGCACAACTGTAACCAGCTTGTTCTAATCGATACCTAGTTTGTAACCGCAAGCTTGATTTACCCATCTGTCGAGAACTAAATACATAACAAAATTCAGCTTGAATTAGAGCATTATAAAGTTCAAAATCAGCCTGCCGTTTGACATAGCTAGGAGCATCAATTTTGAGACTGCCACCAATTTGATATTCGTACTTATTCATAACTTTTAGGTTAATTGCTCGCGGAAATACAGCTGATATAATTCACAGCTAGGCATTGCCTGATTTCCCTCAAGTTTTACTAAACCCATACTTTCTAATTTATAGGCAGCGATCGCTTCTAATTGTACGCTTGTTGGAGAATTCACCACCCGCTTGAGTGCTGCTGCAAGTTCTGAATGTTCTTGGAGATTTGCTAGGTGATGCCGTAAATAGTTGCTATAAATGCCGGCAATTGTCGGAGCTTCTTCTAATAATTGCTCTAGGGTTACTGTTTGATTTCCCAGATTATAAAGAGCCAAACGAGCTAAATAGGGATGACCGCCAATCATCGCTATTAAAGGAGCCAGCTTTTGCAATCCTTTCTCACCTTTAGCCCAATCTAATCCATGACGCACAGCTAATTCTTGCATCTGCTCTAAACTAAATTCTGGTAACTTAATCGGTAATCCCACATTGAAAGGAGATTGATTAATATCTAATGGAATATAA
This sequence comes from Nostoc sp. DedSLP01, assembly GCA_034530875.2. Lineage (GTDB taxonomy): Bacteria > Cyanobacteriota > Cyanobacteriia > Cyanobacteriales > Nostocaceae > Nostoc. The sequence continues at coordinate 54,460 of JAVRCJ020000019.1, forward strand.
GCTTCAGTGGCATGAACTACTAGCGATCGCAATTTTTGCCAGATATCCAATTCGGAAGCATCCTCATACCAAGAACGCAGTAACGGCAGAAAATCCCTAGAGATTTCTGGATACTCGAAAATTCGATTTACTTCATCCAAAGCTAAAACTACTGGAGCGTCTATTTTCTCTAATAAATATTCCTGTAAATACAATGTGCAGCTAACTTTGCTACCAATATCTTCATCCCAATAATCATCTAATCTAATTTCTAAATTTAACTGGCGACTGACATTAGCACAAAACCAGCGTAAGAATTTTTCTAAGCTAGTAAAAACTTGACTATCTGCTCTCTGCAAACCGATTTGTACGGTGTGTACCCCAGTTTGCTTAGCACGAGCAAGGATTCTGTGCATGAGGGAAGTTTTTCCCATTTTGCTGGGAGCTTTGATTCTAATTAAGCTTCCAGGTTTATTAATTTCGGCATAAGCGCGTTCTTCAATTGGCGGACGTTCAATGTAAAAAAAAGAATTAAGCGGTACTGAGCCACCAGGAATTTCTAATAAGTCAGAATTGACGACTGGGGTTTGTCTTTCTTGTTGCCTTTCCAATACCAAAGAAGCCCCCGGTATACCGTCTTTGACTCTACTGATTTGCTGAGACTGTCTTAAGACTGGTGGTATTTCTACTTTTTCTGACAAAATATGACTTTGCGTTCGCCGCCTTAATACCGAGCGAAAATTACTTTTTGTCACCTCCTCTCCGAAAGCCTGGGAAAGTAACTTCCATAACTTAGATCCCACATCTTTGATGTAATTGGCATCATAACCACAGCTTTCGGCAATATCTGGATAAGTTTGTCCTTCCCAAGCTTTACGAAATATTATTTCTTGAACATCGCTTAAGCCATGTTCAAGAAATGTATCTAAAAATACTAGTGCTTCTTCTATATTCATTTGTAAAAAGAATAAAGTTAGTTTTAAATAAGACTTTAGCGGAATTTTTCATATTTTTTTCTTTATTTACTTAAATTTAAACAGTTGACTTCATTTCCACCTGCCGTTCTCAGATATTGGTGAAGCTTCCTTGACAGGTGCGATCGGCTTTCCGATAAAATAAAGTCGATCGCAATCGGGATGACAAGCATCCACAATGGCTAAAGATGTTTTCCATCAACAGGTTAAAAATGCATTAATCAAAGATGGATGGAATATCACCCATGACCCTCTCACCATTCGTATTAGCGAAGCAGTCAAATTACAAATTGATTTAGCAGCAGAAAGCGCCATCGCCGCAGAACGGGATTCAGAAAAAATTGCTGTAGAAATTAAAAGCTTTATTGGGGACTCGGATATTAGTGCATTTCATACCGCGTTGGGTCAATATCTTAACTATTGCCAAGCACTTGAAGAACAAGAACCAGATCGAATTGTTTATTTAGCGATCCCTGTTGAAACCTATCAAGATTTTTTTCAGCTTTCCTTCATCCAACGCGCCATTGCACGTTATCAAGTCAAACTGATAATTTACAATCCTCAACAGGAGGAGATTCAGCAATGGATAAGTTAGAACGCTATCGACAATTTGTTAAGCAAATTTTAACCGAACACGCCCAAATCACTACCACCACTGATACGGTGAAGGCAGAGCTAATATTTGACAGCGAACACGACCATTATCAACTCGCTTATGTCGGGTGGCAAGGAGATAAGCGGGTATTTGGCCCTGTTATGCACTTTGATATTCAAGACGGTAAAATTTGGATTCAGTATAACGGTACCGAAGAATCTATTGCCGAGAGGTTGGTTGAGATGGGCGTACCGACATCAGATATTGTTCTGGGTTTTCATTCCGCTTTTAAACGTCAATTTACTCGTTATGCGGTTGGTTAACGTGAGTCTCCAAGGGAGGTGCAGGGGAGCAGGGGAGGCAGAACGATTTTATTTAGCGCAGAGACTTTAAGCTTTCAGTCTTTTGCACTAAGAAATCAGTGAAGATGCTCATAATAGTGCGCTGACGCAATTTCACATTCGCATTAATAGACATACCTGATTGCAAGGGGATTTGGCGCTGATTAATTAGTAATTTCTGACCGTTGAGACGGACTTTTGCAGAAAAACGCCAGAAATTATAAACTTGGTCTGGAGGTAAGGCATCAGAGCCAATCTCAACTAGTTCGCCTTTGATATCGCCATACTCTTGGAAGGGGAAGGAATCAATTCTCACATCGACTTGTTGTCCTTCTTTGACAAAGCCGATGTCGCGGTTGGTGATGTATACGTTAGCAACCAAGTTATCGCTAGGAACGAGTTTTAAGAGTGGTTCGCTGGATTTAACTACAAATCCTGCTGTTTTGGCTTTGAGTTCAAAGACTGTTCCGTTTACAGGTGCAATAATTTTTTGATATTTCAAAGTTTGTTGTGCTTGAACCCACTTACTATCAATTTCACCGATTTGACCGTTAATTTCATAAATACGTTTTTGATTATCTATAACTACCTTGGTTAATTGACTGTCAATTTCGGCAATTCTTTTATCGTTATCTGTAATTTTGGCTAGTAAGTCTTCTTGAGACACAGCCGCAGTGTTGCGTAATTTTTCGTTTGATTGAGCGATCGCTAATTGTAATCGCTGCTGTTCCCTATTCAAGCGAATCACTTCAGCTTGTTTAGCGCTGACATCCTGTTGTTGTTTCAAGTATTGCACCTGGGAAATAGCTCCCTGCTGCGCTAGAGGTTCAAACTTGCTAAGAATTTGTTGATTAATTGTTAGCAACTCTTTAGCGCTAGTTAACTGCGCCTGAGTCTGGAAAAATTGTTGTTGGGTCTGTCCCGTTTCTAAATTAGCTGTAGCTAAACGCGATTCTAATTCTATTTGGCGATTTCGCAAGCGTAACTGTTGCTCTCTTGTGAGAGAACTTCCAGCAGTTGCACCGTTTAACTGCGTTCTGTACAACTGGTTTTCGGCAATAATGGTTGCTCTACTCTTGGTCAAGAAAGCTAGTTCTGGTTTAATTTTCAACAGAGCTGTTTGCTGTGCCACTTCCTGTAGTGAGATTGTCCCTTGAAGTTGGCGGCGGTAAAAATCATTTTCTTGCTCTAGCACTTGTTTGGCAAGCAACTGAGCAGCACGAGTTTGCTTTAATGAAGTTAGCTCCGCCTCAGAAGTAGTTTTTTCTAAGGTAACAAGCGTGTCACCTTTTTTGACTCGCTGACCATCTTTGACTAGAATCTCATTGACAACACCAGGAACCGGAGCTTGAATTTCTTTAACTGCACCCTGTGGTTCTAGCTTGCCAGTAGCATGAATTGATTCATCAATTTTGAACACAGAGGCCCAAATTACTGCAAAGGTGCTAACTCCAACGATAGTCCAAGCGATCGCTCTTGACCAAGTAGGAGTTTGTTGTAAAAGTACGGGGCGATCGAATTTATATTGAATATCCATATCGTAATTCGTAGTTCGTAATTCGTAATTCGTAATTAAAGAATTCAAATTTTATCTAGATTTCAAGGTTTAAATCTGTTGGAGAATTTTACAGAAGTAATATTAGGAGTCCTAAAGTTCAACTTCCGAGTTCAGAGGCTCAACGTTCGAGTAAAAAGGTGCAACTTCCGAGTTCAGAGGCTCAACGTTCAAGCAAAAAGGTGCAACTTCCGAGTTCAGAGGCTCAACGTTCAAGCAAAAAGGTGCAACTTCCAAGTTCAGAGGCTCAACGTTCGAGCAAAAAGGTGCAACTTCCAAGTTCAGAGGCTCAACGTTCAAGCAAAAAGGTGCAACTTTCGAGTTCAAAGGCTGAAGTATCGAGTTTTAAGCTTGAAGTTTCATTATTTAAAGTTGAAGCAATAGTATTTACTGCTGACAAATGACTAATAACTAATAACTAATGACAAATGACTAATAACTAATGACTAATAATTAAACTTGCGTTTCCTGTTGCTGATAAAGACAGTAGTAATAACCTTTAAGCGCCATCAACTCTTCATGAGTCCCCTGTTCTACCACAGCACCTCTATCCATCATCAAAATGACATCGGCATTGCGAATTGTGCTGAGGCGATGAGTAATGAAAAATACTGTTTTACCTTGGAAAGCTGCCGCCAAATTCCGGCAAACTTGAGCTTCAGCATTGTAATCTAAAGCACTCGTTGCTTCATCAAGGATGAGCAATTGCGGATTTTGTAGGACAGTACGAGCGATCGCCACGCGTTGCCGTTGTCCCCCAGACAGTCCCGAACCTCGCTCGCCGACACGGGTATTATAACCACTGGGCAAAGACATAATGAAGTCGTGGGCATAAGCTACCTTAGCAGCGTTAATAATTTCCTCGTCGCTAGCATCAGGATATCCCAAGGCAATATTTTCGCGGACTGTGCCATCAAACAGTAAAGTATCTTGTAACACCATACCAATCTGACGGCGTAAGGAATAAAGCTCTACTTTGCTGATATCATAGCCATCAATCGAGATTTTGCCGGACTTGGGTTCGTAAAGCCTGGGTAATAATTTTAGCAGCGTGCTTTTACCAGAACCGCTTTGACCAACTATTCCTACAAACGAGCCAGCCGGAAAATCTAAGTTAATATTGCACAGTTGCAATGGCCCGGGTTCCGAGAAACTGAAGCTAAGATTTTCAAAGCGGACGCTACCTTGAATGCTAGGCATCAGGATATTTTGACTGTCGCCGATTTCTATTTCTTGGGGAGTATCTAAAATATCACCAAGGCGTTGCAGAGAAAGGGCAGTTTCTTGGAAGTTCTGCCATAGTTGCATGAGGCGCAGCAAGGGACTGGTAACATAACCAGCCAAAATACGAAAGGCGATGAGTTGTCCCAAAGTAAGTTGTTGATTGAGGACGAGAAAAGCTCCCACCCACAGCACTAACATACTAGAAAACTTGTTAAGAAAACTGCTGACAGAACCGGCGTTAGTTTGGGTAGAAACTGTTTTGAAACTGGCGCTGATGTAACGAGCATAGCGTTCTTGCCATTGCCAACGCGATCGCATTTCTAAATTTTGTGCCTTGACTGTCTGCATTCCCCCCATCACTTCTACTAAATAAGATTGCGTGTCGGCATTGCACTCAGCTTTTTCTTGCAATTGTCGCCGCATCAAAGGTGATACCATCAAGTTGAGCAAACCAAACAACGGCACTGTTGCTAAAGCAACTAAGGTCAGCACTGGGCTGTAAATCGCCATCACCACAATATAAACTACAGAAAACACAGCATCCATCACCACAGTGAGAGCTGTACCAGTCAAGAAAGAGCGAATATTTTCCAACTCGTGAACTCGCGTTGCCAACTCTCCCACAGGACGGCGTTCAAAGTAAGATAATGGCAGACGCAACAGATGATTAATCACCTCAGAACCAAGGGTGAGGTCAATACGATTGGTTGTATCTGTAAATAAATGAGTCCGAACGCTGGTGAGTATGGCTTCAATGATTGCTATTACCAGTAAAAAGATGCCGAAAACTTCCAAGGTATCGGGACTGTTACCAACCAGTACTTTGTCAATAATTACTTGAGTGGCGAGAGGATTTACTAAGCCAAACAGTTGGATAACAATGGAAGCAATCAGGACTTCAATTAAAACTTTGCGATAGCGTCGCAGTGAAGGTACAAACCAACTCAAACTAAATCGTGACTTGGGAGTATTTTTATTAGTTTGTAGCAGCAGGACTTCTCCTTCAGTCCCCCAGTTTTCCGCAAAATCTCGTAATTTGTAGCGCAACAGTCCCATTTCTGGAACGGCAATGAGTAATTCTTGATTATTATTTTTATAGATAATGGCAAAACTATCTTGCCAAGAAATCATCACTGGTAGTTGTAAGCGTCCGACTGCGACGGCGGGAACTTTGACCATTTGTGTTGTCAATCCCATCAACTCAGCCGCAGCGGCGCAAAATTGCAGAGATATAATACCCTTTTGTTCGTGGTGCTTTGTCAACACCCGGCGCAGTGTATCTCTGCGTAAAGGGATATTAAAGTATTGGCTCAACATTTGGAAGCAAGCCAGAGAACCATCGAGGGGCCCTCTACCCTTGGTATAAGGATACTTCTTTTTCCCTTGAGTTACTGGTTCTTCTGTGATATTAATTTCTGAAGCGTAGGGAATCTCTGGGGGTAAAAGTGTTTTTGGTGTGGCGGGGAGATTTTCTCCAAGTAGTGATTTGGGAAATCCCACAAAGCGCATATTTGTATTAAATTTCAGCTTGGGGTTAAGTTCATCTAACTCTAAGCGACTACCGGGGGGAAACTCGGGATCGAAATTACTGCTAACTAACCACAAAAATTCTGAGTCTAACTGCTGCTGAAAGGCTTTGCGTGCGGGGATAGTTTGGATAATAGCAACTTCAGTTGCAGCCTGAGCAAGCTTAACTAAATTTTTGTTAACATCTGGGCGACGGCTGAGTTCTTCGCTAAGCAGTTCATATAGTTCTACAACAGAGATTTCATTTTGCAAAGCTTGGGCAAAAGCTGTTTCCTGCTTAAGTAACGTTAGAAAACCAGCAATAGGTACATTGAGGGTAATAACTTCAGTAGAAGCGATCGCAGTTTCACATGCAATACCCCGCACGTGACTTACCCAACCTAAAACCTCTCCTGGAGAGAGCAATTTCAGTGTCGCTGGATTTTGCGCTTGGGAATTATAACCCAATAAACGCGCTTGTCCTTGGTAGATAATGCTAATTTGCTCCGGCATAGCTTCCCTTGTTACTATTACCTGCCCAATGCGATAGCGAAAAAATTGCGCTTTTTTGAATAAATTTTGTAAAACATCCGGTGACAGATAATTGAACGGAAATAAATCGCCAATAAATTCTTGAATATCAACAGTTGTATTTGTCATTATCTTCTAAACCATATTTTGATAAGTTCTAAACCAATACGCTTGTTTTAAACCTTTTTCTACCCCTGCCTGCCTTAACAGATAGATTTTCTAAACTCAACTACTTCTAAGCTGCATTTGCTTCTTGAACCTGTGATGTTTTGGTGTTAATTCCCATCCAAATTTTTTCTTCTGGTGAGAGTTGATTAAGTTGCTGTTGAAACCAAGTTTCAAAATTTTCTTGCAGTAATCTTTGGCGCATAAAATTGTCCAACTGGGCGCTGATAAATTTTTCCACACGTACAATCACCCATGATTCTCCAAACTTGACGGGTGCTTGAACTATACCTACTTGGCTCGTGCAAAGTAACTGAGCAAAATTAGGAGGGATATTGCCAAGTTCTACCGGGCCGACGACTCCATTTGTATCGGCTTCTGGGCCTTGAGAATACTCGCGTGCTAGTTGAGAAAATGATTTTTCTTCTTCTGTAATTCGGAAGAATAGTTCGTTAGCAATACCTCTGTTGTCAATCCGAATTAAAGAATAAATGACTTTATCGAAACGTCTTTTGTATTTGAGAAAGTAAGATTCTAGTTGATGTCCCCAAGTTTGTTGCTTGAACTTTTCAACTCTCAGCTTGCGGGTGGCAAAAAGCTCTAACTGTTCTTGAGTCAAACCGTAACGTAGGCACCACTCTTGGATTTTTTGTTTGTTTGTCAAATCCCACTGCTGACAAAATTGCTCTAAAGCATGAGATAGTTCTTCTTTTGTGCAGGTGATGGGTGCGATCGCTAATTCAATAATGCTCTGAGATAACAATTGCGGAATCAGGTTATAACTTGCCAAGAAAGGAATTATTTCTGGCGGTAAGATTGGGCTATCGGCGCTTTGTAACACTTTATTCATAACTGTTGAAATATTTGATGAGTCCAGCTATTATTTTTACGATGAAGTGACAAAGTTTATGCATAATTCTTTGCTGCTTGCATAATTTGCATACTTTTGAAAGCATTGCCATACAATACTTTCAACTACTATTCACCACCTCCAATGCCTAAACTTAAGCAAAGGGGGTGGTGAAGTGGTCAAAAGCCAAAGTGTAGTTAGTGCTACCTTGAAATTGATTGACTTGTAGGAAATAATCACCAGCATCGTTAATATTAGAAATGAAATCTGAGGCAATACCGCTGTTAATAGAACGGGCAATTTCTTCGCCTGCCTCAACTCTGCCATTGCGATTAAAGTCTCGAATTATTCTGATATCGGCATCATTGCTCAGTCCGTTCAATGTGATGTTGACGCCCTCAAAACTTCCTAGAGAGAAGTGATAAACATCAGCGGTATTTTTGTCATTGATAGAACCAGTGCGCGTAACATCGCCTGATAGGTTACCAAGTTCAAATTCCTTCGGCAGAAGATTGCTGAAATCGGATGTTGAATTAGGTGTTGTTGCAGACCAGTCTAAATCGTAAGTCACACTGCCGGAACCAGAAAAGCGAGAAACTTCAGCAAAATAAGTACCTGCGTTTGCTCTGACATTAATTGAGTCATCAAAGTTACTGGGATTACGCGAACTTGCAACCAATCCATTGGCGCGATCGCTAGCGTCTAATACACCGTTACCATTAACATCTCGAAAAAGCCTTAGGTCGGAATCATCACCAGCACTAATATCGTTAAGAGATAAATTAACGTTTCTAGTACTATTGATTTGAAACTGATAGACATCACTAGAACTTGATGTTTCAAAAGAAAAGTGAGAAGGAGTGCTAGAGAGAGTACCAAGATTAAAATTAGTCATTTTTTTGTTTTTTGGTGTAGATAGTAATTTAGTTAATATGTATTTTTTTGTCTAAAGTGTGGAATAAAAGCGGCAAAGTTCAGGTATGATTATCTGCCGCTTGCATAATTTGCATACTCTTGAAAGCCTTGCCATACAATGCTTTCAAGTATTACTCACCAAATGCCTAAACTTAAGCAAAGGGGGTAGTGAAGTGGTCAAAAGTCAAGGTGTAATTAGAGGAAGAAAATTGAGTGACTTGCAAGAAATACTCACCAGATTGATTAATGTTAGAAATCAGATCTGACGTAGTACTTCCATTGATAGAGCGTGCAATTTCCTCACCAGCATCAACGATACGATTGTTATTAAAGTCTCGAATTAGCCGGATGTCAGCGTCGCCGTTGAGTCCGTTCAATTTAATGTTGACACCCTCAAAAGTTCCCAAAGAAAAGTTGTAAACATCAGCAGTGTTCTGATTATTGACGTTACCTGTACGAGTAACATCACCTGATAGATTACCAAGTACAAATTCTTTAGGTAAAAGGTTGCTGAAACTTGATGAAAGAGGAAAAGTTCCAGATGGTTTAGTTGCAGATAAGGCTAAATCGTAACTGACATTCCCTGAACTACCTGGAGCAAAGCGCGATACTTCTGCAAAAAAAGTACCAGGGGAGGTTTTAAAGTTAATCGCCTCATCTTGGTTACTTCCTCGATTGGAAACAAGTCCAACTGTCCGGTCAAAGTTATCCAATACGCCGTTCAGGTTAGCATCTCTAAATAGTCGGATGTCTGCATCATCACCAGCACTGATGCTTGTCAGAGACAGGTTGATGTTGCTGCTATCGGTGATTTTGAATCTAAAAACATCCGTTGGGTCTGTTGTAGTTAAACTGAAGTTATCTTTAATAACAGGAGTGCTACCTAGCGTACCAATATCGAAAAGTGCCATTTTTTTTGTCCTTTGATGTGTTAATAGTAATGCGGTCAAATTAAGATTAAGTTTTGGCTTACATATATGTAAATTTCCGATTTAAATGGAAATTTACTGAGATATATAGGAGTCCTAAATGATTGGTAAAATCTTGCATCAACGCTGTTAACAGCCACCAATGATATTTTCCACAACTCAAATAGGATTGCTATAGCGGCTTAGAATTTAATGAAAATAAGGAAAATTTATCATTTGAAATACAGCCTTAGCTATTTCCTTTTGCGCTTACCTCGTTCAGAACCTTTTGTTTAACCATGAATCTAAATTAAGCTGTTTTTTCAATAAATACAGCATGAAAAAGGCTTGAATAGTTAGGTGTTTGGAAAAAAATTAAAAGTGGTTTGTCTTATTTAGTAATAAAAAGTCTTAGAGGATGTTTGAAAAGCCCTCTTCGCTGAATAAGTAGACTGAACTGGTGCAGCCCGATCGCCCAAAAAACTGCCGACATTAATCAGTGCGCCGTAACTTCCGCGCTGTTTAAAGTGTTTGACGGCTACGCGGGAACCATAGACAACTCCCCAGAAGTTAGTGTCAAACATACGCTTCCTGGTATAGAAACGTCTTCACAGCCTCCGAAGATAGAGACACCTGCATTATTCACCCAAGTATCGAAGCCTCCGAACTTAGCGTTCGCTGTATCAGCAATACGATTTACATTTAGAACTTATGCACTGAAGCCTGAAACCTAGATCCCCCCACTACCCCCCAAAGCTACCGTGTACACACAAATCATTCGATCCCCCTAAATCTCCCTTTTTAAGGGGGACTTGAAGAAAATTTCCCAAGGGGGGGTTAGGAGGGATCGAAACGCTGTGAGGCAATTTTATAGGAGTTGTCTGTACACCGTAGCCTTAAAAAGGGGAGAACTTCAAAGCCCCCTTTTTAAGGGAGTTGGGGGATCTGAGTGCGAAAGTCCTAACATCTTCTTCACTATTGATGCCAAAAAGATTGAAAATTACATAGAAAATATTTGTAAAGAGTAAATATTATTTTTATACTTTTATCTCTAAAGTATTTAGCCCTGCAATATCCTATCTGACTTTACAAATATCCTCTTGAATGTAGTGACTTAAGTTAAAATCTGCTGTAGCTACAATTAAAACCTAGAATTTATGAAATTTGCTGTTTCTATTATTAAACCATCTGAGTATCCCCATAGTGAAGCCTTTCAAGAAATAGGTGAAACTATTCATTATGGATTAACAGAATTAGGTTATGATTCGATATTAACTACAGCAACAAATTTAGGCGATCGCCAATTAATTGTTTTAGGTGCAAATCTTCTTTCCTGGTATCCAGTCACTCTACCCTCTGATGCAATTATCTATAACCTGGAACAGATTTATCAAGGTTCTCAATGGTTAACACCAGATTTATTGAACTTATTTCGTCAATATCGTGTCTGGGACTACAGCCAAGAAAATATTTTGCAACTTGCCAAATTTCAAATCACTAACGTTAGCTATTTACCAATTGGCTATGTACCCCAATTAACTCGCATCAATCAAATCGCAGAAGCACAACAAGATATTGATGTTCTATTTTATGGTTCGCTAACTCAAGAACGTTTGTCTATTATTAGAGCGCTTCAGGCTCATGGTTTAAATACTGTTGCGCTTTATGGAGTATATGGTGAAGAAAGAGATAAATTTATTAGCCGTGCCAAGATTGTTATTAATATACATGCCTGCGAAAGTAAATTATTTGAAATAGCGCGTGTTTCTTATTTATTGGCTAATCAAAAATTTGTGATTTCCGAACGTGGATTAAATCCAGCCGCAGAAGCTCCATTTTCATCAGGAATGGTCTTTGCAGACTACGATAAATTGGTCAATACTTGTCTAGATTTTATCCATCGACCTTGCCGCCGGAGGCAGATTGCCACAACTGGATTCGAGATTATGCAACAGCGATCGCAAGCTAACTATCTCCGTAGCGTTCTTGCATGTAAGTCTTGCAAGTAGCATATATCAAAAAGCTTAAACAGCAGAAATTATATGACGATTTTGAAAACTTTGTCATCTCCAAGATGTACTTTAAGTTGGCGAAATTTCCTGATAAGCTTGGCGACATTGCTCGTAGTTATCTGGTAAAATTTCGCCATTACCAAAACATAATTGCTCGTGAGTAGTAATTAAAGTTTCATAAGGTTGTATGGGACTCACAGACGATCGCAGCAATTGCAGATATTCTCCATCTGTACGACTGAGTTTGTGGGGGGCAATGGCTTGCTGATGCAAGTGTTGTAACATTGCTAAATAAAGACAACGGCAAGCTTCACGGTAGTTACCTTGACGGTAAAATTTTTGCGATCGCTCCAACAAAACGGCAATAGATGTTTCACTAGAGGTATTTTTGTCGCTCAAATCGCTGAAATTACCACCGCTATTCAGCCAAGAATATATATAAGGATTGAATTCTTCCCATAATCGCCAAACCACCCAAGCTACAAATAAGCCCAATATTAACCAAAACAGGATTTTTAGTAACTCACCTACCCAAGGACTAATTGACCATCCACCAGGCAATTCTGGTAGAGATCTTTCCAAACGGTAGAACTGGTATTCCCACCATTCTCCGATTTTTTGTTGAAATTGAGAGAACTGCCAATTCCAGTTAGTTTTTTCAAAAGCTTCTGCGGACATAGGGGGAGTGGGGGAGGTGGGGGATGGGGAAGTGTCGGGAGAGAGGGGGGAGATGAGGAGATGGGGAAGTGTCGGGAGAGAGGGGGGAGATGAGGAGATGGAGAAGTGTGGGGAGAGAGGGGGGAAAGATTTCTTCCCCATCTTCCCACACCTCCCACACCCCCCACACTCCCTGCTTGCCCAATGCCCCATGCCCCATGCCCTATTCCCTACTCCCTAATAATTACTGACTCTTTTTGTATCATTATCCAGCCGATAACAGCAAGTAGGGCACCGAATGCTAGAAATCCTATGTCCCAAGCTAACTGATTGGGGCCTGGTTTGACATGATGAATACCGAGGATTTGGTGGTCAATTACTCCTTCAACTAAGTTAAATAACCCAGCGCCAATCAGTATCGAACCAACGAAGGTCTGTGATGACCAAGGAACATCATCACGACCTCCAGCACGCCATAGCAAGGTTATTCCTACTACGGTTAATATCCAATCAAAGGCATGAAATAATCCGTCCCAGACCATGTTCAAATCTTGATTGGTATCGTTTGTCAGAGGCCGAATGTTGCTCAACATGTGATGCCACTGGAGCAACTGATGCAGTAAAATTCCATCAACAAATCCTCCAAGACCCAAACCAAGAAAAACTCCGGCAATAATTAGAGGTGTGCGTCGGTTGAGGGTTGTACTTTTCGGCTCCATTATCAACCTCATAGAAGATTTTGTTACCAAAATAGAGGTTTTTTGGTAACGAAATCTTCTATCTTGAGGCAAGTGCGATCGCCTCATATCTATGGAATTTAAAATTAATTAATCTTTGATTTTAATTTGCATACCCGCTTTTACTGGGTCGAAATTTTCGGGAAAATGGGTACTGCGATCGTAGTCTGCTTTTTCTAGTTTTGCTCCTTTGAGGTCAGCTTCGCGAAGGTTCGCTGACATTAACAATGCTCCCCTGAGATCGGCATCTCTTAAATTAGCTTGGCTTAAATCTGCAAAACTCAGATCGGTTCCCCTTAAGTTAGCGCCACTCAAATTAGACTCGCTCAAATCAGCATAGCTGAAGTCAGATCCTTTCAAATTAATACCTTGCAAATCAGCATTACCTAGTTCTGCTTTGCTAAAGTCTCGTTTTCCTGCTGCATAACTCTCCAAAATAGCAGCAGCATTATTAATAGACTGTTGAGAATTTACTTCAGACATATAACAGGCTCACAGGCTATATCATTAATTTCTTGTACTCAGGATTACATCATACAAAATGTCCAGTTAGACATTTGAGATAGCAAACTTTTCAAAACTTACTTGCTCGAGGAACTCGTATTAGGTAAACTAAGCGATCGCTTCAGAACAGTTTGAAAGTGCGAATTATTACTGACATTAAAATAATAAAAATATACAAAGGTGTGTCAGAACTAATCTCCATAACACACCCTCAAATTTATTCATGGGTTTCCCTACACCCCACACCCTACCCCCTTCGTGGTGGCTTGCTTGCACCAGTCTATCTGACAAAGGTGAGGTAGTTGAAGCGTTCTAAATGTAATACATCAGTTCTTTTTGCTGTCGGATTGTTCTGCGATCGCAAAGATCTTGCAGTGTATATTTTTCCAATACAGAGTTAGCAGCTTGACGCGCTTCCAGCCAAACTTCCTGAATTAACTCACCTTCTACCGTGCTGGGAGGCGGCTCGGAAGTAGAGACAACATCTGACCCTTCCATACAAGTAAAAGCGTCGAGTACTGTGATTGTCCTGGGGTCTCGTGCCAAAACATAGCCACCTTTGGCTCCACGTATACTCTTGATTAAACCTCCACGCCTTAATGTTGCTAGGAGCTGTTCTAAGTAGCGGTTTGGTATGTCTTGTAATGCTGCTATCTCGCGAATTTGCAGCGCGTCACCGTTAGGGTAGCAGGTTGCTAACTCTAACAGAGCTAGAAGTGCGTATTCTGATTTGTTAGAGATCACCACAGGCGTAATATTTTAAACTCACACCTAAATATACAAAGTTACTAAGCCTATTTCCCTAAGCTTTTGCTTAGAAAAACTTTACAATCATCTAATTGTTGACCGGCTAACTCTACTTTAAAGGCTTTGAAAGATAAAACCAAATATATTTTTTTTTTAATTTGATAAATAAAAGTGATTGATTTAAGTTAGTGTTGTTTTTTAGTCTCTGAAGAAAAGCAGAGAGTAGGGAATGGGCAAAGAAGCTTGCTTAGTAAATACTTCGCCAAGCTTTCACCGTGCCTTTACCAATTTTGCTATCAACAGTTTGGCCTCCTGACAAGACTAGTCTGATATCTAAGTTTTTATCTGGAGCATTTTTCAAAGCAGTGGCTAATTCTGGGCTGACGGCAAATGTGCCAGTTGAACCGTCTAATTGAAATACTTGTTCTCCGATTTTGAGGAAGAGTTTATCTACTTTTTGGGTAGTGACGAACCTGAGATGATAATCGGGTCTGAGATAGAGATCGCCTGCTGTATAGAAAGAATAACTTTCTTGGGCAGAATTTACTATTACGAGTAGTCTAATGCTTGAAGGAGTCCACAAACTAATAACTTGTTTTGAAGCATTAGTGTATAAATAGCCACCTAAATAATTGCGATCGAAAACTCCAAATAACTCGCCTTCAAAAGGATCGACAATTTTCACTGGTTTTGACCAAGGTACATTCATGTTCGGTGACAAACCAGTTGATTTAACTACTGGTAAATTACTTGATGCTTGGGCGAGGTTAGCTATCTTTTGCACGCTGGAAGCGTTACAAAGTTGAGGGGAAAGCACAGCCAAGCTAGCTCCTAAAAATAGAAATGGGATTGTTTGTGATAAGTTCATCATGAGTCAGAGGTCGAATGATATTGCAAAGGTATATCCAATACTTTCGATCTTAAAACTCTATTCATCGATTGGTAGCTGAATGTGAGTTTCCAATTTGCTCTAAATCAGGATGAATTTTCTAACGTTACTTTAGATTATTCTCAATTCTGAATTCTCTTTTATTTCTCACACATCGATAACAGAAGACATTCCCAAACTAAGCGTGGTTGAGCGTAAGCAAGTAATTGTTTCCGAGCTTGTTCTAGCTGCTCAATTATTTTGGATTGATGCCACTGTTGCCAATAAAATTGTTGAAGGTAATCAATTAACCACAGTTGTGATTCTGTTTCTAACTCTTTATCAATTTTCTTGGCTAATTCTAAGGCGTTGCGGTAAGATTTCGGCGGTTTTTCCAAATCTGCCAAGAATTCACGGGGAATAGCTTGTAATTGCTCGTAAGAAGCGATCGCACTTCTGGCACTGCCAGCTGCTATATTCAATACTGCTTGATGTTGCAAAATTTCCTCATGACCTGTTTGCCTGAGTACGCTAGCCAAAGACTGTGCATCTAGGCGATAAAAAGGAATGCGTTGGCAGCGTGACACCAAAGTTGGTAGCACAGACTCAACTGTAGGTGCAATTAAAATTAATGTTGCTTGTCCTGGTTCTTCTAAAGTTTTTAGTAAAGCATTAGCTGCTGCTTCTGCCATTGTTTGGGCTTCTTCTAGCACTACCACATTCCTTGGTGCTTCCAAAGGCGGACGACTGAGAAATTCGGTAATTTCGCGAATTTGCTCTAGGCGAATTACTGGCGGTGTCTTACGCTTAATTCCTTTTTGGGCTGCTTCTGCTGCGGTGAATCTTTGCCCTTGGTATTGGTAAGTTGGTTGCACCCACAATAAAGCTGGGTGGTTACCTTGACGCAAACGATTTTGTAAAGATGCAGTGGTTCCCATTGCACTGGAAAATAGCAATTCTACAAAACACCTAGCTGCTAAACTTCTGCCTACACCATCTGGTCCGACAAATAAATAAGCTGGAGAAACGCGGTTTTGTATGACAGCTTGAGTAAGTAATTCTACGGCTTGTTGTTGTCCTATAATTGGTGCAAAGGGATCGTTAAGCATTAACATGGGTCAATCGTAATTTGTATAACAGCAGATGCAATATTATGATTTCTTGCGATTTGATACTCTGCTATTTTTTTATAGCAACTGTCTTGGAAATTAAGCGATCGCCTATAAAAAGTTTTTGGGTTATCAAACGCAATAATCAGAATCTGATTAGTTACAAATGTCGCAAATAAATAGCACTTATACCCATAATAAATACTTCTAGGATTAATCTCCGATCGCACAAACAAACTGGGAATACTAAAAGTAGGTATTTTAGGATTGCCTACACTTTATGACAACAAACGATTATAAAACGTTAAATTTCCAAAATGTAGAAGAGTGTAACAAGCAGCTACAGTTAACAGTTGAGTACCAAAAAATTTTGGGGAGAATCCTAGCCAAAATTAGGGCATCCGTAAAGCTAGAATCTTTGTGTTCGACTTCTTGCCAAGATATTTGCCGACAATTGAAGATTGAGCGAGTTGCAATTTACCGCTTTAACCCAGACTGGAGTGGTAGTTTTATCAATAGTTTTGGCTTTGCCGAACCACGCTGGGATACACTCAGCAGTTTTGGACAGGACTTAGTGTGGCAAGATTCCTATTTACAAGAAACTCAGGGAGGGCGATATCGCAAAAACGAGCCGTTTGCTGTCGCTGACATTTACGAAGCTGGACACGCTCGCTGTCATGTTGAGGTATTAGAACAGTTTCAAATTCGAGCTTATGCGATCGCGCCTATTTTCATTGGGGCAAAACTATGGGGTTTACTCGCAGGCTATCAACACTCTGAACCCCGACAATGGCATTCTCAAGAAGTAGAATTTTTAGCCCAAGCCGCCAGCCATTTCGGTGTGGCAATGCAGCAAGCAGAAATCTTAGAACAAAGCAAACAACGCACAGCAGAATTACAAGATGCAATTGCGCGGCAACGTGCGTTAACAGAAGTGGTGGGAAACATTCGCTCCTCTGTGAACACCGAAATTATTCTCAACACCGCTTGTCAGGAACTCTGCAAACTCCTGAAGCTAGAACGGGCAGCGGTTTATCGCTTCAATGAAGATTGGAGTGGCGAATTTGTCAGCCAATTCGGTATGGTTGAGGCGCAATGGGATAGAACCAATCCATTTGGCAAAAATTTAGTTTGGGAAGATACCCACCTCCAAGACACCAAAGGCGGACGCTACCGCAATAATGAAAGTTTTGCTGTTAACGACATTTATCAAGCTGGACACTCACGCTGTCATGTCGATATTTTGGAGCAATTCAAGATTCGCGCTTATATTTTAGCCCCCATCTTCATCGGGCCAAAACTGTGGGGATTGATAGCAGCATATCAACATTCAGGGGCGCGTCAATGGGCAAATTATGAAGTTGAATTCCTGGGACAAGTAGGGGCGCAGCTGGGAGTGGCGATTCAGCAAGCCGAAAATTTAACCCAGTCGAAACAACAGGCGACGGCGTTACAAAATGCGATCGCTCGCCAACGCGCACTCACAGAAGTCGTCGGCAAAATTCGCTCCTCTTTAGATATCGAATTAATCCTGAAAACTACTTGCCAGGAAGTCTGTAAACTCTTGCGGGTCGAGCGAGTCGGCGTTTATCGCTTTAATGAAGACTGGAGTGGCGAATTTGTCAGCCATTTCGGGATGGTAGAAGCACAATGGGATAGCATCAATTTATTTGGCAAAAATCTAGTTTGGGAGGATACTCACCTCCAAGAAACCAAAGGCGGACGCTACCGCAATAACGAAAGTTTTGCTGTCAACGACATCTACCAAGCCGGACACTCGCGCTGTCACCTGGATATTTTGGAGCAGTTCAAGATTCGCGCTTATGTCTTAACGCCAATTTTTGTCGGGCGGAATCTGTGGGGATTGCTGGCTGCCTATCAACATTCTGCACCGCGTCAATGGGATAGCGTGGAAGTGGAATTTTTAGGACAAGTTGCCAGTCAGCTCGGAGTAGCAATGCAAAGTTCCGAGATGGTGACGCAAATCCAAACTCGCGCTGACGAGCTGCACAAATTTGCCGAACAGCGACGGATTTTATTTGATTTAGTCGTCCAAATTCGGGAATCGTTGGATTTAGAGACGATATTTAAAACTACAGTACAGGAAGTGCGGCGATCGCTCAAAGCAGATCGAGTCGGTATCTTTCGCTTTGAACCTGATGTCGGTTTTTGTAGCGGTGAATTTATCGCTGAAGATGTGCTACCTAAATTTGATTCTGCCCTGGCCGTAAAGGTGCAAGACTATTGCTTTGGCGACCAGTACGCACCGCAATATCGTCAAGGACAAGTGCAAGTTATTTCTGATGTCAACAGCATTGGCTCGAAAGTGCCTCATCTTGATGTGATTGAGCGATTTCAAGTCAAAGCACAGATTGTTGTGCCGCTAATGGAAGGCGATGAACTATGGGGATTGTTATGCATTCACCAATGCACCCATGCACGTGATTGGGAAGCAGCTGAATTAGAATTTGTCACCCAAGTCGCGGCTCAAGTCAGCGTAGCCTTACGTCAAGCCAACTTGTTCCAACAATCGAGTTTGCTCGGTCAAACCCGTGAAGAAGCAAACCAACTCGCCCAAGCACTTAACGAACTACGCACTGCCCAACTGCAAATTATCCACACAGAAAAAATGGCCAGCTTGGGACAACTAGTGGCAGGTGTTGCCCACGAAATTAATAACCCGGTTAATTTCATCCACGGAAACTTAGAACACGCGCACCAATATACCCAAGATTTAATGCGCTGTGTCGAACTTTATCAAGAAAATTATCCTAATGCCACATCAGAGATCCAACAGTTTTTAAAGAAAGCCGAAATAGAGTTTTTATTCGACGACTTACCTAAATTATTCCAGTCCATGAAAGTAGGGACTGAACGCATCCGTGAAATTGTCAGTTCCCTACGCAATTTTTCCCGCCTAGATGAAGCTGAATTTAAAACAGCAAATATTCACGAAGGCATTGACAGCACGTTGATGATTTTGCAAAATCGCTTGAAGCCCTCATCTGATAGCCCGACGATTCATGTAATCAAAGACTACGATGCTTTACCTTTAATAGAATGCTATCCCGGTCAGTTGAATCAGGTATTTATGAATTTGCTGTCTAATGCCATTGATGCCTTAGAAGAACGAAACGCCCAAGCTACTGCCGAAGCAATGGCAACAAACCCCAGCGAAATCCGAATTTCTACTTCCCTGCTCAATAATGACTGGATTGCCATTCGCATTGCTGACAACGGGCTTGGCATGGATGAAAAAACACTCTCTCGGTTGTTCGATCCATTTTTTACCACCAAAGTTGTTGGTAAAGGCACAGGACTAGGGCTTTCCATCAGCTACCAGATTGTCACAGATAAACACAAGGGCAAGATTTACTGCCAGTCTGAGCCTTCCAAAGGCACAGAGTTTGTGGTTGAACTGCCAATTCGTCAGGCAAAAAGTTGAATCAGCTCCAAGATGCAGCTTTTGCTGTAGAGGTTTTGGAGAATCTAGATTGACAGTAAAGCTCTTGCAAAAAACACTTTTGCACTCTTGTGGGAAAAGGTTAAAGGTTAAAGGGGAAAGGAAAATACCAAACCTTTCCCCCTTTCCCTTTCCCCTTTTCCCTACTTCTGCAAGAAGTCTAGTGATTTTCATTTGAATAGTAGGGGCGCATAGCTAGCTGTGCGCCCCTACAAATTTTGTGTACTTTATGCGATCGCAAGTTCCTTGACATAAATAGAATAGATGAGATTTTACGTAAATTTACTGTTTGTTTTTTCTGGTCTTTGTGAGAGCGTCCTGTACATAAAATACGTTAAATCCATCGGTTTAGTGTATTTATTGAGGCGAAAAATATGTCTGCTACTAAAAAACCTGCTTCAGTCCATAGCCGAATTATCGTACCTCAGCGGTCACAGGCAACCTGTAATTTCGCGGCTGGTGTCTCGCTATGATTTAACGGTCAATATCAAAGCTGCATCCTTGGCGTTAGAGAGTAACAGCGATGGCTGGTTTGATTTAGAACTTGCAGGAAATCCCCAAAAGTTGACAAATAGCTTATCTTACTTGCAAGGATTGGGAGTAAATCTTGTACAAATAGCGATCGCTAACCAAATTCAACCAAGCGAACACTCCCTACCATTCTTAGATACAGATTATCAACTCAGCCCTCAAGACTCTACACGGCTAAAAAAATATCGATGGCAAGAACAATTTCAGCAATGGATTTCTCTAGGTCAGACCAATCGATTACGCTTGCAAGTGTGCATCTTGAAAAGCTACTACGAAGAACCAGTAATTTCCCAGTTAGTTTCTGGTTATGGACTAACTGTCAATATCACCAGCGCCAAACTCAAACCCGATAGCGAAGATGACGGCTGGTTTGACTTGGATTTATGGGGTAGAACAAAGCAACTTTATTCTAGCCTGAGTTATTTAGAAAAACTCGGACTACCGATTTGGTTGGATTTGTCTGGCGTTTATAGCGATCGATAATCAAAATTTCTGATTTGCGAAAGCCTAAATTTCGTAGTACCAGATATCTTCTTCTTTTAGCACAATTCGATGCAGGGAAAGGCGATCGATTAAGCCCTCTTGCTCAAACTGACCAAGAACGCGAGTGATGGTTACACGAGTTGAACCTAGCATTTCCGCCAAATCTTCATGAGTTAGACGCATATCTATTAAACGTCCTTTCTCAACTTCTGAACCAAATTTTTTAGATAACCATGCCAACAGCTTGATGAGCATCGTATCGACTTTTTTATGACTGCGAATCACCATCAATTCTTGAGCCTGTTGGATATGGCTAAGTAGAGTTTCTGTGAGTTGAGTGCATTCCTCTAAAGCTAAGACTGTCGCCCCCACTTTAGTTAAGCATTCCATCTGATAAGGTTCTAATTTTGACAAAGCTTTCCCCACGATATCTCCAGGCCCCCACAATCCCAGAGCCACAGTTGTACCATCTTCCAGGTAAGTGGAAGTTCTCACAAAACCCGTTTCAATCTTCCACAGACCGTTTGCATACTCCGGTAAAAATGAACGACGTGCAAAAACTTGTCTAGTACTATTACTTGGCAAAGTAGTGATATTTGTGTACAGAGATACCATACTCTATAAATACTGTTTTTTGATAAGCTAACCGTAGTATATATATATCAGGTTATAAAAGCTTGTGTATATTGAAATTAATAATGTCTTTAGAGAATGGGAATAGGGCATGGGGCATAGGAATGGGGAAAGGGAAAAGGGTAAGGGGGAAAGGGGAAAGATTAAATTTATTCCTTTTTCCTTTTTCCTTTAACCTTTTCCCCTGCCTCCTCATACTCCCCACACCTCCCGATACCCCATGCCCTTAAATCCCTGCACCATCGAGAAAATCTTCAATCATTCCGTCAGTACTGCTCTGAGGTTTGTTTGTTGGTTCGTCGCCAAGCTCAGCGGGGAATAACCTCGCTCGATCTTCATTTAATTCCTCTAACTGTTTTTCTAGAGCTTTAACTCTTTCAAATAAAGCGCGGATGACTTCGGCTTCTACGTCCCGGACTTTATCGTGGTCTAGAAGATTGCTAGATAAATTGTTCTGACGAGTCACGCGTCCTGGAATCCCAACAACTGTGGTATTGCTGGGGACATCTCGTAGCACTACTGAACCTGCTCCGATACGAACGCGATCGCCTATTTGAATATTTCCCAATACTTTGGCACCAGCTCCGACAACTACATGAGAACCTAAAGTTGGATGGCGCTTACCGCTTTCTTTGCCGGTACCACCAAGGGTAACACCTTGATAAATCAAGGCATAGTCGCCAACGATCGCTGTCTCCCCAATCACTACTCCCATACCGTGGTCGATAAATACTCCCTTGCCAATTAATGCCCCAGGATGGATTTCAATACCAGTTAAAAACCTACTAATATGAGAGACAAGGCGAGGTACAAACGGAATACGTAATTTATACAGCCAGTGCGCCAAGCGATGGAAAAGTAAGGCTTGAAATCCAGGGTAACAAAATACAACTTCGAGCCAGTTACGAGCTGCTGGGTCGCGCTCAAAAATCGTTCGCAAATCAGTTATTAGCATACTCAGTTAACACATCATCGGTAGGTAAAGCTCCCAAACTGGCTATGCAGATAATTTCTGCAAAAACTAACTTATTTTTGGGAATCTATAGGATAATCTACGGTAAGTCGATAGGCTTGTGGTCTTTATTTTGCTAGTAAGTGGGATGCTATCACATCCAAGTACCTAGAAAAAAAAGAATTTCGCATAAAATGCGATAAATCTGTCAATTCACCGTAGTATATTGAGTAAAGTGTTGAATACCCAAAACTACTCTCTCCTCGATCTGTCTTCCAAAGTGGAATACGCGCTGCTAGCACTTTTAGAACTAGCAAGCCACCACGGGAAAAAAGTTCCTTTGACCATGAGTGAGATTACTGCTAAGCAACCCATACCCGAACGCTATCTGGAACAAATTTTGACCAACCTCCGGCGTGCTGGGGTGGTGCAGAGTCAGCGTGGCTCTAAAGGAGGTTTTGTTTTAGTTCGCGAACCTTGGCAAATTACCTTGTTGGAAATTGTCACTTTAGTTGAAGGTGAGCGAAAAGAGAAAGATACATCTGGGTCTGTGACTTTGGAAAGGACTCTGGTTTATGAAATCTGGGAGCAGGCCAATGCTGCTGCTATTGAAGTCTTGGGCCGTCAAACACTCCAAGATTTGTGTCAGGAAAGAGAAATTCGCGCACAACAGAGTCCGATGTATTACATTTAGTCACCGAATTTGAAATTTGGAATTTTGGCGTTCATGCAAAACTTAAAATCTAAGAACTTCCCAGAGCAAGCTTGCTTTATTTGTGGAACATAGTTTCATCCCAAATCTACAATTCTTTACTCAAGTTCTCACCTCAAAAGTGAGAACGTAGAAGAACCAGCTATGTGAGCGATCTAAAATCCAAAATTGTTTGACAAAGGAGTACTTATATGCGGATTGCAAGAGATATCACAGAATTAATCGGACGGACTCCTTTAGTTCAATTAAATAAGATTCCCCAAGCTTCAAGAGCAGTTGCTCAAATTGTGGTGAAGCTAGAAAGCATGAATCCAGCGTCTTCTGTCAAAGATCGGATTGGCGCAAGTATGGTGGAAGCGGCAGAGGAAACAGGCTTGATTCACCCCGGAAAAACGGTTTTAGTAGAGCCAACGTCTGGAAATACAGGAATTGCGTTGGCGATGGTAGCAGCCGCCAAGGGTTACCATCTTATTCTAACGATGCCTGACACAATGAGCCAAGAAAGGCGAGCTATGCTCAAAGCTTATGGCGCACAATTAGAGCTAACGCCAGGTGTAGAAGGGATGCGAGGGGCGATCGCTCGTGCAGAGGAAATTGTAGCTAAAACCGCCAATGCTTATATGTTGCAGCAGTTTCGCAACCCTGCTAACCCTAAAATTCACGCCCAAACCACCGCAGAAGAAATTTGGAATGATACCGACGGACAAGTGGATATTCTGGTGGCGGGAGTCGGTACCGGTGGGACGATTACGGGAGTAGCCCAAGTCATAAAGGAGCGCAAACCGAGTTTTCAAGCGATCGCAGTTGAACCAATCAGCAGCCCAGTATTAATCGGTGGTAAACCAGGGCCTCACAAAATTCAAGGTATCGGCCCGGGATTTGTCCCAGCTATTTACCGTCCGGAACTGGTAGATGAAGTGATTCAGGTTACAGACGAGCAAGCGATCGCCTACAGTCGTCGCCTAGCAAAAGAAGAAGGATTGTTATCTGGTATTTCTACTGGTGCTGCTTTGTATGTAGCGATTCAAGTCGCACAGCGTCCAGAAAATGCAGGTAAGCTAATCGTTATGGTACAACCTAGCTTCGGCGAACGCTACCTGAGTACTTCACTGTTCAAAGACCCAGAAGAAAATGAATGGTTGAGCAAAGTATAGCAGGAGGCAGGAGGCAGGAGGTAAAAGTATTACTATTCCTAGCATTCAAGCTTTTAACATGTCCTAACATATCTGACTACGGCTATATTTAGATTTTAGGTAATAATTCAGAAGCCAGAATACTTTCATACTCCAACTTAACAACTTTAAAATAATCAAGTATTTATATCATGCTTGATTTCTCAATCATTATGGCTGGATTTGGACTTCTGAATTATTACCTAAAATTGACTTTTTCACCTAGTTTAATTTTCTTCAATCTCATCCTTAGTTTCGTTATTTTTCAACAAAATTATTAAACAAAAACAACTAGCAGCTAATTTTACCAAACTCAAAGCTTCACTCTTTAATATAATAAAAGCGCCTAATCCTATAAGCACAAAAGGCACAATATAGCTACCATAGCGAGTTAAGACATCAGCTATAATTTTCTGATTAGTTAATTTATATGCTGCGTAACACCAAATTCCTAACAAGAGAAAAAATATTACTATAATGACAACAAAACTTGCTAAATTACTGCTAGCAAATAATGGCACATAAACGCTAATATTATCGCTACCATTGGCAATTGTCACAGCTGCAACGCTATAAATTTGAGGAGACAGTAAATTAGTAATTGTTGTTTGTTGATATTCTTCTGTTTCTTCTAAAGCTTCATCTAATGAATCTTCTTCTGGATTCACTAAACTGCCGATACCTATGGCAATTGGCAGCAAACCAAGTAATCCAATCCAGTTTTTTGATAAGACTAAGCCACTGAATAAACCAGAAAGACTAAGAATTAACAAAATTGTAAAACCTAAAAATTGCCCAGTAACTATATGTCGGGGACGAAAAGTAGAATTTATTTGAGAAAAAAATAACAACAGAATAACAATATCATCAATATTAGTGGCAATAAATGTAATCGCGGCTGTACTAATTACAGTAATATAGTCGTTCCAGAACATTAACTTGGTATAGTGGTAAATTGTGTGTTATTAGCAAGAAATGGGTTTAGGAGTATAGGGGTGTAAGGGTATAGTGAAAGAGAATTATTATCTCTTAACTCTTCCTCCCTTACCTAGCATGAGTAAGCTTGTAACAGCTTTCACTGAAGGAATCATTGCCTTTACGGCCACTAATATTGATGACATCATTATCTTATTAGTATTTTTCTCACAAGTAGATATTAATTTTCGGCGGCGGCATATCGTACTCGGACAATATCTCGGTTTTGCAGCCATAATCATCGCTAGCTTACCAGGGTTTTTTGGTGGCTTGGTAGTACAGCGAGAATGGATAGGACTGCTGGGACTGTTACCAATAGCAATTGGCGTTCAGCATTTAGTGTCTAAAAAAGAAGAAAGTATAACAGTTCAGACAGTAAGCACTGATTTTAACCAACCTAGACCTACTAACCCAATATTGGCTTTTATTTTAAGCGTTTTACACCCTTATACTTATAAAGTTGCAGCAGTAACGATCGCTAATGGTGGTGACAATATTAGTATATATATCCCATTATTTGCTGGTCATGACCTTACAAGCTTGGGAGTAATTTTGAGCGTATTTTTTATCATGGTAGGGATTTGGTGTGCGATCGCTTATTTATTAAGCCGTCAACCTACCATTGCAAATATTCTAAATCGTTATGGCAACGCTCTGGTACCTTTTGTATTAATTGGCTTGGGTGTATTTATTATTTACGAACGAGGTACATTCAGCCTATTGCCGTGGGTGAAAAGGTAATCAATAGTAGGTTGTGGGGAAGTTGTAGCAAGTCTTTCCCCTATGCTGTGAAACGTTTGCTCCCTATCTTCTTACCAATGCCCCATTCCCTTTAAACTTGATGAACTAATTTCCAACTTACCATCATCAAGATTGCGTAAATAACAAACCGTAGTGGACGTTGCGGAGCTAGTTGGCAGACTTTAGCACCTAGCAGTACCCCTGGAACTGAACCTAACCATATAGGTGCCACTAGACTCCAATCAACTGTTCCCAGGCTGAGATGTCCGAATGACGTAAACAATAACAAAATGGCTGCGTGTGAAATGTCTGTACCTACTAACTTACGTGCATCAAGACGAAAAAATGCAATCAATACTAGGGCAAACATTGAACCCGAGGAGACGCTTGTCAGTCCAACCAAGCAGCCTAAAACTGCTCCCAAAGCCATTGTTTGAAAACGACCAAAGTTAGTTTGTAAGTCTATTTTTGGTAGTTCGGGTAAATTAAACTTGGGGAAAAAAGTCAATAGCAACAACTGTATTAACGCTAGTAATGTGACTAGCAGAATCATCATCCCAAGCAAACGAAGCAAAATGCTATCCAGATTATACTCGCCGGTGTGTTTGATGAGGTGCAAAATTCCCACACCTAACAACGAGCCTGGAACGCTTCCAAATGCAAACCATTTGACAACTTCTGTGTCGAGGGTTTTTTGTTCCCAATGCTTGACGCTACCGACAATCTTCATCAATGTCGCAGCCACAACATCAGAACTCACAGCAATAGAAGGGGGCACCTGAAAGACAAAAATCAACATTGGGGTGATGAGGGAGGCTCCCCCAATTCCCGTTAAACCAACAATGATACCAACAAAGAAGCTTAAGAATGGTAGTAATAGATAATGCATACTTTTTGGGAATTTCAACAATTAGCTATCAAGTATCCGCACGATCGCAGTTGTGTTATCAGTGGGGAGACTAAGTTAGGGTTTAAATCCCCAAATGAAGCTTTGATAACTGTTCATTGTTCAGCTGTTGTTGAATTAATACTTTTGGCTAATCTTTTTGGCATTTTAAACACAAAACACGGTAAACCTACTAACTTTCCGTATTTTAGTCGTAAAGATGAATAAACGTCTACTGTATTTGGTTTGTATAGTGAATGAGGCATCAAAGAGGCAGTGCGTTGGACGGGTCGGCTTGTAGCAACTGCCGTTATGGGGCATTGGGAGTGCTGAATTAAGAGTTAGGAGTTAAGAGTTATTCTCCTTGTCTGGTTTGCTCCTGTGCCTCTTATGCCAAGACTCTGCATTGAAAAAATGCTTGATTTTTAGTGTTTTTAATGATAAATTAAATAAAACCAATCGGTCGGAAACGATTGAATGTCTAAAGGTCAAGAAACAAAAAGCAGAATTCTCGAGCAAGCAGCCGAACTGTTTAACCAACAGGGATATGCAGGCTCATCTTTGTCAGATATCATGCGTGTGACTGGATTGCAGAAAGGAGGAATTTACAATCACTTTCAAAGCAAGGAAGATTTAGCGCTACAGGCTTTTGAGTTTGCGATCGCCCGCATTCAAGAGCATACTAGATCTGCGTTGCGAAATAAACGTCATGCAGTTGAACGCCTGCAAGCAATTATTGGAGTTTTTAGCAGTTTTGTAGAAAATCCACCTATTAAGGGGGGATGTCCATTGCTGAATACTGCTGTTGAGAGTGATGATACTCATCCAGCATTGCGCGATCGCACTCAAAAAGCAATGAATTCTTGGTTGAATTTGATTCGTCGAATTATTGAAACAGGAATTGCAAAAGGTGAAATTCGTCCTGAAGTGAATGCTGATGAAATCGCTACCGTTATGATTGCAAACTTGGAAGGAGCGATAATGATGAGTAAGCTTTATGGAGATTCTATTCACATACACAGGGTAATTAATCATCTGAATCACTACTTAGAAACTCACCTTTAAATATAGGAATCCGGTTTGATTCTTGAAATTTTTTGCGTAGGTAGGGAGTAGGGAATGGGGAGTAGGGAGTAGGTAATCTAGCTTTTCGATATGTAGGTCGTTTTTTCACCAAATCAAATATGATCTCTATATATGGCACAAATTAAGGTATATGGTTTAGCAGATAAATTAAATCCTATTAAAACTGAGCTATCAAATATTATCCATGCCTGTGTAATTGAGATTTTACAGCTTAACCCGGAGAAGAGATTTCACCGTTTTTTCCCGCTTGATAAATCAGATTTTTATTATCCACCTGATAGAACAGAAAATTATCTAATAGTTGAAATTAGTATGTTTGAAGGGCGCTCTGTAGAAACTAAAAAACAGCTAATTCGCCTCTTAATTGAAAATATTCATCAAAAGTTGAATATTTCTGTTGCTGATATTGAAATTACAATTTTTGAAACGCCTAAATATAATTGGGGAATTAGAGGATTACCTGGTGATGAGTTAATCTTAAATTATAAAGTAGAAATTTGAATTTATAGGGATTAACCAAGGTTCTAAATTTACAATAATTATCTAAAATAAAAATTTTTACTATTTTACAGACCGAATGGTTTTAAATGCTCAATTAGTTCAGGATAAATCATGCTAGTAGATAATAACATGCACAGACCATTAGAAGTTATATTGGCAATTCCGGTGAGGACTTATGACATTGATTTTGTGGTAATTGTTAGCAATATTGTTTATATCAGATGGCTAGAGGATTTACGTTTAAAATTTTTAGATGAACATTGGGAACTCAAGCAACAACTTGAGCAAGGATATGCACCTGTTTTAGCTGGAACGGAAATTGAATATAAACGTTCGATAAAAATTAGCGATCGCGTAATTGGGCGTTTATGGTTGAGCGATTTAGGTCGCTTAAAGTGGACTGTGAAAGCTGAAATTTTCTCGAATGATGAGTTAGCAGCAGTAGCTACACAAAAAGGTACTTTTATTAGTTTGGAAAATCGGCGTCCGATTAGAATTCCAGAAGAATTGGAAAATAAATATTTCCAGTCTAAAAACTTACTCCTAAATTCTGAATTATGCTGAAATTTTACTACAATCCTTTCTCCCCAAATGCTCGCCGCGTGTGGATTACTTTACTAGAAAAAGAAATTCCTTTTGAAGGGATTTTAATTAAATTAAATGGCGATCAGTATCAAGAAGACTTTGCAAAAATTAACCCTTTTTATAATGTTCCGGTTCTGGTGGATGATGGTTTTCGGCTTGTCGAATCCCTGGCAATTATGGACTATTTAGAAGCGAAATATCCCACACCTGCGATGCTACCTTTTGAACTCCAGGCTTTAGCTACAGTAAGGATGGTACAATTAGTTACTGGTAATGAATTATTTCCACAAATCATTTCACTCATTTCTCAAAGTGAAGATTCACCACAAGTTGCACGAGCAAAGCAGCATATAGATAAAGTACTGCAATTTCTTAGTCAAGCACTTGGCGATCGCTCTTTTTTTGGTAGCGAACAGTTAACTTTAGCAGATATCGTCGCTGGTATAGGCGTACATTCATTACCTTATTTAGGTATTAATCTTAGTAATTACACCAAAATATATCAATGGTCTGAGCGTTTGATGCAACGTCCAGCATGGCAGAAAACTAAATTGAGTGCTGAAGAATTTGAACTATTTAAAGGTAGAGTTAGAACGTTAGTGAGGTTGCGTAAAAATAAAGTCAATGAGAGCAAATAACAACTGATTTGAGTTGTGAAAAATATTAGTGTTGGCTGTTAACGGTTGACAGTTAACAGCCTGAGCAAATTGTCAAAAATTAATTTACTTAGTCTCAGCCAATATACTTTCGACTTCTGATAGCTGTACCACTTGTGAAATTGTTGGGCTACTAATTATGAAAAAAGGTGTCCCAGCAACAGCCAATTTTTCAGCTAGCTGGATATCATTTTTAATTGCGGGAGTGGCGAGAGTGCGATCGCGTTTAAATTTAGCCAAATCTAAATTGAGATTTTTAGCAATATCTAAATACAATGCCTCACCCAGTTGCTTTTGATTAGTAAATAGAGCATCATGATATTCCCAAAATTTACCCTGTTGCTGTGCTGCCCAAGCTGCTGTTGCTGCTGGCAATGCTTGAGCATGAATTGAAGCTAGCGGTAAATTCTTGTAAACTAATCTTACCTTGCCTTGATATTTTGCTAACAATTGTTTCAAGGTTTTATGCGCCTCAGCACAGTAAGGACATTGAAAATCTGAAAATTCCACCAAGAGAAATTTTGATTGAGTTGAACCTGTAGTTGGAGAATCACCAATTACTGTTTGAGGATTTGTTTTTAAATCCTGTAAAAATTCTTGCCGTACTTGGTTAAGTTTCTGTTGTTGTTGCTGCTGATACGCTTGAACAGATTCGATAATTACCTCTGGATGTTCGCGGATAATTTGTAATACTTGCTGTTCTAGTTGGGGATCGATGCGGGTAGCGGCTTGTGCAGGAAGCGACCAAGTGAGAAGCAAACATAGCATACATATTGTTGCCAAGGTACGCAGAGATTGAAGTAATTGGCCAAACTGACTAAAGAATGTAGTCATAGAAAAACTGTAAAAATCAACATTCTCTTAGTATTGCCACAGATGTGTAAATTTAGAACTGCTTGAAGCTACTCTGTAAACATAGAGGCACAACAATGATCGTCCAGAGGTAAAATGAGCCTACATGAAGAAACTATAGCCAAGATTCGTCAACTATCCGAGTCGCAGCTTCAACAAGTCAATGACTTCATAGACTTCCTACTGATGAAAAATAACAGCAGTCTTCAGCCCTCTTGGACGAAGTTTTCAGAAGAAACAGAAATAGTAGAATCAGATTTTTCTGAGTATTTGCGAAATTTGGAAGATTATGAACAGCGTCTCAACAAAGAAGAAATATACTGGTAAAGTTTAAATGAGCAGACTTGGTATTATGCAAGATTATTTTATTGAGGTCTGTTTCAATCTAAAAGAGGCTCAATAACTCGCTAACGCTGCGCTATCGGCAATCCAAAATCCAAAATTGATTGACCAAGTTTGGTTAGGATATTGTAACCTGGGCAATAGCCACACTTTTATTGATGTGATGCCTAGCGTAGGCGTAGCCCGTCGTAGACATCCCTTTTTCACATCTATGACAACAACCATTGACTTTCTCAGTCACCTAAACCCCAGCCAACGCCAAGCTGTCGAACATTACTGCGGCCCTTTGCTAGTTGTTGCTGGCGCCGGTTCGGGTAAAACACGAGCCCTAACTTACCGCATTGCAAATCTGATTCTCAGACACCGTGTAGATCCGGAAAATATTCTGGCGGTTACTTTTACCAACAAAGCCGCACGGGAAATGAAAGACCGGATTCAACGGCTATTTGCGGAACAAGAAGCAATGAAACAACACGGTCAGCGGTTGGATTTGTTGACAGAATACCAACAAATGCAATTGCGATCGCAAGTTTACAAAAAGACTATTAAAGATTTGTGGTGCGGTACTTTCCACAGTCTATTTTCTCGGATTCTCCGCTTTGATATTGAAAAATATCAAGACGAAAAAGGACGCCGTTGGAATCGCAATTTCTCTATCTTTGATGAGTCAGATGTGATGACTATCATCAAAGAAATTGTTACCAAACAATTAAATTTAGACGATAAAAAATTTGACGCTCGTTCTGTCCGCTACGCTATTAGTAACGCCAAAAACCAGGGCTTCTCACCCCAAGAATTTGAAAACGAACAACCCAACTATCGCGGTCGGGTGATTGCTGATGTCTATAATCGCTATCAAGATAAATTAGCAGAAAATAACGCTTTAGATTTTGACGATCTAATTCTCGTACCTACTAGATTATTTCAACAAAATGAACAAGTATTAGGTTATTGGCATCGTAAGTTTCGCCATATCCTCGTAGATGAATATCAAGATACTAATCGCACTCAATATGAACTCATTCATTTATTAGTCACTAATGGTGAAACTAAAAAGAGTGAATGGGAATGGCAAAATCGCTCAGTTTTTGTAGTTGGCGATGCAGACCAATCTATTTATAGTTTTCGGATGGCAGATTTCACCATTTTGCTGGAATTCCAAAATAATTTTGGTGATGGTTTAGCAGATGATGACACCCGCACGATGGTAAAACTTGAGGAAAATTATCGCTCTTGCGAAAATATTTTGCAAGCGGCTAACGAACTAATTGAAAATAATACCCAACGAATTGATAAAATTCTCAAACCGACGCGGGGGCCAGGCGAACAGATTTATTCTCAGAAAGCGGATAATGAACTAGAAGAAGCTGACTTTGTAATTCATCAAATTCGCACTTTAGAACAGAAAAACCCTGAATTAAATTGGGGTAGTTTTGCTATACTTTATCGGACAAATGCCCAATCTCGTCCTTTTGAAGAATTGCTAGTTAAATATCAAATTCCTTACACAGTTGTGGGAGGAATGAAATTTTACGATCGCAAAGAAATTAAAGATGTGATTGCTTATTTAAGAGCGATCGCCAATCCATCTGATACAGTCAGTTTATTGCGAGTTATCAATACTCCCCGGCGCGGAATTGGCAAAACTACGATTGATGCTTTAGTGAATGCCTCTCAACAATTAGGGACGACTTTGTGGGAAATACTCAGCGATGAAACATCAGTTAATACATTAGCTGGACGGGCAACAAAAGCTGTAAATAGCTTTGCCGAAATGATTACCCGTTGGCAAGGACAAATCGGTACGCTCCCTGTAACTGAGGTTTTACAAGGCATATTAGAAGATTCTGGTTACGTCCAAGACTTAATGAATCAAGGCACAGATGAAGCCACAGATAGAGTACAAAACGTCCAGGAACTTTACAACGCTGCACTGCAATTTCAAGAAGAAAACGAAGATATTTCCCTGACAGCGTTTCTGCAAAGTACTGCCCTCAGTTCCGATTTAGATAATTTAAAAGAAGGACAAACAGCCGTTTCTTTGATGACTTTACACGCCTCCAAAGGGCTAGAATTTCCCGTAGTCTTTTTAGTGGGATTAGAACAGGGACTATTTCCTGGCTATCGTTCCCTAAGCGATCCCGCAGCTTTGGAAGAAGAACGCCGTTTGTGTTACGTAGGAATTACTCGCGCCCAAGAAAGGTTGTATTTATCACACGCTAGGGAACGTCGTTTGTATGGTTCTCGGGAACCCGCAGTGCGATCGCAATTTCTCGACGAATTACCAGAAGAGTTATTATCTACCAAACATGTAAGCCGTCAAACTTATACTAAAACTGCTTCTAATTCAAGCAGTAAGCCAGATACAACGCATAATTGGCAAGTAGGCGATCGGGTATTACATAAAATCTTTGGTATTGGTGAAATAACTCATGTTTTTCCAAAGGGTAATAATGTTTCTGTAGCAATTAAGTTTGCTAGTATTGTTTCACCAAAAATCATCGACCCAAGAATCGCACAGTTGCAAAAAGTAGAGTAATACAAAATTCTCAGATCCCCGACTTCTTTAAGAAGTCGGGGATCTTGTTTTACTATATTTCGATTTCTTGAAAATGTTCAACTGTAGGAAATGGCTCGTAAAAATGATGTAAAAGCTTCTTCCATTCTTGATACTCAGGAGAACCTCGAAATACCACAGTATGAGATTCTAAACTTTCCCATTTAACAAGTAATAAATATTTATTTTCTACTTCTATGCATTTGTGCAATTCATGAGATAAATATCCATCAATTGAAGAAATAAATTTAGAAGCTTTTTTGAAATTAGCTTCAAAATCTGATTCTAAACCAGGTTTAACATAAAGGATTACAGCCTCAAGAATCATAAGCTATTTAGAATAAATTTAGGGCGATTATACATTTTCCTTTGTTTCTTGGACTGTTACAGATTGCAAAATGCGAAACCGCCAAGTCAAAACTATAGCTGCACAAGCTAAACCAATTGCTAACCCACACCAAAGACCAATTGCTCCGTACCCTAACCATATACCCAAAACATAACCAGTAGATAAACCAAGACCCCAGTAAGCCAAAATACCAATTAGTAGAGGAATTCGCGTATCTCTTAATCCTCGTAATGCTCCGGCTGCGGTGACTTGCACTCCATCAACAATTTGAAAAATTGCAGCTACTCCAAGCAATTTAACTGCTAAGTTGGCTACATCTTCATTACTAGGATTGTTGATGTCAAGGTAAAGAGAAACAACCGACTTTGGTAATAACCAAAAGATAATTCCTACAATAGCCATAGCCAAAGCACCCAAGCTAATGCCTGCATATCCAGCCAAGCGAACACCAACTAAATCTTGCTCTCCAGCTAATTGTCCAACACGTACAGTTGTTGCTAGAGAAATACCAAGCGCAATTTGAAAAGACATATTAGCTGTCTGCAAGGCAATTTGATGGGCAGCTAAGGGAGTGGTTCCTATTTGTCCTAATAAAAACGTGACAACTGTGAACAATCCTGCTTCCACTGCAATTAGCCCACCAATAGGCAACCCAACCTGAAAAATCTCCCAAAAAATGCGGCGATTCTCTTTGGTAAAAGTGTAGTTAAATGAAGTATGAAATATGCGGTAGCTAATAAATTGCTGCTGACTATATATATAGATTGCTAGAGCAAGAAACATACTCCAAAGTGAGAGTGTGCTTGCCCAACCAATCCCAGCGAGTCCCAAGGCAGGTAGCCCCAGTTTGCCAAACATCAAAACATAATTAGCTGCGATATTAAGCAAAGTCGCTAACACAACAGTAATCATAATTAACCTTGGTTGAGACAGAGCAGAAAGAAAACTTTTGAGGACAGCAAAACCCAAACCAGGGATAAAACCCAGTGCGATCGCTCTTAAATAAGTTTCTGCAAGTGCTGCTGTAGCCGCATTCTGACCCAATATCAGTAGTAAAGCGCCTCCATTCCAAAGTACTATTACAATTGGTATCCCCAACAGCAGCGATATTCCCAATGCTTGCCGGACAATTTTGCCTATCAAATCAGGTTTTCCGGCTCCATAAGCTTCGGCAGCTAAAGGACTCACAGCAGAAACAATACCTGTAGTCACTAAAAGTAAAAAAGTAAAGATTGAAGCGCCCAAACCTCCAGATGCAATAGCCTGACTTCCTAACAAGCCCATCATTACGGTATCCACAAAGCCAGTTGCCGATTGAGCAATCTGTGCTGCTGCTAAAGGCACAGCTAACATTAGAAATTGTTTAATTTCAGATATTACTCTTTTTTTACTAACCATATTATTTATGGAGTCAATAAAATTATTTGTATTAATAATTCAAGCTTTTTATATTTATTGAAATTTATAATTATTCAGACTTAATCAAGCCCATATTTACTTAATTTTTGTGTCTTGAGTAAGATAAATTGCATAATTAGACTATTTTTTCAATCAAATAAACTAAACCACATCTAGCTTGCATAATCTGAAATTGTACATTTATTGTGGGGTGGGCGTCTCGCGCGCCGAATATATGCAAGTTAGATGTAGAACAGCTTATCATTACTATACTTTTTCAGATAGAATTTATGAAATTAAAATTAATTCTTGAGTAAATAGATAATCGCAGCACAAAATTCTTCATAATGTCCTCTAGAATTAATTTCACTGTATCCTATAATCAATTCTTGTCTTTCTTCGTCTGTAATTGTGTTGATAATTTCCAATATTGGCTCAAGAGCTTTTGCACGTAAATCTATCAGTTTATCAATATTGAGTCCGAGTTTATCAATTGTTGTTTCACCAGGTAATTGCCTTTCTGAATTATTTGCTGCCAAAATCTGTCCATCATCAGTGTATCTAAAAAATTCCGCACAGTTAATATCTAGAGGTGAAACAAAGAGATGTTTATCATGCCATTTATCTTTTTTCTTACCACAATGCAGAGGTTCCTTAGGTACTGTATCTTTTTGGCATGAAGCTAGAAGATTTGTATATTCTAGTACTAACTCAGGATAAGTTGTTCTTGGCTTTAAATGTTCAATATGGCTATTTTCATTATTAATTTTTCTTCCACAGTAACAGCAGATAAAACCTTGTTCTTTTAACAAAGAATTATGTACATCCGTTTTTTGTGGATTACTCAAAATAGACCAACTTGGTTGCCAGTTTTCATTAGCATTGTTTTTCCAATCAGTAAAACTTGCTGGCTCCTCACTTTTGTTAATAAATTTCACCGCTTCAAAATCTCTTTGCGTCGAATAGATACACTTGCTTTTACTAATTCTGGCTCATCTTGTCCAATGATATCAGCAATTTCCTGAGATAATTGCCTAGCACCATCAAGATTTCCCTCATCAATGAGCCTAAATAACTCATGTAGACGATCTTTAATTTCTTGTGGACGTGCTGGCACACCCATGAGGTCTTCTAAGATGCGATTGCTATCTCTTCCAAAGGAACTTTCTGGTTTTTTAGCAATAACACCTTCGTCTGTTTTTTCTAGAATATAAATTCCTTCTGGCTTGACTTGGCTAATTACTTGAGGCGAATGGGTAGTAACAATAAATTGGCAATTGGGAAATGTTCTTGTCAAAGCTGGAATAATTTCCCGTTGCCATTTTGGATGTAAGTGTAGTTCAATTTCATCAATTAAAACAACACCACTACCTTGTAGTGGATCTGGTAAACTAGGGTTGGCGATCGCTAATCGTCTTGCTAAATCTCCCACCATTGCCAACAAGCATTTCTCACCATCAGATAGCTGATTAACGATAAGTTCCTCACCTTGTTTTCTGACAGTCATTCGCAGAGGTGAACGCTCAACCCGTAAGTTTGAAAATTCCGGTATTAATGAAGAGATAGCTTGTCTTACTGCTTCTAATTGTTTGTCTCGATAATCGGGGTTATCTCTTCGTCTCTCATTCTCTAAATCTTCTCGATTTCTGAACCATTCAAAAAAGCTTTTGAAGTCGATTCTTCCTCCTGTGAGTGCTTGTTCATAAGCATCTACTTGTTTAAATGAATATGCGTCTGAAATTTCTAGAGGCATATCAATAACAGCACGATTGACGGGGTAATAGACTGCTAAAGGAATATTAGCATCAAGAATAGCTACTAACTGATTGTTTAAGTTTTCAATAGCTGTTTTCAGATCTCCTCTTAATTCACTACGTATTATAGTTGCTAACTCTGTACGCATCTTCTCATTTTGGATTAGAAGAGTCTCAACATCTTTATCATTTTTGAACTTATTTTTGATATTTATTATTTGTTTTTCTAAATCGGAAATATTTTTAATAGTATCTTGTAAATAAATATATTTACCATCATTAGTTTTTGTACCTTTATCTTCAGCCATTGACCAAGTT
Source organism: Nostoc sp. DedSLP01 (assembly GCA_034530875.2). Lineage (GTDB taxonomy): Bacteria > Cyanobacteriota > Cyanobacteriia > Cyanobacteriales > Nostocaceae > Nostoc. Next base: position 91,583 of record JAVRCJ020000019.1, read on the forward strand.
AATTTTTGTAATTCTATAAACACAGTAATTTTATTATGTGTTCTGTCACGTTCGTTTGTAACATCTTGTTTAATAAAGAAACGTAAAGACTCAAGTGAGTCTTGAATCTGTGCAGTAAGCTGTGTTAGAAGAATAGCAAGACAATCAAGAATACTGGATTTTCCTACACCGTTGATACCAATAAATACCGTTGGAATGGTTTCATCAAACTCCAGCGTTAAATCACCAATTCCACGGTATGATTCCATTTCCAATCGCTTGACTTTCATAGTTTTAATAATGCTGAATGTAATTTATTTGATGGTAAATGCCTATTCTACAGCTACTCCTTCCCCACACGAAGAATATCTAAATTTTTTTAACGAACCGTCAAGGACATAAAGGGCAGAAAGTAAGAAATTGGCAATCAAAAACAGCTAATCAAAATCAGATTTGACATAATCAACTGTCAAAGGTGTGATTTTTTGGACAATCTTATCGATCGCCACTCGTTCATATTCAGTCCAAACTCTAGGATGACCAAAAACGCTGGGCTGTAAAACACCCCACAGTTGACTATCTTGTTGAATATGGGCATGAATTAAGGCACGATGCCCAAAATTTTCCCGTTCAAACTTACGATTTAAAACTTCGGAATCAGCTGTTTCCACATCTTCTACAAAGATTGAAGGTTTGCCACGCAGTGCAGCGACAAACATCGGGTCTTCATCGGAAAAAGATAAAGGTTGCGGTTCCCAATTTTCATTGTAAATTGTTGGTATATCTGGCGTGCGAACCCAACAAAAAGCAACTTTACCAAGATTCCTCTGCGGATTGTGCAAATATAGAAAACATCGATCGCACTGCAAAAATTCACCCACAACTGGTAAAAGTTCAGAAAATAGAACATCAGGTGTTGGAGATGATTCTATAATATTGACCATCGCAGCAGGAATATCTGGCTGATTCATTGTATAACTAAGTTGATTTCAATTGAATAATACCTTTATCAAAGATGCGATTATCGGTAGCGAGCGCACTGACTTCTATTCTATCGGGATACACTTCATACGCGGCAAAACTCAACCTTTCGGCAGAATATTCTGTCCACTCCGAACGCCCTACAGGACGAGTACCCGCACCACCACCAGTAATTAAATAAGTAGTTCCATTAATTGCACGGGTGCGTTCGTAATGATGTTCGTGACCATTTATATAAACTTGAACGCTGTATTTTTGAAACAGTGGAGTAAAAATTTTAATAAATTCTGGATTAATTCCATAAACACCAGATGCATAAATTGGATGATGACCAAATACAATTTTCCAAGCAGCATTGCTGCGACTTAATTCTTTTTCTAACCAAGTTAACTGGTTTTTCCAATCAGCATTACTATTAGTATCTAAAGCAAAAAATTGTACAGTTCCACGACGAAATGTATAATAACGTCTCCCATTCATATTAAAATCGGCATACTTCACTTGTGCTTCGCCATTTCCGGTACGAATATCGTGATTGCCTAAACAAGCTTGAAATTTTACACCTTGCCTGAGCAAAGCTTGATAGGGACGCTCAAAAACTGCATTAATTTTCTCGATTTCGCCGTTGTTGTAAATATTATCTCCAGCTAAAACAACTAGATCGTAAGGATTTTGTTTGTGATAAAAATTCATTGCCGCCGCCACAGCATACTGTCCTTTTGCTCCGGTTCCTGTATCGGCAACAGACACAAAACGTAATAACAAGTCCTTTTTCGGTGGGTTGGCGGCTATGGCTGTTGAATCGTTAACATCGGCACTTTGATAATTTTGATGGCTTAACATCCAACCCAAAAATCCCGTACCGATCGCGCCCAGGCTACTTAAAAATAAAAATTGACGGCGTTTCAAGTTCATAATTCACCAAATTTAATAAATAGTCAGTTTCCGCAGAAGTAATGTGCAATGAAGTGATACATTAAGGCAAAAGAGGCAGCACCAATAATAATAGACTTCTTGCAGAAGTGGGGAAAAGATTAAGAAAAAACCCTTTCCCTCTTGCAAAACTATTTTTCCAAGAGGTCTAATGTATGTTGTTTGTCTTTGATTCGCTGCTTTTGGTGAAAGTTCCATGTCACAAGACAATCCAAAACCTACTGACGAACAGGTAACTCAACCTCCCCAAAAACCTAACCAGAGAGTTCAGCCAATTTGGAAGGCTACAACTATCCAACTTCTTAGAGGGACAATTGGGGTTTTAGAAGCAACAGTCCAAAAACTAGAGACAGCACCCCCACCTGGTACTGAACAAGCCCCCGGTTTTTTGCAGCAGCTTCAGTCACGTTGGGCTGGACTATTAAGAACAGTCCGCTTATTTTTGCCGTCAGATTTATCAACAAAGGTATCGGATACAGCTTTGACAGGAATTCTTGCGGGAATTGCTGTAATTCTTGTTTGGACAACTACGACTATTTTTACTGGTAAACCGACAGAAGTTGCAACACTTCCTCCAGTTGAAGAGGTTCCCACCCCAACACCAACGATAACTACTCCACCGGAGTCAGTCGCGCCAGAACCACAGCCACCAGAGGAAGTTACACCAGCACCAGAAGAAATTACTCCGTCGCCAGAAGCACAACAACCACCAGAGGAAATTACGCCAACACCAGAACCAGAACCAGAAGTAACTCCCACGCTAACACCTACACCAACGCCTACACCAGCTGTAGAATTGACACCCGAACAAGCCTTAATTGTGGCTATTGAAAATCAGGTAGGCGAAATTAGCGATCGCATTGCCTCTGGTCTGATAAAGTCAATTCAAGCCAACTTCCGCACCAGCAATCTCACCGTCAAAATTAGCGATGATTGGTACACTCTCCCAGAATCTCAACAGGATAGACTCGCTGCTGAAATTTTACAACGCTCTCAACAACTCGATTTTACTCATTTAGAAATTATCGATTCCCAAAATCGCTTAGTAGCGCGTAACCCAGTTGTTGGTACTGAAATGGTAATTTTTCAACGAAAAGCAACAATCCCAACAACTTAAAAATAGACCTTGCATATTTTTTTGAGAATTAGGGTTTTTAGATTTGAATACCTAATTATTATCTCTTGTTTGCGTCACGCCATAAAAATCGGAGTAGTGAAAAAATAAAAGAAATAATATACTTTTTTGATTAAGTGTAAAATCTGTGTTTAGAGCATTTCTATGTTGGTAATCAAATTAATGATAAACTGTTGCATTATTTACTAAATAGCTGTATTTTAAATAATGGCTTTTTTCTAAACCTTTAGGAAAAAATAATTCAGCAAATCGCAAAAACGCTCAATTGATAAATATCAATCGAGCGAAGGTTCTCTTATGAATTCTATAAACGCCTAATTTAGAAGTTCAACTTAGAGTATTTATGTTAGACAACGTTTGTTTATTGCTCGAAGCTTGTGAAAACCTAAACATCAACTATGAAATTCTTTATCCTGCTGAAAATTTAATTAAAGTAAAATTCAACGATAAACATCACTATTTTTGTAATTATAGCACTCCGTTAATCAATCAAGCAGTAGCAAAGATTATCAAAGATAAGGAATATACTTATCATATTTTAAATAAAAAAATTAAGCTTCCTCGAACAATGGGTTTTCTTTCACCTTTTTGTGACATAAAATATAAGATATATTTAAAATTTCCAACTATTGAAGATATTGTATTAGAGATTAAAGAAAAATTTCAAACACCTGTGATTGTCAAAAGGAATTCTGGGTCTAGCGGACACAACGTCTTTTTATGCCACAATCAAGATGAAATTGAAAATGCTGTAAAACAGATTTTTCATTTGGATCAGAAGTATGATTATGTAGCTCTTGCTCAAGAAGTAATTCCCATCAAATCTGAATATAGAGCAGTGTTCTTAAATAAAAAGTTAGTTTTGCTCTATGAAAAAGATATAAGTAATGCCAATTTTACAGGTAACTTAAGTCCTCTCCACTGGGATGGCGCAAAAGCCAAATATATAAGCGATCCACAAATATTGTCAGAAATTGAGAATTTTGCCAGACCAATTTTTGAAGAAATAGACCTTGATTATGGTGGCTTAGATATCGTATTAGATAAAGATAACCAATACTGGTTAATTGAAATTAATTCTCACCCTAATTTTACTATTTTCACCAGAGACAATGGCAAAGAACATGTGTTAAAAGTTTTTGAAAAAATGCTAACTAGTTTAGCTGCAAAATAATTTAGGGCATAGGGCATGGGGCATGGGGCATGGGGCATGGGGCAGAGGAGCAGGGGAGGCAGGGGGAGAAATTAGAGTAAGTCTTTCCCCTTGTCCTCTTCCGATGCCCGATGCCCTATGCCCTATGCCCACTTAACAATCAACATTAGGCACTTTGATTGTCTGAGTCGGTATCCACACAGTAAAAATTGAGCCAATGCTCACCGTTGATTCTACTTCAATTCGACCCCGGTGAAGTTCTACAAGTTGCTTAGTTAAAGCCAGTCCTAGCCCAGTGCCTTCGTAGCGGCGGCGATAGGGTGTATCGAGTTGTTGAAATTTTTCAAATAGTAATGGTAGTTGTTCTTCGGGAATGCCAATTCCGGTGTCTTCGACTTGAAAAATAGCGGTATCATCTTCTACCCAAAGACGTAAAGTAACGCTGCCATTTTCGGGGGTAAATTTAATCGCATTAGTTAATAAATTCCAGAGGATTTGTTCTACTCGTTCGGCATCAGCGGTAAAGCGATCGCGTCTTTGGTCTATTTGCAAATCTAGTTTAAGATTTATATTTTGGCTTGTTGCTTTTTGTCGCAGTGATTCTATAGCTCTTTGGGCAACATTCACCAAAGAAAATTCCGAAATATTTAAAGCTGTCTTCCCAGCCTCGATTTGTGATAAATCGAGGATGTCATTAATCATTTCTAATAAATGTTCTCCACTATCGTGGATTGTTTGTAAATAATCCCGTTGTCGTTGACTCAATTCACCCAAAGGCCAGCGTAACAAGGTCGAAGACATGCCAATCACATAAGTTAAAGGCGTGAGTAATTCATGGCTAATAGTAGCGAGAAATTCACTTCTGAGACGGCTAGCAGCTTCGGCGGCCAGGAGGGCATCCCGTAGCGCCCTTGTGCGTTCGATAACTCGTTCTTCCAGCCTTTGTTTTTCTTGGGTGAGGGTTTGCATTAACTCAGATTGGTGAATGGCGATCGCTAATTGTTCCGCGATCCCGCCGAGCAAGTTTTTTTCGCTATCAGTCCACTGACGCGGTTTATGGCACTGATGAGCAATTAGCAATCCCCAGAGTTTTTCCTCAAATATAATCGGTGCAGCCAACTTTGCCCGAATTTGGCATTCCCTTAAAAAATTTAACAAACACTCTTCTAAAGCATAAGTTTTTTCGATATCATCCACAGCCAAAGTAAAGCCTTGGCGATACTTTTCCCAACATGCAGAGGTTGGGAAAAAGCAATTTTTTTCACTATAATTCAACACCGATATAACGCTATCTTTAGCCCGGGCTTCATAGACAACATAACCCCGATACTTTTGATATTCTTCGCGTATCAATTCACTATTAACTGCCCCAGAAATCTGCGGTCTACTGTTATCAGTATCGACGTTAAAATTCAAGCCTTGATTTTCTTGAATTGAGATTTCAGTTTTGATGCCACTAGCTAAAATTTCTTCTGGTGTCGTCAGTGCCGTGCCATTGAAATCAATACTATCAAACTGGTATTGTTGAGTCTTGACTTTGGAACCTTGAAATCTATAAATTACTAATCTGTCTAATTCCAGAAACTCACGCACTTGTGTAATTGCCGTTGCCATAATTACTGGCAAATCTAGGCTTTTGCGGATTTGCGTTGTTACCTGATTTAACAGTTGTTCTTGAGAAACTTGTTTTTTTAGGGCATCTTCAACTGGCTGACAAATATAAACAGCAGGCCCGATTGCGCTTGGAGGTGGTATGATTTGTTGGTTTGGCTGAGTTAGCAAAAATTCTAATAACAACAGCGTGAATTGACTTTGAACCTTAGAATCGTTCGGTCTAATAACTTGGCGATAGCGTTCAATATTTTGGTGAGTATGGGAATTGCACTCAAACAAATCTCTCAATTCCAACACAAAAGCAGCGATCGCCTCGAAATTAAATGTCAATCTCGCATGGAGTTCTGAGTTATTAGTAGAAATGTCATTAATTGCCCCTGTATAAGAATCCTGAGTAGGTAATTTTTTTTCCTCATCTTCCTCCGGATTTCCCACCAACAGCGCACTAAACTGCTCAGAAACTACTACTGTAAACCTTTGCCTTTCCCAGTCCCCAGGAATACGAACCGAGGCTAACACAGCTTCCGTTAGTACCATCGGACTTCCCAGTGTTTGAGCCATCTGTTCTAACAATTCCCCAAGCTGATTGAATATAACAACAGGCAAGGTTCGAGAAAAGCTCAAATCAGGAGAACTCAGCATTTTCGATCGTTGTGGTAAAAGGGGGCTGATTGCAGGGACGAAAGTTTATTTTTTTTAACAAAAACTTCAGAACCTCAGGAGCAGGCAGTGCAGTCTTCGGGTTTCCCTCATAAACTAACTACCGTTGAGAACTCATGATGAATTGGAGTTTGAGTTAAGTGATAACGCAGCGTTAGTGAGTCCGCAAGCGTCTAAAGTATTAGCCAAAACCTCGTTCCTTTATGGGCGAAACAAAGTTCAAAATTCTTCCTTTTGAAAACTCCATCCCTTTATGGGTAAAGTCTTGCGAATTCTGAATTTTGAATTCTGGCTCCTTTTTTTATTGTGTACTAAACAACAGTTTAAGGCGGGAATACAAGATTATGCATCGTATAAGTGGCATATCAGGCGGATGGAACCAGTCAGAGAGTTTAGTTTTTGTAGAACAAACTCCAGCGACTTTGGTATTGATTACGGCTGCTGATACCGACATTCAAACCTTAGCTGCTGCGGTTCCAAAATTACCTGCACGCTTTCCTACATTCAGAGCCGTCAACCTGTTGCAATTGCAGCAACAATTAAGTATAGATACTTATGGTGAACAAGTTTTAGAACATGCCCAGGTAATAATTTTGCGCCTTTTAGGAGGACGTTCTTATTGGGCTTATGGCTTAGAAGTAGTGCAAGAAATTGTGCAACGTAATGGTACAACCCTTATTGTAATGCCCGGAGACGATAGTCTCGATCCCGATTTAATCTCTCAGTCTACCGCGCCTTTGGGCATTGTTAACCAGATATGGGAGTATTTTAGCGAAGGCGGTGTAGAAAATTTTGTCAATGCTTTGCAATTTCTCGCCGACACTTGTCTTTTAACTACATACAATCCTTTGCCACCTCAGCGTATTCCGCGTGTGGGATTGTATGAATGGGGAGTTGGGAGATGGGGAGATGGGGAGATAGGGGGATGGGGAAGTGTGGGGAGTGTGGGGAGTGTGGGGAGAGAGGGAGGAAAGATTTCTTCCCCATCTTCCCAAACCTCCCACACCTCCCTTTTTCCTCCATGCCCCATGCCCAAAGTCGGCATCCTTTTCTACCGCGCCCATTATTTGGCAGGTAATACGAAGGTAATTGATGCTTTATGCCAAGCTTTAGTAAACAAAAATTTACAACCTGTGCCAGTTTTTGTTTCCTCATTGCGCGAACCGGATGTTCAACTGGAGTTAAGCGAATTTTTTCAACCCAAAGAAGCCGAAGCAATTGGAGTGCTGCTCAATACCACCAGTTTTTCTTTAGCAAGGTTGGAGAGCGAAACACCGCAAAGCGAACTGTGGGAAAAACTAGATGTGCCTGTATTGCAGGTTATCCTCAGTGGCGGCTCAGTTGAACAGTGGGAGTTACAGTTTACGGGGCTTTCTCCCCGTGATATCGGGATGAACGTAGCGCTACCAGAAGTAGATGGGCGGATTATTACTCGTGCTGTCTCTTTTAAAGCACTACAAACTCGTAATCCCGATTTAGAGGCAGATGTGGTAATTTACGAACCAGTTAGCGATCGCATTGAATTCGTTGCTCAACTAGCAGCAAATTGGGTGCGGCTGCGTTCCAAGCCACCCCAAGAACGGCGAATTGCCCTCATTCTGGCAAACTACCCCAACCGCAATGGACGCCTAGCCAATGGCGTGGGACTCGATACCCCAGCTAGTTGTGTAGAAATCCTGCAAGCCTTAAACCAAGCAGGCTATCAAGTAGAAAATCCCCCTACTCAAGCAGATGAGTTAATTCAACGGCTAACATCCGGCGTCACCAACGACCCGGAAAGTCGAGAATGGCGGCCGGCCCAGCAAAGTCTCTCTTGGACAGAGTATCAAGAGTATTTCGCTTCTTTACCAGAACAAGTTCAGCAAGGTATTAGCGAACGGTGGGGACTGGGGACTGGGGAAGATTCTTCCCAATCCCCAATCCCCAATCCCCAATCCCCAATCCCCGTTCCCGGAATTCAACTCGGCAACATCTTCGTGGGAATTCAGCCGTCAAGGGGTTACGATAATGACCCCAGTTTGAATTATCATGCACCGGATTTAGAACCAACTCATGCTTATTTGGCTTTTTACTATTGGGTTAGAGAATGTTTTGGTGCTGATGCTGTAGTTCATGTGGGCAAACACGGAAATTTAGAATGGCTACCGGGTAAAAGTGTGGCTTTATCGAGTAATTGTTATCCAGAAGTAGCTTTCGGCGCACTTCCTCATTTATATCCCTTTATTGTCAACGACCCTGGTGAGGGTTCCCAAGCCAAACGTCGCGCCCAAGCTGTAATTTTAGATCACCTGACGCCGCCCATGACTCGTGCAGAACTGTACGGTTCTTTGCAACAGTTAGAAAATTTAATTGATGAGTATTATGAAGCGGAAAGTTTAGATCCTTCGCGCTTACCACCAATTCGCGATCGCATTCAAGAATTGATTCTTAAAGAAAATTTACATCTCGATTTAGGAATCCAAAACCAAGAAATTATAAATTCTGAATTTAAAATTTTGAATTCTTTAGATGGTTATCTTTGCGAACTCAAAGAAGCTCAAATCCGCGATGGCTTACACATTTTTGGGCAATGTCCCCAAGGACAGCAATTAAGAGATTTAATAGTAGCGATCGCTCGCATACCAAATCGCTATTGTGTAGGCATTACCCGCGCCATAGCCCAAGATTGGGGTTTAGACTTCGACCCCCTCACAGCAGACCTTTCCACGACTAGCGGTCAATATTCCGTAGTCAATGGCACAGAATGTCGTACCATCGGTGATATTGTTGAAGTCCTAGAACAATACGCCGCCCTGCTAGTAGAACAAATCATCACCCAGAATTCGGAATTCAGAACTCAGAATTCAGAACTCTCCACTCCCCACCTCCCCATCTCCCCATCTCCCCATCTCCCCATCTCCCCATCTCCCCACTCCCCACTCAGCACTACCCTGGACTGGATAAGCGATCGCCTCCTTCCCGCTTTACAACAAACCAACCAAGAGATTACCTATTTATTACACGGACTCGATGGCGGGTACGTCAAGAGCGCCCCATCTGGCGCACCCACCCGCGGCCGCCCAGAAGTACTACCAACAGGGAGAAATTTTTATTCTGTGGATATTCGCGCCATTCCCACAGAAACAGCTTGGGATATCGGCAGGAAAGCAGCTGAAAACTTGATTGAATATTACACTCAAGAACATGGTGAGTATCCAAAAACACTAGGCTTATCATTATGGGGAACTGCCACCATGAGAACTGGAGGTGATGATATTGCCGAGGCTTTGGCTTTACTGGGAGTAAGACCTGTATGGGATGGTGCGGCGAGGCGAGTCGTGGATTTTGAAATTTTGCCCCTGGCAGTTTTGGGGCGTCCCCGGGTAGATGTTACCTTGCGAATTTCTGGATTCTTCCGCGATGCTTTTCCCAATTTAATTGATTTATTCGCTCAAGCAGTGACAGCAGTGGCAAACTTGGATGAACCCCCAGAACAAAACCCCCTCGCCCTTGCAGTTCGCCAAGAGACTGATTTGTGGACTCAACAAGGTTTAACTTTAGAAACAGCAAAAGAGCGATCGCTTTACCGCATTTTTGGTTCTCGCCCAGGTGCTTACGGCGCCGGACTCCAAGGCTTAATCGAATCGCAAAACTGGACAGATGACCAAGACTTAGCCCGCGCCTACATCAACTGGAGTTCTTACGCCTATTCCTCAGCAAGGGGAGCAGGGGAGCAGGGGGGCAGAGGGGCAGAAGCTCTTGCTAATACCCAGTCCCCAGTCCCCAGTCCCCAATCCCCAATTCCCAGCCCCGAGATCTTCGAGCAACGCTTAGCCCAAATGCAAGTAGTACTCCACAATCAAGACAACCGCGAACACGACCTACTCGATTCTGATGATTATTACCAATTTCAGGGAGGCTTAGCAGTTGCGGCGCGTTCTCTCCAAGGAAAAAATCCCCAAATTTATTTTGGGTATCATTCTATACCCGCAAAACCACGAGTTCGCCAACTGAAAGAAGAAATCGCACGAGTGTATCGTTCTCGCGTAGTTAATCCTAAGTGGATTGCCGGAGTCATGCGTCATGGTTATAAAGGTGCTTTTGAAATGGCGGCGACAGTAGACTATTTATTTGGCTATGATGCTACAACTAAATGTGTCGAAGATTATATGTATCAAGGCATTGTAGAAGCTTATTTACTCGACCCAGTTGTTTTAGAATTCATTGAGGAAAAAAACCCTTATGCACTGCGTGATATTGCTGAAAGATTAATAGAAGCACACAAACGCAATTTATGGCAGGATGTAAATATAGGAACATTAGAAACTTTGAGAAGCCTGGTACATCAAGCTGAAGCAGTTATCGAAGAAAAATCAATGGTGTAGGAAAAAAATATGGAGAATCTTGCGTATTTACACCTAGCTTACGCCTACGAAGATGGCACGCCCAGCGAATTAATTTCGCTCAGTTGTTTGTTAAACAAAGCAACTGCACCAGACTGGAAACGGCTTTCTGGAAAAGCTTGGAAATATATGCTGCCCCTTGCTTTGTCTTTGTCTATTCTCAGTGCTGTGACCACCGTCATGGCACTAGAAAAAGGCGATCGAGGGCCTTCTGTGAGAAATTTACAACAAAAGTTAAAATCAGCAGGTTTTTATCAAGCACCTATTACCCAAATATATGATGCATCCACAGAAGAATCTGTGCGACGCTTCCAAAAGGCGGCTGGCATACAAGTAAATGGTGTTGTTGGGCCTACTACTTTGCAAAAATTAGAAAATTGGCGAACTAAAAAGCCCAACACTGCAACTACACAAGCTAAAAAAACCAGCACTATCAGTTCAACAACTAACCAACGCCGCGATTCCAACTATTTGATGAAGGGAGATGAAGGCGAAAGTGTCAGGGTTTTACAAGAACGCTTAAGAGTCGCAGGCTTCTATTACGGGAACGCTACAGGAATATTTGGCCCGATTACTGAAGAAGCTGTTAGGCGCTTCCAAGATTCTTACAACTTAAGCGTTGATGGGATTGTTGGCCCGGCAACATTAAGTAAATTGCCGCCAGTTGGCATTGGTGATGGAGACGAAGCTCCCAGAAAGGCAGCGGATCGGAACAAACTCCGCCTTGGCGATCGCGGTGAGCCAGTTAGGTTACTTCAACAACATCTGATTCAAGCAGGATATCTAGAGGGAGAGCCAAATGGCTACTATGGCCCCTACACCGCAGATGCTGTCAAAAGATTTCAAGCAGCTAATTACCTAACACCAAGTGGTGTAGCTGGCCCGACTACTAGAGCTAAATTATATAGCTCAATAAATACTGTCCCTAAAAGCGACTTTAGCGTTCTGGAAATCCAAACGCGACTGCGGGAGAGGGGTTTTTATAAAGGCAAGCTGAACGGTGTGATGGCAGATGACACCAAAAAAGCAATTAAGCAAGCCCAAGAATTCTACGGCATTAGTCTAAAGGATCTTAAAAGCGGACGCTTTTAGGATCTGCTTGGGTCTTATTAGTATCAATCCTCAACTGGTTGCTTGCCTCAAGTAACAGCAAAGAAACGAACTGCTCAAAATTTGACTTACTTGGTTAATTTGAGTAGTTTCGTTTTTTTATATACCTAAGCCCTAAAGTGGCATCAGCGCTCGTTGGCACTTGGGACACACTGCATGGATAGTCATTTGACAGTCAAGTAAGTGAAAACCTTCTTTTTGAGCAGTTTTCGCCCCAATTTTTAAAATTGAGTCATTTTTAAACTCAATTGTTGAGTTACAGCGCACGCAAATTAGGTGATGGTGGTGATGGGGATAGGGCTGATTGAGTTCGTAATGCTTATGTCCCTCGCCCAGTTCTAATTCTCGGAGGATCCCCATTCTGGCCATCAACTTCAAAGTCCGATAAATAGTTGATAGACTGATCCCTTCGCCGTCAGTTTCTAAACGATGATAAAGATCTTCCGCGCTCAGATGTTCGCCTTGCGGAAGTTCTTGAAAAATGTGTAAAATTGTTTCGCGCTGGGGAGTTAAACGCCAGCCTCGTTCGTTCAGTTCTGCCTTGAGTGAAGTAGTTGTGTAGACAGTCATAGCTAATATTTCTCAACTAACAGGCTTTGTTGAGAATATAACAAATCTTGGGAGCAATTTGCAACAATCATTGCCTATTGAGAATCTTTATTAAATGCTTAAGAAAAACTCATCATACTATTGATGAAAAATCAGCTAACAATCGATCCCTGGCTTCAAGATATTCTGACCAAAGCTCTGGGGAAAGTGCTGTATAGTTAGATGCAAATGATTAGCCATAAGCTGTAATAAGTTTTATGTCTGGGGATCGAGAGCAGTCCTTTGTCGCTAGTCATTTGTCAGCAGAGTTTTCAAATGATTAAGTGCAAAGTTCTGAGCGTCGCAAGTTCGCGCTCAGAACTTTCTAACAGATGACTAATGACAAATGACCGTTGACTAACTCAAAGACTCCAAATAATCGCGGATGAGGTTGCGGCGCTTGGGTTGACGTAGCTTTTGCAAAGCCTTGGACTCAATTTGTCTGACTCGTTCCCGCGATAAATCGAGAGCGCGTCCGATTTCTGCTAAAGAGTAAGGATGACCATCTGCCAAACCGAATCGCATCAAAATTACGTCGCGTTCCCGGCTAGTCAAATCTGACAGAAGATGATGCAAGTCTTTTTGTAAAGATTCCCGCATTAACATTTCTTCTGGAGTTACATTGTCAGTTTCCAGTAATTCTCCTAACTCAGTATCTTTGTCCTTTCCTACTTTGGTTTCCAAAGAGACAGAGCGAGGAACCCGCAACAAAACTTCACGTACTTGGGTAGGTGTCATTTCCAACTCAGTTGCCAGATCTTCTAGAGTCGGGGTGCGACCTTTTTCTTGAGCAATTTTGCGTTGGGCTTTTTTGATTTTGTTTAACTTTTCTGTAATATGAACGGGTAGGCGGATGGTGCGGCTAGAAGTAGCGATCGCCCGTGTAATTCCTTGACGAATCCACCAGTAAGCATAAGTACTAAAGCGATAACCCTTAGTTGGGTCAAATTTTTCTACAGCCCTTTCTAAACCTAAAGTACCTTCTTGGACTAAATCCAACAATTCCAAACCACGATTTTGATACTTCTTGGCAACAGACACAACCAGGCGAAGATTAGCCTTAATCATGTGTTCTTTTGCCTGGAGTCCTTGGGACTGAATTTGCTCCAATTCTTCTACTGTCATTTTGGCGATTTCAGCCCAGCGACGTTTGCCCTCTGCCAAAATCGGTCTGAGATCGGATACAACGACACCAGCAGTAGTAGCCCACCTTTCCAAAGAGGGGCGATGTCCTAGTTCCGAGGTTAGACGCTCTTGAACTTCAACTAATCTTAGATAAGGTGCGATTACCTCATCTCCTTGCTTAGCCGCATTAGCTAGTACTATCCGCATCCGCAAGTAGCGCTGAACTTTTTGAGCTTCTGAAACCTCTTCATCCCGCCCTAACAACCTAACGCGACCAATTTCCTGAAGATACAGACGTACAAGATCGGTACTACGGCGGTTAGCGGTAGCAGCAAAGTTAGTATGGTCAACAGCAGCTAATTCTAGCTCCTGTAGATCGTCTACCGATAACTCACTTTCATCAACCGTGAGATCCGAGTCCAAAACCTGGCGGGACTTTTGGGTATTGAAGGCGGCATCTGCATAAAAAGATGTTGCTGGCATAAAACGTCTCAATGGCTCCAGGTAACAATAGATTAGGGTCAGCTTAAGATTACGGTCAGCTATTCAACTGTTGCTATTGTTCCCGTGATTCACGATGAACTAACACGGTAGAGGATTCCATTTCAATTTTTTTTATAAATTAAATGGAATAGTTTTATTCGATACAGTATTACTGAATTTAATTGTTGCTAAGCTTCTGATTGAACCAATAGCTATTCAAATCCGCAGCTAGGCTTTCAATATCTAAACTACTTATTTAACATTTCAACTTTGATGTTTTTTCCTAGTTATTTTTGTAACATCGTATAAACATACTTCAGTGAATATGATGTTTATAGTTGGCATAGTCACATTTACATGGGTACAAAAGTAATATCCTGACGATTTATCAATTTTTTCTCAGGATTATTTGGGAATAAGTTTAACTAATAGATGCTAGAAAACTGATTAGTGTCAGTAAGGTAGGAAGATGCGGGAAGAGGAAGATGTGAAGACGCAGAGAGTGGGAGACGGGGCGAGGTGAAGAGTGTTTGCGATAAATTCTCCCTGTTGTCTTTCGCCGCGTCTTTGTGTCCCGCTATCTCCGTGTCTTCTTTCCTTGCGTCTTTGCTTTTGACTACTAATAGTTATACTCAGGCTTGATATCTCGCAGCATTAGTTCATCAAGTGCTTGGCGTGGTGTAATATCACCTTGAAGTAAGCGATAAACTTGCTCGGTAATTGGCACAGCAATGTTTTGTTGCTTGGCTCGTTGTATCAAAACCCGACAAGTGTTAACTCCCTCAGCAGTTCCTTGTAAATTTGCGAGAATTTCTGTAAGTGTCTTACCACTAGCTAGCTGATAGCCGACTTGGTAATTGCGACTTAAGGGACTATTGCAGGTTGCTAACAGATCTCCTAGACCCGATAAACCATAAAATGTTTCCGTCTTTGCGCCCCAGTCGTTACCGACGCGAATTATTTCTGTCAGTCCGCGGGTGACTAAAGCGGCTTTGGCATTGGTTCCTAGTTGTAAACCATCGCATACACCAGCAGCGATCGCAATCACATTTTTCAGAGTTCCCCCCAGTTCTACACCAAGGGGATCGGGATTGGTGTATACCCGGAAACGATTGGAAGAAAATACCAACTGCACTAGTTCAGCAGCCGTGGGAATATTACTAGCTACCACGGTTGCTGCTGGTAGTTGCATTTCAATTTCTTTAGATAAATTCGGCCCTGACAGAACAACTACTGCATGGTTAGGGAATATTGTTTGCCAAATTTGGGATGGCGTACAGGTGGTTTGGGGGTCTAAGCCTTTCGTTGCTGTGATAAAAATTGTCTCTGGAGAAACAGAGAAAGACTGGACTTGGGAAGCAACATCTCTGACACCAGTCATGGAAATAGCCGACAGGACTATTTGGACATCTTTTAGTACTGCTTCCAGAGTTTGGGAACCGTGACGCGACCAGAGATGCACCTCATGGCCATTTGCAGCTGCTAGATTTGCCAGCGCCATACCCCAAGCACCCGCACCCAGAATTGCAATAGAGAATTTTGAGTTGGAGTGTATCTGCTCGCTCATAACTCCTAATTCCTAACTCCTAACTCCCAACTTTTGAGCGCGGATAACGTTCCATTAATTCCCTGACTTGTTCTGCATGATATGAGCTTCTTGTCAATGGTGAAGAAACTACTTGTAAAAATCCTATTTCTTCGCCGAATGCCTTCCAAGCAGCAAATTGTTCTGGGTGGATAAATTCATTTACTTTCAGGTGTTTTTGACTGGGTTGGAGGTATTGCCCAATTGTTAAAATATCGCAATCTACAGAGCGTAAGTCTTGCATCACTTGGCGGATTTCGGCGTCAGTTTCACCGAGTCCAACCATAATACCCGATTTAGTGTAGGTGCTCTTAGAAAGTTGGCGAGTTCGCTGCAATAATTCTAATGTGCGATCGTAGTTTCCTTGGGGACGCACCCGGCGATACAAGCGGGGAACGGTTTCTGTGTTATGGTTTAACACCTCCGGCGCAGCTTGTAAAATCACCTCTAAAGCATCCCAATTACCGCACAAGTCAGGAATTAGCACTTCAATTGTGGTGTTGGGTGAGACATTACGAACTGCATCAATACACCCTACAAATTGAGATGCACCACCATCTGGTAAATCATCTCGGTTTACAGAAGTGATTACCACATGATTAAGTTTCATCCGGCGAACAGCTTGGGCTAGTCGTGCTGGTTCTGTGGGATCTAGTGCTTTGGGTTTTTTCTCGAAATCAATATCGCAGTAGGGACAAGCACGCGTACAAGCCGGCCCCATAATCAAAAACGTGGCAGTACCAGCGTTGAAGCATTCACCAATATTCGGACACGAAGCTTCCTCGCAAACTGTATTGAGGGCTAAATCCTGCAAAATGTCTTTAACGTTACCGATGCGCTCGCGCTGAGGTGCTTTTACCCGCAACCAGTCTGGTTTTACAGTCACAATCTGCTTCTACCACTAAAGTTATACAAATTTTATGGTAGCAAGCAAAGCCTGTGCTGAAGTAACTATATATATAGATGTGATTTTGTCATTTGGCACGGGTTGTGATATTTTGGATTTATAGTGCCATTTTTTTGGCGGGATGTAGCGCAGCTTGGTAGCGCACTTCGTTCGGGACGAAGGGGCCGCTGGTTCGAATCCAGTCATCCCGATTTGTGTTGTAAGTTGATAGAATGTCTGTCTGTGTTGACAAGTCAGTTAACTATTATAGTGTATTGGGGTTACAAAGTATTGCACTTGTAGCTTTTATTATTGTTGTCACAAGCACAGGAGCGATCGCTTAAGCTTATGAAGTTCGACTCAAAAAGGGCGATGTCTGACGACAAGACGCTATACATCTACACATCTAGCGAAATGAAATTAAACGGTTTGAGATATAGAACCTGATACTTACTAAGATTCAGGATGATTTTACTGATAGAAAGCTGAAAATAAACAATCAGCATCAACTAACCTTGAAAAAGAAATTTATAAATTTTTTACTTCTCAACTGGCATTTTTCGTTAGCAGCGGTAGAATTTTTTGATGAACTATTTTATATTTTCTGAAATTAGTCTAGAGTTTTTAACTGAATTTGAGTAAATTATAGTAATCGAGCTTTATTTTTGAAATTATCTAGCTAATTAGCATATTTTAATTATGTACCAAACTACTTTGAACCTCAAATATATCGAAAATACGGTCAATCCGGTATTTGCTAACCACGAAACTTTTCATCCCCGTTTTGGCTGGTTAAAAAAAGGATTTGATGCTGCCAAGAAGAATCCTGGAATTTTTTTACAGGATGATGCAACCGTGCGTTTAGGTGTTGGTAAAAACATGGTACGCGCTATTCGCTATTGGTGTATTGCTTTTAAAATTCTTGATAAGAATAATTCACCAACAATATTTGGAGAAAAACTTTTAGGAGACAATGGATGGGACTCTTATTTAGAAGACCCGGCATCATTATGGTTATTACATTGGAATTTGTTAAAACCTTCTTGTGACGCTGCTGCATGGTACTATGTTTTTAATGTATTTCGAGATTTAGAGTTTACAAAAGAAGATATTTTAGCAGGTTTGAAAGAATATATTGGCAATTTTAATAAAACTATTGCTGAATCTTCTTTTATCAAAGATATCAGTTGTATTCTGAGAATGTATGCTACACAAGATTTTATTAGAGATAATGCCCCAATCGAAGATTCTATTGATTGCCCTTTTAACGAACTTGGTTTAATTCGTCATTTTGGTAAAAATTATCAGTTTAAAATTGCTGCAAAAGCAAATTTACCCGTACAAATTATAGTCGCTACTTGTTTAGAATATGCTAGTCGAGAGGATAGCCAAACAATTAGTATTCCTCGTCTACTTTATGATGAAGGTAGTCCGGGGATGGTATTTAAATTGACAGAAAATATTTTATGTGCAGCTATTGAGAGTGTGGCGAAAGAATTTGATACGATATTTCTTTCTGATACTGCTGGATTAATTCAGTTATCTTTTACTGATGAACCGGAAACTTTAGCTGAAAAAATTTTAGAACGATATTATGATTCTTGATAAAAATTAAGTAAAGATATGAGTAATAAAAAACTATCCCATTATTTCAGTCTTCAGCGGCGCTATTCTCGTTCCATCAATTTAGAAAGAGATTTAGATAGTGTAGAAGCATTAGAAGGTTACGTTCTGACTAAAAGAGCAATTGATTCTCTTGCACGTATTGTAAATAGTTTTAATTTTGATGAAGGAAATAGAGCTTGGACATTAACGAGTGTTTATGGAACTGGGAAATCTGCTTTTGCTCATTATTTAATTTCGCTATGTGCCAGTTATCAAAATAAAATGCACGTTAAAGCTTTAGCAATAGCTGAAGATAAATTAGGTAAAGATAGTGAAATTTATCAATTAATTAAAGACAAAATTTACTCGAAAGGATTAATTCGGGCTGTGGCTACGGGACAAAGGGAACCGATTAGTCATACGATTATTAGGGCTTTGTTAAATGGTGTTGAAAGTTTTTGGACTACTAACCAAAGAAATAAAATCAATGTTGTTCGCCAATTAGTAGATTTAGAAGCAGAAATAAATGATGGCGGAACAGTTGATAGTAAAGAAATTCCTAATTTGGTATTAGAAGTAGCTAAGGAATCTCAAACTGGAATTTTTCTTGTTATTGATGAACTGGGTAAGAATTTAGAGTATGCTGCTCATGCTCAAGGAGATGAAGATTTATATCTTTTACAACAGTTAGCTGAATTACCAAAAGATAGCAAAACTCCTATTTATATTTTAGGTATTTTACATCAAGCTTTCTCAGAATATGGACAACGATTAGCAACTGTTCAACGAAATGAATGGGCAAAGATTAAGGGTAGATTTGAAGATATTGCTTTTGCTGAGTCATCTGGACAAATGATGAGTTTAATTGGCCAAGCAATTGACTCTTCAGCAGCAGATGCAATAAGTTGTGCGATTAGTAATTACTCTGAGGAGTGGTTTCAATATTTAGAATCAAAAATTGTAGATGAAGAAGTAACTGATGAAGTTATCAAAGCAGTTTATCCTCTACATCCTTTATCTGCTTTGGCATTACCAGGCCTGTGTCAACGTTACGCTCAAAATGACCGTTCTTTATTCACGTTTTTAACTAGTAGGGAACCTTTATCATTTCGTAATTTTTTAGAAGAAGTAACAGTTACAGATGATAATTTGCCAAGTCTGAAATTGGATCGAGTGTATGACTATTTTATTGAAGCGGCAGGAATGGGTTTAGCTTCTCGCCCTAATTTGCAAAGGTGGGTAGAAGTTCAAGATTTAATTAATGATGCTAAACGTTTAGAAGAAGATAGTCTAAGAGTACTAAAAACTATTGGAATATTGAACCTAATTACAGTTACAGGTTCAATAAGAGCTACTAGAAATTTAGTATCTTTAGCAATGTGCGATCGCCCTTCTTCAAGTCAGATTAATTATTGGCAACAAATTATCGATAAATTACTAAAACAGAATTTAATTACTCATCGTCGTCAATTAGATGAATTGCGGATTTGGCAAGGTTCTGATTTTAATGTTGATAGTGAATTAAGTACATATATAGAACAAGAGCGATCGCCTTTAATTAAGCTGTTATCTCTCCATCGTCCTCTCAAGCCTTTAGTTGCACAACGTCACAGTTATCAAACGGGAACTTTGCGTTATTTTGAACGCCATTATTTAGATAATTCTCAAGATTTGAGCCAATTACGTTGTAGTAGCGTGGATGCAGATGGTTTTGTTGGCTATTGGCTAGATGAAGAAATTCCTAATTTTGTTCCTCCTGCAACTAGCGATGGTAAGCCATTGGTGATTTTGAGTGCGGCTAACTTAGATATTTTGCGAATTCGTACCTTGGAATTTGTAGCTTTAAGTAATATCAAAAGAACGGCGAAAGAGTTACAAACTGATGGGGTAGCGAGAAAAGAGGTAAATTATCGGCTGCAAGAAGCTGAAGAATTTTTAGATGAAACTCTCAATCAATCCTTTAGTATCGGGGTAAATCGACAATGTTGGATTCAAGGAAAAGTTGAAATCCTCAACAACATTACTGATTTTAATAGTAAGCTTTCTGATATTTGCGATCGCGTTTACCATCGCAGTGCAATTTTATGGAATGAATTAATTAACCGTCGAGATTTAACCTTTCAAGGAGTAAAGGCTAGACGAGAATTGATTCAGGCAATGTTGGAACATCAAAATGAAGAGAGATTAGCTTTAGAAGGTTACGGCCCTGAAGTTAGTATGTATTATTCTCTATTAGAAGAAACAGGAATTCATGCCTCCGGCACGCTGCGCGAACGTCAGGAAGATGGTTATTGGGATTTTTATCCACCATTGGAAAATTCCGGTTTGAATTCTCTGTGGGAAGCGGTTGAGAATTTTTGTTTAGCAGCAACAGAAAAAAGCCAAAGTTTTGATTTACTTTATCAAGATTTAGCAGCACCTCCATTCGGTGTGAAACAAGGTGCAATTCCCGTTATTTTAGCGGCTGTACTGTTGTATCATGCTGATGATTTAGGACTTTATCAAGACGGTACATTTATTCCTGTATTAGGAACGGAACATTTTGAATTATTAGTAAAATATCCCGAACGATTTGCAGTTAAGTATTTTGCAGTAGTTGGATTAAGGGCAGAAGTTTTCAAAGAATTGGAAGCTATTTTACGCAATCCTCAGTTAAAGAAATTGAGTAAAGTGCGTAACGCCACTTTGTTAACGGTGGTTACTCCTCTTTATCAATTTGTCAATAAGCTGCCTAAATATACTCAACAAACCCGACGTTTGACAGATGAACCCAGAGCCATTTTAAAAGCTTTAAAAACTACTGTTGAACCGGATGAATTGTTATTCAAGACTTTACCAGCAGCTTGTAATTTGCCTGCAATTGGCACTGAAGACGGAGATGATGGTGTTACTGCGAAAAACTTACGTACTAAATTAGTTCATGCCCTGAGAGAAATTCATACAGCTTACGATCGCTTGTTGAGTGATTGTCAAAAGCTGATTTATGAAGGCTTTGGCGTCAGAAGCCAGGAAACAAAACTTAGGGAAGATTTGCGGGTAAGGGCGAATTATTTAGCGGGAAAATGTATTGAACCTCTACTAAAACGCTTTATTAAAGCAGCATTGGATGAAACGAAGACTGATTCTCAATGGTTGGAAGCTTTGGTGATGATTGTGGCGGATAAACCCGCGGAATCGTGGACTGATGAGGATGCGATCGCTTTTGAGATGAAGTTAGCTGATTTGGTGCGACGTTTCAAGAATCTGGAAGCTTTGCAAAAGGAAGTCGCCGCCAAAGGGGAAGGTTTTGAAGCCCGACGAATTACTGTGACTCGCCCCGATGGTGAGGAATTCAATCAAATGGTATGGGTAGATCGTGGCAGAGAATCGCAGGTTGAGCAAATTGTTGACGAAATTCTGGCTAAATTACCTGGCGATCGCCAGTTACGACAAGCGATTTTAGCAAAATTGAGCGAACGAATTTTAAACCCTGATTTACCAGAGACAGTTACTAAGATTGATGACAAGCGAACTGATGAAATAACCGGGACAAACTTCGGTTAAGAGAAGCATTATGATGAGAAAAGAGAACAAAATAAGAACTTCAACTTCTTTGAAAATTGAGGTATCTTAATCTCTCGAAATTCTGTCAAAAATCCAAGCAATTTTGGAGTAGTGCGATCGCACCAACTCCCCATATTTTTATCCTTGTTGTTGATTTAACCAAGTTTCTAAATCAGCAACACTAGAAAAGTCTAGTAAGGCTTCCCCTAAGTTTTCTAATTGTTCAATCGATAATCCTTGAATTCGTGCGATTAATGATTGATTAATTTCCCCAATACGGCGATTGAGTTGACGCAATATTAAGTCTTGTTTTCCTTCTTGTTTCGCTTGTTCTCTAGCTCTTTGATAAAGTGGTTCTAAACGCATAATTAACTCCCGATCTTCTGTTTCTAATTCTTGATTTACGCTCAAGTTTTCACGTAAGTTGTAAACTAATTCAAGGGTTGCTTTCTGGTATGGATGATTTAATGGTAACGCTTGCAGTTCGATAATCGCTTGTGACTGTACGTTTCCTCTACCTAAAAGCCTCAACCATAATGTCTCTGGTATTTGCGGTAGTTGATGTATTGCTATAATTGCTGTCCGCAGCGCATCTGGGAGAAAATGTACTCCTGATAACCAATCTGCTTTTTGCATAGTTACGAAACTAGACAATCTAGTTTCAGATACGGTTGGTGTCAGAATCCATAACTTGGGAATTTCTGAGTCTTGAAGTTTGCTTTTATTTGCTTTAGCTTGTTGCCGCAGTGAAGCTTTGACTTCTAATAGTTTTAGAATACAGTCGCAGATTTCATCAGTAGAAGCGGGATTGCGAAAGGGTTCTATGATTGCAGGATTTTCTGCAAATCTTCCTAGCAAACCGAGGATTTGTAAATTAGAGTTTTGCTGTTTAAAAGGAGTGAATAAAACGTCTATTTCTTTAATTTCTCCTGAGATTTTTTCTGAGGCTTTGATTTCTCCGTAATCTTTTAATAACTCTTCGAGATAGTCTTTGGCGAATTTGTCATGGATGAAGCGCGTCATTAAATTAGGATTCCTCTTTTAAATTATCAAGAGTTGGCGCGAAATCGCCCCCATTGCTGCCAACTTAACGCGAAACGGGCGGTTAGAAACCGCGTCTATACAAACAAAACCCACCTACCCTTCGGGAACGCCAAGGGCGAACGTGGGTTTCAAAACTCTGGTTTTCCATTAGTCCGCGTTGGCGGACTTCTCTACGAGACGCTACGCGAACGCCTGTGTAGCTGCGAATTCTATTCGCCACGGCTTAATTTGACACCAATGAATCGCCCCAACTCCCTATACTTTCTATTTCCTAGATTTGTTGTCTAATTAATACACTTACTACATCGCCTGATTCACCTAAACTACCTGCTACTACAGGTTTAGACCAAGAACCTACTTCTGCATAACCTGTAGTATGCAACCGATGAATAGTCTTCTTCACTATATTAGGACTACCGACTAATATGTGTTTGATCTTTTCTCTGCTTACCGGGATTTGA
The DNA here is from genome assembly GCA_034530875.2 of Nostoc sp. DedSLP01. Taxonomy (GTDB): domain Bacteria; phylum Cyanobacteriota; class Cyanobacteriia; order Cyanobacteriales; family Nostocaceae; genus Nostoc. The sequence continues at coordinate 114,850 of JAVRCJ020000019.1, forward strand.
TTGCTGCTGTCATCTTCTAATTTGATAAATTCTTCTGCCATAACGCACCTGTTTAACATTATCTCTAATTTGTTATCATTTATGATAACAAATTTGGTGTAAAAGTTATCATAAAAGTTAATAAAATTCTGATTGCTATCCTGTGATAATGGAAATCATGGGAAAAGCAGGACAAGCACTCAAACAGGTTTTAGAGTCTTACAACATCAGCCAAAGCCAACTAGCGACAGGTTTAGGTGTTGAGCGTCCGATTGTCTTCCGTTGGTATCATGAAAAAATTGATCCTACTGCTGAAACTGTTGCAGAAATTGTCAAGGCGTTAAATAAGATTAATCAATCAGCCGCAAATGATTTTATTCAAGTATATTTAGGAGATTTAATCTTATTTAAAAATTCAATCATCAATCAGGACTTACCACTGTCAGAGAAAGTTAATGTTACAGTTTTATCCCAAATATTTAACAACATCACTAACTCTTATAAATATCTTTATTTTTTATCAACCTTAGATATTATCAAAAGAAGAAATTTTGATACTTTATCGCCTATTAGCTTTCGAGAAATTATTGTTGAAATGTTAGCTAATGCTTGGTATCCTCACAATTATTTTAAACTGTCTTTTGGGAAGCAAGACCAAATAGCTAATAAATTAGACGCTCTTGAACTAGATATTACAGAACCAATTTTAAAGTTTAGAGATCCAAATAAAAAACTTTTGCGTACAGCTATTAATAACCAAAATCTCGATGATATTGTTATTTCAATTAATCGCTATGTGTCTTATCGTTTAATTCGTCCTTTCTTTTTTCAAGAAACAAGGGGCTTAAAAGATTATGATGTTAATCCCACTATTATTAACTTAGCCAACAATCAATTTGATACTAAAAAGTCTTTATATTGCTTTAATGCTGAAGACCAGAAAAAGTGTAACGCCATTATTTTACATCCCGATTGGATTCAGTATTTAGAGGAAAATTATACAATAGTTAGGGGCTGGGCATCTTGGGAATGGTTAAATTATATGCAGCAGAGAAATCCCAGTACCCCTAATGTAGTTAATAAATTATTTATGCCACAAGAGAGAGATTCTCTAGGTAATCAAACTAAATATTGGAAAATCATTTTAGATCGTCAAGAGATTGAATGTATTTATTCTAAATTTAAATTAAATAAGGATGAAATTTCTTTAGATCATTATTTGCCTTGGTCTTTTGTCGCTCATGACCAATTATGGAATTTAATTCCGACTACAAAATCTGTGAATTCTTCTAAATCTAATAATTTACCATCAGAAAAATATTTCCGTGACTTTGTATCATTACAACATTTAGGGTTAACCATTTATAAGCAAAATGTTTCTCAAATAAAATGGTTAAATGATATTGAATCTTTTGTTGCAGAATTGAAAGTTGATCGACCAGATGATTTATTAAATTTAGAAATTCTGATGAATGTTTATACAAAAACTATACAACCTTTGATTTCTTTAGCAACTCTCCAAGGTTTTAGCCCTGATTGGGTTTACGTCTAAGAAACAATGAACCGACTTTAGTAATTTGGTTAGCCTATAGCGAAGAACTTTGCGAACAAGCAGTTACAGAATTTCAAAAAGCCTGGGACAGTTTAGGCGATAACTTCGTTAAGCTTCGCTAACGCCCCCTCTCAACTTACCGCTTTTGGGGCAACCATGAATTAGACTTAGCACAAGCGCAAGATGGCTTAGTAGTAGCAGGATTAGCCAAAGTCTATCACGCCGCCAAAAAGAGTATTCGCTTTATTAATCAACTGGGTGTGCGTTATTCCTTGGTAATTATCGACGAAGCCCATCAAGCAGTTGCCGAAACTTATAAACTCGTCTTAGATGCTTTAGTTGTCCCCTACGAAAAAACCGCCTTATTAGGTTTAACCGCCACACCCGGACGGACTTGGGCTGATATTAACACCGATGCACAACTAGCAAAATTCTTCGCCCAACAGAAAGTTACTTTAGAAATCCCAGGTTATGACAACCCCATTGATTATCTCGTCGATCGCCAATATCTCGCTAAAGTTAACTATCGCTCATTATTTTACCAAACGGGTATCGAACTAACTCCCCAAGACCTGAAGCGGATTAATACAGAATTAGACATACCCCAATATATCCTCAATCGCTTAGCAGCAGACGAACAACGCAACCTCCGCATCATCCTCGAACTCGAAGCACTCGCCCAACATCATCAACGCATCATCGTTTTTAATACCTCCGTCGAACACGCCCGACTCATCGCTGGAATTTTGCGTTTGCGAGGATTTAATGCTGATGCAGTTACAGGTGAAACCCCCAAATCAGACAGAGAACGGCTGATTCAAAGCTTTAAAGACGAACAGCCGCAAACCAAGATTTTATGTAACTACGGCGTTTTAACCACTGGCTTCGATGCACCCAAAACCAGCGCCGCCGTTATCGCCCGTCCCACCAAATCCCTTGTCCTCTACAGCCAAATGGTAGGACGCGCCATTCGCGGACTCAAAGCTGGGGGTAACGCTACCGCCGAAATTGTCACGGTTGTGGATAGCCAACTCCCCGGTTTTGGTTCAGTTGCATCAGCCTTCCACAATTGGGAAGACGTTTGGAGGAAAACCCATGAATAACGCCCATGATATCGTTCCGACTCACCTCGCCGTCCAAGCCATGCGCGATAACGGTTATAAGAACGCCGCTTATGCGATCGCCGAATTAATGGATAATGCCATTCAAGCTGGTGCATCGCAAGTAGAACTGCTGTGTGGCGAACGCAAACAACAGGTGGAGGGGAGGAGGCGATCGCGTATCGAACAAATCGCAGTGTTAGATAATGGTCGTGGTATGGATGCTAACGTTTTACGTCTAGCCCTGCAATTTGGCAATGGTACATATTTAGATGAAGACAAACACACCGGAATCGGTCGTTTTGGAATGGGTTTACCGTCTTCGTCTATTTCCCAATGTCAGAGAGTTGATGTATGGTCATGGCAAAATGGCATAGAAAATGCACTCCATACTTACCTTGATTTAGATGAAATCAAAAATCGACGGTTGACAGAAGTACCAGAACCTACGCCTCAACCAATTCCGATGATTTGGAGAAACATCGGTCAGAAATTTGGTGACAACGGCACATTAGTAGTATGGTCAAAAATTGACCGTTGTATATGGCGAACCGGAAAAGCAATTATTGATAACTCCGAATTTGTGATTGGGAGAATGTATCGCAAATTTATCAATAGCGGCGAAGTTAAAATTCGCATGGTGGCGTTTGATTTAGAGGCTTTATATAACCTAATTCTAGAAAAATATGCCTTACCTAATGACCCAGGTTATTTAATAGAAAAAACCTCATGCTCTCAACCATTTGATAATCAAGCAATGTTCCGATATTGGGAGGGCGATACATCTTATGAAGCAACTTATAAAATTAATTTTAAAGATAAAGAACATGACGTAAAAGTGCGTTTCTCTTATGCGAAAGAAGAAGCACGCCAAGCTGAACCAGGAAAACAACCCGGTAGTTTGCCACACGGACAACATGCAGGTAAAAATGTAGGAGTTTCGATTGTACGTGCTGAACGAGAATTAGAATTAGATATAGGAGTAGTTAATGCTTCCGATCCAAGAGAAAGATGGTGGGGAGTAGAAGTAGAATTTCCACCATCCCTTGATGAGATTTTTGGAGTTACTAATAATAAACAGTCAGCCCGTAATTTCAGTGAACTTCTCAGATTTGATATTGAGTCTTTACTAGAGGATGGAAAAACTATTACTCAAATTAAAGAAGAACTTGAAGAAGAAGGAGATCCAAAAAGTTCGCTTTTAATTATTGCTGATAAAATTAATAATCAAATTAAAATTATTCGTCGTTTGCTGCAAGCACAAACAAAAGGTACTCGTACTAATACTGAAAAACGCCACGACCCCTATAAACCGGAAAAAGTAGCAACTACCGTAACTCAAGAACGTAAATCACAGGGTTACAAAGGTCAAAGTGATATAGATGAACAATTACCAAAAGAAGAACGCAAACAAGTTATTAAAGAAACTTTGAAAGAAGAAGGAGTTACAGAAACCAAGACCGAATTATTAGCAGCAACTACAGTAGATGATGGTTTAAAATATACCTTTGTCGAATCTCCTCTTGATACTCCTGCTTTCTTCTCAGTTAAACCCAGAGGAGGAGCAATTATTGTGACATTAAATACTAATCATCCTGCTTATCAAAACTTAGTAGAAATTTTAGAAGAAGATGTAGATAAAGCTGATATAGATACCTTACGTTCTCGGTTAGTTAACTCTTTGGATGGTTTAAAATTACTATTAATGGCATGGGCAAGATATGAGGATGAACAGCCAGATGGTAAACGCAAAGATAATGCTCAAGACACCCGCATTGATTGGGGGAGGGTTGCTAGGAGGTTTTTAGAGAATGAATAGGATTAAATCTCGCGCAAAGGCGCAAAGACGCAAAGAGGTTAGAGAGTTGTGATGATAATTCTCTGCGTTACTTTGCGTTTCCTTCGCGTTCCTCTGCGTTTAAAAAAATGACTAACATAATCTACCTAGATTACCACTCAACTACTCCCGTTGACCCCAAAGTAGCCGAGAAAGTCATACACTATATGACTACTGCTTTTGGTAATGCTAATAGTGTAGATCATAATTATGGAGATGAAGCAGCAAAAGCAGTTAAACAAGCCCGTCAACAAATAGCCCAATTAATTAATGCCTCTCCCAAAGAAATTATCTTTACCTCTGGTGCAACAGAAAGTATTAACTTAGCAATTCAAGGACATATTAATAAACAAAATACTCCTGGTAAAATTATTGTTTCCCCAGTGGAACACAAAGCCGTTTTAGATACCTGCAAAGCATTAGCTAAAAAAGGATTGGCGGAAATTATTTGGTTAAAAGTCAATCGACAAGCGCAGATTGATTTAGAACATCTAGAAAAAGTTTGTGCTGATGGTGCTTCTTTACTCTGCGTGATGGCGGCTAACAATGAAGTCGGGACAATTTACCCAATAGAAAAAATTGGGGCGACCGCTCAAAAATATCATATCCCTTTCCTATGCGATGCTTCCCAAGCCGTCGGTAAAATTCCCCTCAACTTTCAAGACTGGGGTATTACCTATCTCGCTATTTCCGGCCATAAATTTTATGCACCTCAAGGTGTTGGTGCGTTAGTAGTCAGAAAAGGTTACCATCTTCAACCACTTATCTATGGTGGCGGACATCAACAGGGACTCAGATCCGGTACACTAAATGTCCCCGGAATCGTGGGTTTGGGGGAAGCTTGCAGATTGAGACAATTAGAAATGTCAGCAGATGAAAGTGCGATCGCCATTTTGCGAAATCGACTGCAAAACCTCTTGCAATCTGGAATTCCTGGCTTAGTGGTGAATGGAGACTTAAACAACCGTTTATCAGGTAACTTACATATTTCTATCCCCGATATTCTCAATAGTGCCATCATTGCTAGAGTCCGCCACCAATTAGCTATCTCTGGTGGTGCAGCTTGTTCGTCAGGTGTGGTTGCACCATCTCACGTTTTACAAGCTATGAATCTATCAGACAATATAATTGAAGGAGCATTGAGAATTGGTATTGGCAAATTTACTACCACAGCAGAAATTGAAAAAGTATCTTCTCTGCTCATCAATACAGTAAATCAAATTCGTAAAATCGTCTAAAAATATACAAAAAACAAATTATTATTCAGTTGGCTTCCATATCTATAGGAGAGTTTTATGAATCGTTCAAAATTAGTTGCCATTCTGACAGGTGCGATTTCTATTATTTTAGCGATCGCCTACCTCATCCTGGTTCAACTGCTGGACTACCGGGACATGAAACCTGCCCCCATCAGCCAATTCGACCAAACACCTATGATGATTTCTAGTTTTTGGCAGATTGACAAAATTGCACAAATATAATTCATATTTAGCCAACCTGTAGAGACGCGATTCATCGCGTCTTTTGCCATTTTATTGATGCGATTCATCATCTCTGTTGATTTATGGCGGTTCTCGTTGAAATATCTATTAAAGAGGGGCGCACAGTTTAGTTAGCTGTGTGCCTCTCTTTAATATAAATAGATAAAACCAATGATATAGCAACAGCCAACGTGGTTAGGACATTAACAGATGATAAAACTTAGACACAACAAGACTTTTCGCCCAGTCCCCAGTTACTAGTCCCCAGTCCCTTACTATAGCTATCGGTTAATGCCACATCTAAATTCATAGATAAAAAACAATAGCTATTATTTATGTAATAAATGGTAAACATATAAGATTTAGTTACCTTAATTATCTTAGATTTATTTAAGTAAAGTAATTCCATTTGGACGCAGATAACGGTAAGCTGTTTTTAACAAAATTAAATAAATATAAATTCGCATGATTGGCGAATGCTAAATTTACAGGGATCAACGCAAGTTGGTTCCGAACGCCAAAATTTTGATGAAATATATAGAGGTTTATTGATGGCTCAGTTTCTACTAGAGACTGTTTGGCTAGTTCCTTGCTATGCCTTAATAGGTGGATTGTTAGCGGTACCTTGGTCGCCGGGGATAATTCGCAAAACAGGCCCAAGGCCGGCAGGCTATGTCAACTTGATAATGACATTTTTCGCTTTTGTACATAGTGTAATTGCCTTACAAGCAACTTGGAATTATCCTCCCCAAGAAGTATTTATCCCTTGGTTATCTACCGCAGGTTTAGATTTGACTATCGCCCTAGACATATCTTCTATTAGTGTCGGCGCTTTAGTCGTAATTACTGGTTTGAATTTGCTGGCGCAGATTTATGCCATTGGCTACATGGAAATGGATTGGGGCTGGGGACGCTTCTATTCCTTATTGGGATTATTTGAAGCGGGACTTTGTGCCCTGGCTTTATGTAATAACTTGTTCTTCAGCTATGTAATTTTGGAAATCCTAACGCTGGGAACTTACCTGTTAGTCGGCTTATGGTTTAGCCAACCTTTGGTAGTCACAGGTGCAAGAGACGCTTTCTTAACCAAACGGGTGGGAGACTTATTCTTGCTGATAGGTGTGTTGGGGTTATGGCCTCTAGCTGGAACTTGGAATTACACAGAGTTAGCTGAGTGGGCGGCTACAGCCAACGTCAACCCAACAGTAATTACATTGGTGAGTTTAGCTTTAATTGCCGGGCCGATGGGTAAATGCGCTCAGTTTCCGTTGCATCTATGGTTGGATGAGGCGATGGAAGGCCCTGTTCCCAGTACGATTTTGCGGAACTCGGTAGTAGTTGCTAGTGGTGCATGGGTGTTGATTAAACTGCAACCTGTGTTAAGTCTATCACCCATAGTTTCCTCAGCAATGGTAGCGATTGGTGCGGTTACAGCGCTTGGTGCTTCGTTAATTGCGATCGCTCAAATCGATATGAAACGCTGTCAATCCTATTCTGTCAGCGCATACATGGGTTTAGTATTCATCGCTGTAGGGGTGCAACAAGATGAAGCTGCACTATTGTTAGTCCTTACCCACGCCATCTCCGCAGCATTGTTGGTAATGAGTACTGGCGGAATTATCTGGAATAGCATCACCCAAGACGTAACTCAAATGGGTGGACTGTGGAAACGCCGCCCAATTTCCGGAATCGCCTTTATCATTGGCAGTTTGGGGTTAATTGGTTGTCCACCATTGGGTAGCTTCTGGGCGCTGATGGAATTGGCTGATGACTTATGGGTAACCCAACCTTGGTTAGTGGGAGTATTAATCGCCGTAAATGCTTTGACAGCCGTAAGTTTAACGAGAGAATTCGCTTTACTTTTTGGCGGTAAACCCAGACAAATGACCGAGCGATCGCCTGAAGCTCACTGGCCGATGGTTCTGCCGATGATGATTCTACTTGGCTTTAGTCTGCATCTTCCTATCATTTTGCAAAACTTATCACTTTTACCAGATTGGCTAAGCCTAAATAAAGACGTTGCACTACTTTTAAATTGGTCGAGTCTTTTTGGTTGCGCTATCACTGGTGTGATTTATTTCAGCAATATTCCCAAACCAATTCGTTTACCTTGGAAAGGTTTACAAGACTTAATCGCCTACGATTTTTATACCCCCAATATCTATCGGATGACGATTATTTTCACCGTTGCCCAAATTTCTCAATTAGCCGATATGATTGACCGCTTCGTAGTCGATGGCATTGTGAATTTTGTCGGTTTATTTTCCCTATTGGGTGGCGAAAGTTTGAAATACAGTACCTCAGGACAAACTCAGTTTTATGCCTTCACGGTACTTTTAGGAGTGAGTGTTTTAGGAATGTGGATAACTTGGCCATTTTGGGGAATACAGTTTTTAGATATGATTTTCTAAAGTTCCATATTTGGCTAGTTAATACTCGTTTTTTACAACCTGATTTTAATAGTGTGAGGAGGATTTTATGAGCATACAACATCCCGAAGTTAATGTTAGTCGCAGAAATTTATTGAAGTTGGGTGCAGGTGCTATTGGTACAGGGGTAATGACAGTTGGACTTGGTTCCAACTTGGTTGCACCCGAACAATCTTTAGCACAACAACCTCCGGCAAAAGAACCTGCAAAAGAAGATGAAATAACACCTGATAAAGCATTGCAAGAATTACTAGATGGAAACGATCGCTTTGTTAAAAGCAAACGTAAAAATCCCAACCAAAGTTATTCGCGTTTAGCTGAAGTTGCCAAAGGGCAAAAACCCTTTGCTTCTATTCTAGGTTGTGCAGATTCACGAGTTCCTTCTGAGATTATTTTTGACCAAGGGCTGGGAGATTTATTTGTTTGCCGTGTAGCTGGTAATATTGCGACTACAGAAGAAATTGGTAGCCTAGAGTTTGGCAGTTTAGTATTAGGTACGAAAGTAATTTTCGTAGTGGGGCATGAAAGATGCGGCGCTGTAGATGCCACAATCAAAGGCGCTCAAGTACCAGGTAGAATTGGTAGTTTGATTGAGGCAATCAGACTAGGTGTAGAAAGGTCTAAAAATCAACCAGGCGATAAACTAGAAAATGCTTGTAAGGCCAATGTTTTAGTGCAAGTTGAAACATTGAAATCATCGTCAGTTTTATCCGAGCTGATCGATGCAGGAAAACTCAAGATAGTCGGTGGTTACTACGATTTGGATACTGGTAGAGTCACCCTGGTCGGTTAGTTTTTTCATCCATAGTCATCGGTCGTTATTTAATAAATAAAGAATAATCGATCGATGACTATGGATAAATAACAACAGACAAATGATAAAAAACAAAGGGCAAAAATTATCATGTTAAGTATTTTAATTTGGTTACCAATAATTGCTGCTATTTTCATAGCAATATTACCTGTAAATATTCCTAAGCATCGCATCAGGTTAGCAGCATTATACTTGTCTGGGCTAGTTTTTTTATGGAACATTATTATCTTACTGAAGTTTGATATTACAAACCCAGGGATGCAATTTAAAGAATATTTACCGTGGAATGAAACCCTTGGGTTGAGCTATCAATTAGGTGTTGATGGGCTTTCTATATTAATGTTGGTGTTAAATAGCCTGCTCACCTGGATTTCTATTTACAGCAGCAGTAAAGAAACCGAACGTCCCCGGCTGTTTTACTCGATGGTTTTATTAGTGAGTGGAGGAGTTGCAGGTGCTTTCTTAGCAGAAAATCTGCTGTTATTCTTCCTATTCTACGAACTAGAATTAATTCCCTTCTACTTACTAATCTCGATTTGGGGAGGGGAAAAACGGGCTTATGCCGGAATTAAATTCCTGATTTATACTGCTGTTTCCGGAGCATTAATTCTGGCAACATTCTTAGGGATGGTATGGTTGAGTGGTTCTACCAATTTTAGTTTTGATGCATTCTCTACAGCAAACCTTTCAACAACCAAGCAAATCCTTTTATTAGCAGGAATAGTTTTAGGTTTTGGTATCAAAATTCCCTTGGTTCCCTTCCATACTTGGTTACCTGATGCTTACGTTGAAGCTTCAGCACCAATTGCGATGCTTTTGGGTGGCGTGTTGGCAAAGCTGGGAACTTATGGACTGTTGCGATTTGGGTTGGGTATGTTTCCCCAAGCTTGGAGTACTATTGCACCGACTTTAGCAATTTGGGGAGCAGTCAGCGCTATTTATGGGGCAGTAATTGCGATCGCTCAAAAAGATATCAAGCGCATGGTAGCATATAGCTCCATCGGTCACATGGGTTATGTATTGCTAGCTAGTGCCGCCAGCACTCCCCTAGCACTCGTTGGTGCAGTCGCCCAAATGTTCAGCCACGGTATCATCCTGGCAATTCTCTTTCATTTGGTGGGAGTCGTGGAAGCCAAAGTCGGGACCCGCGAGTTAGATAAACTCAATGGTTTGATGAGTCCCATCCGTGGTTTACCTTTAATTAGCGCCTTACTAGTTTTAAGCGGTATGGCTAGCGCAGGTATTCCCGGTTTAACAGGATTTGTCGCTGAATTTATCGTCTTTCAAGGCAGCTTTTCTGTCTTTCCTCTCTCAACAATTTTGTGTGTAGTAGCTAGTGGCTTAACCGCAGTTTATTTTGTGATTCTTCTCAACCGTACCTGTTTTGGCAGACTTGATAACTTAGCTTACTATCCCAAAGTCCTTTGGTCTGAGAAAATACCAGCTTTAATTTTGGCAGTTTTCATCATCTTTTTGGGAATACAACCCACTTGGTTAGTACGTTGGAGTGAAACCACAACTACAACAATGGTAGCTGCAATTCAACCCATAGAAAAAACGACAAATTCTCAAGTAGCAGGGAATTATTAAGAGGAGTCAGAATTCAGAATTCAGAATATTCTTCAGAGGAGAAGTTTTAATTAGGAATAATGTTTAAAATTTGTCTCACCTACCAGCAGGAAGATTTTAAACCAATATTTAAAACTTAGCCTCTCACCTAGTTTGACAGAATGCTGAATTCTGAATCCTGAGTTCTAAATTCTTTTTCATATTATTTAGTCAAGAATTAATAACACCAATTAACAACCACCATGACAGCAGTTCAAACAGCTACTAGTATTAAATTACCTCCTTCCACGCATGAATTTGCTGAAGTAATTCATCGTCTAGAAGCAGGCGGTGCAATGTTACCCGATACCCCAGAAAATTTGATGCAAATTATCGGGTTATACAAAGCTTATGCTGTGCCAATGGATTTTTATTGGCGTGACTTACTTTATATTGCCGAAAATGTATTTTTAGACCCCTTACCTTTCTTTAAATACTTCTTGCCCGAAGAGTATTTAGACAGACACAATCATTACGCTGGTGATGATGCCGATTTACGAATTTGGCGCGGCGAAGCTACAGCCCACCCAGAACTTTTGGCATTTATGGAGAAAGGTGAAACTTTCAAAATGCCCAAGTTATTGCATCATTTATTCCACGATCGCATTAACATGGAATTTGCCGAAGCTTGTATGCGGGCGATGTTGTGGCACCGGGGTATGGGCGGGCAATTTGACCCTTACCTAGATTCCGACGAATACAAAGCCAACGCTGATAGGGCAATTAAAGCTTACTTCCAAGGCAACCCAGCAATGTTGGGACTTTACAAACTGTTCCCCGATATGTTTTTGGAACAGTGCCGCCAGATGTCATACTACGCTAATTTGGGTTTGTTCTGGGAAGTAATGGCGCCGGTGTTTTTTGAAATGTCCGACCGCTACGACGAAGGCACTATTAGCAGCGTCCCAGAGGCGATGAACTTCTTAGTTAATGGTATATTTGCGATCGCAGGTCGCCCAATTTACCATCACGTTTATATTCGTGGCGAATGCTACGAAATTATCCCCAAATCTAAGGGTTTCATGTGGCTATATGAAGCAGCATTACCTTATGTGGAAGCTGTTTTCTACCGCACCGCACCTTTTAGAGGTACAAAATCTTATAATGCCCAAGCGCGTCAAGTACCAGAAGACCAAAAAGACTTTCACTTTGGCATTCTTTACGCCGATGTCTTTCCAGTAGGTACTGCTGGCATTCCCCCAACATTATTAATGCAAGATATGTTGCATTTTTTACCACCATATCTTGTTGATTATTACAAGCAACATTGTCGGGGTGAAGAAGATATGTTGATTCAGTTGGGAGTTAGTTTTCAACGTTCAATGTATTGTGTAACTTCTGCGGTAATTCAAGCTTTACGAACTGCGCTTTTATATCCTTTAGATGACCCCAATCCCAAACATTTACAAGCTAATAGACAATTCTTTGAAATGCAGCTAAATCGCTTTACTCGCTCTGAATATAATATTCGCGATGCTGCACGTTTGGGGAGTATTCAAAGGCAAGATTATCGATAAGAGATCCCCCCAACCCCCCTTTTCAAAGGGGGCTTTATTTTTTACATTAATAAAGCGAACTTAATTTTCTTAGCTGTAAAAATAAGTCTTATCGCTATAAAATTACTAAATACTCGTCAACTCCATAATTTTTTCAAACTGAAAATTCTCAGCTAAATCGATGAGGCAATTTCGCAGCGCATCATTTTCATTAGGTATTTGCTCAATCAATTCTAAAATTAGGTCATCGCTGCATTGAGCTGCGGCGTTGTATATTTGTTGCGCCCATTCAGATGACATTGCAGATATCAAAGGAGCTAATTCTGTAAACGGCAAAATTGATTTTGCTGCCTCTTTTTTGCGATTACCTATCTGATTAGTTGTTTCTTGATAAATATATTTAACTCCTAAATATTCGCTGATTTTTTCCAGTAGTTCTTCCTCACGGAAAGGCTTATTAATAAAATCATCGCAACCTGCTTTGATAATTGCTTCTCGTTGTTCCTCAAAAGCATGAGCAGTTAAGGCAATTATTATGGTTTTGCGATTTTGAATTGTCGATCGCATCTTTGCCGTGCTGAGAGTACAACTGAGATTTTCGATGATGGTTTTTTCTCTGGTTTTAATTTGTTTTGTGGCTTCGTAGCCGTCCATAATCGGCATTCGCATATCCATGAATATCAGGTGTGGTTGCCATTGCTGCCAAATTGCGATCGCTTCTTCGCCATTTGTAGCTTCTTTGACAACAAAACCAATGCATGTGAGGATTTTTAGCAGTACCAAACGGCTATCTGTAGCATCATCAACTATTAAAATTCGGTATTCTTTTTGAGCAGATGCTAAACTGCAAACTCGCCGTTTAATTTCTTTAATATGTACTTCACTAGCTGCGGCTAAGCAAATTTGCACATCAAAGCTAAATGTACTTCCCTCGCCCACAGTGCTGATAACACTAATATCTCCCCCCATTAGTTGCACGTATTTGCGACTAATTGCTAAACCCAGCCCCGTCCCCTGTTGCGATTTTCTACCGGTTTCAGTTTGCCCAAAAGCTTGAAACAACAAGTTAATTTCTTCTGGGGCAATACCGCAACCAGTATCTTGAATCTCGAAGTAGAGATGGGCATTGGGGAGGCAGTGCGTTGCGGGGGTTCCCACGCCACTTGCTTCAAGCCGGGAAACCCGTCCAACGCAGTGGCTCCCCGTTGTAGCAACTGCCGTCATTGGGCAAGCAGGGAGTGTGGGAGGTGTGGGGGGATGGGGAAGAAATCTTTCCCCCCTCTCTCCCCACACTTCCCCATCTCCCTTTGTCCCCTTGTTCCCTTGTCCGCAAGTCCTCATCCCCACTCGCAGGGTAACCCTGCCAGTCTCGGTAAACTTAATTGCATTCCCTAAGAGGTTGAGCAAGATTTGGCGCAGTTTACTTTCGTCGGCTTGGATATATTGGGGGAGGTTAGATGTATATTCAAAGACCAATTCTAATCCTTTGGAGGTGGCGCGGAAACGCAACATTTCTTCGAGGTTTTCCAAAAGGTGAATTAAGTCAAAATTATTGAGATTTAATGTAATTCTGCCAGCTTCGATTTTAGACATTTCTAGAATGTCATTAATTAAGTTGAGCAGATGTTCGCCGGCACGATTGATAATTGCTAGGTTTTGTTGATGTTCGCTAGATAAACCTTTATCGTGGCTCATGAGTTGGGTAAAACCCAGGATGGCGTTGAGGGGGGTACGCAGTTCGTGACTCATGTTGGCGAGAAATTCGGTTTTGGCGCGGTTAGCAGCATCAGCAATAATCGCTGCTTCTTGCAGTGCTTGTGACTGCTTTTGCATTTGTGCCAGCAGTTGCGCCTGCTGCAAAGCAACTGCCAACTGATTGCTTATTTGAACTACGATGTTGACTTCTTCTGGCTTCCATTGGCGGATATCGGAATTTTGATAACTCGCTAGTAAGCCCCAAAGGCGATCGCCAGATAAAATAGGCACAATGATGTAAGCTTTGGCCTGAAAGCGTTCCAAGAGTTTGATATCAGCTGAATCAAGCCCAGCATTATAGATGTCTGGAACGCAACAAAAACTAGCATCTTGCGTGTATACACCTTGAAAAAAAGCATCTTGCTTTTCTGGCGGGTGGAAGATTTTCATTAGGGAACCGCCATTTTCTAAGATATCTTCTGCCAGATGAGGATCGTTTTGTTGTTCTTCCAGCAGAGAAATCCAACCCTCTGCTACTGACTCAGAGATAAATTTGCCACTGCACTGAGTTTGGAAACGATAGACAACAATGCGATCGCAATTTAATACTTGGCGTAATTCTTGGGTTGTCGCTGCAAATATCGTCTCTAAATCGAGTGTTTGGCGCATTCTTTGAATGACTTGAGCGATCGCTTTTTCCCGTTCTGCACTCTCACGCAAGGCTTCTTCTGCTAATTTTCTCTCGGTAATATCCGTAATCATACCGATGTAGCCTTTAATTTCTCCATCGTCTCCAGATTCGGGCAAAGCCTGACAAATCACCCAGACGATGGTGCCGTTTTTATGCACGAAGCGATGTTCGTACTTATACTCTCTACCGTCTGCTGTTGCTTGATTCCATGTTAGTAACAGCTGCTCGAGGTCATCTGGATGCACTGCATTTGTCCAACCCTTCCCCAGAGATTCCTGGAGGGTGCAACCAGTAATTTCACCCCAGCGTTGATTAAAATACAGTATATTGCCATTGATATGGGTATAAAAGATACAAGCTGGCGAAGCTTCTGCTAAAAGTTCATATCGCTGCCTGCCTTCTTGCACGGCGAATTCTGCCAACTTGCGATCGGTGATGTCTGCCCAATAACCAACGCATTCTATTGGGTTATCAGCTTCGTCACGAATTAACCTCATCTTTTCATAGAACCAGCGATAAGTTCCGTCAGCGTGTAGCCAACGATACTCATAAGATTTGTACTCCTGTTCTATTAGCTGGGAAAATTTTCTCGAGATCAGTTCCACATCTTCTGGGTGGACGCGATCGAGCCAAAAACTGGAATTCTCAATAAATTGCTCGGCTTCGTAGCCAACCATTGCTTTGACGTTTTTACTAATAAAAGTAGTGCTAAAATCCCCTGATGTTTTGCTGCTATAAATAACTACGGGACTAGAAGTGAGCAAATATTGCAAACGTTCGTTTGCTAAACCTAATTCTTGTTCGACGCGTTTGCGCTCAATTAACCCACCTAATTGAGCCGCAACAGCACTGACTAAAAACAGCAAACGCCGATCTACTAATACCGAGCTGCGTTTAAAAAACACTAAAACAGCTAATACTTGCTTGCCAGAAAGTATAGGAACGCCAAAACCAGCTTTTAATCCCACATTTGCGGCTTGTTGCGATCGCAAAAAAATCGGCTCTGCTACTTCGGAAACATCTTCTATCCATTCTGGTTCTTGGTTGTGCCAAATTCGCCCTGGTAGTCCGGCTCCGAAAGCAAATTTAATCGTTTTGCTTTGGCGACAAAATTCTTCTAAACTATCTTCACCTCCATACCAACCCAGACTGTGTTCTAAAAGGGCATTATTTTCATTCGGTATCCAAGCTTCGCCAAAATCCCAACCAATGGTTTGACAAATTAAGCGCAATACCACTGTTAAAGCATTGTTAACATCACTGGCACGAGTGATGGCTTGGGTTGTTAAGAGCAACAAACGGCTTTCATTTTCTGCTTGCTTGCGTTCGGTAATATCTTTGGCTGTGCCGAGTACGTACCCTTGTCCGTCAATGTCGATCATTTCGGCACTAAACAATGTCGTCCTAATTTCTCCCGAACAAGTGCGAACATCAACTTCATGATTGCGGATGGCTTTTGTTTGCTCGAGGGTATTGCTGAGGAGATGATATTCTTCTGGATTCACCCAAATATTCAATTCTTCATCGGTGCGATCAATTACTTGAGAACGAGAATAGCCAAAAAACCGACAAAAGCTGTCGTTAACTTCGATATAACGTCTGTCAGGAACGGTAATTAAAGCAATTGGGTCGGGAGATGAGCGAAAAGCTGATGCCAATTTTTTTTCGGAAGCGCGTCGTGCCGCTTCTGCACGTCGGCGCGAACGTACTTCTAGTACCAGAGAAACTAAATTGCCTAAAGAACGAGCAAAATTCTGGTCTTCTAATGTCCAAGAATGCACGCCTCCCACTGCTTCCAAACATAAAACTCCTACTGTCTTACCCTCCAGCCTGATTGGTGTATGAAGGATGGAGGTGATATTTAATCTGGAGTAAGGCGTCGAAAATTCTTTAGTTCTGGGGTCGATGTGGGCATTATCTGCCGCAATTGCTTGGTTTTGCTCCAGCGCTGCAAAATAAGCCGGATAGTCGGCTGCTGATAAAATAAATCCTTCGCTATGTCGATCGTGACTCGCGTGAAATAGTTCGAGGCACTCGATTTTCGTCCTTGTTTCGTCATAAAGCCAAACGCTGGCTCGTTCTACTCCAATATTTTGAGTAGCTGTTTGTGCGATCGCACTTAAGGCTGCTTTCAAATCCCCCTGATAAAGCGTTTGATTCTGTGCTAATTGTGTTAGTACTAAATTGTGAGTGCGCAGCTTAATAGCGCTTTCTTGGAGTACTTTTTCTACTGCTAAGTGGCGATACCCACTTTCGCTTTTATCCAAGCTAGCTTCGGCTAAAAGGCGTTCCCTTGTAGAAGTTTTGTTAACGCTAATTTCTGGAAAAATCTCTTCTATTTGTTTGCTACGAATATTTAACTCAACTGTCAACCTTTGACGTTCTTGAATTTCTTTTTTTAACTCTTTTTTTAGCTTTTGGATAGTTAGTTGATTTTGTACGCGTAATAGAACTTCTTGTGGTTGGCATGGTTGAGTAATATAATCAATATCGTTAAAATCAAAAATGTTAATATTTTTTGATAAAATATCTGGAAATCCAAAAAAGATTATCGAAATATCATGAGTTTTTTGGTGAGTTTTCAGATAATGGCAAACTTGATAACCATCCATGTCTGCCATGCTAATTTTTAGTAAAATCAAATCGGGAACAGAAGCAACGGCTTGATTAATTGCCAGTTTTCCAGAAACCAGAGTTTGTATTTGATAACCTTGAGCTTTCAAGATATTTGAAAAAAAATCTAAATTTTCTAAATTATCGTCAACCAATAAGATTCTAATTTTTTGATTATCCATATTAACGATTGATTTATTAATTAGCAATAATTTATGCAATTAAATTGAATCATAAATTACAAATTAAAGGTAAGATGAAAAAATACCTCTCCAACATGGAAAATAGAGAAGCGATCGCTAAGCCCACGCTCCAGTAGGAGGCTAAGTGCAAAGCTACGAGCAATATGATTTACTCCTAGCTCTACTTTCTAATCTCTATTGTCAAGACAACTGATTGCGGGAAAATCCCGCAGCCAAAGAAAAAACCTTTTAAACCTTAATTTCTACCCTCTACTCCCTATCTTTAAGACAGGTCTAGTATACCAAGGATATCGGATTAGTTCTAAATTCTGACTTTTGAATCTTGAATTTTAGATTTTGCTATTTTTTGTGATAAATAATCTCAATTGCGATCGAATTTTAACAATTCACTCATATTCAATAATTTTGGAGCCTCCTTGCTGACAATTAATGGTAGCTTCCCATCCCATTTTTGTATTGCTTGCCTTTGTAGTATTTGTGGAGTCAACCCATCACGTAATAATCTGTGTGCTTCAGCCTCTCCTCTGGCTAAATTGACTTTGGCCTCAGCCTCTTTTGTTGCTTTTAAAGCAATAAACTCTGCTCGCTTTGCTTCTTGTTCGGCAATTTGCTTGGCTTCTACAGCTTCACTAAATTGTTCTGAAAAATGAACGTGAACTAAAGAAATATCGTCAACTGCAACGTGATAGGTATTTAGTCTTGTAGTCAATGCAGCATCTACTTCAGCTTTAACCTCTCCCCGTTTAGTAATAATTTCCTCAGCAGTATATTTTGCCATTACTGCTTTTAATACTTCTTCAACTGCGGGATTAATAATTCGGTCAATAACATTTTTTTCGTCGCCGATTTGTTGATAAATAACATTTACTTCCTGAGGAATAATATGCCAATTTAAAGCCACATTTGTATAGACATTTTGTAAATCCTTAGAAGATACTTCAGCCGATATTTCCTGCTTTTGCACTCTCACGCTTAATTTTTTAACAGTATTATATACAGGAACAATGAAGTGAATTCCTTCTCCTAATATCTCGTTCTCGACTTCGCCAAATTTCATCAAGACCCCGCGTTCTCCTGCATTGATAATTACGCAAGGCGTGAGTAAGAGAGTTATCAAAAACAAAAGAGCAGTCAATTTACCAGCGCGGTTAAAATTTGTATTTTTGATCATTTGTCTAAAACATTTATGCGTCTTGCATACAGACACATATTTATAATTTGTTTACTTCTTGTCGTCATGCTCTTATAACTTTGGCTCTAAGTCAATTTTTATTTCACTGTAGCCAAGGTCATAGAACAGTCTTGTCAAGAAATACTAAATCTCTCGGTGAGTCGTTAATTTATTCAATAAACTAAGTTTTAAATTTTGTATAAAAAAATATTAATAGCAGTTAGCGTGTAATTTGCTATCCAGCCTCAAAGATAATAAAGATAAGGGTAGCTTTACGTCTACCCTAAATACTGTTATTTTACCGAAAAACCGTAGTATTTGAAAAGCTAAATTTATTTTTAAATAACTAAACTCATCAGCTGCCGGTCTAGCTCGATGAGATAATTTCGACCGTAAGCACCATTTTCTAAGCCTGTGACGAGATGGCTGGGGATGTCTTGGGTAATTTCCTCGCTACAAGAACCGGCAGCCACTGCGATCGCCGCGACGGTATCCACATCCCCAGTAAATGCTATACAATCTTGTAAAAGTTCGCTGATGCTGTCATTTCGCATCACCGCAGTAATCGCGGCCCTGACACTCATCCAACCTTTGGATTTTACCTCACCGTGCCAAGGTTTAGACCACTGCCCGGGTACGTAAGCCTCTAAAAACTGTGCTAATTTGCTTTTTGGCCCCAGTCGATAGATAAAGTAATGTGACATCAGGGCAGCCGCAACAGCAGCATTGATTCCATCTGGTGTATTGTGGGTAATTGCAGCTTGAATTGTCGTCGCTTCGATAACTTTCTCTGGCGTTGAATAAACGCCAATGGGTGCAGCACGCATCGCCGCACCGCTTTTGTCGCTGTCAGGACGAATTTTGGCGATAAATTCTGCCCCATTTTGAATTTCTACCAAAAAATTGTAGAAGTTTCTCGCATATCCTAATCTAGAATCGTGTTTAAAAGCTCTCACAAAGCTTTCGGCTAAAACTTCTGGCGTCCACGGTGCTTGAGCAACAATTACCTCAGCGATGGCAATGCTCATTTGGGTATCGTCGGTGTAGTTGCCAGGGATGAGTCGAAAACGTGGGTGTTGCACGTATCGACTCAAATCGTTGTTAACGATGTTTTCGTCAGCATATTCAAAGCCTGCACCGTAGGCATCTGCGATCGCTAACTCTAGCAACATAATTGGTACTACACTAAAAATGGACGCGCTAGGAAAAAGCTAGTAATTGATTTAGCGTCTATTGGTTCTCCCTGAAGAATAGCGTTTTCTAGCTCTTCAGGAGTCAAAAATACAGTCTCGATGTCCTCGTCTGCATCTTGCGCTGGAGGTGTTTCCAGCTTTTGTAAATCTTGAGCCAGAAAAGCATACAGAATTTCATCAGAATAACCAGGCGCTAGGAAGAATTCTCCTAGTTTGTG
Organism: Nostoc sp. DedSLP01; assembly: GCA_034530875.2. Classification (GTDB taxonomy): domain Bacteria; phylum Cyanobacteriota; class Cyanobacteriia; order Cyanobacteriales; family Nostocaceae; genus Nostoc. The sequence continues at coordinate 134,930 of JAVRCJ020000019.1, forward strand.
CCATTTTTGGGCAGTGTAGCCGGTTTCTTCCTCAATTTCCCGTTGTACTGTTTCCAAGGGATCTTCATTGCGTTCCACAGTTCCCGCAGGGAATTCTAATATCCGTCCTTGAACTGCAAAACGATACTGGCGCACAAGTATAAGTTTGCCTTCTGGCGTTACAGGCACAGCTAACGCGCCGCCTGGGTGCCGAATGCACTCCCATTCTCCTTCAGATTTGTTGGGCAAACGCAAGCGGTTGACTTCAAAATCAAACTTGCGTCCTCTATAAAACAAGCGTTGTTTCAAAAGTTGTGGTAATTCTCTACCTAATGGCATAGCAAAAAATCTGATTTATTTAGTAAATAGCTGTTATTTATATGGACAAATATCCAATCTCATTCGTTTAGAAGTTTTACCTTCATGGTTAATCTTCACAACCTCTATTCCATATAAAACTGTTTATTCAGGACTACTTTTATTGACAAATTCCTATTTGATAGCCTCGCTAATTTCATGTCTGCTTTCTAGACTATAAGTTAACTACTGAGAAACGATGAAGTCGTGTTTTCCGCAACTAGATTGGCTTGCATGTTTTTAAATTAGGTCGCTGGCCGTAGGAGTATGCCTATATTTTACAACTGATAATTGTGGAATCCGCACAGTTTTGCAATACAGAGCCAACTTCAGCGTTTTTGGGGGTTTATGGATGGTAATTTTAATTGCTCGTCAACAAATAAATGTACATCAGAACAGTCTACCTCTTTGAGCAGTTCTTTAATAACACACCCTGATAGGGGTTCTACCCAATCTGAGGCAATTTCTGCAAGCGGTACTAACACAAAAGCTCGCTCCCGCATTCCAGGATGGGGAATTTGCAGGTTTGGTGTCTCTAAAATAAAGTCATCATATAATAACAAATCTAAATCTAAGGTTCGCGGCCCCCAGCGTTCTTGACGGACGCGCCCAAATTGTCGCTCAATTACTAATAAAGTTTCTAACAATTCTTGGGGCAGCAATTCTACTTGTAATGTAACGCACCCATTCAAGTAATCTGGTTGTGGCGGCCCTACTGGTTTAGTTTTATACCAATTCGATTTAGCCTCGATAACAATGCCTGGGGTTTGGGCTAAAGTAGCGATCGCTGCTTCTAAAATTGCTAGTGAATCACCGATATTACTACCAAGAGCAACTGCGCTTTTGGCACGTTTTACTGGCAGCAAGTCGTTTTGAGGTTGTCTTGGCGGATAGTCCGCTGCATCGCCTAGAAACAATTTCAATAATTCTAATCTTCCGAATCCTGATGAATTTTACAGTAATTGTGACAGAACTGAATTCATTAAATCGAGAAAACATTATTTTTTCAACAATAATTCATGAGTCAGTCATCTGCATTCAGGATGAATATCACCCAAAAAACTTAATATCCTACTTCTGATGCTGACGCTAAATCATTGTATATAGTTAGTATAAAATATTACTTGTTTATTGTGATTTCTGAATTATTTTTGATAGTAATTTGGGTTAATTATTTATAGGATAATATACTAGCACAACGTGCTGCTATCACACCAAAGCTGATGGATGGTGGTTAAGTAATTACTACTACTTCAATCGAGGAGCTGATGTGGGCAAGCTGACCTCCTGGTTCAAGCCAAGACCAAGTAAATTGAGAGACTCTGCTAACGAGGAACCGCGATTGCCACCTGGTAATCATCATCAATATGAGGAATCCACAACAAATGAAAGCTTACCACCCAGAAATGCGGGCCAGGCAAGGCAGCCACTAAGCAAAATGAAAATTTTATCATCAAAAACGAAAGTCGATCGGCCAACTAGCAAGAAACCAATCTACCGTCGTATCTGGTTTTGGGCAAGTTTGGGTCTCGGTGGTGGAATAGTTGTCTCGACGCTCTATGGTATCACTCTCATAGATCGCACCTTGCCGGATAAAGCCGAACTCAATGCCGCTGTTAGAGAACAAACACTGACCATCAAAGCCGCCGACGGTACAATATTACAACAACAAGGTGAAGCTACTAGAGAACAGCTAAAGCTAGAGCAAATCCCAGATAATTTAAAAAAAGCTTTTATAGCCTCAGAAGATAGAAGATTTCAGCAACATAATGGGGTCGATGCTCAAGGGATCTTGAGAGCTGGTTTGAATAATTTGCGATCGCAAGGTGTGGTCGAAGGTGGTAGCACTATCACTCAACAACTAGCGCGGATTCTGTTTTTGAAACAAGAGCAGACAATTTGGCGCAAACTCAAGGAAGTCCGCCTAGCACAAAAAATTGAGTCAGAATTAACCAAAGATCGAATTTTAGAGCGTTACCTCAATTTGGTTTATTTGGGAGCCGGTGCTTACGGTGTTGCAGATGCCTCCTGGGTATACTTTAGTAAATCCCCAGACCAGCTTTCTCTAGCAGAAATGGCAACCATCGCTGGTTTGGCTCCTGCACCGAGTTTGTACGCTCCGGACAAGAATCCGGTAGCTGCCAAACAAAGGCGTAACCTGGTATTGCAACGGATGCAGGAAGAAAAATTTATTACACCAGAGCAAAGACAGGCGGCTACACAAGAACCGCTAACCTTGAAAACCAGTTTACCCAAGCGCCTGCAAGTGCAGTCACCATACTTTACTACCTACGTCCAGAAAGAATTGCCCAAGTATGTTTCTGCTGATGTGTTGGCAGCTGGGGGTTTGACAGTCGAAACGACTTTGAACCCGACTTGGCAAAAAGCAGCAGAAGAGGCAGTTGCCAAAACTTTACGCAATCAAGGACGGTGGGAGAACTTTAAAGAAGCGTCAATGGTTGCCATCGATCCCCGTAGCGGTGAAATCAAGGCAATGGTTGGCGGCAAAGACTTTAGCCAAAACCAATTTAATCGCGTTACCCAAGCACAGCGGCAACCGGGATCGACATTTAAAGGATTTGTTTATGCTACTGCGATCGCTACCGGTAAAAGCCCCTACGCTACATACCAGGATGCACCCTTTGTCGTAGACGGCTACGAACCGAAAAACTACAGTGAAAGCTTCCGCGGCACGATGAGCATGAGAGATGCTCTCACCCGTTCCGTTAATATCGTTGCGGTGAAGGTGTTGCTTGACGTAGGTTTTAACCCAACGATTAAACTTGCCCATGATATGGGGATTAAATCAGAACTTAAGCCTACTTATTCCCTAGCTCTTGGCTCAAACGAAGTAAATCTCTTGGAATTAACTAGCGCCTACGGCAGTTTTGCCACCCAAGGATTGCACGCAGACCCTCATGGTATCAGCCGCATCATTAACCGTCAAGGCAAAGTGATTTGGTCAGCTAATTTCAAATCGCAACGCGTTCTTGATGCTGACAGCGCTGCCATTATGACTTGGATGCTACGCAACGTCGTCGAAGCCGGGACTGGTGGCGCCGCCCAATTAAATGATAGACAAGTTGCCGGCAAGACCGGTACTTCCGACGAAGCCCGCGATTTGTGGTTTATTGGTTACATTCCCCAATTAGTAACAGGAGTCTGGCTAGGTAACGATAACAACCGCCCCACTTATGGCAGCAGTAGTAGCGCCGCTTATACGTGGCACGAGTTCATGGAAAAAGCGGTTGAAGGAATGCCCGTAGAAAAGTTTCCCAAACGGCCAAAGTTAGAAGGTCGCAAAGGCACTATCAAAGCAGAATCAATCAAACCCAGACAAGTGCTGAATCGTTCTCTTTCCTCTGATGATGATAATGAATCAGAACGGGAAAGTTATAGAAATTCTGAAGATAGCGGTTCATCTAGAAGACGTAAAAGAAGAAGATATTATCAAGAAGAACAGCAATCAAGCGACGATACTCCAAGACGGAGAAGACGCTATCGCAGTAGTGAAGAATCAACTTCGAGTAACTCTTCCTCAGAGTCAGAGCCATCTCGTTCGCGGCGACGCTCTAGAAGAGTAGTAGAATCAGATTCTCCGCCACCGAGAAGAAGAACTCGCAGATCCTCATCTCCCGCAAACAGTTCTGGTTCTTCAGGTTCGTCATCTCCACAACCATCCTGGCGCGATAGACTTAGACCTTCTCAGTAATAAATGGGGCAAGGGGCAAAGGGCAAAGGGCAAATGGGAAAACAAAGATCCCTCCTTTTCCCTTTTCCCTTTAACCTTTTCCCCTGCCCTCCCTGCCCTTTTTTCCCTCTGCAAGATTGAGTTGCTCAAACTACAGGGGGATGTTAGGTGATACGCTGATTTTATATTGTCTTAAAAATAGTATTACCTGACCTTGGAGAACATACCTATGCATTTATTGATGCAAACAGCAGCAGATGCCGCAGCAAACGCCCCTCATTTTCCCTATGCTTTTACCTTGGTATATGTTGTTGGTTTTATTGCTGCTGTCACCATTGGTTCAATAGCTTGGTACAACTCAAAACGTCCCGCAGGTTGGGAAAGTAAAGAGCGTCCTGATTTTGTGCCTAAGGTTAATAAAGAAGAAACTCCGGGTCTGGGCGAACCGAAGTCATAAACAGTCCTGAGTGATGAGTGATGAGTAGTGAGTGATGAGTTAAAAAACTCCTAACTCCTAACTCTCAACTCCTAACTCTCAACTCCCCAACTCATAACTCGAAATTCTCTGTTAGTTTTGAACTTCAACCCAACGGCGGTAAAGCTTTTGAATTTGTTTAAGAAGCTGAGTATGAGCTGGTTGAGTTGAACCATTCGGTCTTGTTATATCTTGCAATTCGGTCAGAAGTCTAGCTTCTTCGATCGCAACTTCGCCATCGCTATAAATTAAGCCACTAATGGCTTCTATCAAATTTTCGCAATCTTCCAGGCTAGGGCGATCGCCTAAATACTCCCTAACCCACTCAAAGCACTCTTTTGGCTGTACGGGAACTAACTCGTACAGCCAAGGCTTAATTTCTGGGTCGCTAGCCAAACCCTTTGCTTGAGCTATTTCGCGTAGATATTGCCGTTCCTCTGGTTGAATTCTGCCATCGAGCCAAGCGGCTCCAATCAGGATTTTAACTAAGTTTTTCACATTGGAATGGGTAACCATTGCTGCCTCCTCTGGTAGATTCAGGCTTCCACCAAATCGTACAATCCCAAACAGTAATCATTCGGAATTATTGGTTTTTCTTAAGCGCACCATAAAAAAGCCATCCATGTCCTCTCGATGAGGCCAGAGTTTGAACCAACCTTCAGGCGTAATACGGCCAAAGTCAAGAAAATCAAGGCTCTTGGGAGGCTCGATTTGCCAATCAGGTGACTCAGCCAAAAATGCCGCGATCGCTTGTTCGTTTTCTGCTGGATGCAGGGTACAGGTGGCATAAACTAATACACCTCCTGGCTTGACAAAAGTAGATGTATGTGATATGAGTTGCCTTTGAAGCATCGAAAGTTCCCTAACAGATTCCGGTGTCTGTCGCCAACGAGCATCAGCATGACGGTGCATAGTTCCCAAGCCAGAACAGGGAGCATCGAGTAATACGCGGTCTGCGGTATTGTGAAATTGTGTAAAATTGCGGCTATCGCCAGTGCAAATTTGAATAGATTTTAAATTTAGGCGTTGAGAATTTTCTTGGAGTTTGCGAAGACGAGAAGCAGTGCGATCGCAAGCCCAAATTTTCCCCTTATCTTGCATTAACTCAGCAATATGAGTTGTTTTCCCCCCCGGTGCAGCACAAGCATCAATTACCACTTCACCTGGTTGGGGGTCGAGTAAATGACTTACCAATTGGGCGCTGCTATCTTGTACAGTCCACCAACCTTCTTGAAAACCAGGTAATTTTTGAATTGGCCCGGCATTACCAATTAATCGCAGTGCTTGAGGCAAATGACGAACCCGCCTCACCAAAACACCAGCAGATTGCAACGCTGCCTCAACTTCTTCAATTGATATACGAAGTGGGTTAATCCGCAAATCGATTGTTGGTGACTGATTCATCCATTCACACAGTTGTTCTGTCTCAACCGAACCCAGTTGTTCTAACCAAACTTCAATAATCCAATCAGGAAAACTGTGTAAAATCCCCAGCCGTTGCACTGGGTTTTCTGGGAGTTGTAAGGGGTCAAAATGGGCGACTGGGGACTGGGGGAGCAACAAAGAATCTTTCCCCTCTGCCCCTCTGCCCCCCTGCCCCTCTGCTTTTCTGAGATATTGGCGTAATAGACCGTTAACAAAACCTGTAAGTCCGGAAAAACCGTTTTCTTTAGCTAGTTGGACGGTGGTGTTAACAGCAGCTGAAGCGGGAATACGCTCTTGATAGCGGAGTTGGTATAAGCCTAGATGTAGGATGGTGCGGAGGTCTTTTGGTTGTTGGTGAGATTTCTTTTGGGCAAGTTGGTCAATGAGAGTATCTAGGGTGCGCTGCCTTCTGACACTGCCATAAACTAATTCTGTCAGTAGGCGGCGATCGCTATCAGCCAAAGTAACTTTTTGCAGCACTCTATCTACGGCAACATCAACATAAGCCCCCTTGTGAACATCTCGCAGGGCGATAAAAGCTAGTTGACGAGCATTTGTCATGAAACACAAATCAGGAGTTACAAAGCTTTTGTATTCTAACTCCTCACTGTTGTACAGACGCGATTCATCGCGCACTGGTGTCAACTTAACGTGAAACCTTTATCATGACGTAGTTTTGAATTCACTCATTCAATATCACCATCCGCGTTACCCCTCCCCGGTTTTGTCTAAAGCCAAAACCTCCCCTCCCCTTGCCAAGGCTACGGTATACACACAAGTTATTGAATTACTACCAGTTCTCGAATTACCCCACCCTAACCCTCCCTTAGAAAGGGGAGGGAATTAGATTTCTCAGTTTCCCCCCTTTCCAAGGGGGGATTAAGGGGGGTAATCAGACTTGTGTGTACGCGGTAGCCTTGGTAAGGGGTGGGGTAAAACGATTGTGGGGCAATTTGAGCTGAAGTTGACACCAATTTTAATCGCGTCTCTCCTAACTTCCTATCGAGGTATATGAGGATCTACACTTGCAATTTCAAATTCACACGCTCTAGAAACTACTTCTGCTGGTAATTTACCGAAGGTAATTAATGGTAAAGAATCGGGGTTTGTCATCAACTCTTTTGCTAATAAAAACCCTGTAATTGTCCAAGTTTGATATTTCCTAGCTTGTTTGCCTATTAATCGTCCTTTCTTACCGTCGTAATACTCGGGCCATTCATCTTCGCACAGCCGTGCTTCGGCAATTTCAATTGCTTTTTGTGCAAGACTTGTTCTCTTAGTTTTTATCGCCGCTGCTGCCAACATCCACATTAATACAGGCCAACTACCTGCATTGTGATACGACCAAGGTATATTTTTCGGGTCGCATCCAGTGACAATTCTGTATTCTTCATCTTCTAAAGCTGGAAAACAGATTTTCATGGGCATATCTCCCACTAAGTCATCCCATCGTTCTTCAATGAGATTCATAATTGCTTGTGACTGTTCTTCGGTAGCTAAATCAGAAACGATCGCCATTAAGTTTCCCACTGTAAAAAAGCGAGTATCTAGCTGTGATGGCCCAACATTACCTGCAAGATAACCGCCTTTTTTCGGCAGCCATTTATCTAATTCATAATAGGGAATCGAATCTACATATATATTGAATAAATTAACAGCGGTTTTACCATACTCTTCACTTTTGAAGCGATAAATCGTATTCAGGCGATTAATATCTATCCAATAATGTTGGCGAATGTGAGCGCATAAAAGAGGCAAGCGATTATCAATTGCGATCGCAATATCTTGATTACCTTGACAAATTAGCAATTCGCGGGCTGCACGCAATGCTGCATAAAAAAGAACTTGCAGTTCTAAAGGATGCCCATAGATACCCATACGACGGTCAATCATACAAGCGCCATCTGGAACCAATAGCGTTGGGTACATATCAAAACGATTCGCCAGACAAATCTCCATGATTAACCTGATACCATTTTGGAATTCAGGCTGATGCGCTAGAGAAAAATCTTCGGTAGCGACTACATAAGCACGCAACAAAATAATCCACCACAGACAAGAATCAACTGGTGTGACTCTGGCGATCGCATGTTCGCCAAAATCAGCTTCTAAATATTCTTGTCCATTTTCAGATAATACTTTAAAGCTAGCTGGTATTAATCCCCGACCAGGTTTATAGGCATCTAACGCTCTATCTTTAGGCTGTAACTTTAACGTTTCTTCTAAGAAATTCCGAACAATATCAGCTCTACCTTTAATCAGAAAAATGATAGCCGAAGAAACAAAATCTCGAATAAAACATTGGTCATAATTAAGAGCTTCTACAGAGAAATCATAAGCCGCTACTGTGCCAACTGGACGTCCTTGATAGTAGATAATTGACTTTTCGAGTGCTTCCCAGCCTTGTGCTACTTCTTTTGAAGTTTCAGTAGTTTTTAATTCGTTTAACTGCATCGCCAGAATAACTCCATTTAGGTTGTGATTTTGTGGTAGATGCGTCTTGCTTGATTATTTTTGCTATTCTCAGCATCACAAGACGAATTTTTGAATAGCAAATATAACTTTGCAAAATTGCTAAACAAAAACTAATAAAGCTGCTGGTATATATGCAACTTTATTAATAGTTAATTTGCCTCTAATCAATTATTCTTTCGGTGAATTACGATTTCTTTTTTCACCGCAAGCAGTAATTTGATTTTTCAAACAGCCACATCAGATATATTTTTAAAGGATTTCTGTTTCGGTTTTGGCATCTCAAATATCTGCTTTACCAAACAAAAATATATCTGATGTGGTATTTAAGGTTTGCGTGAAGTTCAAACCAGTTACAGTATCTTTACTTAATGAGAATTGCTTTTTGACATTAAAAGGTCACATTATTCCCCTATAACATAATAATTTATAACATTTTGTCATAATATGCAAGATAAACGGTCAAAAGATTTAATATGTCAATACTTCTGAAGCGCTATATATTTTACCCCATCGACAGATAATTATCAGTCGCTTCTGGAAGTGAAGTTAAAAAAAGTAAAGTTAACACAGTCATTGAACCAAGAATCCCACGGCTTTTAGTTACAGCAATTTTCAGGTAAATAGACCGCGTTGTAGGGGTTTTACAGCTGTGCATACGTGTCAACTTAACGCGAAACCCTGATGAATACGTGATGAGCGAGTTCTACTCACTCACCATCAAGATCCGCGTTACCCCACCCCGGCTTTGCTGACGCAAAACCGCCCCTCCCCTTGCCAAGGGGAGGGGTTGGGGATGGGGTAAAACGATTGTGGGGCAGGAGTTTGAGCTTAAGTTGGCACCAATGCACAGCTGTAAAGCCTCTACCGAAAATTGTGGGTCAAATAGATGAAAAATGCTGTAAACTGAGCGTAGCGAAAGTTTAACAGCCGTGGGAGTGTCAACCACGCAACAAGATAACTGCACAGAAATAGTCAAACAAGAACCCCGATTTTCTTAAAAAGTCGGGGTTCTTGTTTGAAGTTAGGAAATTAAAAGGTAACGGATTAAAATACTCATCACCTCATCAGGGTTAGCTGTTGGTAGTAGCTGACTCCAATCTGTGACGTGTGCATACCCAACTAAATGCAAACGGTTAATTGTACTAGTGACGCCTTTGGGAGAACCAATCAAGATATGTTTAATTCGTTCTCTTTTTGGTAATGGCTTTTGAGTAGATTCTTTGAGGGTAGATGCATCAAAGTCTTGACTAGCCAAAAACTGTTGCAACTCTACTTGAACGAATTGATTATCGTCGAGCTTTTGTACTTGTGCCATGATGTAATTGACTCCTAGAGTAGGGGTTAAAGAAAGGCGATCGCAGACTCTTGCCGGAGGGCGATCGCCTTTCTCATGCTGAAATAATATAGTATAAAATTATACTTGTCAACTATTAATTCAAAAAAGATTGACAACAAATCGCTATTTTTAAGTTGGACTTTTAAGAGGTTTTCAAAAAATTCAGCATTTAATAGAAATTAAAGTGTTGACTACAAAAATATCCCCGACTTTTTCAAAAAGTCGGGGATCTGATTTCTTGTTTAAGTACTGCCTCCCCTGCTCTTTCAAGCTAGGTGAATTATTGCAGCAAAGGAACTGTGCCGTTACCGTTAGTTGATGCATTGGCAATTACAGCTTGAGCAGGTTGGGTAGCAAGAACCGTTGTAACTGGAGTAACTTTTGAAGTAGATTTTTTAGTTCGTTTTCGAGTAGAACCGCCAGCCTTGGAATACTCCATACTTTTTTTGCCGTAGACAGTTGCAACTCCAGTTAGCATTCGTTCAGACATTTCGGAGAGAGCTTCCTCGTTCTGAGCAACTGTTTTACGCGATTCTTCAAGATTGGACAAAAGGGTGTTATGAGCTTCTACGCTCGCACGGGTACTATTGATTAGGTTGTTGTAGGCTTCAATACTTAACCCATGTCCTAAATTCAGATTTTCATCAATGGATTTAAGCGAGGCGAGACGACGTTGAGCTTTATCAACAGTAGCAGAACCACGAGTTCTTAAAGACATGAGATATCCTTTTTTGATAATCCTTTTTCAAAATAGTGGAGTATCCTTTTGTCTGAGATGGGTAGTTTTGGGGATTTATTTCATTAAAAGTTCAACGAAATAATTACTAAGTAGCCTGTGTTTTTACTCATTTTTCATATCAATTTTTTGTTTGAGAATAAGTGCAATCCGCAAAAGTAATCACCAAAATCAAAATTGCAGTCGCAAAATTATAAAAACGACCGCCAAAATCAAAATTGCAGTCGCAAAATTATAAAAACGACCGCCAAAATCAAAATTGCAGTCGCAAAATTATAAAAACGACCGCCAAAATCATAAATGCAGTCGCAAAATTATAAAAACGACCGCCAAAATCAAAATTGCAGTCGCAAAATCATAAATGCGACTGCTGAAATCGAAATTGCGATCGCAAAAGCTATAAATGCGACTAAGGGGAAACTAGAACATCTAATTCTCTCCCTTTTATAAGGCTACGGTGTAGACACAAGTTATCGAATTACCCCTCCCTAACCCTCCCCTTGTAAAGAGGAGGGAACTAGATCTTCTTTTTTCCCCCCTCTTTACAAAAAGAGGATTAAGAGGGAAGGGAACTAGATCTTCTTTTTTCCCCCTCCTTTACGAAAAGGCATTAAGAAGGGAGGGAACTAGATTTCTCTTTTTCCCCCCTTTACAAGGGGGGATTAAGGGGGGTAATCCAACTTGGGTGTACACGATAGCCTTTATCAGAGGAAGGTTCGGGTGAGGTAACTTCCCTCAACCTAGAAATAACTTCCCTAATTTTCTCCACCACGCCATCAATATCTTGATAAACCTCTTGATTTGTAAATCTCAAAAATCTCGTACCCTTTGATTCCAAAAATGCTTGCCTTTCGCGGTCATATTCTGGAACTCCATCTTCATAGTGACTATCACCATCAATTTCTATGGCAAGTCTCAATTCCGAAGAATAAAAATCCACTACAAATTTGTCAATACTGTATTGTCTGCGAAATTTACAGCTTTCAACTTGTTGATTTCTAAGTTTTGCCCAAACTATTTTTTCACATAGCGGCATATTGTTTCTGAGAGTTTGCCGTTTTTGCTTTTCTGAGGTTTGGTTATACAGTTTTGTCATCAGTGTTTTCATATTCCTGGATTGTGTTTATTATTCCCAGGATTACCCCCCTTAATCCCCCCTTGGAAAGGGGGGAAAAAGAGATTTTGTTCCCTCCCCTTTACAAGGGGAGGGCTAGGGAGGGGTAATTCGATAACTTGCGCCTACACCGTAGCCTTTTTAAAGAGCATCTAAAACTTTTTACCCCCTAATTTTTCAGAAATTGAGGATAATACTGTTGAAGCTTCATCAAGATGCATCTAACTCACACCTGCTCATGAACGAACAGCGTCTACAGGCTTATTATCAGCTAATTCAAAACCTGCTCAGTTGCCCCAGCGGGGAAGAACCAGAGATATTAGCAGCAAATACAGAATTGCTAGATGCTGACTTTGTGCAGGTTGTAGCAGCAGTAGCAGATGATTTTGCACAGCAGGGAGAAGAAAATGCTGCAAACTGGTTGAGAAACCTAGCAACACAACTTACCCCACAAACTACTCCCATCACCCAAGAAAATATAGAGACTTACGGGCAATTTTTACTAGAAATACTGCAAGCAACAGTAGACAGCAACGGCGATGCTCAAGTAATTTACCCATTACTGGCAGCAAATACCGATAAACTCAATGATATTTTTGCTCAATTATTGGGCCGTTGGGCAAAAAATACCTTAGCAAAAGTGGAACCAGATGCAGCAACATCCATCGCCGCAGTGATTGGTAATTTTAGTAATCTGATTCAGCAGTTCCCCTTGGGTAGCAAAGCCAGCAACATGGAAATTGCCATCGTTGGCTACGAAATCGCCCTCACTGTTTACACCAAGAGCGCCTTTCCTGTAGATTGGGCAACGACGCAAAATAATCTGGGGAATGCTTACGCTGACAGAATATTAGGAAACAAAGCCGAAAATATTGAAAATGCGATCGCTGCATTTACTGCGGCTCTGGAAGTAAGAACCAAGAGCGCCTTTTCTGTAAATTGGGCAACGACGCAAAATAATCTGGGGAATGCTTACCGTAACACAATATTAGGAAACAGAGCCGAGAATCTTGAAAGTGCGATCGCTGCTTATACTGCGGCACTGGAAGTTTATACTAAGAGCGCCTTTCCCGAACAATGGGCAACGACGCAAAATAATTTGGGGCTTGCTTACACTGACAGAATATTAGGAAACAGAGCCGAGAATCTTGAAAATGCGATTGCTGCTTTTACTGCCGCACTCGAAGTTAGAACCCGCAGCGCCTTTCCTGTAGATTGGGCAACCACACAAAATAATCTAGCAATTGCTTATATTAACAGGATATTGGGCGCTCAAGCAGAAAATATAGAAAAAGCGATCGCTGCTTTTTCTAGAGCCTTGAATGTTTACACTCGCACTGCTTTTCCTCAAAATTGGGCAACGACATTAATTAATTTAGGGAATGCTTACCTTAAGCGAATATTGGGTGATAAGACAGGGAATATAGAACAAGCAATTACGAATTACTCTTCTGCTTTAGAAATTCTTACCTATAATGCTTTTCCCCTAGATTGGGCAACAACGCAAAATAATTTAGGCAATGCTTATCTAGACAGAATTAAGGATGATAGAGCAAATAATATAGAACAAGCAATTGTTGCTTATACTGCTGTACTAACAGTTTATACCCGCAGTGCTTTTCCCCTAGATTGGGCAACGACACAAAATAATTTGGGAACTGCTTACAGTAGAAGAATCGAGGGTAATAGAACAGAGAATCTGGAAAAGGCAATTGCTGCTTATAGAGCAGCACTAGAAGTATATACACCCAGCGCCTTCCCTCAAGATTGGGCAACGACACAAAATAATTTGGGAATTGCTTACTCTAATAGAATACTAGGTGAGCGAGCTGATAACCTGGAAAGGGCAATTGCTGCTTATACTGCTGCATTAAAAGTTTATACTCGCAGTGCTTTTCCCCTAGATTGGGCAACAACACTAATTAATTTAGGCAATGCTTACCTTGACCGAATATTAGGTGATAAAGCAGAAAATATAGAACAAGCAATTGCAGCTTACACCACTGCACAAGAAGTTTATACCCAAAATGCTTTTCCTAAACAATGGGCAACGACGCAAAATAATCTGGAGATTGCTTATGGTTATAGAGTTACTGACAAAATAGAAAGTAGAGAACAGAAAATCGCAGTTTATATTTCCCGAACAGAAGCTTTATTCAATATCGGCAATACTTACCAAAATGTTGCAGAATTTGATTTAGCATATACAACATACGAGTCGGCAATTATAACTTTTGAATATGTCCGTGAAAGTCTTATCGATGATGAGGTAATAAAACGTAATTTATCAGAAAACTGGAGCAAGCTTTATCAAAATATGGTAGAAGTTTGTCTTCATCAGGGAGAATATACTAAAGCAATAGAATATATTGAACGCAGCAAAACTCGCAATTTAGTAGAACTCTTAGCGAAAGCAACATTAACAAGTCCAGAAAATTCACGTTTAGTTGGTAGCAGGATCGAATTTTCAGAAATTCAAAACCTCTTAGATAATAAAACTGCAATCATTCAATGGTACATCTTTAATGATTGTTTTCGCGCTTTCATCATGAGCCATGAAAACAACAAGCCAGCCATTTGGCATTCTAGCGAACAAGATTTAGATGCCTTAATCGATTGGAGAGATGAATATCTACGCGACTACTACAACCCGGAAGACCAAAATAAAATTCAATGGCAAAATCAGCTAGAACAACGCCTAAAAAATTTAGCAGAAATTCTGCATCTTGAGGAAGTTTTAGACCTAGTACCCAAACAACGCAAAAGATTAATCCTGATTCCTCATCGCTACTTACACCTGTTTCCTCTCCATGCTTTACCTGTCAAGGAATCATACCTCATTGACTTATTCCCCAACGGCGTAGGCTATGCACCCAGTTGTCAACTTTTGCAACAAATCCAACTGCGTCAACGTCCTGATTTTCAATCTTTCTTTGCCATCCAAAATCCTACAAAAGATTTATATCAAGACTATGAGAAAGATTTAGGAGCAGTTGCAGCTATTAAAAAACAGTTTACCGAACGTCAGATTTTGAAGCAAGACGAAGCCAAAAAATCAGCAATTCTCTGTATTAATGAAAATCCTGACAATGTTATGCTATATGAAAAATTGCTGAAAGCTAACTGTGCGTTTTTCTTCTGTCATGGATACTTTAACTTTGCTTCTCCGCAAGATTCTGGTTTAAAGTTAGCTGATGGCAACCTGACTTTAGCAGATATAATTACTCACTTCAAACTAGAAAACTGTCGCCTAGTTACTCTCTCTGCTTGCGAAACTGGTTTGACTGACTTCACAAGCACTAGTGATGAATACATTGGTTTACCCAGTGGATTTTTGTTAGCTGGTAGCACCAATGTAGTCAGTAGCCTTTGGACAGTCAGTGCTACAGCTACAGCTTTATTAATGATTAAATTTTACGAAGAACTCCAGCAGGAAATTAATATTGTATTAGCTTTAAATACAGCACAACGTTGGTTAAGAGATACAACAGTCAAAGGCTTTCAAGATTGGCTGAGTAACTCCTCACTTAGTTTAGTTTGGCAAGCACAACTCAATCAATACTTTGCTGCTAATTATGAAAATACCTCAATCAAACCTTTTGAATCACCTTTTTATTGGGCTGCTTTTTGCAACATAGGTAAAGGAGTTTAGAAAATGTCTATTTATAAAAATAGCGTCAAAGCTTTTAATCAATTGCTTGACTCTCAATCAAAATTGATTTCGACTCCAGACTGGGAGGAATTAGAGAAACTACGTAGTCAGCTACCAGAAGATGATGAGGAAATCTCAGAAATTATAGAAAATTGGTTGCAACCACAATCCCGCAGTCAACTTCTAGAAGCTTACAAGCAAAACCTACAATCACTCAGTGCGGCATCTCCTATTAATATAGATAGAAACATCGGAATAGCTAATAGTAAATCCCAGACTCCAGCCAATCAACCTAGCGAATCATCAAAGGAATTAACAGAAAATGCTATAAAAAGGAATTCTCCTTTATCTGACAACACGAAACCCGACAAAAAATAGTGAAGAATTTCAGCCTCAGCCTCTATGCTTTTCATCTTTGCCACACCTTTACTCAACTTCCCGGTGAAGTTGTGCCAGATGCGAATCTCTTGTGGGAAAATCTGGTGAAAGTGGGAGAAACTTCGCTAACTTTTGTTGACTTGAAAGATTTACGCTCAAAATTAATTTGTTATCAAAATAATATATACGACCCGAAGCGCGAACAAGGAAGAAAAACAGAATGGTTAACTGATTCGGGAATTTTAGATTTGGGTAGTCTTCCCACAACAGAAGGCTTTAAAATTAATGCCAACCTTCAGCCTTTCTTGCTGAACGATACCTACGCCGTTGATTTGACTCTCTTTGCAGAATCACCAAACATTTCCATAGATATACCACAACTGCAACACTTTAAACCAAGTTCTCTACTACCATCTCATATTCAAGCATCTTTAGGACAAACATTGTGGATTTATGGAGAAGTAGATCCAAATGAAGATTGTGATACACTAGCTAAAAAATTTGCCATAGCGTTAGTAGCAGGGACAAATTTAAATCCTGTAAGAACAGAACAAGGAGAACTGTTTGGTAGTCTTTTATTTGAATACCAAGCACTCGACCCAAATGAACCAGATAATCTTACTAAACAATGTCATATTTTAATAGTTATTAATAATAACCAAGCTGCAACAGGAATGCTAGCAGAATCAGCCTATAACTGGTTGCTCAATTTACTTTGTAGCTACCACAAAATACTTTACATTTATCAACTAGCTCGTCAACGCTACCGAGAAGCGAGAACAATTTATAGCGAACTAGAAAATAAAATTCAAAAATTTAACAGTTTAGTATCTGAAAATCAAATACAATTATCTGGTTTAAAAAGCTTAATGGGAAAAATCCCCAAAAAAAGCTTTGATTACGCCAGATGCTTGCAAGATTTACAAACCCATCGCACAGCAATTACTACTAATATCAATAATTACAAAACTTGTTTAGAGAATATTCACAATATTGGTAGTGGAAATAGTCCTCAATCTTGGCAATATTTTATTAATAAAGACTGTAATAAATGGCAACAACAAATCCAAACAGATATTAATTATCTAGCTCCAGGTCAAGAATTATTTGTGCAGTTAGTTGATACAATTAGAGGAATAGTAGAAACAGAACAAGCAGAAAGCGATCGCTCATTAGAAAATACCATCCAAATATTAGGTATAGGCTTTGGCGGTGGTGCGATCGCCTCTGGTATAATCGTCCAACACATCGACAAAATTAATCAACCCATAGCTGCGATATCTCCTAAAAACCCTCCTCATCCTTTTTGGGCATCTCTGTTTTTAAGTCTTGTAGCTACATTGTTGTTTATCGCTTTGGGTTGGTGGATAACTAAACGGAGATAGAGATGTTTTTTGAAGAAGACGGCAACAAAATTGTTCAATCTCTCGCCAAGTTCGTAGCCAGTGAAGGTATTGTAATAAAAGCGATTCCTGGATAAGACAAAAAATTTATATGACCTCAGTTTCTCCTCACAAAAAAGCTAAAGCCCTCAAACCTACTAGCCGTCGCCCTGCTAAAGAACTTTGTAGCGAGTGCGGACTGTGCGATACATATTATATTCATTATGTCAAGGAAGCCTGCGCTTTTATTAATCAGCAAATAGGCGAACTTGAAGAACAAGCGCATAGGCGATCGCGCAATCTCGACAACCCTGATGAGCTATACTTTGGTGTCCATCAAGACATGATGGCAGCGCGAAAACAGCAACCAATAGCAGGCGCACAATGGACAGGAATTGTTAGCAGCATTGCCATTGAAATGCTCAATCGCGGCTTAGTTGAAGGTGTTGTCTGCGTCCAAAACACCAAAGAAGACCGCTTTCAACCCATGCCCATCATCGCCCGCACCCCAGAAGAAATACTTGCAGCAAGAGTAAATAAACCAACACTTTCGCCTAATCTTTCTGTATTGGAACAAATAGAAAAATCGGGACTGAAGCGGCTATTAGTAATTGGTGTTGGTTGCCAAATTCAAGCATTACGAGCTGTAGAAAAACAACTGGGTTTGGAAAAGCTGTATGTTTTGGGTACGCCTTGTGTAGATAATGTTAACCGTGCTGGACTACAAAAATTCTTAGAAACTACTAGCCGATCGCCACAGACAGTTGTACATTACGAATTCATGCAAGACTTTCGGGTTCACTTCAAACATGAAGATGGCTCAACAGAAACCGTACCATTCTTTGGCTTGAAGACTAATAAACTCAAAGATGTTTTTGCCCCATCTTGTATGAGTTGCTTTGATTACGTCAATTCCCTAGCAGATTTAGTCGTCGGCTACATGGGCGCACCCTTCGGTTGGCAGTGGATTGTAGTTAGAAATGACACTGGTAAGGAAATGCTCGATTTGGTGAAAGACCAGTTAGATACGCAGCCAGTGATGTCGAAAGGGAATCGTAAGGAAGCTGTACAGCAAAGCATTCCTGCTTACGATAAAGGGGTGACTCTGCCGATGTGGGCTGCAAAGCTTATGGGTGTGGTAATTGAGAAAATCGGCCCTAAGGGTTTGGAATATGCGCGGTTTTCTATTGATTCGCACTTTACTCGGAATTATTTGTATGTGAAGCGGAATCATCCAGAGAAATTAGAGGAGCATGTTCCGGAGTATGCTAAGCGTATTGTTGGGCAGTATGAGTTGCCTGAGTAATCTCACGCACGGACACTGTAGAGACGTAGCACTGCTACGTCTCTACAAGGATTTCGGGTAACGCAGAATTCATTTCTAGAGATATCTAACCCTGACCCACCCCTCCCACAGCATCGATCGCTGCCTTCAATGCGATCGCCACATGAGTCCAATGAGTCCCCCCCTGGCAATAAACCACATACGGTTCCCTTAAAGGCCCGTCTGCCGACAATTCCAAAGTACTCCCCTCAATAAACGTCCCCCCAGCCATCACCACCTCGCTCTCATACCCCGGAATTTCATCTGGAATGGGGTCTAAGTAGGAACCGATAGGAGAATACTGTTGTATGGCTTTACAGAAAGCAATTAACTTTTTGGCAGAACCCAGTTTAATTGCCTGAATCACATCTCCACGCGGCGCTAACGGCGGCGGATTCACCGGGTAACCGAGTTTATCAAATACATAACCAGTTAAGTATGTTCCTTTCATCGCCTCCCCCACCATCTGCGGTGCGAGAAATAGCCCTTGAAACAACAAACGATTTTGGTCAAAAGTAGCACCGCCATAACTACCAATACCGGGAGCAGTCAGGCGACAAGCGGCGGCTTCCACCAAGTCGGCGCGACCGGCGACATAACCACCAGCAACGACAATTGTGCCACCAGGATTTTTAATCAACGACCCCGCCATTAAATCGGCACCTACGGCTGTGGGTTCCTTGGTTTCGATAAATTCGCCGTAACAGTTATCTACAAAACAAATTGTGTTGGGGTTTTGCTGTTTAACTATATGGATGATTTTTTCAATATCAGCAATTGATAAACTCGGTCGCCAAGAATAGCCACAAGAGCGCTGAATTGTGATTAAACGAGTTTTGTCAAGCACTGCATGGCTTAAAGCTTCCCAATCCACCCCTCCTTCTGGGGTTAGCTCCAATTGGCGGTATTTTATGCCAAACTCAATAAGGGAACCTTGACCGTGACCCCGCAAACCAATCACTTCTTCAAGTGTATCGTAGGGAGAACCAACTACTGATAACATCTCATCTCCAGGACGGAGTACCCCAAACAAAGCGCAAGCGATCGCATGAGTTCCCGAAACAAACTGCACTCGCACTGCTGCTGCTTCGGAACCCATAACTTCGGCAAAAACTTTATCTAAAGTTTCTCGCCCTAAATCATCGTGCCCATAACCGCTGACACCAGCAAAATGGTGTGCGCCGACACGGTGATTGCGAAAGGCATCCAGCACTCGTTTGAGATTATGCTTGACCTGAGCGTCAATTTTAGAAAAAATTTCTAACAGTGCGTGTTCTGCTTGCCGCAGCTGTTCAAAGCTGTTCATTAGTTCCTCGTTCACAAAAAAATTATAAATATGCGGATTTTCAGATCGCGCAGATTCGGCCGAACAATTCCAATTCAGGTTACTGCATGACAATTGCTACTTCAACTAAACCTCAAATCAACTGGGTTAATACCCTGTTTTTCATTGGTCTGCACATCGGTGCGCTGTTTGCCTTTGTTCCTGGTAACTTTAGCTGGACGGCAGTTGGCGTGGGTTTGTTGCTCTACTGGGTGAGTGGTGGTTTAGGCATTACTCTGGGATTTCACCGCCTTGTTACCCACCGCAGTTTTCAAACTCCCAAGTGGCTAGAGTATATCCTGGTTTTCTTCGGGACACTTGCCTGTCAAGGAGGCCCAATTGAGTGGGTAGGTACACATCGTATCCATCATTTGCACTCAGATACTGAGGCAGATCCCCATGATTCCAATAAAGGCTTCTGGTGGAGCCACATGGGTTGGCTGATTCATTTTTGTCCCTCTCACGATCAAGTTCCTCGTTTCACCAAAGACATAGCCGAAGACCCAGTTTATCAGTTTTTAGAAAAATATTTCATTTTGCTCCAGGTTGCTCTGGGCGTATTGCTTTTACTTCTGGGTGGCTGGCCGTTTGTTATTTGGGGAATTTTTGTTCGTATTGTCTGGGTTTACCACTGCACTTGGTTGGTAAACAGCGCTACTCATAAATTTGGCTATCAAAGCCATGATTCTGGCGATCGCTCAACTAACTGCTGGTGGGTAGCCGTACTAGTTTTCGGTGAAGGCTGGCACAATAATCACCATGCTTTTCAATATTCAGCTCGTCACGGGCTGGAATGGTGGGAAATCGATTTAACTTGGATGACAATCCAATTGCTGCAAGCAGTTGGTCTGGCTACCAATGTGAAGTTGGCTCCAACGAAAAGTTAGTTAGGAGTCAGGAGTTATGAGTTAAAAGTTTGGAGTCTGGAGTTACATTTATTGCAAATCAGGCATCCAAATGTTTATGTTGTCGTCGATTTTTCTCAAACCCTAATTTTGAGAAGCACAAATCCTTACGGCACGAGGAGTGTTTCTAATTCACCTCAACCGTGAGTTAAGAATCTAAATTCCTAACTCATAACTCCTAACTCCTCACTTCTAACTGCTAACTTTTGAAAAAGTTATTTACGGGTGCGCTTGTATAGGTTAGGTTGCTATAATCCGAGACGCTAATATTAAGCAACTTTACGGCAAGTTATTTTTGATGACTTGGTGGAGGAGTTTGTTGTATTTCAGGTGTTCATGACTACATCAATAATTAAGACCGAGAAACTAAGTGACGAGTCTGCTAATTCTAACTTCAGGCTCAAAGATATTGTCAAAACCCTGCCACGGGAATGTTTTCAGCAAAGCCGCCGCAAGGCTTGGACGCAAGTAATACTTAGTGTCTTGGCAGTTGCTTTGGGCTACTACAGCTTAGCGATCGCTCCTTGGTTTCTTTTACCCCTAGCTTGGGTTTTTACGGGTACTGCTTTAACAGGTTTTTTTGTTATCGGCCATGATTGCGGTCACAGATCGTTTGCCAAACGTCGTTGGGTAAATGATGTGGTGGGTCACTTTTTTATGGCGCCGTTAATTTATCCGTTTCACAGTTGGCGGATTAAGCATAATTATCACCACACTCATACCAACAAATTGGATGAGGACAATGCTTGGCATCCAATCAGACCAGAAGTGTTTGAAAGTTGGGATCAAACCCGACAGTCTGCCTTTGAGTTGTTCATTCGCAGACGCTTTTGGTGGGTAGGTTCCATCGGACATTGGGCAGTAGTGCATTTTGATTGGCGGAATTTCAAAACTAAAGACCAATCCAGCATCAAGCTTTCTGTAGCTGTAGTAGTATTATTTGCTGCGATCGCTTTTCCAGCCCTGATCGCCACTACAGGTATCTGGGGATTTGTCAAGTTTTGGCTAGTGCCCTGGTTGGTGTACCACTTTTGGATGAGTACTTTTACCATCGTTCACCATACTGCTTCAGATGTTCCTTTTGTCGCAGCAAACAAGTGGAACGAAGCTCTAGCTCAGTTATTTGGCACTGTTCATTGCGATTATCCTCGCTGGGTAGAAATCCTCTGCCACGACATCAATGTTCATGTCCCTCATCATATTTCCACCGCTATTCCTTCTTATAATTTGCGGCTAGCTTACAGCAGCATCAAGGAAAACTGGGGGCCTTACCTGCATGATGAATGTCAGTTCTCTTGGTCTTTAATGAAGCAAATTACAGACCAATGTCAACTGTACAAAACTGATGTGGGCTATCAAACTTTTAACGAATATTACGCAGAACGATAAACCCGTTGGATTATCAGCTTTCCTCACGCTCTTGAACTTAACGAGAGCGTTTATCTTGTCCTGCCTTTAAATAAAATCTGACAATTCTTGACTAGCTAAATATTGTTAGCTAAATTCTCAGAAAATTGACTCTTGGATGTTAGGAGAGTTAGTCTCCTGGGCATACTAGTCAAGTAAAAAATCAAAAGTAAAAACAAGCCTCGACTTCATCTTACTTTTACTTTTTTGCTTTTGACTTTTGCCTTGTGGGGTAAGATTATCTTGCCTCAAATAAAGTTCCGATTTATCTTCAACATAAAGAATCCAGCCAGTGCAATCAAATATAATCACGCTCAACGAGCCTCAGAACCATGAATTATCTGGGGAGACTACCAAACTGCCTTTTACTCTTCAGGATTTAAAAGCTGCGATCCCCGCTGAATGCTTTCAGCCCAATGTGACAAAATCACTTTTTTACTTTTTTCGCGATATCCTGATTATTAGTCTGCTTTACGCAGTTGCTTATTACCTGGATTCTTGGTTTTTCTTTCCAATTTTTTGGTTAATGCAAGGAACAATGTTTTGGGCTTTGTTTGTAGTCGGACATGACTGCGGACACCAATCTTTTTCTAAGCATAAATGGCTAAATGATTTGATTGGACATCTTTCTCACACACCAATACTTGTTCCTTATCATGGTTGGCGAATCAGCCATAGAACTCATCACAAAAATACCGGCCATCTCGATAATGATGAAAGCTGGTATCCTATAAACGAATCGGACTATAAGCAAATGCCCCTAGAGCAAAAGATAGTCCGATATTATGCTTTTCTATTGGCTTATCCTTTGTACTTATTTAAGCGTTCTCCCAATAAAAAAGGCTCTCACTTTTTACCCAGCAGTCCGCTGTTTAAACCATCAGAAAAATGGGATGTCATCACTAGTACCGTTCTTTGCATTGGGATGGTGGGTTTGCTTGGCTATCTTACCTATCTATGGGGTTGGATGTGGTTGCTGAAGTATTACGCCGCACCTTACATTGTGTTCGTAATTTGGCTTGATTTAGTGACATTCTTGCACCACACTGAACCCGATATTCCCTGGTATCGTGGAGAAGAATGGACTTTTTTAAAAGGTGCAATCTCCAGTATTGACCGCGATTATGGTTTGATTAATCATATCCACCATGATATTGGCACTCATGTTGCTCACCATATATTCCTTAACATTCCCCACTACAATTTACTGAAGGCGACTGAGGCGATAAAACCAGTGATGGGTGAGTATTTCCGCAAATCGGACGAACCAATTTGGAAATCATTATGGAATTCTTGGGCGAACTGTCGTTTTGTACCCGATACTGGAAGTAAGGTTTACTACACATCAAACAACAAGTGAGCTAAACCCTAAGCTTGATTGAGATTTGTGATTTCTTTAAGAAGTCGCAAATCTTCTATTTTAGATTGTCAGTTACCATTCGTTTCTTAGTAGTAACGACTGATAACTTTTTGGTAAAGATAAATTTTTATATAACTTACATTAATGATTAGGTAAATAACTTAATATAACTTCTATTTTGAAATTTAAAGGCGATCGCACATTACATTATTATTGCTGTAAACTTTGTTAAAATCTGAGCGTTATAACTTGGAGTAAATGTCATTGAACCAACATTCAAAAACTTTTCTGGCTGTCAGGTCATTAAAATCCAGAGGTAAAATAAAGATAAAGCGATGGCATCCAAGCAACCTTGATTTAAGTTTCTACCCGTAGACAAAAATCTATTTCTTTCAACTGTTGCAGTTGCAGTGGATAAGGACTACCATAATC
Organism: Nostoc sp. DedSLP01; assembly: GCA_034530875.2. Lineage (GTDB taxonomy): Bacteria > Cyanobacteriota > Cyanobacteriia > Cyanobacteriales > Nostocaceae > Nostoc. The sequence continues at coordinate 158,682 of JAVRCJ020000019.1, forward strand.
TGCGATCGGAGGTATATCTTGTTAAATCAATCCTAAGACTAGTAAAGATTTTTGCTCAAAGCACCTTCAACTCATTCCGAATGAGTTAAGTTTATTTGCATATAGCCACTTCAGTTAATTTACTGCTAGGGTTATAAATCAGCAGAGACTATACTATAGACAATTTAGCTAAAATCCTTTTCAGATTTTAAATTCAGAGGTATCAATGATTATAACTAATTTTAGCAAACAAAGAAATGAATTAAATGAACCTAAAGTTGAATCTAAAGTACTTAAAGCTAAACCACATTGGCAAGGTCAAAACTTGAGCGATACTGCTCTCAAAGGTAAAGAAACCAAGATGCGAGATACTGCAGCTGATAGTTCTATTTTGAATACCTTGAATCGCGGTCGAGTTGCTATTTTTATTGATGGCTTAAGCCTATTTCACACAGCTTTACAACTCGGCATAGAAATTGACTACGTTAAATTGCTTTGTCATTTAACCAACGGTTCGAGACTGTTACGTGCTTTCTTCTACACTGGAGTTGATATCGCAAATGAGAAGCAACAGGGTTTTCTGTTGTGGATGCGTCGTAACGGCTATCGTGTAGTAGCAAAAGATCTCCTTGTGTCAGCAGATAATTTTAAAAAATCAAATCTGAACGTAGAAATTGCTGTAGACATGATCACTCTGGCTCCTTACTATGATACTGCTGTATTAGTCAGCGGCGATGGAGATTTAGCTTATGCTGTTAACGCTGTCAGTAGATTGGGAGTTAGAGTAGAAGTTGTGAGTTTACAAACTACGACTAGCGAAAGCTTAATTGATGTTGCTGACTGCTTTATTGACCTAGATAGCATTAAAGCACACATTCAAAAAGACTCTAATCTTGGCTATAGCTACCGAACCCCGACAAATTCAAATCTCTAATACGGTGAGTAGGGAGTGGGGAGTGGGGAATGATGAAGATAAAAGGGATGAGTAGAGAGTTAGAACTTGAAGCATTAGGCTTGAATAATCATTCATCCATCTATAATACTCATTTATCTTTCTCATTTCCCCTACTCCCAACTCCCCATTCCCCACTCCCTAGATCTTTTTAAATCTGCGTACTTGAGGATGGATATTTTAATAGTTGAAGATGAAGCAGAAATTGCTCATTTAATCCAACTCTCTTTAGAAAAAGAAGGATTTTTTTGCCGTATTAGTCGTGATGGCATAAATGCTTTACGGATGTTTCAAGACCAACCACCCGATTTAATCATTCTAGATTTAATGATTCCTGGTTTGGATGGGCTGGAAGTTTGTGCCAGAATTCGCCAGAAACCGGGGGCAAAAGATCCTTATATATTGATGCTCACAGCTAAAGGCGAGGAAATCGATCGCGTGATTGGTTTATCTACTGGTGCTGATGATTACATGGTGAAGCCCTTTAGCCCCAGAGAGTTGGTAGCTAGGGTACGGGCGCTATTGCGGCGCAGTCTCCGCCAAGGGGGACAACATCAAGTCAATCGTACCCAACACTTTATAGTAGATGTAGATCAACGCACTGCTAGTCGGCAGATGAATTCCCAAGAAGCTGAAACTCTGGACTTAACTACCTTAGAATTTAATTTGCTAAGTACCTTTGTCAGCAATCCCGGTCGAGTTTGGAACCGCACGCAACTAATAGATAAACTTTGGGGAGATAACTTTTTTGGCGATGAACGGGTAGTGGATACTCATGTAGCTAGGTTACGAAAAAAGATTGAGCCTGACCCGGCAAATCCGACTTTTATTAAAACTGTTGTTGGGGTTGGCTATAAATTTGAAGACTCGGCGATCGCGTAAATATTATGAAAATGGGGCTGAGAGGACGACTATTTTTTTCTCACTTGGTAGTAATGATAGTGGGAGTATCTAGTCTAGTTATTATCAGCAAAGTTTCCTCCCCCCGATTCTTTGTCTTGCATTTGGAACGGCTAGAAAATCAGGGATTCGATTTAATCGATATTCGTACTGAATTGGTGACAGGATTTGAAATTGCTTGGCAGCGAAGCACTATTTGGTCAGTTTTTGTCGGTAGTACGGCCGCTGGAGGATTGAGTTACTGGGTTTCCAGAAGAATTATGCAGCGGTTGACCGAGATGGAACAAATCACCCAAAAATTTGCTGCCGGTCAGATGGATGCACGGTTACCAGCGTATGACATTCCAGAACTTAATAGATTAGGTGCTAGTTTCAACAGGATGGCAGCCAGTTTAGAAGGGGTGGAAGCGCGGCGACGAGAAGTGATTGGAGACATGACCCACGAACTACGGACGCCGTTAACAGTTGTCCGCGGTTATTTAGAAGAATTGGCTGATGGAGAAATTGAAGCGTCTCCGGAAATTTATCGGCGTTTGGCGAAAGAAACTAGGCGTCTAGAACGGCTAGTGAACGATTTACAAGAACTGTCGAAAGCAGAAGCTGGTTATCTGCCAATTAATATACAACGGGTAAATCTGCGTCCGTTATTGGAGTCATTAGTCGAAAAATTTACCGACCAGTTGTTGGAAGACGGGCCAGTTCTGCATTTGGAATGTCCGGCTGTGTTGCCTCCTGTGTTGGCAGATATCGATCGCACAGAACAGGTTTTAGTTAATCTGCTTGGTAATGCAGTGCGTTATACCAAGGAAGGCTCAATTACTATTCGTGCTGAAATTGAAGCATCTAAACTCTGGATTGCAGTTATAGATACAGGTATCGGCATTGCCCCAGAAAATTTGCCCCACGTGTTTGAGCGCTTCTGGCGAGCTGACCAATCACGCGATCGCCATTCTGGAGGCACTGGTATTGGCTTAACGATTTCTCACCGTTTGATTGAACTACAAGGCGGTGAAATTCAGGTAGAAAGTAAATTGGGTATTGGCAGTACGTTTCGTTTTTTTCTGCCTTTGGCTTGAGCTGAAATATTGGAAATACAAGAAATTGACATCAGGTAGTCATGCCTGTGTCATACCCAGTTGCTAGTGTGAAAGTAGCCAAAATCTTGATTTTTTGGTATGTATTAAGATTCACAATTTGTATATAATTTAACCTTAATTCAGTATTTTTGATTATATGCCTAACTTTGTGCTGGCTGCTTTCTTGGTTAGTTTACTTACCGTCTTCGGTTACGCTGCCATCGCCTACTTGTTCCCTCAAAACCATTCTCAAGACTGAGTAACTAGCAATATCTTGGTATTTGGGCTTGTGCTAAGAAAAAATATGAGCGATCGCCAGATATTTTTTTAGACTATTTTGAGGAATTAATTGTATTAAAATTTACCCTTGATTGCAGAATTAAGAGTAGGTAAAAGTCTGACTGACTCTTGAGAAAAGTATGTTATAACATTGTACGGATAATGTTTGGTGAATCTCATACAACTCCAGGAGCAGACATGGAGCAGATAAAATTAAGTTTAACTATTCCTTACTTAATAATGACATGCTATTTTTTAACTAATTGGTTCGTATTTTCCCTACATCATCCAACTTCTGCCCCAGAAGATAAATTTTTGTCATTTGTGATGTTTTTAGTCACAACTATTTTGTGGCCTTTAATGATTCTCATCTCTTGTTTAGAAATGTTGAAAAATCAAAAAATAGAGATGAGTAAACTAATTCCTATTATTTTAACAATATTTACATTTAGTATTTCTTATTATCTGACTTATATTTATTAAAATATATTTTACCTAATTTTATATATTCAATAAAACTAAAAAGGCAAAAGTATTTTACTTTTGCCTTTTTATTATCTATTATTTACAGCTATTTTCAGGTAAATGAACCACATCTTTTTTATCTCACGCAAAGGCGCAGAGAGAAATACAAGAGTGTGGTCTAAATAGATGAAAACTACTGTAAATTAGCTCAACGTCAGCACTCAAAACTGCTAAGTATTTTAGCGGCGTCTGCTACCAAAACCAGTCGAACGCCGGGGTGCTGAACTACGCCCGCTACCAAAACTACCACTACTAGGAGCAGTCCTAGTCCTAGTAGAACTGCCAGAACGTCTTAAGACACCCCCGCCAAAACCGGAACCTGTTGAACGGCTACCAGTATTTGTACGCGGTGTAGTCTGTACGCTTGAACTACCAGGATATGACCTTCTAATTGTCCCTGTGGTGCGGAAAGTACTACGATTTCTCACTGCTGCGGGTGGTTCGTTATAGCGAGTTCGATAGCTTTGAACTGCTTGGTTATAGCTGCTGCCATATCCACCGAAGCCACTTAGCGCTCCTATTCCTGGTTGATAAACAGGGGGTACATAGTACTGGGGTCTAAACAATAGACTACCAAGCGCTTGACCAGCCACGTTACCAGCCACAGCCGCAGCAAACGGTGTCCAAAAACTATTTTCTTGACGAACTACGACCGTTTCTTGTCTGCCTGTTTGGGGATTAGTTTTGTTCTCGGTAACGTTATGGACGTAGGCAATTTTAAAATCTTCTGTCAGATATAAAACTGGCTGTCCATTTTCTACCTTTAGATAGCTTTTTTTACCCTGCTTAATTTCGTCATCAGTTAGACGTGCCATTTGTAAATTCTCAGTTACAAAGGTTGGGGGTGTGTTGTTGAGTAAGAACAGGCTGTACTCCCCAGTGGCATCGTCATAAGTAACTTGTTGTATTTGATACTCACCGTCGCTTAATTTGGTGTTAGTTGAATTTTGGCTAACGTTCCTAGCTGGAGGGTTAGCTTGCTCTCCACCCCCACAAGCAACAGTTGTTAGGCACAAACTCAGTGCTAAAAAAAAGGCTGTAAATTTACGTACTATGGTCATGATCGTTGCATGATTATCCTATCTCTGAGCTTAACAATTTCTCGGTGCGAGGAGTAAGTAGAGACTACCCAACCAATTACAAAGGAATTAATTCTGGATAATGTTGCAACATTTGATCGCTGGTGAGTTCATCGCCTAACTGTGCTGGCGCAAAATGCACGTAAATTTCTTGCAATTTACGCTGGTAATGCAAATTGATTAAGGCTTTCAAAGCTTCCTTAAGAGCCTGAACGTTAGAAAGGTCAGTTTCCAAGTTCGGTACTTCTCCTTCATAGGCTACTGTAATCATCACAATGACGTTGCGAGTTACAGGTACAGATAAAGGTTCATCGTATCCAGAGGCAGAACTGTAATCAGGCTGACTGAGATATCTTTGAGCAGAGTCAGTAAATAACTCATCTACGTAATCTCCAGCTTCACCTTCGTTCCAAAACACATCGCCTTGATTGGCAGCTGAAAGCCAATATTCATCATATCGCAGTAGAGTCTCGCAAATTTCTACCAATCCTTCTCCTAAAACTTCTAAGTCGCCATCAGCATCGATCGCTTCCCGAGCAGCACCATTTAATACTCCTAAAACTGGTGCTACTTCACCTCCACCTAAGTGCAGAAACAGGCGAAAGACTACATAGCGAGTTCGACCTATCATTTTATTAAAGGTATCGCGCATTTTTCCCTCCAAAATTTTGTCATTTTTTATTAGTCATTGGTCATTGGTCATTAGTCTCACTCATACTTAATATCCAATGGCCAATGACCAATAGTCTAGACTCCATGACTAATTACTAATATAATGAAACCCTTTCACAAAATCTATAACCATATTTAGCGAAGGTAATATATATTTTGCCGAACCATTAGATTTATCATCATAAACTGAAGAGTTTAGAGAAGAGCGATTAATAAATCTTTTACCAAAGTTGGGATTGTCATGTAAAATCAAAGTCTGGGCACTAGAATTTGTTAAAATTATTTGAATTGGTGCTTTACAAAAATTTAATTTAGCTGCTACTTCGAGATTTTTTTTCATCTCTTTGATTGTCGCAGCTTTAGTAATAGCTTGTTCTAGAAGTATATTTAATTGTTGCAACATGGGGTTTGATTTTAGTGCTTGTAAATCTATATTTGTTGCAACCTCAGTATTAATCATTTCCACTATCTGGCAAATATTTTTTTGGGTAGATGCTGCATCTATAAACGGAAGAATTGCTATATAAGCAGTGGAAAATAATGCTTCGTCGCTATCTAAACGGAAGGTGAAAATAGTCCGCCGACGACCACTTTCCATGCTTGGGGGTTGTTTTAGCCCTCGGTATTCCTGAGCAATTTGGTAGTAAGCGCCAGCAAGGGCAAAGTTAGCTTCGTGTTCTAGAGCCGCATCAACAATAATCCGAATTGTTGGCGGTGTTTCGTTAAAAAAATCTCGTGAATCTTCTAAATGGAATTTTTGGATAATTGAGCGATCGCCAGTAGGGCTAAGATCGACCCATTCACAAGTCATACCTTCAGTTTTTAAACCAAATCTGGAGGTGGCATAAAGTTTTGCGCCGGTTAAAGTTGCTCCGGTTAGGTCAGCACCAACCCATTCAGCCCTAATTAATTTTGCCTGAGTTAAATCCGCATGTACTAAACTCGTATTCGTTAAATTGGCATTGCTTAAATCTGCACCAATTAAATTTGCCCCACTCAATTTTGCGCCGCTTAAATCTGCCCACCGCAGGTTTGCCCCACTCAAATCTGCCCACCGCAAGTTTGCTCCACTTAAATCTGTACCGCTGAGGTTAGCATGGCTGAGATTTGCCTGTCTGAGTTCAGCTTCTCGCAAATTTGCCCCGGTGATGTCACAACGGCTCAGGTCAGTAGCGTTTAAGTTAGCCATTTCTAAGTTGGCTCCTGTCAAAGAAGCGCCTCTTAAGATAGCCTCACTCAAGTTAGCGCCACGGAGATTTGCTTGGCGCAGAGTCCCCTCCCGTATATCCGCACCACTGAGATTAGCCTGGAACATGTCAGCACGACTGAGGTCAGCGCGAATTAACTCAGTGCGGATCAGTGAAGCTCCCCTGAGTTGGGCGCGGCTGAGATCTGCTCGAATCAAATTAGCTACATTGAGACTAGCATTGTTCATGACAGCGCTACATAAATTCACACCGCTTAATCTTGCTACATTCAGCTTGGCATCGGTGAAGTTAGCTTCACTCAGATTAGCACCACTTAAATTAACTACACTTAAATTAGCATTGCTGAGATCGATACCACTGAGTTTAGCTCCACTCAGATTCGCTTCACACAGCTCAATACCACTAAAATTTAAGACTCCTAACGCGTATTGTTCCAGCAATTCCTCTACAGTCATCGATGCTACCTCTAGGATGCCAAGTTTATATAGTTGTAAAGTCGTAAAAAATGAAATGTCAAAATTAAACAATGAATATTGGGATTTTAGGACTGGGACTGATCGGTGGGTCTTTGGGTTTTGATTTGCGATCGCAAGGACATCACATTTTAGGCGTGAGTCGCCGTGAATCCACCTGTCAAAAGGCAGTTGCCATTGGCAGTGTAGATCGCGCATCAGTTGATTTGAGCCTCTTAAGTGCCGCAGAAGTTGTATTTATTTGTACGCCCTTAGCGCTTATTGTGCCCCAATTGACACAATTAATCCCTTATTTGTCTCCCACTACAGTTGTGACTGATGTGGGTTCGGCCAAAGCACAAATAGTGGAAGCGATTTCTCCGCTTTGGGAGAATTTTATCGGCGGTCATCCAATGGCGGGAACAACAGACAGCGGCATAGAAGCTGCACAACGGAATTTATTTGCCGATAAACCTTATGTACTGACGCCCCTTACTACAACACCAACCACTGCAATTACAATTGTCGAAGAAATTGTGCGAGCGCTGCGGGCGAATATCTACCATTGTCAACCAGAACAACACGACCGGGCTGTAAGTTGGATTTCTCATTTACCCGTGATGGTTAGTTCCTCCTTAATTGCTGCTTGTTTGAGCGAAAGTGACCCAGAAGTTTTGCAATTAGCTCAAAAGCTAGCTAGTTCGGGTTTTCGGGATACCAGCCGCGTGGGTGGTGGAAATCCAGAGTTGGGGATCGCTATGGCACGATATAATCGCCAAGCATTGCTCTTGTCGCTGCAACAGTATCGTCACAATCTCGATGAGTTGATTAACTTAATCGAGCAAGAAAATTGGGCAGTTTTAGAGTCAAAGTTGAAATCAACGCAACAAGCACGACCTAAGTTTGTTGAGTAGTCGTAGTAGAGTACGTTACGCTATTGATAGCGCACTCATTACTACATTTGCTAAATTAATTGCTGATTTGTTGTGAATGCTTTTTCAAGGAGTTGATGAATTCTTTCAGAGGGAACGGGTAACAGCCGACAGGGAAACTCACGCTTAAAAACGTGGTATCGGAACAAGGGCACAAAAACATTTTTTTAAAGTGGGCTTTATCCTTACAACTAAAGTTTTCGGGCTGTGTTCGCCGTTCCCTCTTGCCTGTTCCCTATCCTACAGGGATTGTAAATTTATCAAAATAAACAATGGTAGAACGTCCAATAAAAAAATCAGAACGTCAGGCCCAAGCAAATACTGACAACAATTTGGAAAACTTGGATTCCACACCTCCTGTTGAATCCAACCCCAAAAGCTCAAAATCCGATCGCAGTCGCTCGTCTGGTAAAGGTAAAAAGCGATCGTTCGCAGATGAAAACAAGCCACCTGTTAACCCTGCACTCATGCGCGGGCCAAAACCCGTAAAACCTCCAGTCAAAGTTCAAACAGAAGTTGAAACCGAATCTGAACCTAGCTCTGAGGAATCTGAAAATTAACATTTTCTTCGACTTTTCAACAATAGCAAGGTAGTTATAGCAGGGAAAAGGCAATATTCAGTAGGCTTTTAAGCCTATTTTACTCTGTGTTTTAGGGTCACTTTATATCCTAAATTATCGTTCGACTGCTACATATTTAAGTCAAAAGGTATCTATGTTTTCAGGTTTTCAGCGTGAAAATATAGCTACCTTAATTAACAGTTAGATTTAAGATAAATTTATAGTTATTTAGCTTCATACAGTACGATCGCCTGAAAAATCCCAAAATTAATGGTTTCAGCAGAATTATTAATTATATTTATTGAAATTGCGTTAGATGCTAAGGGTAATTTCAGTAAAAATACAGTAATTATTTTACATAATAGTAAACTTTTACATCATAAAGTGTAAGTAAGCAGACATAATTAAATGTAAAATCCAAACAAGGGAAACCTTTTACTGTTGAGGATTTTACCTTCTGCCTCCTGCCTTCTACTTATCAGCAGAAACAATAACTGAAAGTAAATATAATTTTTCTTCTTAAGAATTCAATTGAATATGTAATTTCCACTATTTCAAGCCTGATAGAAGGTAACACTGATACTAAAGCTGCAACCTTAACTATTATCATAGTAGCTGTGTTAGTGAGTCGAGGAATTCCTGCAATCAAAAATGATGACAGCCAAGACTTTTGTTTTTAATACATTAATACAATTTTTAGCATATCTTAGTTATTACAGTAATAATACTGTAGCAATTATTATATTTTTATCTTAATTTTATACTGAGCTATGACATCAAACTTTTTTATTTTGCCTCTTTAAGAAGAGGTTAAATTACCCATTGAATTTCCCTATAGAAGCGTATGTTTAACCATTTGCTTCCAGCTTAATGCTGCGTGACTAAAGCCATGATTTTTCAAGTTGCCAAAGTGTTATTTAACAATACTCATTGTGCGACTACAACAACAGAAAATTTTTAAAACGCAACCTAATTTTACAGAGGAATAACAAATGGCAAATCGAAATATAGTCTTTATCGATTCAGCAGTCATCGACTACGAAAGTTTAATTGCAGGCATCCAACCAGGTACTAGTATCGTAATCCTTGACTCGACCAAAGATGGAGTCGAACA
>JAVRCJ020000020.1:0-155161 GCA_034530875.2 Nostoc sp. DedSLP01
CTACCTTATTTTCATCAAGGTTTACGTGCTATGGCTCTTATCCAGTCTGCTTTATAGGCTCTTTGTCACCCCTTCAGCTAACTCCTGCAAATGTTGATGACCGTCAACCAGTCCCACAGATGACTAAGGACTTGATTGGTAACGCCAGTTGCTTCAAGTCGGCAGAGCCGCCCAACGCACTGGCTCAACTTTTTGGTGACAGGGGATATATATCACAAAAACTTTTTGAAGAACTATATCAACGAGGGTTACAGTTAGTTACTAAATCTAAAAAGAAGATGAAAAACCGTTTGGTAAAAATGATTGATAAAATTCTTTTACGCAAACGGGCAGTAATTGAGTCGGTCAATGACCATCTGAAAAATATGTGTCAAATTGAACACTCTCGCCATCGTAGTGTATTTAACTTTTTGGTCAATCTGATGGGTGGTTTGGCTGCTTATACCTATTTGCCCAAAAAACCCTCTATTGATATTTACCCAAAAGATTTGCTTGCTCTACCTCCTGCCATTTTTTAGTTCTGTTGAACTCATGTAATCTTTGCGATCGCCCTTTAGTACCCTGTTTCTCGCGCTTTATATCTAGCAAGCTTTTTGGCTTTTTCTAACAGTCGAACTCACGTTATGTTAATAACGAAGCAAGTTTAAATATTAGTGCGATCGCTAAAAACGAAATTGTAGAGACGTTGCATTGCAACGTCTCCATTGCCTAAGATTTGATAACACCCTTAGGGCTTGTAACCTTTTCCACAAGAATACTGTGTAAAGTCTGCAACAACTCCTTAGTCGTATATGGCTTAGGAATAAACTTTTTGATTCCAGGTATTTTAATCAGTTTATCGTTAACATTCAAACCGCTAACAGCAACAATTTTGACCTGAGAATTCATTTTTTGCAGTGTGCTAATTGCAGTAGCACCATCCATTGCTGGCATCATCATATCCATCAACACGACGCTAATTTCATCTTCATATTGAGCATACATAGCGATCGCTTCAATTCCATCACTCGCCGTCAGTACTCTGTAATTGTAGATTTCTAACGAGATTTTGGTAGTTTCTAAAATTCCGATTTCGTCATCGACAACTAAAATTGATTCTCCGTTACCTTTGAGCAATTCCAAGTCTTCATCTAAGGGTGTTTTTGCTACTTCTACTGCTGGCAAGTAAACTTTAAATTCCGTGCCTTTGCCGACTTGACTAGCCACAGTTATAAAACCACCGTGACTTTGAATAATACCCCTAACAGTAGACAGACCCAATCCCGTACCTTTGCCGATTTCTTTAGTAGTAAAGAATGGCTCGAAAATTCTGTCAAGAATCTCTGGCGGCATCCCCACGCCTGTATCTGCAACAGTAATCATAATATAAGGGCCAACACGCGCATCAAGATTCATGCGTGCATACTGTTTATCAATAAACATATTTTCCGCACAAATCCTAATCTGACCGCCTCTAGGCATTGCATCGCGGGCATTAACTACTAAGTTCATCATTAGTTGATGTAGGTGCGTTGCATCGCTAATTACAGCCCAAAGTCCCGGCTGAATATGCGTTGCTAGTTCAATAGATTTCGGAAAAGTTTCTTGAACAATTTGCTGAATTTCTGAGAATAAATGATTTACCTGAACGACAGTACGCTGTCCTTCGACTCCTCGCGCAAATTGCAAGACTTGCTTAACTAAAGAAGCCCCACGTTTAGAATTATTTTCTATCGTTTTCAACATCTGTTGATTGCGTTCGTTAGTATCGGACATTTTGAGTTGCAACAGTTGTGCTGCTGTCAAAATAGGAGTCAAAATATTGTTGAGGTCATGAGCTATACCGCTAGCTAGGGTGCCAATACTTTCTAAACGTTGCGCTCGTAAAATTTGATTTTCTAAATGTTTTTTTTCGGTAATATCAGTATTTACCGTTAAAATTGATTTTGGTCGCCCGTTGCGATCGTGCATTAAAGTCCAACGACTGGCAACAATAATATCTCGTCCTTGTTTATTAATCTGATGTAATTCACCCTGCCAAAAACCAGACTCAGCTATAGTTGCAGAAATTTCTTGGATTTGAGATAAGTGTTCTGGCAGATATAAAATGTGATTGACATTCATACCAAGTACTTCGCTGGCTTTCCAGCCATACAAATTCTCAGCACCTTGGTTCCAATAACGGATTTGATTGCCAAAATCTCTCACAAGAATGGCATCGCTGGTAATATCCAATAAAGCAGCTTGTTCGCGGATTTTTTCTTCAACTCGCAAGCGTTCGGCAATTTCGCTCTCCAAGCGTAAATTTTGTTCTTGCAGGGTTTTTGTCAGAGTCCGCAGCTTGAGATGAAGTTGAACTCTTGCTAAAACTTCTTGATGCTGAAGCGGTTTAGTCAGATAATCTACGGCACCCAAATCAAAGCCCTTAACTTTATCTACTGTTTCCGAAAGTGCAGTCATGAAAATGACAGGAATCTCTCGAGTTAATTCGCTTTTTTTTAGTAGACGGCAAGTTTCAAAACCATCCATTCCCGGCATGAGGATGTCTAATAAAATTAAGTCAGGCGGGGCATATTCGGCTCTAGCGATCGCACTTTCACCATCTTCAGCAATCAAAACCGTAAAACCAGCTTGACCTAAAAAATCAAACAGCATTTCTAAATTGATAGGAGTGTCATCAACAATTAAGATGACACTCGATTTATGAAAGTCATTTTTCATACTACCTCAGAATACTTCTGGAGAAACTCCAATATTTGTTTCCCTTTAAAACCTTTCGCTAGTTGATACAAATGACTAGCAAAAGGACGCAACTCCTCATGCATTTCTTCTAGTATTACAGCTCGTTGAGCAATACTTTTTAAATCCCCCCGCATCGCTAAATCTAACAAAATTGCGAGTTCGCTTGCTGAAGGAGGGACAATAGCAGTATTAGATGCCAAATATAAAGTATTAGTTAAATTTTTCTTTTCATCCTGTATCTCTCTTACCTTACCTTTATCTTCATACACCCATTCTAATCCCAAGTAAATCTGTAACTTTTCTAAAAGTTCGGCTTTTTTGATTGGTTTTGAGAGAAAATCATCACACCCTACTTTGCGACTTTCTTGCTGATTAAATTCAAACACACTAGCTGAGACAGCAATAATTATCGTTTTCTTCAATTTTTGTAGCACTCTGAGGCGACGGGTAGCTTCAAATCCGTCCATTTTTGTCATTACCAAGTCCATCAAAATCAAGTCTGGTTGAAATTCCGGAACTTTGCGCAGACAATCTAAACCATCAGTTGCTTCTAAAACTTGAAAACCTAAAGGTTCTAATATATTAACTAATACAGAGCGATTTTCCCATTTATCATCCACTACTATAATTTTACGTTTAGTGCCGGAAAAACCAATAATGTTAAATTCATTAACATTAATTTTTGTTTGTTGAACAACTTCTGATAATTCTAAATCTAGCCAAAAAACGCTACCTTTCCCTAACTCACTGGTAACATGTAATTCACTCCCCATCATCTGTATCAATTGGCGGCTAATAGCTAAACCTAATCCAGTTCCTTCTATTTTGAGACTATCTTCACCTACTTGCTTGAAAGGTAAAAATATCTCTTCTAATTGCTCTGGAGCAATACCAATTCCTGTATCTTCTACTTGAAATCGAATTTTGCAGTTTGATAATTGACTAGTACATTTACCTGTATCAATTATCCAATCTCCATCAGGATTGACATACCCTACTTTAAAAGTAATATTACCTTTTTTAGTAAACTTAACTGCATTACTTAATAAATTAATCAGAACTTGACGTAGGCGTTTATCATCAGCACAAACCCGGCTAGGTAGTGGATGTAAAGGTTGATAAATTAAGCTAATTCCCTTATTTTCGGCTCGGATACGACAAATTTCTACTATTCCTTCCAAAAAAGCCGGAAGATTAAAGTCTTGTAAATAAAGCTCCATTTTACGAGCTTCTATTTTGGAGATGTCTAAAATATCATTAATCAATGTGAGTAGGTGTTCGCCACATTGATGTATAATATTTACTCCATTCTTTTGTTGAGTACTTAAAGATTTATCTGCTTGGAAAATTTGAGTATAACCCAAAATACCATTGAGTGGGGTTCGGAGTTCATGACTCATATTGGCGAGAAATTCACTCTTGGCACGGTTGGCAGATGCGGCTATCTCTTCAGCTTTTTGGCGTTCGCTAATTTGTTGTTGTAATTCTAAATTTTTCTCTTGTAATTCTAGAGTGCGCTCTTTAACTTTGATTTCTAATGTCCGATTATATTCTTCTAGATCGTTATAAAGTCGGGCATTTTCTAATGAGATTGCTGCTTGTGATGATAAAAGTTGTAAAACTTCTAAACGTTCTGGTGTAAATGCCCCAGCGATCAATTTATTTTCTAAGTAAAGAATGCCAATCAGCTTACCTTGATGAATAATCGGGCTGCATAAAATAGATTTTGGTTGATACCGAACAATATAGCTATCCGCTGTAAATCCTCCTTCAGAAGTAGCATCGTTGAGTACAATACTTTCTTGAGTTCGATGTACGTAATTAATAATATATTTAGGTATTTGCTGGCTCAATTCTACAGGAGTTGATTGCTGCACGTTAATTTCAGTTTGTCCAAAACTACCTGAAGCTTCGATAAATAAGTTACCTGCTCTTTCCAAAATTAAAAATCCTGCTTCTGCCCCTGCATTCTCTAAGAGAATTTGCATCAATTTAGCTAGCAATTTCTCTAAAACAATTTCTCCAGAAACCGCTTGTGAAACTTTGATAACTGTGGCTAAATCAAACGATTCGCTAATGCTGGAATTTAGAGACTGTATGAGTTGATTCTTTTCTTGTTTGTGGTTTTTTTGTTCTGACAGTCGGGCAAAAATTTGGGGGTATTTGACTTCTAAATCTTTCAGCTTTGCTGTTGCTCCCCAGTTACTATATCCATAATAAGCATCAGCAAGGTAAGTTTGAGCTACCTTTTCTCTACCGCACTCAAAATAAAACTTTGCTGCTAGTTCGTTGGCAAGAGCCTCTTCTTGGATGTATCCTTGTTCCTTCGCTCCAGCAATAGCTCGGTCATAATATTCCATTGCTTGCCAATATTGCCCTAAAACTCGTGCTTTCTCTGCCTCTACTAGGTAATATTTATGCTGAAAATTCATCGGAGCATTGTTTGCCCACATTTGCATTTTTTCTTGATTATTAGTTACTTTATTTACCAAATGTTGTCGCTGTTCATTTGATGAGAGTTGGTAAATTGCTAGTTGTGCCAGAGAATCATAAAAATAAAATACTGGTACATCCAAAAATGCTTTAACTCCATCCAAATACTGTTCGGCTTGTACTGCATTTGCTGCTGCTTGCTGATACTCGCCAAATAAATAACAAAGAATCAGTTTATTTAAATAAAAATAGTGCAGCCCAGTTCTAGCATTAGCTGTTTGCAGTAACGGCAATGATTCATTTTCATTGAAGACTTCACCTATTAAGCAGCATTGATTTACAGCAGGATCGAGTAAGTTCAGAACTGACTGATGAAAAATATTATTCCAACTGAGGGTATTTTCTTGCTTAAGGAGAGCTAGAACATCACTAATTGCTGCAATTTCTTTTTCTAGATTCGGTAATTCTTCTCCGAGAAAATACAAATGCTGGCATTTTTGATTAGCAGCATAACAGCCATACTCAAACTGCCCATTTTCGAGTCCGCTAGAGTAAGCATTCTCTAAAAATGGTAACGTTTCCTTAGCATGGACTTTGCCATGCATCGTACATGATGCCGCGACAAAAAATATACTTGTCTTCAGTTCTACAACGTTTAATTTTTCAACTAAATCGAATGCTAATTTACCAAATTTATAAGCTGAATCTATATCTTGAATAATACTGTTTAAAATTACTCCATAGCAAACATAACCATAAGCTGAAAAAGGAGCATTTCCATAATGAATAGATAAATTTACCTGTTCGCATACTACCAGAGGGAACAACGCAGAAGCAGCTTGATAAGTAGATGAACCCATACTAGTTAACATCCTAATCGCTGCTAATTTGTCTACATCTGTCATTAACGGTAGATTAATCAGGTCTTCTATTTTTTTTGTTGCTAAATTAGTGGCAGTTCGATCGAGAGTTTGTTGAATATCTGCTAAGTTAGGCGACTTAGGAAACCTAATGCCTAGTAATTCTAAAGATTCCAAACCAATTTTAAGTGCTTCAGTTGGTCTGAGTTGCGCCATAGAAGCTTGAATTTTTACCTCATAAATTTTCATTTTATGGAGAGGAATTTTTGCATATTGGAGAATGATGTTGCCCCATTTCTCCATTTGCTTAAAATCACCGTTGAGGTAAGCTATTTCTACTGCTGATTCATAAATTGATAGTGCTAATTCGTATTGATTTTGCCAGCTATCTATTGTTAATAACTTCAAACCTTCTTTTAAATAGCGCATGGCAGATTCATAAGCCGCTGCTGCTTTTGCTTTCTGCCCGGCTATAAGATTGAGTTCGGCTAACTGATATTTTTCTGAATCTGAAGTTAATAAATCGATACCATGATTTAAATGATTTACTAACTCAAAGACATTTTCTTTTCGCTCTTCCGGAGAACTGTTTTGCAGAAGTAATTGCCCAATTCTCAGGTGAGTTGCTTTTTTATCAATATCTGGAATCAAAGAATACGATGCTTGCTGGACGCGATCGTGCAAAAATTTGTATGCAATTATTTGCTGTTTTTGCTCTATAATTAAATGTTCTATCTGTTCTCTAACAACCAGAGGTATTTTATAAGATGAACCTATAGGTAAAACTAAACCTACTTGTAAGGCTTCCCATAGTTCTATCGCTGTTTCTGCCAAAGATTTTTCGTTAACGATGCTTAAAATATTTAAATTAAATTTATCGCCAATGCAAGCGGCTAATTTTAAAACTTTCTGTGTCGCTGGTAATAGTTTTTGAATTTGATTAACCATTAATTCCACGACATTATCAGTAATATCAATGTCTTCTATTATTTCTAGATTCCACTCCCAAGAAGCTATATTAAAATTAAAAAATAATAAATTATCCTGATATAAAGATGCAAGCAGTTGAGTAACAAAAAAGGGATTTCCTTGAGTTTTAGAAAATACTAAGTCAGCTAGTTGGTTTGAGTTTTCTAGACAATTACGAAAAGTATCGTTAACTAATTGTTTGATATGCCCAATATCTAAAGGTTGGAGAACAATATGATTGACATTTGCAACAGATTTATGTAGTTGTTCTAGAGTTACTGTTAATGGATGAGTAGGACTGACTTCGTTATCTCGATATGCGCCTATAAGTAATAAATATTTACTCTCAGGATCGCTAATTAACATTTGAATAAACTTCAGAGAAGCTGCATCTGCCCACTGTAAGTCATCCAAAAAAATTACTAGTGGATGTTTGGCTTGAGAAAATACATGAATAAATTGTTGGAATAATCTATTAAAGCGGTTTTGAGCTTCGCTAATACCTAATTGTGGGATTGCAGGCTGAGAACCAATAATTTTTGCAACTTCAGGAATAACGTCAATAATAACTTGACCGTTAACACCAACTGCTTCTAAAATTTTTGTTTTCCAATCTGCTATTTTTTCAGCACTTTCTGTTAATATTTGCCGCATTAATTCTTGACAAGCCTGAATTAATGAAGCATAAGGAATATTACGTTTATACTGGTCAAATTTTCCGGAAATAAAATAACCACGCTGGCGGATAATGGGTTTATGAACTTCATTTATTAATGAAGATTTACCAATACCAGAATACCCACTAACTAGAATTAACTCAGTTGCACCAGAACTCACTCGCTCAAAAGCATCCATTAATTTGGCTACTTCTTGCTCTCGACCGTAAAGCTTTTGGGGAATCAGAAATTGGCTATATAAATCTAGTTGACCGACAACAAAATTTTCAACTTTACCACTTCCTTGTAGTTGGCGCAAGCAGATTTCTAAATCAGCTTTTAATCCTAAGGCATTTTGATATCTTTCCTCAGCAGTTTTAGCTAATAATTTCATCACAATATCAGAAACTGCTAGCGGTATTTGAGGATTTAATTCGTGAGGCGGAATTGGAATTTTAGCAATGTGTGAGTGAATTAATTCTAAAGGATCGTCTGCTACAAAGGGCAGCTTGCTAGTTAGCATTTCGTAAAATGTCACACCTAAAGAGTAAAAATCAGTTCGATAGTCTATTGAACGGTTCATTCTCCCAGTTTGCTCGGGTGACATATAAGCTATACTGCCTTCTAGCAAATTGAGATCGTTAAGTATTTGATTTTCTCTAAATAGGCGCGATGCAATGCTAAAGTCGATAATTTTGATTTGATTGGTGTCGGAATTAATAAGAATATTATGGGGTTGAATATCTTTATGAATAAGATTATTTTGATGTAGCTGATATAGTGTTGCAGCTAATTGAATAGCAATTTGTAAAAAGTTCTTTAATTCTAAATTCCGCCTGCTAATGATATCTTTTAGTGTTTCTCCCTCAAAATCCTGCAAAATCAGCGCTACACCATTTTGCGTGCTTTCTAAGGCTAGAGGTTGAATAACTTCTTCTATTTGTAGAGATTGCAGTATTTGATACCCGTGTTTGATATGGGCAATTTGTTCTATGGTGGGATACTCAGCTTTTAGAGTTTTAATAATTACAGAAGTTTGCTCGGACTCTTTGAAAGCACGATAAATGCAGGTATTTATACCATCAAAAATAACTTTGATGAGGTTGTAATCCGCAAGGATAATACTCATGTTTATTCTGTCACTTGAGTGAGCTAAATTCTTAAATTGGCCAGAAAAACTAGCCGTGCTGTTGAAGAAGGGTTATTTAAATGGTTCCAGAATGCTTCTGATAGGTTATCGCTCGTTTTTTATATGTTGATGGTAAATAAGCTTGCTTACCTACCTACTCACTCTACTGCCAAGATTTTAAATTTTTTCTATCTAACCTACTGATTTTGGATTTTTACTCTATGAGTTTTATCTCAATGTTAGATTTTACTGCGAATTAAATCAAAAATTGTCATTAATCTTTGACATATTAATAAGCATTAGATTTATTTATGCGATCGAAAGTCAAGGAAAGTAAAGCCTCAATCCGATAATATCGCAAAAACTAAAGCTTTAAAAAAGCTTATCCTGCTTATATTTTAAAATTTGCGACATCAAAACCACAAAAGCTTCTATTTATAACTAAAATCAAGTTATCCAACTTATTTTTCAGATTTTAGGCGATATTCGGTTGAATAGGAATTCATTATTGTATCTAAGTGCATTAGGGTAGCATAAGATAGCGATCGCACCTACAAAAATTTTGAGTCAGTTAGTATTTGCTGATTCAGCACCATCTCGAGTAAAGGGATAATATTGTCGTTTAAACTGACGTATCAAAAATTACTGGTGCTGAAATTACACCTTTTGCTTCTAATACTGCTGCAACTTGTAAAATTAACGCTTCATTATATGGTGCTGCTATCAATTGTACGCCTAAAGGTAAAGCATCCGGGCAGACAATTGGTACTGATAAAACAGGTAAACCAATAAAAGATAATGGTTGAGTAAATAGCCCTAAATGAGGACGAATCAGAATTTCTTCACCGTCCAAAATCATAGTTTGTTGGCCAATTAGCGGGGCAGATATTGGTGTAGTTGGTGCAAGAATGATATCGACATTTTGAAAAACTTCTCGCACGCGATCGCGATACCATCTTCTAAAACGTTGTGCTTGCAGATACCAACTGCTAGGAATTAACGCCCCAGCCAAAAAGCGATCGCGCGTTGCTGGATCGAAATCCTCAGGACGCTTACGCAACTTATCTAAATGCAGATTTGCCCCCTCGCTGGCTGTAATCGCAAACGCTGCTGCACGGGCGCGGTGTGCTTCTGGTATGTTGACGTACTTAGTTACATTTAAAGCATCTGCAACTTTTTGGACTGCTGCTAAAGCTTGCGGTTGTGCGCCTTTAGTGAAATAATCGGCAGCGATCGCAATTTTGATTGCAGAGATATCTTGATGTGGAGACGTTAAATGTAACGTTTTTACACGAGAACGCTGAGTACAAATTGGATCGCGATCGTCTTTGCCTTGTAACACGTCAAAAACCGCAGCGATATCCTGCACCGAACGCGCAAAAGCTCCAATATGGTCAAAACTGCTAGAGAATAAAGCTACCCCAGCGCGAGACAACCTACCATAAGTCGGCTTCAAACCAAAAACCCCGCACAAGGCCGCCGGAACGCGAATCGAACCATTAGTATCAGAACCCAACGTCAGCGGTACTAACCCACCAGCAACAGCCGCCGCCGAACCACCAGAGGAACCCCCAGCAACTCGTAGTAAATCATGGGGATTGCGAGTAGCACCATAATGAGAATTTTCGGTTACAAACCCATAAGCGTACTCATCCATATTCAAAGCACCAAGCAGCACTGCACCAGCTTGTTTCAACTTTGCCACTGCGGTTGCATCTTGAGTTGCTGCTGGATTTTCTGCATTGATTTTCGATCCGGCCAAAGTTGTGATACCAGCAATATCAAAAAGATTTTTTACAGCAAAAGGTACGCCAGCAAATATTCCAGGGTTTCTACCTTGGGCAATTTCGCTGTCAATACGTGCAGCATCAGCCAAAGCAGCCTCAGCAGTTATAGTTGTAAAACAGTTGAATAGATGATTCCGCATTGCTATTCGCGCTAACGCAGCCTTGGTAACATCCACTGCGCTAACATTGCCTTCACGTATAGCATTTGATGTTGTGATGGCATCGACTGAATCAAAATTGATGCTGGAATATTTAGGAGATTGCACGTTTAGCTTTTTGAGTAATAGCAGTCCGCATAGTTTTTGCTAGTTGTAGCAAAATAACCGTTAGACATACATCTAAAATACAAGATAATAGAAAATAAATTGGCACAAATCTATCTTCAGGGTTTTTAGCAGCTTGTCTCATAGCAATACGGTTAACAAAATTTGAGCCAATCATAAAAGTATACAGTGGAGCAATCAGCCCCCGCACTTTTTCACTCAAACTAGTTAAATCCCCACCTTCGCCTTTAAATCGGTCAGCAAAAGTGGATAAAGTGTTAGCTATTCCCCACAGACTGTAGATAGGAATTATAAAGCGGGCGATCGCACCTCCTGGGGTAATGGGATATTCATGAAATAGATTCTTTAAGTCTGCATGGAGGCGATGTAGCCAAATCAAAAAAACAACGCCTGAAACTAGACTGACAATGAATGCAACTATTGATACCATTCCATCTAATAAAGCGAGTAGCCGATAAAGTGGCTGTGCAACTACATCCAACAAAGAAAACACCGTAGATACCAGCCCAATTCCTAAAACTACCCAAAGCAAACGCACCAAAAGTTTACCGACACCTACTGACTTCATGGATTCAGCATCATTCAAACTAGTCATGTTATGTTTCTAATAGCATAGTCGGCTAATATCTTAGTATTGTGTTTATACTTAAAGCTCAGTAAAATTACTAAATATCAGCCAATTCTTGAAGCTACTACGGTTCAAATGTCGGCGCTGCTTCAATTTCCTCAGGTAAAGGAAAAGAATTTACGAGATTAGCGATCGCTTTAATTCTCTCAAAATTTGCCACCACTCCATCACGATACTCATCTTTTATCTGCAAATCCAACAATAACGCCATCTGCTTAACGTACTCACTCACATCAAACTCTTGACCTTCCATTTCTCCTCCTGTATGTCTGATGCAGTTTCTTCAGGGAATTTCAATAAATTACTACTAGTTGTGGGGTGGGCATCTTGCCATTGGTGTCAACTTAAGCTCAAACTCTTGCTCCACAATCGTTTTACCCCACCCCCAACCCCTCCCCTTGCCAAGGGGAGGTTTTGCGTCAGCAAAGCCGGAGTGGGGTAACGCGGCTCTTGATAGAAAGTGAGTAGAACTTGCTCATTATGTTTTCATCAGGGTTTCACGTTAAGTTGACACCAATGGCATCTTGCCCGCCATATAGACTGGGCGGGCGAGACGCCCACCCCACAAGAGTTAGTTGAATATTTTTTTATTTGTCAGTTTTTAATTATAAATCTATAACTTCTTGTGGCAACTCAAATAAACCATCTTCCCCAGATGTAAAATCGATCGCCTGATACACAGCATCAATATTCAATCCTCCATAAATATGAGGAAACAATTCGCCTATTTCTGCCTCTTCATCACGAATTTCAGCTTCGACTTTATCGGCATCAATAAAAAGTAAAACTAAATCTTTTTGATTATTAAAAAATCTATTTGCAACTTTAACGATTTGTGTTGACCTAGAACAATGAATAAAACCTTCAGAATCTAGAGAATCAGCACGGTAGCTGCCTAAGTTTTTAGCTTGTTGCCATTGTTGATGTTGTGCAATGTGGAGAATAGTATTCATTTTTCTTGTATTATTGCCTAAATATTGTATAAATTTTATTGTATTTAAATAGGTTCATCTGGATAAAATTCCAAACAAATATTATTTGGCTTTTGACTATTAGGATATATATATACTTGAATTTGTAATTTGCCTTTCTGCCAGTTTTTACCAGTTTGAAGAAAGTCACAATTTTTGATAGCCTTTAATTGAAATTCGCTGATTGGGATGAACTCGTCACCAGTAGAAATACTGCCAAATAGACTACCAACTGAGCTATCATAAATTTGAGTTTTGTAATCAGAAATTTTTTGACGCCATTTCTTTATAATTTCTTTGATAACTATCTCTCTTAATTGGCTTACTTTCAAAGTATTTTTATCAAAACAAACAACATCGTCTCCACACTCTAAAGCAATAAATTGATTTTTCATATTAATGCCTATACTCTCATATCCAAGTTAGAAATATTCAGTTTTAGTTTATATTTATACTCGTATTAAATTATAATGTAAAGCTATTTGCACCCATCCAGTAAAAATACTGAATAAAAAATTATAAAGAATATTAAGTGTTATTGATTCCAAATATGAATTTAAATCACGCAGAGGCGCAGAGAGTAAGTTTTGGATCTTATATTCAGCAACGCCGAATATTAAGCGATCGCTCTACACATTATTCTTTAAAATATCACCCAAAGACACAAAAAAACTCTGCGCCTCTGCGTGAGGTAACTACAAATTCGGCGGAATACAAACATCTGGCGCACACAACCCAACAAACTCCAGCGTTATCACCTCAAAACTCTGCAAATCCACACGCCGAATCACATGATTATTAGTATCACTAACATATAGATATGAACCCCAAAAACTCAATCCCGAAGGTTCAAAAAACCGAGTCTTTTTACCTTGTCCATCTTCTAAACCAGCAGTCCCATCTCCCAAAATTGTTTGACAATTACCATTAGGACTCACTAATTTTATTTTGTGATTATAACTATCCGCCACCCAGAGAAAATTCTGAGCGTATTCCACTCCCAAACAATGCTGCAAACGCACATTTTCACCTTGTCCATCAACATCGCCAAAACCAAACAAATCTCCGCTACCACAAACAGTTCGTACTTGGTAAGGTTCTACAATTCCAACACCGCGAATTGAACTAACTTCACTATCAGCAACATACAATTCTTGCCCATTATGAGTAATACCACTGGGTTGAGCAAAGGCAGATTCAACCAGCGAAGCATCAATACACGCTTCTGCACCCATCCCAGCATAGGCTTTAACAACGCCTGTTTCCAAATCCATCTGCCAAATTTGATGCGACCCCGCCATTGCAACGAACAAGAAATCTCCCACTTTCACTAAATCCCAAGGAGAATTCAGCGCAGTTTCTAAAGCAGCACCGCCATGAAGTTGAATATTGCGGCTTTGTTCTCCTGTTCCGGCGATAGTTTCTACTACCTGGCGCTGCAAATCAACTCGTCGCAGTGCATGATTTTCTGTATCAGCAACATAAAGCATTTGATTTTCTACATCAAATGTCATTCCCTGCGGTGCAAAAAATTGCGCTTCGCCAAAAGCACCATCAGTTAAACCAGATTTTCCAGTACCAATTAAATGGAAAATTTCGCCATCAAAACTACTCATAACCAAGCGGTGATGTCCAGAGTCAGCAATAAATAAACCCGCTTGTGTAGCTAGAACTTTACCAGGAAAAGCTAAGGGTGTAATTAACGGTTGGCGCTGTTTTTCTAAAGTCAAGCTAAGTTCTTGAAAATTAATCGTACCTTTGTTGCGGTGTTGGTGAATTAACTTTTGAATCAACTCTTCTAAAACATTACGCTTTCCTTCACCAGAGACAGAACCAATTACATAACCTTCTGGGTCGATAATCATTAAAGTCGGCCAAGCACGCACAGCATAC
The DNA here is from genome assembly GCA_034530875.2 of Nostoc sp. DedSLP01. Classification (GTDB taxonomy): domain Bacteria; phylum Cyanobacteriota; class Cyanobacteriia; order Cyanobacteriales; family Nostocaceae; genus Nostoc. The sequence goes on from JAVRCJ020000020.1 coordinate 14,332, forward strand.
TCTTGCCAAACTCGAAAACCGCTATCAACTATAACCGGGTGTTCGATGTCGTAACGCAAGATGGCTTGGCGGATGTTTTCGGTTTCTTTTTCATTGTCAAATTTAGCAGAATGAACGCCGATAACCGTAACGCTGTCTTTATATTTTTGTTCTAAATATTTCAGGTCTGGCAGAATATGTAGACAATTAATACAGCAGTATGTCCAAAAATCTAAAATTACGACTCTACCCTTGAGTTCTTTGAGAGATAAAGGTTTATCGGTATTTAACCAAGAGTAATTTTGTGGTAATTCTGGCGCTCTGACACGAGGCATCATACTAATTCGTAATTCGTAATTCGTAATTAATAAATGCAAGCATATACTTATTGACTATACATGATTTAACGTTGCTGGCTGTGTTTTGAAAGAACTTGATAAACTAACTACTACAGAATTATCGGTTTGGGTAGAACAAGCCAAATCCCAAGCTGAACGCGGACAAGTTGCCAATCGCATTCCCAAATTAGCTTTAGCCAATCCCCATTGGCTTGCAGCTCACATCTGCTGTGAATCAGGAAAAACCATCAGCTTTGGAGATACGGGTTGCATGTTTCCGCTGATGAGCGTTATTAAAACATTTTCTTTGCTTTATCTGCTAGAAAATTTAGGAGCAGAAACAGTGTTTGGCTGGGTTGGCGTAGAACCATCAGATGCGCCCTTCAATTCTTTAGAACAATTAGTTAGCGATCGCGGCCGTCCCCGCAACCCGATGATTAATAGTGGGGCAATTATCCTCGCAGACAAATTACCAGGAAAAGACGCTAGAGTTCGCACTCTTTTATTTTGTGAATGGCTCAATCAATTAGCCGATTGTCAACTATATTTAGATGAAACGATGTTGACTTCAGTGCGATTGACACGCTCAAAAGCCAATTTAGCGATCGCCAATTATCTTGCCGAAATCGGACACCTCGAAAATCTCGCAACAGCCCTTGACACCTACGAGCAAATATGCTGTTTATCTGGGCGAGTAAAAGATTTAGCCTTATTAGGAAAACTCCTAGCTTGGGAAAATAATTTTATATCTGCACAGAACCGCCGAATTGTCAATGCTGTGATGTCAACTTGTGGACTATATCAAGCTTCAGCCGAGTTTGCAATTAAGATTGGTCTGCCCATGAAATCAGGGATTGGTGGTGGACTTTTAGCAATAGTACCAGGTAAAGGGGCGATCGCTTGTTACAGCCCCGCCTTGGATACAGTGGGAAATCCAATAGCAGGGCTGGTTTTTCTCGAAGCTTTATCCCAAAACTTAGAGTTGAGTATCTTCGCGTGAATTAAGAATTTTAGATATTCATTTTCCTTTGCGTCTTTGCGCCTTGGCGTGAAACATTTATCCCCTTATTCAGCAGTGCCCGACGTTGATTCAGCTGTTGGTGTTACCTCTGGCTGTGGTTCTGGCGATGGTGTAACTGTTTCTGGCGCTGGAGGCGCAATGATTTCTGGCAGAGTAGGTAGCGAACTCGGAGATGGGGCAACTATTACTTTTGGGGTGGGCGTATCCGGAGTTCGACGCTTGAAAAATCTGCCAAATCCCCCAAATCTAGATTTTGCTGGCTCAGGAGCAACTTTTTCGGGTAATGGTGTTGATTCTGGAATCGGAGTTAGTGTTGGTTGTGGTTCTGGTTGAGTTGCTGCCGATGGGTTAGCTGGCGTAACTTCTGGAGTTGGGGTTACTGTTGGCTGTGGTTCTGGTTGAGTTACTACTGGTGGAGTTACTGTTGGCTGTGGTTCTGGTGATGGTGTAACTTTTTCTGGTGCAGGAGACTCAATAATTTCTGGCAAGGTGGGTGGCGAACTCGGAGATGGCGTCACTGTTGTTTCCGGAGTAGGCGTCTTAGCTCCCCGACGGTTAAAAAATCCGCCAAATCCGCGTTTTGCTGGCTCCGGTGTAACTTTTTCGGGTAATGGCGTTGATTTGGGAGTTGGGGTTACCGTTGGCTGTGGTTCTGGTGCAGGAGACTCGATAATATTTGGAGGTGTGGGCGACAAACTAGGAGATGGCGCAGCCGTTGGAGGTTCTAATTTTGGTTCTTCTGGCTTGGTGGGCTGTGTTTTCGATTCTTCTGGAATTTGAATTTCAGGAATCGGCTGTTTTTTTTCTTTAGGTTCTACTTCAGGCGTTTTTTCAACAGTAGGTGCAGGTGTAAATTTATAAGTCGGATCTACAATGCTGCGTACCTCATCTGCTGTGAGTTCCCCTCTGGTAATCCTCGACAGAGTATCTTTACCTTTTGGCTCGTAGTTAATCAGCCTAACTGTGGTATTGAAAGTATTTTTCAGAGGATTTCCCTGATTATCGAGAAATTCTAGTTTTACCCAGTTTTTACCGGGCTTCCAACCTTTGAGGTAAATTGACTGCCAGCGATCGAAAATAAAGCTTTCACCATTGATTGTGCAGCGGATACGCCAATCGCTAAATTCATTCTTGGCATTTTCTGACGCAGCCAGGTGCAGGGGAGCATTAGTCAGGTAAAAGTCAAGTAAGATTGGTTCTGCTCCGTAACTACTTTGAGGGCGACTGTACGTGAGCAAAGGAAGGTTAGGATCTGGGTTATTGTCGTCAGTTGTAGTGAAGACGTGAAATGTTGTCTGAGTATAAGCGCCTTCATTTTTAAAGCTTTCATGCCAAGGGCGGGAAGCAAAGACGCGCAAAGTATGAGTACCTGGGGACAAGTCTGGCAAAACTAACGGCTGATTCAGGTCGTAAACGGGTATATAAGGTTGATTATCTAGAATTACGTGTAGATGAGGCCCTAGCTGTAACTGTGGCTCCTTAAATATTGGTAAATCCTTCACCTGAAAGCGGGCTGTGACTTTGTTATCAGAGAAAACTTCATCAAATTTGGGAGTCACAATTGTTACCTGTGGCTGATAAACTTCCAAAATTGGTCGCAGTTCTTGGATAACAGGAGGAGGAGGAACTTCCGAAAATTCCTTAGAAACTTGAGAAATTCCCCCAGCCTTTTCTTGATTACCAATAGATATCTCCTGGCTGCCAGCCTTATCGCCACAACTGCTTAAGCTACATACCATTACGAATACTACTACCCACCTGAGAATCGGCGAACTCCAACGGAAGAGCTTCTGTAACGCGATTTTCTGCCAGAATTTCATGCCTTGCACCTCTTCGACATGTCCATAGGGAACTATAGCCCAAAAGGGGAGACGGGCATAGGGCATGGGGCATGACGGCATGAGGGCAGGGGAGCAGGGGGAAGCAGGGGAAAAGGTTAAAGGGAAAAGGGAAAAGAAATAAATTTAATCTTTCCCTTTTCCCCTTATTCCTTTCCCTTTCCCCATTCCTATGCCCCATGCCCCATACCCAAACTATATATTTTACGAATTGTTATCCTTTGTAAATTAAATGAAGAATCTATTGACTTTTGGACAATTAGTTTGAAGTTAAAAGGCATAAAACGCAGTTATTTCGGGGATTTTGAATTATTGTTAAAATATCTCCAACAAAGTACAAGTGAAGACTTTATAATTCAACGAGAAACAACTCTCCACATGGGTCTTCACTGTGGCTTCAGCAAATCACTGGAGTGTGCGGTAAAACATTACTATGTGGTAATCATGATTCCTCATTCCTTATCAGAGAGGAGGTCGAATGGCAATAAGTCCTCCGGAGCGAGAGGAAAAAAAGGCAAGAGTAATCGTCGATAATGACCCGGTTCCTACCTCATTTGAGAGATGGGCAAAGCCTGGACACTTTGACAGAACCTTAGCCAGAGGTCCAAAAACCACTACATGGATTTGGAACCTTCACGCACTCGCCCACGATTTTGATACACATACAAGCGATTTAGAAGATATCTCCCGCAAGATCTTCTCAGCACACTTCGGCCATTTAGCCGTAGTGACAATCTGGCTGAGCGGGATGATTTTCCACGGCGCGAAGTTCTCTAACTACGAAGCTTGGCTCAGCGACCCGTTAAATGTTAAGCCAAGTGCCCAAGTCGTTTGGCCCATTGTGGGACAAGACATTTTAAACGGTGATGTTGGCGGTGGTTTCCACGGTATTCAAATCACCTCTGGTTTATTCCAAATTTGGCGTGGCTGGGGTATCACAAACTCCTTCCAGCTTTATTGCACTGCGATCGGTGGCTTGGTATTAGCAGGCTTATTCTTATTTGCCGGCTGGTTCCACTACCACAAACGCGCTCCCAAACTGGAATGGTTCCAGAATGTGGAGTCGATGCTGAATCACCACCTACAAGTATTGTTGGGTTGTGGTTCCTTGGGATGGGCAGGTCACCTAATTCACGTGTCTGCACCGACTAACAAGCTTTTGGATGCAGGGGTTGCCGTTAAAGATATACCCTTGCCCCACGAGTTCATCTTGAACAAAGACTTGTTGACGGAACTGTATCCCGGCTTTGCTGCTGGTTTAGCACCTTTCTTCACCTTGAACTGGGGTCAGTATGCTGACTTCCTCACCTTCAAGGGCGGTCTAAACCCAGTAACAGGCGGCTTGTGGCTGACAGATATTTCCCATCACCACCTAGCGATCGCAGTCCTGTTCATCATTGCTGGACACCAGTACCGTACCAACTGGGGTATTGGTCACAGCATTAAAGAGATCCTGGAAAACCATAAAGGTCCTTTCACTGGTGAAGGTCACAAAGGTCTCTACGAAAACCTGACCACATCTTGGCACGCTCAGCTGGCAACCAACCTTGCCTTCCTGGGTTCGTTGACCATCATCATCGCGCATCACCAATACGCGATGCCCCCCTATCCATATTTGGCAACTGACTACGCTACTCAGCTGGCTATCTTCACACACCATACTTGGATCGGTGGCTTCTTGATTGTTGGTGGAGCAGCTCACGCTGCCATCTTCATGGTGCGCGATTACGATCCAGTTGTGAACCAAAACAACTTGCTAGATCGGGTAATTCGTCACCGGGATGCGATTATTTCTCACTTGAACTGGGTGTGTATTTTCCTTGGCTTCCACAGCTTTGGACTTTACATTCACAACGACACAATGCGTGCATTGGGTCGTCCCCAAGACATGTTCTCTGATACGGCAATTCAGTTGCAGCCAGTATTTGCTCAGTGGGTACAAAATATCCACGCTTTGGCACCTGGAGCAACTGCACCCAATGCCTTAGAACCAGTGAGCTATGTATTTGGCGGCGGTATTTTGGCTGTTGGCGGCAAGGTGGCAGCTGCGCCCATCGCTTTGGGTACAGCAGACTTCCTAATTCACCACATTCACGCCTTCACCATTCACGTCACCGTCCTAATTCTGCTCAAAGGTGTATTATTTGCCCGTAGCTCTCGTCTGATTCCAGACAAAGCAAATCTGGGCTTCCGCTTCCCCTGCGACGGCCCTGGTCGTGGCGGTACATGTCAAGTGTCTGGTTGGGATCACGTATTCCTCGGACTATTCTGGATGTATAACTCCATATCAATTGTGATTTTCCACTTCAGCTGGAAGATGCAATCAGATGTCTGGGGAACCGTAGATCCAGATGGTACTGTGACTCACATCACTGGTGGTAACTTTGCTCAAAGCGCCATCACTATCAATGGTTGGTTGCGTGATTTCTTGTGGGCACAAGCTACACAAGTCATCAACTCCTACGGCACTCCCTTATCTGCTTACGGACTGATGTTCTTAGGCGCTCACTTTGTTTGGGCATTCAGCTTAATGTTCCTGTTCAGTGGTCGTGGCTACTGGCAAGAATTAATTGAGTCCATCGTTTGGGCGCATAATAAACTGAAGGTAGCACCATCAATTCAGCCTCGCGCTCTGAGCATTATTCAGGGACGTGCTGTAGGGGTAGCTCACTACCTATTAGGTGGAATTGCTACTACTTGGGCATTCTTCCATGCACACATCCTTTCAGTAGGGTAGCAATCAGCAAAATTTAGTTAGGAGTTAGGAGTTATGGAGTTAGAAGTTAGAAGTTAGGAGTTAGGAGTTAAAAGTTAGGAGTTTAGGAATAAATATCTAAAGCTCAGAACTGTCAACTCAAAACTGACAACTATCAACTAATAACTCATAACTCTCAACTCAGAACTGCCAAAGCTGATACTTGATGGCTAAAGGTCAGAGGAATTATTAAACCTATGGCAACAAAATTTCCAAAATTTAGCCAGGATCTCGCACAGGACCCGACTACTCGTCGGATTTGGTATGCGATCGCCACAGGCAACGATTTTGAAACCCATGATGGCATGACAGAAGAAAATCTTTACCAAAAGATTTTCGCTACTCACTTCGGTCACTTGGCAATCATCTTCCTGTGGGCATCCAGCCTCCTGTTCCACGTAGCCTGGCAAGGTAACTTTGAACAGTGGATTAAAGATCCCCTTCACGTCCGTCCCATCGCCCATGCGATTTGGGATCCCCACTTTGGCAAACCAGCGATCGAAGCTTTCACCCAAGGTGGCGCTAGCAATCCAGTAAACATTACCTACTCTGGTTTGTATCACTGGTGGTACACAATCGGTATGCGGACAAATACCGAACTTTACAACGGTTCCGTATTTTTGTTGATCTTCGCAGCTGTATTGTTGTTTGCTGGTTGGCTGCACTTACAACCCAAATACCGTCCTAGCTTGGCATGGTTTAAGAGCGCCGAACACCGCCTCAACCACCACCTAGCAGGTCTGTTTGGTGTTAGCTCTTTGGCTTGGGCTGGTCACCTAATTCACGTTGCTGTTCCCGAAGCTCGCGGACAGCACGTAGGTTGGGATAACTTCCTCAACACCCCACCCCACCCAGCAGGTTTAACACCATTCTTCACAGGTAACTGGGCTGTTTACGCTCAAAACCCTGACACTCCCGGACATGTGTTTGGCACATCCCAAGGTGCAGGAACTGCAATTCTGACTTTCTTGGGTGGCTTCCATCCTCAAACAGAAGCTTTGTGGCTGACCGACATCGCTCACCACCACTTAGCGATCGCAGTATTATTCATCGTTGCCGGTCACATGTACCGCACAAACTTTGGGATTGGTCACAGTCTCAAAGAAGCCCTAAATGCCAAGAATTTCTTTGGTATTCCTGTTGAAGGTCCGTTCAACCTACCTCACCAAGGTATTTACGACACCTACAACAACTCCCTGCACTTCCAGTTGGGTTGGCACCTAGCAGCCTTAGGTGTTGTTACTTCCCTGGTAGCACAGCACATGTACTCGATGCCTTCCTACGCATTTATTGCTAAGGACTATACAACTCAGGCAGCGCTGTACACCCATCACCAGTATATTGCTGGCTTCCTGATGCTCGGTGCTTTCGCTCACGGTGCAATTTTCTGGGTACGCGATTACGATCCAGAACAAAACAAAGGCAACGTTCTTGACCGCGTGTTGAAGCATAAAGAAGCGATTATCTCCCACTTAAGCTGGGTATCCCTTTTCTTAGGCTTCCACACCCTGGGCTTGTACGTACACAACGATGTAGTAGTTGCTTTCGGTACTCCGGAAAAGCAAATCCTCATCGAGCCAGTATTTGCTCAGTTCGTCCAAGCTGCTAACGGTAAAGTACTGTACGGTTTAGACACCTTGTTATCTAACCCAGACAGCGTTGCTTATACAGCATGGCCCAACTACGCTAACGTTTGGCTACCAGGCTGGTTAGATGCTATCAACGCTGGTACTAACTCCCTGTTCTTAACAATCGGTCCTGGCGACTTCTTGGTACACCATGCGATCGCTTTAGGTCTGCACACCACCACCTTGATTTTGGTCAAAGGTGCTTTGGATGCCCGTGGTTCTAAGCTGATGCCCGATAAAAAGGACTTCGGCTATGCCTTCCCTTGCGACGGCCCCGGTCGTGGCGGTACTTGCGATATCTCTGCTTGGGATTCCTTCTACCTAGCTGCCTTCTGGATGCTGAATACCATTGGTTGGTTAACCTTCTACTGGCACTGGAAGCATCTCGGTGTTTGGCAAGGTAACGTTGCTCAGTTCAATGAGAACTCTACATACCTCATGGGCTGGTTCCGCGATTACCTGTGGGCAAACTCTGCTCAGTTGATTAACGGCTACAACCCCTACGGCGTGAATAACCTGTCTGTCTGGGCTTGGATGTTCTTGTTTGGACACCTAGTTTGGGCTACCGGCTTCATGTTCTTGATCTCTTGGAGAGGTTACTGGCAAGAGTTGATCGAAACCCTTGTTTGGGCACACGAACGTACTCCTCTAGCTAACTTGGTTCGCTGGAAAGACAAGCCCGTTGCTCTGTCCATCGTTCAAGCTCGCGTAGTTGGTCTAACCCACTTTGCAGTTGGTTATGTTGTAACTTACGCCGCATTCTTGATTGCTTCTACTGCTGGTAAGTTCGGTTGATCTGGCTACTAGTTTTGTAGATAAGTAATAAAATCCCCTGCCGCAAGGTGGGGGATTTTTATTTTTTGATTACTTTTTATATTTTTTTGGGAACTCCACGAGCATAAATACTTTATCTACAGATATCGAGCGTATGAGATTAGAAACTCAAGTTAAACAAAATTCACATTGTGCAATTTTTTCTCGAAATTACTCTGAACATCTTGATGAAGCAGTTGAAATTAGTAATCAAAATCCTAGACAGCCAATTACTTTCCGTTCATCTGTAGTTTGGTCATCAGCTAAAAAAGCAGTAGATACTCACGGCCAACGTAAAATTTACTTTGCAACTGTCGGAGATTCTAACTTAGTTAGATACGAAGGAAACTTAGAACAAGTTGAACTGAATCCAGAATTAAATCTTCAAACAGCACAAGAGTTACTTAAATACTCTACAGAGTCAACTAGAGGAGAAGGTTTATGGGAAGAAAGTGGGAAAGTAAAAGTTAAAACACTCTATGTAATTTCAAACTGTCTAGAAATTAGCTCCCCTTTTCCTTTTACTTACTTAAGAAAATTATTAGATGGCTCTCCAATTGATGAGAATTTTAGCTATAGCTATGCTTTAGTCTACGAAATATAAAAATGTTAATTTATCAATAGAGGACGCATATTTGTTTTTGAAATATATGTAGGTGCGGTAGCCTTTGGCGTAACAGCCTAAAATTATTAATCTTAGTTGTGAACAGTCATAATAATGAACACCAAACTTGTTGAATCATTGTTGCAAGTTATTCTATCTCTCTCTGATGAAGAGCGATCGCTTTTGAAAGAAAAACTATTTTTTGATTCATCAGAGCCTTCAACTGATGAGCTAGTGCTACTTGCCCAGAATGGAGGAGCATTTAACTTTCTTGAAAATGAACCAGACATATACTCACTTGACGACGGAGAACCTATCTAATGTCTCTCCAAAAAGGTGATATCGTCTTGGTTCCATTTCCGTTTACAGACTTGACTGGAACAAAGCTACGCCCTGGTTTAGTTTTATGGATAGACACTATAGGCGATGATGTCACTTTATGTTTTATTTCATCTCAAAACATAAGTAGTTTGAGTCCAGAAGAGTTCATCTTACAACCTTCAGATCCAGATTTTACTAGTACTGGATTACGGGTTGCTTCTAAAGTTAGGGTGACTCGAATAACTACCATAGAGCGTAGACTAATCACCAGAAGAATAGGTAAATTAGGAGCAAATCAAGTTCAGCAGTTGAATACAGTGATTCTTCAAGCTCTGAAACTTACATAATTTCAAGTATGCTACGATCAACCCTGAAATTTGCGATCGCCTAACCATGACAAACTGGCAAGAACGCATTACTCAAAACCCAAATATATGTCACGGTAAAGCGTGCATTAAAGGAACGCGCATCATGGTATGTGTCATCGTTGATAACCTCGCTGAGGGACTAACATTTCAGGAAATTATTCAAGAGTATCCACTACTGATTTTAGAAGATATTAGAGCAGCGATCGCTTATGCAGCACAATTAACTAGAAAACAGGAATTGCTGCCACTGCGATAAGGTTGTCTTGGAGTAGCAGACGAAATACAGACGCGAATTAGGCGATCGCAGTGATACTATGTATGAAAAATCCCAAGTTTTCATCATAGGAGTTATCAGGTGTCTGTTCCCGAAATTACCCAAAAGCTACTAGCAGCAAAACAAGAGAAAGGAATAAGCTTTGCCGATTTAGAAAAAATTCTTGGACGCGATGAAGTATGGATTGCTGCTGTAATCTACCGTCAAGCTAGTGCTTCCCCAGAAGAAGCCAAGTTACTAGTCGAAGCACTGGAGCTACCTCCAATTTATATTAACGAGTTAACTGAATATTCTGTCAAAGGGTTAGGGCCAGTTGTACCAACTGACCCACTGATTTATCGTTTATACGAAATTATGCAGGTGTATGGATTCCCAATTAAAGCCGTGATTCACGATAAATTCGGCGATGGAATTATGAGCGCCATTGACTTTACTTTAGATGTGGAAAAAGAAGCAGACTCCAAAGGCGATCGCGTTAAAATCGTAATGTCTGGTAAATTTCTCCCATACAAAAAATGGTAGCCTTCAAGGGGCGATATTAACCTGTGTACTGACCTGTAAGCTAATCTTTTAAAAGTGTATTCTCATGCACAGGAATACAAAGAAAATATATTTTTATATTTACTCTACCCTGCTATCGGGATTTTTGAAAAAAAATATCCAGATAATATTAAAACAAGTTATAACTAGAAAACTGAGATAACTCGATCGCTCTTGCAAAAAGAACCAATAACACCAGGACAACAAATTAGTTTTAACCCGTATTATACCCAGCAAAACGGAGCAGTATATTTAGGTGATAGCCTGAAACTGATTAAATTCATTGATGATAATAGTATTAATTTAATTCTCACCTCACCACCGTTTGCTCTCACACGCAAGAAAGAATATGGTAACGAAACCGCTGAAAAATATATCGAATGGTTTCTACCTTTTGCATCTGAATTTAAAAGAGTACTCGTAGATAATGGCTCATTGGTAGTGGATTTAGGCGGTGCCTACTTACCCGGTAATCCCGTGCGGAGTATCTATCAATACGAACTTTTAGTTAAATTATGCAAAGAATTAGGTTTTTTTCTGGCTCAAGAATTCTACCACTATAATCCGGCTCGGCTGCCAACCCCTGCTGAGTGGGTAACAATCAGGCGCATTCGTGTCAAAGATTCTGTAAATACAGTTTGGTGGTTGTCTAAAACACCAAATCCTAAAGCAGACAACAAAAAAGTCTTAAAACCTTATAGCCAAAGTATGAAGCAATTAATTAAAAATGGTTATAAGCCCAAAGTGCGTCCTAGCGGACATGATATTTCTGATAAATTTCAAAAAGATAATCAAGGCGCTATCCCGCCAAACTTGATTGAAATTGCCAACACTGAATCGAATAGCGCTTATTTACAACGTTGTAAAAGAGCAGAAATTAAACCCCATCCAGCACGTTTTCCTCAAGGGTTCGTCGAGTTCTTCATCAAATTTTTAACTGATGAAGGCGATTTAGTTTTAGATCCATTTGCAGGTTCTAATACAACGGGTTTTGTTGCTCAGAATCTACAACGTCGATGGATTTCTTTTGAAATTAACGAGCATTATGTAATGGGAAGTCGTTATCGTTTCACTGAAGATTGAGATTAACTGAAAACAGAAGAAAGAAAAGTGAGGAGCAGAAGAATGAAAAGTGAGGAGCTAAAACTTATAACTCATAAACCATCGCTATGGACTTAAATTTCTCCATTTACTTGCATTTGATGAACTCGATCGGCGAGCTCTTGACGACCTTGGTCATCTAGTTTATCAATCGCTAACATTCCCATAAGAATAACTTCTTTGAGAGTTAAACGCGTCGAATGTGCCTGCTTTTGCACAATCTCCTTAATAATGGGACTAACACCAATCGCTGTACTCGCTCTAGCCACGGAATAAAAAGAAAACACTAATGATTCAGCCTAAATCTTAGCATTTCCGATGAAATATATTCTCTATAGCCAAAACTTAATTCAAATGTCTTTCAAATCATACTTCCGCAAAAAAACAGAAATTTGAAATTCTGTAAATCAAGAACTACAACAGAATTACACAGTATTATCCTACTTTTAGAGAATTTTTCTCAGATCTTCAGATGGTCGCATCAAACCCTAAAACTAACTTTTGGATGAAAATCAATTTGTCATACGAGAATTACAAGTATATTGTTTAACAATGTCTTTAAATGCTTGAGACTCATCACAAAGCGATTTGAGGTCTAACTTTCTTGGAACTCGATCTCAAACTTACATTCTGTTGAACTGAAACTTGTTCATTGAGATATGATATCAAGCCGATGGAAAACTACTTTTTTGTCTGTGCCTCTTGGTTGATGAAACTCTCACGCGTTTGCGAAGTGGCTCTGAAAGAGTATCGCCACAATTGACTGAAATTTCCCAGTCTGAAGTCAAAAGCTTATTTGCTGTATTACCAAGCTCACAATCAATGAGATCCTCAAAAATCACTAACTAATCGCCGAGTTTGCCACGACTTGCAATATGTACCAGAACTAAGCCGCAGGTGAAAATACTCCTTGGGTAAAAGTATTCTCACAAATTGTACTCATATACCACCGGGAAAACCCTACTTTAAAGAGATCGTAAATTGTCTAAGATAATCTCGCGAACACGCTTTACAGAAATATACAGTGTAAATAAGAATAATAATTTGACCTAAGTAAAATCTTCCTGAACACAGGCAACTAATGCTGTGATATGGAGAAGCAGTGAGTAGAGGAGAGATAAAGCGATGAGGGACCCTTATCTGTTGGCAGCAGGATTGTTAACAGGATTGGCAATACCAGCATCGGCTCTTCCACATCTGTCGATTGTGCTGCCAGAAAATTCTCGCCTCCTGTGGGATTTAAACCAGGGTTCCCAGACAATAGTCAGTACAAAAATTATCAACAGCATCGATATTTCCTTACCTGAACTCAGCGGTCAAGCACTGCAACCCATAGAAAGTTCCCAGCCAATAGCAGATGAGCCAAATCTCAACAGCGTTAACTCTCCATCAGCAGAAGTCAGCAAGCAGGGATTAGCAGCTCCAATAGAGTCAGTAGTTAGCTCCAGCGCCCAAACAACAAGTTTTTCACTCACATCTGGCAATCAACTCTACTACCAAAGATTGGCAGCTCTGAAAACAGGTCAGATTTATACACGCGGCGATCGCGATAATTTGCAATCGTTGTGGGAGTCAATCAAGAAGCGCCAACTAACTTATGAAGACTGGAAGAGTTTACTAGCTTTAGAAGCGAGAGCCATTGCCCAAGGACAAGGTACAAATCACCTCAGTATTTTAGTTGGTGATTCCTTGAGCATGTGGTTTCCCAGAGAAAAATTGCCTGCGGGGAAACTATGGCTCAATCAAGGCATTTCTGGAGATACTTCCGCTGGGGTATTAAAAAGATTAGGAGCATTTTCCGCGACCCGCCCGGATGTAATTTATATCATGGCTGGGATTAACGACTTACGCAAAGGCGATAGCGATCGCGCAATTTTGAGTAATTATCGCCGGATTGTCCGCCGTCTAAGACAAAATCACCCCCGAAGTCAAATTATTGTCCAGTCGATTTTACCGACTCGCCTACCAAAAATTTCTAATAGCCGCATTCGTCAAATCAACACCCAACTATCCCAGATTGCCAAACAAGAAGGTGCAAATTATCTCAATATCTATAGTTGGTTTACAGATATGGAAGGCAATATGCGTCCAGAGTTAACTACAGATGGATTGCACCTGTCTCAAGAAGGATATGATGTTTGGCAATCGGCACTAGAGCAAATAGAATACAAACTGACTCAGCGCAAGAATTGAGCGATCGCTTTGGCGAGACTTGGAGCGATCGCATCACCATAAGTTATGGAATTGCGTAGACAGGCTGTCAAAAAGTGCCTGTAAATATAAATATTTGTAATTTCAATCGTAAATTTGCGGAAGTTCCCCAGAGGGGAATGAAATTGAACGTGTGCAGATCGCTCACAGAAATTAGCGGTGTCTACGCTCTTAGTGTAAAAACAAAGGAGAATATCATGGAAAACCGTCTGGAAGTGCAAAACATTCAAGGCGACGAATTGTATATGGATTTAACCCCAGAAGAACTAAAAGAACTAGAACAGCTTAAAGGAGGAGGATTACCTTTAGACTCAAAAGACTCTACCTCTAAGATTCGTAAGTTTATTATCGACATTGACAAGATCAACAAGAAACATGTGCTTTCGCCAATTTATGACCCCGATAAGCCTTTTCCTCTTGGGATTGTGTCCCCCCTGGCTGGGGAGATCCATAAAAATAAATCCCAGGAGCTAAATATCACTAAAGATATTGCTAACCAGGGATCGGGATTCTAAAACTTCTTGCAAAAGTCAGGGAACAGGAGTGGTGATGAAATTTTCTTTTTTCTCCTTACCTTTTAATCTTTCGTTTAATCATTGCAAACGATACTTTTGCAAAGCTTCTATAGAGTTTTAGAGCGCAAAGAGTAATTGGAGTTAGTAAGCGTATGACACCTACTGGAAACTTTAACCGCATCCTACAAATCCACCCGTCCAGACGGTGCAATCTGCGCTGTCTCCATTGTTACTCTTCTTCCAGCCCGGAGGAGCGTGACCAACTCAGTGTCCCGCTCCTTTTACAAGCAATTACCGATGCAAGTGAACAAGGGTATACCATTGTCAGCTTTTCAGGAGGAGAACCCCTCGTCTACAAATCTCTGCCCGAACTGCTAAAACATGCTCATCAATACCAGATGCAGACAACGGTTACTTCCAACGGTATACTCTTGGACGAGCGACACTTAGAACAGCTAACTAAAGCGGTTGATCTACTCGCCATTAGTCTTGATGGAATGCCAGCCTCTCATAACCGTATGCGTTCTTCAGAGCAAGCTTTTGAAAAAATGGCGGCTCGACTGGAAGGGGTTCGCCAATCGGGTATCCCATTCGGGTTTATTTTTACACTCACAAAACAAAATTTTCGAGAGTTAGACTGGGTTGCGAACTTCGCTTTGGAGCAAGGGGCAAAATTATTGCAGATTCATCCACTAGCAGAAGTTGGACACGCTACCCAAAGCCTTGTCGGGTCTAGACCCAGTACCAACATATTATCCTATGTTTACCTGAAAGCCATGCGTCTGCGAGAAGCTTTTGGTGATAAGGTTTTTATTCAGATTGATTTAGTTCACCAAGATTTGCTGCGCTCAAATCCTAGTAGCTTTTTTGCAGACGAAGCATTAATAAATCAGCATAACTACTGCTTTGCTGACCTAGTATCACCTCTAATTATCGAAGCAGATGGGACAGTAGTACCAATGCAATATGGTTTTGACCGCAATTATGCTCTAGGAAATTTGAATGAGGCTTCTTTGAGCGAACTTGCCAATCATTGGCGTCAAGAACGCTATCCCTCTTTCCGAGAACTTTGCCGACGTGTTTATCAACAACTAACAGCACCCGCCGATCTGCCAATTATCGATTGGTATGAAACGCTGACCCACCAAGGTGAAGATGAGCCATGAAAATGAAACTACAGAAACTGTATCTAGAAACTAAAAAAAATCTTATAGTTTAACGCCCACGGCTTCCCGATTTAAAACTTGATTCAACTTACCGCTACGATAACCTTCTAAATCCAAGGTTACGTAAATAAATCCGAAATCTTGAAATGCGGCAACTAATGTTTGTAGATCGGTATTTAAGACAAACTCTTTGATTTGTGCTGGTAATAATTCAATTCGTGCCGTATCGCCTTCAGAACGTACCCGCAAATTCTGCCAACCCAGCTTTCTTAAGAAAATTTCGGCTCTACCAACTCGTTGTAACTTAGCAACAGTAATTTCTTCACCATAAGGAAAGCGGGAACTCAGACAAGGTTGAGCGGGTTTATCCCACCAAGGTAAATTGAGTTGTTGCGAAAGTTGCCGGACTTCAAGTTTCGTAATACTAACTTCTGCTAAAGGCGATCGCGCACCTCTTTCTTTCGCCGCCTGAATTCCTGGGCGATAATCGTGCAAATCGTCAGCATTCACCCCATCCACGATATATGGATAACCCAACTGTAAAGCCAAAGGTTTGAGAGTGTCGTGCAACTCACTTTTGCAAAAATAACAGCGATTCACTGGGTTAGAAGTGTAATTTGGGTTCTCCATCTCGTGAGTTTCCACAATTTGATGAGCAATCCCAATAGTTGCGGCTTGAATTTTGGCATCTTCCAACTCTTCTGGCAACAGCGAGGGAGAAACAGCAGTTACAGCCAAAGCGCGATCGCCCAACACATCATAAGCAATTTTCGCCACCAAAGTGCTATCAACACCCCCAGAGTAGGCAATCAACGCTTGCCCCATTTCTTCAAATAAAGCTCTTAATTGCTCAAGCTTTTGTGTCACCATCATTTTCTATACCTGCCACAACTCAATAGCACCCAACAAATCCCATTGTAGTCATTAGGCATTGGGGAAGCAGGAGGTGTGGGAAGTGTGGGAAGAGAGGGGGGCATAAATTCTCTTTCCCCCCACACTCCCCACACTCCCCACACTTCTTTATCTCCCCATCTCCCCATTCCCCACTCCCTAGTCGCCAGCAATCGAGTTTGGTGCTTTACTATACTTGGCTACCAAACTGGCTAAAAGTGGTAAATCAATCGGTTTAGAAATATAGTCATTGACTCCAGCTGCCAGGCAAGTTTCGCGATCGCCTTTCATTGCCATTGCTGTTTGGGCAATCACTGGAATATTTTTATACTGTGGATTTTCTCGTAGTTCCTGCACCAACTTGAGACCATTTCCATCTGACAGGTAAACATCCATTAAAATTACTGCTGGCTCTAGCTGTTTTAAAGCTTCCCACATCTTTGCAGCATTCTTAACCCAAGTCACCTGATATCCCAATTTAGATAGATAAATTTGCATTAGATCGCCATTGGGTAAGTCATTTTCTACCAGCAATATCTGGGTAGATAAACTAGGAGCCAGATTGGATAAATATTTTGTTTCTCCTGCCTCTGGTGCTTCCTCTGCTTCCTCTGCTTCCTCTGCTTTCCTCAAGGGAAGTACCAGCGTAAAACGCGAACCACGATCTAATTCAGATTCCAGTTCCACCGAACCACCATGAATTTCGGCGAGTTTGCGAGTCACTGCTAAACCCAAACCAGTACCTTCAACACCAGCTACAGCCCTGGCAATTTGGAAATAGGGATGAAACAGTTGAGCTTGGTCTTCTTGGGATATACCGGCGCCAGTATCCCAAACTGTAAAATGCACAAATAAATCCTGACAAGCAACCTGTAAGCCAACACTGCCTTGAGTAGTGAACTTTAAAGCGTTGAAGAGTAAATTCAACAGCATTTGTTTGAGTCGTAAAGGGTCGGCTACCAAAGTTTTGATATTAGGGTCGAGTTCTAGGATTAGTTTTAAACCCTTATTCGCAGCTTTTTCCTTTACAAGAGCCAAAACATTGCTACACAGCACTGGTACATCTACTGTTTCCCACTGTACTTCTAGCTGGTTCGCTTCAATTTTAGAGAGATCCAAAATATCATTAATCAGAGCTAGCAAGTGTTTACCGCTAGACTGAATAATATTTAAATATTCTTGTTGACGTTCTCTACTAGGTTCGTAGCCTTGAGCTAACAGTAAGTGGGTAAATCCAATAATCGAACTCAGCGGTGTGCGAATTTCATGACTGGTGTTTGCGAGAAACTGATTTTTCAGTTGATTTGTGCGCTCCAATTCTTGATTAGAGCTACTTAACTCTTGATAACGTTGTTGCCAAGATCCGATATGCTTCAGTTGGATCGAAGCTGTAGTACACTGCTTAGCAGACCTTGCCAATAATTGTGATATGAGTTGAGCTTCTGCTCCTATGAGTAGCTCAGAATCAGATCCTAGCGGCGGTCTGGCGATAACTAGCCAGCCGATAACGCCACCAGAATCATCAGCTAAACGCCAAGCACTCGGTATTTGTTGATTTTCAAGTTGCTGCAAATCTTTGATTTCTATGGTTTGTTGCAATCTCAAAGGCAGCTTTTTCCCTGCTGTTGACGTCACTTCCAACAGTGGAGGTTGTGAGCCTAAAAATTGCGAACGAGAAATATAGCAAACTGTGGCAAATGTTTGGTGTGGTTCAAGTAGAGCTATGCCTACGGTAAACTGCACGAACGCCAGATGACTGGCGTCCACGGCAATGTTAATCTCGTTGACCACAATTTGGAAAATTTCTGCTTCTGCGGCTGGTGACTGTGAGACAGTATTACAAGCACAAAGCAGGCGATCGTTAAGGCGACTTTGCAACTGGTTTAAGCTTTTCTCCAGCCACAAATCGGCGCGAAGTTGCTCAATTGTTGTCAAAAGTTTTGGCGTTGCATCAATCTGTGAGTTCTGTTCTGGTAAGCTTGAATACTGCTGCATGGTCAACTAGACCGCTGAACAAGTTTAGCTTCGCATAAAAATCCTAATTAGGATTTTATATGTTGGCGAGGAATCCTTTTTTATTTATAAACCATAACTTATGGTGTCGGGTTTAGCACCTAAACCAAAAAAATATTGTATGAATGATTGACCTAAGAATTCAGAAGTCAGAATTCAGGAACCAGAATAGTTCAAGAATTTGAAGAAGATTTGATGAATGAATATACTAATCATACTAAAATCCTTACAAATTCTGACTTCTGACTCCTGAGTTCTGAATTCTTACGGACTAATCTCAAATTTTTGCTGGCAACTTCAGACTTATGGATACACAATTCGCCCAACTAATCGTAAATGGAATTGCAGTGGGGAGTATTATTGCTCTAGCCGCAGTTGGACTTACACTGACTTATGGAATTTTACGTCTATCTAATTTTGCTCATGGTGATTTTCTCACTTTAGGAGCTTATCTGACTTGGCAGATAAATATTATTGGAGTCAATATTTGGCTTTCCATGCTCCTCGCCACAGTGGGAACAGTAGCAGGAATGCTTTTATCAGAAAAGTTACTCTGGTCAAGGATGCGCTCTATTCGTGCTACCTCTACGACGCTGATTATTATTTCTATTGGACTTGCCTTATTTCTTCGCAATGGGATTATTTTTATCTGGGGAGGCAAGAACCAAAATTATGATTTACCTGTGACTCCAGCTTTAGACATTTTGGGCTTAAAAGTGCCCCAAAATCAATTGTTGGTTTTGTTCTTGGCAGTGCTGGCAATCCTGGGAATACACTACCTGCTGCAAAACACCAAAATTGGCAAAGCTATGCGAGCAGTTGCTGACGATCTGGATTTAGCTAGAGTTTCTGGTATTAATGTTGACAGAGTTATCCTTTGGACTTGGTTAATTGCAGGTACTCTGACATCTTTGGGCGGCAGTATGTACGGCTTAATCACAGCCGTGCGACCGAATATGGGATGGTTCTTAATTTTACCATTATTTGCTTCAGTAATTCTTGGTGGAATTGGCAACCCTTATGGTGCGATCGCCGGAGCTTTTATTATTGGCATTGCTCAGGAAGTGAGCATTCCTACAGTCAACCAAGTTTTATCTTTTGTTCATCAAGTTGCTTTGCAATTGGGCATCAGCCACGCGGCTCAACCTGTAGTGTTTGGTCTTGATTACAAACAAGGTGTAGCACTGTTGATTATGATATTGGTGCTACTCATACGCCCCAAAGGTTTATTTAAAGGCACGATTTGAGTAGCACCACTCCACTTCTAATTATTCAATAATGTGGAAATACCAGGCTGCTACCAGGAAATTGATAGCTAACAAGAAAATTGCCCAGCCTGTGCGATAGGGGTAGGGAGGTTTAGCTCCACTGTCGGCAACTGGTAAATCTCTGTTTTTAGCAGTCATAATGCGCTTCTCCTAAATGTCAGGACTTTTTAAGAAATACCAAATTATGTGTACCAATCCCCCAAATTCTTTAGAAATATTTGAAGTTGGGGACTGGGGACTGGGGACTGGCGATTAGGGACTGGGCAAGCAGGGAGTGTGGGAGGTGTGGGAAGATGGGGAAGAAATCTTTCCCCCCTCTCTCCCCACACTCCCCACACTCCCCCATACCCTCTGCCTCCTCATCCCTCCTCTCCCGCATGGTAGGAACTACGAACTAGTGGGCCGGAACGGACGTGGCTAAATCCCATTTCCCTCGCTATGGAGCCAAGTTGCTCGAATTCCTCTGGAGTCCAATATTTTTGAACTGGTAGATGCTCTAAAGAAGGGCGCATATACTGGCCGATAGTCAAGCGATCGCAACCCACAGCCCTTAAATCGGCCATTGCTTGCACGACTTCATCGGTAGTTTCTCCGTGCCCCAGCATCAAACCTGATTTGGTGGGAATTGTCGAATCGAGTTCTTTGACTATAGCCAGCACTCGTAGGGAGCGATCGTACTTGGCTCCCCGGCGCACTGGCCCGGTTAAGCGTCGCACTGTCTCAATGTTGTGGTTGAAACAAGCCACTTTGGCTTCGACAATCGTAGCTATCCGCTGGCGTTGACTGGATTCCCCATTGCCCGCACCGCCCCAAAAATCTGGCGTTAGGACTTCAATTTGAGTTTCTGGGTTCAATTGACGAATAGTCGCGATCGTCTTCACAAAATGCCCTGCACCTTGGTCGGGCAAATCATCACGGGCTACAGAAGTCAACACCACATAATGCAATCCTAACAGCTGCACCGCCTCGGCGACCTTTTGCGGTTCGTCTAAATCAAGAGGCATTGGTGCATGACCTTTATCTACTTGACAAAAAGCACAAGAGCGCGTGCAGGTAGGCCCCATCAGTAAAAAAGTCGCAGTTTTTTGGGCGTAGCACTCTCCTCGGTTAGGACAACGCCCTTCTTCGCAAATTGTGTGAATTTGCCGCTGTTTAATAATGCGTTGTACGGTAGAGATTTCGCTGGCTTTGCCAATCGGACGACGCAACCAGCTAGGCATTGCCATAATTTCAGACTTGAGTTCGGCTTCTCGTGACGAAACCATCTAAAAATCTCCGGTAGTGTCGAAACGGCGGATTTTCGTCAGCAGCAGATGTACAGTGACTCAATATAAAGAACTGTTTGTGTGTCGCTGTTGCTGATGCCCTAGATCGAGGCTAAAGCTTTAAATATCACAATGACACAAATTTTAGAGAACACAAGCAAAAGTTTTGCAAAACACGTCTTGTAACGTCATTTATACCGAAATATACTATCCCCCAATTCATAGATCTTTTGTATATAGTGGGAGAATTCTCAAGGACAATCGGCAAAACCGCTATTTACACTTAAAGTTTCTGTTAGAGCAAACAGTCGTGGCAAGCAATAAAATTTTAGTTATCGATGACACTACAGTTGTCAGGGTAAAAGTACGAGAAATGTTGCCTCCAGGCAATTTTGAGGTACTGGAAGCAAAAGACGGTCTGGAAGGGCTAAATTTCATCCGTCAGGAAAAACTTAGCTTAATTATGCTGGATTTTCTGCTACCTAAAATGAGTGGTTGGGAAGTTTTCCAGCAAGTTCAAGCTCACCCTGAATTAAGAAAAATTCCTTTGGTGATTATGTCAGGTCGCAAAGAAGAAGTGACCGAAAAAATCCCAGAACCTTTTGAATATTTTGAATTCTTGGGTAAGCCTTTCGATCAGAAGCAACTAATTGGCGCAATTAAGTTAGCTATGACAAAAGCGAAACAGCCACGCCCAGAATTAGTTGCAGTGGGAGCGCCAGCAGCTGCTAAAAATGGCGCTGGAACAACCTCTGGTGTTACAACTGCTGCGGTTTCAACTGCTAGCGAACCAAATACCACAGCCGCAACCTCAATTCCCACAAATACTACAATACCAACTTCTAGTTCTCCAGGAGTCTCCCAGGCAGAAATTGAGGCGTTGAACGATAAAATTGCCAAAATGCAAGCAGAAATCGAAGGCTTGAAGAAACAGCTAACTCAGGTTGTGACTTTTATTAAACAAAAAATCAAATAAGCTAAAACAAATTTAAATTGCATAACTAGTCGATGTGGCTGTCCTTTTTCGTTGGTCATAGATATTAATCAAATGACAAGCACAAATTACAAAGGATGAAAAACAGTCTTAATCATAGAACATCCAACTTGGACGTACACTAGCTGACAATTTGCGTTTGCGATTATCCTCTGCACCTTAAATTACGAATTAATAATTAATAATTACTAATTGCTTGGTCAGGGTTGGAGGATATTATTAACCTTAGTTGCTAGTCTAGCAAAGTATCCTTAGACCCATTAAACCTGCCAAAATTTGCTCTTAATTTTAAGAGATTGGCAGGTTTTTGTTATTTTTATTTATTGAAGACGGGAATACTAGCCATAGAAACAAAAATTATGAGTATAAGCTGCAATGTCAGTAGTAGTAGATACAATATATGCATTTCCTGGCTATCGCGTTACTGAGCAAATTTACTCAGGCAGTAAAACCCTAGTTTATCGGGGTATTAGGGAAGAAGACCAAAAGTTAGTCGTCCTCAAATTAATGCGAAATGAATATCCTACATTCGCAGAAATTGCACAATTTCGCAATCAATATATCATTATTAAAAACCTCGATATTCCTGGTGTCGTCAAACCATATAGCTTGGATAGCTACCGTAACGGCTACATCCTAGTAATGGAAGATTTTGGTGGGATTTCCCTGCAAAAATGGCTAGAGGATGATAAAGAAAATAAGATTTATGTAAATGAATTTTTTGATATCGCTATTAAAATTGCTTCTATCTTAGAAAAACTGCATCGCGATCGCATTATTCACAAAGACATTAAACCTGGCAATATCCTGATTAATCCAACTACGAATGAGATAAAAATCATCGACTTTAGTATTGCCACACTTCTGCCAAGAGAAATTCAATTTCTCACCAATCCCAACATTTTAGAAGGCACTCTGGGTTATATTTCTCCAGAACAAACTGGCAGAATGAACCGAGGTATTGATTACCGCACTGATTTTTATTCCCTTGGCGTCACTTTGTTTGAACTCCTCACCGGACAGTTACCCTTCACCAGCAAAGATCCGATGGAGTTAGTTTACTGTCACATTGCTAAACAACCACTCAAAGCCCACCAGGTTAATTCCAATATTCCGGCAATTTTGTCTGAGATTCTCGGCAAGCTGATGGCCAAAAATGCCGAAGACCGCTATCAAAGTGTATTGGGGTTAAAGCATGATTTGGAAGTGTGTCAAAAACAGTGGCAAGAGACAGGAAAGATTGTACCTTTTAAACTAGGCGATCGCGATATCTCAGACCGTTTTGTTATCCCCGAAAAACTCTATGGGCGGCAAAACGAAGTTGAAATCCTACTCGCTGCTTTTGAGCGAATTGCTAACCCCCTTCAATCCCATACTAGATTTCATTCTAGCGGTTCTGGGTTGGTACACTTTCCTTTAGGGAAATACAAGTCAGGAGAACTAACGCCACTTAATTTGAGTGACGAAACTTCTACAACGCAATGGTTCTCAAACGCACTCACTCCCGTTACTCAGGGAGGAACCAAGGGAGTAGAAATGGTCTTGGTCGCAGGTTTCTCTGGGATTGGCAAAACTGCTGTGGTCAACGAAGTCCACAAACCCATTGCGCGCCAGCAAAGTTACTTCATCAAAGGAAAGTTTGATCAATTTCAACGTGACATTCCCTTATCAGGATTAGTACAAGCTTTTCGAGACTTAATCGGGCAACTACTTTCAGAAACTGATGCTCAAATTCAACAGTGGAAAGCGAAGATTCTCCAAGAGTTGGGTATGCAAACTCAGGTAATTATTGATGTAATTCCTGAACTCGAACAAATTATTGGCAAGCAACCTCCAGTCACAGAACTCTCTGGCAGTGCTGCCCAAAATCGTTTTAATTTATTGTTCCAGAAATTTATCCAAATCTTCACTACAAAAGACCATCCTCTGGTTATTTTTGTTGATGACTTACAATGGGCAGATGCAGCTTCTTTGAAACTAATTCAGCTATTAATATGCGAAAGTAGCTTGTCTAATATTTCAGGAGAAACAGAAGAAAATAATGATTTTAATAAATGCTTATTATTAATTGGTTCCTATCGAGATAATGAAGTTTCCAAAGGACATCCACTTTCTTTAACAATCAGAGAGATTGAACAAACAGGTGCAAATATTAGTACTATTACCTTAACACCGTTAAATCAGGGAGATTTAAATCATTTAATTGCTGATACCCTTCATTGTCCAGAATTAGTTGCTGTTCCTCTGACTCAGATGGTGTTTGCCAAAACTAAAGGTAACCCCTTCTTTTCCATTCAATTCCTTAAATCTTTATACGATGAAGGGCTAATTACATTAAACTCGGATCTTGGTTATTGGCAGTACGATATTGCTAAAATTAAAGAATTAGCTCTTACAGATGATGTAGTAGAGTTTATCGCTATTCAAATAGAAAAATTGTCAATCAATACCCAAAAGGTATTAAAGCTTGCTGCTTGTATTGGTAACCAATTTGATTTAAAAAGTTTAGCGATCGTCCATGAAAAATCTGTAGTAGATACAGCATCAGACTTGTGGCAAGCATTACTTGAAGGATTAATCTTACCACAGACCGAAATTTACAATATTTTTCCAGCAGACAATACTAGTGAAGAGTTAATTGCTTCTGGAATAGAGCCTACAAAATTTGCAACTCTGAATTTACAAATACCTAAATATAAATTCGTCCATGACCGCGTACAGCAAGCTGCTTATTCTTTAATTCCTCAAGAACAAAAAAAGTCAATTCATTTAAAAATTGGGCTATTATTATTGAATAATATTCCAGTTGCAGAACAGGAAGAAAGAATTTTTGAGCTTGTCAATCAGTTTAATATTGCAGTGGAATTCATCAGCCATCAAGCTAAGCGAGATGAACTAGCTCAGATGAATCTAATTGCTGGACGTAAAGCTTTAGCTTCAACAGCTTATCCGGCTGCACTTAGATATTTAACTACTGGAATTGGATTGCTTGCAGATGATAGTTGGGAGACAAAGTACGAGCTAATTCTAGCTTTGTATGAGACAGCGGCAGAGGCAGCGTACTTGAACGGAGACTTTGAGCAAACCGAACAATTAGCAGAGGTAGTCTTAACAAAAGCTAAAACTCTCACAGACAAAGTTAAAGTTTATGAAGTAAAAATCAAAGCTTATGGAGCGCAGAACCAACCACTCAAAGGAATCAAAACTGCACTCGCATTTTTGAAGTTTTTAGGAATAGAATTTCCCGAACATCCAAGCCAATCTGATATTCAGCTAGCAATGGCAGAAATACCATTAAATATGGCTGGTAGGCGTGTTGAAGATTTAATTGACCTACCAGAAATGACAGATACTCAAGCGCTAGCAATTATGAGTGTTTTATCGAGCGCTCATGCTTTAACTTATCAAGCTATTCCCGAACTATTCCCACTAATTCTTGTTAAACAGCTCAACTTATCCTTGCAATATGGCAACGCACCATTATCAGCCTTTGCTTATGTGAATTATGGAGTAATACTGTGCGGACTAGTAGGAGATATTGAATCTGGCTATCAATTTGGCCAACTAGCTGTCAATCTTTTATCTAAGTTACAAATTAAAGAAGTAAGTGCGAAAATTATTTCTTCTTTTCATCCACTCGTTAGACGTTGGAAAGAACACGCTAAAGAAATCTTAAAACCGTTGTTAGAGGCTTACGTTGTTGGTACTGAAGCAGGAGATTTAGAGTTTGCAGCCTATAGTCTAAACGGTTATTGTTACTGCTCGTATTTCATTGGCAAAGAACTGTCAAATCTAGAGCAAGAAATAGCAAATTATAGTCATGCTATCAAACAAATGAAGCAAGAAGTAGTATTTCAATGGAATACTATTTATCGGCAAAGTGTGTTGAACTTGCTAGGGCAGGCAGAAAATCCATCTTGTTTAGTGGGTGAAGTTTATAACGAAGATAAAATGCTCCAAGTTCATTCGGAAACAAAAGATGGGCTTGGGCTTTTATATCTATATATTAATAAACTTCTTCTATGTTATCTATTTCAGGAATTTCATCAAGCAGTTGAAAATGCTGCATTAGCGAAAAACTATTTAGATGCTGCAACTGGACATTTAGTTACTCTAATTTTTCATTTTTATGATTCTTTAGCGGCTCTGGCTGTATATTCTGAGGTATCCATCTCCGAGCAAAAATGCATTCTCGATCGCGTTCAAGCCAATCAAGAAAAAATGCAGCGTTGGTCGCATCACGCCCCAATGAATTGTTTACACCAATATTATTTGGTTGAGGCTGAAAGACATCGGATTAACTGTCAATATCTCGAAGCAATAGAATGCTATGAATGCGCTATTTCCCTAGCCAAAGAGCATGAGTATGCGAACGATCTAGCCCTCGCTGAAGAACTCACTGCCAGATTCTATTTACAATGGGGTAAACAGAAGATTGCCCAAACCTATTTCACAGATGCTTACTATAGCTATATCCGGTGGGGAGCGTTAGCAAAAGTAAACGATTTAGTCAAACGTTATCCTTTATTACTCGCTCCTGTATTTCAGCAAGAAAAACCAAAACTGAATATTCACTCCGCCCAAGAAAGCACTTCTTTTCATAACACATCTTTCTCTACTTTTAGCAATCAACAAACTGCGATCGGCACAAAGACTAGTGTTTCCGATTCTTTAGATTTATCCACATTTATTAAAGCATCTCAAGCCCTATCTGGGGAAATTGAACTGCAACGATTGGTTGCTACTTTAATGGAAGTTGTGATGGAAAATGCAGGTGCTTCTAAATGTGTTTTGATTTTAAGTGAAGATGATAACTTACCATTAATTGTGACGGCAGTTTGTGCAAATTCCGATTTTGAACATACCTATACAGAGTTTCCAGAAATTTCTTTAGAATTTAGTTACGATGTTCCGATTACTTTGATTAACTACGTTAAGCGTTCCAAAGAAATTTTGGTTATCGATGATGCAATGACCGTTTCTTTTTTAGCAACGGATAGCTATGTTGTTTGCGAACAGCCCAAAAGTTTATTGTCTATACCTATTATCAACCAAAGCAAATTGATTGGTATTATTTATTTAGAGAATAATTTAACTACAGGAGCATTTACACGCGATCGCGTGGAAGTTCTCAAACTCATCACTACCCAAGCAGCAATCTCACTTAAGAATGCCATGCTCTACAAAAATTTGGCAGAAGCTAAAGAAAGTTTAGAGAAATACAACCATACTCTAGAGCAAAAAGTCAAAGAAAGAACCCAGGAACTAGACGATAAAAATCAAAGATTGCAACAGACGATACAGGAATTAAAACGCACCCAAATTCAATTAATTCAAAGTGAAAAAATGTCTTCCTTAGGGCAAATGGTAGCGGGAATTGCCCATGAAATTAATAATCCAATTAATTTTATTCACGGCAATATTACTCATGCTAGCGGATATGTACGCGATTTGCTGGATTTGATGGCTGTTTATCAGCAAGAATACCCTAATTCTTCGCCTGCTATTGAGGAAAAATCTGAAGATATCGACATCGATTTTTTAGCAGAAGACTTGCCAAAAATTCTAGATTCGATGAAGATTGGAAGTTCGCGAATCCGCACTATTGTTTTGGGCTTACGTAACTTTTCCCGTCTCGATGAATATGAGATGAAGCCTGTAGATATTCATGAAGGAATAGACAACACTTTAATGATTTTGCAGCATCGACTCAAGGAAAAAAACGATTTTCCTGAAATTAAAGTCATTAAACAATATGCAAATATCCCGGAAGTTACTTGTTACGCTGGTCAGCTAAATCAGGTGTTTATGAATATCTTAAGCAATGCGATCGATGCTTTAGAAGATTCATTCGGAAATGACGAACCGAGAAATCTCAGCAGCAGTTTTGGCACGTCAGAACTGCAAGAAAAAATCAAAAATCATCCAGAAATTCGCATATCTACTCAGCTAACAAATTCTAATACAGTGATGATTCGGATTAGCGATAACGGATCTGGGATGACAGAAGCTGTGCAGCAGAAAATTTTCGATCCATTTTTTACCACAAAGTCTGTAGGAAGCGGTACAGGCTTAGGATTGTCAATTAGCTATCAGATTGTCGTAGACAAACACAAGGGTAGTTTAATCTGTAATTCCAAAATAGGAGAAGGGACTGAGTTCGCGATCGAAATACCAATGGAACTGTGAGGTATTTAGGCTTGACTGACTGCTGCAATAGCGTCGGTTGGGGAAATTATGACAAAATTTACCTGTTGGTAATAGCGCTTTCCAAATCATCAATCCAGAATCTGTCTTGAATGACTTTGAGCTGAGGTTTTCTCAGCTCAAACTTTTTGTAAAATCCAAAATGGGATACCGCGTCTCTAAAAATTTCCCATACTTCATGATTCTTAATCATACCAACTGCGTTTTCTAGCTGACAGAAGTTCCACAATCTAATAGGCTGATCTTACAGTGCTGATTTTTTAGCAAGCTCAACTGCTGAAGAAGTTAAGCTTTATTATTCAGTACTTTTAGATAAGTAGGTGCAAAATATTGCTCGCTTTGCTCGTCACTTAGTTGTTAATAAGTACCTAGAGAAAAAATGTCCATTAAAATTGTCCAAAACTTTGATGGTAGTTTCGCTCTCAATCCGCAAGCTCAAGAAACGCTATTTAAATTATTAAAAAGTGAAGCTTTTTTAAATCAAATATCCCAACAATCGCAGTGTGAAGAAGTTGAATTTACAGAATTACTTTTTCAGCCAGTACCTTATAGCTTAACTACTACTAAAGGAATGCCAGCAGAATTTGAAAAATACCACGAATCGGATGAATATGTAATTATTAACGTACCACCAAATTTTATGTTTAATGCTAAGATTTTTCAACCAAGCCGTCTTTGTGCTATTTATAAAAAATTAAATAAAGCTTAGTTGGCAAGATAATTGAATCTAATTAGTAATTTCAAATTCACGAGACAATAGCAAATTTTTGATTTATGACTACTGAAACCAATACTCCTGCTTTAGCTAGCTTGGAATACACACCTTACATAGGCGATCGCGGCGAACTACCCGAAAAATTTCAAGGTAAAATCGGCGTCTATGCTATCTTTGACCAACAAAAAGCATTGCAATTTGTCGGATATTCTCGTGATGTATATCTTAGCCTCAAGCAGCATTTAGTACGTCAACCACAGCAATGCTATTGGGTGAAAGTTCAAACTATCGAACGCCCCAGCCGCACGGTTTTAGAAAATATTGAGAATGCTTGGATTGCTGAAAATGGCAGCGTACCAGCAGGAAATGGAGATAACAAGGACAAATGGACTAATCCCATTGATGTCAAAATGCTAATGACGCCTGAAGAACAGGCAAATTATCAAAATCCAGCTAATGATGAATTAGCACAAATAAAAATTATTAAAAATGTAGCACGGCGAGTAGAAGCAGAAATTTCAAAAGAATTAGAAGCGCGTGGTTTGCAACTAGAGGTTCGCTTTAATCCTAAATTAAAAGAACAAGGCTTACTAGATTTGAAATAAAGGTAGTTTTGGGAAAACTATCTTATAGACCTCTTGCAAAAGTAACTTTTGCAAGAGGGGGAAAGGGAAAAGGTTAAAGGGAAAAGGGTTTTTATGAGCCGCTTTCCCCTTTACCCCTTACCCTTTTCCCCACTTCTGCAAGAAGCCTTATGAATATTGCTGGTAATTTCCCATGACAATACAGCTGCTCAACGATCGCTATCAAGTTATCCGCACATTAGGCGCTGGTGGGTTTGGTCAAACCTATCTCGCAGAAGATACCTATATGCCCTCAAAGCGCCTTTGTGTAGTAAAACAGCTAAGACCGATTCATAATAATCCCCAGATTTACCAGATAGTTCAAGAAAGGTTTCAACGGGAAGCAGCTATTTTAGAAGAACTAGGCGGCGCAAATGACCAAATTCCAGCGTTGTATGCCTATTTTTCTTCAGGCGGGGAATTTTATTTAGTTCAGGAATGGGTTGAAGGCGATACCCTAACTGCAAAAGTCCAAAAGCAAGGGCTATTTAGTGAAACCGCTGTTCGGGAATTATTCATCAATATCTTACCTGTCCTCGATTACGTCCACTCGAAAAACATCGTTCACCGCGATATTAAACCCGATAACATTATCGTGCGCCATCGCGACAGTAAGCCCGTGCTAATTGATTTTGGTGCCGTGCGGGAATCAATGGGAACTGTAGTGAATTCCCAAGGCAATCCTACCAGTTCCATTGTCATTGGCACACCTGGGTATATGCCCAGCGAACAAGCCGCAGGTAGACCAGTTTATTCCAGCGATTTATATAGTTTGGGAATGACAGTAATTTATTTACTGACTGGAAGAGTCGCGCAACAACTAGAGACAGATTCCCAGACTGGTGAAATTGTTTGGCGACAGTATGCCAGTCATATTAGCCCAACGATCGCAGAAGTAATCGATCGCGCCATTGCATATCATCCACGCGATCGCTACCCCACAGCAAGAGCAATGCTAGATGCTTTGCAAAATCCAATTCCCCCGACGCAACCCGTCTTGACTCAAGCAACTGTAGTATCTGCACCATCACCTCAGACAGTCCACTCTCAGCCACAGCCGAACCCTCAAAATAATAGTCAGAATAATATCCTCATCGGCAGTTTAATTGCAGGTGGATTAATCGGTGGATCTGTAATTATCGGTCAAATGGTGACAAAATCACCTCAACAGACAACAGATAAAACAGTATTCTCTTCACCAACACCGTCAACTGTCCCTAGTCCAGCAATTGAAACTCCTCAATTTACACCAACTCCATCTATTCCTACTCAATCTACACCTTCTCCAACTCCATTAATAACGCCAGCTGATAACACTACTATTAATACTTATTTTTGGCTTACCCAAAGACGCGTTACTGATGCAGATTTAGATGGTAAAAGCGGTTTTGAATTAGATATTATGCGAAATTCAATATTTGCTAGCCACGGACGCCGTTTTGACACACCTGAATTACAAGATTACTTTAATAACCAACCTTGGTATCGTCCAATATATTCACCAAAAGAATTTCCACCGAAACTGCTGACAAGATTAGAGCAACAGAATGTAGAGTATATCAACAAATATCAAGACCGTTATGGGTTGAGATATTTTAAGAAATAAATTGAAGGAGAATTCAGAATTCAGAATCAATAGACCTGCCTTGAAAATAGGGACTCTTTACTGGTGACTGGTGACTAGGAAAGAAATATTTTCATTCCTTCGTTATGAATTGTATTCATGAAGTCTCTTGCATAAATATTGTACAAACAAGGGTTAACCCAAGTCTTTCCTCTCCACTCCAGCCCTTACAGTTGCCTAATCGCCATCTCTAAACCCTCACATACGGCGCTAAGAAAATCTAAATCCAAACTAGCAACTGTGTCGCTAGGTTTGTGATAATGTGGATTTCGTAAAAATGCCGTATCTGTGACCATCATTGCTGGATAACCCAAATCCCAAAAAGATGCATGGTCGCTAAGTCTGGTTTGCGGAACTATTAAACCTCTATTTGGCACGGGTAGCCACTGACTAGATACGCCGGCTTGGCGAATACTACGACTCATCGTAATTAAGTCGCCAATTGTCCGCCAATTGCCAATTAAAGCAATAAAATTACCGCTATTAGGGTAGAAGCGATCCAAAAAAGGCGGGTAAGTTTGAGAGCCAGGTGTAGAGTCTTTATAACCCAGCATTTCTAGGGAAATCATTAAACGTAGTTGTTGGTTTTGTTCGCGCAACAAAGCTGCATAGTCAGCACTACCCAATAAGCCATATTCTTCCATATCGAAAGCGACCAGCCTTAAGGGATATCTGACTGGTTCGGCAGCAAACTTTCTGGCTAATTCCAGCAACACTGCTACACCTGTGGCATTATCATCGGCGCCTGGCGTTCCAGGAACAGCATCATAATGAGCGCCGATTAAAATAGGCGGCAAATCTTTTTTTTGCGGTCTAGCCTGGGAAGGTAAATTTAAAATCAAATTCTTATGAGTTTTACCCCTAACTTGGAAGGTGTGGATTTCCACACTTCCCCATTGGGAAAATTGCTGGCGAATATATTCTTGAACAAAAAAGTGGCCAGCTGTGGCGATGTAAGGATCGCGTTCTCGCGCTATCTCATTGAGGGAAGTTTGTAATCGCTCTGTTAAATTCAAATTTATGAACTATTTAGCAATTTTATAGATAGAGTAAACAGAATTAGCTAGATAACAAGTATTGAAGCTGCTTGGACACACCAAGCATCGTCAATG
This sequence comes from Nostoc sp. DedSLP01, assembly GCA_034530875.2. GTDB lineage: Bacteria > Cyanobacteriota > Cyanobacteriia > Cyanobacteriales > Nostocaceae > Nostoc. The sequence continues at coordinate 46,516 of JAVRCJ020000020.1, forward strand.
CTATCCTAGTCTTGCAACTATCTCGTCTAGCTTAACTTCTTAACTTACTACCTTAATGACGACTATTATACCATTGAGGTGTTTTTACCCTATAGCACAAAGCTAGAGGTAGTTCCACCCAATCATAATAAATATATAAGACACTTTAGGAGAAGAGTAACGCATGGGCAAGGTAGTCGGCATCGACTTGGGTACAACCAACTCAGTAGTCGCCGTGATGGAGGGTGGCAAGCCGGTGGTGATTGCCAATGCTGAAGGAATGCGAACAACCCCCTCCGTGGTTGGCTTTAGCAAAGATGGTGAAAGGGTGGTTGGGCAAATGGCACGGCGACAAACCGTCCTCAATCCCCAAAATACCTTTTTTGCAGTCAAGCGGTTTATTGGGCGCAAGTATGGCGAACTCAGCCCAGAATCAAAGCGCGTACCCTACACGATTCGCAAAGACGAAGTAGGTAATATCAAAATAGCTTGTCCTCGTCTGAATAAAGATTTTGCCCCAGAAGAAATTTCAGCAATGGTGCTGAAAAAATTAGCCGACGATGCTAGTCGCTATTTGGGCGAACCTGTGACCGGGGCAGTGATTACAGTACCAGCTTATTTTAACGACTCTCAGCGACAAGCGACCCGCGATGCTGGCAGAATTGCTGGTTTAGAAGTATTGCGGATTCTTAACGAACCGACTGCTGCATCTTTGGCTTATGGATTAGATCGGGGTGACACGGAAACTATTTTAGTATTTGACTTGGGTGGCGGCACATTTGACGTGTCGATTCTGGAAGTAGGCGATGGCATATTTGAAGTGAAAGCCACCAGTGGAGACACGCAGCTTGGTGGCAATGATTTTGACAAAGTAATAGTAGATTGGTTAGCAGAGCAATTTCTAGAAACAGAAGGTGTAGACTTAAGACGCGATCGCCAAGCTTTGCAACGTCTGATGGAAGCTGCCGAAAAAGCCAAAATTGAACTTTCTGCTGTCAGCGTCACCGATATTAACTTACCTTTTATTGCCGCGGACCAGGAAGGCCCCAAACATCTGGAAACTCGGCTGACTCGTTCCCAGTTTGAAGGTTTATGCGGTGATTTAATTGGGCGATTGCGGACGCCAGTTAAACGCGCCCTCAAAGATGCCGGACTCACGCCTAGAAATATTGAAGAAGTTGTATTAGTTGGCGGTTCTACAAGAATGCCGATGGTGAAGCAGCTAGTACGCGACTTGATTGGCATCGAACCCAATGAAAACGTCAACCCCGATGAAGTGGTAGGAGTGGGTGCAGCCATTCAAGCAGGCATTCTTGCAGGCGAACTCAAAGATGTCTTGCTTTTAGATGTTACACCGCTATCTTTGGGACTGGAAACTATCGGCGGCGTGATGAAAAAACTGATTCCCCGCAATACCACCATCCCAGTACGCCGATCTGATATATTTTCGACATCGGAAAATAATCAAAATACTGTGGAAATTCACGTAGTCCAGGGCGAACGAGACATGGCAGCAAATAACAAGTCTTTAGGACGGTTTAAGCTGTATGGTATCCCGCCAGCCCCACGCGGTATTCCGCAAATTCAAGTATCCTTTGATATCGATGCCAACGGCATTTTACAGGTAACAGCTTTAGATAGAACCACTGGTAGAGAACAGAGTATCACCATTCAAGGCGCTTCTACCTTGACCGAATCCGAAGTAAATCGCATGATTCAGGATGCTCAAAAATACGCCGATGTTGACCGGGAACGTAAAGAACGAGTAGAAAAGCGGACTCGTTCCGAGGCGTTGATTTTCCAAGCAGAACGGCAACTCAGAGAAGTAGCCTTGGAATTTGGTATGCAGTTTGCCCGCAACCGCCGCCAAAGAATTGATAATATTTGCCAAGAATTACGAGAAAGCCTCAAAGAAAATGACGATCGCGGTATTGACCAAGCCTACGCCGACCTACAAGATGCTTTATATGAGTTAAATCGAGAAGTTCGTCAGTATTACGCTGAAGACGAAGACGACGATTTGTTTGGTACTATCCGCGACATCTTTACTGGGGGCGAGAAAGAACGGGAACGCGACTCTTTTAGAGATACATATCGCGATCGCGACTCATATAGTAGAGACTATAGCAGAGACCGAGACTATGGCAGAGACTATAACCGAGATAACCGTTCTTCCTCCTATGAAAACCGTCCTCCACGCAAATCTCGTCCAAGTTACCAAGATAACTGGGATGATGAAGAAGACAATGATTGGTTGTAGTTTTTGAAAAAAGTTAGGAGTTAAGAGTTAAAACTGAAAACTGAAAACTTTCAACTCCTCACTCCTAACTCCTCACTCCTAACTTTTAATTAATTCAAAATCTAAAATTTAAATAACTAAGCTATGCAGAATTTGCAGAATTTCCGCGATTACTACGAAATTTTAGGAGTATCTAAAGACGCCTCAAGCGAAGAAATTAAAAAGGTTTATCGGCGATTAGCAAGACAATATCACCCCGATCTTAACCCTGGAAATAAAGCAGCCGAGGAAAAATTTAAGGATATCGGCGAGGCTTATGAAGTGCTTTCAGATCCAGCCAAGCGATCGCAATACGATCAGTTTAGCCGCTATTGGAAGCAAAAAGGCTTTGCAGGCAATAAACAGACGCCAAAAGGTAAAAGCTGGCAAACTGGCACTAACGGTCGCAATGATAATCAAGACGTAGATCCAAGTCAGTTTTCCGACTTTGAAAGCTTTATTAATCAAGTTATCGGCGTCAAAAATCAAAATGGCGCAAGTAAATCTAACAATGGCGCTACTAGCGATCCGTTTCGTTCGCCGAGAACAAAAGTTGCCTATACAGTTAATACCCCACCGCGCGTTGCCCGTAGAGATATAGAAGCCAGATTAACTCTACCATTAGAAAAAGCTTATCAAGGTGGTAACGAACGTATTCGTCTAGAAGATGGGCGATCGTTAGAAGTTAATATGCCTCCAGCGATGGTTACAGGTCAAACTATTCGTTTGCGAAATCAAGGCGTTGGTGGTGGCGACTTATACTTAAAAATTACTGTTGAGCCTCATGCATTGTTTAAGCTCGATGGTTTCAACATCCTCTGTCAAGTACCTGTGACTCCCAGCGAAGCAGTTTTAGGAGGACAGGTAGAAGCACCTACCCTCGATGGCCCGGTAAAAATGACGATTCCTCCCGGAGTTAGGTCTGGGCAAAAATTTAGATTAGGTAACAAAGGCTACCCTAATGATGATGGAAAACGTGGCGATCAATTGGTGGAAATTCAGATAGTTACACCGAAAAATATTAGTCAAGAAGAACGGGAACTTTACGAAAAATTGCGGCAAATTGAAACCTTTAAACCCCGCGCTGACTTAATAAGTTAGTTTTCATCTTGAAAAATAGTTTCTACATCTTGCGAACCATGTAAGATACGTAAAATTTCTATGGCTTCATCTATTGGACGATAACAAATTAAATAATTTTTAACCCAAAAACTTCGCAAAAAAATTACCCAATTCAGGTCTTGGTTTGCCCATTTGCGAAAATTTCGCCACCTTCAGAGAACTTTCTCATTGCCAAACGATTTAAAATATAAAAAATATCTTTGAGCAAGGTGACTCAAACAGCCGTGAATCAGAAAGGGACAATGGCACAAAGCAGTGAACCAACTTATTACTCCCTGCTAGGACTGCATCCCTCGGCATCCGTAATCGATATTCGTAGGGCTTATCGGCAACTGAGCAAACGCTATCATCCTGATACTACAGAATTGCCTGCTGCTGTAGCTATTGCCAAATTTCAGCAACTTAATGAAGCCTACGCCACCCTAAGCCATCCAGAACGTCGGTTAAACTACGATTTAAAAATTGGCTATTCCCGCTTTGGCGTGATTCAAGCACCGTCTGATTTGAATCATCCAGTCTCGCCCTCTTATGACTTCTCAAAATCAGCTTATCTCGATGCCAGCGATCGCCCGCTTTCATCTGGGGAAATCTTCGCTTTATTTATACTGGTGTTAACATTTGTAGGTTGCCTCGTATTAGCAGTTGCCATTGGCTTGACTCGTGGTGATACTGCTTTTAAAACGTCTTTGCAGCAAACAACTCCTTCTGTACAGCAGAATTTAGAATGGGCTACGCCCCGCTACGCTAACAAAATTGAGAATGGGCTACGCCCCGCTACGCTAACAGAATTCAGAATCCACAAGTAAAACAGGCTTAATGCCTGGTACAAAACTCAGTTTGTGTAGTTCACACTTTTTGAAATTAGGTGTAATTTACCTAATACTAAGTTGAATATTAAAAATTAAAAAATTTCCTAATCTCAAATCCAAAATCCAAAATTATTATGTCTCTTCTTCCCCCAGATACACCTTTATACAATCATCCCCTGCCACAAATTGAACAGTGGTTAAAAGACCAAGGTTGTCAACAAGACGAAACACAGAGGCATTGCTGGCGCGTGCAGCGGCCTAGCTGGCAAGCCGAACTTTGGCTCGATGTCGAGCAAATTGTAGTGCGATATATTCAATCTGCGGAAAATGGGCAAGATATCCAACGCTCATTCAAGTATTCCCTCAGTCGGGAAGATATAGAACAAGCTGTTTTTTCTGGGCCATAAGGGTAAGTACTGAATACATTACCCTTGCAAAACAGTTCGAGAAAAGCGATCGCTCATTATAAACTAGTTTGAGAAGTATTAAGTAAATCTTAGACTAAAGTCGATGGCGATCGCATTTCCACAAATTATAAAATATGGTAATTAAAAACACCTGGAAGTAGAAATCAGGGCTTTACCAACTAATGGAGAAATAGTGAGATGAGCGATCGCACGTTTGGGCGCCAGAAAATAGCTACATCAACTTCTTCAAGTCCTTCCCTTGTCTCACGACATACTCCGACGTTGGCGAATCCAGTGCGAGGCTTTGGTTTACCAACCAATAATATAATCCAAACAGCAACAGAAGAATCAACCAACTTTCAACAAGGGCAGTCTCCTAGCGAACAATCCTCGTTATCACAACCCATTGAGCAACGCTCTTTTGGTCACGACATTAGCCGCATAGCATTGCGTCGTCCCCAAGCAAAATTGATGGTGGGAGAACCAGGGGACAAATATGAGCAGCAAGCAGAGCAAGTGGCAAATCAGGTGATGCGGATGGCTGTGCCAAACAAACTTAACACTCCTAGCGTGGAGTCCCCACAAGACTCCTTGCAACGCAAATGTGCAGCTTGCGAACAGGAAGAAGATAAAGTACAAACTAAGTCATCCCCACAACAAGCTAACGACCGAGGCTTTGAGGCAGGGGATAATGTTGAAAGTCGGCTTAATAGCACTAAAGGTGGGGGAAGCCCGTTGCCAAATGAAGTCCGCAGCTTCATGGAACCACGCTTTGGTACTGATTTTAGTCAGGTGCGGGTACATACCGACAGCGAAGCTGTGCAAATGAATCAGGATTTGAGCGCTCAAGCATTTACATACAAACACAACATTTACTTTGGTGCTGGGAAGGCTCCTGCAAAGGATACTTTGACTGCTCATGAATTAACTCATGTAGTGCAGCAAACAGGTGGAGTTCAGCTAAACCAAGCTTCTAAGCCATCGGTACAGATGAAATGTTCGGATTTGGAAACAGAAGAGGTAGGGCTACAGCGAGCAATCAAAGTATCTGCTGCTCCAATAGAATCGATACAGCGAGAGACCATATGCGATGACACTGGGTGTCACGAGGAACTAGACCCAGTAACCATTGAAGGTGACCCCAATGCACCTATTGAACTAGATCCAGTAACCATTGAAGGCGACCCCAATGCACCTATTGAACTAGACCCAGTAATCATTGAAGGCGAGGCTAATCCATCTGTAAATACAGATACAGGTAATCTTCCTGGTACGGATTTAAATAGTTGTGTTGAGCAAATTGATGAAGATGTAGCAGCTTGTGCAGACGAAGTTAATAAAGCTTGTGCGCTTAAAGGTGCCGCTGAAACTGCCGCAGGTGCGGTGGGAGGAGCGCTCATAGGCTCAATAGGAGGGCCTGTGGGTGCTGGAATTGGGGGCATGATTGGCACAGTTGCAGGGGGTGTTTATGGTGCGCTTGATTACGGAGATTGTGTTAAGGAACAGAATAAGGGCTGCCGAGATGCTGGCAAGCTGTCTAAGAAAAAATGCGCGCAGCAATTTTCCAACTGATTTTGGATTAAAATGCTTTATTACAAACCTGTTTCCAGAATTTCAAACAATACATCCTATCCAAATTTGGTATTCGACTAGAGTCGATAGCGATCGCATTTTCAAAAATTGTAAAATGTGCTATCAACAAATGCCTGAAAGTTGAAATCAGGGCTTTACCCACCAAAGAAGGAAGGGTAATATCAAATCCTGGTTGACTACCCTCTTTTTTAAAAAAGCAGGGGGAGATGAGGAGATGAGGGAGTGTGGGGAGAGAAGGGGGAAAGATTTCTTCCCCATCTTCCTACACCTCCCACACCTCCCACACTTCCCCATCCTCCCACACCTCCTGCTTGCCCCAATCCCTAAACTTTTCCAAACCGTCGCTCCCGTTGCTGGTAAGCACACAAAGCGCGGTGAAATTCAGCTCGGTCAAAATCCGGCCACAAAGTATCAGTGATGTAAATTTCTCCGTAAGCCATTTGCCAAAGCAGGAAATTAGAAAGACGCATTTCTCCACTTGTGCGAATTAACAAATCTGGGTCAGTAATTCCCGCTGTATACAAATGACTTTCAAATATTTGTTCGTCAATTTCATCAGGTTGTAGTAAACCTTGTTGGACTTGTTTGGCGATCGCTCGACAAGCTTGTAAAATTTCTTGGCGTCCGCCATAATTAGTTGCCACTGAAAACCGAATCGCCCGGTTATTTTTGGTTTCTTCCATCGAACGGGATATTTCTTGTTGGAGCGATCGCGGCAAGGCTTGTAAATTTCCCACAAACTTGATTTGCACGTTCTCTTCAACCATTTCCCGCAATTCTTGACGTAAAACTTTTTGGAAAAGAGTCATCAAAAAATCTACCTCTTCCTGGGGTCTTTTCCAGTTCTCGGTGGAAAAAGCATAAGCTGTTAGCGCCTGGATTCCCCAATCTTTGCAGCAACGAAGCAAATCTTTGAGAGCATCGACTCCTCGTTTATGACCCATAATCCGCGGTAGACCTTGACGTTTCGCCCATCGACCATTGCCATCCATAATCACCGCAACGTGCTGGGGCAATAGTTCTGGTTTTAAATCAGTGGGCAAATCTTGGAATTTAGTTTGTTGTAGTGTCATTTTTTATCTCGAGAAGCGGTCGATGGTAATCCCAGTAAACGTGAAACCAATGCTAGTGCCTTGGCGCCTATCTGACGAGCAAAGCTCAAAAGACCAGGAGCAACAGCTTCCCGATCCACAGTTGGGGACAACAAAGCCTCTAATGACTCTTTCAGTTTCCGAATTGTCAGTGGTCTATTTAGGGTTCCCCGTTCCGCTAAGGAAATAGAACCTGTTTCTTCAGATACAACCACACAAATGCAGTTTTCGACCCGTTCAGTAATTCCCATAGCCGCCCGATGGCGTGTTCCCAACTGGCGCGAGGCTGTGCGTCCCGAAAGCGGTAAAATTATACCTGATGCTACAATCCGCGAACCACGGATTAATGTTGCTCCATCGTGTAACAAAGTTTTCGGCTGAAAAATCGTCTGAATCAGTTCTTTAGAAACTTCTGCGTTTAACTTTACTCCTGGCACAGAAAAATCCCGTTCATCAATTGGGCCTGTGGTTTCCAAAATCAGTAAAGCTCCAATGCGGTTTTTTGACAATTCTTTAACAGCTTCAACAATTTCATCAATTACACTATCAGATTTGGGGATTGCCAAACGATTGGGTTGAAACAGCTGGCGGAATTCGCCGCGTCCCAATTGTTCTAAAAACCGCCGAAATTCTGACTGGAGAGCAACAGCCATCGCTACAGCACAACCAATCACCAATTTTTCCAAAACAAAATTTAGCAGAGGTAGGCCAAATCTGCCACTGAGTGCCGAGGCTAGCATTAAAACAATGAATCCCCGCACCATCCATAGTGTCCGGCGCTCGCTAATAATAACTAGTATCATGTACGTCAGCGCCAGGACTAACACAATATCCAGAGTCCCAAGCAGCAAGGACTGTGACCATCCCAGGTTTATCAGCCATTGCTTCCACCAATCTCTCATGACATCTGGATTAAACTTTTGCCTCTAATTACGGTTAGTCATTAGACTTCTTACAGAAGTCGGGAAAAGGGTAAGGGGGAAAGGGGAAAGGGATAAGAAAAAACCCTTTCCCTTTTACCTTTTCCCTTTGCCCCCTCTTGCAAAACTCTTTTTGCAAGAGGTCTATTAGTCATTAGTCATTTGTGATTAAACAGCGTCTACTTTGAAAACCTTAGTTTTTTGTTAGGTTTAAAAATAGACAGAGTTTAGTTCTTGGCTAATGAACGCCACTTGCTTCAACGGGGGGAACCCCGCAACGCAGTGGCTCCCAATGACCAAGGACAAATGACTAAATTTTTAGTCTTTGGGGTAGGCGATCTTGCCGAATTAAATCTTGATAAGTTTCGCGTTGCAAAATTAAATTTGCTTCGCCATTCGCTACTACTACTGCTGCCGATCGCGGTAAGCGGTTGTAGTTAGATGCCATACTGTAATTGTACGCACCAGTTCCCATAACTACGAGAATATCTCCTGGTTCTGTCTTTGGAAGTAGAGCATTATGAATCAGAATATCTCCTGATTCACAATGTTTACCAGCTATTGTGACTGTTTCTGTTAAAGGAGAGGACATTTTGTTGGCAACTACTGTCCGATAAACCGATTGGTAAGTAATTGGGCGAGGATTGTCAGACATTCCCCCATCAATTGCTACATAGGTACGGATTTCTGGAATAACTTTAGACGAACCAATAGTGTAGGCTGTAACGCAAGCTGTGGCAATTAGCGATCGCCCCGGTTCGCAAAGTAATTTTGGCAAAGGCAAATTTTCGGCTGCACAAGCTTCTTGAATTACTTCACAAATCGGCTTTACCCACTCTTCAATGCTAGGGGGGTCGTCTGATTCAGTATACTTAATACCTAAACCACCACCGACATTTAACTCTGTCAAATTTAAACCATACTTTTTCGCATCACGGAACCACTGCACCATTAAAGCAGCCAAATCCCGATGCGGTTGGCGCTCAAAAATTTGCGAACCGATATGAGCGTGTAAGCCTACGCAGTTAATGAGAGATTGTTTGCTGACAAAAGTAAATAATTCCTCAAGTTCATTTGGATCGAAGCCAAATTTACTATCTAGTTGCCCCGTGCGGATATATTCATGCGTGTGGCATTCAATACCCGGAGTCAGACGCAACAAAAATCTAGGTTGTACCGACGGGGAATTTGCCGCCTCAACGATTTCTACCAAAGTGCGTAACTCGTGCCAGTTATCCACCACAATAGTGCAACCGACTTCTGTGGCAAAAATCAGTTCTTGACGCGATTTATTGTTGCTATGAAAATAGATTTTCTCAGGATTGACGCCTGCTTGCAGCGCGGTGTAAAGTTCGCCACCTGAAGCGACATCAATTCCTAAACCCTCAGAGGCGACGAGCGCACAAACTGCCAGACAATTCCAAGCTTTTGAGGCATACAATACTTGAGATTCGCCTTGGTAATGTTGCTTGAAAGTATCTCGGTATTGCTGACAACCCAAACGCAGTGTTTCTTCATCTAAAATATATAAAGGCGAACCAAACTGCTTAACTAGGGTTGTAACATCACACCCACCAATTTCCAAGAAGTCGCGATCGTGAACTCTGGCTGTTAAGGGTAAAAGTTCCTGGTTAGGCGAGGAATTTGCATTGTCGCTCTGCCTTTGAGGTAAATATTGACTTCCAGAATGTTGAACCCCAGTGGGGTGAGTCGATACCATAACTATAATTAATTGTCCTTGTTTAAAATACTGGGGTGAGAAAATCTCCCGTTTCCCAGTTTACCTTTTTCAGCAATCAGCCTCACACTGAACCTCAAAGAGATGGTGGGGATTGGGGACTGGGGACTGGTTGCTGGTGACTGGTGACTGGGTATGAGTCATTGGCAGTGTGGGAGGTGTGGGAGGATGGGGAAGAAATCTTTCCTCCCTCTCTCCCCAGACTCCCCCATCTCCTCATCTCCCCCCTCTCCCCGCACTCCCCACACTTTCCATCTGCCCCAGTCCCCAGTCCCTTCGATTAGAAAGTTCTAGCGTTAGCTAACCTTTGGCTAAGTCTTGCGTAACGGTTTTTAACCCTATTCAATAAACGTGATTTCATTAGACTTAGAAATTAAATTACTCACAAAAGAGCATCTAAGTGCATTGCTGGAACTAGATCGAGCTTGTTTCGGCGGTCTTTGGACAATGGAGGCTTACCAACGAGAGTTGGACAGTCCCAACAGCGAGTTACTTGGCTTATTTTCCCCTATCTCTAGTTCCAAACTGCTAGGAATGGGTTGCTTTTGGTCAATTTTAGAAGAAGCTCACATTACAATTTTGGCGGTTCATCCCCAATATCACCGCCAAGGTTTAGGACAGGCTTTACTATATTCAGTCCTTAAGACAGCTTGCGATCGCGGTTTAGAGCGAGCTACCCTCGAAGTCCGAGCTTCCAACGCTGGGGCTATATCTTTATATCAAAAATTTGGCTTTAAAACAGCGGGGCGCCGTCGGCGTTACTACCAAGATAACGGTGAAGACGCCTTAATCCTTTGGCTCTCAGACCTCCAACACCCCAAATTTCAAGCCACTTTAGACCGCTGGTATTCCATTGTCAGCGATCGCTTAAGTAAATCGTCTTGGCATTTAGTTTTTTAAGCCAGTGAGGAGACAAGGGGAACAAATAATATCCAATGCCCTCATAAGAAATACCCACCTTCCCCAAAAAAGTGCAACTTGACCCCGCATAATTTTATTTAATTTTTTGATAAAAAAATAATTTTTAATAAAAAATTTTTATATAAAAATTTATATCTTGATTTTAAGCAAAAAATATGCTAATAATGAGTATTTGGGATTAAGTTAAAAATACTTAAATTAGCAGTCAATTATTTGTAACAAATCCTAAAAAGGCTGGTAGACTAAAGCTCCTCAGTACACTAGCCAAGTGAAAGCAGTACAAAGGTAGTAATTTCCGCATTAACCTCCATCAGCAGCTTTGGATGTCTATAATCTGTTATACAGGCGTCCAAAAGCTTAGCCTGTGCTAAAATCAGCGTACCGGCACGACGCAGGTGATGGGATAAAGCCATGTTTGAACGCTTCACAGAAAAAGCCATTAAGGTAATTATGCTGGCCCAAGAAGAGGCCCGCCGTTTAGGCCACAATTTTGTCGGCACCGAGCAGATCCTCCTGGGTCTCATTGGTGAAGGCACCGGTGTGGCCGCTAAGGTGCTCAAATCAATGGGCGTCAATCTCAAAGACGCTCGCATTGAAGTTGAAAAAATTATAGGCCGGGGATCGGGCTTTGTGGCCGTGGAAATTCCGTTTACGCCACGGGCAAAGCGAGTTCTAGAACTCTCCTTGGAAGAAGCACGCCAACTGGGGCATAACTACATTGGCACCGAGCATCTGCTGTTGGGCCTAATCCGCGAAGGGGAAGGTGTAGCAGCTAGGGTGCTAGAAAACCTCGGTGTCGATCTATCCAAGGTAAGAACTCAAGTCATCCGCATGTTGGGAGAAACTGCTGAAGTTTCACCAGGCGGTTCATCGGGTCGGACAAAAACCCCGACTTTGGATGAATTTGGCTCTAACCTGACCCAAATGGCCACAGACAATAAGCTCGATCCTGTAGTAGGACGCGCCAAAGAAATTGAGCGGGTGATTCAGATATTGGGTCGCCGCACTAAAAATAACCCAGTACTGATTGGGGAACCAGGTGTTGGTAAAACTGCGATCGCTGAAGGTTTAGCTTCACGCATTGCCAACAAAGATGTCCCTGACATCCTGGAAGATAAACGCGTAGTCACACTGGATATCGGTTTGCTGGTAGCAGGTACCAAGTACCGGGGTGAATTTGAAGAACGTTTGAAGAAAATCATGGATGAAATCCGTTCTGCGGGTAATGTCATCCTGGTAATTGACGAAGTTCATACCCTAATTGGTGCAGGTGCGGCAGAAGGTGCCATCGACGCAGCCAATATCCTCAAGCCAGCTTTAGCTAGAGGTGAGTTGCAGTGCATCGGTGCGACAACCCTAGATGAATATCGCAAACACATCGAACGGGATGCAGCCCTAGAGCGCCGTTTCCAACCAGTAATGGTGGGCGAACCCAGTGTAGATGAAACAATTGAAATTTTATATGGTCTGCGCGATCGCTACGAGCAACACCACAAGCTGAAAATCTCCGATGAAGCTTTGGTAGCAGCAGCGAAATTGTCAGACCGTTATATTAGCGATCGCTACCTCCCAGATAAAGCCATCGACTTGGTAGATGAAGCTGGTTCTCGCGTGCGTTTAATTAACTCCCAACTTCCACCCGCAGCCAAAGAGTTAGATAAAGAACTGCGTCAGATCTTAAAAGAAAAAGATGATGCAGTGCGCTCTCAAGACTTCGACAAAGCTGGGGAATTGCGCGATCGGGAGATGGAAATCAAAGCCGAAATCAGGGCTATTGCTCAAAGCAAGGCCAATGCAACTGGTTCCGAACACGAAGAACCCGTAGTTACAGAAGAAGACATTGCCCATATTGTCGCTTCCTGGACTGGCGTACCGGTGAACAAACTCACCGAATCGGAATCAGAAAAGCTGCTGCACATGGAAGACACCTTGCATCAGCGTTTAATTGGTCAAGAAGACGCTGTAAAAGCAGTTTCACGGGCTATTCGTCGCGCTCGTGTCGGTTTGAAGAATCCCAATCGACCCATTGCTAGTTTCGTCTTCTCCGGGCCTACTGGTGTAGGTAAAACCGAGTTAGCGAAATCCTTAGCTGCTTACTTCTTCGGTTCCGAAGAAGCCATGATCCGCTTAGATATGTCCGAATACATGGAGCGTCACACCGTTAGTAAGCTGATTGGTTCGCCTCCTGGTTATGTTGGTTATAACGAAGGCGGTCAACTAACCGAAGCCGTGCGGCGGCGTCCTTACACCGTGGTGCTGTTCGACGAAATCGAAAAAGCGCACCCCGATGTATTCAATATGCTGCTGCAAATTTTGGAAGACGGTCGCTTAACTGATGCTAAAGGTCGCACGGTAGACTTCAAGAACACCTTGCTGATTTTAACTTCCAATATTGGTTCTAAGGTAATTGAGAAAGGCGCTTCCACCATCGGCTTTGAGTTTGCTGATGATGTTGGCGAATCACAATACAACCGCATCAAGACCCTGGTAAACGAAGAATTAAAACAGTACTTCCGTCCAGAGTTCCTCAACCGACTCGATGAAATTATCGTCTTCCGTCAGTTGAGCAAGCCAGAGGTGACCCAAATCGCCGAAATTATGCTCAAGGAAGTATTCGGTCGTCTCACAGAAAAAGGTATCACCTTAGAAGTCAGCGATCGCTTCAAAGATCGTTTGATTCAAGAAGGTTACAGTCCCAGCTACGGCGCAAGACCATTACGCCGAGCGATTATGCGCTTGTTAGAAGATAGCCTAGCAGAGGAAATCCTCTCTGGTCGCATCAAGGATGGCGATACAGCCTTAGTTGATGTTGACGAGAACGGTACTGTCCAGGTGAGCGCGCAAGAGCGTCGGGAATTGTTACCCCAAGGCGTCGAGTAAGATTTAAAATTTGGGATTTTAATCTCAAATAGAAAATTAGAAAACGGTAGAGGAATTCAACCCTTTACCGTTTTTCTATGCATAACTTAGATTTATCAAAACATTGAAGAGTTGTACTTGCTTTTTAAATATATGCACTTTCTTCCAACTGCGCTGCAAATTGTCACCCCAAAAAGTTGAATAAGACAAATTTTAGCTCGCTAGCCATCATGTTATATTGATCGGATAAGCACTAAAAGGTGTTCAAAGTTATGACCTTCAGTGATGTAGTTGAAGCAATTAAAAGTCTTTCCACCGAAGAAAAACTAGAAATTCAACTGCTATTGCAGCAATATCTCCGAGAAGAAAGGCGCGAAGAGATTTATCATAATTTTCGGACGGCACAAGTAGAACAGCAAAATGGTGAACTAAAGTTTTCGTCCAATATTGATGAACTGAGACAACTAATAGAAGAATAATGGTAGAAGTAAGTTTCAGTTCTTTATTTAAATGTGCTTTTAAAAAGCGAATTCAAAGGAATGTAGATTTAGAAACACGGTTTTGGCAAAAGTTGGAGCAATTTACAGCAAATCCATTTGATGAGGGTTTGAAAACTCATAAATTATCAGGCAAACTTAAAAATTTATGGAGTTTTAGCGTAGATTATGACGATAGAGTAGTTTTTTACTTTACAGATGATGGAGATGTTGTGTTTGTAGATATTGGTAGTCACGATGAAGTTTACTAAGTAAAATCTATTAATAGGTGGATAAAAATCAATATTAAAAAAACGGTAGAAGACAAAACTGAGTAGAGACCATAAATCAAGGAGTAAAGACGTGCAAAGCATACTTTTAAGCCGCGAAGAAGTTGCACGACGTGCGAAAGAATTATATGAAAACAGCATTCGTCAACAAGTGGAACGAGAAGAAAACATCGGCAAAATGGTGATTATTGATATAGAAACAGGTGAATACGCAATTGACAAAACAGGTATAGAATCAGCACGATATTTACGTAAAAAATCGCCATTTGCTCGACTATACGGAATTCGCATTGGTTACAAAGTTGCTGTTTCCTTCTGTGGCTTTTTGGAGCGCGATTCACAGTGATTTCTGGTATTGTCAAGGATGCACACCCAACTGTTAATGTTGCATTTCGACTGTCAAATATACCAGATTTTACTATTGAATTTGTTATAGACACAGGTTTTACAGGTTATCTTTGTCTACCACCAGAAGCAGTTGTTTTGTTGGGTTTACCGTTACTATATGAACTACCTGCAAATCTAGCTAATAATAGTTGGGTAGATATACCAGTACATGAAGCTGTTATTATTTGGAATGGTGAAGAAAGAGTAGTTAATGTACTTGCTACAGGAAAGCGACCTTTACTAGGGACTGCTTTACTGGATGAGCATGAACTTGTCATACAGTTTACTGAAGGTGGTTTAGTAACAATTGAAGAGTTGTAGTTGCTTTCGGAATATATCCATTTTCACCAACAGTATTAGCCAAATACACAGGTCAAAATAACTCCAGAAAACAAACATAATTTGTTGCTATTGACCTAGATATTGTAAAGCTAAAGCTATATGTTTGGACGATTCAAGCAGCAGTAATTTTTAAGTCAAGAGTATACGACCAATTTATTGAAGAGATATTTTAAATTTTGCAAGTATTAGTCGTAATAGATTGTTTACTCAAACATCTATGTGTATGATTTAGCGCTGGGAGTCAAGCTCATTAAATCATCAATATTGAGTTTCATTGTCTTGCAAATTGCATCTAATGGTAAGTCATTCGCATCATAACCAAATGGATTTTCTATTTCCAATCCTATGGCTTCAATGCCAAAGAGTGTAAAACCAACTAAAGCAGAGATTAAACCTGTCCACCAACCGAGACTACTTACAATTTGAAATGGCAGCAATAAGCAATATAGTACCAGCAATTGCTTCAAATGAATGGCATAGGCCAGCGGCATTGGTGTTTTTAAAATCCGTTCGCAAGCACCTAAATTATCCACAAGATTATTTAATAATTCTTGCATAGCTGTTAATTGATAGCTATTGATACAATTACGATGATATTGCTGTTGTAAATAATCGCTTATCCAAAAAGCTACTTCGATAGGAGGGTTATTCATAATCTTGAGTTTGATAAATTTGCTAGAGGACATTAGTTCTTCTAGTTCACTATTCGCAGCTTCTCCGCGTAGATGTAGTTTAATGGCGACTGCAAAAGCCACCAATAAATTTAATGCTGCGATTTTATTATCTTTGTCTTCTGGAGATATTTCTTCAACTGATACCCAAATTTGCCGCGCTAGATTTCGGACATTATTTACTATAGAACCCCAGCATTTTCTGCCTTCCCAAAATCGCTCATAAGCAGTATTTGTACGAAATACAAGTAATAAACCTAAAACAATACTAGGAATAACACTTCCTAAAATAGGTTGCGATACAGGTAGTTTTAAAAAATAAAGTTGAGAAACAAAAAATCCAAAAATTCCGCACAATAAAACTTTTTTGTAAATCGCTTTGACGACTGAACCTTTAAGTTGCAATGTTGTCTGTACCCATTTCAGGTTTTCAGCACTCATGTAGTCACCCCTAGAGAACATCTCAGTAACTTCAAAATAATAGCTTTAGAATCGGCACTATTGCCAATGAAAATACTGTAAAAAAGAGCGCTATAAACCAATGAATATACTTAGAGAAAGCCTGTATTCTACTTTCTACTTGAAAAATTGAAAAGCAATGCCTACGTCTGACTACGGATATACAGTCGATTGCAAAGAAATGTAACACTTTTAAATTGGCTGCATAAATCATAGGTCGTACGCCGATAAAACTATAGAAGAAAAGGTACGCGATAACGATGATGACTATACGTCATTAATCGCTATCATGTACCCCAGTAAATCAACAAGTTGTAACCTGTACAAATCCTGCCCTGTAAATTCAGCGATTAGACATAACTTATTTAGTTATGTCTTTTTTTTAATTAGTCTCAAAACGTTGAATTTCAATCAAATAACCACTAGGATCTCGTAAGAAGCACTGATAAATATTATACTTTTTGTTTAGTGTAGGCGGCTTTTCAAATTTAACGCCACGTTCTTGGAGATATTCAAACCATTCATCTACCTGCGCTGTTACCAAAGTAAAAATAACATTTGATTGGTTTTCAAGTGCAGGAATAGATTTTTCGCTTGCTTGGCACAATCCTAAGTATCCAGAGCCAGTAACAGTGTAAATTCGACAGGTTCCTTGGTCAAGCCACAACTCTAAGCCCAGTTTTTGTTCGTAGAATTCTGTAGACGCGTTGAGGTCGTGGGTGTAAAAGAAGGTAATCTGCTGATAAATTTGCGGTTGATGAGGCATAAAACACATTTGAGTATATACCCTAACGACAGATAGCGATCGCAAATGTAAAAATTAATTTATGTTAGAAACCTGTTACTACTCCAGAGCGCCTTGAGCGTATCTGGAGTTTCTTTTTGGACTAAATCAAAATTTTCTAAATCATCCGGATCGGCTACAACAAGCTTGAATAGGGATGCATAACGAATTATTTATATATAACACGGAGCATCCCTTGTTGATGTACTCCTCTGCCAAACAACTCTCGCAAAAAAGCCCCACTTTATTTGGGGCTTTTTTGCGTTGAAGGTACGTAAACCAAAACTAGAATATCGAGTTAAGGGAGACATTTATATAGATTTGAGTGTATACCCTGATGACGTAGGATTCACGGATGGAAAAAATTGAGATAGGTAAATGCGTATCTTTCCTGACTCCAGATTTGTCATCAACATTTCTGGAGTTTTTTCATTGAAAATACAAAATATTTAAGCGATCGCACTTCCCCTTTCAGGCTAATTCCAATGCGATCGCTTTTAATATCAATCCTTATTTCACTGTATATGTAACAAAAATATCCTTTTTCATCTCTACCTCTGCCGGAGCATCTGGATCGTAAGTTTGCGTTGTTAAAAAGCTAGCAAAAGATGGTAAAGAAACTCCTGTTTTGGAACTACAGGAAGGATAGAATAATGTGTAAAATGGTTCGGCTACAGAAGCATTAGCAAGTTTAACACCCATAGCAGTCGCTAAAGCCTGAGCGCGACTTTGAGCATCTTTCATTGCTGACTGGTAAACTGAACTCTGCAAAGCTTGGCAATCATTGACTGCGTATTCTACGCCGACATTCTTGATAGTCAAATTTTCTAATTTGCTTGTTGCTTTGTTCGCTGTACCAACAAGTTCCTGAATGCGATCGCGGCTTGGTTTTTCGACTTTTAGTAAAATTTTGGCATTATTTTCACTAGAATTAGGATTAACCTGCACTTGAATTTTATCAGTACTAATTCCTTTAGCAACTAGGCTATCGACTATTGGCTGGAGACTGGCTTTAGTTATGGGGTTTTTCTTATCTGAAGAAGGTGGAGGCGGAATTTGTCCTATTGCTGTGTTGCTACTTAATAAGAGACTTGGTAAAGTTTGACGGTGGATTTGGGATAGCGTTGATGGCTGCACTTCTAAATTATCATTGCTATCTTTGATACCAACTACCAATTCCAGATCCGCTGTATCTGCTGGCACTCTTACTACTCCTTGACCCATTACCATTAATGAATTGCGATCGCTCGCTGGTGGATAAAATAATTGAGCGTTAGTGACTTTAGGTGTTAATCCTTCCATCCCAACAGTCACACTTATACTTAGAAGCATCACAGCAGTTATTTTTTTCATGTTCTCAGAATGTATTTTGAACTAACTGTCAAAGTTTACACTTCAAGAACAATATACTTAATGTTTTATCTCAATAAATTTACTAAAAAAAGCACTGAGAAGTCCAAGAGCAGAGAGGGAAGTTGGAGTAATACCAATTTGAAAAAAGAATTTGACAGATACACAAGCTCAAACCCTTGTAATATCTAGTTTTCTTAATTTTGTTAGCGCAGCCTAAAGCCTTCTCTACGACAGGCTGCGCGTAGCTTGCTTCCTCGTAGAGGTACGCTTAGAGCGAGTCTACGAGCGTCATACGTTAATTTTGAATTGGTATAAGGCTTTACCCTCTGCTTCCGTAGCTGTTTTGTAAATTCTGGGCTATTAACCAAACCAGTGAGAAGGTTCGCAACCAGGGTGAACAGTTTCACAAAGGTGATGGGTAATCCAATCTGACTTTTCTTGAACGATTAAACAAATACCTTGGTGAATCAAATTTTGTAAATGTAGTTGCTGCTCCAAGCGTTTACGAGGTAACTGATAATTGAGCAAGCTTTCTTGTTCGATGTTTGCTAGCGGAAATTGTCCGTCAGATATGACGCTGTAAGAACAAGGAATGCGGCTGAGGACGAAAGCAATTAGCTCTTGGCGTAAGTCAGGAATCGCAAAAGCTTGTTGATATGGATGATATGGATATGTATCCAAAACGCTTTCAATCTCTCCTACTACTGATTGCTGAGTTAAATTAACTACAGTTTTCATAATTTTTTAAACTCCTTTTTTCATTTCAGTCAATGATTGAAGTAAACAACTTTTCTAAATGGTAAAGTTGCCATCAAAATCAGTTACAAGCGATTCAACTAATGGATACAATAACGTCTGAAACTAGCTTTTTTTAGGGATAGAGTATCAAACATTTTCTTACAATTCTTTAAGTCAAACTTTATATTTTTTTACAGTATGACTGATTAAAACTCCACTAATTGAACTAATAAATTGCTGAGATTTTACCTTTATAGTACTGATTATTTTGAATTTGTGTATTTTTAACAGAAATCTACATAAAATGCAGCTTAGCTACTAGGGGATCAAGATGAATAATAAATATATCAGCTGGAAGATTAACAAACTTCTAGTGAAATTCAACTTCCTTAGGGCTGAATCTTGCTTTTGAGTTTGCTACGAATTTTTTTGTTTCGTAGATAACACTAATTTGTTACATCTTGATTTAGTGAGTCGTAAAAATACTAAGTTACTAGACCGTCAAATCAGTCTAGCGACAGATGAAATGAATCAGGAAAAACTTTTAAAAAGTTCACATTATCTCAGAGAGACAGTCTAGCTTACAAACTATTGGGTGGAAATAAGGTGATTTTGATAACAATTTTTGTAAATCACTACATAGCTACAACACTCAAGAGTAGAGAGTGGTGTCATTCAATGACTGAAAAAGTTCTGTAACTACTGCGTGCAGGCTAAATCTTTGATTAAGGCGCTAATTACTGGAATATTAGGTTATGAGTATCCAAGTTCAGCGTTGTTGATTTTATGTATAAACGACTGTGCATAATATCAAAATCCTTGTAGAGACATTGCAATGCAACGTCTCTACACTGTTTCATACCGCAATTGAGCAACCGCTGAAGTTCGAGGTCTTCCTTATATATAAGAAGCTTTGAGCGAAGAGAGGCGCATCCTGCAAGAAAGAAGCTACAGGCTTCTCTGCTTCTCATTAGTTATCATCAAATGACAAACGACAAAATTACTACTAATGACTGCTGAAAGCTAATAGTAGAATAAGGTACAGAAAAGCTGCACGGAAGGGAGGAAGGGAAATTGGATGAAATGAGGGCGGCGCTTGAGTTAGCGACCGAAGAAGAATTACAAGACTTAACGGCAATTTTATTTAGTCGTAAGTTTAATCCCCTAGACTACGTTCACACACCCGAACCCATCGAAGTGCAAAGCCAAGACCGCAAAGCTTGGCTAGATGCACTAGAAGGTCGCTTCCGCTTTTTAGCGGCAGATGGGATAACTGTATTGCGAGGACGCACAAACCAAGTAACTTACAGACAAGCACTCGTTCAAGTATGTAAGTATCTTAAAATTCCTTACTCTAGTCATTTAACAACCGTTGATTTAGAAGCAGAAGTCTTTTTGCATCTGCTAGGACAGGTGTGGAAAAAATTGCCCGAACAGGAAAAACAAAAATTGACTTTACGGATACAGCGTCAGCTTGTCAAATCAGATTTAAAACAACCTTTACCACTTTTCTTGCAACCCGATCCTCTAGGGCTACTTTTTAAAGGCGGTAGTGCATTGGCTGTTACTTCTATGTTGCAACCGCTTGTACTCAACCAAATTGCCCGTCAATTTGCCATACATCTTGCTACCTACGAAGTAGCTAAACAAGCGGCGATTAAAGGTACAGAAGCAGCGACAACCCAATTTCAAAGCTATGTAGCTATGCAAATGGCCAGAAGAGGTATGACTGTGAGTGCAGCTCGTTATGGAGCAGTCCGCAGTATATTTGCCGCGATCGGGCCAATGATGTGGGCTTGGTTTTTTGCAGACTTGGGGTGGAGAGCGATCGCTACTAACTATGGTCGCATCATTCCTACCATTTTCGCCCTAGCTCAAATTCGTCTCACTCGTGCTGAATGTTGGGAGCCAGCTTGAACAAAGCTTTTTACCATTTAAACTCCCGTTGGGACTACTCTTTATTCGCACTGCTAATCTTCCCGTTGAGTCCTTTAGTAGGGGCTGTGACTATAGGTTTTGTATCATTAATAACTTGGATTAAACAATACCGCCAAATTAGTCGCCGCCCCCTAAACTGGGGATTGGCTCTTTTAAGTTTGTTCCTGATTGTCAGTGCTGCGTTTGCCCAGAACAAGACAGAAGCTTTCCTTGGCTTATTTAATTTTTTACCATTCTTTTTAGTTTTCGCCGCCTTTAGCACTTTAATTCAAACAACTGCCCAATTGCGGCAAATGGCTTGGGTTTTAGTAATCGGTTCAATGCCGGTCGTAGCTCTCGGTTTGGGACAATTATTTTTAGGCTGGAATTTTAAGTTAAAAATGTTGTGGGTTGTCTTGGAATGGACGATCGCACCAGGAGGAAATCCACCAGGTCGCATAGCTTCACTCTTCTTGCACGCCAACACCTTCGCGGCTTATTTAGTAATAGTTTTTATTCTGAGTTTAGGGTTGTGGCTGGAACAATGGGAATTGGGCATAGGGCATTGGGTATGGGGCATGGGAAGAGGACAAGGAGACAAGGAGACAAGGGGAAAGACTTACTCTAACTTCTCCTCTGCCCCTCTGCTCCCCATCTCCTCATCCCCCCCACTCCCCACTCCCCACTCCCCACTCCCCTTCATCTTCCTTACCATCGCGGTGCTTACGAATTTCATCACCTTGATTTTCACCAACTCGCGTAATGGATGGGGAATCGCTATTTTTGCTTGTTTAGCTTATGCATTCTACAAGGGTTGGCGGATTCTTGTGGGTACTGTCGTCGGTATCGTCACTAGCGTACTTTTAGCGGCTTTTGCTCCCTCACCAATCGCTCGATTTTTTCGCCAGTACGTTCCTGCTTTCTTTTGGGCAAGGTTAAACGATGATATGTATCCAGATAGACCAGTGGCTTTGATGCGAAAAACTCAGTGGGAGTTCGCCTGGTCTTTGGCTTGGCAACATCCTTGGACGGGTTGGGGCTTACGCAGTTTTAGTGGACTCTACAAAGCACACACGCAAATTAAGTTGGGTCATCCCCACAATTTGTTTTTAATGTTATCTGCTGAAACTGGTTTTCTTAGTACTTTTTTATTTTGTGCCTTACTAGGTTGGATTTTGATTGCAGGAGCGCAATTACTGCGAAATTCAAAATACATCTATGCACAAGATAGATTGCTAATTTTCAGTTATCTTCTAGCCTGTGGGGGGTGGATTCTATTGAATACCGTAGATGTAACCCTGTTCGATTTTCGTTTGAATACGCTTTCATGGCTAATTTTAGCTCCTACTTGTGGAGTAGTACATCGCTATAACCAACAACAAAAGCTTATATCTGATTAAACTGGCAACTGGGAACTGGGTAATAGGAAAGTTCTTAGAGTTCAGTAGTTGTGTTATTTTTTAACCCAGCCTACAAATTGGATATTTTTTAAATAGAAGTTTCTTTGTTGTTTTTCAGTGTATGCACTGGGGACATCTAAACCTTGAAGTTAATAATATAACTATATTCACGTCTGTGACTGTGAGTGTGACTAAAACCTAATTAGTCACTGTTGCTGATTGTTGGGAAGGTGTAGGGACAACCCTTTGGGGTTTTCCTGCATGACGGGCATCTCTTGTAGATGCCCTTTTGTATGTCTATTTTTTCGGAATAAAATTGGAATTTATCCATCAAATTATTTCTCAAACTTTGGCATTATTTTTGATAGTTTATTTATTAATAATTAAGTAAAAAATTACACTTAGATTTCACAGTTGCAATTGATATCGTGTACTGGATTAGTAGGAATTGCCACAGTCAAGGGCATTGCAAAACCAGGAATGCTATTGCAGGCGATCGCATAAACAATCAAGAATATTTGAATTTCGTTTTGCCCATTGCAGAACAATATCCCCGACTTCTTAAACAAGTCGGGGATCTATTAGGTTTAAATATTGACCAATCCATAAATCTCGTGCCCAATGACGCTACTGGCTCCCCAACGCAGTGGCTCCCCAATGCCCAATTTTTATGGCATGTCTCGGTAAAATGGGGTTGTCGATAAGAAAAAAAAGACGCCTCAGTAACTAAACTTTATGCCCACAATAGCTGATTTTTTTCAATACACCCAATGGTCGGGTATAGCCACTTTGGTATTCGCAGCCTTAGCAGTGTTGGCTTTTGTTCTCAAATGGGGCATCCGCTTTCGGCTGGTGGGGACGACTGGCTTTATGATAGTGCTAACAGCTGGTTTATTTGCACTTTCTATAGTCCCCTTGAGTCGTACTGTGATTCCTGGAGCAGTGCGCTACAGTCTAGTTTATGACAATGCCTCAACACAAGCCGTAATCGCCGTATCACCAGAAATTACGCCCACACAATTAGAAGCAACTTTACGTCAAGCATCTAGCAATCTTTATTCTTATGGTCGTTCTGGTACACTCCAAGACGACAAGTTAACAGTTCGCGCCCGTACCATTCTTCACCCAGAACCAGGAGTTTCAGTACCAGTTTACTTGGGCGAGGTCAAGCGATCGCTAGTTTCTCGTGACAACTCCCCAGTACAAGTAGACATTTATCAAGACAAATTTGCTCAATTGCCGAAATCGAAGGCTTAAGGTGATTGGGGACTGGTGACTGGGGATTGGGGATTGGGGATTGGGGATTGGGCATTGATTAAGTGTGGGAGGATGGGGAAGAAATCTTTCCCCCTAGTCCCCACACTCCCCACACTTCTGTTTATCCCCACACTTCCCCATCTCCCTATCTCCTCATCTCCCAATCCCTAGTCACCAGTCCCCAATCACCTATGCTTGTTATCAGGATGACATAATTTATTTTGTATTTACCGATACTTTAAAGATTATTTTTAGATTAAGATATTCACACTTTAGCGATCGGACTGTAATCAAAATTTAATCATTATACGGGTAACGGGTACTGGCAGTTACGATCTCTTACAAAGTTCCGAGCGCCGGCTTCCGGCGCTCCGACTTTGCGCTTTGTCAGTTGTTTTCCTATTTACCAGTTTTGCCATTTTCAAAAAAATTTGCAGCAAATGATTGGCTGTAGGGACATACAGATGTACACCCCTAATTTACGTATTCTGTAGCTGCTATCGCTTGAATGGTAGGGCTACGAAGAAAATCCCACTTGGCGATGCCTGCGGCGGTAAACTACGCTTTTTTTGGGAATCTGAGAGTGCTAATGTTATTTAATTATACGGTTGTTCAAAACTTTGGTAGTTCGGAATTTTAGATCGATGAGCATTTATAGATTCAAGCATGGTCGTCAGATCGCTCAAACAGTCGGCAACAGGCTTTGTCTATTTCATGGCTCGGCTAAAATCCAGTTGAAGGGGTGTAAAATTTGTCGCCATCTTTAAAGTTGGCAACAAGTATCCCTAACCAAATGTCAATTTGGTTAAGAAATATCAAAGTTTTGGCACACTAGTTTATATGTCTAATAAATTTTCTACTCAACCTTCTTTGTCTACTCAAACTTCTAGTTCGTTATTTACCCTTACAGTTGCCCCAGCAAAAGTAATCCGTGGTTCTGGCGTCTTGCAAGCAGCCGCAGCAGAAATCGCTTTGTTGGGAAGTCGTCCTTTAATTGTGGCGGGAGAACGCACTCTTGCGATCGGGCAAGAAAATTTACTACCGATTTTAGAAACGCAACAGTTACATTCTGCCCAAGCTAGTTATGGTGCAGATTGCTGCGAAGCGAGTTTGAAAAGTTTACGCAAGGTAGCTAAAGAACATAAAGCTGATGTAATTATCGGTGTTGGTGGCGGCAAAGCTTTGGATACAGCGAAATTAGTCGCGCAACAATTACAGCTACCAGTGGTGACGATTCCGACTTCTGCGGCTACTTGTGCAGCTTGGAGTGCCCTGTCGAATGTTTATTCCGAAGACGGGGCATTTCTTTATGATGTGGGATTGTCTCGTTGTCCCGATTTATTGATACTCGATTATGATTTGATTAAAACTGCACCGCAACGTACTTTAGTAGCTGGAATTGGTGATGCGATCGCTAAGTGGTACGAAGCCTCAGTTAGCAGCGGACATTTACAAGACACTTTAATTATCGCCGCAGTCCAACAAGCACGAATTTTGCGAGATATCCTCTTGCAAAAGTCAGCTGCCGCCCTCAAAGAACCAGGTAGTGAAGTTTGGCGAGAAGTCGTAGACGCGACTGTGTTACTCGCTGGCGTAGTTGGCGGACTTGGAGGGGCGCAGTGTCGTACTGTTGCCGCCCATGCTGTGCATAATGGTTTAACGCACATTTCGGGACACGGCAGTATTCACGGCGAAAAAGTTGCTTTGGGAATTCTGGTGCAACTGCGTTTAGAAGAAATGCTACAAAACAATCAACTAGCAGCATCGGCACGGCAGCAGTTGTTAAAGTTCTACACAGAAATTGGACTACCCCAGAAATTAAGTGATTTGGGTTTGGGCAATATTACATTAGGTGAGTTGCAAACAGCAGCTGAAATTGCCCTAACTCCTAATTCTGACATCCATCGACTACCTTTTAAAGTCGCACTGGAACAGTTGATGGCGGCAATGGTTTCTACCACCGCACCGATAGATAGTAGAGACATGAATCGAGTTTCGCCCAAGGGAATGAGTGACGAGGTTGAACCATGAGTTTGAATTGGATAGTGCCAGCAGAACGCATACAAAAACTACCACCTTATGTATTTGCCCGTTTAGACGAATTAAAAGCTAAAGCACGGGAACAAGGGTTAGATTTAATTGATTTGGGAATGGGAAACCCCGATGGTGCGACACCACAACCAGTAGTAGAAGCGGCAATGGCCGCTTTGCAAAATCCCGCCAATCACGGTTATCCTCCCTTTGAAGGCACTGCGAGTTTCCGCCGAGCGATTACTACTTGGTATCGTCGGCGTTATGATGTCATTCTTGACCCCGATAGTGAAGCTTTACCGCTACTCGGTTCTAAAGAAGGATTAGCACATTTAGCGATCGCTTACATCAACCCAGGCGATGTAGTTCTAGTTCCTTCTCCCGCTTATCCGGCCCATTTTCGCGGCCCTGTAATTGCTGGCGGCCAAGTTCATAGCTTGATTCTCAAACCAGAGAATGATTGGTTAATTGATTTAGCTGCCATTCCTGATGAGGTTGCCCGCAAAGCCAAAATCCTCTATTTCAACTATCCCAGCAATCCCACCGCCGCCACCGCACCCCGGGAATTTTTTGAAGAAATCGTTGCCTTCGCCCGTAAATACGAAATTTTGCTGGTACACGATTTATGTTACGCCGAGTTAGCGTTTGATGGTTATCAACCAACTAGCTTGTTAGAAATTCCCGGTGCGAAGGAAATTGGTGTGGAATTTCACACTTTATCCAAAACCTACAATATGGCAGGTTGGCGCGTTGGTTTTGTGGTGGGCAACCGCCATGTCATTCAAGGTTTGCGGACGCTGAAAACTAACTTGGATTACGGCATTTTTGCCGCCTTGCAAACAGCAGCCGAAACCGCTTTGCAACTACCAGATGTGTATTTGCATGAAGTACAACAACGCTATCGCACCCGCCGTGATTTCCTGATTGAAGGATTAGGGCAATTGGGTTGGGATATTCCTAAAACCAAGGCAACGATGTATCTTTGGGTGAAGTGTCCTGTAGGGATGGGTTCCACAGATTTTGCCTTGAATGTGTTGCAGCAAACAGGCGTTGTGGTGACTCCAGGTAATGCCTTTGGGGTTGCAGGTGAAGGATATGTGAGAATTAGCTTGATTGCAGATTGCGATCGCTTGGGTGAAGCTTTACATCGCTTAAAGCAAGCTGGCATTCGCTATCAACCGGAAGCTGTAGTCTCTGCTTCACAATAGAGATAACATACCCGATTAAAATCTAATTCATGCAAACCTCTGCTGCCACTATTCCTCATTTAATTGCTGCGGGCTTTCACGCCCTTTCCGATCCACTCAGGATTAGCGTACTGGAATTGCTACGACAGCGAGAACTATGTGTGTGCGATTTGTGCGAAACCTTGGGGGTTAGTCAGTCGAAATTAAGCTTTCATCTGAAAACCCTCAAGGAAGCTGCCTTAGTTAACTCCCGTCAAGAAGGACGCTGGATTTATTACAGTTTGAATTTGCCGCAGTTTAGCGTTTTAGAAGAATATTTGGCAGGTTTTAGTGATAATCGGGTAATTTCATCTGTACTTCCCTGCTGCGATTAGTGTAGCGTTTTTAAACGCCAAGTAACGCCAAATAAGCGCCAAGCTACGCAGAGTCTCGATCGAAAATTCGCTACGAAATAGATGTAAAGGTTTATATACTTAGTGCTTGACATATCAACTTTTTTTGAAATAATATCAATACATCAACTTTTTTTGAAATGTAAGGCGTTGAGATGCCTGCAAGAGGCATGGAGTCAAATTTACAGATTTGGGTAACTAAATCGCTGGTGTCTTGCTGGCGAGAAGCTTTAGCAGAGGGAATTGGCACTTTTATTTTGG
The DNA here is from genome assembly GCA_034530875.2 of Nostoc sp. DedSLP01. Taxonomy (GTDB): domain Bacteria; phylum Cyanobacteriota; class Cyanobacteriia; order Cyanobacteriales; family Nostocaceae; genus Nostoc. The sequence goes on from JAVRCJ020000020.1 coordinate 74,178, forward strand.
TATTTGCGGGTACTGGTGCGGTGATGGTGAACTACGTCAGCCAAGGTGCAATTACGCATATTGGTATCAGTTTTGTATTTGGTGCTGTTGTTGCAGCGTTGATTTATTCTTTAGGTCACATTAGTGACGCACACTTCAATCCGGCAGTAACATTGGCGTTTTGGAGTAGTGGTTTTTTCTCAAAAAAGCGAGTTTTGCCGTATATTTTAGGGCAGCTGTTGGGGGCGATCGCGGCTTCAACTTTACTGCTAATTAGTTTGGGGCGAGTTGCCAATTTAGGGGCGACATTACCACTAAACGGCAATTGGTTGCAATCGTTGGTATTGGAATTTGTTCTCACCTTTATTTTGATGTTTGTGATTTTGGGTTCGGGATTAGACCAACGCGCCCATATTGGTTTTGCTGGAATAGCGATCGGGTTGACGGTGGGAATGGAAGCAGCATTTATGGGGCCGATTACTGGTGCAAGCATGAATCCAGCGCGTTCCTTTGGCCCGGCTTTGGTGGGAGGAATTTGGCAACATCATTGGGTTTATTGGGTTGCGCCTATTTTAGGAGCGCAATTAGCAGTGATAGTATATCGACAGCTTTCTTATGGATTTCGCGATTTCAAAGAATAAAGGAGCAAAATTTATGGCAATTTTGAAAACTCATGTAGCTTTGAATGTTACCAATATTGAAAAATCTGTAGCATTTTATCGCGCAATGTTTGGTGTGGAACCTATTAAATATAAGGTTGACTACGCTAAGTTTGATATTGCTAATCCAGCGTTAAATTTAACATTAAATTTAACTAATAATGTGCAGCCTAATGGTGCATTGTCTCATCTAGGGATGCAAGTTGAAAGTACACAAGAAGTACAAGCAGCTATAAAGCGATTTACAGATGCAGAGTTGGCATTATTTACTGAAGATAATACTGATTGTTGCTACGCTTTGCAAGATAAAGTTTGGGTAACAGATCCAGATGGTAACCGTTGGGAGGTGTTTGTGGTGAAGGTGGGAGATACTGCACCAGAAAAAATGTGGCGGTGGAACAAACTGTGAGTAAGTCTTGTTGTGGGTAAGTAAGTAATGAAAAAGGTGATGTTTGTTTGTAAGAAAAATTCACGGCGATCGCAAATGGCAGAAGGTTTTGCTCGGAGGTTAGGAGCAGGTAAAATTTCTGTTAATAGTTCGGGGTTGGAAGCAAGTCATGTAGACCCAAAAACTGTTGATATTATGTCAGAAATTGGTATTGATATTAGCAATCAAACCTCGAAGGCTTTAAGTGATTTTCAAGCTGAAGATTATGATGCCGTGATTTCGTTGTGTGGTTGTGGTGTTAACTTACCCGAAGCATGGGTGTTAAGAGATTTGTTTGAAGATTGGCAACTTGACGACCCAGAAGGACAATCAATTGAAGTTTTTCGCCGCGTCCGCGATGAAGTTAAAGAACGAGTTTTAAAGTTAATTGATTCTCTAAATTAATTTTATCTAACAAACAAATGTCAGCAAAATGAGACGTTGCACTGCAACGTCTCTACATGATTGCAAATTGGGAATAATGCAGAGGCTAGCATCTCTGCATTATTCTGAACTAAACCGAAACAAACTGTTTCTGTTATTGCCAATGATTGAAAGCTTTTCAAGATTGTTGGATTGATACCAATTTGAAAAACGAATTCAACATTCAAAATGGTATAAGTGAACTTATTGATTATACAGCACTCAGCAAGAAACTAATCCGTTGCTCAAAGTCTAGCTGTTTAATTTGTGCTACAAATTCATCGGTTTCACTTGGTAGTTGATAGTCAGATGGTACTCCGATGATAGTTCCATTTTCTATACCTTTTGACAACAACAGCCAAACTACCAATCTAGAGTTAGGAATCAACTCCTTATAGCCTCGACCGATATCATTTGCACCTGTAAGTAGGTCGCGTTGTGCTTGCAGTTGTTCTTGTTGAGACAAAGCTTGAATTTGGTCAAATACTGCTTTTCCAGGGACTTCTACACTTTCAGGAGGTGCTGGTTGTAGCTGGTCTTTAATATCTAGGTAACCAAACCAAAGTATGCCTAGTTGAGTATCTACATCAAAGCGGCGAAAAGTTTCTAAAGCTGGTCTTGTTTTTTCATCAGCTGTGTAAGTCATAGAAAACTCCAAAGAAGTTAAAGTTACTCTTGATTGCTCAAGTGGTTGAGAAAACTTAATCTCGATACTTCATTAAACTTAACGAACCAATCGACAAGAATATCTCTACTTATGGTATGAATAGCATTCACTACACAAGACAGATCGTAGATACCTCAAATTGCTACTTACAAAAATGCTCTTTTCAAAGTATGGGTTTGTAAAACTTGTATCTGCAAGCACAAACCTCACCTTTGCCTGTTACCTCTGGGGAAAGTAGTTGAATCAGAAAACCAGGTTAGCGATCGCTCTAATTAACTTCGCTGGTTCCACAGGTTTGGTGATATGCTGTTGAAATCCAGCGGCAATTGCCTGTTGATAGTCGATTTCAGCTGCATAGGCAGTTAAAGCGATCGCTGGAATTTTGCCTCCGAGTTCTGGCGGCATTTCTCTGATTTGACGCATCAACATATAGCCGTCTACTTCCGGCATTCCAATGTCGCTTAAGAGCAGATTTGGTTGTAACACAGGCAAAACTTGCAGTGCTTCCACAGCCGATGCTGTCTGGGTGACGGTGGCTCCATACTGCTGGAGAATAAAGGCAATCAATTCTCGCGTATCGCGCTCGTCATCGACTAACAGAACTTTTAAGCCATTTAAATCGGGCGAATCATCTGATTGTCGATCGCTATCTTCGTTTTTGACATTGATTTTTATCAAAGGCAACATGACTGTAAAAGTTGCCCCCTGTTCTTCGCCCAAACTTTCTGCCTGGACTGTACCGCCATGTAGTTCGACGATATGACGAACAATAGCCAATCCCAACCCCAAACCGCCAAATTTTCTGGTGGTTGCGCCGTCAGCTTGGCGGAAGTAGTCAAAGACGAATGGTAAAAAGTCGGGGCTAATTCCTTTACCTGTATCGCGTACTTGCAGTTGAGCCTGAGAATCAACAATCCCTAAGCTGATTTCTATTTCTCCGCCTTGGGGTGTAAACTTAATCGCATTGGAGAGGAGATTCCAAATTACTTGTTGTAAGCGGACTGAATCGCCGGCGACTAAAAATTTTGAGTCGTAGCCTTGATGCGCTGACAGCACAACTTGAATTTGGGATTTGAGATTGTCTGGTTGTTTATTAAACTCGATGGATGCTAAATTTCTGTTAGTGTTTTCTGATGCCAAATCTAAGATCGCAAATCGTAAGTTGATAGATTTGGCTTGAGCAGCTAAACGCACGGTTTCTAAAGCAGCGGCGATCGCAGTTACCAAATTTACCGAAGCAATATTTAAGCTGAGTTTGCCTTGCAAAATCCGAGAGACATCGAGCAAATCTTCAATTAGCTGAGTTTGCAGCTTGGCATTACGCTCAATGGTTTGCAAAGCACGAGCGATGGTTGCATCATCGTACTTTTTAGTTTGCAGCATCTTTGACCATCCTAAGATGGGGTTTAGTGGCGTGCGCAGTTCGTGGGAGAGTACTGCTAAAAATTCGTCTTTAATGCGGTTAGCTTGAATTAATTGCTCTTTTCGTCGCTGTAACGAAGCTATTAATTCAAAACGTTCCAAAGCAACCGCCACTTGATCGGAAGTTGCTTGCAGTAAAGCAGTTTCCTCTGGGGTAAAGTAGGTACGGGTACGACTGGCAAAAGAGAGTACGCCTAAGAGTTTTCCCTGAGCAATTAACGGTTGACCTGTATATGCTGTGATTCCCAAATCGCGAAGGATGTGTGCATTGGGATGAGTAGAGTGCTGCACATCATTGATGACAATTTGACGCCGTTCTTGCGCCACTACTCCACATATTCCTTGATTAAATTCTAAATATTCAAGTGCTTGAAATACTTCTTGGGCGATCCCACTCCAACCTACCAGGCGAAGTTTCTGCTTATTTTCGTGTGTCTCAATGAGATAGTTGAAGTAAAAATGCAAATCCATCTGCGCCGAGAGTTTAACGAACAAGGTGTTCATCAAATCTAAAGGTCGCTCGGTTGAGAGCAAATCGCTGGTTGTTTCAAAAAGTAGCTTCAGTCCTTCACTGCGCTGTTGCAAAGCTTTTTGGGCTTGTTGGCGTTCCCGCAGGGCGCGTTCGCGTTCGGTAATGTCAACTGCAACTCCTCCTACCAAGCGTAGTCCACAAGGATCTGCAATGGGAAACTTGTATACCAAAAATTCGCCAATACTGCCATCTGTGCGTGGGGCAGATTCAATTGCTTCTACGACTTGATTCGTTTCGGCAACTATTTTAATATTATTGAAAAATTGTTGAGCAGTTTCAGCCGGATATAGCTCAAAAATGTTTTTATTAATTGCGTTATTTTTTGGGAAATTAAATATGCGGAAATAAGTTGGACTCAGATAAAGTACGCGTCCGTCTGTATCTGTAATCCATCCTGCTGCTGGACTGTTGTCCATAAAAGCTTGGAAGCGTTCTTCACTCTGGTGCAAAGCTTGTTCTATTTGGTGTCGTTCGCTAATATCAAGAATAAATCCTACTGCTTTGTGCCGAGATTCTCCTAATAAGGAATAGCCAATTAAAATTGGTATACGAGAACCATCTTTGCGAATATATTCTTTTTCATAAGGAGTACACGCACCTTTAGATTTGGCTTCAGCGATCGCTAATTCATCTAAATAAAGATACTCTGGTGGCGTGATATCAGTCCAGCGTAATTTACCCGCTTGCAAATCCTCTTTGGTATAGCCAACAATTCGCAGAAATTCGTCATTGGCTTCACTGATATTACCTTCCACATCGCTAAAGACAATGCCGACTATATTGGATTCTACAAAACTCCTCAGCCGTTCCTCACTTGCTTTCACAGCGGCTTCTGCCTGCTTGCGGGCAGTAATATTCATGATAGTTACTAATACACTGTCGAATTTAGTATTTTCTGGCGGAAAGGTAATTGTAAATAAGATGTTCAGACGTTCTCCTTGGAGAGTTTTGAGAATAGTTTCTGATTCTAAGCAAGTTTGTCTATTAGTAATTGCTAGCAATTCTTCAACAAATACTTCTAATGTTTCTGGTACAAATATTTGCCGCAGCGATACCAAAAGTTCATTTTTATTTTCAGCACCAAACATTCGCACAGCTGCGTTATTCACGTTGACAATTTTCACCATGTCAATCGCTTGTTGAATAAACTCTGGATGTTCGGCAAAAAAAGCGCGAAAATTCTCTACACCTTGGGCTTTTAATTCATCCAGGGCTGCTTTGACAAGGGAAAAATCTTCTTCAAAAATCGCCACGCCTGCGGCTTCAAAAATATAGCGATATTTTCTCTCTTGTTCTTGTAATGCTGCTTCTATGAGCTTACGTTGGCTGATATCTGTAGTGCTGCCAACTACGCGTAAGGGTTTGCCGTCAGCATCTCGCCTAACAACTATTCCTTGGTCTAGCACGTATACATATTGATTATTTTGGTTGCGAATTCGATACTCAGCAGTATAGCCATCGCCATTTTCCCAGGCAATCCCAGCATCATTTATTACACGTTGCAAATCCTCTGGATGAACGAGTTCGCGCCACCATTCACTAGATTTTTGAGCATTTTCCAGGGAATAACCTAAAATTCTCGTTAATCCTTCGGTTCTTTCAACAGTATCCTGTTCTATATCCCAGTCATAGATGAGACAATTGACGGCAGCGGCGGCTAACTCGAAACGTTCGTTAGCTAACCTCAAGCGTTCTTCTTTGTCACGTAAAGTTTTTTCTACTTGCTTGCGTTGGCTAATGTCACGAAAGAAAATGTCAAGACCATCTTCACAAGGGTAAGCGTGAATCTCTAACCATACATCATATTTGGATGGTAAATAATAATGATGCTCGAAGTGGACGGGAATTTGTTCTGCCATCGCTCGGCGGTATTGGCACTCGAGATTTGTGCCTACTGAAGCCGGCCACTCTTCCCAGTGCGACTTACCAATGACTTCTGTACGAGGTTTGCCGTTAATTCGCTCTGCTTCGGCATTTTGATAGATGATTCGCCAATCTCGGTCTAGAGTAATAAAGGCATCGCTCATGCTTTCTAGGGTGCGGGTAATTCGCTCGTTAGCTTGCTGTAATGCAGCTTGTGCTTGTTTGCGTTCGCTCAAATCAACAACAAAGCCAATCACCCTTTCTTGAGTGTCTTCTAAAAGCACAGAACCAAGCAAAACGGGAACGCGAGAACCATCTTTGCAAATATATTCTTTTTCAAAAGGTTTACAAACTCCAGTAGTTTTTAGTTCTTCCACCAAACGCTCGCTTAAACTTAGAGATTCAGGTGCAGTAAGTTCGCGCCAGTCCATTTCTTTGGCAGACAAATCTTCTCGCGTATAGCCAATCATCTTCAGAAAAGCATCGTTAGCCTCGATGATGCAGCCGTTGAGGTCGCTGATGATGACTCCAATGATGTTAGATTCTGCGAGTCGACTAAACCGCATTTCGCTATTTTGCAATAACTTCAAGCTTGACTCTGCTTTGCTTTTGGCAGTTTGCAATTCTGAGAAGAGGGCAGTAATTAATAAAGAGACTAACGAGAAGGTGGTTAATCGAATTAAGACACTTAGGCTAACAATATTAAATGAGTAGACTGGCTCAATGAGAAAGTAAAAGGCAACTATGGCAGATAAAGCGATCGCTAGCATTCCTACTTCCATGCCACCATACCACGCACTAACCGCCACGGCAGCATAAAAAAAGGTAAACACACTCGGATCGAATACTGGCTGTAGCAGTCTTGCGATTAGCAAAGCAGCTGCTACAGCTAAAATCATCACACCAAAAGTTAGCGAAAAAGAGCGCATCAGCAAGAATTTTTCGAGTAATTTTTTCACGCTCATCTCAAGAGACCTCCTCTTGTTGTGCTTTTGAAAAATACTCGTTTAGTAGTTTTTTCCCTGGTTCGCCCATCTTCTCTAACATTTCTTGAATTAGCTTTAGTGCCATCTGTGAAGGCATCGCAGATCTGTTTTCCCAGCGATTAACTGTTCGCAGGGAAACTCCCAACTTGGCTGCAAACTTTTCCTGAGACAGATTGAGTTCTTGCCTAAGTTCGCGGATTAAATCTGCAATTTTTAGTGAGTTTCCTAGTTCCATAATCAGCAGGTTAAGACAAATGTCATATAATTTGTCTCCAGCTTAAGGATGAAGTTTAATAACCATTAGATATCATCCATCACGAAATGGATTGTATCTTTGGTCAAAGGCTAACATCAGTTATTAATATTGGCTATTGACTGTATAAGCTAATGGCACAATAATACTCTCAACCTCACCATTACTGTAATTCATAGAAATAAAAACTCCTGGAGACTAAACAAGCGCGAAGTAGATTTATAAAATAAAAATAAAATTTATTCGCTTATATTACGGTTAATAGTATTATTTTTAGCCACTTTCTGATTTTTCCAGATTATTCAACTCTGAAAATCAGCGTGTAACAGTTGGAATTGTAGTATTTCATCCTCTACTTAATATTTGATTTATCAATTAAATGCTAATGGTTGCATACCTTAGTGACTACATAACTTGAAGTTTTTGTTTACTACAATCAGAATCAAAATCTGTAGCAAATATTACTTCTTGAGTTAGATGTCAAGAGTAAATATGAAAAGCTATAATGTATAATTAAGTTAATTATTGCCTAATTTATATTACTATTTTGATTAATCAACATTCAGAAAATTTTTTCAACACTCAACAAGAGAAAACACCAGCCCAAGGCTATGAATTTAGCTGGTTTGATTGGTTTTGTCTTTGGTATCCACCAGGGTGGCTGATTTTATTTAACCGTCACTGGCAACATTATCATCAAGATCCCGATGGTTGGAATTGGCTAGAATATGGATTATTTTTAATACCTGGCGGCTTTTACCTAGCAATGTTGAGTCGTTGGTTGCGTCTGGGTTGTCGTTCGCCGCGTAAAGAAGTTGGTGAATTCGACCCCAATTATCAGCAAGCTTTTCGCGAAGAAGTAATTGCCCCCATCGTGAAATATTATTTTCGGGCAGAATTACAACAAATAGAAGACTTGCCGCCAACCGGGCCATTAATTGTGGCAATGAATCATGCTGGCATGTCTTTTCCTTGGGACTTTTTGAGCTTAGCTTATTTATTAAGTGAAGCTAGAGGATGGAAAGTACAACCCATAGCAAGCCCAGCATTATTTGACCATCCTTGGATGGTTTGGTGGTTGCCATCCAAATGGTCGCAAGTTTTAGGCGGTGTACGAGCGCAATTAAATGATTTTGAGGCTGCAATTGCCAGAGGTAAAATCCTCTTATATGCACCCGAAGGGATACGGGGGCCGGGGAAAGGTTGGACAAAACGCTATCAACTGCAAAAGTTTGATGTCAGTTTTATACAATTGAGCGATCGCTATCATATTCCCATTCTCCCAGTAGTTTGTATTGGTAGCGAATATCTGCATCCTTGGGCTTTTAATATCGCCAAATTGCAACGGCTAATCAAATTACCATTCTTGCCTGTCTCGCCTTTGATGTTTGCCTTACTTCTGTTTCCCTCAATGGGAGTGTGGGCAATGAAAACTCGTTTGCGTTATTTTATTCAGCCTGTGGAATCAGCAGAAGTACTGACAAATTCGAATAAAGGACATACAGCAGCTTATCAACAAGCACAAAAATTACGAGAAAAACTACAAATTCAAATTAATCAATTAACGATTTAGGTGCGTTAGGCTACGCCATAACACCCCCTACTGGACTGACACAGCTAAAATAGTGCATTAGCTTGAATCTTGTGGGATGGGCGTCTCGCCATTGGTGTCAACTTAAGCTCAAACTCTTGCTCCACAATCGTTTTACCCCACCCCCAACCCCTCCCCTTGCCAAGGGGAGGGGAGGTTTTGCGTCAGCAAAGCCGGGGTGGGGTAACGTGGCTCTTGATAGAAAGTGAGTAGAACTTGCTCATTATGTTTTCATCAGGGTTTCACGTTAAGTTGACACCAATGGCTAGAAGCCCACACCACAAGAAATTTTATTGCAACATTTAAGGCTTGCCACGCTACTACTAATACAGAAGCTGAGGTTAAGAATAAAGTTGTTGTCATTAATACAGCTTGTCCGTTGGTTAACAACGCTTATCCGTTGGTCAACAACACAACTGGTTTGGTTAACAACGCTTATCCGTTGGTCAACAACACAACTTGTTTGGTTAACAACGCTTATATATTTTGCGACAAAGCTTATGCGATCGTTACCACAGCTTAAGCAAAACTTATCAATAAAAGACAAAACATACTCCACGAACACAATTCACAACCAAGGAATGAAAACATTTCTTTCCTAGTCACCATTCCCCAGTCCCCAGCCCCTATTTTCAAGCTAGGTCTAATCTCAAATTCGGTGACCAATAATTCAGACTTCTATTGGCTAGCAACACAAAATCATTAACAGGGGTTGTTACTGCATTCCCTGGTGGTTCCAGCTTATCCTTACTTGAGTAGCTGGTATCAGATTTGTTCTGGTCTGAATTTAAAGCGTGATGGTTGCAGATGAACATTGGAATAATCGAACCTTACAGTAACGGATTTTTGGAAGTTATACCAGAGGGTGAAGACAGCGACTATTATCAGATTGCAGCTATACATATTAACGGCCAAGCCTACTGTCCTACTCCTGGGCTTTATCGTTCAGAAAAAGCGGCATTAGCAAAAGCTGCAAAAATTTATGATTGGTTAGCTGACCACGAACACCAAATCACTAATGGAGCTTGCTACTGTCCTCAATTGAAACTCATCATCTGGCAGCAGCCAAAAGTGTCTTAGTTAAGGGACATCCAAGAATTAAATTACTCAATTCCTGCATCAAACACCAGTATCCAAATTCTTCTCTCCCTTGCTCCCGAAGCTCAAGAACTGCTCACCTAAGCGATTGATTATTTTTTTTGGAAGTCTCTTAAGGCAGGCTGTTCTTGAGCATGGGTGCTAAAGTTAACCTGTTATTTGCTGTATATATACGATAGCGTACAGACAAAAGCTTGTATGCGTATCTATAATTTACAAAATCTGACTTCTTTAGCATTATTGCTAAAAAAGCGAATGTATGGAAATTTCATAAGTTTATCGAAAGCGCGCTCCCGCTGAAAGCGGGAGCGCGCTTTATTGGTACTTCCTCCTTCGCTAAATGACTGTAAAATCAAAGTTTTCATTTACCAAAAAGACTGTGTTAACTAAACAAATGACCAATCAGTATGAGACATTCTTAGACGAACAAAAAATAGCAGACCTAGAAATGCTGAAAACAATTGAACATTGTGAACTGTTAAAAAATAAACAGCAACCTGCTCAAGAAAGCTGGTTGTCACAGGAGCGCGATGAGAACATACTTGAACAAGTGGAAATAAGTGAGGATTTACTAGAACTAATTACTAAAGCTCGAAGTATAGCTGAAGAGTCACGGACTATGGCTGAACTAGCCCAATTAAAAGCAAAAAAAGCCAGGGCTATGGCTGAACTAGCCCAATTAAAAGCAAAAAAAGCTTGGGCTATGGCTGAACTAGCCCAATTAAAAGCAAAAAAAGCTTGGGCTATGGCTGAACTAGTTCAATCAGCAATGCCAATTTCTTCATTAAACCGACTCTACTGAAGAAGCACCAAAACGATAACCTTTGCCGTAAACTGTGTGAATCAGCGTCGATTCTTTACCTACCTCAATTTTACGGCGCAGCAATCGAATTAATGCCGCTATGACGTTACTACTTGGTTGTTCTTCGTCTGACCACAAAGTTTGCATAATCTGGGCGTGAGTCAGCAGTTGTCCAGTGTGTTCCATAAAGTATTGCAACAGCTGACTTTCTTTTTGGGAAAGTTCAATTATCCTCCCTTGGCGATAAGCTACTTGATTCTCACAATCAAGTTCTAAATCAGCTACAGTTAGCCGTCCAGTTGTGGTTTCATAAGTAGTTTGGGAACCAGAACGACGCAACAAAGCCCTAACTCTGGCTAGTAACTCCCGCAGTTCAAAAGGTTTTACTAAATAATCGTCTGCACCAGCGTCTAAACCTTGTACGCGGTCATCTAAAGTATCTTTAGCCGTGAGAAACAGTACGGGAGTAGTTTTGCCTTGGCGTCGCAATTCTTGACAAATTTCTAACCCTGTTTTTCCCGGCAGCATCCAATCTAAAATTAGTAGGTCGTAACTGCCTCGTGCAAGTTCGCTACCGCTAGTACCATCATAAGCGGCATCGACAGTATAACCCTCGCGAGTTAACAAGCGACTCAAGGGTTGAGCTAGTTCAACTTCATCATCAACTAATAAAATTCTCATGCTGCTTGTGGTAAGCATATAGAGATATTCTCAATAATATTGAACCGCAAAGACGCAGGATACTAAGAAAAATAATGCTGACTGTTGCATTACCAAAAGGGGAACTTCTTAAACATAGCATCCGGTTGCTACAAGCTGTCGGGTTAGATTTTAGTGCTTTTTTAGATTCAGGAACTCGCCAACTTCAAATACCTGACGCTAAGGGGCAAGCAAAAGCGCTATTAGTACGGGCGCAGGATGTACCTGTTTATGTAGAATATGGTCAGGCACAACTGGGTGTTGTCGGTTACGATGTGCTACGGGAAAAACAGCCGCAAGTCGCGCACTTGGTGGATTTAAAGTTTGGATATTGTCGCATGTCGGTGGCGGTAAAAGCATCGAGTTCTTACCGATCGCCCCTAGATTTACCGCTTTATGGTAGAGTTGCCTCTAAATATGTTAATTGCGCTCGTGAATATTTCCACAGTCTCGATTTACCCGTGGAAATTGTGCCATTGTATGGTTCAGTGGAACTAGGGCCGATTACTGGTATGTCAGAAGCGATCGTCGATTTAGTTTCCACAGGACGGACTTTACGCGAAAACGGTTTGATTGAAATTGCTACCCTCTATGAAAGTACAGCACGCTTAATTGCCCATCCCCTGAGTTACCGTCTAAACACTGGTAATTTGAGCGATGTAATTAGCAAGCTGCGAGAAGCTGTTTTATTAGGCGTTTAATAGTCATTGGTCATTAGTCATTAGCAAACAAAAAATAACTAATTACAAAGGACAAAATTCTGAATTTTTGGTGCGTTAGGAATAACATCTATAACGCACCAAAACAGATTCTATTTCAACTTCTTTCCTTGTCCTCTTGCCAATCTAGTATTAGCGTTTTATAGCTTCAAAAAGATAATACACTATTGATTCGTCTTTAGTGCTAAAAAATGTATCAACTCTAAACGAATCAAAATACTGATTATATCTGTCATAAACTTCCTGAACGCTGTTAAAGTGGCGGACATGGGATTTCATGGGAAAATTTGGGACGCTTCCATAAAAGCGTGTACCCTGACGAATCTTTTTAATTACTTCAAGATCCCCTTCAACGTGTTCTAAAAATTCAGTAGAAACTACTGCATCATAATCATAGGTATAGAACAGATCGGTTTCAAAAGCATCGGCTACAACAAAATTAAATTCAGGGCAAGCTTTCTTGGCAGTAGCAACGAAGTTAGGGCTAAAATCAAAACCTAAATATTTATTAATCCCTTTATCCCGCATTAAAGTCGCTAATTGCCCACCTCCACATCCGATCTCGAGCAGGGATTTTACATTTGCCCGCTGTATGCGGTCAACTATAACTGACCATAACGGGTAATATTCAGTTTTTGAGTAGTGAATGCGCCAATTATCAAGTTCAAGGCATCTTCGATCGTAGTAATCAGAAGTACGCTCAAAACCTTTTTCATCCTTAACAATTTGTTTGTCTCTAACGATTTGAGAATTAGTAAAAGACTTAGCCAACCGAAGTACAACAGGTGGTAAAAGTTCTTTAGCTACTGTCTTTGCTGTTCCGATCATTGTTATGTTTTTAAGATTTATTTTCTAATGATTGCGAAAACTTTACTTTGTGTATTTGCAGCTGGCGGCAATGCTAGCTCTAAACTTTTGTATTTAGAGCTTCTTGACTTTATTAAATCTTTCTCAAATCTCTAACATTTGAGAAATTACTCAGAAAAATCAACTTTTGAATTTCTGTCTTTCAATCTTATTTAGAGAATTTAGAATGATATTTGCTATTTGTTTGATTTTATAATATAAAATTTAGGTAAAACACAAGCCTAAATAACCAATTTTTATAAAAATTTTAATTATTTACTGAAAAATAAATTAAGTTATCACAGCGCTACTACTTAAATTTAAAGTTTTAGCAAAGTTAATATAAATTAATATATAAAATTATTTATATAGTAACAAGAGTTTAGAGATTAGGCACTTGCCAGGAATCAAATCCCCAAGCGTATCAATAATATTTTTGACAAAATCGATGAGGGGGCATTTAACCCCGTTATATCATGTCCGGCAATTCCCGATCGCGGCTACACTAGAACAGTGTAGTGCGAGTACCCTTGTGCATTCCTAGATGGCTTTTTTAAATCTGAGTGTAGTAAAATAGCGCCAAGTTCCCTTGGCGGGGAAAAGGCTTTTCCCAGCGCTAAAGACAGCAATTTTGGCTTGGCAAGCTAGTAGCTTTTAAAAACAAAGTCATCTGTCTTGTTCTCAAACTTTCTTGATAATCCAGAAGCAGAACTAATATTAAAAGACGTTAATCTATTTTTTGAGGTAGTTGCTCTGCCTAATGGATATCATATTTAAAAAATATTAAATAAAGTTAATGAACGCGGAAGATATGATGAAAGAACAGGCGAGGCTAGAAGCCTTGCGGCTTTATCAAATACTGGATACCGAACCTGAAGAAGCTTACGACAATCTTGCTCAGTTAGCGGCATTTATTTGCGACACTTCCATATCTTTGGTAAATTTTATCGATGAAAACCGCCAATGGTTTAAGGCAAAAGTAGGTTTAGATGTATCGGAAATGCCCCGCACTGTTGGGCTATCTTACCTTTGCCAAGAACGGCGTAGTCTTGTTGTAATTCCAGACACCCTAGCCGATGAAAATTTGGCAAACAATCCGGTAGTAGTTGGCTATCCATATATACGATTTTATGCAGGTGTACCTCTGATCGCTCCCAAGGGAGATATGCTAGGAACTTTGTGCGTAATCGACCAAGTTCCTAAAAAATTGAACGAAAAACAAATGCAGGCGCTTGTGGCTCTGAGTCGTCTAGTAATTGACCAACTAGAACTAAGGCGTAATGTTGCTGAGGTATCTCAAATTACCGAAAAACTCATGGCGCACGAGCAAGCAGCACGCACGGAATCGGAAGCAGCCACAACCCGCATCGCAAATATTCTGGAAAGTATTACTGATGCCTTTTTTGCCTTGGATAAAAAATGGCTATTTACTTATGTTAACGGTCAAGCAGAACAGCTGTTGCAAAAAACCCAGAATCAGCTTTTGGGTAAAAATCTCTGGGAAGTTTTTCCCGCAAGCATCGGCACAGCATTTGAAACGCAGTATCGCAAGGCGATGTCAGAACAGGTGAGCGTAGAATTTGAGGAGTTTTATCCACCCCTCAATCGCTGGTTTCAAGTCCACGCCTATCCAGGAAAAGACGGGTTATCTGTTTATTTTCAAGACATTACTGAAAAACGCCAAACGGCACAAGCACTTAGGGAAAGTGAAGAACGTTGGCAATTAGCGTTACAGGGTAATAATGATGGGATTTGGGATTGGAACCTCAAGACTAATAAAGTGTTCTTCTCAACTCGGTGGAAGCAAATGCTGGGGTATGAAGACCGCGAAGTTTGCAATAGTTGGGAGGAATGGACGCAACTAATCCATCCTGATGAGCGAGATTTGGTACTTCAGAATTTCCAGGATCACTTTGCCAAGAAAACACCATTTTATGTCTGTGAGTATCGAGTCCAATGCCGAGACGGCAGCTATAAATGGATTCTGGATCGAGGACAGGCACTTTGGGACGCATTAGGGAATGTGGTGCGAATGGTTGGTTCTTATACAGATATCACAGATCGCAAGCGAACAGAAGAGGAATTACAGCGGCAGAGTGTGCGATCGCAATTATTTTCTGAAATTACTCTCAAAATTCGAGACTCTTTACAAATCGACGAAATTCTCCAAACCACCGTTAATGAAGTCCAAAAACTCTTGCAAGCTGACCGAGCTTTAATATTTCAAATTTTGCCTGACGGTTCGGGAACGGTAGTACAAGAAGCCGTACTACCTGGCTGGCCTGTAACTTGGAAAAAAAATCTGATCGATAACTGTTTTAAAGAAGAATTTTTAGACAAATATCGTCACGGGAGAATCGGTGCAATTGAAGACATTCAAACTGCGAGTATTCAACCTTGTCATCGAGAATTTCTAGAGCAGTTTGCTGTCAAGGCTAACCTTGTAGTGCCAATTATGGTCAGAGATGATATTTGGGGCTTACTGCTGGCTCACCAATGTAGCGGGCCGCGCAAGTGGAATACCTTTGAGATAGAACTTTTACAGCAACTAGGTAACCAAATTGGCATTGCTTTATCTCAAGCGCAACTACTAGAACAGCAAACCCGCCAAAGTCAAGAACTCTCTCGTTCCAATGCCGAATTAGAACAATTTGCCTACGTAGCTTCCCATGACTTGCAAGAGCCATTGCGGATGGTAACCAGTTATTTACAATTGCTGGAGCGAAGATACAAAAATCAACTCGATAATAGCGCCGATCAGTTTATCAACTACGCTGTAGATGGCGCACGCCGGATGCAGATTTTGATCAATGATTTATTGAACTATTCCCGCCTCAGCACTCGCGGGCAACCGTTTGTACGTTTTGATTGTAATATTGTTTTAAAGCAAGCGATTGCCAATCTCCAAGTAGCGATCGCAGATAGTAATGCAATTATTACCTTTGATACTTTACCTGAAGTGATAGGTGATGCTACCCAATTAACACAAGTATTTCAAAACCTCATCGCTAACGCCATCAAATTCTGCCAAAATCAGCAGCCGCGAATTGACATTGGAGTAGGGAGTAGGGAGTGGGGAGTAGGGAGTAGGACAGATGAGAAAGTAGGGAAAGATGAGGGAGATAAGGGAGAAAATACTTCTTTATCTTCCTCATCCCCCCCACTCCCCACTCCCCACTCCCCACTCCCCACTCCCAACGAATATCTTTTCTGGGTACGCGATAATGGTATTGGTATAGAACCCCAGTATGCCGAGCGTATTTTTGTAATTTTTCAGCGCTTGCACGGTAGAGATAAATATCCGGGTACTGGTATCGGTTTGGCAATTTGTAAGAAGATTATAGAACGCCACGATGGCCGTATCTGGGTTGAGTCGAAACCGGGTCAAGGCTCGACTTTCTACTTCACAATTCCAGATAAAAACTCTTAAGCGATCGTAAACATGCAAGCGATTATGCCTATTGAGGTTTTGTTAGTAGAGGACAATCCAGGCGATGCCCAACTTACGCGCATCGCCTTGGAAGATAGCAAAATCTCGATTCACCTGAACGTCGTAGAAGATGGTGTCGAAGCAATGGCATTCTTACGAAAACAAGAAAAATATGTCAAAGCAGCCCATCCAGATATTGTGCTGCTCGATTTGAATCTTCCTAAAAAAGATGGACGAGAAGTATTGGCAGAAATTAAAGCAGATGAATACCTCAAGCGAATTCCTGTGGTGGTTTTGACCACTTCCCAAGCCGAAGAGGACATCCTCAGAGCCTATAATCTTTCGGCAAACTGTTACATAACTAAGCCAGTAGATTTCGATCAATTCGTTAAAATTGTAAAATCAATCGAAAATTTTTGGTTTGCGATTGTAAAACTGCCACCGGAGTAATGGCAATGGCAGGTAAAAATATAAAAGTTTTATTAGTGGAAGACAACCCTGGTGATATTTTTTTATTACAGGAGTTTTTAAAGGAAGTAAACACAGTTGTAGTTGAATTGATGCCCGTTGAGGCGCTTTCCAAAGCACTCAACCACCTAGAAAATGAAATTTTTGATGTCATTCTCTTAGATCTTTCCTTGCCAGATAGTGAGGGACTAGAAACCTTTGTCACTGCTCACCAAAGCGCAAAATCAACTCCAATCATTGTGCTAACGGGTATAAACGATGAAACCTTGGCAACTAAAGCAATGCAGGAAGGAGCGCAAGATTATTTAGTCAAAGGGCAAGTAACTGGCGATTTGCTGGTACGTTCCATGCGTTATGCGATCGAACGTCAACAGGCAGACAACGCACTGCGACAGAGTGAAGAACGATTTCGCGTAGCTTTGAAAAACTCTCCGATTTTTGTCTACAACCAAGATAAGGAGTTACGGTACACTTGGGTTTACAATCCTTGCTATGGATTGAGCGTCGAGCAAATATTGGGCACAAAAGACTTCGATATTATGTGTGACGAAGATGCTCAACGCCTGACGAATATCAAACTTAAGGTACTAAACACTGGCATAGGCACAAGAGAAAAAATATCAATTACAATCAAAGACATAACTCGATATTACGATTTGACAGTTGAGCCATTGCGGAACGAATCGCAAGAAGTTGTCGGGGTGACTTGCGCCAGTATCGATATCAGCGAACAACAAGCTGCATTGCGCGAACACAAATTAGCCCAAGAAAAAATCAAAGAACAAGCAGCATTGCTCGATGTCACCACAGATGCTATTTTCGTCCGAGATTTAAACAATCAAATTGTCTTCTGGAACAAAGGTGCAGAAACACTTTACGGTTGGCGAGCTACAGAGGCTGTGGGAAAAAGCGTCAGCGAACTTTTATTTGACGAACCTTCGCCGGAAATCGAAGCGGCTCTTTTAGAAGTGATTAGTCAAGGTCAGTGGCAAGGCGAGTTAACTAAAATTACCAAAACTAACAAGGAAGTCCTTGTTGCTAGCCGTTGGAGTTTGGTATCTGATGAAGAGGGAAAACCTAAATCAATTCTGAGCGTTGACACAGATATTACAGAGAAAAAACATTTAGAAGCCCAATTGTTTCGCGCTCAACGTTTGGAAAGCATTGGCACCTTAGCTAGTGGCATTGCTCACGACCTCAACAATATTCTGACGCCGATTTTGGCAGGAGCGCAACTATTACCATTGAAATTTCCCGATGCAGACGAACGAACTCGCCATTTACTAGAAATTGTGGAAATCAACGCCAGACGCGGAGCTGATTTAGTCAAACAGGTGCTATCTTTTGCGCGGGGTGTGGAAGGAAAACACATCAATTTGCAACTCAGGCATTTAATTATGGAGGTTGCCAAAATTCTCAAAGAGACATTTCCCAAATCCATAGAAATTAGCACTGATGTACTACAGGATTTATGGATGGTTTCTGGAGATAGTACCCAACTCCATCAAGTACTAATGAACCTCTGCGTTAATGCTCGCGATGCTATGCCCAATGGCGGTAGTTTGATAATTTCTGGGGAAAATCTATTTATTGACGAAAATTATGCGCGGATGAATCTGGAAGCCAAGGTGGGAGCTTATACAGTGATTACTGTCTCGGATACTGGAGTTGGGATTCCGCGAGAAATGTTAGATAGAATTTTTGAGCCATTTTTTACCACAAAAAATCTCGGGCAAGGCACAGGTTTAGGACTTTCGACGGTACTGGGAATCATCAAAAGCCACGGAGGTTTCGTGAATGTGTACAGCGAACCCGGAAGTGGTACTAGCTTTAAAGTTTACTTGCCAGCTGTAGAAGGTATGGAAACACTTACCTTGGCAGATTCGATACCACAAACAGGACATGGAGAGTTGATTTTACTTGTGGATGACGAGCCAGCCATTCAGGAGATTACTAAATCATCGCTGGAAACTTACAACTACAAAACCTTAATTGCCAGCGATGGCATTGAAGCGATCGCACTGTACGCTAAAAATGCCAGCAAAATTAGTGCTGTATTAATCGATATCATGCTGCCTTCTCTGGATGGTTTAACTGCTATTCGTACCTTGAAAAAAATCAACCCAGAAGTCAAAGTTATTGCTAGCAGTGGATTAATGTCTGAAAGTAAGCTTAGTGCAGTAGCAAACATTGGTGTCACTACATTTTTGCCAAAACCTTATACTGTCAACGAATTATTACTTTCTTTACAAAAAGTGCTTTCCTAAGTAAAAGAAGTTAAAACGTAAAAGGCAAAATATTTTTTATACCAGTTGAACCATAGTTAACAACATCAACTGACTGTAAAACACAGATAGCAACGGGCTTTAAGACCTGTTGGTATTGCTATTGCCTGTTACTTACTATAGCTTTTGACTTTTTAATATGCCTAAGTTTTTCAAGTTAATCATCAATATAGTAGCCTTAGCCATATTCTTACTTGTATCTCACCAAGTTTGGGCGCAAGAATGGCGTCCAGTTCGCGGCGGTATTTCTTTTGGTATCAGCGGTATGACGTTGATAAAGCAGCAAAGTAATTCTTTAGATTTTCTGATTGTTCATGATAATAAAAAACCCAATCAAAGCCGTTTGGCAATTATTAGTGTTAAAGGCAAAAACCAACCCGAATATTTTCCTTTAAGTTGGGCGAATCAAACAGAATTGCCAAGTGATTTGGAGGCAATAACAAATATTCCTCAAGATAAAAATTCGGATTTTATTGCTTTAAGTAGTACAGGTAAGGTTTATTATTTCAAGTTAGATATTAAGACAAAAAATATTTCTATAGTGAAAGAGTTTGAACTACCAGAAATTACGTCAAAAACTAATTTAGAAGCATTTGGCTTACAATATATAGATGGTAAATTAATTGCTATATGGGCCGATCGCGGAGAAGGAAAAACAGCAGCAACCATTTATTTTGGAGAATTTAACCCCAAAACTTATCAAATTAAACTCTCAGGTTATAGTAACTTTAAAGTGCCATTTCCCTCTGGCAATGTCCGGCATATTTCCGATCTAAAAGTAGACTCATTGGGAATTGTTTACGTTACATCAGCCAGCGATCCTGGTGATGACGGCCCATTTGAATCAGCTGTGTATATTGCTGGTTACTTGAAATTGTGCGGTAATAATATAATTTGGCGATCGCATCCTCAACTCGTTCCCCTTTATCGCTCTTATTATCACAAAATTGAAGCGATAGAACTGATTCCAGGTGTAGAAGGCGGTGTGATTGTCGGTACGGATGACGAAAATCTCGGTTCCTATATATATATTGTGGGCGGAAATAACTGATACCAATTCACTTTCCCCCTTACCCTTTTCCCGACTTCTGCAAGAAGTCTATTGATTAGGTAGAAAAATATAGCTGCTGGGATTCAATTAAATGGGGCGCATAGCTAACTATGCGCCCCTACTGTAATTTATTCAAATGTCAATTACTTGTGATGATTAGCTATGCAATTAACGGAAGTTACCAGGATTTAAGCGAACAGAGTTAGGCTGAGACTGGCGACGAATTGCAACTCCATTGCGGAGGTTTCTAGCGGTACCGCCATCTTTGGCGTCGAGGAAAGGCTTGAGATTAATCGCACCTCTAGATGAACTAACTCGATTGTTACCATTGCCTAGCAGCGTGCGTCCTAAATTATATATGCTTCCGGAGCGATCGCCATAAGTGTTAACGGCTATGGTTTGTTGTCCGCTGTCAGCAGTAGTCAAGTTTTGGAAAATACTATTGCGGATAACAACGGGATCTTTGCCAGGCGGTACTGTCAAGACAATTCTACAGGTTGGGTTAACTTCAGTTGTGACGCAAACAATGTTTTGGTTATTTTGTACCGATGTCTGGAGTTCTTGCAAACCATCTGGACGATACTGTTCCAAGCGGCTGGCAATTGCTACACAACGTCTTTCGGCATCCCAACCACCGCCTAAAGTCGCAGGTGCCGCCCAAGGAAAGTATTGTCCTGGTTGACTTTGTGGCTGATACATGACGGTGTACTGTCCATTGTAAGTCTGACAGGTAAAGCGAGTTGTACTGTCACCAGAAGGTGATGTTGGTATGCCTGTGGATGTATCTATTGGTACGCTCCCACCTTGTGGTACTGTTGGTACTACCACACCATCCCCGCTGCTTGAATCGTCATATTGCGCCATTGCTGCGGAATTACCGAGACACAAAGATAAGCCAAGACTGCCTAAAGATATCAATCGCAGCAGTTTTGATGACATAGCCATCCTCCAGTATAAATATGTAGGGATTTGATAGTTTAATAACAAAGAATTCAAGAGTCAGTTGTCAGAATTCATACTCAATTCTGTATGACTGTCGGATAAATAACTGTTGAAATCAAGCATTGCTGAATTCTAAATTCTGAATTCTGACTTCTGTTTTAAGTGACGAATAATTCTATTTTTTGATTCATTCAAAACCTATTTTTTTTCTTCTCTTGCTTTTTTCTCTTGTAATATCTTTTTCACTCTTGCTTGAATTTCTAGATGACGCCCCACTCCTTCATAGGCGTAACGATTATAACTACTACGGATAATCAGGTTTTCTAAATCGCTAACTCTTTCGCTACCGCCAGGGTGAGAAGATAACCAACTAGGAGGAGCATTTTTTTGCTGTTTATCTAATGTCACCATTAAGTTACGTAAACCATCAGCAGCATAACCAGAAGCTACAATTAAGCGCGTGCCGAGTGTATCTGCTTGACGTTCCATGTCTCGGCTGTAACTGAGTGCAAACAGTTGACCGATGGTGCCGCCTAAAGGTAGATATTGGGTAACGTTGGAGATTAAGTTGCCTTGGGTGACTAATTGAAAACCGTGAGATAAGACCACATGGGATAATTCATGACCAATTAAACCAGCTAATTCTGCTTCGGAATTAGTCTTGGCGATCGCACCCGCATTAATAAAAATCTTACCGCCAGGTAAGGCAAAGGCGTTGAGACTTTCCTCTGGAATCACAAAAAATTCGTATTTAAATTCTTCACGTCCAGTTACTTTGGCTAATTTCTGGCCGATTTCGTTAACATATCCCAAAACAGCTTCGTCTGTAATTACATGTAACTGTTTTTTGGCGTCTTTGGCTACCGACTCACCTATGGCTCTTTCACCTTGGAGCAGAACGATTGTAGAATCAATGGCAGAAAATGGCCCGAGCAAACTGCCACTCAGAGCGTAACCCAATGCACCTGTAATAATATTACCGATGACATTACCTCGAATTTCTGCTCGGATATGTTTTTTGTAACGTTCGAGATTTTCCTCTGCTAAATTTGTAAACTCAGCCGCTTGCGGATTTTCAGGGTTGAGAATGGCAAATTGACGCGCTGCTAAAGAAGCTTCCATCCATTTTTTTTCCTCAGCCAAGGCACTGACTCTAGCTTTAGTCAATTCTGGTTGGTCTGGATAAAGAGAAGATGCCCGTTCTAATATATCTAACGCTTCTTTGGGGCGATCGTATTGTTTCAATATTTGAGCATATCGGATATGGCCGGGGATAAATTCGGGATATTGCTCGACTAATAATTGCAAAGGTATAACCGTTCTTGTTTGTAACTTACTTGCTATCCCGGCCTCTGATTCTCGCCAGTATACCTTTCCTCCTGGGGATAGTTGCGTGGGGTCGAGTATTGCTGGTTTACGTTCTTCTGGCGTGCTTGTTTTGCTAAAAGGTGCTTTTAACTCGCGGTAAATTTTTTCTGCTTCTGGGATTTGTCCGGCTAGATAAAGTTTATCTGCTTCAATAAATTTTAACTGGCGGGAAATTTCTTCAGGGCTGAGTGCAGGTTCCTGTGCTGACTCTGGCTTTTTCGGTTGGGAAACTTCTGGCGAGGCTTCTTTTGTTGGCGAACGTTGTATGGCTTCGCGCAACTTTTGGTCTTTAGTCGTTTCTAAACTGGGTGAGTTTATGGTTTCGACTGTACTAGACGCAGCAGGTTCTTGTGCTGGAACTGGTGCTGTCGGCTGCATCAAAATAATCAACATTGATGTACCAACTGAGAGTAATACCCAGTTACAAGCTAGCAGTAGAGACTTCCAGGTTCGTTTCATGCTGGGTGCCATTTATGCAAAAGGCTGTTTTTTAAATGTTACGAGGAATTAGGACTTACGTACATGGAGCGAGCGCCGCTATTTTACAACACACAAAAACCCCGGCTAATTTAGCCAGGGTGAAGTCGAGAAGTGAGAATGGCGATGAGATACAGCGATAAAGAAGTCAAAAAATCTTAGCTAACACTAATACCAACTAAAACTAAAGTTGTAACGATTAAAGCTGCAAAAGTAGCTTGGATTAAGTATTTGCGTTGTTCCCAAATCGCGGGGTACTGAGCGTAATACATCTTGGGTTCGTTTGCGTAGTTATTGAGAACGCCGTCTTCATTTACAGTGGTGTACATAATTTTTTCTCTTGGTTGTTTATTAACTTATGTAAATAAATTTAACAACTTTGTTACAAAATGTCAACTGGGCTTGACAAAAAAAGAGTGATAGCGCTAATAAAGGCTACTTATCTAAACAATCCGGTCTAAAACCGTACTTCGTCCAAAGTTTTTGAAACGGGGTATAAATCCTCGTTACAAAAACGCCTCCTGCCTCCTGCCCCCTGCCTCCTGCCTTCGTTAAGCGATCGCCAAAAGCTAAAACAAAAAAAACCCTGGCTAATTTAGCCAGGGTTAAGTCGAGAAGTGAGAATGACGATGAGATATCGAGGTACCGAAATCTAAAAATCTTAGCTGACGCTAAAAGCAACCAAAACTAGAGTGGTGACTATTAAACTTGCAAAAGTGCCTTGAACTAAATATTTACGTTGTTCCCAAATTGCAGGGTAATCAGCGTAGTACATCTTAGGTTCGTTTGCGTAGTTATTGAGAACGCCGTCTTCATTTACAGTGGTGTACATAATTTTTTCTCTTGGTTGTTTATTAACTTATGTAAATAAATTTAACAAATTTGTTACAAACTGTCAACTAGACTTGACAAAAAAAGAATGATAGCAGTAATAAAACCTGCTTATCAGCTTTGCGCTCGTAGATTTATCCTTGCAAAGAAACAAAAGAATTCTGATGAATACCTAGTGGAAAACCGCTTTATCTCTTAGAGAGGCACAAAAAACGCAAAACCGGAGCCATTTCGCGTCCGGTGATTGTTACAAGTCTTACTTTTAAGCTGTTTTAGGCTAATTCTTCATTACTGCATCCAAAAGCACCTCGGCACCAAAGCGAACGACATCGGTGCAAGGTAGTCCGGTTTCTGCTGTTGTGTGAGCGATCGCTTCGTTAGCCGCATATTCATCTAAATGAGCTGTGTTGAGCGCTATACCCACTACATGCACGTTGCCAAAAGCACCGCCAGCACTAGCAACACTTTCATAAAGCTGGATTACCTTACGTAAAGGTGGAATTATTACATGGGGATGATTGCGTACATGAACTTGTCCGGCGCGATGTGCCAAAATCAGTTCGGTTGGCTGGGAACCACGGATTAAGGGTAGGGTTGCTGTTGAACCAGGATGTAGTAACGAACCTTGTCCTTCAATATGCAGGATGTCGTAGTTTTTGCCATAGCGCATAACTACCTGTTCTACAGCACCAGCGGCAAAGTCTACCCGCACGGCATCCAGAGGCACGCCATCGCCTTCTAACATCATGCCTGTTTGCCCTGTAGCTATGAATTTAGAACGCCATCCCCGCAGTTTTGATGCCCGATCTAACTCTAAGCTAGTTGACATTTTACCGATCGCCATATCGGTTCCCACAGTCAATACCCGCCTACAGGGGAGGGTGCGTGCCATTCCACTAGCAATACTAATATTAGATGGCTCTTTGCGCACATCCCATATCAATTGCCCTGGTTTGAGCAGTGCATTTAATTCTGGCATATTTGCCATTAGTGTATGTAAACCATTCACCAGCGACATTCCAGCTTGTAAAGCTTCTTTGATTTCCAACCAGTAATCATCTGGTACGGCGCCGCCTCCTGGGGCGATACCAATTACCAAGACTTCCGGTTTGTACTCCAGGGCTGCGGCTACAGATCCTACTATCGGTACATCGCGGTTGATACCTGTTAGCTGTGGCAAAGATTTGCCGACAGAATCGCGATCGATGACTGCTACAATTGAGGCTTCGCTGTATCGTAAAATTGATAGCCCTGTTTTGCCTTGAGGCCCGCTAATTCCCTCATGAAGTAAGATAGCTATTCGTTGATTAACTGGCAGACGCACTGTGTTGTACCCCCAAACCTGGTAAATCGTTTGGCAAAACTCTTCCTTCTTTTAACAATGCACCCGTAAAGGGGTCATCAATTAAGTTCAGGTGACTGTCTAAATCTAAATAATCGGCTAGTGGTGCTAGCTGTACTGCTGCTGTATTGGCTAAGGAACTATCAGAATAACAACCGAACATTACTTGCAAGCGATGCGATCGGGCTACATGTACCATTCGCATTGCCTCTGTTAGCCCGCCTGATTTCATCAGTTTAATATTAATTCCATCTACGTAGTTTGCGAGATCGGGAATATCAAAGCTGGTAAAGCAACTTTCATCGACAAAAATGGGGAGAGGAGAATTTTCCTTAAGTTTTACGAGACTTGTTTCCTGCCCTCGCGGTAAAGGCTGTTCTACATACTTTATACCTAAATCAGCCAGCCAATTGCACATCACGATCGCATCTGTTAAATTCCAGCCCCCGTTAGCATCAACAAAAAATTCTATATTTGGCGCTACTTCTCGCACAGCTAAAAGCATTTTTTGGTCTGCTTCTATGCCATCTGGACTACCTAGCTTGACTTTGAAAATCCGAACATCGGTATAGTTTAACCAGTCTTTTGCTCTGGCGATCGCGCCTTCTGGTGAATTAATGCCAATTGTGACGGAAGTTGGTACAATTGCGGAGCGATCGAGTCCCCAAATTTGCCACAAAGGTAACCCTACGCGTTTACCAAGCCAATCGTGCATTGCTATGTCCAAAGCTGCTTTCGCGGCAGAAGGAAGCCGGTTTTGGTTTAACACTTCCTCAATTTCCTGCCGTTGTAACGGACTGAATGTTTGCAACAGCGGTACAACTTGCTCTAAAGCGTCTTTGATTGTATCAGTTGATTGTCGATGGTTGCCCACACCAAACGGCGATGCTTCTCCCCAACCTTCGATGCCATCTTCTAAAATTTTCACCCAGACATTCGTAGTCTGTGATGTTGTTCCCCGACTAATAGTTAATGGAAATCTCTTATTAACTGTAAATAAATTTACATTTATTTGCATAAATATAGAGTTTATTATTTTATAGCAAAAGCCAGTGTAAGTTCAAAATTTAGATTAACGGACGTATCTGTTATACTTTTTTACATTCATTGTATTATTCCTCAGAAAAATTTTATTTTTTACTGAATATGAGCAACTTAAAAAAATGGAAAACTCTGAAATCAAAAATGATTTTAGACCATTATTGGTGTCAGGTCAGACAAGATGAAATAGAATTACCCACTGGCAAAATTATCGATGATTATTTTGTCAATATTAGACCTGATGTTGCAATGGTTTTACCTATAACCAGTAGTAGAGAAATTCTTTTTGTTCGGCAATACAGACACGCTGTAGGTGAATTTTTCTTAGAACTGCCAGCAGGAAACTTCGACCCTCAAAAAGAGAGTGCTGAAGTAGCAGCTATGAGAGAGTTTATCGAAGAAACTGGTTATATTACCGAAGAATTAAAAAAAATCGGAACTTTATATGATAAGCCAAGCAAAGATACTAATCAAATACATTTATTTTTAGCACAAGATGTCAAAAAAACAGGACACCAAAAACTTGATATTACAGAAGAAATTGAGATTGTATTAATTCCTGAAGAATCAATTCTAGAGAAAATTACTCAAGGTGAAATTTCTGTCGCAGGTAGTGTAGCGGCTCTATTTTTAGGTTTAAAATCTCTAACTTACTATTGAAGAAGAATTCAGAAGTCAGAATGGACTACGCCCCGCTACGCTAACAGGAGTCAGAATAAATCAGTGGGGGATTCAGACCCATCACTGATTTAAGACCACCAAATTTTCAATTTGCTGGGGGTTTTAAACCCGTTTCTTCAGACGCGACGCTCGAATACTCGCTAACGCTGCGCTATCGCGGACTCGCTAACGCTGCGCTATCCGCCACCCGGACTCCAATTCATGCTGAATTCTGACTCCTGACTTCTGAATACTGTTTTGATAATTTTTCAATTACTAATAACAATCTCTCCAACCATACCTGCTTCTGTATGTCCGGCAATTGGACAACGTAAGCCATAAGTACCAGATTTTAGAGGCACAAATACCCATTCTGCTTCAGCATCAGGCTTTAGTTCTATTTCGTGAATTGCGCCTTTAATTTCTGCTTTGCCTGCTTCAACTTTTTGCGTCCAAATACCATCAGCAAAATCTTTAGCAGTAAAGTAGTGTTTGAGTTGGCTAGGATTAGTCAACCGTAGATTGTAGCGTTTGCCAACTATAAATTCTAGATGATTTGGCTCAAATTTGAGTTCGTTAGCCGCATTACCCAAGCTAACTTTAATTTCTGTAGCTGGTTGCTTGAGCAAATCGCTAGATAAATTCGCCGCGCCTGCCGGAGTTGCAACCATCATACTGAGGCATATCGACAATGTTAATATTGCGTAATTTCGGCGTAGAAATTGTAGCCAATTCAGAAAAGGTGAAACTAGAAGATTTGGGAAAATCACAGATGAAATTGTTAATTGGTATAAATGTTTGTAAATTTTCATAAATAGTTTTAAAAGATAATGCTAGTAAAAATACTACTTTATTTATATTATCCATGCATTAAATGCAATATATACTTTGAAAATTAAATTATTGTAGGGGCGTACAACTGTACGCCCCTACCTGGGCTGTATATATCCTCAATATTTTTGTCAAAAATATGACACAACTGGCCCAGCAGTAGCGATGGCAATTCGATCTGGATGCAGTAATTCACAAGCCGCCTGATTGACTTCGGCAAGGCTGACTCGCTCGATTTTGTCACTCAAGGAGTACAATTCTCTTTTATCGAGTCCGTATACTTGATTCATCAGAATTGTATCTATTAATTCCTCTGGGTTTGCCAGGGAAACATTATAGTTGCCAATCAGGGTGCGTTTAGCTGTTTCTACTTCTAGTGCGGTGACACCTTGTTGCTGAATTTCCTGTAGAATTTGGCGGGTACTGGCGATCGCTTTAATGTTATCTTCAGGACTAGTTTGCATTTCAATCAAAAACGTCCCAACATTTTTACCTACTTGGAAGTAGCTATAAATTCCATAACTCAAACCTTGGCGATCGCGTACTTCTGTTCCCAGTCTACTAGATAGGGTATCGCCTCCCAAAATCTGATTCAACACCAAAGCTGCATAAAACCGAGGATCGTAACGGTTAATACTTGGGTAACCCATACAAGTCACAGCTTGGGCTTTACCTGCTAAAACTCGGTTAAGAGTGACTATTTTTTCTGGCAATGACACTGGAGGATATTGTAATGTCGGTAGTTTACCGCTAACTTGCCAGTCAGCAAACTTTTCTTCAATGAGCGATCGTACTGACTCTAACTCAAAATCTCCCACCAGTACTAATACTGTCGTGTCAGGACGATAATGTTTAGCTTTGAAATCAATTACATCCTGGCGCTTAATCCGCTGTAAACTCTCCTCTGTAGGAAAGGCGTATAAAGGATGTTTTTCCGGGTAAATTGACTCAACAAATATTCTTCTGGCTACTTGTGAAGGTTCGTCTAACTCTATTTGCAAATCGGTGAGAGTTTGTTGGCGATGCAATTCTAATTCTTTGGCTGAAAATGTACTATTTTTCAGAACATCTGCCAAAATTTCAATAAGTATCGGCAAATCTGGTGCTAAACTATCACCCTCAATTTGCACGCCTTCAGGGTAAGCTGCAAAGTCTAGACTAGCGCCTCGTTCTGCCAAGGTTTTGGCAATTGTTAAGGCATCCTTCGTTTTTGTGCCACTCAGCAAATTTTCTGCGACAAAAGCAGCCAGTCCAGCTTGTCCATCTGATTCAAATTGCGTCCCGGCTTGAATGTAGCCGCTCACGGTAACCGTGGGAGTGCTACGATCGCGTAACAGCAATAACCGTAGTCCGTTAGGAAATTGAAATTCCTGTGGTAATGTTTGGGCAATCGAATCTGTTACCAAATCTACGCTTGGCAAGTACTTCACCACTTCAGTTACAAGCACAGGTGCGACAGCAGAGAAATTTTCTGTAGTTTGAGTTAAATCTGGTTTATGACCAACTTCTGTTGTCTGCTTTTGAGTTGGTTCAAAAAAGCCTACTGTACGTACTTCTTTTTTGAGGTATTTGTTAATTACAGCCACAACGTCTATTGGCTTTACCAAATGGACAGCTTCTAAGTAGCGGTCTATATACCGATAATCATCAGCAGTAGTTTCATCGTGACCCAATTGCATTGCTTGAGAAGTGATATCGCGGTTACTCAAAATGACATCTGCTGTTAATTGAGTTTTCGCTCGTTCTACTTCCTCTAAACTTACGCCTTTTTTTGCTACATTGGCGATCGCATTACTCACCACCGAATCAATTTTTTTCAAATCTTGTTTAAATCCAGCCGTCACTAAGACCTCATACCAGCCAAATTCCCGCAAGCTGGTAACAGATGCCGAAACTTCATTCGCTAAACCGGATTCCACCAAAGCCTGATAAAGCCGAGAATTCCGTCCTTCAGTCAAAATGTAATCCATCACATCGAGCGCTGGTACATCCGGGTGATTTACATCAGGTAACGGATAAACCGCTTGTAATAAGCGCCCTACTCCTGGTTCTCGCAATATTATCGGGTTCGGGAGTCGGTAGAGACTCGATTCATCGCGTCTATGAATAAAACTATTTTTACTCCTAACTCCTAACTCTTCACCACTAACTTTATTCGGTAATTTGCCAAATATTTCTTTAACTATTTCCAGAGTATTTGTAGTTTGAAAATCTCCAACAATTACTAAAACGGCATTATTAGGAGTGTAGAAATTGCAGTAATATTTTTTTACCTGCTCAACTTCAAATTTTTCCACATCAGGTTTGATGCCACCTACAGGCAATCCATAGGCATGATTGGGAAATACTGCTTGCATTACGGCGCGATTAAGGCGATACTCTGGGCTATTTTCGTAACCTTGTAGCTCAGAAATTACTACCCGCTTTTCACTTGCTAATTGCTCTGGTTCAATCTGCGAATTTAGCATTCTGTCTGCTTCCAGCACCAACAGCGCCTTCAGCTTGCTTCGTTCCACAGTCCCATAATATGCAGTTTGATCGTAGCTAGTAAAAGCATTAGAATCGCTACCCAAAGCACTAAACAAACGTCCAAATTGAATCGGACGATTTATTGTGCCTTTAAACATCATGTGTTCCAATTGGTGAGCAATACCATTGACTCCCGGTTCTTCGTTGCGCGAACCTACCTTGTACCACACCTGCACCGTTACCACTGGCGCAGTATGCACTTCCTTTGTGAGGACTATTAAGCCATTTTCTAGTACTGTCTTGCGGACGTTTTCTGTCAGTGTTGAGGGCATTATTATTTTGAGTAGCAAGCAGAACTTGTATTTTTTGATTTTTGTTTTAGATTTACAATTAAGTAGTTATTAATATTAAAAAGCCTTGTTAATTCATCTGCCATACTTACTTTTTTAAATTGGTCTGATTTTGCAATATGGTCATAGTTAAATTTGGCAAATAAAGTGTGAGTTTAGCAACACTATAAAAAAAGAATATATTATCAACAAAGTTAATAATAAAACCTAAATTATGATAGTTTTGCTAAAACGCGAATAAATTCTAGAGGTAAGCCATCAGCATCGGCGATAAAAGCGACTTCGTAAATGCGATCGCCTATTTGCTGTTGTGTCGGTTCTAATAATACCTTTAACGGTTGTAATGCTTCTGCTTCTGATACACGTTTTTGTAAACTTGTCAACCAGCTAGGTAAATCTGGTGTCATCTCAGTTAGATCGAACGAGAGATGATAGTACCCTACATAATGTTCGTCGGCAAAGGCATCTGGGGCTGGTTTTGGTTCGGGAATTTGGATTAGTTCAATTCTGCTGTCCAATCCTTCCATCCAGCAAGCTAAAGTGTAGCCTGTAGTAAAGCGTTCTGAAATTGTAAATCCTAAACATTCGTAGAAAGCGATCGCCTGATGAATATTCGCCGTCCGAATGGAAGTATGGTGCATAAGAAAAGTTAGGAGTTATAAGTTGCGAGTTAGGAGTTATGAGCTTTAAGTTATGAATTGAATTTAACTCATAACTCTTGTACAGACGCGTAGACACTCGAAGAGCGGCTTCTCGTAAGAGTATAATCGCCTCTGTACTCCTAACTTCTAACTTTTAACTCATAACTCCTAACTTTACTCAAATAACCGGAAGTAAGGGTAGCGCACAGGGACGCCAGGTTCTTTTTCCAAGTCAAAATTAATCACTTCCCAGCAGGGATCTTCTGGGGGATCGGGACTAAACTCTACGGGTAAACCGTACAATCGCGCAGCTGACGGTTCCGGCTGTCCGGAACGCCAAGGTGTGCTGCGTTCTAAGTAGCCACTCATCAATTCCTGATAGCGTCGAGCAATAATCACTCGTGTTGCTCGGTAGCCTTGGGTATACAGCTTGTCTAAAGCTTCATGGATTTCAAACCGAATACCATCAGGATGAGTATGCTGCCGATACCATTCATTATTCCACCTCCGCCAATGACGCCCTGACTGTAAATGGATCAACTCTCCATTTTTGGGGTTAGCTTCAAAAGCGCCATGACGCGGACATAAATAGGTATCTGTTAGTGTCAACGCCGGAATGGTCTGGCGACAGTGGGGACACTGTATTTCAGGGCCAAATATTGGGTACTGCAAGCCTGGATTCATCATGAAGTGCGTACAAACATAAATTTTGTCTTCACCTGCACTAGGCACTAGTAGGTTGAGTTATACACTTCGGCTCCGCCACTTTGGGATATTCACTCAATGCTCGCTCAACAAATAAGTTCTGAATCGTTAGTTTTAAGTTTTTCATGAAGAATCCTTGTTAAACTCAACACTCCTCAGTACTTTGTTAAGCAACTCATCACTCCTAAATCTAGAGGCATGACGCTGTGATATCCTGGTTGTGCAACCAGCCTCAAAGGTTGGAGTTTCTCCAGTGTTCCTGGGTACCATATTAATATTCTATCGTGTCTACCGCTTCTTACTGGACATCTGTTGATTTTTCTCAAGCCGCCTTCATTGCACCTAATGCTGTTGTTATTGGTTCGGTAAATATAGCAGCAAGAGCGAGCATTTGGTATGGAGCAGTCATTAGAGGAGATGTTGAACGCATTGAAATTGGCGAATGCACGAATATTCAGGATGGAGCAATTTTACATTGCGATCCTGGTTTTCCCACAATCCTAGAAGATCATGTTACCGTAGGCCATCGCGCTGTGGTACATTCTGCTTATATTGAGCGTGGAAGTTTGATAGGCATTGGCGCAGTAATTTTAGACAGTGTACGAGTAGGTGCTGGTAGCATTATTGGCGCTGGCGCAGTGGTAACTAAAAATATACCGCCCTTATCCCTAGTTGTAGGCGTTCCTGGCAAAATACAGCGCCAAGTAACAGAACTTCAAGCCGCAGAACTCATCGAACACGCTAAACGTTACGAAAAGTTAGCTTTAGTTCATGCAGGTAAAGGTACTGATATCGGGTTTAGAAAGGGTTAGCGGATAGGGCATGGGAGCAGAGGAGCAGAGGAGCAGAGGAGAAAATAATGCCCAATACCCCATGCCCAATGCCCCATGCCCAAATAATTTAATTATTCTTTACATATCAGTTGGGAAAAATAGCCCACTTCAGCTAAAAATAAAAATGAGAGAAGTTGACAAAACTTTAATTTCTACTTAATAGAGGGGTTCTAGATATGGATATCGATTTTCGTTTAGCGATCGTTTTAGCACCAATTGCTATTGCTGCTGGCTGGGCAGCGTTTAATATTGGTGCTGCGGCTTTAAGACAAATTCAAGGCTTTTTGAATAGAGAAGCCTAAATTAGGCTTAATATAATTCCTTTTCAACCGACTGTCTTTCTTTAGTAGCACAGTCGGTTTTACACATGCTTGGGCATAGGGCATAGGGCATTGGGCAAGCAGGAAGTGTGGGAGGGGTGGGAGAATGGGGAAGAAATCTTTCCCCCCACACTCCCCACACTCCCTCATCTTCCCCTACCTCCTTGCCCTCCTCTTGTGCCAGTCCCCAATCCCCCAGTCCCCACTCCCCAGTCCCCACTCCCCCTGCTTGTGGATATCGATTCTGTAATCCAACCTCTTCAACGCTTTGGCATTCATCTCGGACTCGATCGCATTCTCAATCTCTTAGCCAATCTTGACAATCCCCATCATCAAGTTCCGGTAATTCACGTTGCTGGCAGTAATGGTAAAGGTTCGGTATGCGCTTATCTCTCGTCAGTACTCACTGAGGCTGGTTATCGTACAGGACGCTACACTTCCCCGCATTTAGTTGATTGGACTGAACGTATTTGTCTCAACGAACAGCCAATTTCTTCTGAAGAATTAAACCAATTATTTCAACAAGTACAAGCGGTGATTCTTCCTAATGAGCCATCACCAACTCAATTTGAAGTAATTACCGCAGCAGCGTGGTTATATTTTGCACAAGCTAAAGTCGATGTCGCAGTAGTAGAAGTCGGACTAGGCGGGCGTTTAGATGCAACCAATGTCTGCTTAAAACCTTTAGTTACTATTATCACTTCCATCAGCCGCGAACACTGGCAACAGCTTGGCCCCACCATCGCTGACATTGCCAGAGAAAAAGCTGGTATTCTCAAGCCAGGGTGTCCTGTTGTAGTCGGGCAATTGCCAGCAGATGCAGAAAATGTAGTGCGATCGCGTGCTTTAGAATTACATTGTCCGATTTTGACACCTCAACCCGCCCGCCAAGTCGGTACAGGATGGGCAGAGTATGCAAGAGTGGGAGGTGGGGGGATGGAAAAATCACCTCAGAACTCTATTAAATATCCTTTGCCGTTAGCAGGAGAAATTCAATTAAATAATTCAGCTTTGGCTTTAGCTGCTATAGAAATTCTCCAACAAAAAGGTTGGCAAATTTCTGAGGCAGCCATCATTAACGGTATGAGGAAAACTAAATGGCCGGGGCGGATGCAATGGACTACTTGGAACCATCATAAATTATTACTTGATGGCGCTCATAATCCAGCCGCTGCCCAAGTTTTGCGTCAGTATGTCGATAGCTTAGACCCAGCAAAACATCAACCCGTAAATTGGATAATGGGAATGTTTGCTGATAAAGATTGTGCTGATATTTTTGCTGCTTTATTGCGGCCGGGCGATCGCCTCTATTTAGTACCAATTCCAGTAGAACCTTGGCCTGGTAGAACTTCTGCTAATTTATACGAACTATCTAATTTAGCTTATAGCCTCTGTCCAGAATTAAGCGATCGCCAAATACATCCAGATTTATTTACAGCACTAGAAACCGCAACCTCAACCGCTACCAAAGACGATTTAATCGTTTTGTGTGGTTCGCTTTATTTAGTAGGAGATTTTTTGGCAACCACTAAATATAATTCGTAAATCATAATTACGAATTACGAATTACGAATTTACCTTTGATTCCACTCCTGCGCTGCATCTTCTACAGCCTTATCTACTGTTTTTTCGCCTAACATCGCTGCTTGCAAGTTCTCATAAATTGCTTTTTGCAGTTTATTAGAATCCTTCAAAGTTGGAGTTAATATTTCTGCTTGTTGCAGTTGTTGGGCAGTAATAACTCGCGCCTTTTCTACTGTTGAGGCATTAGCTGGAACATCTTTAAAGTAACTGTCAGACAATGCTTTGACTGTAGAAGGTAAAACATTTGCGGCTTTAGCAAAAGCCAACTGATTTTCGTCATTTGTCACAAATAAAGCAAACTTCACGGCGGCGTCTGGTTGTTTGCTATCGCGGGGAATAACTATATTCATCACGGCGACATTTTTCTTGCCTGTATCGCCAGTGAGTTGCGGTGCGATTCCCGAAGCTTGGGCAATTTTCGGCGCATTATTAGCGATCGATTTGAGAAACTCTGGTCCAGAAGCTAGAAACACCGTTTCTCCAGATTGGTATAAATCGATCGCGTGGCGATGCCCTTGAGTCAAAGCTTCTTTAGGCAGCAATCCTTTTTTATACAAATCTACCCAATATTGAAACGCGGCTTTGCCCTGTGGCGAATTAAACGCCGCTTTTCCTTGGTCATCTATTAAAGTAACTCCCATTTGCACAAAAGATTCCAACACTTCCCCCGAATCTTGCGGTACAAAGGTCACAAAAAAAGCATATTTCCCAGTCTTATCTTTAATTTGTTGCGCTTCTTGTGCTAATTCTGCGTAGGTCGCAGGTGGTTTATTGATACCTGCCTGTTTTAATAAATCAGTGTTATAAATGGTTAACCGTGTGGTGAGATACCAAGGAATTCCAAAACTCTTACCATTGAGCGTGCTTGCTTTCCAAATATTCGGTAGATAGGAGGAACGTACATCATTTGGAACTTTTGTATCCAAATCTAACCAAGCATTTCGTCCTGCAAGTTGGGAAGCAAAACCCGGATTGAGGTTAACAACATCAGGTGGTGTTTTTCCGGAGACAGCTGTTAATATCTTGTTCTCCATGGCTGCCCAAGGCACATCAACCCAGTTTACCTTTATACCTTGATTTTGCGATTCAAAATTTGCAATTAGGCTTTTGAAGTAGTCATTAAATTGAGGTTGGAGTTGCATTGTCCAAAACTCAATTGTTGCCGCTTTTGAAGTAGCTTGCTTCGTATCTGTCCCGACATTTCCTGTGCTGCAACTTACAATCCAGCTAGTTAATAGTCCAAGCAGTGCTAAAGCAGTAAGTTGTTTAAATTTTCGTAATTGAATCATTTTCCCAGTATTTTTACGCTTGATCGTGCTGAAAATCTTATGCAGAATTGACGAGATTATAGGCTAAATCAATTACCAGTAGTAGAGATAACTAGGGACTAGGGAATAGGGAATAGGGAATAGATAAAAATCCCCGATGCCCAATGCCCGATGCCCAGTACCCAATACCCAATTCAATTTAACAGTCCAGCGGGCACAACTGTGGTGAAAAGCTTCAATAGTCTGTTTGGCAAATCAAATAAAGGGATCGGCATTGAACTTGCTCCCGAACGAGTAAATGTAGTTCAGCTACGCAAGCAGCGTCAAGGCTTGAAACTAGAAACTTTAACATCGGTAGCAGTTCCCGAAGGCATAGTTACCGATGGTCAAATCGCCGACCCTCCAGCAATGGCGCAAATAATTCAAGAAGCGCTAGCCCAAAGTAAAATCAAAGCTTCCCGTGTTGCCACTGGTGTACCAGGACGAGATTCTATCGTTCGTCTGATACCGGTGCCAGCAGAGTTAGATGACAAAGAACTGCGGGAAATGGTGCTAAACCATGAAGCTGGTTTGTATCTACCCTATCCTCGTGAAGAGGCTGATGTAGATTATCAGAAACTTGGGTACTTTGTAGATGAAGATGGCATCGAAAAAGTACAGGTACTCTTAGTTGCTACCCGCAAGGAAGTAACAGATACCTATATAAGTACATTCGAGCAGGCTGGATTACAAATCGATGTTTTAGAAATTAACAGTTTTGCTCTCATTCGGACTATTCGCGATCAATTGCGACAATTTGGCCCGCAAGAAGCAGCAGTACTAGTTGATATAGAATTCGACAGCACAGAAATTGCCATCATCGTTAATGGCGTACCTCAATTTTCGCGCACGGTACCTATAGGAACTTATCAAATGCAAACTGCCCTTGCTAGGGCAATGAGCTTACCTACATCACGGGATATGGAACTGTTACATGGAATGGTTATTACGCCAACTCCCATAGACGGCGGTAAAACCGGCGTCACAGAACTCAATCCCGGTATGGCAGCTGTCTTGAGAGTATTGGGAGAACTAACAGATGAATTGCGCCGTTCCATCGATTTTTACCTTAATCAAAGTGAAAATTTGGAAGTAGCGCAGATTTTATTAGCTGGGCCAGGAGGTGGACTCCAACAGCTTGATGAATTCTTTACTCAAAGATTAAGCTTACCAACTATCCAAATAGATCCTATCGGGGCTTTGTCGTTGGAAGTTGATAGCGATAAATATCCACAGGTACAACGTTCTGGGTTGGCAGTCGTACTTGGTTTAGGAATGCGGGAGGTGTAATAGCAATTCGCAATGGGCTACGCCCCGCTGCGAAGAGAGCAATGACGCTCGTTCGCCCTTGGTGTGCCGTAGGCAAGACTCGCTAACGCTGCGCTAACGCAAAATCGCGAACTCTGGATTATCCGTAAATGCTTTGCAGCTTACGGCAAGCATTAAAGCTTTTAAAGGCGGATTTTAAATTTTGGATTGTCTGTTTTGACAGTCACACTGTTTGAGAATTCTCAAACCATAATATTCATTTCTAGTTGGTGTGAGAAAATGTACAGTTTGGATGTTAACTTTCTTAAAGACCGCCCAGCCTACCAGAAAAAGCCTGAGAAAAAGGGAGGAATGGCTTTAAGCCTTCCTGGAGGAAATTTAACACCAATTTATGTGGGAGTCGTATTAGGTGTAGGTCTTCCAGCTTTAATGGGAGTTGGTTGGTGGATATTGCAAGGGAAGATTGTTGAACTAGAGGGCACAATAGCACAACTAGATCAGGAAAGCAAAAGGTTAGATACAGAAATCGGAAATCTGAACAAAATTAAGGCAGAGGCAACCGCAGTTAAGGCGGAAACCCAAGCTTTAGTCAGTGTATTTGACCAGATTCGTCCTTGGTCGGCAATGCTGCAAGATTTGCGCGATCGCATTCCAGCAGCAGTGCAAATTAAGGACATCAAGCAAATTCCACCGATTGCAGCAGCGCCAGGTCAGCCTCCAAATAATCCCGCTGGGGGATTAGAAATTAGCGGCTTGGCTCGTTCCTTTAACGATGTCAATGATTTCTTGTTGAGTTTACAACAGTCCCAGTTTTTGAAGTCTTCAGAAAGCAGAATTCTCACGGCAACCTTAGTAGATGCTCCTTTACCTCCAAGTGCGAATCAATCGACAACTCAGGTAAAAATTAAGCCTCCACAAATAGTTCAATACACTATTCAATCCAGCATGAATGATGTTCCAGCTTCAGAATTAATTCGCGAGTTGGAAAAAAAAGGCACAGTGGGGCTAGTGGCTCGAATTCGTAGTATGCAAGAAACAGGAGTCATTTCAAAATGACGCTGAGTGATGATTTAAATTTTGCCGAACACGCCGGAGAATTGGATGAGGCGGCACCAGCCTATCCCGTGGTATTTGGTATTAGCTTTACACCAAAAATCATTGGGATTTTGGTAGGGTTCATTGGTTTAGCGGGAGCAGGTTACATAATATTAAACCTGTTGATGCCAGCTTGGGAAAGCTATCAGCAACAGCAAGCAAAAGCCTCGGAACTCCAAGGACAAATTGAGCAAAAGAAACTTAATATCAAACAAATTGACAAAGTTAAAGAGGAATTAGCTCAGGCAAAACAGCAAAAAGTCCAGGTTTTAGGTTTATTTGCAAATGAGAAAGATTTGGATACATTGCTGTTAGATATCAACCGTTTAATTGAATCTGGTAATGTTCAAACCCCGATTAATGGGGTCAGAGCTAAACTCAAAAAGTTTGCGCCAATTTCTCAAAAACCAGAACAGGTTAAAGATGGAAGTTTGGGAAAACTAGTTGATGGCAAGCTGCAACGCAGCAGTATCAGTGCCGAGATTAGTGGTACTTACGAACAAACACAATCGATAATTCGTAACATTGAGCGTTTACAGCCTTTGTTAATAGTTAAAGATTATCAATCAACTGCGGCTCCAGCAGAGGTCAGATCTCCATTGGATAAAACGCCCGTGCGGGTTGGGCCAGGAGCGATTAATACATCATTCCAAGTACAGGTTTTGATGCCACTAAGTCCAGAACAAATAGCAGCCGCAGAGGCTAAAGATGCCCCGAAAAAGTAGTTATGAGTTAGGAGTCATCAGTTATGAGTTATTAGTTGTACGTTGCAAGTCATCATTCCTAACTATTCACTCCTAACTCCTCACTTCTAAGTAATTACTCTTTACTCCTAAGTTTTGCAACTCAGGACTCGTAGCAAACTACTCAAAAATTCTTTCTAAACAAGGTTTTATTTAGGTGAGGAATGAACTGTGAAACAGCTTCACGGTAATAGTCTTATATTAGGTACTGCTGCTTTTGTATTCTTGGCAGCTCAACCAGTCTGGGCAGAAATTGCTCAAGTTACTGATGTACAAATAAAGCCAGCCAATGGTGGAGTTGGCGTTGTTTTGAAAACTTCTTCCGGGTCGCGCCCCCAAGTTTTCACTACTAAAAGAGGTAAGTCTTTAGTTGCAGACATTATTAATACTCAATTACGATTACCACAAGGGAATAGTTTTCGTCAAGATAGCCCAGCACCAGGAATTGCTTCAGTAGAGGTTACTCAACTTGATGCTAATAGTGTGCGGGTGACGGTAACTGGTAGTAATAATGCACCTGGTAGCGAACCTGTGCTGCGATCGCCAAATGGAATTACACTCAGCTTTAGCCCATCTGCTGGCACAACTGCCGCCTCACCAATTCCAACGACCCCAACATCTACAGCGCCCCCTGCTTCTACTCCAGCCCCAGCAGGTCAAAAACCAGATGTTCTAGTTCCCAATCCCCAAGTGACCATTGACGGACAACCAGCACAAGCTGCTGGTCCCGGTCAACCTCTGAGTCAGGCTCCACCTTTCTTACCCAGAGCCGTTGCGCCACCAGTAGGAGATATTGCTATTTCTGCTACTGACGCATCTCCTAGCACCATTGACTTAGCAACTCAGGAACGCGTACCTCGTTTAGTACTGCGAGATGCCCCAGTGCGTGAAGTTTTATCACTGCTTGCCCGTGCAGCTGGTTTAAACTTGGCTTATGTCGGAAGCGAGCAAGGTGGTGGAGGTAAGGAAGGTGCCACTGCACAAGCTAGCTCTCAAACAATCTCCTTAGATATAGAAAACGAGCCAGTGCAAGATGTGTTTAACTACGTTTTGCGCCTGAGTGGTTTAGAAGCTAACCGTAGCGGTCGCACAGTTTTTGTTGGGCCTAAACTACCTAATGCGACCCGGGACATGGTTATGCGTAGTCTGAGACTCAATCAGGTAACCGTGGGAGTCGCCCTGAACTTTTTGGTTGGCTTGGGGGCAGAAAGTGCCGTCAGCCGCGAACGACAAGTTACCAGCGTTAATGCTGTACCTGTAGGCGCTGGAGCAGCTCCCATCACCCAAACTCAGACAACCACAGAAACCAGACTGGAAACTCAACGGGCTGAATTTCAAGACTCTAACCCATTACTCAGAGGTTTACAGGCATTAGGAGACGAGCGCACTAATTCGCTGACTTTGATTGGGCCCCCCAGGCTAGTTGAGATGGCAATGGCTCAACTAACTCAGCTTGATATCCGTCGTCGTCAGGTGGTAGTCAACGTCAAAATCATCGATGTTAACCTCTTGAACACCCAGGACTACAACACTAGCTTTTCCTTTGGGGTTGGTAACAACTACTTTACTAATGATGGCGGTGCAGCATCTCTGAATTTTGGTGGTTCGAGACCAGCTACTAGAGCTGAAGCATCAAGTAGTGTGACTGGCACACCAGTCATTCAGAATCCTGTTACAGGAGGAACATTTTTGGTTAACCCTGCGGCCGGTGGTACACCAACAGCTACGGCTGATGTAGGTAATCCGCTACAACCAGGTATTACAGAATTTACTCCAGGAACCCCACCAACAGCTACAAGCGCCGGAACTCCAGATCAATATACATTCGCTCTACCAACTTTATTCCAGTTCCCCAAACGTCTGCTTGCTAGTTTGCAGGCTCAAGTTCAAAATGGCAACGCCAAGATTTTGACAGACCCGACCTTAATTGTCCAAGAAGGCCAAACTGCTAATGTTAACCTGACTCAGGAAGTAGTAGGCAACATTAAAAGGGAAATCGTTCGTGATGCAAATCTTGCTACAGAAACGATTTCAGCAGAAAAAGACCGTGTAGGTTTAACCTTAGCGGTCAAAGTTGAACGGATTGACGATAACGGTTTTGTTTCTCTATCAGTAGCTCCCGTTGTCAAGGCACCCCAAGCTCCAGCTACTATCAATGTTGGGGGTGGTGGTAGTCAACAAATATTCTTAGTGTCTGAACGCTCTCTTAATTCTGGCTCGATTCGCTTGCGAGATGGTCAAACGCTAATTCTGTCAGGTATTATTCAAGATTCAGACCGGACAACTGTTTCTAAGATTCCTATTTTGGGAGATATACCGCTAATTGGTTCCCTGTTTAGAAGTACAAACAGACAGAACCAACGCAACGAAGTGATTGTATTGCTCACGCCTCAAATCATGGATGACTCTGAGAACTCATCCTACGGCTATAACTATACTCCTAGCCCACAAGTGCGGCAAATTCTTGAGCGTCGCGGTTTAAAACTTCCTACTGGGCAATAAAGTACTGACGAATAAAAGATATCCAATAATTATTTTGGGGTAGGTCAGACACCTACCCTATTTACTGGGTGGGCTTTTCGGCTTATTCCACAATTACTAGTAATTTATTTGTTGGAGTTCTCTAAAAAGAAGCGATCGCACTACACAAAACTAAAGGCGATGGTCTTATATCATACCATTGAGATAGTTAGTAGTTAGTAATTTCATGAGTATTCGTCAAGAACTTATAAGTGCGATCGAGCAACTAAATGATGACCAGTTACCAGTACTCCTGGATTTAGCTCTTTCGCTCAAGAGTGAAAAAAAAATCTGTTAATTTTACTGTTGAATCTCAGGCTTATCGGAATTGGGTAAGTTCTGAAAATGACATTTACGACGAAGTATTTTTCGATCCGCTAAGGCTTTTACCTGACTTAAGAATAAATCCTGCCGAAACTCGCAAAATTTTGGAAAATAATAAAATAACTTGAGTATCACAAGACTCATTTGATTTCCTCATTTTCTCTAAGAAAATATGACTCATCCTTTCCTTGAACGCCTGCGTAGTCCAGATAGTCCAGTCCTCGTTTTCGATGGGGCAATGGGAACTAACCTGCAAACGCAAAACCTCACAGCAGAAGACTTTGGCGGCCCACAATATGAAGGCTGTAACGAATACCTAGTCCACAGTAAGCCGGAAGCTGTAGCTAAAGTTCACCGTGACTTTCTCGCCGCTGGTGCTGATGTCATTGAAACGGATACCTTTGGCAGTACTTCCATTGTGCTGGCAGAATATGACTTGGCTGACAAGGCTTACTATCTCAGC
This sequence comes from Nostoc sp. DedSLP01, assembly GCA_034530875.2. Taxonomy (GTDB): domain Bacteria; phylum Cyanobacteriota; class Cyanobacteriia; order Cyanobacteriales; family Nostocaceae; genus Nostoc. The sequence goes on from JAVRCJ020000020.1 coordinate 116,493, forward strand.
AAAACAGCCGCAGAACTCGCTAAGCGTGTCGCTGCGGAATTTTCCACTCCGGAAAAACCCCGGTTTGTAGCTGGTTCCATTGGCCCGACAACCAAACTACCTACCTTGGGGCACATTGACTTTGACACCATGAAAGCTGCTTTTGCCGAACAAGCCGAAGCATTGTGGGATGGTGGCGTGGATCTATTTATTGTGGAAACCTGCCAAGATGTGTTGCAAATCAAAGCTGCGCTGAATGGCATTGAAGAGGTTTTTGCTAAAAAGGGCGATCGCCGTCCGTTGATGGTGTCTGTGACAATGGAAAGCATGGGCACAATGTTGGTGGGTTCAGAAATTAATGCTGTGCTGACAATTTTGGAACCGTACCCAATAGACATTCTCGGTCTCAACTGCGCCACAGGCCCCGACTTGATGAAACCACATATCAAGTATCTGGCAGAACATTCACCTTTCATCGTTTCCTGTATTCCCAACGCGGGTTTACCTGAGAACGTCGGCGGTCAAGCACACTACCGTCTGACTCCAATGGAATTACGGATGTCGCTGATGCATTTTGTTGAAGATTTGGGTGTCCAAGTGATAGGGGGTTGCTGTGGGACGCGTCCAGAACACATTCAACAATTGGCAGAAATGACCAAAGACTTGAAACCAAAAGTTAGACAACCGAGTTTAGAGCCAGCAGCAGCATCAATTTATACTACTCAGCCTTATGACCAAGATAATTCCTTCTTAATTATCGGCGAACGTCTCAATGCCAGCGGTTCTAAGAAGTGCCGCGATTTACTAAATGCCGAAGATTGGGATGGACTCGTCTCCATGGCCAGGGCGCAAGTCAAAGAAGGCGCACACATCCTGGATGTCAACGTCGATTATGTGGGACGTGACGGCGTGCGGGATATGCACGAATTAGTTTCACGGCTTGTAAATAATGTCACATTACCTTTAATGCTCGACTCCACCGAATGGGAAAAGATGGAGGCGGGTTTAAAGGTTGCCGGCGGTAAATGTTTGCTCAACTCCACAAACTATGAAGACGGCGAACCGCGCTTTTTGAAAGTGCTGGAATTGGCGAAAAAGTACGGCGCTGGTGTAGTAATTGGTACTATCGACGAAGAAGGAATGGCGCGGACAGCCGAGAAAAAGTTTCAAATTGCCCAACGCGCTTATCGTCAAGCTTTGGAATACGGCATACCTGCCACAGAGATATTTTTTGATACCTTGGCTTTACCAATTTCCACGGGGATTGAAGAAGACCGAGAAAACGGCAAAGCTACCATTGAGGCCATTCGGCGCATTCGCCACGAATTGCCTGGATGTCATGTAGTTTTGGGTGTTTCTAATATTTCCTTTGGTTTAAATCCCGCAGCGCGGATAGTGCTGAACTCTGTGTTTTTGCACGAGGCGATGACAGTGGGAATGGATGCAGCAATTGTTAGTGCCAGCAAGATTTTACCGCTGTCCAAGATTGAAGAACGGCATCAAGAAATCTGTCGTCAATTAATTTACGACCAACGGAAATTTGAGGGTGATGTTTGCGTTTACGACCCCTTGGGAGAGCTTACCACAGTCTTTGCAGGAGTAACCACAAAACGCGATCGCTCCCTAGATCAAAATCTTCCCATCGAAGAACGCCTCAAACGTCATATCATCGATGGGGAACGCATTGGCTTAGAAGAAAACCTCAAAAAAGCTCTAGAACAATATCCACCCTTAGAAATTATCAACACCTTCTTGCTAGATGGCATGAAAGTTGTCGGGGAATTATTCGGTTCTGGACAAATGCAACTACCCTTCGTGTTACAGTCTGCCGAAACCATGAAAGCGGCCGTGGCATATTTAGAGCCGTTCATGGAAAAATCAGAATCAGGCAACAATGCCAAGGGAACATTTATCATTGCCACAGTCAAAGGCGATGTCCACGATATTGGTAAAAATTTGGTGGATATCATCTTATCCAACAACGGCTACAAAGTAATTAACCTGGGAATTAAACAGCCAGTAGAAAACATTATTCAGGCTTACGAACAGCACAAAGCTGATTGTGTTGCCATGAGTGGCTTGCTAGTGAAATCCACTGCTTTCATGAAAGAGAACTTGGAGGTATTTAACGAAAAGGGAATTACCGTACCTGTGATTTTAGGCGGTGCGGCTTTGACTCCTAAATTTGTCCATGAAGATTGCCAAAATACCTATAAAGGTAAAGTAGTTTATGGCAAAGATGCCTTTTCTGACTTGCACTTCATGGATAAACTAATGCCAGCTAAGACCACTGGTAACTGGGATGATTTGCAGGGATTTTTGAACGAAGTTGAAACAGCTGAAGTTTCGACCAATGGTCATAAAGAATCACTAGCTACAACTACTCAAAAAACACAATATACAGAACTAAAAGAGATAGATACTCGACGTTCTGAAGCAGTAGCCATAGATATTGAACGTCCCACACCACCTTTCTGGGGAACGCAATTATTACAGCCTAATGATATTGCGATCGAAGAAATATTCTGGCACTTGGATTTACAGGCGTTAATAGCTGGACAATGGCAATTCCGCAAGCCAAAAGAACAATCTAAAGAAGAATATCAAGCTTTTTTAGATGAAAAAGTCTACCCAGTTTTAGAAACTTGGAAACAGCGGATTATTGAAGAAAATCTCTTACATCCGCAAGTGATTTATGGGTATTTCCCTTGTCAAGCTGAGGGAAATTCTTTACACATATATAACTCAGAGAACCAATCGCAGCAGGTTGCAACTTTCGAGTTTCCTAGACAAAAGTCATTAAGGCGGCTGTGCATAGCAGATTTCTTTGCACCGAAAGAGTCAGGAATTATTGATGTCTTTCCCATGCAGGCGGTGACTGTGGGTGAAATTGCAGCAGAATTTGCCCAAAAACTGTTTGCTGATAATCAATACACTGATTACCTGTATTTCCACGGTATGGCTGTCCAGATGGCAGAGGCATTAGCAGAGTGGACGCACGCCAGAATTCGCCGTGAATTAGGCTTTGGTGCTGAGGAACCAGATAATATTCGGGATATGTTGGCACAACGTTATCGTGGTTCGCGGTATAGTTTTGGCTATCCTGCTTGTCCGAATATTCAAGACCAGTACAAGCAACTCGAGTTATTGCAGACTGACAGAATTAACTTGTATATGGATGAAAGCGAACAACTTTATCCAGAACAGTCTACAACGGCGATTATTACCTACCACCCAGTAGCCAAGTACTTCAGCGCCTAAAACTGCATACTCCTTCCAGCTTGTAAAAATTATAGGTTTTTCGTAGGGGCGCACAGCTAGCTGTGCGCCCCTACTATTGTTAATTAGTAATCAAATATAGCGATCGCAGCATAGTTTAAGGAATAACCTTTCACGAAACCCAATACCAATGAGCTTTCAACTCTATTGCTTTCTCCCTGTTCCTGACTATTTTCTACCAACTGATATCCTTTCTTTAAAAAATGGGTATTATAAGCTTGTTTTTATCAAACCATCTTTATAAATTTGCCTTCCAAATAAAATACATTTCCGCAAATTTACTGTCAAGTTATGCCTTGATTCTTCGTTGGAGTTGATTTAAATAACTCTGAAAAATCAGTATTTTCCGGTTAAAATGAACAATTTATAAATGATATAACTTTAATAAATTGTTCATCTTTGTTTCCACTTTATTTACAAATTAGTAAAACAAAATGCCAAAATTGCCCGAAATATATTTTCATTATTCTCCTTGAAAATTCATTGTCAGGTAGAACGCTCAATTTTGATAAAAAATCTCAAATCTGCAACAAATAACTTGACAGGAAAGTAGCTATGTCTGGAAAAAATAAGCTAGTCAAGGCAATTCAAAAAAACTTCAAAATAATTGGCAAGAAGTTTTTATCTGCGCTTAACAAGCGAATTATTTGGCTATTAAGGACTATTTTTCTTAGTCCAAGAAGACCCACTTCCCAGAATGCGGGCTTTGTGCTGCCAACAGTGGCAATGGTAACTTTGGTAGTCGTACTATTAACAACTGCAATTCTGTTTAGATCTTTTGAACGAGCGAAAAACGCTAGTAATATTCGGGTGAATGAAGCTGTGCTGAATGCGGCTACACCAGCGCTTGATAGAGCTAGAGCTAAATTAGATGCATTACTAGAAGACCCAACACTACCACGAGGAACTCCCTCCGATAACGCTTTATATGATGCTCTGAAAAAAGACAAATACAAGCTTGGTGATGAAACTCGGCTAAAGTTAGCCTATGACATTAACGGTAATAATACCATTGACACTAGTAGCGATTTAGAGAGTGATGAAACGCTAAAAAGTGCTTGGAAATTTGCAGTTGATACAGATAATAACGGCAAAAAAGACACCTTTACTCTTTATGGGATCTTCTTTCGCTCGCCCACTAGAGATTCTACTACAGGAAGCTTTAATCGTGAAAGAAAACCTCTAGACGCTAGAACACCACCAATGGATAGTAACGCGAACCAGCAGTGTGGTAGTGCAACTGGTTTTGCTAGCTTAGTTGGTAACTCGAGTTGGTACAGATTAAATAGCGGGAATCTGGGTAAAAGCTTCTTTGTTTATACCGTTAACGTGCCTATTACTCAACTTGGCAGTTTAAGTAATACAGAGTACGAAACCTTTCAAGGAAACAAAAGTGTTGTAGCATTAGAGTTTCAACAAGACCGGACTCGTATTCCTCTAGCAAATAACGCCGTTTGGTTTGAGAATGACCTAGAAGTTATTGTTGGGAGTACCACTTTATTATTAAACGGAAGGCTTCACACTAATGGCAACTTGCTGGCAGGGGTTATAGGTAGTGGCGGTAACATCACTTTCCGGCAAGTTAGCAGTAAAACATCCTGTTTCTACAATATGGAAAACGGGCAGATCACTGTTGGAGGAAATGTCGGAAATGGTAGCCTTTCTCAAAATAATACTGGTACAAGTGTAAACGTTGACCTTTTTCAAGGTTTTGGGAACGGTATCTCAACTGGTACGATTAACGACACCAACAAATCTACAGGTTCTACTGGTGGTGGCAGTATCGGATTCAATGATGCAGCATTCAATCAACGCATTAATGCGATGAAGACTACTGCTATTGGTTTATGTACAGATTGTAATAGCGCAACTACTGGTAGCGAGCTCAAAACAGCTGTTGCAGCAAGTAGTTACCCAACCGATGTAAAAACCAATGTCTCAAACAAAGTACTAGCGACTGATGATGCTACCACAGCCAAAAATATCCTCTACGACGAAATAGAAATTTATCTGAGAAATCGCACCCGTCGAGTACCCTTTGCAGAAGTTACAGACGCCACTGGATCGGGTGCAACAACTGGTTATGGTAGCAGTATCACAGCAATTACTGCCAGTTTAGATCCTCCAGCGGTTTGGAGAGAACCACTAAACTCCAGTAACCAGTTCACTGGTGCAACAAGTATCACTGTAAATACATCTCAGCTACAAGCTACACAGCCAAATTTACAAAAGAAACAAGGCACTCAAACTTACTTAGGCGATCGCGTTTTTGTAGGTAATAACTTACCTGCTCTATGGCTGAATGGTACACAATATGTTGGTTCCGATGCTCAACAATCAATTATGAGCAGTGGTAGTGCGGTTAACTGGACTGCAAGTGGTTCTGAACCACCAGCAAGATGGCGTAGCACTCAAATACAAGCAGTTGCTGACTTAGGTCTATCTGACCGAAATGGCTTTTGGGAAGAAAATGCGACGAAAAACCCCGTAAACGATCTAGACAATGTAGGTGGTGTGCGGATTGTTACTGGGGCAGGTATTTATGTAGACGGTACTGGTACTTCCAATACAGCATCCGGATCTACCGGGCCATTTTACGGTCGTGATGATTACTCTTTTCTACCAACTCCAACCTCGGCATCCGGTGTAACTCTAGGTACTGATGACATACTAGTTTGGCCTGACACTATGCCAATGACAAAGCCTGGAGATACTACTCGCCAAGGCGATCTACTAATGCGAGCCACGGCTGTTTATCACTACAAAATAGACTATGGCGTTGACCAAGAACCGATTTCTTGTGTAAGTAGCTACTACGATCCCTCAGATGAAAATACAGCTAAAAACAAAATTAATAAAGATGGTGGATATGGTGTAGATACCACCAACGGTCGGTCAAACAATGGTGTTGTTTACAATTACCCGACAGCTGGAAGAAGCACATTTTATAACACCTACAAAGATCGTTTGCAACGACAAGCTAACTTAAAATTCCCCAATGGGCGTTGGGCTAACAAACCATTACGAGATGCGATCGCCAACCTGAAGACTACTAATAGTGGTACTCTACCCAGTGCAGTACCCAGTAGTGGTTTGCAGCTAGCTGATTATTCGGCGATTGACACAGCGCTTTGTGCTATTTCAATTTTGAGTAGTCCAACTAGCTTCGTTGCTACTCCTAGTAGCCAACCCGCTCATGGTGCAATCAGAGAAGCCAGTTTTCTCGATGGTAGGGAAGTAAAACAGATTAGTACGCCAGCCTCACCCACCACATACAACTTTGATATAGAACAGCGTCAACCTTTAGAAATTAGAACTACAGACATTGACTTAGGTTCTCTCGCTACTACAGTAATCAGTCCTGCCAGTGGTACTAGCGACTATTTGTTACCTTACAGTGGCATTATTTACGCTTCTAGGGATGATGGCTTGCGCGATGCTAGCGAGACATACACTGAAACTGATGTAAGTAGCATATCTAGATCGGAGTTACTCAGCCCAACTGATTTTAAGCTTGATGCCACTCGTCGCCCCAACAGCATCCGCCTGATTAATGGAGGAACTTTAGCAAGAGCTGGTACTAATACTTACAATGCTAAAGAAAAAGGTCTAATTTTAGTAACAAACTTGCCCGCCTATATCAAAGGCAACTTCAACTTGCACCGCACAAGCACAAGTAGCACTACAGAAATAGAGGAATTTACACAGACTGAGCCAACTACTAACTTCTACGATCGCAGCACTCGCGAAAATAGGTTTGCTTGTCGTCCAGGAAGAACAGGCTGTCCTGATGCTACTACTGGAGGTGACTTTTGGAGACCAGCCACCATCATTGCCGATTCAATGACCTTACTTTCTAACAGTTTCGTAGATGGTGTGCGTAGATTCGGTGACTACGACCTAAACAATAACACTGGCATTCTTGTAGAAGATAACTTTAATCCTGCAAGCGTGACTAGTTCTAGCTTAGATAGTACTAGGCTAAAACGTCTGAAAAATGGCTTTTGGGAAAACAATTTTGTTACTAGTTCATATTGGACAGATAACGGTCAGCCCAGAACAGCAGCTATTGGTTCTTACTTAACAAATGGAATTACACCAATTCAGCGCCGGGTTAGTACTGGTAGTCCTAATGTCCCTCTATATATCATGGAAATTTGCCGTAAGCTACCAGTTTCAGAGTGTGGTGCTGGAGATTGGTATGTTGGATTTGACAGCAATGGCGATGGGACTCTAACTGCTGCTGAAAGAAACATTAAGACATATCAATTAGGACAAGCCATAGCTGCTGCTGCTACTAGTGCTGGTGCTGATGTTACAACTCTTCTCTCTAATTGGGATACCCAATTCACAACTACTGGTAATAGTAAAAGCATTAGAGAGCGACTTGGGGCTGGCGATACAAGCAGTAAACTGGCTCTGCAAGGAGCGCTAGATAAAGATCGGCGTTATCCCCGCCGGGTTGCCTTTGCTCGTGATGACAGCAACAACCTGATTGCAACTGCTACTGGTGTTTATAAGCCAATGGGCATAGGTTGTGCCCTCGATACTACTGGTAGTACATATACTGGTAATGGATGTACGTTTCCTAATGTTGGACAATCCATCGCCAATGTTCGAGGTCTATGGTTTAGAACAACCACTAGCACAACCAATCCCGCGGCGGGAGCAACAGCAACGTATGCAAACGATAAACCACTCTTCTATTACCCCCCTATAGATGGTTCTGATGCTGATAGCGACCCCGATTTAGATGGTCAACCGCTTCTAGTGCCAGTGTTACAGATTCATGATTCAGACCAAGATCCACCCAACTTGAGAAACGAAGGAGGAACCCAAAGTGGTTTTAGGGATGTATGGATACAACAAGTACCCGCATCTACTACTGTATATAATGCAACTTTTGTATTAGGAAATAGCCCTGGCAGGCCAGATGAAACTTCCTCAGGTTTGCAAAACTTTGTGCGCTTTGCAGAAAACTGGAATGGTACTGATAGAATCGCTAAAATCAGTGGAAGCTTTATTCAATTGAAACGCAGTGCCTTTGGAACAGGGCCGCTTTCACCCCTTTTCAGATCCAACAATAATTCTGGTAATAGCGTTGATGTCAGTCTTTTTGGCTACGTACTAGATACTTACCCGACTCCTAACGAATCAGGTTTGTTACCTTTCTACTCGCCACCAACTAGAAAATGGGGGTTTGATGTCGGCTTGTTGTCAGAGCAACCAGACTTGTTTGCTCAAAGGTTTACCGCACCCCCAACGGGTCGTCCAAATGAGTTCTTTAGGGAAGTTGGACGGGATGATAACTGGGTGAAAACATTGCTGTGTGCTGGTCAAATCTCATCAGGATCGACTTATACAAATGCCGTTTCTAGTGAATATCGCCCCAGTAGTTGTCCATCAATACCAAATGATTAGAAATTGGTTAAATCGCCATGATGATAGGAAAACAAGCTAACAAACAAAGCTTAAAGGTAGCTGTATTTTGCCTACGAAACAGCACAGGGGGTTTCACAATTATTGAATCTTTGGTAGCGATACTTGTGGTGAGCGTCTTGCTTGTAGCGATCGCTCCGGTGCTTTCCCTCTCCGTGGCAACTCGCGTACAATCTCGACGGGTAGAATTAGCCACTCAAGCTGCCAGGTCATACATTGATGCTGTGAAGACTAAAAAAGTCGCTGCTCCAACTTCTACAGGTAGCAATACCTTAACTGCGTATGCTGCTCCCACAGCTACAGGAACTCTAACTTGTCCAACAGCAAACTCTTACTGCACAAGTTCAACGGAGTTGTACTGTGTTGACTTTGATAGTAGTGGTAGCTGTGAAAACACTAGTCTTACAGACATGATTGTACAGGGTTTCCGCTACAACTCAGCAAGTAGCAATGCTAGTAGTGGATATGCTTTAGGTGTGCGAGTTTACAGAGCTGATGCTTTTAAACAAAGTACCACTCTCCTCAAAAACACTTCTACAACTAAGACAACACAAGCTACTTACACCGGAGGCGCCGGTCAACGCAAAGCACCTTTAGTAGAAATGACGACAGATATTAACGACACTGTACCTAAATATACTGACCTTTGTGCCCGCTACACTGGTGGTTGCAATTGAATTAGGGCTTAGACAAAGAACTTGTCAAACTCTTATTCTTCTGTTTTTTGTGTTTCCTCTGTGGTAGCCTGCGGCAACCCCTCCCGGCGCTCATAGGGGAAACCCCCAAAATGTAATGCTTCACTGCTTTGCGTCTACGATTTTTGATTACCTTTGCGTCAGTCCTGTGAATGTTGATTAGACTTCTTGTAAAAATCCTAACTTTACAGTCTTTCTCTGCTTCCGAACATCTTTCTTTGTGTGAGGCCAACCAATATCTATAGGACTCCTACTTGATTTTTGCGAAGCTAGGCAGACTGTTTCTCTGTTCCCTCTGTACGAGTGATTCAGGGATTAAATCAGATTTATATATACAAGAAGTCTATTCTTAAATATCTGTCAATAAAAGGGAAACCACAGCATGATAAGTTTACTGAAATTTATCCTGAATATTCAATTCAAACGTTCTGGAATAAATAAGACAATTAGTGGTTTTACTTTAGTTGAACTGCTAATAGGTATGGCGATGGCAATATTAGTCATAACGCCTTTAATGGCATTTATGATTAACATTCTAGATACCGATCGCAAAGAACAAGCCAAGACAACTTCTGAACAAGAAATCCAAGCAGCACTAGATTATATTGCTCGCGATTTACAGCAAGCAGTTTATATCTACGATGGTGATGGAGTGAACAGAGTTAGAAATACTACCCCTATTAGTAGTTCAGGAATCAAAGACCAAATTCCACCGGTTAAAACTGCTTCTAATTGTAGCGATGCGAGTACTTGTAAACCAATACTTGTCTTTTGGAAACGTAAGTTTATAGCCGATAGTGTTGGGATTAGTAGCACTAGTCAAACTAGTGCAGCCCAAACAGATGATGGCTTTGCTTATTCCTTAGTAGCATACTACTTAATTACCAATACAAATAGTGCAAACTCTACTTGGTCTAAAGAAGCACGAATTGGTAGATTTGAACTCCAAGGTCCAGTCGCAGCAGCTAATGCTAATACAACAGGAAGTGCAAGTGATACTGGATTTAATCCACCACCAATAAATAGCAGTGGTGCCACCCTCAAAGAAAAGATGAACCAGTGGCAGACGGCATTAGGCGCATCAGATAATTACTCTACTAATAATCCAGTTGTAACTTTGGTTGATTATATTAGCACCACTGCCCCTGGGTCGACAATTAACACTAGTGCTGCTGCTACAGCTTGTCCTGGTATAAACCCTGGTGCAAAACTTATAGGCACTCAAACAACTGGCTTCTTTGCTTGTGTTGATGCCAATGAAGTGTTAGCACAAGTCTACATCAGGGGTAATGCACTTGCGCGCGTGCAAAATAATAACTTAGCTTACAGTGATAGCAAAAAAACTTATTTTCCAAGTTCAAGTATTCAGGTGCAAGGACGCGGATATTTATTTAGTAAATAACCTCTAGCTAATTAATCAAAGGGTAATATGCACAGCGCACCTTTATTGAGGTTCAAAAAAATTTCTAAACAATTTGTAGTCAAAATGCCAAAGCAGCAATGTCAGGTCAACAAACTCTCCCAAGATGCTGGTTTTAGCCTGATAGAATTAACTGTAGTGGTGCTGATGATTGGAGTTTTAGCAGCGATCGCAGCTCCAGGTTGGCTTGCTTTTGTAAACCGACAACGTGTCAATAAAGTTAATGATGTTGTTTTAGCTGCACTCAGGGATGCACAGAGCCAAGCTAAAAATAAAAAACTTAGTTACAGTGTCAGCTTTCAAAAAAATAGTACAACCCAAAATATAGAGGTTGCTATTTATCGTACTGATGCTGGAGCTAGCGGATGGAAACCTTTAGGGAAAGATATTGGAGTTAGCTCCGGTCAATTTTTGCTAGGAGCAAATCTCATCAGTGAAAACACTGCTGGTTCATCCGTATCTTACACTTTAAGTGCATCAACAAAAATTACATTTGACTATATGGGTACTTTAAGTTCACCAAATGCAAACTTTGGAACAGCGACAGCCCCTTCTACAGAGACACCTGGAATAAAAATTGTCGCAGCAGTACCAAGTTCTGCAAATTCTACATCGCCCAGCAGCATAAAGCGATGTGTAATTGTCAAAACTATTTTAGGTTCAATGATTCCAGGGAAAGACTCAGAATGTAATTAAGTAATTTTAATAGGGTCAATTTATAAAAATACGAGATAATACTGAACATAAAACTGCACAATGATAGCAAAATGAAAGCATCAGGTGCAGTTTATTGTTACGATAAATTATTTTAAATAGCCAGTAAAAAACTACTCACTGGTTTGACATACAACAACTTCCTAATCAAAATATATCTTTTACAAAATGACTGATTGCCTAGATTTTACTGTAGCTATCCCAACTTATAACGGTGAAAGTCGTTTGCCCGAACTATTAGAACGACTAAAAAATCAGCTTCACACAGAACATTTATCTTGGGAAATTATAGTTGTAGACAATAACAGCACTGATAACACAGCTAAAGTTGTTCAAAGCTATCAACAAAATTGGCAATGCCCTTACCCTTTAAAATATTGCTTTGAAGCAAAACAAGGAGCAGCTTATGCTCGGAAAAAGGCAGTTGCTGAAGCTAGAGGTAAATTAATAGGTTTTCTAGATGATGATAATTACCCAATATCCAATTGGGTAGCCGCAGCTTATGCTTTTAGTCAAAAGTATTTAAAAGCAGGAGCTTATGGCAGCCAAATTCATGGAGACTATGAAGTACAACCACCAGAAAACTTTGAGAGGCTTGCTCCATTCTTAGCGATTACAGAGCGAGGAGATTTGCCGCTATTGTATGAGCCTAAAAATAAATTGCTACCTCCTTCAGCCGGACTTGTTGTCCGCAAACAAGCTTGGTTAGAAAATGTACCAGAACAGTGTATATTAACTGGTAGAGTTAAAGGCAATATGCTTACCAGTGAAGACTTAGAAATGTTGTCTTATATCCAAAAATCAGGCTGGGAAATTTGGTATAACCCAGAAATGCAGATATATCACAAAATACCAAGCTCCCGGTTAAAAAAAGAGTATTTAATTCCGTTTTTTAAAGGTATTGGGCTTAGTCGTTATGTAACTAGAATGGCAAATATCAAGGATGTATATAGGCCATTTGCTCTTTTAGCTTACACTATCAACGACTTACGTAAAATTATTTTACACTCGCTCAAATACAGGACTATATTAAAAACTGATTTAGTCGCTGCTTGTGAGATGCAACTCTTTTTAAGTAGTCTAATTAGCCCTTTTTATCTTTGGAGAAATGGCTATTTAAATAAAAATCTAACTAAACAATAAATACATATTTATGATGATTCAAATATGTCAAAAGATAGATGTTACTGTAGCTATTCCTACATATAATGGAGCGAAACGTTTACCTAAAGTTTTAGATTTATTACTCAGTCAAAACGGAGTAGAAAATTTAAAATGGGAAGTTGTTGTTATTAATAATAATAGTAGTGATAATACAAATGAGGTAATTCATGATTACCAAAAAAAGTTTATCCAAAACTTTCCATTAAGATATTTTCTGGAAAAAAAACAGGGTGTAGCTTTTGCAAGGATGCGGGCTATAAATGAAGCTAGAGGTGAATTTATTGCATTCTTAGATGATGATAATTTTCCAACGAAGAATTGGCTTTTAGAGTCTTATATCTTTGGCAAAAAACATCCTCAAGCTGGTGCTTGGAGTGGTCAAATTCATGGAGACTATGAAGTAAAACCGCCAGAGAATTTTACAAGAATTCAAGCATTTTTAGCTATTAGAGAACATGGGTTAGAGCCATATTTATTTGATGCAGATAATTTAAGACTTCCTCCAGGCGCTGGTTTAGTCGTTCGTAAGCAAGCTTGGTGTGAAAGTGTTCCTGAAGAATTGGTTTTTAAAGGTAGGCTGACTAAATTGATGATTGGGGGAGATGATACAGAAGCTCTCTTATACTTACACAAAGCGGGTTGGGAAATCTGGTACAATCCTGCAATGCATATCGCTCATCAAATTCCACCTTCGCGTCTAGAAAAAGACTACTTGCTAATATTGGCACGTGGCTATGGTCTGTGTATTTTTCAGCTACGCTTAATTAATGCTAGAAATTGGCAAAAACCAATAATTTTCGTTAAAACTGTCTTGGGAAATTTAAATAGAATATTACAGCATATTCTAAAATATAGAGGCGACTTAAAAAGTAATTTAATCGCACTTTTTGAAATAAATTTTTACTGGGCTAGCATGATAAGTCCTTTTTATTCTCTAAAATGGAATCTAGATAAAATTTTAGAAAAGAAAACTATGCAAAATGACTAAATCAAATTCAAATGCAATAGTAATTTCAGTAATTATACCAACTTATAATAGTGAAAAAACGATTAAAGAAACAATAGAATCTGTTTTAAAGCAAACTTTTTATGACTTTGAATTAATCATTATCAATGATGGCTCGGAAGACTCAACTTTAGATGTTATTGCAGAAATTCAAGACTCACGAATAAAGGTATTTTCTTATCCTAATGCTGGTGGAAACGTTAGCCGTAATCGAGGATTACACCATGCAGTTGGAGAATTTATTAGTTTTTTAGATGCAGACGATCTGTGGACGCCTGATAAACTTGAGTCTCAATTAAAAGCTTTACAAGAAAACATTAACGCAAAAGTTGCTTACAGTTGGACTGATTATATTAATGAAAATAGTGAGTTTGTACTATCGGGTACTCACTTTACCGCGAATGGAGATATCTACGAACAATTATTAATAACAAATTTTTTAGAGAATGGCTCTAATCCTTTGATTTGTAGAAAATCTTTAATTACATTAGGTGGATTTGATGAATCTCTAAGTGCAGCTCAAGATTGGGATATGTGGTTGCGGTTAGCTTCTAAGTTTGATTTTGTATGCGTACCATCTGTACAGATATTATACAGAATAAGTGCTCATTCACTTTCTTCTAATCTGCTAAGGCAAGAAAACGCCAGTTTAAAAGTACTTAAAAAAGCTTATCAGCAAAGGTCATCAACTCTGAAATCCAGTTGGGATATTAGTCTTGCTAATTTATATAAATATTTAACATGTAAAGCTTTACAAAAACCTTTTAATAGAAAAAAAGGTTTAACTGCGGCTATATTTTTGTGGAAATATATTATACATGAGTCTTCAAAAATTCAGAGAGCTACATTTATTTTTACGCTAATATTAAAAGTTTCTTTAATTCTTTTAATGCCTATTCTACTTGAAAATATTACTAGTAAAAAACTAAAATCTTGTTCCAATATTTGGATAGTTCAAAGCTATTATCAAAATGAAGATTGGAAAATATATAAAAAGATATTTTGATTGATGATAGCTATGATTTCGCCATGACTGAATGACTAGAAAATAAAATGGATATCCTGGTGCATCTACAGTATCTAGTTAATCTAAAAAATCTCCGCAATAATCACTTTATTGGTGGTTTTACCTTACCAGAGATGTTAGTAGTTGTTTTATTAATTGGTATATTAGCTACATTAGCAACATCCTCTTGGCTTGCTTTTGTAGATACTCGTCGTCTCAATAGTGCTCAAAGCGAAGTTTACTATGCGATGCGCGAAGCCCAAAGCCAAGCTACAAAAGAAAAATTGATTTGGCAAGCTAGTTTTCGGGAGCAAAATGGTATTCTTCAATGGGCAGTTCATCCGGTGACGATTAATCCATCTAACGCTAACTGGAATAATTTAGATACCAATGTGCGCCTAGATGCGGAAACTACTTTACAGATTTCAAATGGGGTTAGGCAAATCCAATTTGATTACAGAGGTAATGTTAGGCAAGTACCGTTAGGAAGAATAACGCTATCTAGCAAGAATGGTGGTAAAGCTAAACGTTGTATTATTGTTTCTACAATTTTAGGGGCAATGCGAATCGCCAAGGAACATACTAGAACTGATGACGGCAAATATTGCTATTAATATATTTCTTGTTGATTTAAATAAAGTATTGCGTGCTGAACTTTCTTGCAAGCTCAAAACAACACTTGATTATTTTCACTCGCTATCCTGAACCAGGAAAGACAAAAACCCGACTCATACCTGTTTTGGGATCTGTTGGTGCTGCTAATCTTCAACGTCAAATGACTGAATATACAATATTTGAGGTTGAACAATTGCAAAAAGTGATTGACTTATCTGTAGAAGTGCGGTTTGCAGGTGGCGAACTAGAACTGATGCAACGCTGGCTGGGTTTGGATTTAGTTTATCAATCTCAAGGTGAAGGGGATTTAGGTTTGCGGATGGCGCGATCGCTCCTCCAGGCTTTTCAATCTGGCGTACAAAAAGCAATTATCATCGGTACAGATTGTCCTGGAGTCAATGCCGAAATTTTAGCAACAGCTTTTGAGAAGTTAGATTCAGTAGACCTCGTACTGGGGCCAGCGTTGGATGGGGGATATTACTTAATTGGTTTGCAGCAACCGACTCCAGATTTATTCGCTAACATCGAGTGGGGAAGCGATCGAGTATTCCAAAAAACTGTTGAGATTGCTGAGAAATTTAATTTATCATATCTGAACTTACCGCCTTTAGCTGACGTTGACCGACCTGAGGATTTGCCAATTTGGGAACAAGCGCTTAAAAGGCGTAATGAAGGGATAGGGTAATTAAGTGAGTCCTAACTTGAAAGCTGAATGCTATTGAGACTTAAGCAAAAATTCCTCCCTAGATCCCTGAGTTCTGTAAAAGTCGGGGATTTAAATCTACAGACCGCATGAGGCTCGTATCTTCAAATACTAGGAATTTCCTGAAGACACTGGGCATAACAAATGTTACTGTGGGCTAGTTGAAAACCAAGAGACACTAAGGTTTCGCCGTTATTCAATCTGCTTTGTGTTTCTATGGAACATTTACGGTCATGGACACAATATTCAAGTAACTTGAAATATGAAAATCATTCGTATTCACTGCAAGTTTGAAAAACTATGGTTAACCGTTTTACTTCCGTGAGTACTGCCCTCACAGTGAAGGTAGTTGGACTAATCTGCATTTTGTCGTTTTTTATTGATTTTTTGATTCTGTTGTTACCCTTTCAACCAACCGATCGCGGATGGCAAATCAATTTGGCAACAGCGCTGGTCGATCGGGGAATTGTTCCTTTGGTAGGCTTAGGGCTTTTGTTTGCTGGGTATTGGATTGATAGCGCTGATGCAAGCGATCGCCCCCAAGGTATCGATTTGAGGTTTCCGGCTTTAATTATCTCAAGTGTTTTAGGGTTAATGTTCTTGCTGATTTTCCCTCTGCACCTGAATAACGTGAATCAAGCTAAAACTCAAACGATTAATCGCATCACCCAAGAAGCAGATCAGGCTGAAACTCAACTTAACAGTCGATTATCGCAATTGCAAGCACAACTAAATACCGAACAAGGAAAAGCTCAGCTAGAACAGCTGCGGAGTCAAACTAAAGCTCAGTTCAACGAATTACTTAAAGATGAGCAAAGATACAAGCAAGCGCTTGAAAGCTCCCAAATTCCTCCAGCGATTAAAGACTTACTAAAAAAAGCGAAAACAGATCCGCAAGCATTGGACAAAGCGATCGAACAACAAACAGATGTTCAGACTTTGAGAACTCAACAGTTAAGCCAAGTTCGCCAGCGCAGGGATGAAGCTGAAAAACAAGCTAAAGATACGGCTTGGAAGTCTGGACTGCGGATTGGTATTAGCAGTTTGCTCTTGTCTATTGGTTACATTATCATCGGCTGGACAGGCTTAAGAAATAGAGGTGCTTTACAGGGTGGTAAGCCTAAACCTACCGCACGCTAATTCTTTTGGGAGTGGGGAGATGAAGGAGCAGGGTAAGTAAAGGAAGAATACTAACTCTTAACTCCTAACTTCTGGCTCACCACTCCCAATGCCCTATTTGCCCCATACCCTATACTCGATGACTTTTAACTTTTAACTATAAAACCTGGGGAATGTTCTCAATTTACATACTGACATATAACGAAGAAATAGATATTGCTGCTTGTATCGAATCGGCGATGCTATCGGATGACATCATTGTTGTGGACTCATGCAGTAGCGATCGCACTGTGGAAATTGCCAGTCGCTATCCCATCCGCGTTGTCCAACATGCCTTTGAAAGCCACGGACGCCAACGCACGTGGATGTTAGAGTCTATTCCCCCCAAGTATGAATGGGTTTACATTCTGGAAGCTGACGAGCGCATGACGCCCGAATTGTTTGCTGAATGCGAAAAGGCAAGCCAAAATCCAAACTACATTGGTTACTATGTGGCTGAACGCGTAATGTTCCTCAATCGTTGGATTCGCTACAGCACCCAATATCCCCGTTATCAAATGCGGCTATTTCGTCACGGTAAAGTTTGGTTTACTGACTACGGTCATACTGAACGAGAAGTTTGCGACGGTGCAACTAGCTTTCTAAAAGAAACATATCCCCATTACACTTGTAGCAAAGGCTTAAGCCGCTGGATTGAAAAACATAACCGTTATTCCACTGATGAAGCTAAAGAAACTTTGTATCAATTAAAGCAAGGTAACGTAAATTGGCAAGATTTATTCTTTGGGAAGTCGGAAGTCGAAAGACGCCGCGCCCTGAAAGATTTGTCTTTGCGTTTACCTGCAAGACCTTTGCTACGGTTTATATATATGTATTTTATTTTGGGTGGCTGTTTAGACGGGCATCCAGGTCTTGCTTGGTGTACATTGCAAGCATTCTACGAATACTTGATTTTGCTCAAAGTTTGGGAAATGAAGCATTTACCGCAACGTGACTTAAACCCAACAGCTACTTTGGAACAGGAAATTACACAACAAGTGCAGCGTACAACTTCAGAAACTACACAAGTTGATGTTGTATAAAGTCTGAAGTTGCTGCGTTGGGCGAAGCTTTTGCCGTAGGCATCGATCGTAATTCTTCAATACTAGGGGCGCACAGTTAGCTGTGCGCCCCTATTGCGTATTGGATCCAAAAGAGAAATATTATAATAAATTAATATTTTTAACGTAACTTTTTCAGAAAAACTGCTCTTGTGAATGCGCGATTGATTCATCATATAAAATAATGCTTTAGCTTACATGGTGGTACTTTCACAACTGCAAGCAGCTCTCGAGCGAACGCGGTACATTAGTAGTAATTAAGAAACTTGTAACAATCATTTACAAGTATTCTCAAGAAAAGTAACATAGCTTGAAGACAAATAGCCGTCATTCGGTTGATAGATAACTATGTGCACCCTTGTAGGAAAATAGTTTAAAACAGGAGAATTAGGGCTTGGTAATCGATCGCCTAAAACAGGACTTAAAAAACGACCTGATTGCTGGTTTGTTGGTAGTGATACCTCTAGCAACTACCATCTGGCTAACAATTACCATTGCGAATTGGGTAATTAACTTTCTGACCCAAATTCCCAAACAACTCAATCCCTTTGATGGATTGCACCCAATACTAGTAAATATACTTAACCTAACAGTAGGGTTAGCAGTACCATTACTTAGTATTCTTGTCATTGGCTTGATGGCTCGGAATATAGCAGGGCGGTGGTTGCTAGATTTTGGCGAGCGCTTATTACAGGCAATTCCTTTAGCTGGACAGGTATACAAAACTCTCAAACAGCTATTAGAAACAATCCTCAAAGATTCCAATGGCAAGTTTCGACGCGTAGTTTTAGTAGAGTATCCCCGCCGAGGGATTTGGGCGATCGGCTTTGTCACAGGTGCAATCAGCAGCGATATCCAAGCCAAGATGTCTCGTCCGATGCTGAGTGTTTTTATCCCTACCACCCCGAATCCTACTACTGGGTGGTATGCAGCGGTTCCTGAGGATGAAGCGATCGAACTCGGTATGTCCATTGAAGATGCTTTTAAAATAGTCGTGTCAGGTGGAATTGTCGCCCCTAATGCGCACTTGATTTTAACCAAGCAGTCCGCATTGGAAATGAAACACGACGAAATTAAACAGCAAATTATTCGCGTAGAAGAAACTTAAACTCTATCTGGCAAAGCCACAAGCAAATGCGTAATTTTGTTGTTGGACTGTGCCAAAATTGATAGACTTATAAGCTTGTCCCGCCTAGTTAATCAATCAAAGCACGACCAACCCTGACTTTTATGCAACCTCGTAAACCCCAACAAATTGCTCGTGAATTGGCACTTTTAAGCCTGAGCCAATTGCCAGTCAGCCCCAAAAAATTAGATAAATTGGAAGACGAGCAACTAGTATCAAAGTTGGTACTAGGAGCAGTACGCACCTTAACTTCAGAAGTGCAAGATACCCTCAATAATGCCGCAGGAGAATTGCAACGCAGTAACGATCGCCTTTTGAGCAGCCAAACTCGCGCCTCAGACTTGAATACAGCCAGAGTCATGCTTCAAGAGGCGATCGCATCCACCCAGACAGCAATCAATCAATTGGGTACAGCTGTCGATTTTCCAGAATTAATTCAGCTAGCTAATCAGGATAAAGGAGTCCGCAATTACGCCAAAGAACTTGTAATTACAGTCAACGAAAATCGGCAAATTATAGACGAACTCATATCTAACGCCCTAGTAGACTGGCAAGTAACTCGCCTCGCCCAAATTGACCGCGATATCCTACAAATTGCCGTGGCAGAAATGAAATTTTTGGGAGTTCCAGACAGCATCGCCATCAACGAAGCAGTAGAGTTAGCCAAACGCTACAGTGGAGACGAAGGCCATAGGTTTATTAACGGTGTTTTGCGCCGAGTTAGCGAACAGAAGAAAAGTGCTTAGTTATACTTACCAAGTTAAGGAGATGAGGAATAGAGGCGCAGAGAATAGCTTCTGTACAGACAAGGGTTAACCCTTATCTCTACCTCACTCACTACTCCTCACTTCCAATGTCCAAGTTAAATTAAACTCATAACTTATAACTTATAACTTCCATAACTAATACTGCTGCAATGGTTTTTAATTGGTTCCGTCGTCAATATAATGATTCCTCTGACACTCCCTCTGAGAAGAAAGAGGAAGAAACTCCTGCTGTACAAGAACCCCAACCAGAGACAGCCGAAACTTCGCCAGACACAACAGCAGACTTGTTGGCGTTTGCCAAAGCCGCTTATAAAAATATTCAACAAAAACAACAATCCGAAGCAGTAGAAACTCCGCCTGATTCAGCAGATGTCCCAGAAGCTACTCAAACGGCAACTTCTGAAATAGAAACTGTAGAAACTCAAGTAACTGAAGATCCTACTGTTACAACTCTAGAATCGACACAGCCGGAAGTTACCCAGGTAGCTACAGAGGAATCTGCTATTACAAATGAAGAAAGTGCAGAAGATTCTTTAGTAACAGCAATTACTGACGAGCCAGATGTTACAAGCGCACAATTAACTTCCAGTGAAACTGAGACAACACCCACCGAACCAATAGCTACACCAGAGACAACAGAACCAAAAGTACCATCCTTCTTAGAACGGGCGGCGGCAGAACGGCAAGCAAAGCTGGAACAACTCATAGCCACCGCTATCGAAGTTCCAGAACCAGAGATAGTACAGTCGGTATCAAAAACAGAAGACCAAATCCCCGATCTGGCATTTGATGATGGGTTTGTCTGGTCGGCAGAAGTTTTAGCGGCTCAAGGTAGACGTGCGGAAGATGTTTCCCTTGAAGAAATTACCTGGCTGAAAAAACTGCGGCAAGGGTTAGATAAAACTCGTCGTAGCATCCTTAACCAACTTAAAGCGATCGTCGGTCAAGGGCCGCTTAACCAGGCTGCCGTAGCAGAAATTGAAGCATTGTTGTTGCAAGCTGATGTTGGTGTAGAAGCCACAGACAAGATTATTAGTGCTTTACAGCAAAAATTACTCCAAGAAGTTACTCCACCGGAAGAAGCGATCGCTTATCTCAAACAAATCCTCCGGGATATGTTAGACGCGCCAAGCAAAACATCCCACAAATCTAGCTTTACGCCAGAAAAAGAAACCTTGAACATTTGGTTAATTACCGGGGTAAATGGTGCTGGCAAAACCACGACTATTGGCAAAATTGCCCATCTCGGGCAAAAATCTGGTTATAAATGCTTGATTGGCGCAGCAGACACCTTCCGCGCTGCTGCTGTGGAACAAGTGAAAGTTTGGGGTAGTAGAAGCGGTGTAGAAGTCATTGCCAATCCCGGAAAGAATACAGATCCAGCAGCAGTTGTATTTGATGCGATCGCTGCCGCACAAGCCCGTAATACAGAATTACTTTTGGTAGATACTGCTGGGCGACTGCAAAATAAGAAAAATTTAATGGACGAACTCAGTAAAATTCGGCGAATTATCGACAAAAAAGCCCCAAATGCGAAAGTAGAATCACTGTTGGTTTTAGATGCCACTTTAGGTCAAAATGGACTGCGGCAAGCTGAAGTTTTTTCCCAAGCTGCGCAACTAAGTGGCGTTGTTTTAACTAAGCTTGATGGCACTGCCAAAGGTGGCGTTGCCCTTGCGGTTGTACAACAACTAGGTTTACCTATTCGCTTTATTGGTGCTGGCGAAGGAATAGAAGATCTGCGCCCCTTTTCTAGTTACGAGTTTGTCGAAGCCCTCTTAAGCGGTTAGTAGTTTGTCAGGCAAAGTTTGAAGATTTATGACAGATGCTTCAAAGCTCAGAGTTTTAAATTCTGCAAAATTGCCTTGACAGATCGCTAGTTGAAAAAGTCGGGTTAAAAATTTTCCTTGACAAATTTATACATTTAGGGGTGAATGAATCTGGTATCATCGCTGAAATTAACGACAAACAAAATACTGGAAGCAGCTTGAGTGTGAAAATCGTCAATTGGTACAAGTAAACTGCTTGAATACTGCTAGTGTCTTCTTGGCTCCTACTAACGAAAGTATTTACAAATATTTTCTGTAGGAAATCCAGAGATTCTAGGTGTTTGGTCAATTGGCTAAATAAATGACAAAGCGCAAAGTATCTAACGTTTGCATAGCATCTCGTAGAGAGCTTTTTAACTATGAGAAGCCAGTTGCTACCCTAAGGGTTATGCAAACAAAGTAGTACAAGCCCAAAGAACCTTCCAAACCAGTGGCTCAACGGCAGTTCCTTTAAGTGGCAGAACCCCACCAACGGACTGCCTCAACTTTGTGAAAGAGGAGAAATTTTTAGTCACTTTGCTACCTCCGAACAAAGGCTTACTCCTAAACCCTGAGGAATTATTCTGCGATCGAAGTATTTTTATGACTTGAGGGATATGTTTTAAGAATTGAGTTGTGAAAAAGTAAAAAACTTAGCGAGCTATCATCCAAAACTAAGGATTTTAACGAATAGAGTTTTCATTAAAAATGTATGATTTGAAGTTACTAATATTCAATTGCGGAGGAAATAAGCAAATACAATACTCATAAAAGTTACCTGTTACGTCTTTATACTCTTGCTAAAGTGGCAACTCTTGTCTAAATATGGTTTAGCAATCCCAAAGCCAAAAGATTTATAAATAATTTCAAACCTACCTAATAAAGCGTCATAGTACCTGTGCCTGTGTCTCAACTGCCCTCTCAACCCACTGACAACAATAGTAGTGCTGCGACTGATGTCACACCAGTTGTGGCGCTGAAAGAACTGGTGGCAAGGTTGCACCGGGAACAGAATAAAATTCAAGATTTACTTAGTTCTTTAGGATTCGCCCTCAGAAGCTTCAATAATTTGAATCAGTTTTTGGAACTGATTCCACTGATGGCAACAAGAGTAACAGATGCCGATGGTAGTGCGCTGTTTCTCTATAAACCGAATGGTCAGGTAAGGTTAGAGCAATTACATTGGCAAGATAGTCACCAGCGTAAGAATATCCGCAAAGCCTTAGAGATAGCCAGCAGTCAAATCACACTTTTACCCAATGCTGCACCCATAGCAAATGCCACAGGGATTTTGGATGACCAAATGCATCGCTATTTGGGGCCAGATGTGCAAATTTTTGGGACAGCGATTTTGGTCAAGCATACAGAACGGGGTTGGCTGTATGTTTTGAGCCGCGATCCGGAATATAGTTGGACAGAAACTAGGCAAAAATTAGTCAGGTTAGTGGCGGATCAAACAGCAGTAGCGATCGAAAATGATGAACTAGCTGTTGAACTGAGAAAAAAAGAACGTTTAGACCAAGAACTAGAAATTGGTGCAGAAATTCAACGGCGGCTTCTGCCACGTCAATGTCCGACAATTCCTGGTGCAGTTTTGGCAGCACGCTGTAAACCTGCCAATCGAGTAGGTGGAGACTATTATGACTTTATTGCCACCAATAACAATCAAAATCAGCCAAACACTAGAAATGGTGCGGCAAATAATCGCTGGGGTTTGGTGATTGGTGATGTTATGGGTAAAGGCGTTCCTGCTGGGCTAATTATGACTATGATGCGGGGAATGCTACGAGGAGAAGTACTACACGGTAATTCTCCAGCCAGAATTCTGCAAAACTTAAATCGAGTTATGTATGCGGATTTAGAAAATTCGCATCGCTTTGTAACGCTATTTTACTCGGAATATAATCCTCATAATCGAGTTTTGTCTTATAGCAATGCGGCACATAATCCTCCTTTGTGGTGGCACGCAGCTACGAAAACTGTTAGCCGTTTAGATACTTTAGGGATGCTAATCGGTTTGGATGCTAACAGTCAATATGAGGAAGCCCAGGCACAATTAGAACCTGGAGATACAGTTATTTATTATACAGATGGCTTGACGGATGCTGCTGCTGCTAGTGGCGATCGCTTTGACGAAGAAAATTTTATTTCTGACTTCAATACAGCTTGTAAATATTGCAGTAACCCACAGGAAATTGTCGATTATTTATTTGACCAAGTTCAGAAATTCATTGGTGATGATAAACAAAATACAGATGATATGACATTAGTTGTTTTGCAAATTCTTTGATTAGTTATTAGTTATTAGTTATATAGGAATCCGGTTTAATTTCTGAATTATATTAAGTCCAGTTAATCAGTGATGATTACCCATCTGTGCAAAAATCGGAAACGCCTCTTTCCCTTGGGGCGTATTATGATATGTCGATTGTCAATTTCATAAAATACGTCTTTGGAAAATTAAATCATTGTAAGGTAGCACAGCTAGCTGTGCTACCTTACCGTAGTTTATTCAACTGTAAATTGGTATGAGTCTTTAACCGGACAAAATATCACTTGTAATTTGTTCCTTGGAAATTACCAATGAGTAAAATCAAAACAAAATTGTGTAACCTTGGTTTTGGGTATCTTTTTTGGTGTAGGAAACACCATCAATCTTGAGTCCTTTGTCATCAAGCAGGGTAATGATACCGCCATTATTATCCAATTGGATGCCGTCGGCTAAAGGCACTCTCAGCACTTCACCAGGATTAATAATGCCACTAAGCCGCTGCTTGCGTTTTAACCCATCTGCAAGTGCCCAGCCACTCAAGTCAACTTTATTGGGTGAAGTGTTAATTAAAGATACTGTCTCTTTGCCTATATCTTCTCCTAGAGGATTTACCAAAGCTGCAACAATCCGAACCGCAGCTGTTGCGGCTGCATCTATTCTGTTGCCAGTGGTATCGTCAGTATGAAAAGACTGCGATTGGAAGGCTAGAAAGATGCCCACCCACTGATTCCGGGATGGGTAGTGAATCAACAGTCCGCCATCTTGCCAAACACCATTATCTTTTTGAAATGAACCAGCGTTACCCTGATTCATGTGGATGTCATGGATACCGTTACCAGGAAGAAAGCCAAAATACTTGTCTTCAATATCCCTTTCCGGCCCCCACTTTTCACCAAAAGGGTAGAGGACTGCTTCTGGTGAAGCGATCGCCCGCGTAATATATAATTCCAATAACTCGTTGAGGTCGTTATCCGGCCCTGGCACATTGTAGGGTAAAGGTTTCATCTGAGTCGGGTCGAATAAATTCGCCCGAATATAGTCTAAAGCAAGTCCCCCAGGTTTATTTTCCAACTCCTTAAAGCCAAAATCCAACTCCTCCAATTCTTTAGTAATGGGGTGAGAAAAATTTTCGTCTACAAAATACAGTAATTCTGACGGGCTTTGGTTTGATTTAACATTAATAGCGATGCGATGTTTTTGTTTCTCGTCTGTAAGTAGCACTTGATAATGAGGAGTGGAACCTTCACCAAGCTTACTATCTATAGCCCGACCTTTGAGAACACCATAATTTTTTAATGGCATCTATTTCTCCTAAATTTCATACTGTACAAGACGACATTTAGGCAAATACTAGCTATTAGACATCTCAAATTTCCGCAATAATGACTGCATAATCTATTTTTAGTTGCTACAGGCAATTACAAATAGACTATGCATTGGCATTATTGACTTTTAGTATCAATTTCTAATAGTTATTAGTACTGACTAATAACTGTTCGCTACTGAAAATATATCTGTTGGTTCTTAAGAAATTATGCGGTTTGTTCTGGTTCGGTAGCTACATTTTGTCCTAGTTTTGGTTCAGTACCCGCAATTAATCGTTGGATATTACTGCGATGACGGAAAATTACATAGAATCCTCCAGCAATACCAAACAGAACGTAAGGTAAAGGTTGATGCAAAAGTAACATGAAAATAGAAACAGCGATCGCACCTGTAATTGAACTCAAAGAAACAATCCGCGATATCGCCAGAACAACGGCAAATACACCTGCTGTTGCTAAACCTACGTGCCAATTCATTGCCAATAAAATCCCCAAACTAGTAGCAACGGATTTACCACCAGTGAACCCTAAAAAAATGGATTTACTGTGTCCAAGAATGGCAGCTAAACCAGCTAAAGTTAATAGCCACGGTTGCCACAGTTTCGCATCTACTGTTGGAGGGATATAATTTTGACTAGCGGCAAAATTGAACAACCAATAAACAAGAGCGATCGCTAATACTCCCTTCAAGGCATCAAGAACTAAAACGAATGCTCCTGGCCCCTTGCCTAAAGTTCTGAGTACATTTGTTGCCCCAGTGGAACCCGAACCAACTTCTCGAATATCGATACCTTTTAACTGTTTGACAGCAATATACCCGGTGGGGAAGGAACCCAACAGGTAAGCAACAAATACAATTACCCCGCACAGAGTTAACCAGATAGCCATAACAACAATTCAAAATTCAAAAATCAAAATTCAAAAATAAAATTCAAAAATCCAGAGAAAACTCGATACAATTTCTTTTCTTTTTGAAGATGCCCTCAGAGGAATTACACAAAACTGCACGCTAGAGAGGCAATTCATCAATTGCCCCTACGTTAATAAAGTACAGGCTCACATAGAATTGGTATGACCAATGACTAATGACTAATGACTAATGACTAAATTAAAAGTCATCATCATAGTTTCTCACTGTTTTGGGGTCGGGGGCAAAGGCCAACCATAGAGGAAATTGCAGCAGGGACAAACTGATTTGATCTTCTGAATCATCAATAATAATCAAGGGCAGTTGATTGGCTTTTACCAATCGGTCTGCTTTTTGGGCAACAGCTTCAGGTGCTTCAAATAATACAACGCCTCGGTCAGGGCCGAAATCTGGGCGACCGATTCCCAGGCAATCTTGCAAGCCGCGACGCCATTCACCCAATCGCTCTGGTGTATTAGCTAATACTAAAGTCCTAACTCGATCGCCATACAGCTTGTGTAATATCGAAATTGCAGCTGAGGCAATCAAAATATTTTGCAAACGGCTACCCATTGTCCGCAAAGCACCGCGCCCTCCTTGGCTGAAAAACCAGTTAGAAACTCGTTCGGCATGGACTGGTTCAAAAGTGCGGCGCAATTGCCAAGCCGGGCCATAGTAATCTGGCTTATTGCGGTATTGGTCAATTAAACGGCGAATTTGCTTTGTAGTATCTTGAAACTGTTGTTGGGCAAATTGTGGTATTCCCGGCTGGGGTTCAACTGGTTTGGCTTCTTTAACATCTGCGGGTTTTTCCCTTTCGATTACAGTTGGCGTCAGTTGTAACTGTTCGGCAGCAGCAGCCAAATCTTGTAAGCTACCGGTGAGATAGTCTTTAAAACCCTGTACTCGAATTGCCAAATCTTGGGATGCTCCTGCAAAAGTAGTCCGCATTTCGTTGCGGATGCGTTCTTGACGGCGTTCTAGCTGTTCTATAGAAATTTGCAGGGCTTGTTTGCGTTGTTCCAACTGCACCAGTGACTCTTGTACGAGTCGTCCCAGAGATGTTTGAGTTTCACTCAATTGTGCCTGAAGGATTTTATAAGAAGCTTGCAGGTTAGCTATTTCTTCCTTAAGGGCTGCTTCGGTGCTTTGCAACTCTGCTACTCGCTGTTGTGCTGTAGCGTATAGTAAATTATTTTGTGATTCCGGACTGTCTGACCCCAGTGCAGCAGTTTCTGGTTCCAACTGCGCCACAAACTCGCCATTTGAATTTTCTGTTGGTTGTATCGTAGAATCTACCTCTGGTGTATTGGAGATAGTTGACTTAGTTGCGTCGTCTTGTGATGAGGTTATGGCTGTCGTTTCTACCACAGAATCAACAGATGGATTTTCTGGATGTTCAACTCCATTGGCTGGTTCTTCTTGTGCTAACCATTCATCACTTGGTTCTGGGGTTTGAGATGCCTCTAGGTTCATAAACAATAGTGTAATTCCTAACGATCCAAATAAATAGCTTTCAGAAATATTACAATTAACAACCTTTCAAAGTCCTAAATTTAGAGGAGTAGTGAATTTTGGATTTTGATTATAGATTACAACTACTCATCATTTAGGGAAAAGTTTGAACGGCAGCTTTTACCGTTCAAATCTTCGCTGACTCATTACTCAGCACTAAGTATGCGGACAACGTTCTTCCAAGCAAGTTTTCAAGGTAATGGGGTCAAATAAAATCGGCAAAAAGTGAATGCTTTTAATTTCTTTAAAATAAAACAGTATGGGGACTCTATTCCAGAAGATACGCCAATTTTGCCATTCCTGATAAGGAAAACGTCGAATCAATTTTTCGCCTCTGTAAATATCTAAGTCAGTGGCAGTAAATTGCAAACGCAGTGTAAACGCCTGAAACATGAGAAATAGACCAAAAAGTATTACAGCATAGCCTATCCACGCTTGTAGCAATATTAGGGGAATAGCAGCAATTACCAGCACCACGGGTATATTGTAACTAGGCTTGAGTTCCACAGTTGCAGTGGAGTTAGGGGCAAATGAACTGCTCACAGTCTTAAATCCTGCTTTGTTATAGATATCTCCCTTATTTTAGGAGTGAGGAGTCAGGTGTTAGAAGTTAGAAGCTAGTAGTTTTAACTCATAACTCTGAGAGTCGAATGCTACTAGGATAAGTCTAAACCTTTGATATTACTGGCTTTTGAGTGTAGGGTGTCAGGAAACAAGAAAAGATTTTTTCGTGCCATTCCTCTTAGAGTCCTTGCAGAAATGCACTGCCAGTACCTTGAAACATCAGCCAAGAAAGAAAGAAGTTACTCACAAAAATAATTAGCAAAGCAGTGACAACAGCAGTTGTGGTTGACTGTCCTACACCTTTGGCTCCTCCTGTTGTTGTCAAGCCCCAACTGCAACCAATTACAGCAATGAGAATACCAAAGCAGCAGGCTTTAATCATGGCGCTAAAAATATCCCAAACACCAAGAAAGTCACGGGCTGAGTCTAGAAAGACAGTATCAGATAGGTTGTAAATATTTGTCGCAATGATGAATCCTCCTAACATTCCTGTGACCAGAGACAGGAGGGTTAAAATTGGCAGCATCAAAAAACAAGCAAGAACGCGGGGGATAACTAGGTAATCGATTGGGTCTGTTCTTAGCATCAACATAGCATCGATTTGTTCTGTTACCCGCATGGTACCGATTTCTGCTGCAAAGGCAGAACCGACTCGCCCAGCCAAAATCACTGCTGTTAAGACGGGAGAGAGTTCTCGCGTCAATGCTAAAGAAAGTACTCCACCGATAATGTTTCCCGCACCAAAATTGATAAATTCTCGTGCCACTTGAATGGTAAACACTGCGCCCACGAAAATAGCGGTCAATAGAGCAATAAATAGCGAATCTGGCCCAACTGCTGCCATTTGCTCTAAGGTGTTCCGCCGATGAATTTTGCCCCTCAATAGGTGAACTAGTACTTGCCCACCCAGAAAAATCGCTGCCAGCAAACGCTGACTCCATTCTCCTAAACTGGATTTGGATGTAGTCTGGTTCAATGTTTTGTAGCTAACTCGGTAACTGCCTTAAGAATAGCGGAAGTCATGGGAAATGGGGAATGGGCAGTGGGAAGACAAGGGGACAAGGAGAATTGCGTTGAGAAGGCAGCTATGTTGGAGAGAATTCTGCCTCCAACATAGCTGCCCTCTGCCTTTCTTCGATAATCTTTCTCCTGTGGCCTTTTGCCTCTCATCTCACCACTCGTTAAATAGGACTAAACATTAACTTAGTTTAAAGATGTTCTCAGAAAATAAAGCTGTTATTAACAGTGTTGGTAAGCTATAAATAGGAGCTAAATTTGGCTAGAAGTTTTATTGGACAAGAGCTTTGGAGATTTAAATAATTTTTAACATAGCCAGCATGTAGTGTAACTTGTTGCGGTTTATTTTAATTAAAACTTAAGATTTTTGACAGTTTGCCTGCTCGGAAGCGATCGCACGTATTGTAGAAAATGACAAACCGCTATCTAGCCATTGTCATCTTCAATCACGGAGTTTGTGTTCAATGACCATTTTCACTAACTTTGTTCGCTCCCTGTTACTGGCTATCGTTTTTAGTTTTGTTGCTCCTATGTTACTGGTGGGTGGAGCATTGCTGTTTTTATTCCTGATCGGTTGCTTTCCTGGCTTACAAGAGTTAAGCGAGGCGATCGCTACTCAAATCCTCCATTTTCTCGCCACCTTTGGTAGTGGAACCCCCCTACGGGGATTATTTGTCATTAGTTTGACCTGTAGCTTTGTCGGGACACTGTTTGATATTTATGTTTGTTATCGATACCAAATTTTACGCAGCGATTCTTAAAGAGTGAAAAGAGCTTTGCTCAGATGGTCTTGAGTTGTACAAAACAAAAAAGTTATATTTCTCTAACAGAAAGTACTTCCGAATTTGAAGTTCGAGAGGGATTAGTACTTATGAACGAATTTTTTAATCATTAAAGTAAGTACACCCACATAATTAAATGTAAAATCCAAAGGAGCGAAATCTTTTACTATTGAGGGTTTTACCTTCTGCCCTCTGCCTCCTGCCTCCTGCCTTCTACTTATCAGAATTATTGATTAAATAGTTAATGAGTTATTAGTTATTAATTACTAACAACTAGTGCACGCGTGCGCCTGTAGCAAAAAGATTCTTAAAAAGATAAAAATCATAGAACAGCAAAGACTTGGCAATTTTAAATCCTGCAAACCGATAAAAATAGTCTTTCTAAATCATCACATTGGACGCTAAACTAGATTTTGGTATTTTCCATTAGCCACAATCTTCAATAATTTGATTAGCAGCCACCAAAAATATTACATAGAACTCTATGTAAAATATAAAAAATTTCTTAAAATTCTGGTGCAAATAAAGCCGGCTCATGTTTCTTAACAGAACAAAGCAGGTCGTTTGAGTGCTGAACATCTTATATTAAATTTATTACGAGGTATGTTGATAACTCATGATTTGGCCGTTTAAGCCCAAGTTTAGGAAACAAATTGCGCGAATTGAAATTACTGGTGCGATCGCGGGTGCGACTCGCAAACGCGTTCTAGAAGCCCTGAAAACTGTAGAAGAAAAAAAATTTCCGGCTTTATTACTGCGTATTGATAGCCCAGGCGGTACAGTCGGAGATTCCCAAGAAATCTACAGTGCCCTCAAACGTTTGCGCGAAAAAATTAAAATCGTCGCCAGCTTTGGCAATATTTCGGCTTCTGGAGGTGTTTACATCGGTATGGGAGCCGAACACATCATTGCGAACCCAGGGACAATCACGGGTAGTATTGGTGTGATTCTGCGTGGTAATAACTTAGAACGCTTGCTAGAAAAAATTGGCGTTTCTTTTAAGGTAATTAAGTCTGGCCCTTACAAAGACATTTTGGCTTTTGACCGAGAACTGACCGAACCAGAAGCGAACATTCTCCAAGAATTGATTGATACAAGTTATCAACAGTTCGTACAAACGGTAGCTGAAGCTCGTTCTTTGGCGGCAGAAACTGTGAGAAGTTTTGCTGATGGACGGATTTTTACCGGACAGCAAGCCCTAGAATTAGGTATTGTAGACCGTTTGGGCACAGAAGAAGATGCCCGTCGTTGGACAGCAGAACTAGTCGGTCTCGACCCGGAAAAAACTCTCTGTTATACCTTAGAAGAACGTAAACCCTTATTGAGCCGTCTTTTACCAGGGAATAGTCAGGTTTCATCACCAATTAGATCTGGAATTGATTGGCTCGAATTTGAAATGTCTACTAGCGGTTTACCCTTGTGGTTGTATCGACCCTAACATCAGTTAGAAGTTAAGAGTGAAAAGTTGAGAGTTTTAACTCTTAACTTCTACCTCCTAACTCCTAACTCATAACTTTTATGTTTTAAGGAGGATTTTGGCGTGGAGTGGCAAATGCGAGCTATTCGCGGGGCAACAACAGTTAGTGAAAATACTATTGAGGCAATGCGAGAGGTAGTCACAGAACTACTAGATGAACTAGAAAACCGGAATCAATTCCAACCAACAGATATTATTAGCGTAACTTTCTCTGTAACGCGGGATTTAGATGCTATTTTTCCAGCTGCGATCGCTAGATCCCGTCCAGGCTGGGATAATGTGGCAATGTTAGATGTCCAACAAATGCATGTAGAAGGCAGTTTACAGCGTTGTATCCGCTTCTTAATCCACGCTTACCTGCCAGTTTCCGCCCCAATTCATCATATTTATTTACGTAACGCCGCTAGTTTGCGTCCTGACTGGAGTTTGCCACAGTCTTTACAAACTTCACAGCCAGCAGTTAAGTCAAAAGTCTAAGTTATCGAGAAAAATTACACTGCTAATGGGGCTGCTGAAAGTACTTCCCATCGGTGGCTAAATATTATTTAGCTTATCCTAGCGATCTAAAATGCTCGGTAAAGCGATCGCACTCCAAATTTAATATTGAGTGATTCAGGTAATTGCTAATGATTGTCCCATTCTACTTAGGGGAGCGACCAGACTCAGAAGGTCGGACAATTGCCGAAATATGGGCTTGGGATTTTGAAAAATTGGAGTACGTCCACAATTACATTCAGTGGTTGTTTCCTTTACCTGAGCCAAGCGCATTTAATTCTAATGCTCCTACTCTTGATAAAGAAGTAATTCAATCGTTTCATAGCAACCCACGTCTACGTCAAAAGTTGTTGCATTCTTTCACACTCATGCTAGGGTTTTATGGATTACAACGCCAGCAAAGTGAAGACGGAAAGATAACTATCAGCAAGTCAGAAGACTATCCAAACCGTAAACGCGAATGGGTCTGTATATTTAACCATAATTATCTTCGCATCACTCGGATTTTAAAATGCTTGATGGCTTTGGGATTGGAGAATGAAGCTCAAGCGTTTTATGAGTGTTTGCGGCAAATTTACCATGAGAATAGCAATCAAATTGGAGCTAAAACATTTCAGTATTGGACAATGGCAGTAAACGGAATGTAACAATGTAATAATTCGGTTGAATGCTTAAAATATTGAGTTAAACGGCATTTCGCTAAATCAAGCAAAAAAGTAAAATGGTTCTGTGATAGGAAATTAATATGGAGCCAACAGCAGAACAACTTAAAGCATTCTTTGATTTCTGTGTCAGGGCAAGCGAATTGCTACAGACAATTGAACTAACCAGATACGATAAGAGAAACAATCGAATAGCTATATTAGTAGGTCAAACAATCGAAGTAGAAATTCTTAGTAGTGGCGAGGTATTGATTAGATGAGCGATTATTTGAGTCTTTCCTATCAAGAATTGAAAGAATACATCAAAACTCATCCCCAGGATGAAGAAGCCTTTCAATATTTTTTAAATGAAATGAGAAAAAAACCAGGTGTGGTAGTAAGCACAAGCGAACAAGTAAAATCCGAACTAAAAAAACGGTTGGGAATAAGTGATTAAGTTTTTTAATTCTTCTTACATCGTTATCAATATTTAGAGAGTGTCTTATGAAAATCAATAAATTGGACGACGATTTTTATAATGAAACTTCCATTGATACCAAGTGTTCGTAGTGTCCTAGCTACAATCACCCTTGGTGCAGTTGTTGAAATCGGTAATTTTTGAGGCGTTGGCGCAGCCGCCGTAGGCATCGCTTCATCTGACAAATTTATTCTTTATGATGATGAAATCTAATTCCTAAAAAAATGTCATAAAGAAATTCAAAAAAGTCTTTTTTCTGTAACAAACCAGAAGTTTGATAACAACCTTTCTGGTCTAAAAGAGGCTTCATCAAGTAATAAGTAGGCTGGTAATTATACCAAGGAATAGAAGGCCACAAATGATGAATTAAGTGATAGTTTTGTCCTAATATCAAGATGTTAAGAATTGAATTAGGATAGACGCGGGCATTTTTCCAGCGATCGCGTTCTGCAAAAGGACGATGGGGTAAATAGTCAAAAAATAATCCCAATGTTATCCCCACTACAAAAGCAGGTACGAACCAAAAATTCAGAATGTAACCTAAAAAGTGGTATTGAACTGAAATATAAATAATTAAACCGATAATTAAACGGCTAATAAACCATTCTAATAGCTCATAATTACGCCACAATCGCCGTTGAAAGAAAAATACTTCATGATACAAAAACCGAAATGCAATCAGCCACAAAGGCCCGCCTGTAGAGACGTAATGATCTGGGTCATCTTTGGGATGATTGACATGGGCATGATGTTGCAAATGTACTCGCGTAAATACTGGAAAAGCAAAAGCCAGCATCAATGCGCTGCCATGTCCTAACATTGCATTAATTAGCCGATTGCGATGGGCAGCTTGATGACAAGCATCGTGAATTACTGTTCCAGAACAATGCAAAGCGATCGTATTAACGCTAAAACATAACCAGTGCGGCCATTCCCAGAGCCAGTAACCAAAGTTAGACAATACCAACATCCCCACAGCAGCCGAGAACAGCAGTTGTGTTGGATTGAAATCACCAGGAGGCGCTAAAAATTCCTTTGGTGGGATTGTTAATGGCTTTTGTGCCTCCGACGCGAGCATTATTGACATTGACTCCTTGTTTCTTTATCAAACATTACGAATATACGATAAAGATTAGTAAACAGTAAAATTTTGTAAATTTTTGTATAGCAAGATTTATCCGCAGCTTAGCATATCGGCGGATGAATAACGCTATGATTCCTAGACGAGGCTTAGTCTTTGCTGATGAGTAGGGTGTGAAGGGAGATGGGAAGCAGAGGGGCAGGGGAGCAGGGAGCAGGGGAGATGGAGAAGTCTGGGGAGAGAGGGGAAAGATTTCTTCTTCATCTTCCCTATACTCTCACACCTCCTGCTTCCGCGATGCCCAATGCCCAATGCCCCTTTCTCCTAAAACCCTACTCATAACTGCTGAAATCTTATAGCAGTGACCAAAAAGAAATGCCATTTAAAGTTACGATGACTTCCCAGATAGCTCCCTAAATTCAGCCCCTATGGAATTAAGAGATTCTCTACGCCGGACAAAAATTGTCGCTACTATTGGCCCCGCCACAAGCAGTCCAGAAATGCTCAAGGCGATTATTGAAGCGGGAGCAACGACACTGCGGCTAAACTTCTCCCACGGGACTCATGCAGATCATCAGCGCAATATTCGCTTAATAAGACAAACTGCTTTTGAACTAAATCAACCAGTGGCTATTCTGCAAGACTTGCAGGGGCCAAAAATCCGCTTGGGGAAGTTTGACAATGGATCTATAGTTCTGGCAAAAGGCGATCGCTTCACCTTGACAAATCGTCCGGTTATAGGCACCCAGGAAATCAGCTGCGTTACTTATGATTATTTAGCCCAAGAAGTCCCGGTTGGTGCAAAAATCCTCCTCGATGATGGAAGAGTGGAAATGGTCGTGGAGGAAATTAACCGTGATAAAGGTGATTTGCACTGTCGCGTTACTGTAGCCGGTAAACTTTCTAACAACAAAGGCGTAAACTTTCCTGGAGTTTACTTGTCAATTAAAGCAATGACCGACAAAGACCGCGAGGATTTGATGTTTGGTCTAGATCAGGGTGTAGACTGGGTAGCACTTTCCTTTGTTCGCAATCCTCAGGATTTGATGGAAATTAAAGAGCTAATTTCCAGCACAGGCAAGCAAGTCCCAGTGGTTGCCAAAATTGAAAAACACGAAGCGATCGAACAAATGGAAGCAGTTCTGGCTTTGTGTGATGGCGTGATGGTTGCCAGAGGCGATTTAGGCGTGGAACTGCCAGCAGAAGATGTACCCGTGCTGCAAAAGCGGCTGATTGCCACAGCAAATCGTTTAGGAATTCCCATCATTACTGCCACTCAGATGTTAGACAGTATGGTGAGCAATCCACGTCCCACTCGCGCTGAAGTGTCAGATGTAGCAAATGCGATTTTAGATGGCACAGACGCGGTAATGCTGTCCAATGAAACTGCTGTGGGTAGCTACCCAGTAGAAGCAGTAGCAACAATGGCACGCATTGCCGAGCGTATCGAACAAGAAGAGGCACACTCAATAGTACGTCAGATCAGAGATACTAGACGTTCTATTCCCAATGCTATTAGTCAAGCTGTGAGTCAAATTGCCGAGCAACTGGGAGCATCAGCAATTATGACTCTAACCCAAACCGGCGCAACAGCTCGCAATGTCTCCAAATTTCGTCCCCATACGCCGATTTTGGCAGTCACACCCCATGTAAACGTGGCGCGGCAACTACAGATGGTATGGGGAGTCAAACCGCTGCTAGTGCTGGGATTACCTTCTACAGGTCAAACATTTCAGGCTGCAATCAACGTGGCTCAGGAAGAGAAGTTACTGTCTGAGGGAGATTTAGTAGTGATGACTGCTGGTACACTCCAGGGAGTTTCTGGCTCAACAGATTTAATTAAAGTTGAGGTGGTGACGGCAATATTAGGTCACGGAATTGGACTGGGACAAGGTTCAGTCAGCGGTCGCGCAAGAGTTGCAAATACCAGTATGGATGTGAGCAACTTTAATCCGGGAGATATTTTAGTTGCCTCCCGCACCAATGCTGATTTTGTCGAGGCAATTCGCAAAGCTGGCGGAATTATTACTGAAGACGAAAGTCTTACAAGTCACGCAGCAGTAATTGGCTTGCGTCTAGGCGTACCTGTGATTGTTGGCGTGAAGCAGGCAACACAGGTAATTCGGGATGGGGCAATTCTAACGCTGGATTTACAACGGGGTTTGATTTACTCTGGGGCGGTGAAAACGTCTTAGTATTGGGGATTGGGGAGATGAGGAGATAGGGAGGTAGGGGAAAAGGGATAAATTTAACCTTTCCCCTTTACCCCTTTCCCTTTCCCCATTCCCCATACCCAACGTCCTAAACAGTTGCGATCGCTCCACCAAGCCAGCCAGCAAAGTTTTGCTGCTGTGTAGAGTCAGGGCGATCGATAGGTTTTACTTGATACTTACTGGGATTTGGTGATGCTAGGGTAATGGAGTAAGTACGCAGCTCGTCTTGGTGGAAAACTGTGACTTCGATTTTATCGTTTGCTTGGTAATCTTTGAGGCGATCGCTTAAGCCACCCGCCGTTACCTTAATCCCATCAATTGCGAGTAACTCATCACCCGCATCAATTCCCTCTAATTGTGCAGGTGAACCTGCCTCAACAAATTTAATAATCTCTCGCCCATTCTCAGTATTTATTCTTACACCCAAGTAAGGTTCTTCCTGTTGCTCTGCTACTAACTGCAAGCCAAAGGGTTCTAAATATTGATTAAATGGCAAATCCTCAGTGCTATGAATGTAGCGCTCAAAGAAATCGCTCAAATCGATTCCTGCCACAGATTCTATAACTTCATGCAACTGTTCTGAGGAATAGCCAATTTCAGCTTGTCCAAATTGCTGCCACATTTTCAGCATTACGTCATCGAGAGAACGCTGATTATTGTGAGTAGAACGAATCAATAAATCCAGCAATAACGAGATCATTTCTCCTTTTAAATAGTAGGAAATTTGAGAATTGCCGCTATTGGGATCGGGACGATACAGTTTAATCCAAGCATCAAAACTCGACTCGGAAACTGGTTGTACTTTCCGTCCTGGTGTGGTTAGATATCTGGTAATTTCCTTACCCAAATTATTCAAATAAGATTTAACATCATAAATTCCTGCCCTCAAAGGAATTAACAAGTCGTAGTAACTTGTAGTTCCTTCACAAAACCACAAGCAGGGAGTGTAATTTTCTTGGTCGTAATCAAAAACTTCTAATGCTTTTGGGCGAATTCGCTTGACATTCCACAAGTGAAAAAATTCATGCGCTACTAATTGCAGAAAGCGATCGTATTTGTCTGGAGTACGAAACCCAAAACGTTGGTAAATTAAAGAGCAAGAATCTTTATGCTCCAAACCACCAAAAGCTTGGCTAAATAAATGTAATAAAAATACATATCGTTTATATGGCAAACCGCCAAACATCTGCGCTTCTACCTGGATAATTTTTTGGATATCAGCAATCAGCTGTTGGGCTTGATAATTCCCTTGCCCCCAAATTGCCAATTCATGGGGTTTTCCTAGAACCTCAAATTGGTACAACTGATGCCGACCAATTTCAAATGGACTATCAACAAGGGTATCAAAATCATTCGCCAAGAAAGTATTCGTTTCTTCGGCAACGGGAGGTAAAGCAGTAGTTACCTGCCAATCTGGGCGCGGCGGTTGAATCGTGACGCGAATGGGTTGCTTTTCCCAGCCTGGGATTCTAAAAAATAGTGCTGCACCGTTGAAATAACCGTGGGTGCCATCCAAGTGATTTGTCCGTACCGATAGCTCATTGGCAAAAATCCGGTAACGTACAGTTAATTCAGAAATACCTTCTTTATCTATCTGCCAGTGATTTTTACTGATTTTGCGCCAAGATAAAGGCTTATCATCTGCAAAAGCTCCAAAATTCTGTAAATTCTTTGCGTATTCCCTAACTAAGTAAGAACCTGGTGTCCATACTGGCAGTTTTAAATCGAGAATCGGCCAGGGGTAATTTACAAGATGTAAAGTCACCTCAAACAGATGGGTTTCTGGTTGGGGCATTGCCACCAAGTAATGGATTGTTGGTGCCGTTTCCTGAATGTATTTGTTGGGACGAGACGTAGTTGCTTCGGTCATCTTGTGTGCTGAGTTAACGTGAGTTCGACGGATAGGAAGGTGCAAAAAGCTTGCTATGTATGAATTTGGTCAACAGTGAATCGTTCAGGCGA
>JAVRCJ020000021.1:0-148498 GCA_034530875.2 Nostoc sp. DedSLP01
CCAGTAGGAAAAAGCAATGTTCAATAATCAAGATAATGTCTCAGATAAAGTACGTATCAGAAATAGTTATCGTCAACGCATAATAGCAGAGGCTAAACAATTAGACAAAAGCTATTTGGAGACGGTTCATTTCATCATTGACTGCTATTTTGCATTCAAAAAAGGAGTGTTGAATATACAGCAACCAACAGCTTATACATCCGATTTCAATGGCATAGATACCAATTCAGGAGCATCTCGACAGTCTATTACTAGTGTATCGACCTACGCTGAACAAGAGGATACTGAGGGTAAAACATTCAGCCTGGATTTTGATTTGTAAATTCTTGAGGCTAAACTTCTAACACAATAAAATTGCCTAAACCAACTGCCTCTAAATCCTTTCTTATTTTGTAGAGCTTGGGGTAGCAACTCGCTCGTTGAGTTGGAGAAGTTGTTGGTTTAATTGCCTTTGTCGTTGAAGTAAAATCTCTAAATCTTCCTTTGTAGCTAAATCTGCTCTGTTAGCAGGAAGAACTGGATTTAGCTGATTTAAGCACGAATTCAAACCAGCCGCAAACTCATTGCGTGTCACCGGGCGCGAACCTCGATAAGTATTATCAGGATACCCAGATAGGCAACCTGTTTTATGAATTGGGGTGCGCCCGTTGGTTGGTGTTTGTGACAAAGTTTTTGATGGATAGGCAATAATTGTTGCCAGTGCCAAGGTAGTTGTCACAGTGGCAAATCGAACCAAGCCAGCAATTGATCGCATCCTAAACATTGGTCGCAGATCCCAGCTATTTACCTCTTTATCCTAGCTCTGACGTGCTTGGCGATCGCTGCTAAGGACATCGCATAGGATTGTGCTAAGGAGCTAATAGTATGTTCTGCTGTTGAAACTTGCTGGAGTATGTCTCGCCGCGTCACATCAGCCAGAGCCGCAAAAATTTGATCGAGGGTCAGATTTGATTCAACCATTTGGTTGAATGATAACCAAGGCTACAGTTTATGTCAAGTCTCTTTTGGGAATTTATAGTATTTGTGTACTATAATAAATCCACTTTTAGGTTTAGAATAATGTGCGGCATTTTGAAGCACCAATGTCCACGCCCTTAAATACTACTCAAGCACAAGTAAATGCTACCCCGCACTACGAAACCATCACTGGTGTAGTCGAACGCCTGACCTTCCATTCAGAAGAATCAGGCTATACCGATAGTTATGCCACGATCTCTCGCTTCACTCGTTATCTCAAGACTGTGCCTGGATTTGAACCAGCAAAAGGTTCAAGAAAAAACGCGTCCCCCAGGGTTAGTTCTTCCTCCCATCGCCCTCTCACCCCCAGTCGCGTCACAGCTTTAGTCTTGCGACGACCAGAATTAATACAGCCTAATGAGCGTGAAGTCATCGCTCAACTACAAACAGCCCATTCTGATTTGAAGTCAGCTATTGAACTAGCTCAACAGGAGAGCATCTCTTGTGCGTCAACGTCTGAGCGAGCAGCTTGATGCTTGGTTAAACAAAGCTAAAAACAGCTCGGTTTCTTTGTTGCGCTCCTTTGCTGTTAGTTTAGAGTCTGACTACGATGCTGTCAAAGCAGGTGTAACTATGTCAGTTAGTAATGGCCCAGTTGAAGGGCATATTAATCGACTGAAAATGTTAAAGCGGCAGATGTATGGTCGTGCCAAAATAGATTTACTGTAGCGACAGTTTTTGTTAGCTATTTGAGGACAAAATTTTGACAATTTACATTTGATTGTATGAGTTATAGAAATCAGTTTATCTGGCAAAAAGCGGTTCAACTTGCTATCAATTGTTATAAATTTACCCGCCTATTTCCTCAGTCAGAATTGTATGGTTTAACTAGTCAAATACGACGTTCTTCTGTATCTGTAGCATCCAACATAGCTGAAGGATATGGAAGACGTTCAAAGCAAGAATACGTACAGTTTTTGCATATTGCTTTAGGATCTTTAAGAGAACTCGATACACAATTAATCATTGCTAAAGAAGTAGATTTGGCAGATAAAAACCTTTTTACTCCCCCTATTAAATGAAGTTGAGGAAATGCAAAGTATATTAGTTGCCAGTTTAAACAAACTTAAAGTTTGAATCTATAATTTTCTTCTTCCTCCTTCTGCCCTCTGCCTTCTGCCTTGCCCCAACCAAGATCGCCAAAACTTGCCAAGAACCAGTTTATAGTTCACTTTTAATATTCGAGTTTTTTTATAATAATGATTATCGTGTAGAGGATAAAAAGACTGATAAAAGCAATGTTCGTATCAATCCTTCGCCTTGATTATCATTATTATTCAGCTACGATTTGAGGTTAACGATCGCCCAACAATAGAGCGATCGCTTGTTCAATGAAATATTTGATTTTTACTCAGATATCTACTAAAACAAAAGTTTTGAACCATAACATGGGTATTTGAACCATATTTTGAATTAAAAGTTTAAGTTAGAAAAATTTTGTCAGGGATTTTTTGTGCAAGTTTTGTCCAATTATGTTTTTTCAACTCATTCTCTAGTTATGATTCAGAATTTCAACTCTCACTCATAATTTGATTCAAAGTTTTAATTTGTGATTAGCACAAAAGCCTGAATTTTCGTTAACTCTTTTCTAATTTATGGATCGAAATTTTTCTCACATTATTATTCAAAGCATAATCATAGACCAAGCAAAAATACTCCACCCACTCACTGCTGTTATCAAGTTCGTGCTTCTGTGATGCCAAAACCTCAAGCCATTGCTACTGAACAATTACGTGCTGGTCGCTTCATTTTAGCGACCAATATTATCGATGTTTCGGAGTTGACTGGCGATGACTTGTTACTATAAGGCTCAACAATCTACAGAACGCGGTTTTCGTTTCCTCAAAGACCCACTATTTTTTATGAGTACGTCTTTGGAATCTGGCTTGAATTATGCCGTCGCCACTACGTGGGATATGAAAGTTGTGCGAACAATTTGACCCCTACAGCTAGCTGCGCGTTAAAGAAAACGTTATGCCTACTCAATTTTTGGGAATCATTGCTTTTAAGTAGAGTTTTCCCAGAGTAGGATTTGTAGGTCATGAAAGTTGCTCAGATTATTGGCACATTGGGTATCTGGTGGAAGCAAAAGTTGAGATTAGCTATCAAGTCTACCTTTTTGTATTTGTTTGTAATCGCTCTTTGTCTTACCTTTGCGAACAGTGGCTGTACTCTTGAACAAAACCAATCCCTCAAATCGCTTCGAGTCGGAATTACAAGCTGGGCAGGGTTTGATATTGCACGCTATGCTCAACCTTCTGGAATCTTCAAACAGCGAGGGCTAAAAGTTGAGTTGGTACGATTTGATAACCAGCAAGATTCCAGTCGGGCTGTACTCCGAGGCGGATTAGATGCGGCATTTGTTTCTTTCTGGGATGTGATGCAAGTCGATCCCGGCAATGATAAACCTATGGTATTAATGACAACCAATATCTCTGCAGGAGCAGACGGAATTGTTGCCCGTCCAGAAATTAAATCCGTCGAAGATTTGCGTGGTAAAAAAGTCGGGGCAAAACTAGGAACTGTCAACCATTTAATTTTGCTGGAAGCCTTGAAAGCTCATAAAATCAAGCCCTCTGAAGTTCAGATTCGAGATTTATCAAATGATGTGGCAGCCGAGAAAATTAGAACAAGTGAGATTGATGCTGCTGTGCTGTGGGAACCAATGCTAGGAGAAACTGCCAAGAGTATTAAGGGGAATGTGATTCACACTACAAAGCAAGTGGACAGTCTAGTGATTGATATCTTGATGTCTAGTGAGAGTACAGTCAAAACGAAAAAAGCAGAACTCAAACAATTTATACTAGCATGGTTTGATGTGATGCATGCCGTTGAAACGCAGCCGACAAAAGTGTTTAACACTGTAGGAGAACAACTAGGACAAAGTGGTGAGTCTTTTGCTAGTGATTATGCTGGGTTAAAAAAAGGAGATATTACTTTAAACCGACGGATGTTTGCCGCAGACGGTCGTCTCAATTCGGCAAAGGTAGAAATTGTGCAACTGCTGCAAGCAGATCCGCGTCATGGTCGAGTGATTCGGCAAGATGTAGACATTCATGCCGCACTTGTCAATGAAGCTATGACAGGATGGAAGTTATGAGGCAGCCATCTAAAAATCACTTATCCCACCAACTACTGATGGGTTTTGGAATTTCTCTAGCAACAGTTGGCTTAACTACATTGGGATTAAACTACTTCTTGATTCAATCAAAACTAGAGCAGGAACTAGAACAACGCGGTCAATCAATTACTCAGGGAGTCGGGTTTTCTACAGAAGGATTAATCGAACTGGGAAATACGAGCATTATCAAACGAGTGGTACAAAACTACGCTACACTACCAACGGTTATAGAAGTCGCAATCGTCAGTCCAAATGGACAAACCTTAGCAAGAAGTGGAGCAGAACTACAAAACCCACCTTATGCTTCAATTTACCCAGACCTGGCTCATGTTTTAAAACAGTCTTCTCAAACAGGTTTGGAAGGGAGTTTCAAAATCACGATAGACGGTAAGCCAGCATTTGTTGAAATTTTGCCCTTTAGTAGTACACTGTTTGGTCAGGCAAACCGACGCGGGTTAGCGATCGCTATTCTTGATGTCAAAGAACTACAACAGCAAGCTTGGCAAACTCTCTCTACTTCTACCATTATCTTACTCATTGGAATGTCAGCAATTCTAGTGCTGATGACAATCATGATTCAGCGATTTGTCTTACATCCACTCCAACGTTTGAA
The DNA here is from genome assembly GCA_034530875.2 of Nostoc sp. DedSLP01. GTDB lineage: Bacteria > Cyanobacteriota > Cyanobacteriia > Cyanobacteriales > Nostocaceae > Nostoc. The sequence goes on from JAVRCJ020000021.1 coordinate 4,752, forward strand.
TAAAGCCGTTACCGATAGTCACAGCATTGACCATTTTGTGATGCCCACTGGATTGCCAAATAACGAAATTCAATTTCTTGCCCATACAATTCAACAGGCAGCTACACGAGTAGAGGCTTACCAGCAACTTGAACAAGAAGTAGCGCAGCGAAAGCAAGCCCAAGCCGCTTTACTGGAGTCAGAAGCACAGCTACGGCAGCAAGCCCAAGATTTGGAAAAAGCCATCCAAGAATTGCAGCAAGCTCAAATGCGAATCATTCAAAGTGAAAAAATGTCTGCTTTAGGCAATTTGGTTGCAGGTGTTGCTCATGAAATTAACAATCCAGTCTCCTTTATTCACGGCAATCTGACTCATGTTAACAGCTACACTCAGGATCTACTACAACTAATCGACCTTTACCAACAACAATATCCCCATTCGGCAGAAACAATCCAGACAGCAGTCGAAGCCATCGACCTAGAATTTCTTAAACAAGACTTTCCCAAACTGCTCAGTTCTATGAAAGTAGGAACAGAACGCATTCAGGGAATCGTGCAATCTTTACGCAACTTCTCCCGTCTGGATGAAGCTGAGTTTAAAGCAGTAAATGTACATGAGGGCATTGAAAGTACGTTGCTGCTCCTGCAAAACCGTCTCAAGGCACAAACAGACTCTGACAAAATTGAAGTAATTAAAGATTACGGTCAGTTACCCTTGGTTGAGTGTTACCCTGGTCAACTGAATCAGGTTTTCATGAATCTTTTATCAAATGCGATCGATGCGTTAGAAGAGTTAACTTTCAACCAACAGCCTTCTACTCATAACAAATTACAACAAAAAACCAATCCTACAATTTGTATTGTTACGCAAGTCTTGGCAGACAAAACTATCTCAATTCACATTAGTGATAACGGTTCAGGAATGGATGAAACTGTAAGATTAAAGTTATTTGATCCCTTCTTTACCACTAAACCAGTGGGGAAAGGAACAGGCTTAGGCTTATCCATTAGTTATCAAATTGTAGTAGGCAATCACAAGGGCAAGCTGTACTGTCATTCTGCACTGGGACAAGGAACTGAGTTTGTCATAGAAATTCCAATTCATCAGTCGGGTCGTATTTTTAAATGAACAGTACAACTACATCGTTCCTTTTGATGAGTTCGCAAAAGATTTTCTGCGACATTTGTGAGCTACAAAGCTTTTCAAACAAAGCGAGAGTATAGTCGTCATTGGGTTGGTTTTGTGCGGTTAACGCCATCACCGTTTCGTGTTATTGCTCGACCCAATCTGTTCCGTCGCCAATTGCATTTTGAGAATTTCAACAAGTGTGGAATTCGCAAGCGCAAAGGTGGCACAGTTACACAGTTTAGATTTCGCTCCGGTGACTTCGTTCAAGGCGAAAAAGCTATAATATTTCGGACAAGTCTTTTGATTCTGCCAGTAGAAACAGAGTATAAGTGTTCAAGTCACATTTACCGGTTGATGCTTTAGAGGCTATTTATAAAGTAAATATTAAGTAGGGTTTGTTCCGGCTGTGCAAGGATTTGGAAGTTTGAGAAAGTTAGAAATAGCCGCAGGGCACCATGTTTATCGTTACAAGGCCAATACCAGTGCATCGTCATAGACCCTCCTTGGTTCTATCGCCTCCGCAACCAAGATAAGACCCATCGCAACCGCATTCCTTATCAACCAATGCGGACTGAAGAAATTCTGGCACTGCCCGTTCCCGAATTATGCGATCGCTCTGGCTGCGTTTTATTTTTATGGTTCACTAACAACCACATGGTAGAAGCGGCTCAATGCTTACAGATGTAGCCTTCTCCTTCGGAGACGCTACGCGAACGTGGGTAGATCGTGGGCGTATTCGGTTATTCGTTTTAATACGAAGAATGGATTTATTTTTATGGATCTCCCTATAAACTACGAATTGGCGATCGCACTAAAAATAGAAAGTAGAGTTTGATTTACACTAGTTCATACCAAAATCAAACGCTACACAGCAAGTTGCTGCCAGCTAGTATTCTCCTCAAGAATATCTATTTCCACTTGAGATAGTATTTTAGATTGCATTTTTTGCAGGTCTCCCAGCACTATTTCGGTATCCTCAGCATTAAACTTATAGTACTCAGTTAAATTCCCGATGGGATAATTAAAGTTACGATAGCGATGTTTAAAATATAATTCAACATTTCCTCGGTGTAACCAAGTTCCTAGTACCTGAATAGCAACAGTTTGGTAATGTGCTGCTAAATCTAGTTTGATTTCTGCTAATCGCTCTTTAATAGGTCTAGTGGTTACTCCTATCTTGTACAGAATATCTTTTTGTGTTTGAATCTCTAAAAAATAGAGTGTAGACGATAATATACGTTGAAGTTGAGCGCGATAGAGTTTTAAATCTATAAGCCGATATGCTAAATCTGGGGCATTTTTATGTTTGGCGTGTTCGCTAGCTAGCTCCACCTTCAGTAGCTTTTTAAATAATAGCGGCTCCTGTACATCGTTGAATTGCGATAACTCCAACGCTCCAACAGGAATTTTACCCAAATCAGTAAATTCATATTCTGGCGGAGTTAAGTATATATTTTTTCTCAACATTCCTGCTTTTATCAACCCTGGAGTAACTAGGTAAGAACTAATAGGATAATTTTTGGCTCCGTATTCTTGCCAAACTAGTTTTAACTGTGCTAAATCCTTGCCAGATAATTGAATATTGAAATTTTCATAAAGTGGCAGAGTTGGGAATTCTCTGTTAGCTACAGGGCGGCAGGTCTCTCCATGATGAGCAAAATGATGTTCTTTTACCTTGCCTTTTTTGGCAACCAAATCACCTTGGCAATAAGGACACTTAAGTAAAGTCTTACCCCTGTTGATATCTTCAATACATATCAATATCCCATTTTCATTGACGCCATATTTCAGCCACATTTTTACACCATTATTGAATAGTTAAACTTGCTCCTACAAGTGTGCTTCAACTTTTCAAAAATGTATCTATCTTCTGGACTAATGTATTAATGATTTAAAGAATTTAGAAGCAATGGAGTTAAGCGTAGGCATCGCTTGATTGTCGCCTGTTCAGGAAAATGAGTAGGCTTATATGAATAGATACTTCAAAATTTCTGAGAGAAAAAAAGGAAAGCTGACGGGTGACAAAGCGGCTGAAGCCCGGAAAATAGAGGAGTGTGACCGTTTTGGGGTAAAAAAAGATATGTCAGGTATTCTCAACAAGACCTATCAAATGATAATATTACCTAAATTCTACCAAAACTGCTTTCAAAATGTACTGTCGCCTGCACAGTACAAGATGCTAGAAATCTTGCTGATGCTACTGCAATTTCATAAGACTGTGACGATTGAGAAACTAGCAACAGTATTTCCACAACCGATAAGATTTGAAAGTCGGCGACGAAGTATTCAAAGATTTTTACTATTACCTCAGTTGTCAATTCCATATCTGTGGTTTCCCCTCATCAAACGATGGGTAAAAAATAGCTTCAAAGCAGGAAATAAACGATTGATATTTGCCATTGAGAGAACACAATGGCGTTCACAAAATCTATTTGTAATCAGTTTAATTGAGCAAAAAAGAGCAATACCTGTGTACTGGCTATTGTTACCCAAAAGAGGATGTAGTAATTTGGGAGAACAGAAAAAATTAATTCGTCCGCTGTTGCAGTTATTTAAGGGATATCAAATGTTGGTACTGGGGGATAGAGAATTCCACAGTATAAAACTGGCATACTGGCTACATAGCAAGAACATTGACTTTGTATTGCGCCAAAAACAAGGTACTTATATTCGGCAAGAAAACCAATCACATCAACGCTTACAATCTTTGGGATTAACCCCTGGTATTTCTTTGTTTTTAACAAGTATTCAAGCGACAAAGCAGAAAGGTTTTGCTAAATTTAATCTCGCTGGATATTACAAGCGTAAATATCGTGGAGTTGTTGAACCTGCTGGCTGGTTTTTATTGACTAACCTTGATAGTCTTGCAGATGCCATTAAAGCATTTAAGTTGCGAAGTGGCATTGAAGCGATGTTTAAAGATTGTAAGACTGGGGGGTATAATCTCGAATCTACTTAAGAGTAATGGTTAACGGTTGATAGCACTGATTTTATTAATTGCTATTGCTTATACTTGTGCTGTTTTAGTTGGTCGTACTTCCAAATGGGACTACAAAAATATGTTGGTAGTCTCAAAGAATTATAGCGATTGCACCGCCGACATAGTGCTTTTTGGGTTGGTTTGTATGGTCAGTTATGGATAGGGGCAATGGAATTTTGGGCTGATTTAGCTCATGAATTGATGCGCCTCAAGCCAAGTAAATTACCCGATTTTCAGCAAGGTCTACGGGCTATGACTCTTATCCAGTCTGCTTTATAACTTTTTTGTCACCCCTTCAGTTAACGAAGGCAGGAGGCAGAGGGCAGGAGGCCGTTTTTGTAACGAGGATTTATACCCCGTTCCAAAAACTTTGGACGAAGTCCGGTTTTAGACCCGATTGTTTCGATAACTGAAATCCAGTCCATTAGTATATTTGTTCGTATCGGTATCGAACGCCTACCGCTTCAAAGATACAAAGGTGAAGACTATATATAAAACAATCTTATTTACAATAGAAGAATTAAAAACGGGAAATCCTCGAAATAAACCTGGCATCAGGCATGATAGTGTCGATAAAAAAAGCTTCAGCTAAACTCTGTACAATAAATTATTAATCCTTACTGCATCTGGTTCACCATACCAATAAATGTCAGATCGAAAAGCACTCCTTATCGAACTACTGCGTGCGGCGTATGCAGCCTTTAACGCGCGAGACATTGACGCTGCCCTTGCCCTCATGACTCCGGACGTGGTTTGGCCCAGAGCGTTCAAAGGCAGTTTTGTCCGCGGACCTGAAGAAATTCGCGCTTACTGGACGGAGCAATGGAGCGAGATCGATCCGCACGTCGAGCCGGTTTCCTTTTACTTGGAGGAGGGCGGGCGCATTTTGGTCGATGTGCATCAGGTCGTGCGTGACAAGGCTTACGCAGTTCTTGCCGATGAGCACGTGGGTCATCGATTCACCTTTGAACGCGGCTTGATTCAAGCTATGGAAGTCTGCCCACTTCCATCGTCCACCCCAAAGACCTAACCACATGTAAAGACCGAACAGGCATTTCTAGGGCGGCCTTCTTCTGTATCCGGGGTGAAGTAAGCATCCGTACAGAAAATAATGAACCAGGCGATCGCTTTTGATGCACTATCGTCGGTTAATTACAGTTTCAGCTTTTTGACGCTTTCTCAACTGTCAAACTTACACTTTTATTCAGCTGTTGCCTTACAGGAATCTGAATTACAAATGCTGCTCCCTCTCCTAGACTAGAGACACAGTTGAATTTGCCGTTATGTTTGTCAATGATGATTTGATAGCTAATTGACAGACCCATACCCGTACCTTTTCCTACGGGCTTCGTTGTAAAAAATGGCTCAAAAATACGTTGTTGAACATCTGCGGGCATACCGAAACCATTGTCAGCGATCGCAATTTCTACCCAATCTAAATTGATTGCTGAGGTACGAATTGTAATTTGGCTGGGATTGTGCTGGATTTCCTCAGAACTTCGTTGAGTTTTGACTTGTTCTATCGCATCAATTGCGTTAATTAAGATATTCATAAATACTTGGTTGAGTTGCCCTGAGTAGCACTCTACAAGAGGTAGGTTGCCGTAATTCCGGATTACTTCAATCTCTGGATGCCTTGCGTTGGCTGCCAAACGATGTTGAAGAATCAGTAATGTAGTTTCAATTCCTTCATGAATATCAACTTGTTTGACTTCAGCCTCATCTAAACGTGAAAAGGTACGTAGAGATTTGACGATTTCTCGAATTCGTTCGGTACCAACTTTCATAGATGAGAGTATTTTCACCATGTCTTCGGTAAGAAATTCCAAATCTATATCATCAATTTTGTCTTTAATTTCAGAAGAGGTATATGGAAATTCCGTTTGATAAAGTTGTAGCAACTCAAGCAGATTTTGAGAGTAATTAGATAGATGGTGCACGTTCCCATGAATGAAATTAACGGGATTATTAATCTCATGAGCTACTCCAGCTACAAGCTGTCCCAAGCTCGACATTTTTTCGGCAATCATTTGTGTTTGGGCACGTTGGAGGTTTTGAACAGTATTTTTTAGCTCAGATGTTCGTTCTTCAACTCGTTGTTCTAATTGATAATTAGTTTGTTCTAGAGTAGTAAATGATTCCCGCAATTGCTGTGTCATCCGATTAAAAGAACGAGCTAGAATACCTAACTCTCGAACCATAAAAATTTCTACATTTTGGTATAATTCTCCATCTGCGATCGCCTCAGATGCCTTACTCAAAAACATGATAGGTCGAGCAATCCACTGTGAGGTATAAATTCCCAAAACTGTTGCAATAACCAGTGCAGCTAGGCATAACAAAATTGTTGTGCGTGTGTTGGCATTGATTTGTGCCATAAAATCAGACTCAGGAAGTACTACCACACTCAGCCAATCAATTCCTAGTCCATCTTTGATTGGTGAAACTTGTACAAATTGGCGTTTGCCGTTAAGCAGAAAATCAAGCTGTTGGTTATCTTTAATAACGTTAAGATTGCCAAAGCGATTAAGTAAAGCTTGTGCTGTCAACCTAATCGTAGGATTTTCAATTTTGTTCGCGGGGATCTGCTCTAGTTTCGAGTCGTTAATTTTGTAGGGTTGTTTGATGACCGAACTAGCAATTAAATTTCCCTCTTTATCTATAATAAAAGTTTGTCCGCTATGACCAACCTTAACGCTCTTGAGAAATTCATGGATCTTTGAGACGCGAAAGTTACTACTTTGTACTGCTAATAATTTTCCTGTTGGGCTGTAAATCGGCTCAGACAAAGCAATTGTCACTTTTGATGAGTTTGGAGGTAAAAAGATTTCAGTCCAAGTTGGTTGTCCTGCTTTTAATGCAGCTTTATACCAAGGTCGGGTACGGGGGTCAAAGTGTTGAATTTTCAATAGTTCAGCCCGTTGACCTTGACGATCGAGGCGGTAACTTTTACGATTGGGTAAAATTGATTTGTCTGCGGTTCGAGCTACAATAAATCCTTCTGGCAAACGTTCAATTAGAACGCTAGTTCCTTCAAAAGTGGCAACCTGGAGAAAATCTACAGTGTTTTGGCTGACCAAACGCCAGAAATAATGCTCCAATGCTTGAATATCAGTTAAATCGATTTGTCCTTCTGAAATTGCAGATCCAACTGTTTGATTAACGATATAGGGTTTTTCTAAATAAACGAGAATTTGTTGATTAATACGAACGCCGATCTCATTGCGTAGCTTAGATGCGACAGCATTAACTGCCTTGTAACCATTACTGATAGTTAGATAGCCAGTTAATCCAACAATTGCAAAAATTTGCAGTACGAACGGAACAATGAGAATCAGGTGTAATGGCAACTGTTTGGATACAGAACGCCGTTTTAAAGCTTTAAATAACATAGTTATATAGAAAATGCGATCGCCTGTCTCAACAGACGTTTGCTTTATAATTCCCTTTTATACTTTTCGCATCTCGATTCAAAAGCAAAAAGCTTGTTATCGGAATTTGAAAAAAGAGTTCGAGAAATACAGCATGTAAGGTAGCACAGATAGCTGTACTACCCTACAAATCGTCTTTACCGAACACAATTGCAGACTACTATAGTTTGAAAATCCAAAGTAGGGTAGAAATTTAGTAAATTGGACTTAGAGTGTGGAAACAATTCTTAAAAAATACTGTTTTTTAAAGCCCAATACGCTTGGGTTAAGGAATTTATTTGTAGGCTGTTCTTGAGCCGAGGAAGCAGAGGACGCAGGGGGGAGAAAAAAGCTTAACTCAACGGTATTGAACTAAAACCGATTTTCGTACTCGACTAAGAGTAAACTATCATTATCTAAATTAGTTGAGCCGCGTACAAGAATTTCGTCGTTGAGACGGTAAAGGACGTTGTAACGGAAAGACTCATTGGTAGAAAAAGCCCGCGATAAAGAAACAGAGAAATTCCGATTCACATTAAACACACCCTCCGCCGACAAATCAAGAACCGAAGATCTCCTGGCTTCTTCATTAGTGGTAGGGGTCGGAAATATACGAAACTCGTTAAAACCAACAGCCTGCCCGATGGCTGTTATAGTTCCTTGCAGACTACCTAAAATAGTAGAACTGGCAAAATTAGTCAATCCTTGGCTTAAATCTCCTGGTTGACTCAAAGAATTCAAAATCGAACCACCAAGCAAAGCAACGATTTCTCCTTTAGTTCGGCCAGGTTCGCTAGTCAGTTCGAGATTTTCTCCTAATTCGCTGGCTGGCCCTGTCGCCCTTGCTTGGACGCGAACGGTACGTAAAGTACCAAAGTTATTCACAGAAGCATCGCTGATTTCCGCAGACAATGGTGATTCCAAAATGCGATCGCTCGTTGTCGATGCCTCAGGTACAATTGCCACTAATCGCACATCAAGGATAGGGTCTAGTCCTTGCCTGGGAGTAAATCGCGCAGTGTGTTCGTAACCCCGCGCCAAGGTAAACTCGGTTGTAAATAAACTGAGTCGCCCTCCTGTTAACCGGATAAGTCCTTGAGGGAGGGGCTTGGCTAAGGTACCATTGATGGTCAAGTCACCTTTAGCATCAAAGCTGAGTATGGGTTGACTCAACGATGCTGCTCCCGGTACAAAGGCAAATAGAGGCTCGGTTGTAACTCGCACATCATCGCCCAAAATCAACCGTAAATCTGCAAACTCTACAGGTAAGTTGGGTCTAGTTGGGGGGGTAGTATTAGAAGTAGGCTCTGATGTAGTGGTATTGGTGTTAGTTTCTGGTGTATTGACAGTAGTAGAAGTAGGCTCTGATGTAGTTGTATTACTGTTAGCCTCTGATGTGTTGAGAGTAATAGTAGTAGGCTCTTTTGTAGTTGTTGATTTTGATGTTTCAGCGGGCGTTTTTCCCACAATCACTTGACCGTCACTCAGTTCAATTTCTCCGCCAATTATCGGTTTTAGTGCTGTTCCTCGAATTACGGCATCACCGCTAACTCCGCCTTCGTATAATGCTGGAACTTTAAAATTGAGTTGTTTTTCTATCGATACAGTCAGAGGATTAGATATACCTTGGTTGGGAGTAAAAATTGGCAAAATTCCTGATGCAGCGACTAGCCCTTGATTATAATTACCTTCAATCTTTTCGACATTGAGCGTATCGCCATTAAATAGTAATGTTCCTGTAACGTTTGTTAGTGGTTCCGATAAAGCTTGAGCAGTAAAAGTAGCATTGTTAATTCTGGCAGTTCCATTAATAACTGGCTCCTTTAAAGTACCTTGAACGTTAACATCTACTTCACCTTCACCATTTACCCAACTCACTTGATTATTGGTAAATACATTTAACAGTGCCAAGCCTTCATTATTCACCTTGGCGTTAACGCTGATTTGATTATTATCTGGTTTTACTGCTACAAAAGGTAAAGGAGCAGGTATGCTACCTGTAACTGCAATGGGTTGCGTTCCCGTCAATAGCAAAGTACTATCAAAACTTACGCGGGCATTGTCGTAGTTAAATTTCACTTGCCCTGTTTGTATGGATTGCTGATTTAAAGTGGCATTAGCTAGCGATGCTTCGCCATTAACTTGAGGGTCTTTTAAACTGCCTTGCAAATTAGCCGTAGCATTGAGTTGACCGGTAATATCTAGAGGATATTTTTCGATAAAAGGCTGTAAAAGCGATAGGGGTAAACTTGCAATATTTAAGTTTCCAGATAGTTGTTCGGTTCCTAACTGTCCGGAAAAAGCGATTAATCCTTGATTTATTCCTAAACTCAATGGTGAGAGTCTAACCACACCATCTGCAAAATCACCTCTAGCAGTCACTTGATTAATGGCATATTTGCCCCATTGCCAATTATCACCTTGAAAATTAAAGGCGACATTCAACCCAGATTTTAAGGAACCACTAGCTGTAATTCCTCCATTCAATGCACCTGTTAATTCTGCAAGGGCTGGTAAAGCTGGTGTTTTTTGGGTATCTGCTTGTTGTTGTTCTGCTAGGGATGTTTGAATTTTGGAGAAATATTCTAACTGGGTTAGTAAATCTGTATTTGGTAAACTAGCAGGTGTCGTATTAAGTGCTTCTGCTCCTGCTGAGGTGGGAGGCTCTAAACCAGTACTCAGGTCTTGAAAGTCGAAGATATTAAATGCTTGTAAAAGTTGTTCGATTCGAGTTTGGTTTAAGTTAGCTTGGAGTTGAAATTTGGGGTCGTTTCCGGTTTGCAAATTTCCACTTAAAGCTATGTCGCCGCCTCCTAAGCGCAATAAACCGTTAGTTAAGCTAGCAGTGCCATCGGCATAGTTGATGTTACCGCGAAATTCGTCTGCTGAGACTCTGGCAACACGCGGATTGGCGATCGCTACATCCCCACTCGCTGCATAATTATTCAGATTAACGACTAAATTTCCCGATAATTGCCCTGCTACAGGTTTCAATCTATTATCTGGTAAAAAGCCGCCAACCAGCGCGATGGGAAACTGTTGGGCGTTGATAATCAAATTATCTCCCTGTCTTGTCCCTGTAGTCACCGCTGCATCGCGCTTGACTAAAAATGACGTTGGGCGATAATCTGCGCCTAAGTTTAACGCTATCCTGTCTTGCGTGCCTGCAAGTTGCAAGCTTGCTCCTTGTCCGCCTTTAAAATTCACATCTCCAGTTAAAACTGGGTCGAATGCCAAATTACTGACATTAAAATTCCGCAACCGGATACTGCCAGTAGCCTGAGGAGTGCTTGGAGTGCCTGTAATTTGTCCATTAAAATCTAGTAACCCCGCTAGTGCTAAATCTCCAGGAATAAAAGCGCCTGTATTTTTGAGGTTGAAATTCTGGGCTTGGACGTTCAAATTCAAGCCAGCAATTTGGGGCGTACCCGTTTGCGGTAATTGTACAGCGATCGCACCACGAGCGCTAACTCCTGGTGTGGTTGCCCGTTCAACTATAATTTGCCGTCCATTCCAGAGAAATTGTGCCGTTACTGGTTGCGCTAACTGCGCTAATTGTGAAGCTTGAATTTCTCCAGCAGCGCGAATATTTGCAAGCTGGAAGGAGTCTGTTGTCCCTGTCAATTTGACATTACTACTCACCCGTCCCCGCAGTTGTGGCGAGAAACGGCTAAGTTGAATTTGGGAAGCGTTAGCAACTGCTTGCCAGCGACCCGCATTCAAGTTAATATCCCTGAGGTTAAGCGTACCTCCCGCCACGTTCAAGTTTGCTCGTCCTGTAGCTTGAATGCTTGAGGGTTGAAAAGAAGCAGTGCTTCCTGACAAACTTAACGCCGCATTGCTGAGAACTCCCTGAAACTGTGGCGGTATTTGCTGCAAACGATTTAATTGCAAACTTTGGGCGTTGACAAAAGCTTGCCAGCGTTTTTGTACCAACTGACCCCTAGCCGTGATTCTACCGCCTGCCACGTTAAAAATAGCACTTGGTAATAAAACATTCTGCCCTTGTTGAGCAATGACAACTTGTCCTGTAGTCGGATAGCTAGCAGTAGGCGCTTGCAGTTGCACTACTGTCCGCAGGTTGCCAAGAGTGCCGGAAATTGTAGCATTTGCAGATATCGTGCCAACTTTGATGGCAGATGAAGTATTGTTTGTGTTGGCTAGGACATCTCCCGGTACATTTTGCGCTTGAATGTTAAATAGAACATTACCCTGGGGGGCTAGTTGAATTTGACCGTTCCCCTGAATTTGCCCGCCGGCTGGTGGCTGCACTTGCAGACTGGAAACGTTAAGCGCCAAGGGTTGTTTCCCTAGTGAACCAGTAATTTGTGCCTTTGCCGAGACATTGCCAACGCTAATTGGAGGAATAAAGCCGTAGCTGCGTGCCAGTATATCTCCGGAAATTCCGTCAGCTAAAATATCAAATTGTACCCTATCATTCAGTGCTGCTTGGCCGCTACCAGTAATTTGACCGCCTGCTTCGGGGACTAATTTGAGATTTGAGACGGCAATTTGAGATGTCTTTTTAGATACGCTCAATCGAAAATCAGTGTTGACACTTTTGAATTTAACGCGGTCAACTAGTACCGGCTTGGTGTTGCTGGCGGTACCGCTGATAACTGGCTGCTGGAGTGGGCCTTGCAACTTAATATTTGCTTGTACTTCACCGATGGCTACCACGGGCGAACTTATTTTCAGCGTATCTAAAATATTTCTCGCACTGACTGGTTTTATCTGGGCTGAGATATTAAAACCTGTTTGGGTATTAAGCGCTCCATTGGCGACGATGGGGACTTTGCCTAAGTTTGTAGTGAGATTATTTAAGGCAATTGTTTGACCTTGAAATACTAATCTACCATTAGCATTAACAAACTTTTGGGGAAGATTTTCAAGTTTAGCAGTGACTTGTTTAGGAATAGCTGTACCAGTAATAGCTATTTGCGAAATATCTGATGGGATTGCAACTTCTAAATCAGCATCTATTTGCCCAGCTTGTAAGGCAATTGGCAATTCAATTAAACGAGTAATTTCTGATGCTTGTAAATTTTGCGCTACAACTTTGAGATTAGTTTGTTGACTTTTCAGTTGTGTTTCACCAGAGATTTTAACAGCACCTCCTCTAGTGAGTTGACCATTTATTTGATAACCGATTCCTTGATTATCATCTGAAAATCTGGCAACACCACCAAATTGATCGATCGCTACAGAACCTTTGGGTTTAGTTGGTGCAGAGGCTGGTAATAACTCTACTTTTCCGCCAACAATTTGCAGTGTTTGTAACTGAGTTTGAATAGGGCCTGCGCCTTCTCCACTCTTAACTTGGGCGGTAACCCAGCGACCATCTCGATCCTGTTGGATGTAGATATTGGGCTGGACTAATGTGACATTTAATGGTAGTTTTCTAGTTAAAATAACTTGCAAAGGCGAAAACTGTACATCTACAGCTTTTGCTGTCAGTTCGTCTGCATCGGTAGAAGTTGCAGGTATTGATAGGGAAGCAAATCTCAAACTAGAAGGTGAAAAACGTTCGACTCTTCCTAATTTGATAGGACGCCCAAGTAATTGCTCTAAATTTTCTTCTACTAAAGGTGCTAAATCTTTATATACATAGCTTCTAGTCCACAAAACACCACCTGTAATTCCTGCAAGCAAAATGATTCCTGAAACCAAACTGATACGCTTTAAAAGCGGGATATTGAAGCGGGGATTCCTTGGTTCGCGGTCATTTTCTGGATTAGGAGAGCTAGTCATTATAGTTACTAGTACTGCTATTGAGTAACAAACAATCTATTACCCGACAATACCATAATTGTTTTTAGTAACTTCTAAAAACTTTCCCTAGATAGATTAGTAATTCATTCTGATGAGTGTTGACATTTAGGCTGATAAAGCCTTATAAGGTAAATCAACCTCAAGCGTATGTAGCTACAAATTATTTTTTTTAATTGTATACAACATATAAATCTGATGTAGTGGTGTATGGGTGTAATACCAATCCTCTAAAATTCTGCAACACATTGCAACCATAAAACCTAAACACCATCTGAATTTCTTAATTGCGAATTGCGAATTGGTATCCTGTGGTTTGAGTATAGTTTTAGCGATCGCCAAAAAAAAATCATCAACTACTGCATAACAAGTCACGATTGACCTGATTATTCAACGAGGGTTAAACCTCAAGCATCATCCTGTAATTGGGAACTGAGCTATATCAATAAATGCTAACTCGGTCTTAGCGCCTAGATAAAAGTATTCAAGTCTAGGTGTAATTTTCGTTCGAGTTATTTAGCATCTCGTACTTGGAAAATTTAAACTTATTATGTCACTAAATACTACTTTACTTAACAATTATCAATCAGAAGAAGTTTGGTTACCTTTTTCAGAAAGCATATTAGAATGGGATATAGATTTTCATGAATTAATGCTTGGCGATCGCATCAGAATGGCTGCTTATAAAAATGCCATTCAAGAAGTAGTCAAGCCAGGAATGGTAGTTTTAGATCTAGGTACTGGAACAGGAATTTTAGGATTGTGGGCTTTACAAGCCGGTGCAAAACATTTGTATGCCCTTGATGTTAATAAAGATATCCTTGCTATTGCCAGCGAAAATTTTGCACAAAATGGTTTTTCGGGAAAATTTGATATTTTTCACGGTATGTCATATAACATAAATCTCCCAACGCGGGTTGATTTGATTATTTCAGAAATCATGGGAAATATCGCAGATAACGAAGATTTTGTTCCAATTTTAACAGATGCACATAAGCGTTTTCTCAAACCATCAGGAATAATGTTGCCCTCTAGAGTGTGCAGCCAATTAGTACCGGTCAATTCACTTAAAGTTCATCAGCAAGTTCAATCCAAAAAAGTTAAAAGAATAAATGCCAACTACAGCATAGAAAAACTTTTACAAAAACTAGCAAGTCAAAGTCCATTTGATACTTACTATGATGTAATTCTTCCAGATACAAGTTATTTGAGTACGCCTCAAGTAGCTAAAGAATTTAAAATGGATGGAAACGATGAAGCTGTTTATGAAATTAGTTTGAATTTTAATGTAGAAGTAGATGGTATTTTTACAGGATTTAAAGGAAGTTTTAGAGCTAGCCTTTCTGACTCAATTATTTTAGATATATCAGGTTCTGATATTGCATCTCATACCACATCAGATAGTTGGAAACACTGCTATTTACCAGTACAAACTCCAGTAGAAGTGCAGCATGGAGATGAAATATCCTTAATTTTTAGTCGTTCTTATCCTCAACAGAGAGATTCACTATTTCGTCAATGTTACAAGTGGAACGGAACTATCAAACGTGGTGGAAAAATTATTAATGCTTTTTACCAAAGTATGGAAAGTTAAAAGTAAAAAATATAGAGATTAGATAAATACTATTGTTATCTATAACTTTTGTACAGCTTAATTAATCGAGGAACTTGTTGATGAATATTGCTCAAACAGAATTAATTGATTCTTCATTGTTCTTAGGAATGCATAGCGTTGATGAAGAAACTAGAATTGTATGCAAAAATTACTTTGTCGAACGTCTTGAAACAACAATTAGCATGAGTTTAGAACATGTAGGAGGCTGCGACAATATTATTTGGTTGTATCCACGAGAATTACAAGATGCTTACTATCCCTTCATGGATACGCTACATACAATTATGAATATAGATAGGCTTCCGTATCAAGAAAACGATATCAATAGAGCCTTGACTGATTCAGAATTACAAGCTTTGCCTATGTATGACAAGTTATTAATTGGATTTGCAAAAAACCGCAAAAAAACTGTCTATACAGTGAATAAAAAGCTTCTTAATAACGATAAATTACCAGTTTGTAATCCCACAACTTCTGAAGAAAAAAGTTTTCCTGATTCACTAGAAAAATTGTATCAAATATCTTTACTACTAAGAATACCAGACATTCAACTTACTAGTGATTACTACAACAATTGCGACCAATATAAAACTCATATTTGATTTATACAAAGCTGGTACGTCTCAAACTTGCTGCTTTTCGGTTGCCTTACTACACAAATATGTTTGTTAATCAAATCGGATTACTCTAGTCAAAAATTATGAATATTATCCTATTTAAATATTAAGGAAATGCCACATGAAAAATGGTAAAGAATTATTTCTATATAACCGTAGTATTTTAGATGCGGATGCTTATAAAACAATGCTAGAGATTGAAAATTCATGGATAAATGAAATTTTCAGTTCTATTCAAGACAGGATAAAAATTATTAAATCAAGAGCAGAGTTTAAAAAAGCATTCAATAATTTACTTTTAGAAGAGCGTAATGCATCGCCAGATGATTACCATTACATATCAACTCAGATAAGTCTCAAAGAGTTTCAGGTAATTGTCCAAGAATTTGCTATTGATGGCTTAACTGAAGCCCAATCATTTTTATCAATCATTGCTAGGCTTCCACTAACAGCCCAAATGCCTATGCTCAGGGTATTAATTGATGAATTTGGTTGTGGTAATTATGACTATTCACATTCTCATCTTTACCATAAACTGCTATCTGAATTAGGAATGCCTACCAGCATTGAAAATTACTTAGATATTCTCAATCCTGAAAGCTATGCTTTTTTAAATATATTCTATTGGCTGACAATGAGAGCGCCTGATGTCGAATATTTTTTAGGAGCTTTAGCATACTTAGAAAGTACGATTCCTTTTACCTTTCAATGTTTTGCAGACGCTTGCCAAAGGCTGAATATTACAAATAGTAAATACTATACAGAACACATTCACATTGACAATTTTCATGCCAAGGATATGTTATGTACATTATGGGAAGTAGAGTCTGCTATTGGTATTGACTATACAAAAGTATGGACAGGTATCCAGATAGCAAGTTTAGTTATTGCACAAGCTTTTGATGCAGCTTTGAAAAAAGCAAAAGCAGCAGTCTTAGAGGCTACAGAAACTAAAAGTAAAAATCAGATGTCAGCTTCAGATTTTCTTTCTGCTAATGTAGATAGTTATTCGGGACATTTTGCCATTCATCTAAAAGAGAAAAAATATCTACTTCCTAAAAAATGTCCTCATAGAGAAGGTAGAATGTATTGTGGTTCTATTAATGAAAATAGCGGAACTATTATTTGTCCTCTGCACTTTTCTAAATTTGATATTGCTACGGGTCAAGTCTTATCAGGGCCTACATCTGAAAACCTCGATATTGTTGAAGTAAGTAGCTAGGTAATTCCGAGTTAAAACACCTAGAGCTATTTAAAAGTAGAACTGAAAAAGTTTATTTAATATCACAAATCTGTTTTTTGCATATCTGTAAAATTTATGTAAAAGACAGATTATTTTGTCATTGGCTAAAAACTACTTTACTAATACAAATTTCAAAAAAATACTAAAACTGTTAGTCAGTTTGCATAAATCTCTAATAAACGCTGATAAATATACACAAGCCATTAAATTCAACAATCCTAAATAGTCTGACATCTATGCAAAGTTTTGATATTACTTGGGCACGTACCCAATTTCCAGCACTTGCACAACAAAGCAAAGGACGAGCAAATATTTTCTTTGACGGCCCTGGTGGAACGCAGACACCCCAACAGGTTATTGATGCAATTAGCAAGTATTTAATATATGCAAATGCTAATACTCACGGCGCCTTTAGTAGAAGTATACAAACTGACGAAACAATAGTTGCAGCTCGCACTGCTATGTCTCAGTTTTTAGGATGTGACAAAGATGAGATTGTATTTGGTTCTAATATGACTTCTCTAACATTTGCCCTTAGTAGGGCAATTGGTCGTCATTTAAATCCAAGAGATGAAATTATTGTCACAAAACTAGATCATGATGCTAATTTTTCACCTTGGCTAGCCTTAGAAGAACGTGGCGTTGTTGTACGTGTTGTAGATATCAATGTTGAAGATTGTACGCTCGATATGACTAGTTTGGTAGAACAAATTAATGAAAATACCAAGCTAGTTGCGGTAGGCTATGCTTCTAATGCTGTGGGAACTATAAATGATGTAGCTGAAATAGCACGTTTAGCCCATAATGTTGGTGCCTTAGTATTTGTTGATGCTGTCCATTATGCTCCTCACGGCCCTATTGATGTGCAGGCGATTAACTGTGACTTTTTGGTTTGTTCGCCATACAAGTTTTTTGGGCCGCATATAGGTGTTCTTTACGCTAAACGCGAACATCTTGGCCGTTTCCGTCCTTACAAAGTCCGTCCGGCTTCAGACAATATTCCTGATTGTTGGGAAACTGGTACGCAAAATCATGAAGCAATGGCTGGCACAATAGCAGCTGTTAATTATATTGCCGAACTTGGGCGGCGAATTGCTCCAGATACTTTAGGTTATCGCAAGCAAATACTAACAGCAATGAAAGCAATTTGTAGTTATGAAAAACAGCTTTGCGAGCAATTAGTTACTGGATTGCTGAAAATTCCTAATTTAACTTTTTATGGTATCCGTGCTTTAGAAAATTTTGATTGGCGTACCCCAACAATTGGAATTCGTTTAGCGGGTTATACTCCCGGTGAATTAGCACAAATATTATCCGAACGTGGTATTTCCACTTGGGATGGCAATCATTACGCTATTAACTTAACTGAACGTTTAGGTATTGAAACAAGTGGGGGTTTATTACGTATTGGACTAGTTCACTACAACACGTCTGAGGAAATTGAGTTTTTACTAGAACAGTTGAATCAAATTAGTGCTGCTAAATCGGTTCCAGCTTTAGCGTCTAGATAATTAACTAGTCGTAAGGCAAATTAAATTACCAGGTTATCAATATAACTTTAAGAATTATTTGAATTCAAAATGATAACCTGTATATCTCAAATATCTGAAAATTTATCGAATTAAGCTGATTATTAGGAAATACAATTACAATAAATATTATGCCTCAATTAACACTTGCCCAACCTCAAATTAGTAGTGATGAAGAAATTCATTTGGCTCATCAAATTGTTTGGAGTATAGAGCATAATAAATTGAATGATGCCATATTATTGCTCGATCGCCTTAGTAAAGGAAGCAAGTTTCCTCAACATTGGCTCCAGGCAACAAAATATGCTTTAAAAAATCAAGATTGGTCTGTTTTATCTGAAGGTTTTATTAAGAAAGAGTTTATCGGTACAGATGGCTACTTTCTTTTAGTTGCTCCTCATGAGCTTTCTGGGGAAAAAGGCAGAGTTATTAAGCTGAGTGCTATTTTAGGTAAAGTAATGCCTATAAAGTGCGTACCGCTTAAAGATATAGAAGAACAAGCATTAAATATCTTTGGAAAACTATTAGAACCAATCACAGAAATTATTCCCTTCACATGTATTTTTGCTTGTAGCCGATTTTATAGTGAAGATAGTGAAGCTTTTATCGTGCCAGAATCATGGATGATTCCTGGTAGCTTGCAAGGGCCAGTTCTTAATAACTTAGCGCGTCATCGGCAACGATTTCATCAAGTTGTCCGCACAAATATTCCCCGTATATTTGAGCCGGAGACAGCTAATCTCTTATTAGATTCTCTAGCAGATGAAGCTATAGGTTTACAGCGCCAACACATTGAATATCAATACCATGATGCTGGTCATGCAACAGGTTTAGGTATTAAACGTAAAATCCAAGATAAATTGTTAACTACATATTGGCACGCTGGAATTGAAGAATGGAGAGCTGATAGTGTAGAGTTTGAATTAGCAATGCGGACGCTACCAAATACAGAAATTGGAAAATTAGTAGCTGCTAATTTTTGTCTGCGTTTTGGCATAGATGCTCAACGCTGGGGAGGTTATAATTATGATACTCATGCAACTTCTAGTCTGTTTAATTTAGAATATCTTTTTAGAAGTTCAGCTTTGTATCTTAAAAAAGATAAGCTTGCTCTCCGGAATCCAGATTATCAAAGCTTAGCGAAAGCTATAGAAATTCAGCGTGCAGAGGCTGTATCTATTACACGAGAGGAGTTATCTCTCGAACATCCTACAGGAATTTTAGGTTGTTATCACTCGATTAAAGTACATCATTCAACTAAAGAGATTTTTCGTAAATTCATCATGGAAGCGTCGCAAGATACGTTAGAAAGCTGATTTTATAAATTGGCTGCTTAAAACTAAACCAGTACATAGTATAATTGAGAAAATAAGAAGTAATTAATCTTTTTTATTCCCTATTCTTTTGATTAACCAGTAAATTTCTAACTCATGCCATTTTGATTTGAGATTGAGAATGGTCTTATAAGCTTGAATTTTGTAAATTTATCTCTCGCAATTAATTTTCAAACTGCATTCAAATAATAGTGCTATATAAAAATATCATAAATATGTATAGTTCTTTTCATTGAATAAGTACTGGGTAGGATAGCACAACTGTGCTATCCTACCCAGCATTTATGTTGATGTTTGGTTAATTATTTCTTTCTCAACGTTACCTATACGGTAACCGTTATAAGTATATTAAAAAATAAGGAAAAACAAAACAAAAGGATATTTTATGCAAAGAATCGTTTCCGCAAGGCAATTACAATCAGCTAAAAGTTTCAATTGGGTCAGTTTGATTGCTGACATTATGCTTGCGGGGATGGTTATCGGCCCTGTAACTGCTCCTTTTTTGGCTGCGTCTGGGGTGTTTTTGCTGGGGGGAATTGCCAATATCATTTACTTTATGGGTCATCATGTTTGTCCCCAACCGACTTTGGGTTTAGATTTAGCACCCCCGTATATTATGGCTGTATGTATGCGCTGCTACGGTACTGTGACGGGTTTGCTGATTACTCGTCTTTTGTATGGGGTTACGGGTGGTAAAGGTTTTTATTGGTTGAGTCAATATGGCTGGAATGGTGCGGCGTTAGCTAGCGTGCTAATGATGGCTTATCCCTTGGAATTGGCAGCAGAGGTTTTCGGTTGGTGGAGTTTCAATAATTATGTGGTTACGCCTTTTGGATTGATTACCGGTTTGGCGTGGGGATTGTTTGCGATGCCGATTTTACACGGAGGGCAGACTGGTAAGGGACTTCCAATTTAAAAAATATTCTATCGGTTTGATGGCAAGGGAGCAGGGGAGATGGAAAGTTGTTTTGAAAGAGTGAAATTGGTGAAATTGGATAATTTATTTTTTGGAGTTGCCTAAAAAGCAGACTGTTATAGGACTCATATTTGATTTGGTGAAAAAAAATCAGCACACCCAAACAAGGCTTTTTTCCTACTCCCTACTCCCCATTCCCTACTCCCTGTCTACGCAAATAATTTCATGAATCAAGTCAGATTCCTATATTATCTAAGTTTTAGTACAAATTTCACTTATTAACTAATTTCTGCTTCTGTCTTAGTAGGGAACTTGCACCTACGATCGCTAATCCTACAAAACTGACTACAGAAGTGTATTCAGGTATAGGTTTTACAACTTTCTGTACGCTGACATTTTTATCTAAAGCATCAGCTGTATTAAACACGTAATCAAATGCATTTTTGTCGTTGAGTACAGTTCCTCTTAAAAAAAGTGCGCTCCAACGGGCAATAGTTTCAGTTGCAATATCTTGCTCTAACGTTGGTCTGTTACGCTCGCGGATAAGATTATCGTTGTTAGTAATTCCATAATGATTAGCACCAGTAATGCTAATCAAGGCTTTGGCCGGGTCTTGAATTCTAGCGTATGTTAGTTGAGCATTAGCGGGTAGTGCCACACCATCTCGATTACCCTCCACTAAGGCAATAGGGATGTCATTATTATCAATAACAGAAGCTCCTCCACTACTTTGAGCGATCGAGAAACTAGTCCCATAAAATACGCCCCCTTTCAATTGTTGGGGACGATTAAAATTATCAGTACAAAGAGCAGGAAAACATTTACCTTGAATCGCTGCTATTCCTACAGCTCCTCCAAATGAGTGTCCTAGCAAGACTAGGGTACTGGGGTCGAGTGAATTAGTAATAGGTGATGAAGGTCGAGACTTTTCACTAAGTATGTAAGTTAGAACATCATTTACTTGCTGTTGTTCCGCAATTAATCCTGTAACTGGGCCTGTTGGGCTAATTGCTGTTCTTGTATGATTAGGCACTACGACGACAAACCCATAACGTGCCACAGTGCTGGCAAATGTAGAGTAATCAGATTTATCAACTAGCGCTCCTTGCAAGAATAAGGCAATTGGTAGCGAATTCTGCTGAGGATCTTTATCGGACAAGATTGGATAGTAAATGTCGGCAGGATCTTGACCGCCGCCACTTCTGGGAATCGTAACAGAGTATCTGAGTGTACTCTCAAAAAGTGGAGTAGGGTTGAATGTAGCACCATTAGCACTATGCTCTACTCCTAGAGCGATCGCCAATGCTCCAACTATAGCCACTGACGATCGCTTTTTTGAGGTGAGAAAATTCATGGCTTTATCCCTGGTCTAGTTTTGGCTGAAAAAATTGGAACAAAAATTTGTTGATTTCAATCTCAAATCGATATTCAAAAAATATAAGAATTCTATCCCTTCAAGACTACTATCTACATAAATTTGTAGGGTAGCACAGCTAACCGTGCTACCCTACAAAGTTGGATATTTACTACTCAGGACTGTTTGGGCGATTTTATTCCACCACTGTTGCGGAAGCTCCTTCTGCTGCTGGGGGTATACTTGGTAACTCAAGACAGTATCCTGCACCATACACTGTTTTGATGTAACGGGGGTGGCGGGGATCTGGTTCTAGCTTGGTTCGCAAGTGACGAATATGGACTCGAATCGTTTCAATGTCGTCATCAGGATCGTAGCCCCAAACTTCTCTGAGGATTTCGCTGGGGGAAACCGTTTGACCGTGGCGTTGCAGCAAGCAATGAAGTAGCTCAAATTCCAAGTGAGTTAATTTCACTGTTTCGTTGAACCATATCGCCTCAAATCTTTCGGGAACGAGGGTGAGGGAGCCATAGTTGAGAATCTCGCTGTGTTTGGCTGCTTGGGGAATGCGGTCTGTACGCCGCAAAAGCGCCCGCACCCGTGCTAGCATTTCTTCAACTTCAAAAGGCTTGGTGAGGTAGTCATCTGCGCCGGCATTAAAGCCTTCTACTTTGTCCTGAGTTTGGCTCAACGCCGTCAACATTAACACGGGAATCTCGGCGGTGCGATCGTCCCGGCGCAGGCGTTGGCAAACTGTAAATCCATCTACTCTCGGCAGCATCAGATCGAGCATGATCAAGTCTGGTTGTAGCTGGAGAGCCAGTGCTTGACCTTTGATGCCGTCCTCAGCTTGACTAACATCGTAGCCAGCCATTTCCAAGTTGACGGCAACTAGTTCTGAAATCGCTGGGTCATCGTCTATGACAAGAATCCTCGGCATTCTTAAAAAATTATTACTACTTATTAAGGATAAATAAGAACCTTTGATAGATACAAAGATTTTTAAATCGATTCTAAAAAAGATTTTAAATCTTACATAAATATTAAGATTAAATGACGGTGAAATCAAGACTCAACTAAACGAAATCTTATAGTCTATGATGTGTTATACTCCCGCCTACAATCCGTCTTGGTTTTTACAAAACGGTGTGATGATGACTGTACACACTGCTTTGTGCGGAAGACGTTATTGGGAAACTACAATTGGCGATGCAGAACCTTCTTATCACGAACAAATCTTTATCGGCGCTCAAGGTGTGCCAATTTTTGGCTTGGTTGCCATTCCGGAAAATGCTCATAGTACGATTATCGGCACTTATGGGATTACGGGAGAGTTAGAAAATCAATGGTATTTGAGGGCGTTTGGACGTAAGGCTTTTGCTCAAGGATATGCTGTAGTTTTATTTGATTGGCGCGGTCATGGCAAAACAGCCGAATTATCCCCGACTCTCACTTCCGATGGTCTTTATGAGGGGGAAGATTATGTCCGTATTGCTGCGGCTGCTAAGGCTATGGGATGTCCGGGAAAATTTTGGTTTACAGGATTTTCTTTGGGAGGACAATTGGCGCTGTGGGGGGTAAAAGTTGCTGGTGAAGTGATTAGGGAAAATGGGGATTTAGGGTTAGAAGATGGCGATATTGGCGGTGGTATGGTAATTTGTCCGAGTTTGGATTCAGAGCGATCGCTATCTTATCTAGTTACAAAACCTTTCGGTAGATATATAGAAGCGGGAATTGCCCGGGATTTAAAAAAATTGGCGTGGCGACTACACGATTTACATCCCGGAAGCTTAGAAAGAGAAGCAATTGAACGGGCTAATAGTATCTGGGGTTTTGATAATGAATTGGTAATTAATCGGCTAGGTTTTTCTTCTGTTGAAGCATATTACCAAGCTAGTAGTGCTTTAAAAATATTGCCGCAAATATCAAAACCAACTTTGATTATTTATGCTGCCGATGACCCACTTTTTGACCCAGCACTTATACCGGAATTGCAAGTTGGTTGCGATAATAATCCGGCAATAGATTTGTTACTTACTAAATACGGGGGTCATGTCGGTTATTTAAGTAGTAAAAAGTGCCAACGGGAATTTAATGACCCTGATATTTTCTGGGCATGGAATCGGATTTTAGAATGGTTGGAGCAAAAGCGAATGGAGTAGTAGGGGAGGTGATACTATACCTCTTGCATAAAAGCTCAATAATAAAGTACTACCACAATATAGCTGGTATACCAGCAATGACGGAAGCAATACCCGTCCAGAGAGTAAAGCGCTCAATATCTAGTTCATCCAGAGCAATGCTCATTTGTTTAATTGCTGATAGTAGTGCTGTCAGTAACACTGCAAAAAATGTAAAGTATCCCAAAGTAACGATCATTCATCCTCACTATCTCTAAAAAAACAAGTAGTTCTAATAGCTTTTTAACAAGCTTTAGCAAGATTTTTTTGTTCCAAATTTAACAGTTTTTGAGAAAAATTATTTCCCAGCTAACAAATATCTAGTTCAGACAGCCAAATCATAGTTTCATAACCAACTCGACCGATTTCTGGCTCTGGCCCCATAGGCATCTGAACCAAATATTCCCAGTTACCTGACTCAAATCGGTAGTTGTTGACGATCCCTTCTCCACCCATAAAACTTACTATCTGTCCATTGTAAAATTTAGGGTCTACCAAAAAAGTTGCAGACATTATTCGTAGTTCCTTGGAGTAATAGTGTAATAGCTAATGTTGTAACTAAAAGAAAATTTGCTATTCTCTGTCGAGGGTTTTAATGTATTCTCTTTCACAGGATTTAAGGTTGAGTGAAGTATTATACATCTAGAGTAGTAAAAGAGATAAGTAAATTAAGAGGAATAAATCATAATATTTGGTTAATAAAAGCGATAGCGGCTACTATAACTGAGCAAGTAGTAGTTGTCTTTACAAGCAGACTTAACATCTAATAACTCTTTTGATAGATTATAAGAAAAACAAGTGTAACTAGTTATGTAGATAGTAAAGGCGATCGCACGTGTTGAAGGTGCAGAAAATTAAACTTGATATTTATTTTTTCAAATTTAATTTTTTAACTATTACTTGTGGCTATAAATTAAAAAATGATTTTCTTATGTACAATTTCTGAGGGTCAGTTTGTAACAAATATCGTGAATTTCATTAAAATTTTTGTTGAACTATAAAGTTCCTATATCTTTTTTGTAAATTTACTAAAGCTTGATAGAAAGATTTAAGATAGCAAAGGCGTATCGTAGTCAAGAAAGCTGCAAAGGTACGAAGCGATCGCGTTAAAATTTCCCAGCCAAAATTTGTATTAAGATTAGTTTAGTAAAATGTTGACTGGTGAGGAAGAATATATTAATGACATCTGACTCTTTTAATTTGCCGCCTCTGTTACGAGAAGAAGCCCAAAGATGTGCTGCAAGCCTTGGGGTTTCTCTTGAGGAATTTATTGTCTCAGCTGTGGCTGAAAAAATTGGAATCTTCAGCGAACATCCTGACTCTTCTTTATTTTCTGAGGTTACTTACCGTCGGGGTGCTAGTGGTTTAACAGTGCCAATACTGCAAGGAACTGGCTTGCGGGTACAGACTTTGGCCATCGCATCTCAAAAATGGGGTTTATCTCCTCAAGAAATTGCGGCTGAATATGATTTGAGTGAAGCTCAGGTGGAGGCAGCTCTAGCTTTCTATGATGCTCATCAGCAAGAAATTGATGAGGCGATCGCATCTGAAGTAGTTCTCGAATCAGCTTACAATGTCTAAGCTTCTGTTACATTTGGATGCTGATACATCAATTAAAGCTTTACATTTAGCTTTGGTTAATCGAGGTCATGATGTCACCCGAACTCCCGCAGATTGGATCCCCTTAGATGCAACTGATGAAACCCAATTATTAGAGGCTACTGCTAGAGGAAGGTGTATTTTTACTTTTAATATCCGCGATTTTTTAGTTTTAGCGCAAAGCTATCCTAACCATAATGGTATTATTTTAGCTGCCCAAAATAGCTGGAATTTATCTACTTTAATTACTGCTTTAGATTGTCTGCTTGTAGAGACACAAGCTGCTGACTGGATTGGTCAAGTGCGTTGGCTCAACCAATGGCAAAGATAACAATATACGAATTACAAATTATCATGAATTTTTGGCTACCTGCACCGACAGATTTAACTTTGTTACCAAATGAAATTCATGTCTGGCGGATAAATCTTGACCAACCAGAACTACAGTTACAAAATTTGAGAGAGACGCTTTCTAGTGACGAAATTACTCGCGCTGAACGATTTCATTTTCCCCAACATCGACAGCGTTTTATTGCTGGGCGTGGTAGCCTGCGAAGTATATTAGGCCGTTACTTGGGTATTAAACCATCAGAAGTTGAGTTTAATTATCAACAGCGTGGCAAACCATTATTAACAGAGAGATTTGCAAAGAGTGGACTGGAGTTTAACTTGTCTCATTCCCAAGAATTAGGTTTGTGTGCGGTGAATTGTAGGTCTGAGATTGGCGTAGATTTAGAATATATTCGTCCGGTTTCAGATTTGGAAGCTCTTGCCAAACGGTTCTTTTTGCCGAGAGAATATGAAATGTTGCGATCGCTTTCTTCAAACCAACAGCAAGAGACATTTTTCCGTTACTGGACTTGCAAGGAAGCTTATTTAAAAGCAACCGGAGACGGACTCTCCCAATTAGAGGAAGTTGAAGTATTCCTCACTCCCACAGAACCAGCCAAGTTACAGATATCCCAAGACTGGAGTCTTTTTGAATTAGCACCTGCTAACAATTATGTTGCTGCTGTTGCAGTGGCGAATTCTGGCTGGGAATTAAAATGTTGGCAATATTGATATTAAACATCTGATGAAAATCAATGTAGAGACGTAGCAATGCTACGTCTCTACAACGTTTTCGGGTAACGCAGAATTAATTTATGGAGATTTCTACTGGTCATTAATTATTCTCTCCTCTGCCCCTCTACCTATTTCTCTTCCTGCATACTTCTAACAATTTTTGTGACTAGTTTTCTAGGTACAAATCTGACACATTTTGCTAGTAGTTTATTGATGAAACCGGGAATGACAATGGTTTTGCCTCTCATTAAGGCGCGATAACCGATTTCGGCTACTGTTTGGGCATCCATCATTCTTTTACCCTTGAGCATTTTAGAGTCTGCCATTCCGGTTCTTTGATGAAAGGCTGATTCTGTGGAACCTGGGCAAAGAACTGTGACAGTGACGCCTGTGCCTTCTAATTCATTGGCGATCGCTTCTGAAAACGATAAGATATAAGCCTTAGTGGCAAAATAAACCGCCATCAAAGGGCCTGGTTGAAAAGCAGCAGCCGAAGCGACGTTTAATATTTTGCCTTCACCTTGCTTAACCATATCCTTGAGAAATAGCTTAGTTAAATGGGTGAGACACACCAAATTTACCTGTAGCATTTCCAATTCAGCAGTTAGACTTGTTTCATGAAATAATCCATAAGTACCAAATCCAGCATTATTTACCAGTACATCAACCTGAATATCCGCTTGTTGCAACTCCGTGAAAATCTCGTCTGGAGATGTTGAGATAGATAAATCTTTGACAAGAGCTTTGACGAAATTTCCAAATTTTGACTCGAATTTTTCAGCAACTTCTCTTAGCTTTAGCCCATTTTTATCTACTAAGACAAGATTATAATCATCAGCTGCGAAAAGATACGCTAATTCGTAGCCAATTCCACTTGCTGCCCCGGTAATAAGAGCAGTTTTGCCATGTCCTTGATGTGTTGTGTTCATGTAAGAATATCGGTGAATTCAACTGAATTAAACTGCTTTCCATTGCCAGTGGTTCTTGTTCTACAATTAAGTATGCGTAATATCTCAACCTACGAAAAACGTCTTGAGTCAAAATAATCTGTTATTTAATTTTGAATTACGAATGAAGCGTTGATATATCAGGAAAAAGCAGGAAATATCCCTCTAGAGAAGCATATTTTGCTTACTCACAAATGTAGGTAAATTCAAAATTTGATGATTTACAATAACCATTGTAGACTGTTTTTTGTCAAGAAGGTAATTTTAAAATTTATGTTTCTAAAATAAAAGTCATAATTCACAAATAACGAAAACTCTACTTACCAAAAGATAGAGCTTTAGAATGTAATATTCGATACTTTTTATTTGACTTTAAAAGTAGAAACTGGTTTGTTATCAAAAATTTATAGATTTTGAATTTTGGATTGAATATTCAAAATTCAAAATCTAAAATCCCTATGTCAAATTCCCGTATAAATCCACAATGTAGAGACGTTGCATTGCAACGTCTCTACAAATATTTTGATATCATGTACAATCGTTTTCATACATGAAATCAGCAACGCCTAAAATTCTATTGTCTCTCTAAGCGAGATTTAAGAATCCGCTTTGAATCAAATAGGCGGTATAAGTCATAAACAATTGAGAGTCAATTGTCGGGCAAGCAATAGAACTTCCTGCTAATGCATGAAGCGTATCTTGACAACTAATATGTGGTCTTCTAGCTTGCAGGTATAAATCAGGAATAGTCAGTTGTTCATCAGACCAGCGTTCCAGCAAAAAGGGACGCAGAGTGTATAAAGGATTGTCTACAGAAGACACATTATTGATTAACTCTGACTGCCATTTGTCGTAGGGAATCATCTCAACTGAATAACCAAAAGAACGTATCCAGTCAACTAAAACTTTCAACGGTGCAGGTTGGGGATGTTGTAAATGAAAAGCCTTACCTATCGATTCTTTTTGACGCGATAGATAGACAACGGCTTTACTCACATAGTCTACAGGAGACATATCCAACATATATTCTACATCGGGGAAACTTCCCATTTGTAGACAGCCTTTAGCCATCAAATTGATAAAGTCATGGGTGTTACAAATACCTGTTTGACTATCTCCAGAAATCAGAGGTGGACGATAGATAGTTACAGGAAGTCCTCTGTCACGGGCGATTTTAACTAATCTTTCAGCTACCCATTTTGTTTGGGAATAGCCAAGATAAATACCTTCCCAATGACTGAATTCATCCTGTTCTTTGACAACCTTACCAGCATAAACAGGCGATTCAAAAACAGCAACGCTGGAAACGTAATGTACGGGCTTGACTTTAATTTGACAAGCTAATCTTAAAACTTCTTGAGTTCCCAGAACGTTAGCAGCCTTCAATGCCGAGTATGGGTAAACATAATTCAACAAAGCACCGCTATGATAGATACTATCAATTTTGGCAGCTAAGATTTGAAATTGTTCTAAGCCAAGACCTAACAATGGTAAAGATAAATCGCCAACAACAGGAATAATTCTAGTATTATATTCTTCCTGCCAAATTGCATATTGTTGGAGATTATTTTGCAGTTTTGTCTTGCCTGCTTCGGGATTATCTGCACGGACTAAACAATAAATATCCGCCTTAGTTTCCTGTAGTAATTCCCGGATGATAAAGGCTCCTAAAAAGCCGGTTCCTCCAGTTAAAAAAATGTTTTTGGGTTCGCCTACAGGTAAATTAACAGCAGCGCCAGGATTAATTGTAGGGTCAAGAACAGCCTCGGCACCTAAATTTAAAACCAAGGGAGTAGTATTGACGGTAGAAGATGCTGATTTTGTATCTTGAATCGCTGAATCTTCTTGTACTTCTTCAGCTAAACGCTGCGAAAGTGATGCAATATTTGGGTAATGCCATAACAGCAGCGGAGATGGTTGAAATCCGAGCAATTTTTCTAATTTACCTACTAGAATCATTGCTTGGGCAGAATCCAAGCCATAGTTTTCTAAATGTTCTTCGATGTCGATATCAGCAGTTTCAGCATTTAGCAACTCAGCTAAGTTGGATACTAAAAAATTCTGAATATCTGCTGCGGTAAAAGACTGTTTTAAAGTCATTTTTAAATCTCCAATAATGTAGAAGGTACTGGTTGATATTGACTGTAATAATTAGAGACTTGTAGCCCTTGCATTTTCAAACTTTGGATGCGATATAAAAAGGCTGCGCCCGTCATAATTTGGTCAGCAACATCAACTACTCGGCGATTATTTGGGTCAGACAGGTAAGAACCTTTTACCCAGTCGTTGAAGCTACCCATCGCGGGGCCGCACCAAATTTGATAATCGACTTCTCTACCTTTTTCACCAGAATTAGACCAGCGAGAAGATAATCCTAAATACCAGCGGAAAATCAATGCCATTTTTAGCTTAGGATTATTAACAGCTTTGCCCAATTTTTCGGGGTTTCTTTGGGACAAATAAGCCGCTGTTCCTTCCCAAACTTCAGCAATAGTTTTGCGGAAAACTTGTTTTTCTAATTTCTCTCTTTCTGCCAGAGGAATGTCTTCAATTGAGTCATAAGCGCGATAGAGTTCAAATAATTTTTGCGCCCGCATGGGGAACATTGTACCCCGTTTGAGGACTTGCAATTTGACTCCCATTTCAAACATATCTGCGGCTGGTGCCATCATCATATCAGCCATTTCTGCTTGAGCAAGTAATTTTTTGGTATGCTCGCAAGCTCCAGATTCAATGCATGATTGATTAATAGAACCAGTTACTATGTAAGCAGCACCCATCATGAAACCGGCTAATGCTGATTCTGGGGTGCCAATTCCACCTGCTACTCCGACTCGAATGGGTATTTGGTAATGATATTGGGCTTGAATTTCGTCGCGCAAAGCAACAATAGAAGGTAGCAAACAAACCAAGGGACGGTTATCTGTATGACCGCCAGAATCAGCTTCGACAGTGATATCATCAGCCATCGGAACTTTAGCGGCGAGAGTTGCTTGCAGGTCTGTAATTAATCCTTGTTGGAGAAGTTCTTTAAGAATTCTGGGTGGCGCCGGTTGCATAAATTTTGTAGCAACTTCTCGGCGGGAAATTTTGGCAATGACTTTATTTCTGATTTCAATTTGATTGGCGTCATTTAATCCCAAACCTGCTACGCGATAGTAGACAATATTGGGAGTTAAATCTAAAAATGCAGATGCTTCTACGGTTTTTACCTGATATTTGAGATATAAATCTACAGCACGGCGTTCAATTGCGGGTTCGCTGGGACTGTGAATTAAATTAAATGCGTAAGGGCCTTGGGGTAAGGCTTGTTGAATTTTCTTAATGGCTGCTTCTAAACGGTCTGGACTTAAACCACCTGCGCCAAAGGAACTTAAGATTTGGGCTTTTCCGAGTGCAATTACCATTTCTTCTGAAGCAATTCCGCCAGCCATTGCACCGGTAGCGTAGGCATATTTGACATTATGAAAGGAGAGGAAATTGGGATCTCCTAATTGTTGAATTCTGACTGGTGTCACAAATGTCAACAGTTCTATTTGTGCTGCTGTGCCGTTTTCAGTAGGGGATAAATACCCTTCGTTGGTGACACCGATTTTTCCGGCAACTTTCACGACGTAGCAAGGTTTATCTAATACCATCAATTTATTTTTGATGGTTTGTTGGTCGAAAGATATTGATTCTAATGAACCTTTCCAAGTTTGGTTTTGAGTATGAGACCAAGGGGAGAAGTTCAGGCCGTTATCGTGTTTACTTAGTACCGTATCTACGGTTGTCACAGCAGTTGTCCCTCGAATTATTAGCGTTGGAGTTGGGTTTTTGTAGAAGTTTGAATTTCTATCACGCAGAGACGCGGAGGCGCGGAGAGTTTGAGAGATGGGCAATTAGTGTGGTGCTGCGGTTCACTAATTGGTTTGTGGTTTCTTTATTTGGATTCTTCGTCGAGTAAGTTTTGGGCGCAGGCTAATTGGAGTTGGATGATTTCACTCATTTGCTTGCTAAATTCTTGTCTGGCTTGTAGGAAGGCTGTGTGTGCTTTAGTTATCTTGGAATTGTTAGCGTTGAGTTTTTGATACTGAGATTTATTTAAATCTGACATGTGGATGATTCTACGAAGTTTCCGAGTGGTGGTTGGTGGGGAAAATTTAGGTTGAGTGGTTGTTTGTTCAATTGACTCAGAAGATTTTACTTCTTCTTTAAATTCAAAACCGTTATTAATGATATTTTTTGCTGCAACTTTTTCAGATTGGATAGGTGAGGGTGGGATGTGATTGGGATTACTTGTTTGGGAGGAAATTGGGCTGGGAATTTCTAATGAGGAGTCGGGTAAAATTTGAGGTTGGATTTTGGGGCGATCGCCTTTACATTTCTCAACTAAATTCTCAAATATTTGGCGGTTATCTTCAGTCAAAATGCTATCAGTAATTGAATGTCCACCCAAGGTTACAGTTCTCAGAGTTGCCTTAGTTTGATTGGTAGTTTGGGCAACACTATATAGTGGCGATAAATCGACATCTACCTGGTGACTAACCAGTTTTGCCAGTGCTTTGACAAAAGCAGTATGGTCATCCATACCTCTACGATTTAGGGATACTGTAATGTGTTCTTTACCTTGGAGAATTTTATCAATCCAGCGAGAACAGACATTACCTGCACCAGCTTCAATGAATATTTTGGCACCATCATTGTAGAGGCAATTAACTAATCTGGGGAAGTCTAATTGTTGAGAAAGACCCGTGGCAATACTACGAGCAATTTCGCCACTCTCTAGTTTAATTGGTTGATATTCAGCAGCAGAATAAAAGACAACGCCAGGAATATTTTGTGATGGTAAAGTGTTTAATTTCACCAATTCACCATATTCAGAACGCATCGTTCCGCAGTGAATCACATGGTCGAAGGGAGCCGGGAAAGCATTACAGTCCAAGGCTTTGATAACTCGCTGACAAGCTGCTGGTTCGCCAGCAATTAATACTTCTTCCGGTGTATTAATCTGAGTTAAGTAAACGCGCTGTTCATTTTTTAGACATTCCCTTACTTGCTCTGGGCTAGCCATTAAAACATAGTTACCCCAAAGATTATTGTCGGAAGCTGAGGAAATTTTTGGTAGTCCCCAATACTCACGCACAGCATTTTTCGGCCCGGATAATCTATCGCCAAATAAAGCCGATGAGTTGAAGCTACTACTACCTTCATAAAAATTGCTCCAAACTCCCTGAGCAACCATCATGCTTGTTTCACCCAAGCTATACCCAAAAACATATTTAGGTTTAACTTGAAAATCATCACGAATAATCGTAGTCAGTAATCTGGTGCAAAACATTTCGGCTTCAAACATTGCTAGAGAATCATCTAGCAATTTCTTTTCTAGTGTTTCTAGTTCCCTAGTAGTAAATTTTTTCAAACTTCTGGGAAAAACTAGCGGTTCAACATCAGCAGCACGTTTGTAAATACTTTTAACCATTAAGTCGTTGTAGACTCTTGGGAATAAGCGAAATAGCGTGCGACCGATGCCAAGATAAGAATTGACTGCTGCCGGATAAATGTAAGCAATTTCACCTTTTTTACCCAATGGTTTAGCAGTGAAATAACTACCCACAGGTGTTTGCCAATCTCCTCCACGTTCAAAAGCATTATTTACACCTTTACGTGCAGATTCGATTTCTTTGAGTAATTCTTTTTGGTTGCGTCCTGTAATTGATAGGACATATTTTGCCGCTGATTGTTTTTGAAAGTTCTCAAAATATTTGCTAGCAATTGCTTTGAGAGAAGGAGAATTTTCAACAGCTTTTTGCAAATTATCCAAAGCCGCAAATAAACTTGAGCTATCATCAGCCGGGATGGGGAAAAGACAAAAAGGTTTTTCCTGTAAATATCGGCTGGTGCGTTCTTCTTGGCTACCTTCTTCGGATAAAATCACATGAGCAAAACTGCCATCACAGCCAATACTATTAAGTGCGGAAACTCTCGATTTAGCGTTTTTCCCTAAAAACCAAGGTCTTGATTCTGTCGCCACATAGAAAGGACTGCCTTCCCATGCTTGCGGCGTTTTCACACCAGACCAATTGGGAGTACCGGGTATGTACCTGTGATATAAGCAAAGAGCGTTTTTAATTAGGCTGGCAATTCCCGAAGCAACGTAGGTATGACCGATATTGGCTTTGACGCTACCAATTGCACAGTGCAACCCATCTCCTACTGGCGGATAAGCTTGCAGTAAACCTGTGATTTCGGCTGCATCTTCCTGGGGAATACCACTACCGCAAACTTCCAGGTAGTTCACCTCTGTGGGTTGGATACCTGCAATGTCGAAAGCTTGTTTGCAGACTTGGCTGATAGTTTCGCCGTCTACAACGGTGGAATGGGCTTGTCCGATGCTAACGGCGTCAATAACTGCATAGATGCGTTCCGCATTTTCTAGGGCGGTGTCATGACGTTTGAGAACAATTGCACCCGCACCTTCACCTACTGTCCAGCCGTCTGCGTTTTGGTCGTAACTCAAGGTATTGATACCCGTATTCACCTTAGCCATTTGGCTTCGGAGTAAGACGTTTTCGACACCGCCAGCTAAGTCAACAGCACCAACAACCACAGCTTCGACTTCTCCAGCAGCTAGTAGCATTTGCGCTACTTCTAAAGCTTTGAGGGCGGAATTTTCGCCCGCAGTCATCGTAAATGCTGGGCCGGTGAAGTTCCATAAGGCAGAAATGCGGCTTGCCATAATGTTGGCGATGTGGCTGACATATTCGCCAATTTCTACGGGATGATGGAGGCTATCTTTGACGATGGTTTCTAGTTGAGTTTGCTGTTCTGTAGGTAAAGAGATTTCTTGAGTGAGTAAGCCTTCTTTAACTTGCCAGGGCAAATTCCATCTTTGCTGTAGTTGGTGTACAGATAATTCTGTTTCAGCGGCAATGATAACTGCGACGTTGCTGCCTTCTCGGATTTTCGCATCTTTGAGGGCGCGATCGCTCACTTTCAGAAGTAGTAATTGTTGTGGATTTAATTTATCTACTTCATTCGGTGGAATTTTACACGCTAATGTATCGATTTCAAAATCTTGAATGTATGCCCCGACTGGTGCTTTACCTTCTGGCAAACCATATTCTTTAAGTAAATTTTCTTGGTTTTCTATACCCTGCCATCTTTGCGGCGGTAACGAAACAAAATGCTGAGTGCCATCGTAAATCGAACGTTCAAAAGCATCTAAGCCGTTACAGTTGCCGAAGAAAGCATCCATGCCGACAATGGCAAGTTTTACAGGTGGAACAGGTTCGGTTGAATTGTCTAATTCTGTTGTCGTTCCTTGTTCTAAAATCAGATGAGAATTAGTGCCGCCAAAACCAAAAGCACTGATAGCAGCCCGTTTTATTGAAGCGTTATTATTAGGCCATGCTGTAGCGGTTTTAACAATTTTATCGGCGGGAATTTTACTGTTTTCAGTAGCTATGGGTTCGGTAACATTCAAAGTTGGTGGAATGACACCGTTGGACATACTCAAAATTACTTTAGTCAAGCCAACCATACCAGCCGCAGTTAATAAATGACCAGTATTTGCTTTAGCAGAACCTATCAATGGTGCAGCTTGATGTTGACCAAAGAATGTTTCGATAGAATTAAATTCTGTTGTATCTCCTAATAATGTGCCGGTAGCATGGCACTCTAAATAATCGATGGTTTGAGGACTAATTTTTGCCTCGTTATAAGCTCTCTCAAAAGCCAGAATTTGTCCTTTAGGATTGGGGCTGAGTAAATGCTTTCCTTTACCATCATTGGAGAGTCCATTACCGCAGATGGTAGCGAGAATTTTATCGCCATCTCTGACAGCATCAGAATATCTCTTGAGCATCACTATGCCAACACCATCGGCGGGAATTAGCCCTCTGGATGATTTATCTAAGGGACGGCTAAGACCGTTTTCTGGAAATCCTTGGACGCCAGAAAATAACATCCGCACAAATAGGGAATCTGCACTACTGATAGCACCGGCTAACATTACGTCGGCTTTGCGCGATCGCAAATAATGAGACGCCAGTTTAATGGCATAAAATGATGATGAACAAGCAGCATCGAGACATAAATTAATGCGGGATAACGATAAGGCTTGAGCGATTATTGCTGCTGGTAAGCCGGAAATCATCGCATTATATAATGATGCTTGATTGGCGGTTGGTAGAGTGGGTAAATCTAAATCTGGAAGTTGTAAAAGTTCTTTGAGGGCAGGTGTAATGCTTTTTTGGTAGATGGGAGAAAATAATTGATTGGAAAGTTTTGTGGGGAATGAAAGGTTTCCCAAAATTACACCGCATTTGGAGAGAATACTTTGATTGCCCCAATAACCGCTTTGGAGAATTGCTTGTTTGGCGGCGTACAATGACCATTTGAAGGTGTTATCTAAACTCTCAAGTAATTCTGGTGGTAGGTTGTAGCCAGATGGGTCAAATTCAAAGTTGCGGATGTATCCACCTTTGAGGGAATAGGTCTTATCTGGTGTGCCTTTGAGTGGATGATGGAAGATTTCTGGATCTACTCCAAATTCTTGGATGGTTGCAGAGGACGTGGAGTCTTTTTTATTGATAATATTTTGCCAAAATTCTTCAGTGTTTTTGGCATCGGGGAATAGACATGACAATGCGATAATGGCGATTTTTTCCATTATTTTTATCCTCAAGGTTTGGGTATTAGGGATGAGCAAAAGGCAGGATTTACGCTGTTCCCCAAACTTGAAAATTCACGCAGAGGCGCGGAGGCGCAGAGGAGAGGAGAGTTATACCAATTGAAAAAAGAATGCTATGGATGGATTTCCAGAATCGAGATGCACAAAGCAATTCTCAATCCAAAATCTAAAATCTAAAATCCAAAATGGTATTAGCTTCTGAGGAGTTTCATTGACCAGATGATTGCTCTGGCTCCGAGGAGGCGTGAGTAGATTTGGCCTTGGTGGTTGTGGATGATGATGTCGGCGGTGGCGCTGCTGGAGGTTTTGGATTTGACTTCGCAGGAGACGTAGAAGGGTTCGTTTTGTGGTGTGGCTGCAAATTGTTCGTATTTTGCGACTTGTCCGGGTAAGCAACCTTCTTGATGGAAGTGTTGTGTCCAAACCCAAAGTGCGTGCATACTTAGGTCAGTTGTGTATGGGTTGACCCATTGGACTGGAAATTGTCCTTGTTGTTGGCGTGAGATTGGTTCCCACAAACATTGTGTGGTGATTTTTTCTGTGGTGATGTTTAAAACTTTTTCAATTTCTTGAAAAGCTTTGCCATGAAATAATGTAGCTTCTCCATTTTGATAAAAAGATTTACCAGTGAGAGTGATAATATTATCTGGTTCTAGATTAATTGCATCGTAAGTTGGGGATGTGGGTAATTCTAGTAAGAGTTGGATTTGGGCGCTGAAATGATAAAATGTTTTGCCAGCGAGATTTTTACTCGATATTTTGGTGTTGAATGTAATCTGTTGTCCGTTAGTTTTAGAAATTTCTTCGACATCTACAATATATTCATTTGCTAAAGTCTCGTTAAAAGTAATTCCTTTCAAAATTTTGAAATCTTGAGCAGCAAAAAATCTGTATCCTGGATAAAGTTGTTCGCAGTAATCAATCATCCATGATAGAGCGCATGTAGCGGGTAATACTGGAGAACCAGCGATTACATGATCTAATAAAAATGGATTTTCTTCTAATGTCATGCGGCGGCGCAAACGATAGCTGCGGAGTTCGGAATCTAACTCTCTAGCTAATGGTACTAGGGGGCTACCAATGACGACTTGTGTATTGTCTTGATAGGCGGGATGCAATTCGTTGACTAACATTTTTGTTCCAGCTTCTACGGGAATTACTTCAACTCCTCGTTCGGCAAAAGCTTTTTTGAGTTCTGGTGACACCATGCCGCTGTCCCAAGCTCCCCAGTTAATTGCTACTACGTGACATAAGGGATATTGTTGTTTGAAAATATGGGCTGATTTATTGAGGATTTCATTGGCGATCGCATAGTCAGATTGACCAATGTTTCCGTAAAATCCTGTTACTGAAGAAAATAAAACTAAATGCTGAAGTTGATTAGGATTGATACAATCCAGTAGGTTTTCTAATCCTTTAACTTTGGCGGTATAAACTTTTTCAAAATCCTCTTCTGTTTTCTTTTCAATTAATTTATCGGCTAGATTTCCAGCGCCATGTATAATGCCTGTAATTGACCCCATACGTTGCACAGCATGAGCTAGTTTTTCTTGTAAAGCCTGTGTATCTGTAACATCAATGCTAATATATTCGGCTTTAGCTCCAGCTTTTTCAATTGCTGCGAGGGTCTTTTTAATTTCGCGGCTGGAGGAAATTTTGTTATATATTTTTTGCACATTCATGGGTGTGGGTTTCTCTCCTTGGGCAAGAAGATTTTCCATGATGCGTTTTTTCAATGCTGATTCTTCACAACCTTGGGCAAAATCTGGCTCGGTTTCTAATAGTTCAGAGCGACCGAGAAGGATAAATTTACAGGGTTGTTGCTGGGCTAATTTGATAGTACACTCAGCCGTAATCCCTTTTGCACCGCCGCTAACGACAAAAACAGATGATGGACTAAGCTGGGCTGTTTGGGTCATAAATCCTCGTAAAAAAATGTATAAATTTGTTTTTTTTACTCTGCGCCTCTGGGAATCTCACGCAGAGACGCAGAGGTGCAGAGAGGAGGGATTAGCCGCCTACTTTTGGATTGGCGATTAAGGTGACTCGTCCTTGTGAGCCGTAGGCAACTTCGCCGATATAAAGATTGGGGTCGTGGAGTTCGGCGATAATGTGGTTTGCTGACTGTTCGGGGTCAATTTTGGGGCTGAGGTCGATCGCCCGTGTAAAGACTTTTGGCCATTCCCATCTCAGGGTTTTGGTTAATCCGAATAAACCAGCGCCGATCGCTCCAAACTTAACTTTGTAATCTAAACCGAAAGCACCATCTAAATGAGCGACTGTGCAAAAACAACTACGTCCATGTTGTGCGGCTTCGGTGAGGGAGGGTTTCAGGTGTTTCGCCATCAAGAATACGTGCTTGACGATCGCCTTTTCCTGTTCGATGTAGGGAATTGTTCCGCTGTTATTGACTGCGAAAACGGGATGTAGATGGATGAAAGCCCCAACCTTACCGCAGTGAGTAGCGATCGCTTGTAGTTGTTGTTGCAGATGTTCTTCGCTCAAGTTTGCCAAGGTGACGCGGGTTACTCCTGCGGGTAAGGGCGATTGTTGGGGAATCAAGGATTGCGGAAAACTGATAACTACTACTTTTGAGCCTTGGGCGATTAGGGATTCAGTTAATTTGGAAGTAGTGAGGGAACCATCATCGGTAATTAAAGTGATGTGTCCCTCTGGTAACGTGAAATCCAAGTAATCTGGTTTTGGTAGGCTTCTGAGTTTGGCGGGATAGCGTTGGATACTAGACTCTAATTCCGGTGGCTGCTGGACAAACTCAGACTCATACTTTTTTTTTTCACCTCCAGCTAGCTGCTGTAGGTAATCAACTATTTGACCGATGGTGCGGAGTTCTCCCAGTTCCTCTATATTCGGTTTGGGTAAGTTGGGGTACATTTCCTGCATCGCCCCTAAGATTTCTACCCGTTTGATGGAGTCAATCCCTAAATCGGCTTCCATGTCCATTTCTAGTTCCAGCATTTCCACCGGGTAGCCAGTTTTATCACTGGTGATGGCTAGTAGGGTTTGGGCTAAATCTGGAAATTCATTAGTTGCGGCTGCGGGTTCTGCTTCTGGTTGCGGAGTGAATGCAACAACTACGCTGACTTCTGGTGTAACTTCTGCTGGAGTCTCAACTACTTGTTGTACTTCCGGTGCTGGAGTTTCTACTGGTTGTTGTACTTCGTGAATTACAACTTCTACAGAAACGCTTTTAGAAGCAAAGGATTGCAGATATTCTACAACTTGACCGATGGTACGCTTTTCTGCCAGTTCTTCTAAGTTGGGCTTGGGTAGATTGGGATACATTTCTTGTAACGCTCCCAAGATTTCCACCCGTTTGATGGAGTCAATCCCTAAGTCTGCTTCCATGTCCATATCCATTTCCAGCATTTCTACCGGGTAGCCAGTCTTATCGCTGGTGATGGCTAGGAGGTTTTTATCCAAGTCAACAATATCAATGGTTGCATTGGGGACTGGGGATTGGGGACTGGGGATTGGGGACTGGGGACTGGGGACTGGGGACTGGGGAGTTTCAACTACAGCCTCTACTATTTGGGGAGTGGGAAGTACGGGGGTTTCGACTACAGGCTGTACTATTTGGGGGAGTACTGGAGTTTCAACTACAGGCTGCACTAGTTGAGGCAGTACCGGAGTTTCGATTACAGGCTCTACTACCTTGGGAGCAGGGAGGGGTGCTTGGGTGTGTGTTGAGCCGTTGCCGTTTTTCGCTACTGGCTCAGTTACGGGTGAGGGTAAAGCTTCTACTATTTTGGTAGTAGGAGGTACTGGTGCTTCTTCGGTGACAGTTGTTTGTGTGGTGAAGGGGATGAAATGATGTGCTGCACCGTTGCTGAGTTTCTCTGTGAGTTGAGTCGCTCCATCTTCTGAGATGATTTGAGAATACTCTTGCTGTATGAGTTGGAAAAAGTTTTTTGTATATTCCAGTTGCTCTTTAAGATATTGCTCGTGGATGCGTAGGGTTTCACCTTGTTGGGAGTGAAACTGCATCATGCTGCGTTCCAAGCTTTCCATGACAACTTGTTTCAGCTTGGTGGTTTCGGCTGTAGATTTACTTTCACTCAACAGTGCATTTTGTTGCTGCATCAGTTGGAAAAACGCTTTGGCGTATTCCATTTGATGGTTGAGATAAGCTCCGTGAACTTGTAAATTCTCAGATTGATTTTGCTGAAACTGTGTCAGGAGATATTCTAAACTTTCTAAAAGTTGTTGGTAATTTGTCAGTTTTTCGGGTGTTGGTTGCATCTTAGATTCCTGGGCTGGTTGACTTAAAAGGGTCACAGGACTCATTTGCTGCTCTGGTTGGGTAGCGATATGAGAAGTCACACCGTTCATTGATGGGGTAGCGATAGGGGGTGTTTTTTTATGTCCGTTAGTCTCTGTGGTTGGCAGAGTTCGAGCCACATCTAGGCTGGTAAATAAAGGAGCCGCAGTTTCAGAAGGGATGGGCTGATTTGGTTTCGCTGAATTTTCAGATGAAACAGCAGGTAATGTAACTTTGTGTCCGTTTTGCAAAGCTTGGGCGAAGGCGTTTTTGGTTTTTTCGGATCTGTAGTTGATGCCGTTTAAACGTACATTTATAGCCTTCTTCTGCTCAATTGCAGGTATGGTTTGGGGAACTTGGTAGGGGTCGAGGTTACTCAAAGCCATACCGATTACCCGCAACTGTACAACTGCTTCCCGCAAGGAACGATCGCTATTTTTCTGAGTACTAGGGTTCAAAGCTACGGTAAGATGCGGGCGATCGCCAAGAATTTCTTTTACTAAGTTGGTCAAAATTCTCCTCGGCCCGAATTCCACGAAGCAAGTACCACCTGCTGCATAGATGCTTTCAATTTCCTGCTTAAACAGCACGGAATTAGAAAGGTGCGTTTCGAGGATTTTTTGAATCGCTTGCGGTTCTTTGGGATACTGTTTGCTGGTAACGTTGCTGTAAACCGGGATTTTGGGACTTTGGAATTTAACAGACTTGGTAGCGATCGCAAATGATTTTTGAGCAAAGGCAATCAACGGTGTGTGGAATGCTGCCGATACGGGCAACAATACAGCCGTATATCCTTTGTCTTGTAAAGCCTGACGGACTTTGGCGATTTCTGCGGTGGGCCCGGCCAAGACATATTGATTTGGCGAATTTTGATTGGCGATCGCAACTTGGGGAAAATATTTCAGTACTGCTTCCACTTTGCTGATGTCTTCTTTGACAGCCAGCATACTACCTGCATCGTGGTCTGGGTCTTCCGGTGCCGCCATTGCTTGACCCCTAGCTTTCACCAAGAACAAGTAATCTTCGGTAGTCAAAACTCCCGCAGCCCACAATGCTGTGATTTCTCCAAAGCTGTGACCGGCAACAAAATCGGATCTAAATCCAGCTTGTTGCAGTATGGTGTACATCCCTGCACTCAACACCCCGATGGCTGGTTGAGCGTATTCTGTGCGTTGTAGGGCGGCAATTTGGGCATTTTTCTCTGCCTCTTCAAACACAGGATGGGGAAAAACGATTTCTGATAGCGGCTGCAAGTTATCTTTGAGCAACAGGCTATCCATATAGCCATGCAAACGCTGCATGACTGGGAAATTCATCGCTAATTCCCGTCCCATTTCCAAGTATTGAGAACCTTGGCCGGAAAACAAAGCGACGACTTTTCCACCCAATTCCATACCAGAAGCCCGGTAATAAATCCCTTGGGGATGTTCCCAAGATGCTGCTGACCCTTTGTTTTTCAGCCAGTCAATGCTAACTTGCAGTAATTTGCAAGCTTCTTCGAGGTTCTGTGCCACAAATCCGAATCTGGCAGCAGCAAGGGGAATCTCTAGAGTTTTGCACTCATTGACTAATTTTGCATAATGTGCATTCGCTTCTGGCGATACTCCTCCGGAGTCACTTCGTGAACGCAATTTAGCTAAAAGGTCTTCAGATTTAGCCAGCAATTGGGACGGCGTAGCAGCAAACACCAGCACTTCATTAGCGCCACCGTGTAAGCGGTAGCCGTGGTTTTGGTCAGCTTGATATTCTTCTAAAACGACGTGATAGTTAGTACCGCCAAAGCCGAAGGAACTTACACCTGCGCGTCTTGGCGCTTCGCCTTCAGCACGAATCCAAGGTCTAGTTTCGGTATTCAAATAAAAGGCGGAATTTTTAATATTAAGTTTGGGGTTCGGCTCAGTAATATTAATTGTCGGCGGTAATACTTTGTGATGTAGCGCCAAAGCCGTTTTAATCAAACTCGCCGCACCCGCAGCCGCTTTGGTGTGTCCGATTTGAGATTTCACGCTACCCAAAGCAATATGCTGCTTTTTCGAGTCATGCAGAGCAAAAAAGTCCTGCAAAGAACCGAATTCTGTCGGGTCTCCAGCCATTGTGCCGGTGCCATGTGCTTCCATCAAACCAATGGTAGCGGGAGAAAAACCTGCATCTTCGTAAGCACGTTCTAAGGCTTTGACTTGGCCTTCCTTGCGGGGAGCATAAATACTCTTGTAGCGTCCATCGCTGGAGGTACCAATGCCTTTAATAACTGCATAGATTTTATCGCCATCCCTTTGTGCATCTTCCAGACGCTTGAGAACAATCATGCAGATACCTTCACCCAGCATCATCCCATCGGATTTAGCATCGAAAGGTTTGACATTTTCACCAGGAGAAACGGCTGGTGTTTTGCTGAAAGATATGTAAGCCATGATGGTGTTATCGGTGTCAACGCCACCAGTCAGCATTATGTCAGAACGATATTCGACTAGTTCGCTAATTGCCAGTTTTAAAGCACCGAAGGAACTAGCACAAGCGGCATCAACTACACAGTTCATCCCGCCAAAGTTGAGACGATTGGCAATTCTACCCGCGACTACGTTAGCCAGCATTCCGGGGAAAGCGTTTTCGTCCCATTTCACATAAGCACTTTTGATTTTTTCGACGATTTTTTGTGTATCTTCGTCAGATAAACCGCTACTTTTGAGCGCCTTTTCCCAAATAGGATATTCTAACCTGGCAGAAAGCGGCATTCCTAACTGCTTGGCCATAGCTACGCCTAAAATTACCCCAACCATTTCGCGGTTGAATTCGCGTTGTTCGCCATAGCCAGCATCTTCCATCGCTTCTTTTGCAACTACTAAACTTAATAGTTGCGATACATCTGTAACCTCTAAAATGCTGGGTGGAATGCCGAATTCCATCGGGTTAAAATCTACCTCTGGAATAAATCCGCCTCTTTTACAATAAGTTTTATCTTCAGGGGTTCTGGGATTTGGATCGTAATAATCTTCGACGCTCCAGTGGGTGGAAGGGACATCAGTAATACAATCAATTTTATTTACTATATTTTGCCAATATTCCCG
This sequence comes from Nostoc sp. DedSLP01, assembly GCA_034530875.2. Taxonomy (GTDB): domain Bacteria; phylum Cyanobacteriota; class Cyanobacteriia; order Cyanobacteriales; family Nostocaceae; genus Nostoc. The sequence continues at coordinate 48,436 of JAVRCJ020000021.1, forward strand.
TAAATTTCTGGCTTGAGGTAATAGAGAAGCCATGCCAACAATGGCGATAGGATTGTGTTGTAATTGTCTGTTAAGTTTGTTGATTGACACTGGTTTTCCTGAACTCATCTTTTTTTCCTCTATAGACCTAATCACAGCCTTTTCGCAATTATTAATCAGGCTCTCTAACTCTGCTAAGGCAGTATCAATTGAATGAGCAGACATAGGGCATAGTGAGTACTGTGGATTGCGTAGATACAGTAATTTCTGTTGCCTACTAATTAATGAAAATCTCTTGTCTTGTCAGCAATTAGCGATATTAATCTGCACTAATTACTTTTCTCCCAATCAACACCACACGACATACTGCCCTAATAAAGCCTTAGGTTTACAGGCAATTTTGGCTCACAGCATCGTGTAAAAATGTTATGCAACGCTTGGTTCTTGAAATTGTGGCGATCGCTCAACCAATTTGGTGTCTTTTAGATTTGCAATTTGAGATTTGTTTTACCTACAAAAATTCGGTCAAAATGCAAAATGCCAATGATAGTTAATACTCTAAACAAGGGTATCCTGCTGAACAGTAGAAATTGAAGAGTAGCTAAGAGAACAGAAACGCTGTTGTTGACCGCAATAGTTTGATTATCAGTCCTAAACGTCATAATGTAGCTGGTATTAATGACAACGTTCTGTCTCTTAATAAATGTCATAGCCAGTTTCAACGTCCAGGATAATACATTTTATGGGATTCGACCGAGAAAAGTTGATAAGTTGGTTACAGAAAACATCACCTTTTATCCGAATTTATGCAATGTAAAAAAGTAATAAAACATTCAGAAGGTGATTACCAAGCAGTTAGATTTAGTTATTTCTACGTTCAAAAACTTAATTAAATAACTAATTTACCTCACAGCTTTTTAGCATTGAATTAATAAAGACAATAACATACTTTATAGAAACTAAATGATTGCTTTAAACTTTTTTTATAAACAAGTAGATTCTTGTTAATATATATTTTGTCTAAAATTACCTGTTTGAGTATCATTCCTAACTATAAAATCTTTAGCCAACAGAATTACCTTAGGTTTCAATGGCAGTTGCCTCTAAAAGTAGCAGTATCAATTTTTTATTTAATAGTTGAAAAATACATAGATACATTGATAAACAAGAAAGTTGTAAGTATTTTATTCAGGAAAATATCATAATTTAACTCATGTTTTTCATGGTTTATTAATATAAATGTAAATAAAAAACGAAATAGTTATCTATAAAGCAATTGTTAATTTTCAATATGTTGATAGCAAACATAATTTAATACCCTGATTGTTGCCAATTAAGAGGTTTTTATGAAAAAGAAGAATAATGTTTTACGTTACACAGCATTAAGAATAAGAATTTGCTAAAATTTTTAGAGAGCAGCCATCATTTAACATTCTCAAAAATTCAATTGCGAACTAACTGCAAAAAATATAATAACGAACAAATTAAAATTAATCGCTAGTTAAACAGTTGACAAATTAGAAATTTATATTCATACTTAATAGCAAGGCTATTCAAGTTTTTTTGAGTTGATTTTTCGCGCTTCATTTTTGTTGATAGTTAAGTTTTCTGGTTAGCGCTATTGTATTTTACGTTACTAGATTCGAGGGCAAATGGCGATATAACTAAAGAAGCTTTCAAGTAACGCTACCATAAGAATCCAGAAGTTCAGAATTCAGAATAGACTACGCCCCGCTGTGCTAAAAAAATTCAGAAATCAGAGTTCGCACAGACTCTTAGCGGTAGTTTCCGCCATTGGTGCAGTTCACCCCAAGCATCAGAAGTTTGGAGAGTAAAAAAGTTAAAGCATCAGGAAAATATTTGATTAATCAATATACCAACGATACTAAACTCCTTCTTAATTTAGAATTCTGACTCCTGAATTCAGAATTCTAAATTCTGAGTTCTGAATTCTTAGCCGTTATCGATTAAATATAGCCATTTCAGCTATCCCCTATTAAGAATTGGAATGAAAATATGGCAGTAAATAAAGAAAGCCGATTATTTACAAAACCCGTTGTCCGATCGCGAGTAATTTTAGCAGCTTCTATCACTTTAGCGGCTGGATTGATAAGTTTATACAGTTTTGCAACGTTTTGGCCGAAAACTAAAGTTGAGACACCAGCAGCGAATCCTCCAAAAGCAACTACCCCGACAAAAATTGCTGTCACAGCCTTAGGACGTTTGCAGCCAGACGGTGAAGTGACTTCCTTAAATGCTCCCAATGCTAATAATGGCGTGCGAGTTGAAAAACTCTTAATCAAGGAAGGAGAGACAGTTAGGGCTGGTCAAGTATTAGCGTATCTAGAAACTTACGGCCGCGCTAAAACTGCTTTGCAGCAAGCTGTAGACCAACTGCAAGTTAGCAGAGCTAAACTAGCACAGGTAAAATCTGGGGCCAAAACTGGAGACATCGACGCGCAAAAAGCAGCGATCGCGAGTTTAGAGTCACAATATAAAGGAGACATTGCTACCCAAGAAGCAACAATTGCCCGCGTCCAGGCTCAGGTAGATAACGCTCAAGCTGAGAACGATCGCTATCAGCAATTATATAAACAAGGTGCGATCGCAGCTTCCGTAGCAGACAGCAAAGCATTGCAACTCAAAACCACACAACAGCAACTCACAGAAGCCCAAGCCGCCAAACAACGTACCGAAGATACATACCAAGAACAACTCAAGCAAGCACAAGCCCAACTCAAGAGTATTAGCGAAGTGCGTAGCGTAGACGTTCAAGTTGCACAAACTGAAATCAACAGTGCAACCACTTCCGTTCAACAAGCAAAAGCAGACTTGGATTTGAGTTACATAAAATCTCCCATCAATGGCAAAATCTTGAAAATTCACGCCAAAACCGGAGAAGTCATCAGCACCACCACAGGATTTGCTGAGATAGGTAAAACATCGCAAATGAATGTAATTGCAGAGGTGTATCAAACCGACGTTCAAAAAGTGCGCGTCGGACAAAAAGCCACCATCACCAGCCCTGCATTTATTGGAACATTAAAAGGAACCGTCAAAGAAATTGGCTGGCAAGTTGACAAACAAAGTATTTTCAGCCTCAACCCAGGCTCAGACACAGACCGCAGAATAGTTGAAGTCAAAATCTCCATCGATAACCCCGCAGACAGCGAAAGAGTAGCGCGTTTAACCAACTTACAAGTAGATGTTGCCATACAGATTTAGTCTAGAGCATTGGGCACTCCTAAATCTTGTACAGACGCGATTCATCGCGTCTCTAATGATTAACAACAAATAAATTTATGAATTTTAAAATTCCTTTAGCATGGCTACAGCTAGCCCAGCAAAAAGTTCGTTTAATAGTAGCTGTAGCCGGGATTGCTTTTATTGTGCTGCTGATGTTTGTGCAACTTGGTTTTCAAGATGCTCTTTATTCTAGTGCAACCGCAGTACATCAAAATCTCAAAGGAGATTTATTTTTAGTGAGTTCGCAATATAAATCTTTGACATCAACTCAAAGCTTTTCGCGGACTCGTTTGTATCAAGCTTTAGGGTTTAATGGCGTAGAGTCAGTAAGCCCCATGTATTTGCAATTTGCCAAACTCAAAAATCCGGTAACTGGCGAGAAATATTCAATATATGTTATTGGATTCGATCCAGGCAGACCCGTCATGAACATCGCAGAAATCGAGCAAAATATAGATAAGCTCAAAATTCCCGATGTCATGCTTTTTGACAGAAGGTCGCGCACAGAATTTGGCCCAATTGCCGAAAAATTTGATGCCGGAAATACAGAGCAGACAATCGAAATCTTTCCCTATAATTCCTTAATTGGCTATAAAGTCAGGATTGGTGGCTTATTTAGTTTAGGGCCTTCCTTTGGGGTAGATGGCAACTTAGTTGTTAGTGACTCAACTTTCCTGAGGATAAACCCTAATACTCGTCCAGCCGATATGATAGATGTCGGTTTGATAACCCTCAAGCCTGGCGCTGACGCACAAACAGTACTAAAAGATTTGCAAGCAAGTTTGCCAAATGACGTGCAGATTTTTACACGCCAAGGCTTTATTGATTTCGAGAAAAAATATTGGTCTGTCAGAACGCCTATCGGTTTTATACTTAACCTGATGTTGACAATGGCTTCTGTCGTTGGTGTCGTAATTGTCTATCAAATTCTTTACAGCAACATTGCTACACAGTTCGTTGCTTATGCCACATTAAAAGCCATAGGTTATGCCAATAGATATCTGTTGAATGTGGTATTTCAACAAGCCTTAATCTTAGCAATTCTAGGTTATATTCCAGGCTTTCTAACTTCTGTATTGTTATACGATTTTGCAATGGAAGCAACTAAATTGCCAATAGTTATGACCACCAACAATGCAATACTCGTCTTAACATCAGCAGTTTTAATGTGCATAACTTCCGGAGGACTCGCCATCAACAAACTCCGTTCCGCAGACCCAGGAGATATTTTCTAAACCCCCCTCTTCTTCTCTCTGCGCCTCCGCGCCTCTGCGTGTTAGCAAACCGGGGCGTAGCCCGATAAAACCAAAATCTCTATATCTTCCCCCCATGAACCTCAAAAACCAAACTCTCCTGATTACCGGAATCGACCAATTTGTAGGCTTGCGCGCAGCCGAATTAGCCACAGCCCAGGGAATCAAAGTCCGCGGTTTACAAACTTCTAAAGAAGATAACAAAAAAGCCCAAAATTTAGGCATTGAACTAATTCATGGTAGTATCACAGATTCTACTATTGCCCAAAAAGCTTGCCAAGGAATAGACATCGTTTTACATACAGAACAACTTGCTCAAGAAGCTGGTGCAATCAATCATTTTCGTGACATCAACGTTAACGGCGCTGTTAACATCGCTAAAGCCGCAAAACAAGCAGGTGTTAAAACTTTTGTACATCTCTCCAGCGTCATGGTCTATGGTTTCAACTATCCTGATGGCGTGACAGAAACCGGACAACTTTCTGGTGAAAATAACCCTTATTGCCAAACAAAAATAGAAGCAGAAACAGCACTTCTAGAATTAAATAATCCCTCAGAGTTTGGCGTTATTATCATTCGTGCAGGTGATATTTATGGCCCTGGAAGTATTCCTTGGATAGTCAAACCAATTTTGATGATGCGTCAAAAATTATTTGCATATCCCAATGATGGTAAGGGAGTAATCAATCATGTATATATAGATAACCTGATTGATGCCATATTTTTGGCAATAGAAAAACAGCCTTACGGAGAAATATTTAATATCACCGACGGACAACAAACTTCTTGGAAAGAGTATTTCATGCACCTAGCAGCAATGGAAGGTTTACCAGCACCTCTTTCCTTACCAAAAGAGGAAATGAAATTGTTTTTAAAGCTACGCGCTCAAGGACAAAAACTTTTCCGGAAAAAAGCCGATATTTTACCAGAATCTGTAGATTTTATGGCTCGTCCATATTCGTGTTCCATTGAAAAAGCTCAAAATTTATTAAATTATAAACCAACAATCGGCCTTGAAGAAGGTATGCAGCGTACACATGAATGGCTGCAAAAAACAGAGATTGAAAATTTAGTGAAATAGGAGAATGGGAAGACGCGATTAATCGCGTCTGTACAATATTTAGAAAATCAAGTAAGTGTGGTATAACTTCTTGATTTATTTGGAATTATTCACCTTTTTTTCAAATTTTTCTATTAGCTCCTGACTCCTGACTCCTGACTCCTGAATTCTGAATTCTGAATTCTGCTTCAAATCATCCACAAATTGCGTAAATACTTGTTTGATATGAGTAGCAATCAGCCACGGTTGAGTATTGGATTGCCTGTATACAATGGTGAAAGATTTCTTCAACAAGCTATAAATTCGCTGTTGGCTCAAAGCTTTAAAGATTTTGAATTAATTATTTCAGATAATGCATCTACAGATAAAACTGAGGAAATTTGTAGAGCTTATGCGAAGCAAGACCAACGTATTCGCTACTACCGCAATGAGTATAACATTGGTTGCGCTCGTAACTTTAATCGTGTCTTTGAATTGTCTTCAGGTGAGTATTTTAAATGGGCAGCTTATGACGATTTACACGCTCCTGATTTTGTCAGTAAATGCGTTGAGTTACTCGATGCAGACCCTACCATCATTCTGTGCCACACCCAGGTATATTTTATTGACGAACAAGGAAAATTTCTCCAAAGTTACGATATCAAACTCAAAACAGACGCTCTAAAACCACACCATCGCTTTCACGAATTACTGAGTAAACATTTATGTTATCAGTGCTATGGCGTAATTCGTGCTAGCGCTCTGAAAAAAGTACCGCCTATGGGTGGTTATGGTAATGCAGATGGAATTTTCTTGCTAAGGCTTGGCCTTGTGGGTCGATTTTATGAAATCCCTGAATACTTATTTTTTGCAAGAAGCCATCCGCAACAATCAATGAGTATGTTTTTTCCCAGTTATATGTCTCTAGCAAACAATAATCAAGCATCTTCATTTAGAAGGTTGCCCGATTATTATGCGTATACAGTGTGGTTTGATTCAGCAAAAAAAGGGAAAATTCTATTGCCACATTGGAGGATGCTATGGGAATATATCATCTCAATATGGTACGTTCCTCTGAGTTTGTATGAGCGCTTATGTTGTCATAGAAGTCTCATACAGAAGTTAAAAGGTGCAGAATATTTGCTAGTGAAAGATTTGCTAAAAGTGTTGAAAATTCTTGTTAAAAATTGGCGACAAGCAGCAATTAGAACAAGAGTTAGCCATTAATTATTTCTCTCTCTTCAGCAATCGGGTAAGTATGCCTCCTGTTTTTTTGGATGGCAATGTATGAGCATAGAAAAGTTTTTCCACGTTCAAATCTCTATCTTTTGACTAGAAAATTATGCTGAAACTATCTCAATTGTCTTACTTTTTGTTTGCTAGTTTATTAAGCATCAGCTTTACTAAAACAGTAAACGCTGAACCAGCAGCAAAACTTAGTATTGTAGTCAATGGAATCCGTCACCAAAAAGGCGAAATTTGCTTCCGAATTTTTGGGGGTGAAAGAGGATTTCCTATGAAGAATACTAGTGAAGTTAAAAGTGGCTGCGCTAAGATTACAGGCACTTCTGTAAAACAAGAATTCTCTGGTTTAAAACCAGGAACTTATGCTGTTGCTGTAGTTGACGATCAAAATGGCGATCGCAAACTCAATAAAGACTTTTTTGGTATTCCCACAGAAGGATTTGGCATTTCCAAAAATCCAACTGTATCTATACAAACAGGCACGCCAAAGTTTCGCGATGCCAGTTTTGTAGTCAATAAAAATACCACAGTCAACATTATCATGAAATACTCTTTGGATTCATAAATCAAAGGGGAATGGGGAGTAGGGAGTAGGGGAGATGAGGGAGATAAGGGAGAATAACTCCTAACTCCTAACTCCTAACTCGTAACTCCCCATTCCCTATTCCCCATTCCCTACTCCCCCATTCTTGGAGAATTTAATGGAAGATTTGGCAATATTTCTGTCTAAGTCTTTGATGGGTTGGCTAGTTATTCAGGTGTGTTTAACGCTAATCTTTATTTGGTATTTGCGCTCGTCTCCAAAAACTTTATTATCAGATGAGCAGTTACCTAAAACAGCAGTAATTCTTTGCTTACGAGGAGCCGATCCTTTTTTACCTAGTTGTTTGCGATCGCTCCTCAATCAAAACTACCCAAATTACAATTTAAAGTTAGTTATTGATAATCAAGAAGATCCTGCTTGGAAAATTGCCAGCGAAACTATCATAGAGCAAGAAGCAACTAATGTTCAAATCAGCCCTTTGAGAATGATACGCAAGAATTGCAGTCTCAAATGCAGTTCTCTAGTGCAGGCTGTTCGCGAGTTGGACGACTCCTATAAAGTGGTTGCTTTAGTAGATGCTGATACTATAGTTCATGCCAATTGGCTGCGAGAATTAGTCAGTCCTCTAGGCGATGCTAACGTCGGCGCAACAACCGGTAACCGTTGGTACGTACCAACAGGTAGGTATTGGGGATCTTTAGTACGATACATGGGCAATGTATCTACAGTCGTGCAAATGTTCCTCTTCCAAATTCCTTGGGGCGGAACTTTAGCTATAAAAACAGAAGTGCTTCATCAAACAGAACTTCTAGATAAGTGGGCACAAGCTTTAAGCGAAGATTTCATGATTCACGATGTTCTGAAAATACATGGATTAAAGGTTAAATTTGTACCTTCTTTATTAACAGTAAATCGTGAAGAAATTGATTTAATCGGCTTACTAGATTCTCTCAAACGCTTGATACTTTGTTCTCGACTTTATCACCCGCGTTGGTTGGCTATAGTTAGTGAAGCTGTTTCTAGCATTCTGTTTCCAACTACAGTGATTATGTTAATTTTAGAGTCATTGTTAGAAACAAAATGGGAAGCCGCAGGTTTATTATTTGTCTGCTATAGCGTCTATATTATCGGATTGCTTTTACTGATACTTGTCTTGGAATTAGTAATACAGCAAGTAGTTCGCTCGAATAACCAACCAATAACTAAATTATCAGTCAATACAATCGTTAAAATGTTGATTGGAATTCCCCTAACGCAATGGGTTTATGGGTTGGCGATGCTATCATCTCTGTGGATTTCAACAGTCACTTGGCGCAGTATCAGCTATAGAGTTCGAGGGGCTTGGAATATCCGCTTAGTAGAATATCGCCCTTATCAATGGTTGGATCAGCCTAGTGATAGCAAGATTTCTCTTTAAAGAGAATTCAGGAGTCAGAATTCAGAATTCAGAATTATAAAAGATTCTCTGTCTAGCTATCAGATTTAGATAGTGTAATGAACTTTCTTTGAAATCGCTATAAATATCAACTAGAGAAATGAAACTGATTAGGCTAAACATTTCCTAGTACTGAATTTATATTGCTATCAAGCATTAGTATTGAGAATTATTCAAAATCAGAGTTACTAGAACTTATTGATTTTTTGAAATTTTTCAGTTTGAGTATAAATATCTTCTGAATTATAAATTTTTAATTCAGATTGTCAACTCATACTCTTCTTCAGAAGTTTACTGCGTAAATCCTAAAGCAAAACCAGTATTTTAGCGAAAAATTAATTTTTGACATGACTAAAAAACGACTCCGCATTGCTTTATTTACGGGATTGTACGCTCCTTTTTTAACTGGAGTTTCTGTAGCAGTACATCAACGAGTTCGTTGGTTGTTGGAACAGGGACATGAAGTTTTTTTGATTCATCCACAAATTAACGATCGCTATCCAAAAAATGTTGGCGCTCGCCCTATGCTAGGATTAAATGAAATTCAATCTTTTCCTAACTTATCCACTTACGCATTCCCCACAAAACCGCTAATATTTTATAAGTCTCTTCCCCAACCATTGCACTATCGGCATTGGAGTGATACTAAGCTTTTAGAAAAATTTAAGCCCGACATTATAGTGGTTGAAGAAGCGCCACAAATGCGAGGTTTATACTCACTTTTCTTGCAAGGTTACGGTCGCCCTGTAGGAACACAATACGCAAGACGCACGGGTACGCCAATAATTTCACTTTTCCATACTGATATTGTTGAGTACATTAAATATTACTTTGGCAATAAAGCCTTCAGCTTAGTTCGCCTAATCATTCCTATTTTGGTCAAACAGTTTAGCAAGGCTTACGACTTCAATTTCTTTCCTTCTCAAGAACAACTCAAGAAATACAAAAATCTTCAATGCCAACGTGCTGAATATCTCCCTTATCAAGGTATAGATTGCGAAAAATTTCACCCCCGAAATATCTGTCACGACCCAATTCCTAACGACCATCGACCAACTTTGCTGTTTGTCGGACGCATCACCGCCGAAAAGAACGTCAACCAACTGATTGATATATTTCCCCTCATTGCTGCCAAAATCCCTGATGTCCATCTGGTGATTGTTGGAAGTGGCCCCCAAGATCGAGAAATTCGCCAACGTGCCCAACAGTTTGCACCTGGTATTACCATCTGGGGCGAATCCCACGGTACAGAACTTTTAGGCTGGTTTGCCAGAGCAGATATTTTTGTTAACCCCTCTATCACCGAAAATTTCTGCACTACAAATAACGAAGCCCTAGCTTCTGGAACCCCTTTAGTTGCTGTTACTGCACCTTCAACTTCAGAACAAGTATTTCCTGGCCGCAACGGCTTCCTCGCTCAACCCAACAACCCCACAGACTTTGCGCAAAAGGTAATCGCGATTCTAGAAAATCCCGAATTAAAGGCATACATGACACAACAAGCCCGCCCCTCCATAATCGATTTCGATTGGTCGGCGTGTATGGAAAAATTTGAAAACAAACTCTATCAAATTGTTGAGGGGACTACTAATTGAGCATTGGAATGGGGAAAGGGAAAGGGGTAAGATAAAATTTATTCCTTTTCCCTTTAACCTTTTCCCCTGCTTCCCCGCCGCCTCTGCTCCCTCTGCCCCTCTACCCCCCCTACCTCCCCACTCCCCACTCCCTACTCCCCACCCACCAAAGCAATTTCTGATAACAATAAAAGCTGCTCTTGTAAATTTTTCAGGAAACCTAAAGTTACTTGATAGGTTATAGTTTCTCCCTGTTGGGCAAAGTATTCTAGCGCCTTTCGTAAGTCTGCAATTGCGGCTTGTTCGCGGCCAAGCTGATGGTAAGCTATACCCCGATTAAGATAAGCTTGGGCGTTGGTTGGGTAAAATTTTAGCGATTCAGTAAAATCCTCAATAGCACAAGAGCGATCGCTGCTTCTAACACAAGCACAAGCGCGATTATAATACGCTCTGTAATTATTGGGATCGATCGCAATTGCTTTTGAAAAATCGAGCATAGCTGCTTTTAAATCTGACAATTCAAAACGAGCGATTCCCCGTTCGTTGTAGATATCTGCTCTCAGTACGCTAGATGTTGCCGGAATATTGGTTAGTGCTAGTTCGTAATCTGAGATTGCTTGCTGGTAATTACCCAACATAGAACGGGCTACCCCTCGGTTGTAGTAAGCTCTAAAATTATTAGGTTTGAGTGCGATCGCTCGATCGTAATCTGCGATCGCTGCGTGATAATTACCTTGTTTGTAGTATGCTAACCCTCGGTTGAGGTGTGCTGTTACATTGTTGGGTGTTAAATTTAGAGCTTGCTTGCAATCGGCGATCGCATTTTGATAATTTTCTATTTTGAGATAAGCAAGACAGCGATGATTGTAAGCCGAAGCAAAATCATTTCTGAGCTTAATTGCCTCACTGAAATTTTCAATAGCTTCCGCATAATTGCCATCGTGTATTTTTTCAACCCCTAACTTCAAAAAATCTCCGGCTGTGATTTCAGTACTAGCAATAGGTAGCGAGTACCCAGGTGAAGCGATAAAAATACAGACGAGTGCGAAGGCAATACCAAAATTGAGCATGAATCGGAAAAAGCGACTCATAATGATATCTCGCATTGCTAAGAGAACAAAAAATAGTACGCAATATCAAGTCCAAAGCAAAACTCATAATTAGGTTTAATGTACGCAGAGCTTCCAATTATAAGTAATTAACCGAACTTGATGAGGACGTTTTAAAAGTAGTGCCTGATGTATTAAAACCTATAATCCTTCTACAATATGTTCGCAAAGAAGGATTTTCATCAATTCCCGACTTTCACAATTGCTGCAAGCACATTCTTAATTCCAATTTTCTTGTTCCCCGCTGGTATCGTCAAAAGACAGTCTGTCAAAGTACCATTTTTGAAAAATATTTAGTGATGTCTGGTGAGAATATACGTTAAACTCTTAAGAAACAGATTTTGAACGATATAAAGTTTGCTTAATTATTTATACTCAATCTCTGCTGCGAATTGCTATAAGTCTTGCTTGTAAAAGGAGAAAAGGGAAAAGGGTAATTTCAAACCTTTCCCCTTTTCCCCTCTTTATTTATAGATTTTAGGGTGAGCATTTTGCCCACCCTAACTTCTCAATTATTCTTTCAGTGCCTCAGCAGTCTTCTCTTTATCCAATTTGAGAATTAACACACCCAAAGGTGGTAAACACAAATCCAAGGAATGAGGACTACTGTGCAAAGACCACTCATCCGTCCACTTGCCGCCTAAATTGCCCATGTTACTGCCACCGTACTTACGAGCATCGCTGTTGAACAACTCGGTATAAAATCCCTTTTCTGGAACACCAATACGGTAGTGAGAATGGGGTTGCGGCGTGAAGTTGCAAACCACAACCACAAAATCCTCAGTATCCTTATCGCGACGGATAAAGGAAACCACACTATGGCGGTTATCGCTACAGTCAATCCACTGAAACCCTGGTTCAGCAAAATCCTGAGTATATAAAGCTGGTTCGCTGCGGTAAAGATGGTTTAAATCCTGGAAAAAGCCTTTTAACTGTTGATGGGCTTCATACTGCAATAAATGCCACTCTAAGTCAGCCCAAACATTCCATTCACTCCACTGTCCAAACTCCATGCTCATAAACATGGTTTTCTTGCCTGGGTGAGCAAACATATAGGTAAACAAGCAACGCACATTCGCGAACTTCTGCCATCTATCCCCCGGCATTTTGCCGATTATATTACTCTTGCCATGCACCACTTCATCGTGCGACAAGGCCAGCATGAAGTTCTCGCTGTGGTTATACCACATACTAAAGGTGATGTTGTTTTGGTGGAACTGGCGGAACCAAGGATCCATGCTGAAGTAGTCCAGCATATCGTGCATCCAGCCCATATTCCACTTCAAGTTAAAGCCCAGTCCGCCTGTGTAGGTGGGCCAAGAAACCATCGGCCAAGAAGTGGATTCTTCAGCAATTGAGAGAATTCCAGGAAAATAGCTGAAGATAGTGTGATTTACTTGGCGCAGAAAATCCGCTGCTTCTAGATTTTCTCTGCCGCCGTACTGGTTGGGCAGCCATTCTCCAGGTTTGCGGCAATAGTCATTGTAGAGCATCGAAGCCACAGCATCGACACGAATCCCGTCAATGTGGTATTTGTCAAACCAAAATAGGGCATTTGCCATCAAAAAATTTCTGACTTCGTGGCGACTATAGTTGAACACCAAAGTACCCCATTCTTTGTGTTCGCCTTTGCGGGGGTCGGCGTGTTCGTATAAGTGGCTTCCATCAAAGAATGCTAGACCATGACCATCTTTCGGGAAGTGACCGGGAACCCAATCCACAATTACGCCGATTTCGTTTTCATGACATTTGTCAACAAAATACATGAAATCTTCAGGCGTACCAAAACGGGAAGTAGGAGCATAGTACCCAGTTACTTGATAACCCCAAGAACCATCAAAGGGATGTTCGGCAATGGGTAGCAATTCTATGTGGGTGTATCCTAATTCTTTAACGTAGGGAATAAGTCGCTCTGCTAATTCCCGGTAAGTTAAAAAGCGTGCGCCTGGTTTGAGTTCCGAAACGATAACTACAGGCTCGGTTTCACCGTTGGGCAGTTTTGCTGGTTCGGCACTAGAAGCGTGTAACCAAGAGCCTAAATGCACTTCATAAACAGAAACTGGCTGAGTTAAGGGGTCAGTGTGACGCCGCTTTTCCATCCAATGTTCGTCATTCCAAGTGTAAGCATCTAAATCAGTGACAATGGATGCAGTTTTTGGGCGAGCTTCCTGCTGAAAACCGTAGGGATCGGATTTTTCGTAAATGTGACCTTCAAAATTTTTGATTTCATATTTGTAATGCTCGCCCACTCCGATTTCCGGAATGAACAATTCCCAAACCCCGGTAGGGCCTTTACGCATCTGGTGTTTGCGCCCATCCCAGTAGTTAAAATCTCCCAAAATTGAAACATTACGACCGTTTGGTGCCCAAACGGCAAAATATACGCCTTTGACGCCATTTATTTGGGTGGGGTGCGCTCCCAGTTTCTCGTAAATTCGATGATGGTTGCCTTCACCAAACAAATGCAAGTCAAAGTCTGTCAAGTTGGGAGAACGGAAAGCGTAAGGATCGTAAGTGACACGCTCGTGTTCCCCTTCTTTAATTCGTAACTGGTAGTTTGCCAGTTCTGGGGTTTCAATGGTGCATTCAAAAAAGTTGGGATGATGCACTGTTTGCATTGGGTATTCTTTCCGTTCTTCAGGAAGGATTACCCATGCTGCGCTTGCATTTGGTAAGTAGGCTCGTACAGCCCAGGCAGTTTTACCATTTTCTTGTATGGCATGGGAACCCAGTATTTCAAACGGATCGTGATGCTGATTCCAAACGATGCGGTTAACCTGTTCAGGAGCGATCGTGGTCGTGGACATGAAGCTACCTACGTGTAATAACGTGTTGACTAAGCGTACTTTTTTAATATCTATATATATTCTTTACATTTATTTGCAATTTTGTCGCCACCGTTATCCTACCTCAGAATGAATCATCTGGTTTTTGGAAATAGGGCAGGGGGCAGGAGGCAGGGGGCAGAAGGCAGGGGGCAGGGGGCAGGGAAAACTAATGACTAATGACTAATGACCAATGACTAAATATTTAAAAATGGGAAAAACTGAAGTAAGGCTTTACGTATGCGCAGTAAAAAAATTTGGTCGCGAATTTTGGGGTCTAGTTTTGGCGGTGGTGCTTGTTGCAGCTGTGATTCTAGCTGGGCGTATTCGGCAGCTGTCAGGAATTTACCATCGATGGGCGATCGCCCTTCTATGATAATCTGCGTCCGTAATATCTCTTCTGGTATATCTTCTGGTGGCGGTAATGCTATTACTGGCGATCGCCAATTGCTATTTAAAAACAAAACTGTAGCAGTAGCTACAAATAAAAATAGCAATTTTACTATTGTCTTGACTTGAACTCTCACCATCTTCCCAACTGCATTCGCAACGCAGCATGAAAATCTGTTTTCTGATACCTAATGTTTCACCAAAATAAAAATCTGGCAATATCAAGGGACATCGCCAGGTCTTGTTATTTGATACACGATCGATTGTTTTGTCTTTCCTTGCACTTGTAACAAGGTTCCTCAAGCAAAAATTTGAGCCGGAAACTTGACTGAGGACAGTATCTTCATCGTGTCCTTTACTTTCTTTCGTTCGTAGTTGGTGTTGAAGCCAGCTTTTGTACGGCACTACAAAAATTTACTGACTATTAAAAATTTTCAAAAGCTTTGTTCGTAAGCTTTTGGATTTTAGCAAATTTACAGAAGCCTGAAACTCAGGCTTCTTTGAATCTGAACTTGGTGATTTCGTCTACTTTACAAATAAAACAAGCTAAATCAGCCTTTCCTCTATCGGCTGTACAAGGCTCTCACACTCCAACACACAGGTGTGAGTTAGAGCGTGAACTTGATTAATTCAAGCTATGTAGTGAGGAACTTTGTCACAAGGCAATTTTGGGCTGATTTAAACTCAATTTTAGAGTGCCTTATTTAGGAGTAGCAGTCGTTGTTGGAGAAGCAGCTGGGGTAGGAGCAGTCGGAGCAGCTGGGGTAGGAGCTGTAGTAGCAGGTGCATCTGTTGGTTCACCTGTAGGAGCTGGAGTAGTAGTACTGCCGCCATCACCACCGCCTTCACATGCTCCGAGCATTGCAGCCAGACTTAACATTAGAGCCAAACCAAAGATTTTTGTTTTCATAACTCCTCTTTCACCAATTGTGGCTAGAATAATTTTTCGCCTGTTGAATACGATACCGTATTTATAGCTTTTTTTTAAATCCTGTAAGATTACATACTTAAAAAAAACAACCTTTGGGCGTATTGTTTTTCAAGTTTAGATAGCATACAGGCATTTGATTAGTTTCTCTTAACTCAGCAGGAAAATCGAAACTATTAAATTTTCTGGTCAATCGAGCTATCATAACAAAAAATTTTATTGTTAAGACTTTAAGAGTCAGCCCTGAGAATCTAGAATGAATCGGATTATAACTAGGGAATTAATACTGGGTTGAATCTAATACTATATTTATAAAACACGCGGTTTTATTGAGATACGGAAATAAGTCAGAGGCGTGATTTCTAGCGATCGCCCAGTAAAACCGTCTCTTATAGCTTATAGCTCTTGGTATCCCAGAGGCTAACGAACAGCCAGATCTCAGCTCCCTTCTAACCCACAATTAGAGAGACGCAATGAAATTTTAAGTATAAAAAATTACTACATGTTTTGAGTCTTCCAGCTTCCCAACAGACTAAACTGCTGGAAAATTTCGCCTGAATTGCAATCTGTTTTTTATTTTTTCACAGAGTATTGCACCTAGCTGCCCAGCATTGCCATACTTTAGGTGCGATATCTAAATAGCAAGCTGTCCAGTTTCTAATCGCGGATTGCAAACATTGCAATATCTAGCGGATGCAAACATTGATATATCTAGCTATTGGAACAGTTAAAAGGGTGTAGTCTGTTATGTGTGTTTGTTGCCTAGAAGGTGATTTTAACCTCAGGAAATACAAACAATCAATTGAAAATACAGTATTTTCCATCTAAAAAAATTTATGGTTCTTGGTCGTAAATCAGCTGTTTCTACAAAGGATACTGGGTTTTGGCGAAATTCTATCCTTTCTTTGGGGAGGCGACGACGTTCTGGACGTCTGGAACCAACAGCGCCCAGTGCTTCTGTCCTCGCTCCCCAAGCTGCACCAGTATCTTCTGTCAGACGAAAGCGTTCTACAAAAAAATTATCCGTTTCTTCTGCAAATGAGGCAATTGTGCCCCAATCTACGAAAGAGTTGGGCAGACAAGTACTGCCAAATCTCAATCACCAGTCGAATGAAACCTATAAGACTCAGGAGATAGGTTTCTCCAGTCTTCCTATCATGCCTGCTTCTGGAGCAACACCATTATGGTTGCTGCGTTTCTACGCTTTTCATCGTTGTTCGGCAGTTTTGGCATTTTTGTTAGTAGCTACAACTCTTGCGGTTTATGGTTGGACTGTATATTGTCAAGAGCTTTGGAGTCAGTCATATCGCAGACTACAGAACCTGCAACGTCACGAGCGACTATTAACGACAACTAACGCGACGCTAACAAACAAAATGGCACAGGAAGCAGAACAGCCAACAACAGGGCTGGTATCGCCAACTCCGGACAAGATGATTTTCTTACCTCCAGCATCTTCAACTCCTGAACCAGCTCCGTCTAATAGAAAATCAAATTCCCAAACGCAACAACAAACGCTCTCGCCACTGGGGTATTAAGCGATAAGGGGGAAGGGGTAAGGGGCAGGAGGCAGGAGGCAGGAGGCAGGAGGCAGGAGGCAGGAGGCAGGAGGCAGGGGGCAGGGAAAACTAATGACTAATGACTAATGACTAAAATGACTAAGGGACAAATCCAATGCAAAAGTCACCAAGTAAAACAAAATTCCCAAAGTTTCGCCCAGAATCCACAAGGCGGCAGAGGGGTTCTAGAGGCAGGTTTTTTGGGAAATTAGCTTCTAATATCCAAGAGCAAGCATCCAATACCAAATCCCGGCTGTTTCTTGTCTGGGGCGTATTAATAGCAGCAGGGTTGGGATTGAGCGTTAAGTTGTATAGCCTGCAAATTACTCAAGGGGCAAAGTTAACACAGCAGGCACGAAACCAGCAAATGGTAAATTTGCGACCTTTTATGCCGCGTCGTCCGGTGCTCGATCGCAATAATAATGTGTTGGCGATTGACCGTCCTGTATACACTTTATACGCTCATCCAAAGCTGTTTGATAAGCCTAATGAAGAAGTAGCAGAGCTGCTTTCCCCAATATTGGCCAAAGATACTCCTGAGTTGGTGAAGACTTTTGAAGGCAAAAAAAGCGGTATCGTACTTGCGCCAGCGATACCGGAAGAAATTGTCGATCGCATTACTTCTTTGCGCTTAAATGGCTTAGAGTTAATTCAAAAATATTCCCGCTATTACCCTTCAGACGATTTGGTTGCTGATGTGGTCGGCTACGTGAATGTTGACCGTCGCGGTCAGGCTGGTGTGGAATATTCTCAAGAGAAGTTACTAGAACGCTACGTACAAACGGTGCGCCTCAGCCGAACGGGTACTGGCGCCATAATGCCAGACCGTGCCCCTGAAGGTTTTTTACATTTTGATGATTTGCGACTGCAACTGACTATTGATAGCCGTTTGCAACGAATTGCCCGCGCTGCCCTCAAGCAAAAAATGGACGAGTTTAAGGCCAAACGCGGGGCGGTAATTGTTATGGATGCATTGGATGGTTCTTTACTCGCCCTGGTTTCTCAGCCTACTTATAACCCTAATGAATACGCCAAAGCTAATATTTCACTGTTTAAAAACTGGACGGTGGCGGATCTTTACGAACCGGGATCGACTTTTAAGCCTTTGAATGTGGCGATCGCTTTGGAAAATAATGTTATTAAACCAGATGATATTTTTAATGACTCCGGTTCTATTCGCGTAGCTAATTACACCATTAAAAATGCGATGAACAATGGTTACGGGCCTCTCAGCATCGCTCAAATCCTGCAAAATTCCAGCAACATTGGCATGGTGCAAATTATCCAGCGATTAAAACCTGCAATCTACTACAACTGGCTAGAACGTTTGGGACTAGGACAAAAAGTTGATACAGATTTACCTTTTGAAGTCGGCGGTCGCCTCAAAAGTCAAGAAGAATTTATCGCCTCGCCCATTGAACCAGCTACTACTTCCTTCGGTCAAGGCTTTTCCATGACGCCAATACAGTTGGTGCAAATGCATGGCGCTTTAGCCAATGGCGGTAAATTAGTTACGCCCCATGTAGTCCGCGGTCTGATTGATACCAAAGGACAGATGCACGATTCGCCAGCCCGCACTATCCCACGCCAAATTTTCTCAGCCGCAACAGCTCAAAAGGTCGTGGAAATGATGGAAACTGTTGTATCTGAAGGCACTGGGAAGGTATCGCAAATTCCCGGCTATCGCATCGCTGGTAAAACCGGTACTGCCCAAAAAGCGAGTCCCAATGGTGGTTACATTAAGGGCGCGAGAATCACTAGTTTTGTCGCTATTTTACCGGTAGAATCACCCCGCTATGTAGTGTTTGCATTAGTGGATGAACCAAAAGGAGAAAATGCTTATGGTTCTACAGTCGCCGCGCCAATTGTCAAGTCGGTGATTGAAGCGCTAATTCCTCTAGAAGAGATTCCGCCAAGTAAAGCAATTGAAGAACAAAAGCAACCGAATAATTAAAGAAGTCGCAAGTCGCAAGTACAGTTTTGTAATGGGGATTTAGACCCCACCACAAAACTGACCGGTTATAGAACCGGGGGACAAAAAAGCCCAGAATTTGGTTAATAAACAATATTCAATGCCTAATATTCTCCTGCAAGAGAACTCCAAAAAATAAATTATTCCAATTTCTAGACTCAATACAACTGTTTTTCTCCCCTGCTCCCCTGCTCCCCTGCCCTTCTACCCCCCTGCCATATATCAATCTTCAGGTGAGGTATGAGGTTTGCCCTTAAACGCTGCCAATAAAATTAGAAGACCGCCGAATGACAAAATAGGAATGCCTGAAGTTGGTTCGGTTACAGAGACGGATGAAATTGGCGTCAA
Organism: Nostoc sp. DedSLP01; assembly: GCA_034530875.2. Taxonomy (GTDB): domain Bacteria; phylum Cyanobacteriota; class Cyanobacteriia; order Cyanobacteriales; family Nostocaceae; genus Nostoc. Next base: position 67,882 of record JAVRCJ020000021.1, read on the forward strand.
GAGGAAGGCGCGTAATTCACCATTAACTGCGCCACGACCGACAATTTGGCCTTTGTTATTAATGGCAGATGCTGCTGTCAAAGTAAAGCCAGGGTTTGAACCGGGAGCAATCAGGTCGTTTAAGTCGTACAGAGTATTATCGCTATAAAGAAAAGCCCGCAAACCGTTGCTATCTGTGGTAAAAAAGTCATTGTTATTGCCAGAAAAACCGACTACTTGACCCAAATTATTGATTCCCAGACCAACACTGAAGGAATCTGTAGGGCGTAATCTGCCGAGGTCTTGGAGTCCTGTGGTGGAACTGTATAGAAAAGCACGACCATCATTTATATCGCTGAGTCCGGAAGTACCAACTACTTGCCCTAAGTCATTAATATTATTTGCTGTGCTGTAGTTGTCACTGGGCAAAGTTCCCAAGTTAGTAGTTTGGCCGTTTTGGTAGAGAAAAGCTCTGTTTGAATTGAGAATGCCTACTACTTGTCCTGAATTATTTAAATTGTAGGCACCAGCACCAGGAATTCCGATGCTGGTGGCGACACCATTGCTATACAAAAAAGCCCCTAGTCCGGTCGATCCTCCTACTATTTGGGTGCGATCGTTAATGCCATAAGGAATAGCATTTTCGATCGCCAGGGGTTGGGTGATGCCATTGCTGTAGAGAAAAGGGTTATTTGTAAAGTTTGCACCGACCGAATTACCAACTACTTGCCCTAAGTTATTGATACCAGTTACTCCAAGTTCGTTATCGCCGGGTAAGGGACTAATTGTTTTGACGGAACCGTTGCTGTAAAAAAAAGAACTGTTTAAAGAATTAATGGCTACCTCACCTGAGTCATTGATATCGGTAGCATAACTGTAAGTTTCTCCTGTAAGACTACCTAAGTCAGTAAGGGAGTATAGAGATGCTGCAAATGCCGACTTAGATCCAGTAAAAGCGATCGCAGTTAAGGTGACTGCTGTTACACAGGCTTTCCACTTCAGTAAAACCATGTTCTTTTTCTCTGATTTGGCATTACATCCTAAATTATTACTGAAGAGATACCCTGTCTCTAATTCGTTTTTAGGCTTAATCTTTCTTTATAACCAGGGAAAGAGGTAGAGAACATTACTCGTGTGGGAACTTATGTATTAGAAGTGAATCTGATTTTTCACTGTTTAAAGTTACTGAAGATTCCATGCAAAGCAATATAGCTATATTTTCTAACACTGAGGCTGAAAAAAAGAGTACGCAAAAACAAACAACAGTTACCAATTACGAACGTGCCGAGCAGCAATTTATAGAACTGCTAGCAACAGAGGATTTGGACAATTTACTGGATATAAAACCTGCAAAAGCGAGTGAGTTTCAACAGACGCTTTCTATGGCAATTCGCGCTGCTTATGGAAGCGATCGCTCTGACGAACAAGCTCACCTCTTTGTTCAGCGGATACTTTATCGAATTAATCGGCGAAACTTGTTTTGGTACGATGATTTGCATAATTATTCCAACGAGCGATCGCTTTATTTGTACTTATGCCGCGACCAAATTGAAGCTGCTTGGCAAAAGTGGGAACTTGCACAATTAGATGTGGCTGCAATACAAAAATTGGACGCCAAACAGGCTTTGATTGAGCGTGTATCTGCCGATTTAGATCCGCAATTATCGCCAAGCAGCCGCTATATCTGTGAAGAAATGACGGAAGCTGGCTATCGCCATTTACTAGCGATCGGCTCTTTTGATGGCTTGGTTGAAGCTAGCAATCTCTCCCGGGTTTTGGGTGGTGCTGCTAATGAAGTGCAGTGTACGCTGGTGCGGGTACTACTAGAGGAATACGGCAACGGTCGCTTATCTCGCAAGCACTCGACATTTTTTGCCCAAATGTTATCTGAGTTTGGGATGAAAACTGAACCAGAAGCGTATTTTGATTTAGTACCTTGGGAAGTTTTGGCTTCAACCAATCATAACTTTCTCATGACCGAGCGCAAACGCTATTTCCTGCGTTATGGCGGGGGATTGACCTTTTTTGAAGTGGCTGGGCCAGCAGTTTATAAAAATTATCTTGTGGCAGCACAACGGCTGGGACTTTCTGATGTTGCAGTGGGTTATTGGGAACTGCACATTCGAGAAGACGAACGCCACGGTCGTTGGATGTTAGATGATGTAGCTTTGCCTTTGGTAGAACGATATCCTGATGATGCCTGGGAATTAGTATTAGGGTACGACCAGCAAAAATTCATAGGCGATCGCGCTGCTGTTGCTGTTGTACGAGCAATACGCCAAGCAGAACAAACTGCCTGATTCACCTAAGAAATCGCAAAATTAAAAATTCAAAAATAGCAAATATTTTCTAGCATTTTAATTTGGCATTTTTCAGCCATTTTAGTGCTAATTCATCATCCAAAATAATTTCTTTAGCAAATTAATTTGCTAAAGAAACACTTTTTACTGCTTATATCTAAGCTAGTAATATTAACCCTCAACTAACCATACATTATTATCGAGTTAAAGTCAAATGAAAGATATCTTTTTTTGCCCTGAAGAATCTAATTTTTACTCCAACTGCTTAGAAAATTTTGTCATCAGAAATAGTCAAGATTACAAATCGGTAGTTGAATTTGGTTCTGGGGATGGTAGTCCTGTAATTAATTCTTTGTTGAGAAATAAGTTTGATGGAGTAATTCAGGGATTTGAATTAAATACTTCTGCATGGAAAGCTGCAAATTTAACTATTGATGAATACAAGCTCAGCGATAAATATATAATCCACAATTCATCTTTGTTTGAATCTTCCCAACCTGAAGCAGAGTATCTTGTGGCTAATCCGCCATATCTCCCTGCACCTGATAATGATATATATATGCCACTCTTATTCGGTGGTGAAGATGGAGCAACAATTACTAACGAGCTTTTGACGTTAGGTTATGAAAATGTGTTGCTTTTAGTATCTAGCTATTCTAATCCTACAAGTACGCTCAAACTAGCAAAAGAATATGGTTATTGCGTAGATAAATTTATAGTTTTGCCTTTGCAATTCGGCTACTATAGCTCTGAACCTAAAGTCAAGAACCACATAGAAAATTTACGTAAAAATAAAATGGCATTTTATTCGGGAAATTATTATTTTTTAGCTGGTGTTTTATTTAAAAAGCATCAAGAACCGCAAGTTGATTTATCTCATGAATTAGCACATATCATGACTAGTTTATAAACAAAATTCAAAATGTTTATTACTGTTGTTGCAGTAACGATGTCTACGAAAGACTACGCTCAATCTTTCTAGTTCTGACTCTGCAACTTCAGCACGTTGGCATTGTAATTGAACTTTGTCTTTTCTCTCCCCTTGGCTCGTTTTTTACTTGAAAGTCTCTAATTGCTTTCCCGATTATATTCCGTATTTATACAGAGTTCTTCTTTATCAAATTTTTGTTGAATCATAATAGAGCTTAAGAGTCTTACGATCGGGATTGCTTTAAAATGTATCAAATTGACCCACCGCGATCGCCAAAAGATGTGTTGCCGACCATGTACGATCTTCCCAGCAAAGATCCTAACGAGCCTGGTTTGCTCGATCGCTTTCATCAGTTGCAACCTCGTCTGTTAAACGAAACCTTTTGTCCGCAAAATTACCCTAGTGACAAGATATTTGTTGCTAGCAATTTGAATCTTTATTACGATCCGCGCCATCATAACTGGCACAAGCAGCCAGATTGGTTTGCTGTGTTGGGTGTTTCCCGTCTCTACGAACAGCGGGATTTACGCTTAAGCTATGTCATTTGGCAAGAGGGAGTCGATCCTTTTATCGTGGTTGAGTTGCTGTCTCCCAGCACTGAAAAAGAAGATTTAGGGCAAACATTGCGCGATATCGAACAACCGCCAGGAAAATGGGAAGTTTACGAGCAGATTCTCCGAGTTCCTTATTATGTAGTATTCGATCGCGATCGAGATCGGTTTAGAGTGTTTAAGTTAAATGGTGCGCGTTATGCTGAAGTGACACTTTCAGAGTCGCGTTTCTGGATACCAGAGTTGCAATTAGGCTTAGGTGTATGGCAAGGACGCTATCAAGATATAGAACAGCCTTGGTTACGCTGGTACGATTGGACGGGTTGCTGGATATTGACTGCTACAGAACAAAACAAGCAACGCGCTGAATCAGAAAAATAACTTTTTCAAAGGTCGATGGCATTGAACCCGATGTAGATTAATTTTTAGCGAGATAGCTATTCGGGCTTTTTGTGCCAATGTCCATCGTCGCCTTTTTCGTAATCGCGCTTGACTGCACTCCAAGCAACACGAAAAGCACTTTCTTCTTTACCATACTCTTCTAGAGCGCTGTTAAAAGCAGCCCGAAAAATTTCTTGGGCGTGTTTTGGTAAGTTATCTTTTACTGAATCTGGTAAATCTTCAATTTGTTGATAAGGCATAAATCATGATTAATTTGTAAGTAAGGATTCAGGAGTCAGGATTCAGGAGTCAGAATAATTAAAGAATCATACCAAGCTTTGATTAATATCTTAATTCTACTGAAATTATTATAAATTCTGAGTTTTGAACGGCAGTTGCTTTATGCCGGGAAACCCATCCACCGCACTACCTCCTCCTGAGTGCTGAATTCTTAGATTTGTAATTCAATAAATATTGAGTATGGTGGCGCGATCGGACTAATAAATTGATAAAGAAAGTCTTCATTCAATATTTTAGTCTTATCGCGCCAATGAGATATTTACCTAGTTTAAAACTGTGAATTTAAACTCAGGTAATAAGCATTTTCATGCTACTCTAAAGATTTTTTCTTAGCTATTGGTTATTAGCTATTCAAAAATGACAAACACAAAGAATTAATTTTTTAAACAAGGTACAATTTCATCGACCTTATTGAAAGGTGATAGTACCTAAAAACTAATTTTTTGTGGCTTAAAACTTGATACACTATCCCAATAGTTAACCTCCCGAATGTTAACTTTGAGCAAAGCAATATTACTTTCATCCAGCCCTTTAGGAAACCAAGTTTGCAGTTCGGGTTTCCATAATTCTCGCATCTTGTTGCGGTCTGTTACAAGTTGCGAGCTACCTGAAATAGAAACGAAACGTTGCTGTTCGGGTGACACGAAGGTGACATTGACTTGTGGATAGTTTTCAACTTCAGTAACCTTATGAGAATCTGCATAGGTAAAGAACCAAAGTGTGGCGTCAGAGCTAATATCGCCACTCCTTGACATAGGATAACTATGCAGACTGCCATCGCTATCTACTGTGGTGAACATTCCATAATCAATATTTTTGATTAGTTCGCGCAACTTTCCAATCTCTTGTCCGCGTTCTGTAGAAGTTGTCATTGGCTGTACTCTTTGCTATTGTATTTTTGAGAATGTAACTTTTGATTACAACCAGATTTCCAAGTGGGAACCTCTTTTTTAATTTTAAAGTTTTTAGTTTTAATTACCTGAGTCTAGAGGTTGACTTATACTAACTGATTAACTCTTTTAGTTATATCCAAAGAGATATTATTTAAGAATAAGATGTAACTGTAAGCTGCTTATGATGTAAGCTCTGTGTTAGCAAGAATCTGACGATAACAAAGTGATTTATGCGCTTCTTTCTTGAGAGGTTGTTTTAAAAGTAGTTGGTTGTGATTTTAATCACATTTTTACCTCCCTTAATCCTCCCTTGGAAAGAGGGGGAGACTAGATAATCCAGTTCCCTCCCTTTTCCAAGGGGAGGATTAAGGCGGGGTAAACAAATATTTGATACACTACTACAGACTTTTCAAACATCCTCTGAGATAGATTTTTTGGATTTGCACTCAATTTAAATTAATTATGTAATTTTAGACTGATGAATCTAGCCATTAGCTTAACTGCGTTTAAATTGTCAGGGCTATCTTGGAAGTCTAATTCAGCTGTGTTGTGACTTTTATAATTAAATTTCACGAAATACAATTATTATCTAATTTTAGAATTGCGTAGGCTAACAAAGAGCGTAGGCATCGCGCCCTAAAAATTAAACTAATTCTGCTTCTTCAAATATCTGCTTTGTTGTTAATTCCAAACCTGGGAGTATCGTATCTACAATGGGCGTATCATCCGTATAAACTTGAATTGATCCATCAGACAGAAAAACTCTAATACTCATAACTTCTGGATCTATCACCCAAACTCTAGGCACGCCCGCAGTTAAATAATCCTTCGCTTTCTCTTCAAATTCCGTTATTGTCTGGTCTGGAGAGATAATTTCAATTACCAATTCTGGAATTGCCGGACAAGCTTCATTAAGCTTCCAACTTTTGGGTAAACGTTCGTAAGATATGTATGTCAAATCTGGTAAAGGTGCCCAATCTTTACCTTGAAGTTTTAAAAGAATCGCCCACTCTGCACATACTCTACCTTTGCCTTTGCACCATGTATGAATGAGGATTAGTAAGGCAGCTTGTAAAGCTGAATGGAAAAATTTTGGAGACACTTTAGGGACTGCTTGGCCATCAACAAACTCATAGTATACATCTCCTTCTGGAAGGCTTAGAAACTCTTTTAAAGTAAGTTGACCTGTTATGTTAACCATAAGCTGTATAAGATAGTGGCTAATACACATATCCTACATGGGAAACAGTAGGTGTGGTATGGCTGTTAAATCTTATATGAAACCAAAGCAGCAGGCGACGGTGTTATCAAGCTCAATCAAACTTAACTGCAATTGGTGTCTTGTGTCTGCCCCCAAAAATCCCCTTTCTTCGCGGATAAGCGTACACCAGACACCGCTAGACACCAGCTAATTTATCACTTTGCTCATCTTACCGATCTATTGTTGTGCTTGATAATTTTAATTAGATACACTCCTGTAATAGCTCCGTTGAGCATACCGAATAATAATCCATAAGCAAATACTCCTATAACAAAATTGTTAGTAAAAATAGTTTTCCATAATGTAAAACTACCTATAAAACCACCTAAAGTCCAGCCTAGAGTACTAGCTAATATCCAGCTTGTTCGTAGGTGAAATAGAGAAACATATCTTCTTAAAAAGAACCACTGTTGCACTCCAGCGAGCAAACCTCCAAAGGCCCCACTAATGGAGTAAGAAAAGACTGCACAGATATTAAAACTATTTGTGTAATGATTACACCAATCACTAAAGCCGCTGTTAATTGCTAATTTTCCACCCATTAATCCATATAAGATAATACCAGCAACATTAGTTAATATCCACCATCTGCTTAGTCCAATAATTTGCTTTCTTAATATTAACCATTGGGCTATTCCCGGCACTAATGGAGTAATAAAAAAGGTTTGGAATGAAAGAAGACCTATAAAGAAGCTAAAAGCATTTGCAAATACCCACTGCATCCAAAAATCATAATCGTTTTGATAAGTTTGCATATTCTCTTACAAATTTTGCCATGCGGCATTTTCCTCTAGACTTAACCAATCTTTTTGCAGTGATGATTCACTCATAATAGTGATTTATAAGGTTTTATCTTTCTGGTACTTAGTTTGTAAGAACTGAACAAAATATAAAATTTCTTGTAACAAAGGGTCAGGTAATTTTTCTAGTTTTTGTGTAATCTGTTCTTTAAGCATAATTATCTACTTTGTGTTTCGGCAATATCTAAAATAATAATATTTATCGTATCGGTTTTGGAAGCAAAATAAAAGATAAGGTTAATTCTACTTCTTCTAATTAGTACATTTAGCCTAAATTCAACTCAAGGGGCAAAGCTTCAATATTCAAAGCTGACAAGACATTGCAGGAGCGATCGCCAATAATAACCATACTTGTCATACCCCAGTTCCATCACATATTTTTAGCCAAATAATGTTAAATTTATACCCTTTGAATGAGCCTCTTCAACCTATAGCAAGAGTGTCATCTTCCATTAACCGCCTACGATGAAAAACTAGGAAATTAAATTGCAGTATATCTGCCTATCAAATTATGGACTGGAAGTACAGGTGGAAAAACGGCTATCGCCCAAGCCGAGATGAAGCAGCAAAAAATCCTCATTTGTTAGATGAAAGTCAGTTCGAGAACGAACAAGACCGACAGCTAGCCGAAGAAGCTGCAAGAAAACACTTAGGCATACCTGCACCAACCTTAGACGAAGAAAAGTCAGTACTACCTCATGCACCAATGCCTAATGAAAAAGGGCAAAAATAACACCATTTATCAAAGAAAGGCAGAGGGCAGGAGGCAGAAGGCAGAAGGAAGAAAATACAATTTTTGCTTTCTGCCAAAAGGGTTTAAATCTCCTAAATTTATTTACGGGGATTACCTCCAGCAAGAACTGCCTTCTACTTAATACATTGTGCAATTTTGCTTATCTACGCTCTACACAATTAAAAACTTCGACAATATAATGCAGATTACTCAACTTTTGAATCAATTGAAAGCTAGAAAATTCACTAAATTTCTTAGTCAAACAATGGCTTTAGGAATAGGTGCTATTGTTCTATTTTCAGCTAGTAATGCTGATGCTGCCGAACAAGTTATTTTAAAGTATGGTGATTTTCAAGGGCCGATATCTGTTGGAGAATTAAATCAGTTTGTAGAAACTGGCAAGACTACGCCGACATTAACGGCTTATTTGCAGGCGGCTCAACAAGAACCTGCATTAGCTCGTAAAGCACTTCAAGCTGGTATCAAAGCCGATCGCACCTTTTTAAATAACTTACTCTCTAGCTGGGCAGGGCCAGTTTTGGTTAACCAAATTGGTGAGGTAGTTCATCCCCCCGGAGGAGAATTAAATCAACAAGCACTAAGAACTGCTTTAAGTGAATCTATCAAGCAAAAGGGCGAAGTTACACTACTGGCAGCTATTCAGAATTATCCCAATCCTGCTGTTGAATTAGAAGGCGATCGCCTCATCACTGTCTACGAACGACTCAGCACTTTGGCAGAAAACTTTTGATAGGTAGTTACTTTTGAAATCTAATACCTACGAGTCTACCTGAAGATTGTACCCCACGACTCAGAAATTACCTAACGTAATTGTAGAGTTGAATTTAAGCATAAGGAAAAGATTTGTATGACAGCCGATGTTTCTAAAGATATTAAAAAGGAAGTTAATGGATCGCTAATAACCGGTATTCTGTTGATTGTTGCCGGAATTATTGGCATCGCACTCCCTACATTCACTACCCTATTCGCCGAAACTTGGTTTGCAGCGATTTTAACTTTTGCTGGTTTTACAAAACTAGTTTACGCCACCCAAACCCGCGATCGCGGAGGTTTTATTTGGAAGCTTTTATTAAGCGGACTGTATATTGCAACCGGCATCATGCTGTTGGTTTATCCTTATACAGGCATTCTCAGCCTAACTCTATTGCTTGGTACTTTCTTGTTGACTGAAGGTACATTTGAGTTAATTCTAGCCTTCCAATTACGTCCCCAACAAAACTGGACATGGGTATTAGTTAATGGCATTATTACACTCGTCTTAGGTGCAATGATTTGGTTTCAGTGGCCCTTCAACGCCCCTTGGCTGCTAGGAACGCTAGTTGGTGTCAGCGTTCTGTTCAGTGGCGTTTCCCGCGTGATGCTGTCATGGAATGTGCGTTCTGCCTTGAATTCTAATGACTCGGCAGTAAATCCTACTTAGTGAATGGGGACTGGGGACTGGGGGCAGAAAAAAGTTTGTTTTCTTAATCCCCAATCACCAATCACCAAGAAAATTTACAACACGTTGCAGCAGCGATCGCCCTGGTATTGCTAAATTAACTAAGGTAATCAAAATCCAGGCTAGCTAGCTGCAATCTCAACAATGGTATCTAGTTCTACTCCCTTCTCGGATATTCAAAACCATTGGGCACGCTCATTTATTACAGGCTTAGCCCAACTTGAAATTGTCAGTGGGTTGCCGAATGGCACTTATCGCCCCGATAACTCACTCACCCGCGCTGAGTTTGCCGCTATCCTTGCAAAGGCATTTCCAACAGATCCCAAGAAGCGGCAGTATGTCCCTTTTGTTGATGTGCCTAGCAGTCATTGGGCAGCAGCAGCTATTCAAGCAGCTTACGAAAAAGGATTTATTAGCGGATTTCCTGATAAAACCTTCCGTCTTGGTAACCGAATTACCAGGACGGAAGTTTTAGTTTCTTTAGTAGCAGGCTTAGAAATTGCTACGAAGGTAAAACCCGACCTAGTGTCAAAATTGGGACAAATCTATCAAGATGCCGTTCAAATTCCTAACTATGCCAAAAATCAGATAGCTATTGCCACTAGTGCGGGATTGGTGGTTAATTATCCAAATTTGAAATTACTTAATCCTAATTTGGCAGCCACCCGTGCAGATGTGGCAGTAATTATTTATCAAGCTTTAGTGTATCTGGATTTAGCAGATAAGATTGCTTCTAGTTACCTCGTCATACCGCCAACACCGACAACAACGCCAACACCAACACCTATACCTACGACTAGCGTCAAGCTAAATCATACCAGAGAATTTCGTGGGGTATGGGTATCATGTGTGTGGAATGGTGATTGGCCTTCCAAAGCAGGACTTTCTGTCGAGCAGCAGAAAGCTGAACTCGTCGAAATTACTAATAAATTACAAGCCCTGAACTTCAACGCGCTGATTTTCCAAGTTAGGCCAGAGGGCGATGCTTTGTATGAATCCCAAATAGAACCTTGGAGTGCTTGGCTAACGGGGACTCAGGGGAAAGCGCCGGAACCATTTTACGATCCTTTAGCGTTTGCGATCGCCGAATGTCACAAGCGTAATATCGAACTTCATGCTTGGTTCAATCCTTACCGCGCCAGCACTTCTACAAATCCGGCTAAAACCGTCCGTCCGCACATAGCAGTTACTAACCCAGAAAGCGTTTATTTGTGGGGAAGCCAACGCTGGATGGATCCAGGACTCAAAGTAGTTCAAGATAGGGCTTACAACGTAATTATCGATGTACTCAAGCGCTACGATATCGATGGGGTTCACTTAGATGATTATTTCTATCCCTATCCCATTGAAAACGAATCTTTCCCCGATAGCAAAACATACGCTGCATACAAAGCAGCTGGTGGTACCCTTAGCCTTAGCGACTGGCGACGGGACAATGTTAACAAAATGGTACTGCGTCTGTCGGAAGGAATCAAAGCCACTAAGCCGCAAGTTAAATTTGGTATTAGTCCCTTTGGAATTTATCGCCCCGGACAACCGCCTGGTATTACTGGCTTGGATGCTTACAATCAGCTGTATGCTGACTCCAAGAAATGGCTAGAACAAGGTTGGATTGATTATATTGCACCTCAACTTTACTGGCGCACAGACCAAGCACCACAAAGTTATTCTGCATTGTTAAAGTGGTGGACAGACATAAACATCAAACAAAGACATGTTTATGCTGGTAACAATCTCACAGAACCAAGTAACAAGAGTCGGGAAAGTGAGGAAATAGAAAAACAGGTGAAAATTAGTCGCAGCCAAGCTTCACGGCTGTCACTGGGGAATATTTTCTTTAACCTCGATATTTTAAGGCAAAATAGTCAAGGCATAGCCGATGGATTAGAAACTTTATATAACAGACCTGCCCTACCTCCACCTATGTCTTGGCGGGATACAACACCACCCCCTCCACCCACTGGACTACAAGTCAACAACCGCAAACTCACTTGGCAGCCTGGAGACGACCAACCAATTCGTTCTTGGACGCTTTATCGACAAACTGGCGATACTTGGACAATTCAGCGAATTTTGCCTGCTGGTGTAACTTTCTTTACCGTCTCACAAGCGGGAACTTATGCTGTATGTGCAGTGGATAGGTTAGCGAATGAAAGTTTAGGAGCTGCGATCGCAGTTAGTTAAGCGCATGATATCAAAATCCGGGGTTGCATAATTGCGGGATGATTTTACTAATTTTGTGGGATGGGCCGGAAAGCCATTGGTGTCAACTTCAGCTCAAACTCTTGCTCCACAATCTTTTTACCCCACCCCCAACCCCTCCCCTTGCCAAGGGGAGGGGAGGTTTTGCGTCAGCAAAGCCGGGGTGGGGTAAGCGGATCTTGATGGTAAGTGAGTAGAACTCGCTCATCACGTTTTCATCAGGGTTTCACGTTCAATTGACACCTATGGCAGGATGCCCACCCCACAAGAATTAACCCTTGATTCAGCAATGCCCAAAATCCTTGTAGAGACGTTGCATTGCAACGTCTCTACATCTGAATTGATAGTAGGCAATTAATCAATAGACCTCTTGCAAAAGTCCCTAACACCCCACCCCCAACCCCTCCCCTTGCTAAGGGGAGGGGAGCGTTTGCGTCAGCAAATGCGGGGTGGGGTGCTTTATTTTTGATTTATGCAAGAGGTCTAATGACAAAAACTACATTTTGGCAGAAACTCATACCAAAATGCAGTTAATAGGGTACTTAATCTTTCCATTAAATCTACATTCTTAAGATACACACTGGGTAGTAATACGTCCATATTTACCGAAGGCACTTTATACTAAAATCTATAATTATTAGTATTTTTGACGAAAAAATTGTTTAAATTTTTAAACGAATTGTTACTTTTGGGATTAGCACTTGCGGCACTAACTCCTTTAATTTTTCAAGAAAGCCGCGTCATCGCCGAAATTACACCTGACAGCACCTTAGGAAATGAATCATCAATCGTAACCGAAGGGGTTGAAATTAAAGGGGGAATAGGTAATCGCATTGATGGTGGTGCAGTCCGAGGAGCAAATCTATTTCACAGTTTTAGGGAATTTAGCATTGATGATGGGCAACGGGTTTACTTTTCTAACCCCACAGGAATAGAGAATATCCTCACGCGAGTTACAGGTAATAACCCCTCGAATATTTTGGGAACGCTGGGGGTTTTGGGTAATGCCAATCTGTTTTTTATTAACCCCAACGGCATCTTATTTGGTAAAAATGCAAGGTTAGATATTGCAGGTTCCTTTGTAGGAACAACAGCAAATGCTATTCAATTTGGGAATCAGGGTTTTTGGAACGCTTCAACCCCGGAAATTACCCCTTTGCTAACTGTAAATCCTTCAGCATTATTCTTCAATCAAATTCCCAGGGGAACTATCGAAACCAGAGCGATCGCACCTACCGGTTTAGATGCCTCAGGAGAGGAGACATTTGGTTTGCGGGTTGGCGATAATCGCAGTTTACTACTTTTGGGCAGTGACATCAACCTGAATGGAGGCAGCTTGAACGCCTTGGGGGGTAGGATTGATTTGGGTGGATTGGCAGCACCGGGAAGTGTGGAGTTGAAGTTTGCAGGTAACAATTTGAGTATGAGCTTCCCTGATGGCGTACCAAGAGCAGATGTTTCACTTAGCAATAATGCCAAGCTCAATGTTACAGCCGAAAATGGTGGTAGTATCGCGATCGCGGCTCGAAATATCGACGTTGCAGGAGAAAGCATCATACAAGCCGGAATCGGCTTTGGCTTAGGAAATTTTAGCAATCAAGCTGGAGAAATTACCCTCAATGCCACTGATTTAATTACATTAAGCCAGTTGAGTACAATTCAAAACACAGTTGAGCAAAATGCTACAGGTAATAGTGGTGATATTAAGGTCACCACAGGTTCATTTTCTATTAGTGATGGCTCTCAAGTAATTGTTAGTACTCTGGGACAGGGAAATGCAGGTAATGTCACAATTCAAGCTCGTGACACGGTTACACTTGATGGACTAAATAGTGAATATTACTCTACCAAAATAGTTAGCAATATTGCTCGAAAAGGTGTAGGTCAGGCAGGAAATATTAACATTCAAACCGGATCGCTTTCAATGAGGAATACTGCTTTATTAGATTCCGGTACTGCTGGCCAAGGAAGTGCAGGTAATATTACTATTCAAGCTCGTAAAGCAGTTTTATTAGATGGAAGTGACATAGCAAGCGAGGTATCAAGCCGTGCAATATTCGGTAAAGGAGGAAATATTGAAATTGAGGCAGATTCGCTTTCAGTTATCAATGGCTCTCAACTAAGTACTAGCAGCTATGGAAACGGCGATGCAGGCAATGTCACGATTCAAATTTATGGGGTAAATGGCGTTGCTTTTGATGGCGTTAGTAGTGAAGATGGATTTCCGAGTGGAGCATTCAGCACTATGTCTAACAATGGAGTAGGCAAAGGAGGAAATATCCAAATCGCGGCAGAGTCGCTGTTTGTGAGTAATGGCGCTCAACTACAGGTGGCGACAATTGGAAAAGGAGATGCAGGTACTATCACCATTAAAGCTCGCGATCGCATTTCTTTCAACGGTACTGCTAGTTATGGATTACCCAGTGGAGCTTTCAGTTCTGTGGAACCGGAAGCAGTAGGTAAGGGAGGAAACATTTATATTACTACAGGATCGCTGTCGGTTAGCAATGGTGCTGGGTTAAACTCCCAAACTCGTGGCATCGGAGATGCGGGGAATATTTCGATTCAAGCTCAAGATTGGGTTTTATTTGATGGAGTCAGTTTATTAGACTTCAGCAGTGGGGCATTTAGTACGGTAGCTTTGGGTGCCCAAGGTAAGGGGGGAGATATTGAGATTATTGCCAATTCGCTCTCAATTAGTAACCGCGCGCGTTTAAATGCTCAAACCGACAGTATGGGTAAAGCAGGCAATATTCTAGTGACAGCAAATACTTTTGATGCTGCTAGTGGTGGAGAACTTCTCACATCAACAAGCAGTAGTAGTAATGCCGGAGATATTACTTTGAGAATACGCGATCGCCTCACTTTAACAGGCGATAGTACCGGAATTTTTGCCAATACAACTGCCAATGCTACTGGCAACAGTGGTAACATTTTCATCGACCCCAAAGTGATGATGATTCGCGATGCAGCTAAAATTGCTGTTGATAATCAAGGTACTGGTATCGGCGGTACTATTGATATTCAAGCCGGAAAATTAACTCTCGATAACCAAGCTGTAATTTCTGCGGAAACAGCGAGTAATACTGGTGGCGATATTCAACTCCAACTCACAGACTTGTTGCTATTAAGGCATAACAGTACCATCTCTACAACTGCGGGAACTACTCAAGCGGGTGGTAATGGAGGTAACATTACCATCAACTCTCCATTTATTGTTGCTGCGGCTTTGGAAAATAACGATATTACCGCCAATGCTTTTAGTGGTAATGGTGGCAGAGTTGATATTACTGCTCAAGGAATCTTTGGACTAATACCCCGTAGTCGTTCGGATCTAGAGAGACTATTGGTAACTAATGACCCCGAGCAATTAAATCCGCGATCGCTTCCTACAAGTGACCTCACTGCCATTTCCCAAGCCAATCCCTCATTCAGCGAACAGGTAGTTATTAATACAGCAGATGTAGACCCCAGTAACGGACTCGTGAATTTGCCGACAAATATAGTAGATGCCTCCCAACTCATTGCCCAAACCTGTAGAACTGGTGGAGAAGCAACAGCCAATCAAAAAAGTGAATTTATAGTCACTGGACGCGGAGGTTTGCCGCCTAACCCCATTGAGCCACTTAGCAGCGATGCCATTTGGCAAGATTTACAAGCTCATGCTTTGCTCAATGAAAAGGTAAGCGGCTCCCAAGAAGAGGTAAATTTAATTTCAGAAACAGCGAATGCGATCGCTGAAGCTCAAGGCTGGGTAACTAACCCTGATGGTACTATTACCCTGGTAGCTCAAGCTCCCACTGCTACCCCTCACAACTCTTCACTCACACCTGTTAGTTGTCCGGTTGCCCAAAACTAATGTTGCACTCTCAGATGGCAAAAAAACAGCCGAAATTTTGGCGTCAAGTTCTAGCTTTTGTGCTTTGTGTGCTGTTGGGGATGAGTCTAACTCTGGTGCTGGAATTGAGACAAGTCATAGCTGCTGCCGTTCAACCTCTGGCTGTCAAAACACAATATTTATCGAACTCAAATTTAATTCAACAAGGTAGAGAACTCTACCAAGCGCAACGCTATGCTGAAGCGATAAATATTTGGCAGTTGGCACTCAAAGCAGAAAAAAATCCATCTTCTCAAGCTATGGTGCTAAATTATCTCTCTTTGGCTTATCAGCAATTGGGACAGTGGCAGCAAGCAACCCAGACAATTAGCTCTAGCTTGAATTTAATTCAAAACTCCCAGACAACACCGCAAACAAAACTCATCCTTGCCCAAGCACTCAACACTCAAGGAAGTTTGCAATTAGCCGAAGGTAAAACTGAACAAGCTCTTAATTCTTGGCAACAAGCAACTAACATTTATACCGTAGCAGGTTATACACAAGGCAGAATTGGCAGTTTAATTAATCAAGCTCAAGCCCAACAAGCTCTAGGGCTTTACCTGCAAGCTCGTAAAACCCTAGCAGAAGTAGAACGAACGCTAGAGAATCAACCAGACGAACAGTTAAAAACTACAGAATTACGTAGCCTGGGCAACGTTCTCAAATCTGTGGGTGCTTTTGCTGATTCTCGCAGAGTTTTGCAGCAAAGTTTGCAGTTGCTACAAAATAGCGCGAGTAAATCACCACAAGAATTGAGTGCTACTTTACTCAGCTTGGGTAATACAGCTTATGCCCAAGGCGATAAAGAGGCAGCATTAGCATACTACGAACAAGCTGCAAATATTGCGCCAGCAAGCACTATAACTCAGATTCAAGCTCAAATTAATCAACTTCAATTATTAATAGCAACTGGACAAACAAAAAAAGCCGAGAATCTTTCCCTAGAACTCCAGTCAAAGTTTAATAATGTTTCTCCCAGTCGCTCAACAATTTACTCTCGCATCAACCTTGCGAAAAGTTTAGTGAAACTGGGAACTCAAGAAAACACTGCATCTGCTAAACTACTGGCAACAGCAATTCAAGAAGCTGAAAATTTAAGCGATCGCCAAGCACAGTCTTATGCTTTGGGTTATCTAGGCGGACTCTACGAACAAACCGAGCAGTGGTCAAATGCTCAAGATTTAACCCAGCAGGCTTTGCAAATAGCTCAAGCCATTAATGCGCCACATATTGCTTATCAATGGCAATGGCAATTAGGACGGATTTTAAAAGCCCAAGGTGCAATCAAGCAAGCAACATCAGCTTATGAAGTCGCCTTTACAACATTAAAATCTCTGCGCAGCGATTTAGTGGCGATTAACAGTGACATTCAATTTTCCTTCCGGGAAGCTGTAGAGCCTGTATATCGCGAATACGTACAATTACTTTTAAATCAAGATCCTAGCCAGGAGCAACTAAAACAAGCGCGTCAAGTAATTGAATCGCTACAATTAGCAGAACTTGACAACTTTTTTCGTTCAGCTTGTCTCCAAGGACAGATAGTACCGATTGACCAAATTCAACAGTCGGCAGCAGCAGTCATTTATCCCATCATTTTGCCAGACCGACTAGAGGTAATTCTCAGTTTACCTCAGCAAGGACTACGCCACTATGCCACGAAAATAAGCCAAGCTGAAGTAGAAGAAGTCATACAGCAACTCAGAGAAAATTTAGAAAAACCCTTCACAACTCCTGAGGGAAAATTATTATCTACAAAAGTTTATGACTGGTTAATTCGCCCTGTGGAAGCAGAACTAGCTGAAAATGAGGTGAAAACATTGGTTTTTGTCTTAGATGGTGCATTGCGGAACGTGGCGATCGCAGCTTTGTATGATGGTAATAATTATTTGGTAGAAAAATACAGCATAGCCCTAACACCCGGCTTAGAGCTATTAGGGCCGCGTCCTTTGCGTCAAAGCAAGCTAAAAACTTTGGCTGCTGGACTCACAGAAGCACGACATGGATTTACTTCCTTACCAAATGTCAGCGACGAATTAAAAACAATTGAGTCGGAAGTCCCTAGCGAAGTTCTCCTGAATCAGACATTTACTAGTTCAGCGCTACGAAAACTCATTGACTCAGTACCGTTTTCTGTGGTGCACCTAGCAACTCACGGTCAATTTAGTTCCAATGCCGATGAAACCTTTGTGTTGGCTTGGGATAAACCAATTAAACTCAACGAATTAAAAGACTTGCTTCGCAGCAGAGAGCAAACTACACCTGAGCCAATTGAATTACTCGTTCTTAGTGCTTGCGAAACTGCCGATGGAGACAAACGCGCCGCTTTAGGGCTGGCTGGTATGGCAATTCAAGCAGGCGCACGCAGTACCTTAGCCTCTCTTTGGAGTTTAGATGATGAATCTGGCGCGCGTCTAATTAGCCAATTTTATAAAGAGCTAGCGACTAAGCAAGTGACAAAGGCAGAAGCTTTGCGACAAGCGCAACTCTCACTGTTAAAAGACCCAGATTATCGCCATCCGGTGCATTGGGCGGCTTACGTTTTGCTGGGAAATTGGCTGTAGTAAAAATAATTTTTTATATCACGCAGAGTCGCACAGGCAAGGCAGCGACGGGTACGCAGGGGGTTTCCCCCATGAGCGACTGCCGCGCAAAGAAGAGAACGCAAAGAAGGACTTTTGCAAGAGGTCTAATGAGCGTGGCGCGTCTGAATCCTCCACGCTCAAGATTGCTGAATTCTGTATTCTTCTTTATGTCGTCTTTGTAGCGCCGGGTTTTGCATCTGCGTTTGATTTTAACCGCGTGATGAGAGCTTTACGAACGCGATCGCTTTTCCTTACCGCACCTGCTAGTTCGTATTCCCGGCTATCTTTGCCATACTTTGACGCTACACCACTAACTAAGCGTTCTGAAGTCTCGCGCATGTTCTTTTCCAGGGCTTCTATTTTCCCCTTTGCCGAATCGAGGGTGTTTAGTAACTGATTATATTGCTTGAGTTCGTTACGTAGTTCCGCAGTTAACTCGTTCAAATACTGCAAACTGACAGAATCACCAAAATCGAGGCTAGGATCGATTGATTGCAACCCGATTGTCTGCTGTTCTATTTTTTCGAGTACGGAAGAAGTTTTTTTGGGGCGTGGCATCAATACATACCTTTTGCTTAACTTTATTCTTCTAGCGTCTCTCAAAAATATAAGTAGTTGGTTCAGTGAAAATAGCCAAAATCAAGCATTTTTTCCCAAAAAAATTTAATGAATAGTTCAGTAATTGCCGTAAAATAATTTACTTTGTTAACCAAAGTGCTTGGTTTGTTAAACAAAGTGTTTGTCTTGTTAACGAAAGTGCTTGGTTTATTAAACAAAGTGCTTGCCTTGTTAACCAAAGTGCTTAGTTTATTAAACAAAGTGTTTGTCTTGTTAACGAAAGTGCTTGGTTTGTTAAACAAAGTGCTTGCCTTGTTAATCAAAGTGCTTAGTTTATTAACCAAAGTGCTTGCCTTGTTAAACAGCGATCGCACATATTATCTGTTAGCTTAAAATTACGGCATTGCTTTTATTACACCGTTTTTCATCTATTTGAACCACTTGAACCACAATTTTCGGTAGGGGCTTTACAGCGTTCAAACTCTTGCCCCACAATCGTTTTACCCCACCCCCAACCCCTCCCCTTGGCAAGGGGAGGGGCGATTTTGGCTTTAGACAAAATCGGGGTGGGGTAACGCGGATTTTGATGGTAAGTGAGATAGCTGAATATCACATCTTTACAAGGGTTTCGCGTTAAGTTGACACCAATGCACAGCTGTAAAGCCCCTACAACGTGGTCTACTCAACTGAAAACTGCTGTAGGGACACAAAACCAGTTTTTCTCTTGCCCTCTGCCTCCCTCGCGAAGCGAGATAAACTCCAGTAAATGGGTTGCTAAAAAATTTTTTTGGCTTTGTTGTGATTTGAGTGCATAAACCTCAAAAGTGAAACGTGTAACTCAGCAAGAAGTTCAAAGGCTAACACCAGACTTCATTACACACACAACACGAGGTTTATAGGAATATGGGAATTTATACTGGCGACAACGGCAATAATATCTTTCTGGGAACTAATGGTGAATCTTGGACACTCAACGGACAAGATGGCAATGACAATCTAACTGGTGCAGATCGAGACGACCTAATTACTGGTGGAGCTGGTAACGACAATTTGCTTGGTGCTGCTGGTAATGATTATCTTTATGGTAATGCTGGCTATGACTACTTGTATGGTAACGGCGGCGATGACAAGTTAATTGACGAAGATGGTTATGTAGATGGTGGTGCAGGCATTGATACGCTAGTAGCTAACTACGGTGCCTACGGAAGTCCCAGTCTTGGTGTAATCGTAGGATCTGATAGTATCACCAATATTTACCCAGGATTCTTAGGACTCAAGTTCACTAATATTGAAAAATTTCTCATCATAGGCTCACAATTGCTAGATACCCTGCGTGGTGGTGCTAATAGTGATAGCCTGTATGGTGAAGGTGGTAACGATCGAATTGAAGGTGGCGCTGGTCTTGATTATCTTTATGGTGGCGCTGGTGATGATACCGTAATTGATACAGATGGTTCTGTAGATGGTGGTGCAGGTATTGACACATTAATAGCCAACTACAGTGTGTTGAATAATGGTGCTGGTGTAGAAATGAAACCAAGCGCTATTGTTAACCGGGCGAATAATAATCCACTACTCAATTATACTAATTTTGAGAAATTTAACGTTACAGGCACACAATACGCAGATATTCTGCGTGGTGGTGCTAGCAGTGATATCCTTAAAGGCGGTGCTGGTAAAGATCAAATTGAGGGTGGCGCTGGCTTTGATTATCTTTATGGTGAGGCTGGGGATGATACCTTAATCGATACAGATGGTTCTGTAGATGGTGGTGCAGATGTTGACACACTAGTAGCCAACTACGCTGATTTGAATAGTGGTGCTGGCGTACACGTAGGATATTTGGGACAAAGTGCCATTTTCAGCCGGCAAACAGGATTATCACTACTCAATTACACTAGTATTGAACAATTTAACATCACAGGTACACAATACGCAGATGTCTTAAGCGGCGGTGCTAAGGGTGATACCCTCAAAGGCGGTGCTGGTAACGATCAAATTGAGGGTGGCGCTGGCTATGATTATCTTTATGGTGAAGCTGGGGATGATACTATTATTGATTCAGATGGTCTTGGTTATGTAGATGGTGGTGCAGGTTTTGACACATTAATAGCTGACTACACTAATTTAAATAATGGTGCTGGTGTAGACGTGAGAGAAAATGGCATCTTTAGCCGCCTGAATAATAATCCACTACTTAGTTACACTGGTATTGAAAAACTCGATATCACAGGCACACAATACGCAGACACTCTCCGTGGTGGTGCTGGCAATGATTTCCTCTACGGCGCTGCTGGCAACGATAGCCTCAATGGCGGTGCTGGCAATGATATCCTCAAAGGCGGTACTGGCAATGATACCCTCAACGGCGGTAGTGGCTATGATGTTGTTAACTATGAAGGAAATTATACAGACTATGCAATCTCTTTTCTGAGCAATGGCGATTTACAAGTAATTGATAAGGTCACTACTAATGGTAACGAAGGTATCGATATTCTCAGTGGTGTAGAATTCATTACTGCACAAGACGGAAATTTTGCAGTCCTTACAGGTGGTACAGGCAATGATGTGCTAACGGTGGTAGCACCAAACTATTGGGCTTTCCTCTTCGGTGGTGACG
This sequence comes from Nostoc sp. DedSLP01, assembly GCA_034530875.2. GTDB lineage: Bacteria > Cyanobacteriota > Cyanobacteriia > Cyanobacteriales > Nostocaceae > Nostoc. Next base: position 89,309 of record JAVRCJ020000021.1, read on the forward strand.
GAGCCGATAGCCTAACTGGTGGAACTGGCTACGATAACCTCACTGGCGGCAATGGTAATGATACTTTAGTAGGTGGCAATGGTAATGATACTCTAGTAGGCGGTGCTGGCAACGATATTCTTAATGGTGGTGCTGGCAATGATATTCTTACTGGCGGTTTAGGTGCAGATAAATTTGTGTTTAACTCGAAGGTAGAAGGCTTAGACATCATCAAAGACTTTAGTATGGTTGAAGGTGACAAGATTCAGATTTCTAAAGCTGGTTTTGGTGGTATCGCTGACTTCAAGAATTTCAGCTACAACGATGCTACTGGTGCTTTGTTGTTCCAAGGAACTCAATTCGCCACCATTGAGAATAAGCCTGCTAATTTTGCAATCAGTACAGATATTCAGCTTGTTTAAAATTCTCTACAGATTAGTCTAAAAATTTAATCATATCAATTATCAGCCCTTACTTTGGTGAAGGGCTGGTTTTTACATTTAGGGAAAAGAAGCTGGCAGATAAGGAACACAGAGGCAGGAAGCTTTTTTATCATCTCCCTATCCCCTTCTCCCTATTCCTAGTAGACATCTCCATAAATTAACTCTACGTTACCCAAAACCCATGTAGAGACGTAGCAATGCTACGTCTCTACATTGATTTTCACTCCTATGTCTAATAGACATCTCCAAAAAAAAAATTTTTCGGTTCATTGCTATTTGAGTGCATAAAGTTCAAAAGTCAAACGTGTAACTCTGTGGAGGGTAAAGTAAATAATCCCAACCAACAAACTGGAGGTTGGAGTCATCGAAACTACTTTAAATACTCTCCACCAAAGTTGAAGCTAGGGAGTTATTATTTCTGCTCCATGCAGATGTGTATTGGTAGTAAATCATCAGCACTATGAACAATTTAACTACTAATTTTGCCTAGCTCAACAGCAAGTCAGTTTATCAACAATTATACCGTTAACTACTCAACACAGAAACCTAAAACATGACTACTAATTACACTTCTAAGTCTGCTTTTTCATCTCAACAATCTACTCGTAAGGAAAAATTTATGTCCCGCAAACCATTAAGTTTAATTGCAACACTGATTGGTGTTAGCGTACCAGTATTTTCATTAAATTTTGCTCAACCTGCAATGGCACAAGATTACACTAATTGCAGAAAAGTTGATGGCGTAAATGTATGTGCCCAAAAAACATTTGCTGGTTACGAACTTTATGCCAGTAATCCTTCTCAACCAAGCCAAAATCCCAACGCTTTAGGTCAATACCAATTGTTTTGGGATGGAGTGCAAGTTGGTATGGAACCGAGTTGGACACTGCAACAAGCGATCGCTAATTTAGAATTTAATAAGAAAAGCTATCCTAACAAGAAAGTTGAAGGCTTATTTAACGGTCAAAAAGTCGGCTACGAATTACTCTGGGATGGCGTGCGAGTAGGGTTTGAACCCGGTTGGACATTGCAACAAGCGATCGCTAATTTAGAATTTAATAAGAAAAGCTATCCCAACAAGAAAGTTGAAGGCTTATTTAACGGTCAAAAAGTCGGCTACGAATTACTCTGGGATGGCGTGCGAGTAGGGTTTGAGCCAGGTTGGACACTGCAACAAGCGATCGCTAATTTAGAATTTAATAAGCAAAGCTATCCCAATAAGAAAGTTGAAGGCTTATTCAACGGTAAACAACTGTAATCAAAATTGATGCGATAATCAATAAAAAACAGCCCTAGTAAAATTACTAGGGCTGTTTTAATGTACTGAAAAAATTGCCTTATATAGCAAGTAACTATGGACTGGAGAGAAAATAAATGTAGCGACTGTCTTGAAAGTCAAGACAGTCGCTACACCTGCTAATGATAAGTACTCAACTGGACATCATATAAAACTCATATTTGAATTCTGAAAAAAATCAGTACACCCAAACAAGACTTCTTTCCTACTCCCCACTCCCTACTCCCTGTCTACGCAAGTAAATTCACAAATCAAACCAGATTCCTATATTATTTAGCAACACAACAAGATGCGATCGCATCTGTACCAACCTGAACTAAATTAACTTGTTTGAGTAGCTCAATCCAAGCTGATGCAATTTTTGGATCTTTGTCTTTGGTATTTTGTAAACTTTCTCCTAAACTTGTTAAAGCATCAAACCAAACACCATGTTGTGCAAAAAAACTTGCTTTTGCTAATGGTGTTTTAGCTGCTGCAAGTTGTTGTTGCCATGATGGGCTGATAGCTACTTGTGTCATTGAACCTTGCACGTAAACAGCAGATGACGCCTTATCAGGATCGCAATAAATCGAAAAAGTCCAACGATAAGATTTACCAGCAATTAAGGGTTTTGTAGGTTGTACGGGTATGCTAAAAATTCCCGATCGCGTTTCTGGTGGATTAAATTTTGTATGATAAACGTAATTATCTGCTTCGTCTTGAATTACAAATTCTATAGGGAGTTTGGGTGTTAATTTATCAGGGACAAAAAACCAAAATGTCGGGGTTTGAGATGCCGATTGTCCCCATACTAAATCTTTATTTCCTGTCTTAGTTATAGGTACTAAAGCTGTCAGCGTTTCATACTGCTTACAGGAACCACGACTACCTCCACCTCTACGCCTACCTGTGGGTTCTCCTGGCTTTTCCTGCGCTCTTGGTGCAATATATGTGATTTTGCCTGTAGGTGTTAGGGTTTGAGCCTGTACATACCAATTTCCAGATGGGTTAAAAATACTCAAGGTAAGCGCAGATATCAGGGTGGTAGTATGAAACCAAAGTACCTTTTTCATAATAGAAATTAATTAGCGATCGCCAAAGTAACTTATTAGGATTTTTAATTTTTGAGGATTAACACCTAATTTATTACTACACTTCACTTGCCTATAATTTCTGGAATTTTTTGCTGATAAAGATAAATATAGTACTACTCAGTAGCAAAGAAATCATTGGTGGTACTAAGGGTATCCAGCCGCCTTGAGTTAATAGAATTAAGCAAAATCCAAATAACGTAACTGATGCTGCGATTACAGAAATACTGATGTAAGCTATTTTGCGAAGATACCAAGCTAGTAGGCTACCTGTCAAAGACCATACCCAAACCCAGCAAATATCAGCCCATTGCCTCCAAACCCATAACATGGGTCTTTGGTCTAAAGCAGCACTGAGTATTTCACTGACCATTTGTGCCTGAATTATTACGCCTGGAATGATATCTGAAGGGTTTTTTCCATCTGGTGTATACCAGTAATCGCTACTACTGTTACTGGTGACGCCAATCAGAATAATCCGGTTTTTCAGGGCATTTGGATTAACTTGTCCGTTCAAGACTTGGCTGAGGGTGACTTGGGGTGCGATCGCTTGCACGGAGGGCGAAAAACGGTAATTTAGTAAAATCTGACTACCTTGGGCATCTATGGACTGATAACCGCCAGCCCGATTTTGTAACTGTGGGAAAGTTTTATTTCCCAGTTGCAAATCCCAATTTTCGGTAAATTTGGCTGTAATTCCCTGTTTTTTCAAGTAGAGAAATGCTAGCTGCACGCTAAAGGCAGAAGCAGCAGTACAAGTTGACGAAATTGGGTTGGGAGTCATCGCCAACAAATGACGGCGCAGTACGCTATCGTTGTCTTCCACAAAATCGCTAAAACCTAACCGTGTTTCTGGTATTTCCGGCGGGGGTGCAATGCCTGTGGGGTCGTATTTGGGATCGGCACGTTTACAAATTGCAAAAAAGCGATCGCTTTTTTGCATCCGCTTGGCTAGTTCTGGGTAGTTGGCGCTGACTGGAAAATCTCGGTATATATCTAAACCTATAGCTGCTGGCTGGTATTGTTCCAGTTTAGTTAGTAAGAGATTGAAATACTTGTCGGATAACGAACCTTGCCGCGGTTCTTGTCCTTGCGCTTGAATATCCTGGTCGGTGACAGTTATTACCAAAAGCCGCGAGTCCGGTTGTTCTTTTGGTCGCAGTTGCATTAATTGGTCGAATGCATCTAATTCTAGGGCTTGCAGCCCACCGAATAACCGTATGAATACGACAATTAAACTCACGCTGAAGCTATTAAAAAAAACTAGCGGTAACTGCCTCAAATTCGGACGCGGCAGATATAAACCCAACCTCTGACCGCAGATATCCTGCCAAGTGGGGGAAATTTCTGCTGGGTTTTGGCAAATCACAGGTAGCCAAGTAGCGCAGGGAAAATCATGTTCTAGAGATTGTAATCTTTCTCTGGCTTCCCTAACGGCTGCATATAAAGTTTTACCCTGGGAAAAAAGTGCCAAAAAGTGCTTCAAAAATTCCTGTGCTACCCCGTCTGGTACGGGTTCGCGCATGACAATTACCTGGGGTAAATGCAAATCGGCTAAATCTTGCGCTAATCCCAAACCATCGCAAGAGTTAAAAATTGCTAATTGCAAACCTTGAGCGATCGCCTTTTGTAAACCATACTTTAATTGGTCAATAGTTAAACTTTCCCCAGAATTGAGCATCATTCGCCCTTTGCCTTGGCTGGAACTATGCCCCGCAAAAAAAAGAATGTCCCAGCCTGACTTCCATAATTGTTCTGTGAGTTGGGAACGGTTGGGTTCGACTAAAAACTTGAGTTCCGTATGAGGTAATTGTCGCAGTAAATTTTGGTCTTTTTCGATATCGATACCGTGGCGATCGCCTAAAATTGCTAAAATCCTGACTTTACCTTTACTCTTTTGAGGATTTGTCTTCACAGAACGCGTATATTCTGGCGGACTCAGGGCAATTTCAGCTTGTGGATAATCGCTAAAAAAATGCCACAGACACCAAGGAAGCTTTAAAACCTGCTCAGATTCAGCAGTAATTATGCAGCGGATTTCTTCTTTTGGTGAAAGTTGAGTGCGTAGTTTGCGGTCAATATTGAGAAACAGCGAACTATTTAGCCATGTATTTAGACTGTCTTGTAATTCTTGGCAGAGGTTGTCAAACTCTGCTTGGGAAATATGCGTAACATCTTCTTCATCAATTTCAAAGTCTGCAATATTGCCACTGCGCCAACCCAAACTAGCATACAAAGCTGTATACATTTGTTGCCAACGTTGATAAAGATACTCCAATTGTGGTGCAGCAGGCAATCCACCTGTAAACTGCATGGGAGTAGGAGTATCCGTTTGCCAAAGTTGAGCTGTGACCGTGGGAAAGCCTTGGCGTAAGTTTCCTTTTCCTAAGTTAAGGACGATTTGTTTACTCATAATTTATGTCACGCAGAGACGCTCCAGACGCAGAGAGTAAGAGTTGAGGAGAGTTTATTTTTGAGTTTCTGAGCAACGTCAAAACTCTTTATCCTCTTTGCGCCTCTCTCTTGAAAAGTTCAGATCGCCGGAAGCCGGCGCTCCGACTTTTCGCTGCGTCTCTGCGTGAAACAATACCCATTTAACTTTCAAACTCCTCCATAAAATTGAAATCATCTAAAACAACCTGAAGACTAAACCGTGTATTTTGAGGACATTTAAATCGTTTGAGTTGAATTGAATTATCTGTTTCCCTTGCTTGCACTGACTGCACAATTTCTCCGGAAGCAGAAATCAATGCCAAACTAATATTTCTAGGGAGATAGAAATTGCGTTCTTTAGGATACAGTTGAGCGCGGATTCCTACTCTACCATCTATTTCTGCCGTCAATGTCAACATTAACACTACAGCTTGATTGTTATTTGGTAACTCAATTTCCCTAACTCGTTGGATTGACTGCTCAGCTGTATCGTTAACCTGACGGAAGCTAAAGGCAAAATCTGGTTGCGTACCCAAGTAACTTTCTATTGTTTGCCAGCTATCTGCAACTATATTTTGCAACCACTGACGCAAGTTAACAAGTGCTGGCTTCTGTGTAGTAAATCTTTGCGGCCAGTCTTCCCTATTTAATAAGGCTCCCCAAATTTCAAAAGGCAATTCCAAGCGAGGATTAGTAATTGTTGGACTTGTTAATCTTTGCCAGAGATTTTCTACTTGAGTAGCTGATAAAACAGGTAAAGGAGCCAGAGCTGTTTGTGTTTGTTCTTCAGGATATAGTTGACGTACTACCCAAAGCACATTTAAATCCTCAATCATTTGAGTAGCATCTAATGAGTAAGTCCGTTCTTGGTAATCGTAGCTACCTTGATTTTTTAATTGTTCGTGGGTAGTATAGCCCCAAATTCTCATCCACTCACCATCGGGATTAACTTGTACTGCTAAATAATAATCTCCTACCCATCGAGGAATATCTATCCATTCTTGGGGTACAGAAAATTCTCTAGTTTCTAAACTTTTATCTGGAATTAAAATTAAACGTTTTGTATCGATATTTATAGCAGTGCCGTTGACCAATTCCCAACTGATTGGCAATGTGTCAATAGTAGCTTCTGGTACGTATTCTGCTTGCAACCAAGGCAAAAAAGTACTGAGGCATACTTGATTGAGAAAAACATTCCAACGGCTACGGGGACTAACGCTAGACTGGCTTTGCTGCCAAGATTGATTTTGAACTTCAGGAGATACCTCCAACCACAGCTGAGTCGGGGGAACACAAAATGATGACATAACTACTGCTCCTTTGAGGGCTGAGGTTGCAAATTACTGAAATAATTTTGTAACCATTCCTCTAATACTGCACTAATATGTTTAACCACGTTGGAAGTCGGAGAAATATGCATTGTTTCTTGACTCCATTTGGCGATCGCTAGTAATAAAGATTCTCTCGTTTTCGCCAATTGCCGCGATACTTGATATTGCTGGATTTGCTGTTGTTTGGCAATTTGTTGTTGAGTCAGACCTTGTTGATAGTACAATTGCAGCAATTCTTGCGATTGTGGAGGCAACTTTCCCAAGGTAGTAATTAATAAATTCTGGATTTCTTGTTGTTGATTTTTTTGAGTTTCCGCTTCTTCTTTAGCGATTAAATCTGCCAGTAAAGATTCATTTTGAGTAGTATCTGGTAAATCATCTTGTAATTCACTATCAGCTTGACCTGTTTTCGGCGCGTTGAGTGAAGAAACCACAGGATATAAATAAGAACGTGCGTGTTTTGCGGATAACAGCAGCCATTTTTCTAGAGTTTGGGCGTTGGATTCTGTGCTTGGTGGGTTAAGTTGCGTTAAGCGGTCGCGGTTGTAGAGTTGAGCAATTGCTTCCCAGGTATCTTGGTTTGGTCTTTGCAACTTCCGCACACCTGGCGATTTCCCCAAAATGTAACCATCGACAAAACATTTCCAAGCTAACAAGTAACAAGCAATAGTTTCATCTGTTAGCCCAGCATTTTGCAAAGATTCCTGTAGTCGTTTGCGGCTTAACTTCAGTAATAATGCCCAATCGTTACAAAAATCTATTTCTTGTTTTTGCCGCAAAGCATCACGAATTACATTGCCAAAAGCCACATTGCTGTAGCTTTTGAGACTGGCTTTTTGGTCAGGATCGCAGGCTTTGAGGATTTTTGGTAGTTCTGCGATCGCTATTTGAAAACAATCAGACAAGGTACACTGGACGCTAGCAATTTGAGGAATCGTCCTTGTTGCTGACCAATAACAAGTTTCTTGCAAATAAGCTGATAGATGTGCCTCAGCTAGAGAGTTAGGCTGATTTTGCCAATTTTTATGCCAGTAAATTGCCCAAAAATTTTCTGAGTTTTTCGTTTCTGATATCTGTAGCAAGCGATTTTGGATACTGCGCCGTAGTTTGGCATCATATACCCAACAGTTAAAGCGATCGGCTTCAAATTGAATAAAGGTTGAAAATATTTCTAAGATTTTCTGGCGAGGACGCATGAATTCAAAAGGATAAACCTTCAAAAACAAGTATACTTGTTACTTTCGCTCGTGAGTTCGCTAGGCCATCTCATGTCCAGTTGCAGAGGTTCGTGAAGACTGACACGGAGAGTATGAATCCAAATGTAGAGACGTTGCAATGCAACGTCTCTCCGATTTACCCGTGAAAAATGCCTTACAACTTCCGCATATTTTGACTGATGGGGTCAAAACCTTTAGAAAAGCGGGTACTTTCATCGTAATAAGCACCAGTCAAATCTGCTCCATACAACTTGGCATATTTGAGTTTGGCTCCCCGAAGATTTGCTTCATTAAGTTTGACACCACTCAAATTTGCTCTGGTCAAATTTGCTCTGGCTAAATTAGCTCTACTCAAATCTGCTCCCCAGAGTTTGGCTTTAGCTAGATTAGCTCCAGTCAAATCAGATCCCCATAAATTAATTCCAGGAAAGTGGACTCCAATCAACCTGTACCGACTCAAGTTGAGGGCTGGAAAATATCTTTCCCCTGCGGCATAACGCCTTTTCAATTCCTCAGCATCCATGCATCACATTCACCTTTTTCAGTAATACAGAAGTAATTTGTTCCCATTCTTGATTTAACCCTCCTGCAAACTCTTGCTGGCCGCTGCGCCGATACCAGTAACGCGCGTTGTTCAAATCGCCTTCTTTGCGGTGCAGGTAAGCATGAACCCAAGCACTATCACTATCGCTGGCATTTTGAACTATTTCATGAGCTTTACTCCAATCACCTTTTTGGTCATGCCACATTGCTTGCAGCGCTTTTGGCAATGTCTGAGGACATGGGCGCTGTTTTTCCATCAATCGCAAGAATTCTTCTGTATTCACGATCGCCACCCAACGAAAATCAAACTTCTATTTCTAAGATACTCCTCAGGGGGGTAGGGGAAGCAGGAGGTGTGGGAGGTGTGGGAGGTGTGGGAGGATGGGGAAGAAATCTTTCCCCCCACACTCCCCCATCTCCTCATCTCCCCATCTCCCCACCCCTCCTGCTTCCCCAATGCCCAATGCCCTTTCATATCCGCTTGACTGGAATAACTTCAAACTCGAAAGTATTAATTAAACGGTCATTAACATAGACCTCTATTTTATATTTACCAAGCGGATCGCCAGGAGCGATCGTCCAAAAATTCTCGATAGTGCCGTCGGGAGCAGACTCTGTGCGCCGCGTGGTAGATGTAGTACCATCTGCTGAAATTGAGAAGTCTTCGCCATTATCTGTACCCCAAGTTTGTGGAGGTTTTGGCAAACGTAAGACTTCGCGCCACTTAACTTCACCTTGGTAATCTTTCAGTTTCATTCGCCACCCGTAAGCGATTCCTTCCTGGAGTGGCACTGTTTTTGTCTGCAAAATGGTAACGTTACCTTTGGCGTCAACTCTCTTCAACCCGAACTCAGCGTTACTGATAATAATCGGTTTGCTATTTCTTGGTGCAAGCGTAGGTGTAGGAAATGGTGTGATATTTTGTACAACAATAGAATTAGCGTTGATTGGCTTAGAAGTTATGATTCCAAATATTAGCCAAGAAGCAGCTAGCACAGCAGTAGTAGCCAAAATTCTCATGAGTATGGTTTTCCTGTCAGACGTTTGGTACTTATTCAAGTAATCTGACATATTTTCCGGCTCAAAGATACTTCTAATTCGACAAAATACTTTTCCTAACTACTAGCAATGGCAATAATATAAACCTATATTCAGAACGCTATTCTCAATCCAAAATCTAAAATCCGTCTTGAAAAGTTTGAATCAATGTTTCCTTTGCATTGGGTTAACAGCTTGGTTGCATAAAAACAACCTACTGTTTTTAATTTAGAGTTTTAATGATGTTATAGTAATAATTATTACAAATATTTTATACACTTCAAAATGTCTATTTTTAATTCTTTAAAAAAATTACTAATAATTTTGGTATATTTTGGAATGACAGGTACTTCATTTGCTTCTGAAGATTCAAAATGTCAAGTAATGGGTTACTTGTTTCTCAAAAAAAATTACTACAATAAAAATATTTCTAATTTTTTGGTAATAAATGAAATTCGTACCCCTAAAATAATAAATCGCGTTATGCAAGACTTAAAACTAAGTAATATTAATGCTCAGTCTATTTCACCAGAAGAGTTGATGATAAATTTGAAGGTTGAAAAGCTTCAAAGTCTTGAATATAGCGAGATTTTCAAGATTTCATATTCCCATACAGATTTGAATTTAGCAGCAGAAGTTATTAAGAGTGTAATGCACAACTATATTGAAGAATCTACGCTTCAATTTAAACAAAAAGCTCCAATCTCAAAAAGATTAATTGAAAATGATTTAGTTGTAAAAAAAGAACAAATAAGGATTGTCCAACAAGAACTTAGGAAGTTATGCGAATCGAGATATCCAAATAAAAACCAAATGTCTAAGTATTCAACTAATTTAAACCAGCTTCATATAGAATATGCAAATTTATTGACTAGGTTGCAAGAAATAATTGTTGCAGAAAATCAATCACTTGGAAACAAGTTTATCGACAGAAAATGCTCAAATTCTCGTTCTAGCAGATTATAAATATAATAAATAATTAGTTGACTCCAAAATAAAAAATATTGTGAGCCAGGATTACAGTTAATTATAAGCTGCTAAAAATTAAAAGCAAAAACTAGCAGATGACTTAATGAAAACTAGTTTGGTTTCTACAATTCTATTAATGAATAATAGATTTTGAGTTAGAATTAATCATGTTTGATGCATCACAACCTTTTTCAATCGTGTGATAACTTCTTCGCCATTTTTCTAGATAATCTATAGATATCGATCTAGATGTCACATTCACCCCATTTCCTCGCCAAGCCACTTCTGGATCTGTTGTGAAAACGCCGCATTCTAAGTGATCCAGCCTAATATTCCAATATTCACTAAAACGGCCTTTTAAAGTAATAACTTGCTCAAATACCTTATTTCTGTGTTTATTTCTTCTTTTTCTTTCTGTTGCTCCTGTTGCTTCTGTATCAATAAATTTAGTTTCAATTAAAAACAAAGTACCTTTATACGTCAGGTAAACAAAATCGCACTTTCCTAAATCTGTATAATCAGATATTGGCGATTTTTCAAATAACAATAATTCAGCGCACGAGGGAAACAAGTCTTTAATATTCAAAAATAAATAAGCTTGCAACAGGAGTTCTTTATCATAAGGAAATAACAGCACCCCTTCAAAAAATTTCTTAATGTCCTCGTGAGTTTGGGGTTGAATTCTTTTGCAGTATGAAACAAATTTATGTAGCTCGTTAACGGTCATCAAGTTTTAACTCCTTCCCCCTGTCGCAGCCTCAAGGCCTATGGCATAAAAAGATACCATCTACTTCAGAAAAATTTCATCCGCATAAGTAACTAAAAAAACTTGCAAAATCGTAAATACTTAAGGCAATCTACTGTTGACAGTCGAGTAAAACTGCTAACTAAATAGCTTTCAGTACTGCTGGAATTTTTACTTTTTAAATCAGCTACCAGTCAGTGATTTTATATGAGCAGAAAATCTAGCGTTTTGTAAAGCTTGAACGGTGATTCTAGAATCTTGTACGCAAAATTGCCAACCCAAGCGAACAAGTTTACGCGAATTTTCAGTTTGAATAATTCCGATAACTGGCATTTTTGCCTTTTCTTTATCTGGTGAATGCTCTTGCAAAATTGTTTTTAAGCGATGTAATTCTTCGATATTAACTGCTTGCTGGGGATTTAATTCGACCATCACCATTTGTACTGTTTCCACTGGTTCTGCATCTTCAAGAATAAATTGAGTTTGCTCATCACGTCGGTCTACTTTTCCCCAAACAATTAATCTAGTATCAACTTGCAGTAGCGAGCTAATACGTTCGTAGATTTTGGGAAAAACTACCGCTTCTACTTGTGTAGTTAAGTCTTCTATTTGTAAAATTGCCATCGGGTCGCCTTTTTTAGTAACGACTTTTTTGACATTATTCAACATGACAACTGCACAAAGTCTTGTATCGTCCCTTTGTTCGCCAAGCTGTGAAAGGTTAATCGGGGTCAAAAGTGGTGCTATTTGCCGTAAAGATTTTAGTGGATGATCTGATACATAAAAGCCTAATAGTTCCTTCTCCATTTGTAATTTTTTCTGTGGAGGAAAATCCAGCACAGGTTTAGCTTTAGGAGCAATTTCAAAGGCATTATTTGCTCTTTTATTTGGAGTTGCAGAAAATCCGTCGCCTAATAAATCAAAAAGATTCCCTTGACCGCTGGCTCTATCTTTAGCGCGAGATTGTGCCCAATCATATACTAATTCTAAGTCATTAATCAATTGTTGGCGGTTGGGTTCAAGTTTATCAAATGCTCCACAGTAAATGAGCGATTCGAGAGTCCGGCGGTTAACTGCACGTAAATCCACGCGATCGCAAAAATCAGCTAAAGACTTAAACTCTCCTCCTTCATTTCTGGCTGATAAAATATTGGCGATCGCATTTTGTCCTACATTACGTACCGCCGAAAATCCAAACAAAATCTTTCCTGCTGTCGGTGTAAAATCAACACCAGAACGGTTAATATCTGGCGGATCTATGGGGATACCCATATTTGTACAGTTAGTGATATATTTCTGTACTTTATCTGTATCGCCACTGTTAGCCGTTAACAGTGCCGCCATATATTCCAATGGATAATTAGCTTTTAAATATGCTGTTTGATAAGTTACATAACCGTAGGCAGTAGAATGGGATTTATTGAAACAATTGGAAGCAATTAAACCATTTGCGATCGCAAAATTATGGTCGCGTTCTACCCCAATATCATAGACATTTTGTCTGCCTAAATATTTGCGTGTCACTATTTTTACCATCCTACCCCCCTCGTAGAAGCAAATTCCGCAAACAAAATTAATTGGTAATAATGATGAAAATTGTAGATTGAGTATTACTGATAATACAAGTCCTCAACAAACAAAACATTGATATACTCTTACACAAAATTAATCACAATATATCAAAAGTTTAATAAACAAATAACCAAACAGTTAATAGCTATATAACTGAGGTTTTAAAGACACATTAAACATATTTCAATATATAGGAATCTGCTTAGTCCGGGCATTAGTCATTAGTCATTAAGTCATCAGTCATTAGTCATTAGTTTTCCCCTGCCTCCTGCCCTCTGCCCCCAATACCCCATACCCAATCAAGTCAATATGTACTAAAATCAAGGACTTGAGTCACAAAGAGAGCAGTCATGGCATCCATCCGCGAGTTGCACGAACAGCTGGTTACAAAACAACGTTCTGCTGTTGAAATTACCCAAGAAGCTTTAGAACGCATTCAAGCATTAGAGCCGAAATTACACAGCTTTTTATGTGTCACGGCAGAACGGGCATTAGAGCAGGCGGCTAATGTGGATGCCAAAATTGCTGCGGGAGAAGAAATTGGGCTGTTAGCAGGGATTCCTGTTGGCATTAAGGACAATATGTGTACCAAGGGGATTCCTACTACTTGCGGCTCCCGGATTTTGGAAAATTTTGTACCGCCTTATGAATCAACGGTAACGCAAAAACTGGCGGATGCCGGGGCGGTTATGGTGGGTAAAACCAACTTGGATGAGTTTGCGATGGGTAGTTCCACAGAAAACTCTGCCTACCAAGTCACAGCTAATCCTTGGGACTTGTCGCGAGTTCCGGGTGGTTCTTCTGGTGGTTCCGCAGCAGCCGTAGCAGCCAAAGAATGTGTAGTTGCTCTCGGTTCTGATACGGGGGGTTCGATTCGCCAACCTGCCTCTTTCTGCGGTGTTGTGGGGATGAAACCAACTTATGGTTTGGTTTCGCGTTATGGTTTGGTGGCTTATGCTTCGTCTTTAGACCAAATTGGGCCGTTTGGAGGCACAGTAGAAGATGCTGCTATCTTGTTAAGTGCGATCGCAGGTTACGACCCCAAAGACTCCACCAGCCTCAAAGTTCCCATTCCTGACTACGCTGCTAACTTAAGACCAGACTTTAAACCCAGAGGTCTGTTAAGAATTGGTGTTATTAAAGAAACTTTTGGTGAAGGTTTAGACTCCGTAGTGGAAGATGCTGTTACCAAAGCAGTAGATCGACTACAAAGTTTAGGAGCAGAGATTCATATAGTTTCCTGTCCCCGCTTTCGCTATGGCTTACCTACTTACTACATCATCGCCCCATCGGAAGCATCAGCGAACCTAGCTCGTTATGATGGCGTTAAATACGGTTACCGCGCTGCTGATGCCGATAATCTGCTATCGATGTACACTCGTACCCGCGCCAGTGGTTTTGGTACAGAAGTAAAACGCCGGATTATGATCGGCACTTACGCACTTTCGGCTGGTTATTATGACGCTTACTACCTGAAAGCCCAAAAAGTCCGGACGCTGATTAAACAAGACTTTGAAAAGGCTTTTGCCGCAGTTGATGTGTTAGTTTGTCCCACATCTCCCACTACAGCATTTAAAGCAGGGGAAAAAACTACTGACCCCTTAAGTATGTATTTAAATGATTTAATGACTATTCCCGTAAATCTTGCTGGTTTACCTAGTTTAAGCGTGCCATGTGGTTTTGACGAGCAAGGACTACCCATAGGATTACAGCTAATTGGTAACGTGCTGCGAGAAGACCAACTTTTTCAAATAGCCTATGCCTACGAGCAATCAACTACTTGGCATCTGCGTAAACCGCAAATATCTTGAAAATTGGGGACTGGGGACTGGTGACTAGGAGACTCTTAAGACACAGAGAGAATAACTCCTAACTCAACACTCAACAGCCACTTATTAGTTTCTTGATTAAAAAATCAAGCGCTTTCTGCAATTCCCCAGTCCCCAGTCTCCAGTCACCAGTCACCAGTCCCCAGTCACTTATTAGTCTGATTACTGACTATCGACTGTTGATTGTTATCTTCTGGAGTTATGGATTGAGCTGTAAGCGGTGCATTAAGTGTATAAAGAAGACCAGCGGATGCACTTGCTAATAATAAGATATAGGTCAAAAGCAGAGGTATATGTATATTTCGTTTTTTATCTAAATTCTTATGAGTATTTTTAGAACTTTGGCGGATAACATTGTTGGTTATCAGCATGTGCGATAAAGTATTGCCATCTAACCCTAAAGCGTCTCCATAGCGACGGATGAATCCTTGAAGAAAAATAGGCTCAGGCAATTCATCAAATCGCTCTTGTTCTAATGCTTGCAAAACGCCTAATCGAATCATGGTTTGAGCAGCAATTTCTTCGATGCGTATAGATTTTTCTTCTCTTACTTGTCGTAAGTGGGTGCTTATTTCTTTTAATTGCTCTAGTTGAGCTTCGTTTAAGGGCGTCACAACTTTGTCTTCTCCTGTGTGGGCTAATTCTACTTTCATTGAGAAGGCTTAAAGATGCATACGTAAATTTACTCGATATTTGATTTTTGAATAAATTTTTTTCACGATAACTTAATGCTCGATTTTTAAATGCTGAGGCAGATAGAACTCAGTATTTTTTTGTTATAATACATACCTAAAAAATTAAAAAGTTCGAGCATGAAAATTAATAGTCTGCAATTTTTGATACCAGTATTTTTGCGGTTACTATTCTGGGCTGGGATAATTGCAGCATTTGCCTACTTTGCAATCTGTATATTTCTGTATATTCAACAAACTCGGTTCATTTTCTTTCCCTCTGTTGTTATCGAAAAGACGCCAGAGTTTTTTAATCTGCCTTACGAAGAGGTTTGGTTACCTGTAACTGCTAAAACAGGCAAGGTAGAACGCATTCATGGCTGGTGGATAAAAGCCAAGCAGCCCAATGCCAAGGTGTTGCTATATTTACACGGCAACGGTATCAATATTGGCGCAAATGTAGCTCATGCCAATCGGTTTCATCAGTTAGGGTTTTCGGTATTGCTGATTGATTATCGGGGTTATGGCCGCAGTGAGGGTTCGTTTCCAAATGAAAAGCGGGTTTATGAGGATGCAGTTACAGCTTGGAATTATTTGGTACGCCAACAACAGATTCCACCCAGCCAAATTTTTATTTATGGGCATTCTTTAGGCGGTGCCATCGCCATTGATTTAGCAGTGAAACATCCACAAGCTGCTGGTTTAATCGTGGAAAGCTCTTTTACCTCCATCCGCGATTTAATCGCTTATCGAAATATGTTTTGGATGTTTCCTGTAGATTTAATCTTGACACAGCGCTTTGAGTCGATTAAAAAATTGCCAAACTTAAAAATGCCCGTTTTATTCATTCATGGCACTGTCGATTCAGCTATACCCGCTTTCATGAGCCAAAAACTTTATGCAGCTGCTCCCGAACCAAAGCAACTATTATTGGTTCCAGGAGCAGACCATAATGACACCGCTGTAGTTGGCGGTTCACAATATTTGCAATGGGTAGAGTCTTTTGTTCAACAAACTGTGGCAAGCCATAACTTCTAACGTTGTCTTACACGTTTGCTCGACCTACAAATCAGGGTAGCGAAACGGGCGGTTAGAAACCGCGTCTACACAAACAAAACCCACCTGCCTGGGTTTCAACACTTTGATTTTTTATTAGTCCGCGCACCATCCGGACGAAAGCTTGTGTAGCTAAGCCACTGCGCCCTTGCGGTTTCCCGACTTGTTCGCCCTTGGCGTTCCCGTTCCCTCGGAGAGGGTTCCCGTAGGGTAGGGTAGCAAGTGGCGCGCGAATTCCATTCGCCAAGGCTTAAGTTGACACGTATACACAGCTACGATGTATATGTAACGGGTATTTCGCCAAATAGTATCAATTCATAAATCTTCATCAAAATTATATTCCGATATATCGCGATATATTCCGATATATCGTATAGTAGAGAAAGTTGATTGGAAATTGATTTATGTTTAGACACTTTAAATCGCACTTTAGGAAACCTGCATGGGCTGGAGTTAGCGAAGATGATTTTGTGTTTGTCAAGTCTTGGTTTGAGCATCGCAAGCATCATGGTAGACATGAGGACAAACACTTTGGTGATGAAATGTTTGGTCGTGGTTGGGGAGAGGAATATCGGACTCGTAGAGGTGATATCAAGTTCATCTTGCTGGAGTTGTTATCCGAGCATCCGAGTCATGGTTACGACCTGATTAAAGAGATGGAAACTCGTTATGGTGGTTTCCGTCGTCTCAGTCCTGGCTCAGTCTATCCAACATTGCAATTGTTGGAGGAAGGCGGTTATTTAATTAGTTCCCAGGAAGGCGGTAAGCGGATTTACACAATTACAGATGAAGGTAGACAACTTTTAAGAGAACGTACCCAACAAGAAACTTCAGATTCTCCTTGGGATACCTTCAAAAGTTTCATCAAAGGTAAACCCCAAGAGTTTCTTGAGTTGCGGAATGCTGCAACAGAATTAGCTGCTGTGGTGGTGCAGGTTGCTCGCAGTGGTAATGTAGAGCGAATAAATAGAGTGCGTGGGCTTTTAGAGGAAGTTAAACGGGAAATTTACGCGATTTTGGCTGAAAAATAAAATAGAGACGCTAAATTATGTAGCGTCTCTATTCTTGAAATGCTCAGTCTTGCCCTCAAACATTAGATGCGATCGCGGTTAAATCTGGCTCAATGAGTGAGTTCAAGAATGTCCACAACTGCAAATCAGTAAAATCTGGTATTGCCATAAATGCGCCGATTTCCCGTAAGAGTTGGGGATTGTGAGTGGAGGCTATACCAATAGTGCGGATCTGTGCGCCTACCGCAGCGCGAATTCCAGAAGGAGAATCTTCTAGAGCGATCGCTTCCTCTGCTTGAATTCCCAAGTTATTTAAGGCAACTTTGTAGGGTGCAGGGTCGGGTTTACCTGCTATACAATCATCTGCTAAAACAATTGTATGGAAAGCTTCTTTTATCCCCAAAACTTCTAGCATAAATTCTGCATTTAATCTCGGAGCATTAGTTACTAATGCACGTTTTAACTGATGCTTTTCTGTCCATGCTAGTAGTTCCGAAAATCCACTTAGTGGTTGTAGATTGGAGGCAAGTTTGCGAAAAAGTGCCTCTTTTTCATCTGCAAATTTTTCCCCTTCTAATAGTGATAATTGTGGCAGAATATCTCGCACAATTTCTGGATTTAGTCGCCCACTAATTCGGGATTTATAAAATGCTTCGTCAATTTCGATAGCGAAATTTGACAGCATTTCTTTCCAAGCTCGGTAGTGTATAGGATCGCTATTGACAATAGTGCCATCTAGGTCAAAGAGAATTGCAGCCAACATAATTTTTTTGGTACTATGTAAATAATTGTTAACTTTATTTACATAGTTTACATTGTTTTTGTCCTTTAGCGATCGTTCTGTCAATATAGGGGACTGAGGAAGAAATTCGCTGACGAAAGATGGGATTTGAACCAAATCTTAAGACGTTGTTTGAAAAGTGTTTTGCTGTGATTTTAGGCACGTTTAGATCCCCCCTAACCCCCCTTAAAAAGGGGGGAACCGGAATCAAAGTCTCCCTTTTTAAGGGAGATTTAGAGGGATCTAGAACTTTTCGATACCAACAATAGGACTTTTCAAACATCCTCTAAGAGTCGCAAATTAATCTGCTAAATCTTAAACTCTATCTTCTATAACTGGATAAGACATGTAAAGGTACACAAGTACAGTCTCTTGAGTAATCAGTTAACAGCGAAAAATTGTTAACGGATTACTGTTTTAAGTAAATTCCACATTATTGATAACCTTGTAACTAAATGTTAGGTGCTACAAACTTTTTTCGCGTTGACGAGCTATTAGTGGAGATTTACAACTCTGAAGTTGAAATGGCCTTCTCAGTTGCAGAAATCACCCAAAAGTATTTACAGCAAGTTCTCAACGAACAAGATACAGCCACTGTTTTGTTAGCAACAGGTAACTCCCAACTAAAATTTCTTGATGCTTTGATTAAATTGGGCGGTGTAGATTGGTCGCGGATTACTTTGTTTCATCTAGATGAATATTTGGGAATTAGTGCCTATCATTCTGCCAGTTTCCGGCGTTATCTGCGAGAGCGTGTAGAAAAACGGATTGAGCCTCAGAAATTTCACTATATAGAAGGCGATACATTGCAACCAGTTGGAGAATGCGATCGCTACACAAAATTATTACAAGCACAACCAATTGATTTGTGTTGTCTTGGTCTTGGCGAAAATGGACATTTGGCTTTTAACGATCCGACTGTAGCAAATTTTCAAGATCCTTACAGCGTCAAGCTAGTTAAACTAGATAAAGTTAACCGTCAGCAACAAGTAAACACCGGTCAGTTTCCAGATATTGAAGCTGTTCCCCAGTATGCGTTTACTGTTACGATTCCGATGATTTGTTCTGCGAAAAAAATTATTTGTCTTGCTCCAGAAATACGTAAAGCAAATGTGGTTAAAGAGATGTTACAAGGAGCTATAAGGACAGATTGTCCGGCTTCTATTCTTCGCCAACAATCCCAAGCAACGTTATTTTTGGATGTTAATTCTTCTAGTCTACTTTAAGTTGTAAACTCATCTGTATCTAAATTTTTTCTTTCGTTCAGACTCTTGATATAGGAGGAGGCAGAAGGCAGGAGGTAAAACTATTATCATTCCTAGCATTCACGCTTGTCATTATGTCCTAACATATCTGACTACAGCTATATTACCAAAATTTAGAAAGATACAAGCCCTTTTTTGAGAAAAATAAAAGCAGCGGAAACCGCTACTCTGAGTTTAACGCTAATTTTCTGGAGAAGAAAAAATGCGAGGCAAGATAAATTTAAATCACAGGATTTATTCGCAGAGTATTCAACTTTGAATTTTGAGTTGATGGTAATTGGTCATTTGTCCTTTAAAAATATAAATGACTTATGACCAATGACAAAGAAAGAATTTAACAGCCTCTAACATCCTAAAATCAAAACTTGAGGCACGATCGGACGATTAGCTTATCTATAGCGAGAACCTGTTACTTCATTAGGATCGCTATAGGCTTTGGGTTTTTCGCGATTACGAGCCAGACCTGCTAAACCAGCTAGACCAAGCAAACCTAACCAACCCCAATTAGAATTGCGATCGCGATTGTCTTGGTAAGTTGTGACACCTGTATTCCTGTTATTACCTGTGGTGTCACTATCTGGAACTGTAGTAGTACCAGTGCCCGTACCATCGCTTCCTGTAATACCAGTACCTGTACCATCTGTAGTCGTACCAGTGCCACTGCCACTACCTGTTGTACCAGTACCACCTGTGCCAGTACCTGTTGCGCCAGTACCTGTTGTATCAGTACCTGTTGTACCAGTGCCACTTGTACCACTTGTGCCTGTACCACCAATACCACTACCACCTGTGCCACTTGTGCCTGTACTACCAGTACCACTTGTGCCTGTACCACCTGTGCCAGTGCCACCAATACCACTACCACCAGTGCCACTTGTGCCTGTACCACCAATACCATCTGTACCAGTGCCACTTGTGCCTGTACCTGTTATGCCGCTACCACCTGTGCCACTTGTGCCAGTGCCACCAATACCACCTGTACCAGTGCCACTTGTGCCTGTACCTGTTATACCGCTACCACCAGTGCCACTTGTGCCTGTACCACCAATACCACCAGTACCACTTGTGCCTGTACCTGTTATGCCGCTACCACCAGTACCACTTGTGCCTGTACCTGTACTACCACTTGTGCCAGTTGTGGAAGTACTTCCAGAGCCAGAGCCACTACCAGAGGATCCGCTTTGGGCAGAAACAGAAATTGGTAAGGATGCAGAAGCAAAACTGATAGCAAAAAGACTAGCTAAAACAGTTTTAGATAAATCAGAAGGTCTCATGATTATGGTTCCTTGTATGTTCTAGAATTGTTGCGTTTTGTTGATTCTCAAAACCGATATTACCTACTCAACCTGCTACTTAATAGAGGTATTTTTTGGATAAACAAATTGATGAGCTTTTCACCTCAATCGAAATGTTAAAAAAACATCTGATTGGTAGAGATGAAACTCAAAATAATCTTGGAGAGTTTTCAGCGACATTTAGAAAAATTTATAACTGTGTTTCCAAGAATGTTTTTTATTGAAAAATCATACTTTCCGCACAATTTTAAATTATTTGCAGGCAGAATGACATAAGTGCAAGAAATCATTGACTTGGCATCCCTGTGCTTTCAAATTTACAGATTTATTGTTTATTGAATTCACTATTAATTAGATTATATGCTGCTGTTTTTTTAAACTTCTATCATAAGAAGAAAATAAATTATATCTAAGGGTTTAATTTATTCTTGATATTCTTTTTTTTGTTATTACAATAATCATAAAAATAGCATTTTAGCGTTTGAAATTAGATAAGCAAGCCTCAAGATATATACAATCCTCGCATTGGATATTTTGCCCTGGATTGTTACATCCACAAGGTGGATTAATATAACATTCAGAAACATTTTTAGGTGTCGAAGACTTATTAAATATGAAGTATAAAGCTGCCTCTCGTAAGCAAAAAATCAAATCTTGCACCATGTTATTTTGCTGCGATTGTATTTCAAGTAACAAATTTGCAGATACTGACTAGAAAAAACATAAAACTCTAAACAGCAAGATACTGCTAACTGTTGAAAGTCTATGAAATATCACTTGTATATCTTCTTTCAGTTGGGAACTTATAACTTCATACTCCAGGGGTGCATTACTTTAGACTCAAGGAATATTTTTATTGTCGATTAGGTTGCAACCAAGGATATATGACAACGAACTTTAATTGCCGACTGTTAAAGATATCGCGAATATAGCAATCCGATTTGATTGAGCGAACTTACTTGTCTGGTGCGCAAAGCGAAGCGCAAGGGCGATACACAGGTAACAGGAAGAAAATAAGCGATCGAGGTGTACTTAGTTGTTTCAACAATAAAATATGAATTCTAAGTAGGAGGCAGGAGGCAGGAGGCAGAAGGTAAAACCCTGAATAGTAAAAGGTTTCGCTCCTTTAGATTTTATATTTAATTATGTCCGCCTACTTATATTATTGTTTAATTCTCTTATATTAAGCCTATTAGCAAACTTCTCTAACTAGATCGCCAGTTTACTTCTGAATTCTGCGATAACCACACCACTATCTAAAACTCTTTTGTTGTAAGCAAGCATTAAGATGCTACAATTCCGTTGCTTTGCTAATTCCTGCATCCGTAGGTTTCTGAGTGGGCTGGTTTTCTATGTATAACATAACCTTAATACTATAGTAATCGAATTTGCTTCTTGAATCAGTGGTAAAGAAAGGAAAGAAGGAACAGGGAACGGGGAACAGCAAAAAAGTGTACTTAGCTTTGCAAAAATAAAGTAGGAGTTCTACATTTGGCAAAGTATGAGATTTTCAACTGCTTACCCTGCCTTCGTCGGGTTGGGATTTGGTCTGATTGCTGTTAAGTTTTTAGAGAACCCCTCAGACTCAACCAATGCCTGAGACTAAAAATAATTTTAATTGGAATCATTATCATCTCAGGTTCTAAATTTATCGAACTCAATTTCCTATTGCTGCAATTTCAAATCCCCAGTTTCTTAGCAAAAGTCAGGATTTGATTTTTTAACAATGATTTCACATATCTGATATATCAATTAGAAAGCTTATTTCAGAAGATCTACGGTAACAATAACCAAAGAGATCGCGGTATTTTAATCTCAAGAAATTTCATAGATCAGCTTACAAAACTCAAAAAGTACGATGAATTGGGGATGTAGAAGCTTTTGCGAACCTCCAGCCACCTTCTTGGTGTCTGTACCTCTACAGAAACTACCCAGAAAATTTGTTGCTTGAGATTCTAGCTTTGATGAAGATTTGTGCAGTATATAGGTTTTAATAGTGGAATTTTTAAATAATTTTTTATTTAGCAACCAATTTATTCCTCACGGACATTGCTATCTCTGGAAACCGGGATTGGTATTGTTGCATCTGCTTTCAGATGTCCTAACTGGACTTGCTTATTATTCCATTCCAGTCATGCTAGTTTATTTTGTTCGCAAACGGCGCGATGTGCCTTTTGACTGGATGTTCCTGATGTTTAGCACATTTATTGTTGCTTGTGGCACAACCCATTTAATGGATGTGTGGACGCTTTGGTATCCTACCTATTGGCTATCAGGGTTAATTAAAGCTATCACTGCTTTTGTCTCAGTAGTTACCGCTTTAGAACTTATACCTTTAATACCCCAGGCTTTAGTTTTACCTAGTCCTGCCCAACTAGAGACAGCCAACTCCCAACTCGCAACAGAAATTGCCGAACGCAAACGGACTGAGGAGATTTTAAGGGAAAGCGAACAACGCCTTGAAAGTATGGTTGAGGAACGGACGGCAGAATTAACAAAAATTAATCAATCACTACAGGCAGAAATTACTCAACGCCAGCGAATAGAAGTAGCATTGCGGGAAAGCGAACAGCGATTTCGGTCTGCATTCGATCAAGCTGCTGTTGGCATTGCTCATGTGGGAATAGATGGAAGATGGTTGTTAGTTAATCAGAGGCTTTGCGATATTGTGGGTTACACGCCTAAAGAACTACAATCGCTCACTTTTCAAGATATTACCCACCCAGACGATTTAGAAACTGACCTGAAATATGTTGAGTATATTTTAGCAGATCGGATTCAAACTTTCTCAATGGAAAAACGTTATTTTCGCAAAGATACTTCTATTGTTTGGGTTAATCTTACGGTATCTTTAATCCGCGAATCTAGCAAAGAGCCAAAGTATTTGATTGCTGTGATTGAAGATATTAGCGATCGCAAACGCTCGCAGGAGCAAATCAAAGCATCTCTTTTAGAAAAGGAGGTGTTATTAAAAGAAATTTATCATCGCGTAAAAAATAATTTACAGGTGATTTCCAGTTTGCTAAATTTGCAATCTGCATACATCAAAAACCAAGATGATTTAGCCATATTCCAACAAAGTCAGCAGCGAATTGCATCAATAGCTTTGATTCACGAAAAATTGTATCAGTCTCAAGACTTAGCAAGAGTTAATTTCCGTGAGTATATTCAAGATTTAGTAGCCAGCTTATTTACTGCTTATGAAGTCAGTGAAGAGGCGATCGCTGTATCAATTGATATTGATGAGGATGTTTTTCTAGGCTTGGATACAGCGATTCCTTGTAGCTTAATTATCCATGAACTTGTATCCAATTCTTTAAAATATGCATTTCCAGCAGGGAGAAATGGTTCAATTTTTATTCACCTTCATCGCAGCAGCGACAATAATTTTATCCTGAAAGTTAGCGATGACGGTATTGGTTTACCTTCAAATTTTGATTTACAAAAAATATCATCCTTAGGTTTGCAGTTAGTAGATGCTCTTACCTATCAACTATCAGGAAGCATTCAGATAAAAGGTGATATGGGAGTAGAATCTCAGTTGACATTTCCAATTATATAAGTATAAATAATAAAATAAACATCCAAGTATGACAAGTGCAAAAATTTTAGTTGTCGAAGATGAAGCTATTGTCGCCAAAGACTTACAATATCGGCTAAATAAATTTGGTTATACGGTTCCTATTATAGCTTCTTCAGGAGAAGAAGCTATTAATAAAGCAGTAGAAATTTCACCAGATTTGGTGCTTATGGATATTAAGCTCAAAGGTAAAATGGATGGAATAGAAGCTGCTCAAGAAATCTCCAAACGTTTGGATATTCCAGTCATTTATTTGACCGCTTATGCAGACGATAATACATTAGAAAGAGCTAAGATAACTGAGCCATTTGGTTATCTACTTAAACCTTTTAAAGAAAAGGAACTAAAAACCAATATTGAAATAGCTCTAATTAAACATCGTTTAGAAAAGCAACTGAAAGCAAATAAAAAATGGCTGGACGCACTTCTCAAAAGTATCAGTGATGGTGTAATTGCTAGCGACCTACAACAATTGGTAACTTTTATGAATCCTGTGGCGGAAAATCTCACAGGATGGAAACAGGAAGAAGCTTGCGGTAGAAATTCATCGGAAGTATTTAATATTGCCGACGCAGAAACTCATACTCCTCTAGAAAATCCGATAACAAAAGTTATTCAAGATGGTAATATTGTTCACCTTCCCATAGACACGATTTTGATTGCAAAAGATGGCGCGACAATACCAATTAATGATAGTGCTGCACCAATTAAAGATGAGAAAGATCGGATTACGGGTGCTGTGGTAATCTTTCGGGATATTACCGAGCAAAAACAAGCAATTGAAGCACGTAAAAAGCAAATTGAGCAGGAGCAACTTGTGAGTCAATTAGAAGAAATAAATGAACTCAAAAATGACTTCTTGAGTTTAGTTTCTCATGAATTGCGATCGCCTCTGAGTAATATTAAAGTCATGATTCAGTTGTTACAAACTTCTACAGCGATGGAGGAAACTCAGCACTATCTAGAACTAATGGATGCCGAGTGCGATCGCGAGCTAGAATTAATCGACGATTTACTAGACTTACAACGCCTAGAAAGCTTATCCGACCCGATTATTACACCAGATGCCTTGTTGTTACAACAATGGCTACCTTGGGTAATTGAGCCATTTCAAATCCGTATTCAAGAACACCAGCAAATTTTACAGGTAAATCTTCCAGCAAATCTGCCGCCACTTTCCTCAGACGGCACTACCTTAGAACGAATTTTAGTAGAATTGCTCAATAATGCCTGTAAATACACACCAGCTCGTGGTGAAATTGTCCTCAGCGTAAGTCACGATTCTTCACAAACCCCCGCAAGAACTATTATCACTATCAGTAATTCAGTAGAAATTCCCGCAACAGAATTACCACGAATCTTTGAAAAATTTTATCGTATCCGTAACGCAGACATTTGGAATCAAGGTGGTTCGGGATTAGGTTTACCCATAGTAGAAAAATTAGTCCAACAACTGCAAGGAAACATTCAAGTAGAAAGCAGCAACGGATGGACGACTTTCATCCTCACGTTACCTGATTTATAGTATTCCTGAGACACGATTAATCGCGTCTCAGTACAAAACTTATTCTCTCCCGACTTCGCCACAGCCTTAAATTTGACACAGGCACAGTTTTGTATTACGCTGTGCTACAATCTCCTTAGTTAGACTAAAGATTTCTCCCAACTAGCTGGTTCCAAGTGAGAAAGAGAGTGCATTTACAGCCTTTATTATCTATCTAGCTTGATTACTGACAATTTGAATTGCAACAAGGAGTTAATGACAAAGAATTTGGCAGGTTGGCGCAGCAGTGGCTATTTGTAAAAAGTGTATATTCATTTACCAGTGTAATTGTTGCAATTAATCTACACTTTTGCTGTGGCGACTTGTGCGTAATTGGTTTATATTACGAGAAAACTTTTGTACAACCTCCTACATCATCACCAAGTAACTAGATAACGCTACATAAATAGATAAATATGGACTTTGACTATTATAGAAGTAATGATGGCACTCCTACGAATAATACTCGTCAAAGCTTACTTGCTAGCGGTTGGCGGCCGTTTCACCGAGAATTAGACTGGAATTTTGTATGGGATCTAGTATCTCATGATTCACGCGAACTAACTCAAAAAAGTTTGAATTTAGCAAGTAATATTGCTGAGATTTTGGGGCGAAATAATTATTCTTGGTGGGCAAATTTATTAAATGTCGTATCTGATAATACGCGTTACGAAATTGAAAAATTTTGGAATTACATTACACCAGATCCTCAATCACCGGATCATCGCTACAAAGATGTTTTGAGTACAGAAACACCGATTGTTCAATTCGTCAGTCGGAGCAGTATTCCCATTGATTACGTTCTTAACCGATTGCAAGAAATTACTGTATTGCGAGTTTTACATTTGTTAGCTCGTCCTGATATTATTACTCAATATTATTCAGAAAGAGATTTTTACTTTCCTGTAGAAAAGTTTTTTAGCTGGGAACGGTTAGATGTAATTAATACTGTTTATGCTTACTGGGCTAAAGAAGACGTTTGGTTGCAAATTGACCCTTACGATCGCGGACGACGACAATATACTTTAATGGCGAGAAATTTAGCGCCATTAATTAACAAAGGAACTTACGACTTAGCAGTAATGCTGAGTGGATATCAAAGTCGTGTCGGCAAAGTTCACAGTCAATTTCCTATTCGCACATTTCCAGAAGATATCCAAAACTTTACTGATTCTGTACAGCAAGCAATTCTCAATCAAAATCAGTTAGCAGTTCTCGTACATGGAGAACCAGGAACGGGTAAAACAGCTTGGACGCAAGCAGTAGCAAAAGAAATTCTCGTACCTTTAGGTTTTGTAATTTTTATTTTAGATCACGATGCGATCGCCAATTTTGTCCCGCCTACTTACTTAGAACGGATTTGTATCGTCATCAACGAAGCTGATAATCTAGCGCAAAATCGTGCATCGGAAGTAGCGCAATACAACAATAAAACCGAACACATTCTCAGTTTGTTGGATGGCACTTTGTATCAAAGCGTAATTGATGACTCTGGCATTCAGATGCAGCAAAGGTTAGTTGTCTTAATGACTTGCAATACAACTGAAAGATTAGATCCAGCCATGTTACGTAAAGGTAGAGTGGATTTAATGTATGAGTTTACGCAATTGTTTGTGTAAGAAGTAGAAGGCAGAAGGAAAAATAACTGTGAAAATTCAACAACTAATTACAGAAGCACTTAGTTTACCTAATAATGCGATCGCTTATCATATCAGTCAGGAATTAGCAGCAATTTATCCCCATAAAGGATTGGTAGAGGGTAACGATCCTACATTCAATTTGGAGAGATATACCCAGGTAAATCTATGCAGTCTCGAACAGAATACCTTTATCCACAACCAGATTTTAACTAGCTGGGATGGGATGGAGCAAGAAATTTACCACCATACCGAAAATGCCAGTTTTGAAGTTGCATGGCAAGGACACCAACTCGATATCCTTTTAATGAGTTGGCAAGAAGGTTATTGTAAAACTCGATATTATTGGATTTTGGCTGATACCAAACAAATAGCTGAAGAATTTTTTGTTGCTGTTTGTGAGTGGAATTCCGAAATTCGTGAGGAAGTTTTAGTATTTGAAGATGGTTATTGGGAAAAAGATGAAGACTTATTCCAATCAATTCAAGGTGCTACTTTTGAGAATCTGATTTTGCACGGTAATCTCAAAGAAGATATTCAAGATGACTTGAATGCATTCTTTGCATCCCGTGAAACTTACGCAGCTTATGGCGTACCTTGGAAGCGGGGTATTTTATTCATTGGTTCGCCAGGAAATGGCAAAACCCACACAGTAAAAGCATTGATTAATCAAATGCAACAACCTTGCTTGTACGTGAAAAGCTTCAAATCTGAATATGACACCGATAGCGAAAATATTCGGAAAGTCTTCAAACAAGCTAGGCAATCAGCACCTTGTATTTTAGTATTAGAAGATATCGATTCTCTGTTAACTGATGAAAATCGTTCCTTCTTTTTAAACGAACTGGATGGCTTCGCCTTAAACGAAGGAATTATCACCATTGCAACTACAAATCATCCAGAACGTTTAGATTCAGCAATTAGCGATCGCCCCAGCCGGTTTGACCGCAAATATCACTTTGAGTTACCAGATGTTCTAGTTAGACAAGCTTATATCACATTGTGGAATCATAAATTAAAAACTGCAATGCAGTTGTCTGACGAAACTATAAATCGGATAGTGACATTAACAGATGGCTTTTCTTTCGCCTATCTCAAAGAACTATTTCTCTCATCGATGATTCGCTGGATGGCAACCTTAGAAGCAGGGGCAATGGAAAAAATTATGCTTTCTCAAGTTGCAGTTTTGCGAGAACAAATGAGCAGTACAACTATTAGTAGTGAAGCCTAAGGAAACTAGGAGATACTGCTTACCTTTATATCCCCCTAAATTCCCCTTAAAAAGGGGTACTTTAAGAAGCTTTCCCCCATTTTTAAGGGGGGCTTGGGGGGATCGACAAGTGCCTAAAATCACAGCTAACCACTTTTCAAACAACCTCTTAGTGTAACTGACGCTGTTGGTGGTTTAACTGGTTTTTAGAAAGGTTTTTGACTCTAACTGAGCCTATTGATTAATAACCTTCTATTTTAAAACCAGCGGATTGAATTATCTGTTTAATTGACTCTTCAGAAGCCGCAGTGTCTACAGTTACAGTTTTAGAATCAACGTTCACGTCTACTTTGGCATCAGATTCCATAGTCTGAATAGATTGAGTTATTTTTTTGGCGCAATCATTACCTTTAATATTCGGAACTTTCAATTGAATTGTCATTACTTCCTCGCTAAATCGAATAGAATTTTTATTTCACAAATATAATAAAGGTTGAGATAGCAAGTACACATCTTACTATAGTGAGGTAATTGTGCATCCTCAAGATAGTTATAAATAATATTTCTACTTCAATAGTTTTTCTGAGAATTGTGGAACAGGAAAAGAAAATAAAATACCAAAATATATAAATTTTATTTGTGAAAATATACTTAGTAATACTAACTTCTAAAAAGTAACTGATTGAGTTAGGAATGAAGACTATACTAGAGATTGTAGATTTTGCTATCGGCGTTTTTGTGCTGCATAGTTTTTCTTGCAGCACTGCCCGAAGATATAAATATTTATACGTAAGGCACGAAGCTTTTTATCTGTAATTTTTAACTGTTTTTATGCTTTAGCTACTTCTGTTTAACTCTTAGAGCATATATATATCCAAAAACAGCTACCTTGTGGCATATATCTGTTGATTGCAGCAGTTTATTGAAATTAATATACTGTTGCCCTTGGACAAAGAGGAGTTTTGCTCAACCATATTATTGAAAATAATTTAGTTAAATCGCCCAGATTGACGTATTTACCTGTAGCATCATCAATAAATAAGAGCAAGAATATTTAACTCATCATCAATGCCACAGCAGGATTCCGTAACCATAACTGATATCCAAGCAGCACAAGCGCGACTTTTAGGAATTGCCCACCGTACACCCGTGCTGACTTCTAGAACTGTTAACGATCGCACTCATAGCCAAGTGTTTTTTAAATGCGAAAATTTTCAACGTACTGGTTCGTTTAAATTTCGAGGTGCTTACAACGCTTTAGCACAACTCTCAGCAGCACAAAAACAAGCAGGCGTCGTCACTTTTTCATCGGGAAATCATGCCCAAGCGATCGCCTTAGCTGGAAAATTACTAAATATTCCTGCTACTATTGTTATGCCTGATGATGCGCCAGCTGTTAAGCAAACTGCTACTCGCAGTTATGGTGCAGAGATAATTTTGTACAATCGCCAAACAACCAACCGCGAAGAATTAGCCCAAAATTTAGCAAGCGACAAGAATCTCACACTGATTCCACCATACGATCGTCCTCATATAATCGCAGGACAAGGCACAGCAGCTTTAGAACTAATTCAAGAAGTTGGGGAATTGGACTTAGTGTTAGTTTGTTGTGGCGGTGGTGGGTTACTTTCTGGTAATGCGATCGCTACCAAAGCACTTTTACCTGATTGTAAAGTAATCGGCGTCGAACCAACACTTGCCGACGATGCTACCCGTTCCTTTCACAGTAAAACCCTGCAAACTGTAAAAAATCCCAATACCATCGCAGACGGTGCCCGCACTCCTAGCCTTGGTAAAATTACTTTTCCCCTAGTGTTGCGCTACGTCGATGATATGGCAACCGTATCTGAAGAAGCCATTGTTCGCACCATGTTTTTCTTGTGGGAACGTCTGAAAATTGTCGTGGAACCAACTGGAGTACTCGCCGCCGCAGCCTTACTCGAAGGTGTCGTCACAGCACCACAAGCAAAGGTTGGTGTCATCATCAGCGGTGGAAACGTAGATTTGGCACAAGTTAGTAAATTGTTTTCTCAGTGTTGATGAAAATATACAAGAGACGTTGCAATGCAACGTTTCTACTGATTGTTTTGCACCAAATCGTAGATTTGGTGGGGGTCTTAAACCCAGTTATTCAGACGCTACGCTCGAATACTCGCTAACGCTGCGCTATCGCGGACACGGCGAATCGCTGCTCTATCCGCCAGTCGTACAGGATTCATACTGAATTCTGACTCCTGAATTCTATCTTGATAAAATTAGCAATACCGGAATTCTTCTGTTTCCCTTTCTCTGTTCAGAAAGTAAACTAGGGTTTTGCTAAAATACTTTACATATATTAAGAAATTTAAATGCAATTACTCAATATCACCTTTATGAAGGCTGTTCTTAAAGATTCAGAGCAACCAACTAGGTTCTTTTCTCACCTGAGATTTGATGGAAATAAGCTCAATCATCAACCAGGTAGTGTATTGGGAAGCACAGCATTGATTGCGGGAACTACGGTAGGTGCGGGAATTCTGGCTCTACCAGCCGTCACCCTGCCGTCAGGAATTTTGCCATCTACATTTGGGTTGATTGCTGTTTGGCTTTACGCTTTAGTTTCAGGTTTATTAATTGCAGAGGTGACTTTAAACACCATACGTCTAGAAGGACGCCCGAGTATAGGTCTGTTGGGAGTTGTGGAAAAGACGCTGGGAAAGTTGGGGGCGCGATTTGCTAGCGGCGCATATTTATTTATGCACTACGCTCTGTTGGTAGCATACATTACCCAAGGCGGAGAAATTTTAGGAACTGCGATCGCCAAACTTTGGGGCGTGGAAAACTTCTTGCCTGCGTGGGTGGGTACAACAACCTTCACGCTAATCTTTGGCGGTATTATGTATCTTGGGCGAGAAAAGTTTATTGAGAAATTAAATAGCGCCTTTGTCGGAATTGTCATTGTTTCCTTTTTGGGATTGCTATTACTAGCAGCAGGGCAAGTTAAGAGTAGCCAATTATTAATTCAGAATTGGAGTGCCCTCGGTAGTGCGGTTTCGGTGATGTGTGTAGCGCTATTTTATCAAAACGTTGTGCCGGTAGTTGTGACGCAACTTGAAGGAGATGCCCGCAAAATTCGCCAGTCTATTTTTATTGGTTCGTTGATTCCCCTAATCATGTTCTTGGCGTGGAATGCTGTAATTTTGGCAAGCGTTAATCCCGATATACTACACAGCGCTGGGGGTAAAACTGTTTTTGACCCACTGCAAATTTTGCGAGCTGGTGGTGCGGGAGAATGGTTAGGAGTGTTAGTATCAGTGTTTTCAGAGTTTGCGATCGCCACATCATTCATTGGATTTGTATACGGATTATTAGATCTATTCAAAGATATTTTTCTGATTGCACAAACTAAAATTTCTAGTCGCCTACCCCTGTATTCGCTGGTGCTTTTTCCTCCAATGACCCTTGGTACCCTCAATCCCAGCATCTTTTTTACTGCCCTAGATTACACTGGAACCTTCAGCATCTCAGTTCTAGGTGGAATTATTCCAGCATTAATGACTTGGAAGCAACGTCAACAGCAAAAAAACTCGCTTCACATCAATCAACCACTCGTTCCGGGTGGTCAGGTTACACTCATGGCGATGATTGCAGTGGCATTAGTCTTGATAGTCAGACAGATTACCTCAATTTACACAAATTAAAGCTATCAATCAAGATTGTGATGTAGTATTCCAGTGTAATATTGTAGTATTCAACATCGTAATCAGAATCAAATGAGCGATCCTCGAGTTATAAAAATTAGTAAATATCTGAGCAAATATCTGCGACACACGCCGGAGGAAATTGGCATTGAACTTGCTCCTGGTGGTTGGGTTGCGGTTGAAAAACTACTTACAGCTTGTGCTAAAAACAAGTTTCTCATTAGCCGTCAGGAATTACAACTAGTAGTTGAATCTAACGATAAACAACGCTTTTCTTTTGATTCCACAGGTACTTTGATTCGTGCTAATCAAGGACATAGTGTGGAAGTTGATTTGCAATTAGAAGCTGTTGTACCGCCAGATTTGCTTTATCACGGTACGGGACATAAATCTGTAGAGTCAATTTTAGAAAAAGGACTTTGCAAAATGTCGCGTCACCACGTTCATTTATCGAGGGATATTGCTACAGCTCAAAAAGTAGGAGCAAGGCATGGAAAACCAGTAGTTTTTATTGTAGATGCTGCGGCAATGCATCAGGCAGGTTATATCTTTTATTGTTCTGATAATGGTGTTTGGTTAGTGGATAGCGTGCCAACTGAATATTTACAACAAATTTAAACTCAAAAAATACATATATATAGTGGTAGCCAGATATGTTAGGACATAATGACAAGCTTAAATGCTAGGAATAGTAATACTTTTACCTCCTGCCTCCTGCTATAAAACTCATATTTAATTTTTGAAATAGACACATCTAAAAACTCCACTAATTAAAAATTAGTGGAGTAATTCATATTAAACTATGTTCAATCAATCCTTATGAAAATTACGATTTACATCACACAAGCTAAACTAGTCTATAGCTTTCTTGATTTCATCTTTGATGTTTTCTACAACATGAATACCTTGGGCTTCAGCTTGTTTTGATTGTCCTTCAACTTTATCTTGGGGATTACCAGTTACTTCACCCACAACCTCTTGAATTTTTCCTTCAATATTTTTTACAGTCGCTTCGATTCTTTTTTCAGCACTCATGGTTTTTTCTCCGATTTGTAGTTGGTTAAGCTATTAATTAATTTACTGGCAATGTACGTTTTTTTACTTCCATCAAGTGAACTAAAAATTAGGTAAATAATAGTATCTTCAGATAGATGCACAATGGCGCACCAGCATATAGTCTAAAAAATGAAAGCGTTATAAATAAAATATATATATCTTAAAGAAGAAGTCCAAATACTATCAGTAGATAGATATGTAGGGGCGTACAACTGTTATTGGTGCCAACTTCAGCCTTGCCGTATAGAATTCGCAGCTATACAAACAAAATAGTTTGGTGCGGACTACTGTAAAATTAAGGTTTTTAACCCGGGTCGGTGCGCTTTGTTTGTATAAAAACGGTTTATAACCGCCTATTTCGCTTTGGTAATTGTAATGATATAAACAAAATTTCAAGAATAAGGAAAGTCAAGGAGTGGCAAAAAAACGTCATAAAAAAGTCTGGAAAAGTGAGATTAATGACATCATTCGCGGTGCTTGTGGAGGTTTTTTATTTGGTATACCTTTGCTGTATACAATGGAAGTTTGGTGGATTGGCTCGTTGGCAAAACCACAACAGATGATGATAGCGATCGCTCTGATGTTTATTGTAGTTTTCCTACTAAATCAAACAGAAGGTTTTCGCAAACGCAGATATACTTGGCAAGCCGGTCAAGCTGCAATGGATACCGTAGAAGCAATAGCGATCGGCATAGCTTGCTCTGCATTTATTCTATTACTATTACGAGAAATAACCCTAGAAACTTCCCTGAGGGAATCTTTAGGAAAAATCATCTTTGAAAGTGTACCCTTTACTCTCGGCGTCGCATTAGCTAACCAGTTTTTGGGAGATACTAGAAACGACAATGGTAACGAGCAAACAACACCTGCCAAAAATAATGGAGCGAAGAATCAGCAAAATGAAATAGACGCTACTTTAGCTGATATAGGTGCAACCGTAATTGGTGCGATCGTGATTGCATTTAACATTGCGCCAACAGATGAAATTACAATGTTAGCAGCCGCAGCTTCACCAGCTTGGGAATTGGCAATTATCGCTGCATCATTGCTAATTTCTTATGGCATCGTATTTCAGGCAGGCTTTTCCGACCAAAAAAAGCGAAGACAGCAAAAAGGCATTTTTCAAAGGCCATCTAGCGAAACTATCGTGTCTTATTTAGTGTCGCTATTAGCAGGCGCTTTTATGCTGTGGTTCTTTCAAAAAGTGACTTTTAGCGACCCTTGGACAATGTGGTTAGACCACACATTAATGTTAGGTTTACCTGCAACTATTGGTGGTGCAGCTGGTAGGTTAGCGATATGACTAAAGCAGAACAATCAGAACAACCAAAGCGTTCTCTTGCTGAGTGGGTGACATTTAGCATCGCCTCATTTATCCTAGCAATTATTGTGGGCTTGGTAGGCTACACTTGGCTGAACGAAAAAAATCAACCTCCTATCATTTCTGTCAGCAAAAAAGAAACGATTCGGGAAATTGATGGACAATTTTATGTACCTTTTGAAGTCGTCAATACTGGAGGAGAAACAGCCGAGTCAGTTCAAATTATGGCTGAGTTAATAATTGACGGTAAAGTTGCAGAATCAGGAGAACAACAAATTGACTTTTTATCTCGTGGCGAAACTGAAGAAGGCGCATTTTTATTCAGCCAAAATCCCGGTCAGGGTAAGTTAAATCTGCGTATTGCTAGCTATAAATCACCATAATGTCATTAGTCATTGGCAAAGTATAAAAGGCTAATGACTAATGACTAATAACTAATCACGATCGCCAGCTCAAGCTTTTACTTTAGCTTTTGACCAAACACCGTTTTCATCTTCATCATATTGCTGGTGAATCGTATCCCAAGCAGCTTGCTCGGCTCTAAACTCATCACTTTTTTCATTGAGTACGGCATTATAGCGATCGATGAATGTACGCTGAGCTTCGCTAAAAAGATGAGCGCGAACTTCAGGAGACAAGTCTTCTGGGCTGTTGCATACTCCTGGGCAAGGACGCTCGCGGACACGGCGAATCGCTGCTCTATCCTGCCTCCTGCCTCAAAACCATTAACTCTCTACCTCATGCAAATCAAAACTGCTGTAATACGTCACCTTAGCGTTACGCCAAGGGAACTTGAGGGGGTAAAGGTAAAAGGGAAAAGGTTTTATCCCTTCCCCTCTAACATCAACCCTATTTCCCAGACCCAATTGAGCAATATTAGCTTGGCAGGTTGCTACTAGAGGGAAGAATAAATCTTCCCTCAAACTAGCTATATAGACTACCTCGTTAAAATCGGACATTTTCGGTTGGCTACACACCTATAGGAGTTTTAGTTTCTGTTGCTGGCTGTGTACCGTTTGCCTCTATTGCTTGTCCTTCAATAAACGAACGCAGCATCCAAGCCATCTCTTCATGTTCTTCCATTAATCCAGTCAAAAAGTCTGCTGTTCCTTGATCGTGGAAACTTTCACCAGAGCGATCTACATGATCTCTGAGGTTGCGAATAATCTGCTCGTGATCTTCAACCAAATTAGCTACCATTCCCGTTGCCGTGGGAACATCACCAGCATGTTCCTTGAGAGTGGCAATCTTGAGAAATCCTTCCATTGAGCCAACTGGGTAACCACCCAAAGCACGAACTCGCTCTGCCAAAGCATCAATATTTACTGTTAGTTTTTCGTAGTGTTCTTCCCAAAGCTGGTGCAAAGAACGAAACTGAGGGCCGACGACATCCCAATGATACTTTTTGGTTTTTACTAACAGTAGATAGGCATCTGCCAAATCTTGATTCAATAGATCGACTACACCTTGACGCTGTTCATCTGTTAGACCAATATTTATTCGACGCATTGTTCTCCATCCTAAACAAACTTATTAATTATTAACATCACAAAATTACAACATAATCCACATCAACCAAAAGAAACATTGTGAGTTGAAATTAATTTCTACATTTTTCATTCTGTCTATGTCTTAATAGGTATTATTCAACCCAAATTACTTATTTGGTCATCAAATATGTAATTTAATATACTGAATTATCCGCTAGATAAAACAATAAACAATGCGTGTAGTTACAAATAGGGAAATTTCTTTAAAAAAATTCGATGAAATGTATATAAAAATTTGATGATGCGTGCGGGAAAAGACTTACTAACAGTTTTTGTACGTTGAATGAGTCTGTATTTACCACGAACTAAAATTAAATCTTGAAAACAGTAATATTTACCTGTAAAAAATATTGACTATTGGGCAATATTAGAACATCAGAGTGTGTCTCCCATGACCTAATTGAGATTCATGGAGGCTATATGATTTTACTGAAAACTTCAAAATCTGCAACAAATATTCGGTGGAATCAGCAAAATAAGAAATTACAGACATATACTAATACTTTGTTGTTATCTGCATTGTCAATAACCACTATTTTTTGTACTGGTGCTATTTTGGCAGCCATTTGGCCATTCCTGATGTCTGTTGTATCTGCTCAGAGTTCGACTTCATTTAATCCTACATCAATTCCCTGGATACATAGTAAATTTGATTGCGAATATAGCGGACGCGATTGGTCAAATAATCAATGTTGGGATAAAGAACATAGTCCTATGTTTTGATTAATCTGATTGTTTTAGGACTGATGTATTTATTAAACAGCATTACAAAAATGCTTGAAAATTTGCAATTTGCAAAGATTATCAAATTGAATTTACTGTGTACGATTACCAATTAATAATGGGCGATCGCCTAAAATCAATCGCCCATTATTACTAAAAAATTACCAAAGTCAAGTATTAATTACGTTACTTACCTGTAACTTTATCCAATACATTCTTGATGCTTTCTTCTACTGAGGTTGCGTTTTGTGAATTTTCAGGACGCTTTTGTTTGTCGAAGTCAGCAGCTCCTTGAACTTCATTGAGTCCTTCGTTAGACTTTCTTTGAACTTCTTCAAGTCCAGCGGGTGGTTTTCTAGCGTCTTCATCAGTTTGAGCCTGAATATCCAGCAGTTGTGTTTCGCCTTCGGTAGGCTTACTTTGGTAGCTGTCGATCGCAAAAGCAGGAAAAGCGTTAGATAATAATACTAAGGCACAAGTAAAAGCGACAACTAGAAAGCGTACTGGACGTAAGTTAGATAAAACAGAAGAAATAAGTTTCATTTGAAATCCTCGATAACAGCGTTAACTACGCAACAAATTTACTCAACGGGCAAAGCTTATGCTCTTATTCGGTAAACTTTACCAATAAAACTAGTGAGCGATGTTCCAATATTGATGTTACTGAAAAATAAACTTGAAGGAATTACCTTTGTATTTGTACATCGACCCATAAATGGTTAACGAGCAAGTACTCTTGGTAAGTTCTTCATTCAATTTGGAACTGATTTATTTTTACTTTGCAAACTATAAGGCATACATCAATCTGTAGAATGAAGTTATTCCTATCTACAGTTAGAAAAAAAATCACTCTCTAGGTATATCGACTTAATATACTATTGGTAGGTCAATAGTTTTGAGCTACTTGCTGTTGCAGCAACTCTATTTGATTTGTGAAATTTATACTGTCCGAATACCCTACTTATTAAATAAGTCGGGTATCTAACTTTGCATGGATAATTTAGTATGACTCTATGATGAAAATTACTCTCAAGACCTAGAGGTGTTAAAAATTTGATTGAAGATAATTTCACCTATAGTATTTTGGTAGATCCAAACACCATTAATTTGACCTTTGAAAGTTTTCTCTCCACTTAATTTTTCTGAATATTTAAACCCAGCACCTAAACCAGTTACTAAAACATTGGGTAAAGAACTTCCATCTTTGAGAAGTACCCTACCATTATCATCTATTCTCGCCCCTCGAGAATCACAAAGCAATTCCATCTCATTACCTTCAGAGTCATAAATTGGAATTATATTTGCATCGTATCCGCAAGCATAAATAATCAGTGAGGTTTCATCTAAGTAAGTTTCTAAATTTTTCCATTTTTCGCTACTTAAAGGTATTTCTACTAAATTAATTCGTTTTTCTTGTTTTTCTTGACTCCATCCCATCACTTGTATAAATAGTTCCCTGGAATCAGTACGCAGTCCTCCCAAACGATAGACTTTGTGAGTTGTTGGACAAATATCTTCTTCAGTAAAATCTGTATATCCATCTTCAAAGGCTTCTTGCCGAGAGTTATAGCATAACTTAATCCTACTCCGATGCAGAATTATAATATCACCATCACAAAAACTTACTTCTGTAACTTTATTTAAAAGACACCATGCAGCAGCAAATGCACTATGAGATCCCCCAATAATAACCACTTTTTTTGAACTACTATTACGTAGCCTTTTTTGCATTTCATCTACACCAGGTTGCGTCAAGACAAAATCGCTCAAAAGTACCTTTTCAAGAAAGTAGTTAGAATAATTTAAATTTGCAAAAATTGTGTCACTAGTTAAATTTTGCTGGTGTTGTTTAGCTCCTAAAGCAAGTACAAGATTCTGTGAATTAAATTTTTGCTGAATAATCAAATTGTCAGTTAGATATGTAATTGCATCAGTATTAATAGTTCCATCGGCTAACACTTGTAAAGAACGCGCTTCTGTTTGCGGAAAAAATTTACTAATGGGGTGACTATCAATAACAGTTTGCAAAGCATTGCCTACTTCATTTAAGAATTTTCCAACAAGTATTAACGGTGCATTTGTATGACGGTATTTCTCTAGAGCTTGTGTAATTTCTGAAGAAACTACCTTCTCTAAAATTCCACCTTTTTCTTGACCTTGTAAACACTCTAAAAAAACATTAGTATAGGTATCACTATTAACAATATAGTTGCCAATACAACCAGATCCCATTTGAGTGCCTTTGTCCAGAATTGCAACTCCCAAATCCAAAAATTCTTGTAACTTATTTTTTCGTGCTGCAAAGATAAGAGGCCCCGTACCTGCCGAGCCAGCACCTACAATTAGCGTGTTATAAATCATTTTCAAATTCCATGACTTTTGCCAATGACCCAATTACGTCGGAAAAATCTGGCTAAAGCTGACTCTTCTAGCGATAAATAAATTGGGCGTCCGTGGGGGCAGGTGCGGGGGTTACGAGTGCGTTGCCAATTATCTAAAAGTGTCTGCATTTCTTGTAGATTCATTGGCGTACCATTACGAATCGCACTGCGACAAGCAACAGCTACTTGCGCTGTTTGTAAGTCACCACCCAAACTCAATTCTAAAATTGCTTGGGCACAATCTTCGCGCTGCTGCAACATTGCGGGTAGGTTCCGAACTGCCCAAAGTTGTTCGCCAAAGGGTTCTATATCTAAACCGATGCGTTGCAATTGCGATACTTGCGCTGGCGACAATTGATAAAGAATAATTGGCGGTTCGACACAAATGAGTTGCCAATTATCGCATAATTGCTCGTACAAAACTCGCTCGTGGGCAATGTGCTGTTCCACTAACCACATTCCACCAGAATGTTCGGCAACAATATAAGTATTACTCACTTGTGCCACAGCTTTTAGAGAGTTAGGAGTAGAGACGCGATAACCCTTGTCTGTACAAGAGTCAGGAGTTTTGTCATCTCCATTGGAGTTTTGAGGATTGAAGTTGTAGCTGCCTTTTGCTTCTCCGGCTTTGAGTAATTTACTAACTCGTGTTGTGTGGACAGTTTCTTTTAAA
Organism: Nostoc sp. DedSLP01; assembly: GCA_034530875.2. Classification (GTDB taxonomy): domain Bacteria; phylum Cyanobacteriota; class Cyanobacteriia; order Cyanobacteriales; family Nostocaceae; genus Nostoc. The sequence goes on from JAVRCJ020000021.1 coordinate 129,207, forward strand.
TTAGCAGCAGAAATTCGCAGTGCTTGGTTAATTCCTTGAAGAATTTGCTCTTGCCAATAAGTGATTTCATTAAGGTAAATTTCTGTTTTTGCTGGATTGCGATTCCAGTTAATTTGATCTGGTGAAATGACAAGATGAAGAAAACAAATTGGATAGCGATCGCGCGGTAATGTTTTGTGAAATGCTGATAATATTGTTTGCTCTAATTCCGCTGATTTAATCATCCGTCCGTTAATCGCCACACGCACCCAATCTGGACGATGACGATGACAGCGATCGGGTAATCCTACCACTAAGTTGACTGCTGAATTCTGAATTCTGTCTTCTGCTTTTACCGGGTTGGGTACTTCGAGTTTGACTTCTTGCAAATCCCCCTGTCGGACTTGGGGTAAAATCTGCGGGAGTAGTTGTCCTGTTGTAGCTGCGGGGGAAATGGTGAACCATTGACGGTCATTTTGCCAAATCTGCCAGGTGACGCGGGGATGACATAAGGCAATTTGGTGAATTGTTGCTTGCACTGCTTTCATTTGCTGTGCTAGTGTCGGCAAGCCTTGACGACGAGACGAACAGTTACCGAAAAGATTAGAAACTGTGACTACTGTACCAGGTGCGATCGCAGTTGCTTGAACTTGTGCAACTTTCCCGCCATAGCCATAGACAACTTGCCATCCTAATTTTCCATCCACAGGACGACTCAAAATTTCCAAATCTGCCAGAGTTGTTAAGCTATGTAACGCCTCACCACGAAAACCTAAGCTGTTAATTTTCCACAAATCGCTACTAGAGCGAATTTTACTGGTACTGTGTGCGGTGGCTGCTTGTTGCAAATCATCTAGGTTCATTCCACAACCATTGTCAGCCACACGAATTCGCCATTGCTGCGGCCATAGAGAAACTATAATTCGCGTTGCACCTGCGTCTAGGGAATTTTCTACCAATTCCCGCACTACAGAGGCTAAAGAGTCGATGACCTCTCCAGCTGTAATCAGATATACAACTTCTGTTGGTAGAGCTTGAATAGTAGATGCCATAACTTATAGTTTATAGCTTCTGGCGACAGGAAGATAAAGGAGCGAACTCAGCAGAAATTTTTATTAATTGTAAAGAAATCTCAATTAAAAAGCTATTTTTGATAGATTGCTTTTTAGGTTCTAAGCGAAAAAAGTCTATGACTACTAAATTAGCGGCTAATGCTCACGATTTGAAGTCTCTTTTAGATTGGGGTCAACCAAATTTAACAATTATTGATGTGCGCGATCGCCAAACTTACAATCAAGGTCGCATCACCGGCGCAATATCGATTCCATTAGCAGATTTGGCATCTAGAGCCAAATCTGCTTTACATACAGAACGCCATATCTATGTTTATGGCGACAGTGACGAAAATACAGCTTCAGCTGTACAACTTCTCAAAGGTCAAGGGTTTGCTCACGTAGCAGAAATTCCAGGCGGTCTTGCAGCTTGGGTTTCAAACGGTGGTGCTACAGAAGGTGCGGTCGCGTAAACTTCACCCAGATACCACAGAATTCAGGAGGAGGCAGTGCGGTCTTGGGGGTTTCCCCCACGAGCAACTGCCGTTCATAATTCAGGAGTCAAAACTGGTGAAATTCTGTTAACGGCTGGTGGCTCTAGCCTGCTTATTGATTCGAGCATAAACAGGTTTAACTCCTGGACTAAATTAATTCTGTTAGCGTAGCGGGGCGTAGCCCATTCTGAATTCCGAATTCTGAGTTCTTCTTCAATTAGTTTCGCTCATTGCCAAAACTTTAGGCGATTCAAGTTTGAGCAACCCATTCAACAGCGATGCGGGACGTTGGTTGTAAGGCCAAGCAAAAGCATGACGAAAAGCTGCATCCTGACAAGCTTGGAGTTGTTGAAAACTAATAATGTCGTAAGTCAAGAGATTTTCATATTCCCAAGGCAAACGCACATTGTGTAAACCAGCATTATCAGTACAAATAGCGATATCGACCCCAGCATCAAAACAACGGTCAAAAACTAATTTGAGTTGGCGTATATCCTGTAAAGTACCAGTTTTCAAGTAAGTTGTCGGGCAAACCTCCAAACACTGCCCGCGTCTAGCTACATCGTTAAGTAATTCTGGATACAGTAAAGGAATTTGGATGCCGTGACCAATTCGCATCAGGTAGGGTAACAGTTCTGGGTAACAGCCAGCAGTAGTTTCAAATAAGTGTCCTGTGGTGTTGACATCGAGCGATCGCGCATGATCGTATAGACTAATCCATTCATCAAGGCGATCGGCATAATAGCGATCGCCCCCGGCTACATCTACTCCACAGACATACTGCTTATTTTGTGCCGCCAAATCGATAATTGCTTTGTTCACCTCGTAAGGCAAACGCGTATGCATACAAAGAATTTGGCTCGTCACAATCGGATATTCTGGCAAATGACTAGCTTTTCCTACTACTTGCACAATTTCTGCCATCTTATCAATTCTGTCTGATTGACTCAGATGCTCCGGCGTCCGTAAGTAAGGAGTGTAGCGCAGTTCCAGATAAGCTAAATTTTCAAAAATATAAGCACCGCGCAGCAAGCGATATATAAAGTAAGGCAAAGTCTCGGCAGTTTGTACGCTTTCTACCAAGGTGTGCAATTCTAGATACTCGTCTAGGGTATTGCGCGGACGAGTGTAAAAATCTTCAAATTCTGAATAGTCAGCAAAGCGGGAAATCAACTCCGAAGAATGTCGCTCGAAATATCGCCACAATACTCGGGGTACGACCGAACCGCCTAGATGTCTATGTAATTCAGCATATAAAGCCATAGCGGTATTTTTAGGGAAAAAATTTCACTAATTGTAACAAAAACATCGAGAAAAAAATCTCTACTTTCAGCAAAATTCTGTAAATCTACGTTAATTCATGCTAAATTTTGCACCACTTTTTGTAAAAAATCCTTTTTAGTCAGGGTTTTAAGCAAAATACCTAATACCAATGTCAGCAAATGCCGCAATATTTTGCTCTGACAACAGGAAACTACTGACGTTAATTTTTACAAGTTTTTTTAAACACTTCTTCAAAATCAGATCTTTCTCATTCCTGCACTCCCCAATTAACCCTCTCCAGCTGCTGTTAAAATTCGTCGCTGCATTACAACAGAAAAGTTGCAAAAGACTTTCTTCCTCACAAGGGATTAAAACCTATTTCTGGTATACGCTTAGTAGAATTAAAATAAGGAGTTGCAAAACACTTTCTTCCTCACAAGGGATTGAAACGCTTGATATTTACTAGATCCCTTTAGGGATTCAAATTAAGGCTATGTTGGAAACCACAAACCTGAAAAATATCTCCAAAAAATTCGCTATAGCCAGAAATTCTGCTTCTTCTCAAGAAAATGAGGCAATGAGAGCTATCGCATATAGTATGGATTTACTAATACCTGGTTTGTATATATGGGTACTTGGTTTTAGTTTTCGCATTGGTGGAAGCATACCAGATGATATGCCCTATAAATATCCTGGTAAAATTCATAGCTTAACTGGAATTACTTTAGTATTACCAGGATATAGAATTTTTACGACTTATCGGGGTAGCTATGACCCTAAACAAACATCAGATACAGGGGTTAACAACTTTTAATTGTACGGTTATCGACTCAAATACTTTTGAAACCTTGATGACTCAGGCGGGGTATTCAATCTCAGGTAGCGCACCTGCACAGTCTAATAGAATAAAAGTATGGTGGACTCATAACGCATACCCAAGAGTCGAGTCTGTATATAGTCCAGACAAAAGAATAGTGATAACCGCATATCATGTTAACTAAATATTTTCTATTAACCAATTTACAACGTTAGCAGAAAGTTTTGGTTAATAAGATTTTTCTAGTTTGTAATACTTTCACTACCCAAATCAATTAACCCTCTCCTGTAACTGATTCTAGTTCCTGGGAAACCGGAAGGGTTTGTGTCGATGTTAGCGCAGGAAAGTACACCGTGAATTGAGTACCTCTACCCGCTTGACTGTAAAGATTGACAAAACCCCCGTGATTCTTAATAATGTCCAACGTCGTAGAAAGCCCTAAACCTGTACCTTTGTTGACATCTTTGGTGGTGAAAAACGGTTCAAAAATCCGTTGTTGGACTTCAGAAGACATACCAATACCAGTATCAGCCACCACGATCGCAATATAAGACCCCACTTTAGCATCAATATTAATCTGGGCAGAATGTTCGCTAATTACGACATTTTCCGCTACAATCCTTAAGATACCGCCATTGGGCATGGCGTCGCGGGCGTTGACTACTAAATTCATTAGTACTTGATGCAGTTGAGTTGCATCTCCTCGGACGTGCCAGAGATTTTTAGGAATATGTATCTGGCAGATAATAGAATCAGGAAATGTTTGAGCGATGATTTGCTCGATTTCTGCCATTAGAGGCTGAAGTTCAACAATTGTCCGTTTGCTTTCGATGCCGCGTGCAAAAATCAAGATTTGCTTGAGTAAATTAGCACCACGTTTAACATTATTTTCTAAGGTTTGTAGTACTTTCTGGCTTTGGTTATCAGGGAATTTTTTCTGTAAGAATTGAACTGAAAGTAAAGTCGGCGATAGTAGATTATTCAGGTCATGGACGATACTACTAGTTAGAGTACCGATACTTTCCAAACGTTGCGATCGCAAAAGTTGAAATTCTGATTGTTTCTGCTGGGTAATTTCGGTGTTGGCACTCAAAATTGATTTAGGTTCCCCATTCTCATCTCGTAACAATATCCACCGACTTGCAACAATAATTTCTTTACCTTCTTTTGTCAGTTGATGCAATTCACCCTGCCACTCACCAGTATCGATCGCACTTAAATAAGCATCTTCTAATTGTGGTGAATTTTCTTGATATAAAAGTTGCAAAATATTCTTACCTACAGCTTCCTCAACTTTCCAACCGTAGAGATTCTGGGCACCTTGATTCCAAAATAAGATTTGATTGTCGATATTACGCTCTATAATGGCATCCTTTACTATATCTAACATCAAGCCTTGTTCGCTAATTTGGGATTTTGCTTGGTGAAGTTCTTTAATGTAATATCCCAGGAATTTGTACAGGAAAAATACCAGTAATAAATGTACAAAAACAGCAATCAAAAATGTGACTAGACCTTTTTGTAAAATTGCTTGAGAATCATTTATCTGTTGCTGTAACAATTTTTGTTCTATTTTGATATAATTGTGAATTAGCTCTTCAATCTCTTTGCCCAGTTCTTTGTCTTGTTTGGACAAAATTAGCTGTTCAATTGCTGATAATCTCTGGTTTTGCCTTAAGTAAATCTCTTGTTGTAGAGTATCTAGTCTGCGATTAATTTTTTTGTTTAATAAAGAAAACCACTGCTGGTTTTGAGAATTATTAGTAGTTAATTTACTGAGTGTCTGAAGATTGCGATCGCTCTGTTTATACGCCCTTTGATAGATTTGCAAAGCGTCTACATCAGATGTAATTAAGTAATTGCGTTGTGCAGTTTCAAGAACTTGGAGCGTAGCTTGTATACTTTGAATTTGAGTAATAATTTCCCGAGATGATGTCACATATTGCTGGTTATTAACCAGCTTAATAGTAATATTATAGGAAATGAAAGTATTACTAAATACAACTACCAACACTAAGATGAATATTACTTTGTGCTTTTGGAATTTAAACCATTTTTTTCTCATGCGATCGTCCTTATTGCTGCCTATGCCCTCCATTACTTACAAATCATTAAATACTAAATATAAATACTGAAAGTATTTGCAAAATTTTGACGGCGGAATTAAGAAAATACAATCTGTTAAAGTTGTAAATATATGGATTTTTAGGATAATCATCTATACATAATAGTTAGCAACTAACCCGCCAATTTTTAATATAGATTCATTTTTGAGGTTCCTGTCTGCCATCAGTTTTGGTAGATAATCAATGCCAAATTTAACCAGAAATATCTATAAACATAAGCATAATTGAAGAACTTTCGCATCAGGATATGAAGTGACGAACAGAGTATTCTGTTATAGCAGGCAGCAAATAAACAAGTGCCTCCTTAACGTTCCTGCAAGGAAGCAACTGTACCAAGTCTAAGAGCAACAAGCTTGAAAGTCCCATGGTGTCGGAGTTTGACGATTAGTCTATGTCCTCAACTATGTAAACAAACCAAAAATAGCCTATCCTTAGCAGACGGCGTGATTTCTTGTTATGACAAAGATTTAAAACTGTTGAAATGAGTTAGAGTTTAGCAATTATCCCGATACAGTTTGTAAAATTCGTCATTGGTAACTTTGACCTTGTTATTAAAGTTGATGTCATAGCAATTGGTATAGATGCGATTAATCGCGTTTATTAAACGAGTCGGGTATATTGCTTGCTCATCTTTAGTTATGAGATTTTATCGGGAATAACTCAATTAAAAAGAGCTAAATTGTTTGGCAATAGCTTGACATTTTTTCCAAAATATGTTGATAATTAGAGTTTGTGGAAACTTTACCTCATAATATAAACGCTTGGCTAACGTAATCGTCATAGGTGCCCAATGGGGCGATGAAGGAAAAGGTAAAATAACAGACTTGCTCAGCCGGTCAGCAGATGTTGTGGTACGTTACCAAGGGGGTGTCAATGCTGGACACACAATTGTAGTTAAAGATCGGACCTTTAAGCTGCACTTAATCCCCTCTGGTATTTTGTATCCAGATACCGATTGCATTATCGGCTGTGGCACAGTCATCGATCCACAGATTTTGATAGCAGAACTCGACCAACTAAAAAAATTAAATATTTCCACTGACCACCTGCTGATATCTGAGACAGCCCACGTAACGATGCCTTATCATCGGTTGATAGACCAGGCATCCGAAGAAAGACGGGGAAGCCATAAGATCGGCACTACAGGTCGGGGCATTGGTCCGACTTATGCTGATAAATCTGAACGTACAGGCATTCGGGTTCTCGACTTGATGGATCCCGATGGGCTACGCGAGCAGTTGGAGTGGACGATTAATTATAAAAACGTCATTTTAGAAAAGCTTTACAACTTGCCGCCTCTAAATCCACAAGAGGTAATAGAGGAATATCTGGGGTATGCAGAACGTTTGCGGCCTTACGTCGTTGATACATCGCTGAAAATATACGATGCAGTCCAGCGACGGCGCAATATTCTATTTGAAGGCGCACAAGGCACGCTCCTAGATTTAGATCACGGAACTTATCCCTACGTTACCTCCTCCAACCCTGTAGCCGGGGGTGCTTGCGTTGGTACGGGGTTAGGACCGACAATGATAGACCGGGTGATTGGGGTATCGAAAGCGTATACCACAAGAGTGGGAGAAGGGCCATTTCCCACAGAACTGCATGGAGAACTGGGAGAATTGCTGTGCGATCGCGGTGCCGAATTTGGCACAACTACCGGACGCAAGCGGCGCTGCGGCTGGTTTGACGCCGTTATCGGTCGTTACGCCGTGCGGATTAACGGTATGGATTGCATGGCACTCACCAAACTGGATGTCCTCGATGAATTAGAGGAAATTCAAGTTTGTGTCGCTTATGAAATAGACGGCGTTCGCAGCGAACACTTCCCCACCAGTTCCCGTCAATTTGCCAGATGTCGCCCCATCTATCAAACCTTACCAGGATGGAAAGTGTCAACAAGCCACTGCCGCACCCTGGAAGACTTGCCACAACAGGCACTGGATTATCTAAAATTCTTAGCAGAATTGATGGAAGTCCCGATCGCGATCGTTTCGCTAGGAGCTAGCCGCGATCAAACCATTATCGTAGAAGACCCCATCCACGGCCCCAAACGTGCATTATTGCACGCCGACGGCACGCCCGCTTCTTTGCTAAGTGCATAAATTAGTCATTAGTCATTAGTTATTAGTCATTAGTAAATCACAAATGACAAAGGGCAAATGACAACTGACAAATGACAACTGACCAATGACAACTGACAAAGGACAATTCAATTTCTATGGCTATTACAGTCGAATGTCAAAAACGGCCAGAGGGTAGCAAGCCCAAAGCTTTGCGCCGTTCTGGAGAAATCCCGGCAAATTTGTACGGTCACAAGGGCACAGAATCAATCTCTTTGACCATTAATGCCAAAACTGTTGAGCGCTTGCTCAAAAGAGCTTCTGTCAACAATACTTTAATCGATTTAAACATTACTGATATACCTTGGCGCGGCAATGCTCTAATACGCGAACTGCAAGTTCACCCAGCAAAGGGTACGCCTTACCACCTGAGCTTTTTTGCGGTTGCTGGTCATGGCGACACAAATGTAGAAGTGCGGCTGCGTTTTGTGGGAGACCCCGTTGGTGTTAAACAAGAAGGTGGCGTCTTAGACACCGTTGTTACCGAATTGCAGGTGAGCTGTGCGCCTGAGAACATCCCAGAGTTCATTGAAATCGATGTCTCTAACCTGAAAATTGGAGACAACTTACAGATCAGTGATATATCCTTTCCTGAGGGCGTGACACCTTTAGCTGAATCAGAGCGAGTTATTGTCAGCGTATTACCACCCCAAATTAACGCTGCTGCCGAAGAAGAGAGCGAAGCTGCTTCTTAAGAGACGCGATTAACCCTTGTCTGTACAAGAGTAGAGAGTGGGGAGTTAAAAGTTATTCTCCCCCTGCTGCTCCTCCGCCCTACTCCGAACTCATTGATAAACTATGTAATAATTTTTGATGTCACCAGGAGGAAACTCCTGGTTTTTTTTATATTGGAACCGCAGAGGCTAACAGATGACAGAAGTGACTCTTCCAGCTTTAATTGAGCAAATGTTGCAGCCTGGATTTTATCCCCATGAGGTAACAGAATCTATTCAACTCATTCAAACTCACATTTCTTATGTGTTGCTGACTGGGGATTACGCTTATAAATTGAAAAAGCCAGTTAATTTCGGATTTTTGGACTTTTCGACTTTAGAGAAGCGGCAGCATTTTTCTCAGGAAGAGTTACGGTTAAATCAGCGAGGAGCAGCTGAACTGTATTTAGAAGTTTTACCAATCACTTTAATAGGTGAGCAATATCAGCTAGATGGAACAGGAGAGGCGGTAGAATATGTCCTGAAAATGCGTCAGTTTCCCCAAGAGTCACTATTAAGCACACTTTTTGAACAAGGCAAGTTAAATGAGGCAGATTTAGATGAGTTAGGACGGGTAGTGGCTGAGTATCATGCCCAAGCTCAGACAAATGATTATATTCGCAGTTTTGGTGAAGTACCAAATGTCCGAGCTGCTTTTGATGAGAATTACGAGCAAACTGAAAAATATATCGGTGGCCCCCAAACTCAGGCGCAGTTTACAGAAACAAAGGAATATACAGATAAGTTTTTTGCCGAACGTTCGGAATTATTTACTAACAGAATTGACAACGACTATATTCGTGAATGTCACGGGGATTTACACCTGAGAAATATTGCTTTGTGGAACGATAAACTCTTGCTGTTTGATTGCATTGAGTTTAATGAGCCGTTTCGCTTTGTGGATGTAATGTATGATGTGGCTTTCACCGTGATGGATTTGGAAGCGCGAGGGCGCAAAGACTTGGGTAATGCGTTTTTGAATGCTTACATTGAGCAAACAGGAGACTGGGAAGGTTTACAAGTCCTGCCTTTGTATTTAAGCCGTCAAGCTTATGTCCGAGCAAAAGTCACTTCATTTTTACTAGACGATCCTGGCGTACCTGCGGCGGTAAAGGAAGAAGCGACAAAAACCGCTGCTGGCTATTACCAACAGGCTTGGGAGTACACTAAACCAAACCAGGGACAACTGATTTTGATGTCGGGGTTGTCTGGTTCTGGTAAAAGTACAACAGCAAGACTTTTAGCCCGTAAACTAGGAGCAATTCACCTTCGTTCTGATGCAGTGCGGAAGCATTTAGGGGGAATTCCTCTGTGGGAAAGGGGTAGCGATGATTTGTATACCCCTGAAATGACCGAAAAAACTTACACGCGGTTGTTATCATTGGGGATTCTACTAGCTAATCAAGGTTTTCCTGTGATTTTAGATGCTAAGTATGATAAACAACAGCTACGGCAAGAAGCGATCGCTCAAGCTACAAAACACCAACTTCCTCTTGAGATTATTCAATGCACGGCACCGCTAGAAGTGTTACAAGAACGCTTAAATAAACGTACTGGTGATATTGCTGATGCCACTGCCGATTTATTAGACTCACAATTCAAACAAGCTGAACCCTTCACTGACGAAGAACAAAAATACGTAAAGATTTTGGATACAACTCAACCACAAGAGACACAATTAAAAGCAGTAATTCCCCAATAGCTTTTTTTACTTTATGGCAGACAAAAAGAACGACTTTTTCGCTTTTTCTCCCACCTTCTTTTCTCAACTATTATTTGGGGCTTTTTTAACATTTATATTAGTCATGACCGGCTCGGCAGTACCCCTGAGTATCTTCTTAGGAATTTTAGGGGGTTTCATCTTAAGCTGGATTACAAGTGCAACCGATAATAGCCCCCAAGCGCCAAGTGTATCCTCTTCTGATGGCGTTGAGACAGGACTAAAATACTGGTTAGTTTTCATGCTTGGCTTTGTAGCTTTGGGTTATCCTGCACCTATGAGTATCTTGCTAGGTGGAATGGCTGCTTTAGGTGGAGGTTGGATTAGTGCTTGGTGGGGAAGTAAAGAAGAAACTAAAACTCAATTGCAAGTTGAAGACTCACAAGAAGCTGAAATCGAACAACCCAACGAGAGAATCAATAAACGCCAAAGAAGAAGACCCACCCGCCGTTCCCGTCGTAGTAGTGGAAGTGTTAATTTCAGGTTTTGGCAAAGGTAGATGTTGGGGACTGGGGACTGGTGACTGGGGATTAGGGAAGAGTTTTACCAGTACCCGATACTTAATAGCCAGTCTCTTACAAATGTAGGAATTTTGTATTCGATCGTTTTTTGCTGTTTCAACCAATGCTTAAACTCTGAAATAACCAAACCACCTTAAACAATTGAGAAAATTCTCAATTGTTTTTGATATTTTAAAAAACCTACCCAGTCCCCAGTCCCCAATATGTTTTTATATCTCTCAAAATTATTGCCACTATTTTTTTATCCACTAGGGCTGGCTTGTGTGAGTTTGGTAGTAGCATTAGTCACCTTGTGGAAAAGACCCCGGATTGCAGCGATCGCCATTACTCTAGCACTAACCTTACTTTTGTTTTGCAGCAATGCTTGGATTGCTAAATCCCTAGTGCGATCGCTAGAATGGCAAAACCTCCCAGCTGGGGAAATACCTAATGCAGAAGCGATTGTGGTTTTGGGTGGCGCAACGAAATCAGCTTTTCCTCCAAGACCTACCGTCGATTTGAGTGAATCAGGCGATCGCGTCATCTATGCCGCCCAACTGTATCGCCAAAAAAAAGCGCCGATAATCATCCTCAGCGGTGGTCGTATCGATTGGCGTGGTAGCGGTTCGCCAGAATCGGCAGATATGGCAACAATACTCACATCTATTGGTATTCCATCCGAAGCCATTGTCCAAGAACCTGATTCCCTCAACACTTATCAAAATGCGATAAATGTCCGTAAAATTTTGGAAAACCGGGGCATTAAAAAAGTATTATTGATAACTTCGGCAATGCATATACCGCGATCGCTCAAGATTTTTCAACGTCAAGGAATTAATGTTATTCCTGCACCGACTGATTTTCTCGTTAGTCAGGGCGAACTGGCAGAACTTGGCAGCACTCCCAAAGCCGCTATACTAAATTTATTACCCGATACCGATAATCTCCACCAATTTACCACCGCTTTAAAAGAGTATATTGGTTCTTTTATCTATCGCCTGCGCGGTTGGCTGTAGTTAATTTATTAGTTATGAGGTTTAGTAATTGCCGCAATTCCAAACTCTAAATTCTTCACTTGCAACTCCTCATTCCTAACTCTTCATTCCTATATTTTTAAAATTATGTCTAAAAATTTACCTTATATTATTCCATCGCCTCCACCCCAAATTGACGAGGGTTTTGCCGTTTACCAAACAACGCATCAGTTTTATCATGAAGTTCAGACGCGGGCAGAGTTTCGGCGTTATTGTGAATGGTACTATACTACAGCAGAACGTAACCGCCAAGACTTACAAAAAATGCGCGGCGAACTGAATATTTTCCAGTGGTTTCGCCGCCGATGAATGAATTAAATGATTTCTAATTCATTCTCACGTAAATGAGCTTTAAATTTTTTAGTAAACTGGACTAAAATCGGCAGATTAGCGCTTACAGGTCTACCTTGCCATTGAGTGACAATACCTATGACTTCACCTTCTGTGCCTTTGAGGTCAAAAGCCTGATTTCGATGTTCTGGATGATGATAGACTACCACCGAATCTTTAACCCGCACGCGATCGCCAACTTTCATAACAACATTTACACCTAGCATTTGCTTTTCCACAAGTATCTGCTACAAAATATATGATTAAACCGCCCCAAGGTTGATTTAACCAGCTATTTCTTGACGCTTCACAGGGGTGCGATGGCGCATTGAACCCTCCGCGTCCAGGCACGTTTTAGCCATCCGTGCATACTTCTCTAATTGTTTTTTGCCGCGTTAATATCTATCGCCTTCACTCTTTGCTTTTACCCCAAAATTGGGGAAACGAAATAAAATCAAGCGATATTTCAGATGCCCTTAGCTAATTTGGCAAGAGATATAACCTTTTTATCTTCAGGGTAACTGAAACTCTAAGTCAAGAAATTTTACACAACTCAGCAAATAGTAAGGTTTACAACCCAACTCATCAGCTTGCTTTGGATGGGCTTGCTACCTAACAACTTTGGGTTGTGTTCGCTGACATTAGCTTTGAGCGATTCAGAGTAGTTAATCAATTCCTTGGTGAGTCCATTTTCTGGTAAGGTTCTGGCTTCCACACTGATTAAAACACACTTCCACAGGCTCATTCAGCTTAGGAATGACCGCTAGCCTTTTCTACAAGCTCATCTCTCAACTTTTCTCAAATTTTAGCGATTGGCGTTGCATCCCTATCCACTCATACCATTTTCAAGTCCCAGGTTTAGCAAAAATCGTTAGCAACACAGGGCCTAATAAATAATGGTGATTCCAACACAATAGCCCAGCAGAGGAACCTAAAAGCTGACGTTGATTGGGGCTGTAGAGTCTAATTCCCAAGGGAGAGACTGGCAGTAGTTGAAGTTCTGCCTCTTTTTTGTAAGTAAAATCAACCAAGTAAAAACGTCCACCGGGAGAAAGTACCCGTGAGATTTCACTAATCACCTGTCTAGGTTCCAAGTAATGCAAAAAGCTGATAGTGCTAAAAACAGCGTCAAATTGACCATCAGCAAAAGGAAGAGACTCAGCTTTGCCTTCAACATAAATCAAGCGTGGATGGTGGCGATTGCTCAGTCTCGCCATCCGCAACATATTTGCAGATAAATCTAATCCAGTGCCTCGCAGATCGGGAAATTTAGTAGCCAGGCGCTCAAGTAAGCGTCCAGTACCACAGCCGATATCGAGTATATTTGCTCGCTCTGGTAAATTGACGTACTCTAGCAATCGTTTGTGGATGGCTCGATAAAACACCGAAGGAAGCAACCAATCATAGGTTGGTGCCCAGCGATCGAAAAGGAACTTTTTGTTACGCAAAAAGTCATAGTTATTAGTTTTCACAGTATCTCTGAAACTCAATGCTTTTTTAGCGTCGGTAGCTCGCCTCGAACAAGTTGGTTAACTATAGTTTCGCAGTCCGCCAATATCTAGCCTAACCTTTAGCAAAACACTTCTGCTTACCTTGGCAAATTATCCGGAATTTTGGCAATTGAATATGTAGTTAACAGTGTTCCAACAGACGAATGTTATCTCTGGAGAAAACCAAAAAACTAGCGATCGCTGCATAAAACTATCACGTCTGACCGTATCTATATATAGAGGTTCCAATACTAAAAACCCATCTATTTTAAAATTATTAGGAGATTTATTATGTTCAGCTTTATTCAAATTAACTTACACAACGATTTACTACACCCAGTCCGCGAGTGGTTGGAAACTATAGAAGTTCATAACTCTAAATTGGCTCATTTCCTCTGCAAAGCTATTCCTGCTCAATGCCCATTTGAACGAGATATTACTTTATTTGGTCGCAAGCTACTTCATATTCCACCGATGTGTAAATTAAATCCTCTGTACGAACAAGTGGTGGGATTGCGTTTTAGAGCGCTCTGTTATCTTGCTGATGAATGCGGTGAAGACATCACAGTATATTGTTAATACTCAGTTGGATTGTTCTTCGATTGAGCAGCCATTGGTAATTGTAAACTTACGGTTGATACTTGATTAGATTTATACTAAGCTAGCGTACATCTAATTAGATGTCTGGCTATTTAGTTTCTCAAATCTCGCTCAAGTGTTTCCAGACTGGATTGTTGCTTACCATACCCTGCTGAAATCATAAACATCATCATGACGCACATCTTACTGATTGAAGATGAAGTCAAACTGGCACGCTTTATCGAATCGGAGTTGAATTACGAAGGTTATCAAGTTAGCATAGCCTACGATGGATTAACCGCATTTACCGCAGCACAAGAGTTACATCTGGATCTAGTGATTTTAGACTTGATGCTAACTGGTTTGTCAGGGTTGGAAATTTGCCGCCGTCTGCGAAGTATTGGCAATCAAGTGCCAATAATTTTATTAACCATCAAAGATGAACTAAGCGATCGCATTATAGGCTTAGACATTGGTGCTGATGATTATGTACTGAAACCCTTCAGCATTGATGAATTATTAACCAGAGTCCGCATTCATCTGCAAAGAAGAGATCGAGCAGACACCGCAGATATTTTAGAATTTGAAGACCTGAATTTAAATCGTCGCACGCGCCAAGTGTACCGATGTCAGCGGTTAATTGAATTAACAGCTAAAGAATTTGATTTACTAGAATATTTTCTTACCCATCCTCGACAAATAATTACATGCGATCGTATTTTAGAGGAAGTCTGGGGTTACGACTTCATAGCTGATGCCAACGTCATCGACCCTTACATCCGCTACCTGCGGCTAAAACTTGAAGCTAATAACGAAAAATGCCTGATTCAAAGCGTCAACGGTGTCGGCTACACATTATGTAGTTAGTGGGTATGGGGCATTGGACAAACAGGGAGGTGTGAGAGGATGGCGAAGAAATGTTTCCCCCCACACTCCCCCATCTCTCCTTGTCCCCGCCTCCCTGCGTCTTCCATTATCTTCGCCACTCTTCAATAACACTGAAATCCCAAATTTTTCTATCTTAGGAGAATTTGGGTTTTTTGGCAATTTCGTCAGCAACTCATGCAACTCAAGGTTAATTATATTAGGATGCACAAAGCTGTCATCATCTAAAACTCAATGACCTATTTAGAAACAGCGGCGCAATTTTACCGCGAAGTTGCCGAAACCCCAGAAGTTGGACTTTGTTGCGTGCAAAGCGCACCCTTGCAGCTACCAGGGTTAAAAATTCCTTTGCCAATGCAAGAAATGAACTATGGTTGTGGTACCACTGTTCACCCAACTGAACTAGCAAAACAACCTACTGTGCTGTATGTAGGTGTTGGCGGTGGTTTAGAAGCCTTACAATTCGCTTATTTTTCTCGCTATGCAGGTGCTGTAATTGCCGTTGAACCAGTTGCGGCTATGCGAGAAGCCGCCGCACGCAACCTAGAAATTGCTGCTCAAGAAAATCCCTGGTTTAACACCAGTTTTGTAGAAATCAGGGAAGGCGATGCTTTTAACCTACCCGTTGCTGATGCTAGTGTTGATATCGTTGCACAGAATTGCCTCTTCAACATTTTTGAACCAGAAGATCTAACTCGTGCTTTAAAAGAAGCATATCGGGTATTAAAACCAGGCGGACGCTTGCAGATGAGCGATCCCATTGCAACTCGTTCAATTCCAGTACATCTCCAACAAGATGAGCGACTCAGAGCTATGTGTTTGTCAGGAGCACTCACATATCAAGAGTATACTGAACGGATTATAAATGCTGGCTTTGGTCAAGTTGAAATTCGTACCCGTCGTCCTTACCGTCTACTAGATTCCCAGACTTATAATTTGGCAGAAAATCTACTTTTAGAAAGCCTGGATTCTGTTTGTTTTAAGGTTGCTATTCCAGAAGATGGTGCTTGTATTTTTACAGGAAAAACAGCAATTTATGCTGGTTCAGAACCTTTCTTCGATGATTCAGCAGGCCATATACTTCAGCGAGGTATTCCCGCAGCTGTGTGTGATAAAACCGCTGCTAAACTTGCAGCAATCAACCCAGTAGAAATAATTATTACCGATTCAACCTGGCATTATAGCGGTGGCGGCTGCTGTTAGTTTATTAAAAAATAGTCCAGATGTCAGAACCAGAATTCAGAATAATTCTGTGTGACTGCAAATGAATAGAAAATTTACATAGTCAACTAACTGGATTCTGGATTTTGACTGTTTATTTATAAATTCCCAAATGTTGTTAATTAGTTTATTTTTAGTGACGCTGTTTTTAGCATATTCTAATGGGGCAAATGATAATTTTAAAGCTGTAGCAACGCTTTTCGGTAGTCGGACAACTAGCTATCAAACAGCAATTTTGTGGGCAACTTTTACAACTTTTGCGGGTGCAGTTGCTGCAACTTTTTTAGCAAGTAAATTAATTAAGAATTTTTCTGGTCAAGGACTAGTGCCAAATGCGATCGCCAATACACCAGAGTTTCATTTAGCAGTGGCGATCGCTGCTGGTTTAACTGTACTCATCGCCACTTTGACGGGATTTCCTATTTCCACAACTCATAGTTTAATTGGTGCTATTGTTGGTGCCGGGTTAATAGCAGTGGGACTCAAAGTTAACTTTGCAGCTTTGCTAACTTCCTTTTTTTTGCCTTTATTATTCAGTCCTATTATCGCTATTTTATTTGCAGGAATAATTTACAGCTTATTTAACTATATTAATTCTCAATTTCACCTAGCAATTACCCCAAAAATTGTTGATACTTGTCATTTTATCAGCGCTGGAATTGTCAGTTTTGCTAGAGGATTCAATTATACTCCCAAGATTATGTCACTCATTTTAATTATAGAGTATTTTTCAATTCAGGGAGGAACGATAACTATAGCGATCGCAATGGCACTTGGTGGCTTACTCAACTCACAAAAAGTCGCAATAACCATAAGTGAAAAAATTACTTCAATGACTCATATTCAAGCTTTATCAGCCAATATAGTTACAGGGGTTATAATTATTTCAACTAGTCAATTTGGCTTTCCAGTTTCCACTACTCATATTTGTGTTGGTTCTATTTTTGGAGTTGGATTAATTTCCAAAAAATATAATCTACGTGTTTTCTATCAAATACTATTATCGTGGATTTTAACTTTACCTACTGCCGCAGTTATTAGTGGAATAGCCTATAGATTATTACAAGGCTAAAACTATGAATATATTTTGTTTACTCCAAGGAGTAGTAACTAATGCAAACTCAATCATCAAATACGCTAAATACATCTATTACCTCATTCAAACACAAACTTAATTCTCATTTAACAAAAAAAGAAATTAATGTTTTACAAATCAATCTTGGAAAGCGTTGTAATCTTGCTTGTACGCACTGTCACGTAGAAGCTAGTCCAAAACGTACAGAAGAACTTTCCCCAGAAATTTGCGAACAATTGATTTCATTAATCCATAGATTTTCGGAAATTAAGATTGTGGATTTAACTGGTGGTGCACCTGAAATGAATTATGGATTTAAACCACTGGTAGAAGCAGCAAAATTAACGGGTAAACAGGTAATTGTTCGGTCTAACTTAACCATTTATTTTGAAAATGGGTTTGGCGATCTACCAGAATACTGTGCTAAACATCAAATAAGAATTGTAGCTTCTCTTCCCTGCTACTTAGCAGATAATGTTGATAAAATGCGTGGTTCTGGTGTCTTCGATAGTTCAATCAAAGCTTTACAGTGGCTGAACAAACTCGGCTATGGTGTAGAGCCAAAGTTAATTTTGGACTTGGTATTTAATCCCCAGTTACCTCAAAGTGAAAAATTTTCTTTAGCTCCAGAACAGAGCAATCTAGAACGAGATTACAAAATATTCTTACAAGAACATTTTAATATCGTGTTTAACAATCTCTTCACCATTACCAATCTGCCAGTTGGTAGAACTAAAATGCATTTAGAACGAAGAAAACTGTATACCGCCTATTTAGAGTTTTTAGAATCGCATTTTAATCCCAACACAATTGAACATTTAATGTGCCGTGATGAACTATCAATTGATTATCTGGGCAATGTATATGATTGTGACTTTAACCAGATGATGAATTTACCTGCGAAAACTCATAAAGGTGAAAACTTAACTATTGCCAAATTGCTCGAAGCTGGTAGTTTAGACCTGATTAGTGAAGTACAAACTGCTGCTTATTGCTATGGTTGTACTGCTGGCTGCGGTTCTAGTTGTGGTGGTGCTTTGCTCTAAATCAAATAAAAACATCACGTAATTATAAATTACGGCTACTTCAAGTCATCAAAGGACAATTTTGTTACAAATTACATTCGGTATGTATCACATTACTCTGATGGGTTTATGATAATAATTACTTAAGTCTCCTTACACCACACTAAAAAGCCGTGGAATTATCTAAATTTCCACGGCCTTTACTTTTTTTAAATCTAAATTTAGTATTTATAGTCACAGTGGTAGATCGAAATACTAAACACAGATAAACAAAAACCCCCAAGCAAATTGAAGAAGGCAAGGGGGTTTAAGTTGGAAAAATTAACCTGGCATCGAGCTATTTTAGCGTAGGGCAACCCCTAAACTATCGTTGCCGCAGCAGCGTTTCACCTCTGAGTTCGGGAAGGTTTCAGTGTGGTTCCACCGCGCAATAGACACCAGGAAAGAATTCAAAATTCAAAATTCAAAATTCAAAAAAGAATTAAGAATTTTCAATTCGAGGGTTCAAAACCCTGAAGACTGCAAGGAATGCGAAATTGCCAAATTATTGTAGAGGTCAAGCCCTCGGTCTGTTAGCACGGCTCGGCTACATACATTACTGCACTTCCACCTACCGCCTATGAACGGGTGTTCTGCCCGTGACCTTACCTACTTATGTAGTGAGAGCACTCATCTTGAGGTGGGCTTCCCACTTAGATGCTTTCAGCGGTTATCCGCTCCGCACTTGGCTACCCAGCGTCTACCGTTGGTACGATAACTGGTACACCAGCGGTGCGTCCTTCCCGGTCCTCTCGTACTAAGGAAGGCTCCTCTCAATGCTCTTACGCCTGCACCGGATATGGACCGAACTGTCTCACGACGTTCTG
>JAVRCJ020000022.1:0-131047 GCA_034530875.2 Nostoc sp. DedSLP01
TGATTGCTGCTCTCTACAATTACGAGCTTCATCTCTCCCAAACCGAATTTACCTAAGTGACTTTTGCAAGAGGTCTAAGGATTGCGCCGCTGTTCTTCCTGCATTCTATGACTCCACTCCAACCAATCAGCTATATAGGCGCTGACAGCTTCTTTATTGTGCAAATAATAAAGAATAGTCGCGTAAACTTGTTCTAATGTTAGTGATGTATAAATGTTTGCAATTTCTTCTGGAGTTTGAGCGCGGTCGATATACTCGTAAAGTATGGTTTCAATTCCCACTCTTGTACCTTTTAGTCGAATATCATCGGGACGTTGAAAGTCGAAGTAATCTTCTAGTTGCATAATTTACCAGATGTTTTATCTATTGATATTAAAATCTTACATACTTGCAAAATCCTCTTACAAAAATTTGTGAATGAAATGCAAGCGATCGCTTTTTGTATTTCCTTCCCCTGCTCCCCCCTGCCCCCTCTGTGGTTTAATAATCCTGAATTATCTCTCTTACCCTCTTGCGAATCCTGAATTAGTTGATACACTTGTTCTTCATTAACCATTAGCCCAGTTAACCAGCGCCCTATGGTGCATATCAAGCGCGTGGAACTCACCAACTTCAAATCCTTCGGCGGTACTACCTCAGTCCCTTTGCTGCCGGGGTTTACTGTCATATCTGGGCCAAATGGTTCGGGTAAATCAAATATTTTGGATGCGTTGCTGTTTTGTTTGGGACTCGCTACTTCTAAGGGAATGCGGGCGGATCGCTTGCCGGATTTGGTAAATAATACTCAAACGGCTAAAGGAAGGGCTGCGATTGAGGCTAGCGTGACGGTGACGTTTGATTTGTCGGATGAGGTGTCACGCAGAGGCGCAAAGGCGCAGAGGGAGCAAAGCAGAGAAGATGGGGAGAATTCCCACTCCCCACTCCCCACTCCCCACTCCCCAGCTGAGTGGAGTGTCACTAGGAAGTTGCGGGTGACTCATCAGGGGACTTATACATCGAATTACTACATCAATGGTGTAGCTTGTACGCTGACGGAGTTGCATGAGGAATTAAATAATCTGCGGATTTATCCTGAAGGCTACAACGTGGTGTTACAGGGGGATGTCACTAGTATTATTTCGATGAATGGGCGGGAAAGGCGAGAGATTATTGATGAGTTGGCTGGGGTGGCGGCGTTCGATCGCAAAATTAATCAAGCGAAATCTACTTTAGATGAGGTAAAGGAAAAGGAAGATAGCTGTCGGATTATTGAGACGGAATTAACTGCACAACGCGATCGCCTTTCTCAAGATCGTGCTAAAGCTGAGAAGTATCAAAAACTGCGGACAGAATTCTTAGCGAAGCAATCTTGGGAAGCTGTATTATCATGGCGATCGCTGCAAGCACACCAAGAAAAGTTGGTTGGTGAAATTCAAAGTGGCGATCGTAATTCTGGCGAACTCAATACCCAACTGACAACTTTAAATTCCGAGATTGTCCAAAAAACTGCCGAACTTGAAGAACTCAATGCCCATGTGAAAGCTTTGGGAGAAGAGGAACTTTTGGCTGTACAATCTACCCTCGCTACCCAAGAAGCGGAACGCAAACAATTGTTGCGCCAGCAAACGGAATTACAAACAACTTCTGAAGAAACTGCCAAGCGTCTGGCTCAAACTCAGCAGGAAATTGAACAACACCGCCATACTCTCCAAGAAATTGGCGAAACCCAACTAGTAGAGACGCAATTAATCGCGTCTTCACAGCAGCAAAGAAATGAGGCGCAACAAACTTTAGAAACTTCTCGCCAAGCCGCCGCAGAAATCGCCTCGGCTTCGGAGGCGTGGGTGCAGCAACAAACGGCATTCAACCGTCAAATTGAAACTTTGCTGCAAACTCTCGAACCCCAACGCACCGAACAAGCACAACTCAGGGAACGCAATAACCAGTTACAGCAACTCATCCAAGAACAAACTCAGCTAATCGAACGCTATGAACCGGAATTAGCCGCAAAACAAGCTGAATGCAGTCGCATTGAAACGGAATTTAATGCTTCTAGCGAACCAATTCAAAATTTAGCGCAAAATCTCTCAGCCACAGAACAAGAATTGCAAATTCAGCAGGAAACCCAAAAGCGATTACTTGCCGAACAACGAGAAAAACAACGCCAGTTAGATAAATTAGAAGCACAAACGCAAGCACAGCAAGAAGTTCAAGGAACTCAAGCGAGTAAGGTGATTTTACAATCGGGAATGCCTGGTGTTTGCGGCTTGGTTGTGCAGTTAGGACGAGTAGAACCCCGCTATCAGCTGGCTTTGGAAATTGCTGCTGGTGGACGTTTGGGACATATTGTGGTCGAAGATGACGGCATTGCAGCAGCGGGGATTGAATTGCTCAAACAAAAACGTGCGGGGAGGGCGACTTTTTTACCGCTAAATAAAATTTCTGCACCAAAATTTACTCAAGATGCAACGCTACGTTTAGCTAGCGGCTTTATCAACTATGCTGTGAATTTAGTTGATTGCGATCGCCGTTACAAAGATGTATTTAGCTACGTTTTTGGTAACACTGTCGTCTTTGGCAGTCTCGAACAAGCGCGGAAAAATTTAGGACTCTACCGCATCGTCACCTTAGACGGCGAATTGTTGGAAACCAGCGGTGCAATGACTGGGGGAAGCACTACTCAACGTTCGGCGTTGCGCTTTGGTACCGGTGAAGCGGCGGAATCTGATGAAGTTATTGCTTTAAAAAATCGTTTGGTAGATATTGAGCGAATTATAGACCGTTGTGCTGAAGCGATCGCTACTTTGTCAAGCAGAACCAAACAAGTGACGCAAGAATTAACAGAAGCCCGACAAACACGCCGCGAACAACAGTTGCAATTGGAACAGTTGCATAAAGATATTAAAAATTTAACAACCCAATTAGAAGGGACGCGATCGCAATTAGTCCAAAACAGCGAAAAATTAGCCACTGCTCAATCTCGTCTGGAAGTTTTAGATCGGGAATTACCAGGACAAGAAACTCAACTGCAACAATTACGACACGCCTTAGCAGAGTTAGAAGCCTCCCAAACTCCTAGCGAATGGCAACAAATCCAAGCAACCATTAAAATTCAAGAGCAACAATTACAACAAAGGGAATCAGCATTAAGGGAAGCCGAACAAAGATTAAAAAATTTAGAAAATCAGCAACAGCGCCTCCAAGAAAAAATCCAAGAAGCCGAAACCCGAATCGCCGAATACCAAACTCAACAAACCTCTTGTAGAGACGCGATTCATCGCGTCTCCACCCAAATCGCAACGATAAACGACCAAATCGCCCAAACCCGTTTATCGTCGGCTCAAATGGAGCAAAAATTAGGCGAACAAAAACAAAAACGCGACACCACAGAACAGGAAGTGCGATCGCAACTTTTGCGCCAACAACAACTAGAATGGGAAATCCAAAAACTCCAAGAAACCCAAGAAAAGCGGCGAGAAGAACTAGTGACATTGCAAAGTCAGTTGCGCGATGTGGCAGCAGAATTACCCGAACCCTTGCCGGAAGTTCCAGATAAGGTAGACTTGGAAGAATTGCAGAAAGAATTGCGATCGCTCTCCAAACGCCTACAAGCAATGGAACCTGTGAATATGCTGGCGTTGGAAGAATACGAACGCACCCAAAACCGCCTCCAAGAACTAACGCAAAAATTAGAGACGCTAGAAGGCGAACGCACCGAATTACTTTTGCGGATTGAAAACTTTACTACATTGCGGCAACTGGCCTTTAAAGAAGCTTTCGATGCCGTCAATGAAAACTTCCAATCCATTTTCGCCGTCCTTTCCGACGGTGACGGCTACCTACAACTGGAAAATCCCGAAGATCCATTTAGCAGCGGCCTGAATTTAGTCGCCCATCCCAAAGGCAAACCGGTACAGCGTTTAGCTTCCATGTCTGGGGGAGAAAAATCACTCACAGCTTTGAGCTTTATCTTTGCTCTGCAACGTTACCGCCCATCGCCATTTTACGCCTTTGACGAGGTAGATATGTTTTTGGATGGGGCAAACGTCGAGCGATTAGCTAGAATGATCGTGCAACAGTCACAACAAGCTCAATTTATAGTTGTTAGTTTGCGTCGTCCGATGATAGAATCAGCCGAACGCACAATTGGCGTTACTCAAGCACGAGGAGCTTACACTCAAGTATTGGGGATTAAATTGACATCATCCAATACATCTGCTTGAGATTTTGTTAATAATAGTGTATAGATAAACCGGATTCGAGATCAGGACTCGGTATAGAATGACCTCTGAACAAATAATTAGGCGTTCCGACATATTAAATACTCAGGTAATTACCCGGGACAACGGCAAGCGGCTAGGCATCGTCAGTCAAGTTTGGGTAGATATCGATCAGCGAGAGGTTGTGGCTCTTGGTTTGCGAGACAGCCTGATCTCCATTTCGGGCATACCGCGCTATATGTACCTCAACACCATCAACCAAATTGGTGATGTCATCCTGGTTGATAACGAAGATGTAATAGAAGATATTGAAGTTGAATCTCTCAGCAACCTGATTAACTGGGAAGTAATAACAGAAACAGGTGAAGTCTTAGGCAAAGTTCGCGGTTTTAAGTTCAACGGCGAAACAGGTAAACTTGATTCTATAGTCATTGCCTCATTAGGATTGCCCCAAATCCCCGATCAATTCGTGAGTACTTACGAGTTCTCAGTCGATGAAATTGTCAGCACAGGCCCCAATCGGTTGATTGTGTTTGAAGGAGCCGAAGAACGAGTCAACCAGTTGACAGTCGGTTTACTTGAGCGTTTGGGCATCGGCAAAGCACCGTGGGAGCGAGATGCAGAGGAAGAATACGGTTATACTCCACCACGCCAAGTAGCACCCAGCAATCAACTGCCTAGTGGAGTACCATTGCAGCCACCCAAGCCGAAAGTCCGCGCCCCGGAACCTGTAGCCGAAGAGGAATGGACAGAAGACTATGTGGAAGAAGTCAGACCACGCCGTGAAGTGATGAAAGCACGGTCTTATGAGTCTATTCAATACGAAGAAGACGAGGAAGAAGATAACTGGAGTGAAGCTTCAGGTAGCGACAGGTATAAACAACCGCTAAAACCTGAACCCCAGCCTTATAACAAGTCATACGCTGACGATTACGATGATTATGACGACGTAGAGGGCGATGCTTGGGAAGATGCGCCAAAGCCAGTGAATATTCCCAAGAAAGTTAAAGAAAGACAGCCAGAGTACGAAGAAGAAGGCGGATATTAATTAATTCGTAATTCACGGGAAAATTACGAAAGATTTCAAAATTAATTTAGTCCTCTCCTTGTGAAGTCAGGAGAGGGCTAATTTTTTAGCTATGGATTAATTGCAGAATTAGCCATTTTTACTAAAGAAGTGCGATCGCCAGCTTTCAATCCCACAGTATATTGCACGCCCTGTTGTCGCCAAGTCAAGGTAGCATCCGAACAATTAGCACCACAACTAAAATCTACAAAATAGCCAGTGATGCCCTTAGCTAAAGATACGGCTTTCCCTTTGAGGCGTGGTGTTTTGGCAGTTACCGCTTCAGCAGAAAGCCCGCCCAAACGGCAAGCAGTACCACCGCCACAGTCGGGACTAAAACCAAGTAAAATATCGTATTTCTTTTGGGTAGCAGTTTCTACAATGGCGTAAATTGGGTTTTCGCCATCAGACTCGGGGATAAACTTCGGTAATAAAATCTTGATTTTAGTTTTTTGCTTTAATTTAGGCAAAACCGACTTAAAAACTGGATGTGGCTCGATTTTAGTCTGTCCTTGCGCTATCAGTTGGGGCTGATTATTGACACTAGCTACTGCTGACTTGTGAAAGCTGTTAACGCTGAATAATAAAAATACAGCACACACAGCACTAATCTTTCTAAAGCCTAAAATCATCATTACAAACCTATTTCATCTAAGGCACTTATTTGTAATACCCATTTTCAGTATAAAATTACGCATTTTTATGATGTAAAAGTGCGAAAGCAGGGAATAATAAATTACAAAATTAATCAGCTAAGTAGCTCGGCTTAATTCAACATCAAACAATAGGAGAGTGCTTTCTCGGCCTGCTCAAAGCTCATCTTCATAGCGTCTAACTTGAAGTTGCTGTTAGTGGTAGAGCGTTAGCCCGTAATGAGCAAAAATACTAGTCACCAATCAATAGGTTCGGATAAGTATTTTTGATCTCTGATGTGGGCTGGGAAAAGGGTAAGGGGAAAAGGGAAAAAGTTTCAAATTACCCTTTCCCCTTTAACCGAACCGTATTGAGTCACCAATGCCTAGTTATTATGATTTGAGAGTTAAAAATCTGATAAATTTTTGATTGTATCGATAAAAATAGATAAAAGGTCACTTGACCTGTAACTATTAATCGGATAGCCTTAGCGTTCAGAAACATTTTATTGGGAAACAGAATGAACAGAAAACTAATACTTAATTTACTGTCCACTTCCACAATTTTTACTTCGCTGATTTCCACGCTGGGAGTATTTCATCCTGCCCACGCTAGTATTACTCAGCGATTAATGCACACACAAGATGGCCGTACTTGTATCACTAATCCACATGGCGGCAAAGATTTTATATGCATTCGAGATTCAGAAAGAAAGCAACCGTATACTTCTCAACAACGTGCGGCAACAATTGTGACATCAATATCAGATGAGAATATTGCTATGCTGAACTTTACCGAAGAGGAAAGCGATGCCGCAATTAAATTATTCGGTTGTGACTGTCCCTATTGTATAAATTCTTTACGCCAGTTGAATGGAACTGGAAACTTGGTGTATTAGGCTTGAAAACTGTTAATGGCGATCGCAATAATTTCTAGTAAACTGTTAACAACATCCTAATAACTTGGATCGATATACCAATTTCGGATTTTAGATATTGGATTTTGGATAAAAAGTTTTGATTGCAAAGCTGTTCCAGGAATTCCCAACAATACTATTTATCCTAATTTGGTAAAAGGTATATAAACCAAAAAAAGCATTTTTAATTACACCGGAGACAAGAAGACGCCAACACAAGGAACTGCGGGGATGGAAAAGTTAATTTTTCGGTGTTATGTCCCCGCTTCTCTACGTCCTCTTCATTCCACCACTTCATTTACAGGGAATCTATCAATCAGTTGCATTGCTCGATAAGCATTACGTTGGAAAGACTCTGGTAAATGGGGAACATGGGGTATCTGCGATAACAAATCCAACGTGCGGCGTAAAATTCTCACGACGTCGCCTTCATCCAAACTGGTATTTCCACACAGTTCTGTCCACTCCATACCCAGCGCCCATTGTTCCACTAAGGCAATTAACTCAAATTCCAACCATATAGGTAATGCTACGTTATACCGTCGTTGCAATTGGAACATTTGCCGACGAATTCCCCGCAATTTTGCCAGGGCTTCTGTGACTCGTTCGCTGAGGTCAAAGTTAACCTTACTATCTGGACGCGGAGTTTCTGTCACTAAAGCGGCGGCGGCGGCGGCTAAATGGTGCGGATCTAAGTTATCCAATTCACCGCTAGCGAATACTAAACCCAGCCACAATTCATTTTCACCCCGAATAGCAGCAGCGATTTGACCTAATTGCGTGGGTACTAAGTTATCTAATGCGCCGAAGTGTTGCAGAATCGCAATTAAATTAAGAAACTCTTCCCAATGCCGTTGCGACTGTTGTTCTACTACCTCTTGCAATTGTTCGAGTTCGGCTTCTAATTCGACATAGCGGGCGCGGCGTTTGAAAATCGTTCCCACATTGCCCGATTGATGTATGGGATGAGCTTCTACTTGCTCTTGAATCGCAGTAACGCGACTGAGTTGTTCGGCTACCTCTGGTGCCATATACAAAGACTCTACAGGATTGGGAATTTGGGTAGCGATCGCAAATGTTTCTTGACCGCCAAGAACTGAATCCCCGGGTTTCAAAGGCATTTCTGCTGGTGGTAGCACATCAGGTGGCACTTCAACTCGCGGCAGTTCCGCATACAAATCGATTACATCTGCTGTAGTTGCCACATACCAGCGGTTATCGTGTCCCAAACATACCAAGTAAGGAGTTTCCCCAGAACCAGGGATTTTTCCCACTAACACTGCGGTTATAGGTGTAGCAACTGGGATATTTTTACCTTTGAGGCTCAACAGAGTTCCTGACACTGCAAAGCCCAACATCATCCCCAATTGTTCTTGTCTATCTTCCTGGGCTTGTTCTTGCAGGGTTTTCAATATCTGCCGTTCTACTTTCAAGCGTTGCCGCAATTTCTCATAAACAGCCAGTTCATTTTCATCAACGGCGGCAATTTGCTCGTGTAATTGGGCTAATTGTGCTTGCAACTCGGCAATTTCATCGTATTCTGGCCTTAAGTGCAAAGTCGCCATGTACTGCCCAAAACTGCGTTCTATCAGTTCTCTGGCTTCATCTATGGTATGGGTTTGCAGCAAGTTGAGTACCATACCATAACTGGGCGTAAACTGGCTAACTAGAGGATCTGGCTTGGATGTGGCCAAATACGCAGCTTCTTTGGCTCCTTCAAAGGGAGTTTGCACTGTCACCACATGACCTTGTTTATCCATCCCTCTGCGGCCTGCGCGTCCCGCCATTTGCAGGAATTCTGAAGCGTTGAGGAGGCGATGTCCGGTGTCAGTACGCTTGGAAAGGGTGGAAATTACTGTTGTCCGGGCGGGCATATTAATTCCCGCTGCCAGCGTTTCAGTAGCGAATACGACTTTAATTAGCCCCTGCTGGAATAGTTCTTCTACCAGTGTTTTCCACGCAGGTAAAATCCCGGCGTGGTGGGCGGCAATTCCTCGATACAGGGGGGCAATTTGTCCGGAACGTCCTGCTTCGGGATTGCGGTTTAAAAATTCATCTATTTGTTCCCTTAGAATTTGGGACTCTTCATTATTTACCAACCATAAATCGCCCACTTCTGCCACTGCTTTATCGCATCCCCGGCGGCTGAAGATAAAGTAAATGGCTGGTAGCATATCCCGTTGCTGTAACTGACTCAAAGTATAAATGATGCCGGGAGCCTCCGGTCTACCAGCTTTACCCCGATCGCTTTGTCTTCTTTTACCGCGATTTGCCAGACGGGGGTTAATTTTGCTTTTGCTATCATTCAACAGCGGAAATAAGCCTTTGGGATTGCAAAAGTGAAATTCCAAAGGTACTGGGCGAAAATCTGAGTAAATCAAGTCTGTTGGCCCGTGGACGCGATTGAGCCAGTCGGTGAGTTGATCGCTATTGGCAACCGTTGCTGATAGTGCTGCCAGTTGAACTTCACGAGGACAGTAAATAATTGATTCTTCCCAAACTGTACCGCGTTGGCGATCGTTCATGTAGTGGCACTCATCCAGAACCACTGCTTCAACATCTACTAATGAAGTGCCGACTTGCCCAATGGGTGTGCCATAGAGCATATTTCGGAAGATTTCTGTCGTCATCACCAAAATTGGCGCATCCCTGTTAATGGAAGCATCTCCAGTTAACAGTCCCACGAAATCGAAGCCAAATTTTTCTCGAAAATCACGTAATTTCTGATTCGATAGCGCCTTTAGGGGGGTAGTGTAAAACACGCGTTTTCCTCGCGCCAGGGCGCGATAAATGGCGTATTCCCCTACTAATGTTTTGCCAGAACCTGTAGGCGCACATACAACTACGGAACGTCCAGCATTGAGGGATGCGATCGCATCTTTCTGGAACAGATCCAGTTCAAAGGGAAATATCGACCTTAGGTCAAGTTCAGGAGACGGCGCGGGATAATTCACTCAATCACATTTGCAACCAAACTGTTTACTATACTAACGGGTCTTTTGTCAACTTCGTTAGGTGTACTGGGGAATAGGGAATAGGGAATAGGGAGTAGGGGACTAGGAATAGGATAAATTTTATCGAATTATCCCTACTCATCACTCCCCACTCCCTACTCCCTCATTTTCCCAGTTCTTGCGATCGCTGTGTCGCAGCTTTTACTGCTTCAATTAAAGCTGAACGAAACCCTGCCTTTTCTAGTTTGGCAATTCCAGCAATTGTGGTACCGCCGGGACTGGTAACGCGATCTTTGAGTTCTGCTGGGTGTATTTTAGTTTCCTGCAACAGTTTTGCCGTTCCGAGTACAGTTTGCAAGGCTAGTTGATTTGCGATAATTCTGGGTAAACCTGCGGCTACTCCCCCATCAGCCAGCGCTTCTACCAATAGCGCTACGTAAGCTGGGCCGCTACCAGATAGCCCTGTAACTGCGTCCATCAAAACTTCTGAAACTTCTACGACTTCACCGACAGCAGAAAAAACTTTATGTGCTATTTGGTAATGCTTGTGGTTGGTATATGCACCCGAACAAATTGCAGTGACTCCTGCTCCTACTGTTGCTGGGGTGTTGGGCATTGCTCTAATTACTGGCAATTGCACAAACGCAGCTTCTAATTGACTTAAAGGTACACCCGCTAAAATGGAAATAATCAACGGTGAGTGTTCTACATTCAGAAGATCGATATCTGCTAATTCTTGAGCGATCGTGCTAAAAACCTGTGGTTTGACTGCCAAAAACACAACTTCTTTGGCTTGGGCGAAAACTTGGCTACTATCAGTCGTGACAGCAACGTTATATTGCTGTTTTAAAAATTCTTGACGTGAGGGTAGCGGTTCGCTAACTATGACTTCTGAAGGTTGATAAATTCCGAGGGCAATAAGGCGGGATAACAGCGATTCTCCCATTACCCCACCACCAATTAAGCCAAATTTGATAGTCATTGTTCATTAGTCATTGGTCATTAGTCATTTGTCATTGGTCATTGTTCATTAGTTACAACTAACAAAGGACAAAGTGTAAGGTCTGTAGCAAGATCGGCCAGGATGGCAAGCTTTGATTTCGTCAAAGGCGACTTGGTTTGAGGCATTAAACTCTTCCCAGGCAGTAGTTCAGTTTTGTAAGACTGGACAAAAGACAAAAGACAAAGGACTAATTCTAATTTACTGTGCTGCCATCCGGTTAGGTTCGCTGCCCCAATTTTGATTTGTAGATGTAGAACCTGCGGGACGAGAAGGACGGACTGGAGGTTGCGGAACTTCATGAAGAACCCCTCCTTGGGTGCTAACTTGTACACAGCTTGGCGTAAACAAAAAGATGCTCTCACCGATGCGCTCTTGATGTCCGTCGAGGGCGTAAGTACCACCTGCGACAAAATCTACTGCTCGCTGAGCTTGATCTGGATCCATGATTGTCAGATTTAATACCACTGACTTACGTTCTCGCAACGCTTGAATTGCCTGGGGCATTTCTTCAAAGGTGCGTGGCTCGAGTACTAAAACTTCAGAAATTCCGTTAATTGCTCCTGGCATACCAATCACATTCCCCATTGGCTTTGACCCTGCTGATATCTCTTCTCCCATTGTAGGCACTGGTTCCCGCCAACGTCGATTAGCAGTTGCTGGGGTTTCTTGTGGTACTGGTTGGGGATTTTCTTGCTGATACAGATTTTGGTAATTATTCTCTGTATCTGGTTCTTCTTCGTAATACTCGTATTCCACTTGCTCATTTAGACCTACAAAGTCTCTGAGTTTGGAAAATATGTTGTTCATTCTGTACTTCTCCTGGTGCGAATAGCCGGTATTGACTTGGCTTCAGATTGATTGAGCCATGCGCGATCGCTACATTAGGTGGATACTTCAGCAAATATATTGCTATTTGTAGCCTAAACTACGGGCTTGGCGATGAACAGGAACTTTTGCTTAAGCTCTGTACATCGCCTAAACATAATAATGAGTCAAGATTATATCCTAAGGTTTGTCCGAAGGAAAGTTCTTTTTACCCGAATTTTACTTGGCGATTGCTCTTGTCAATACTATATCCTTTGTCTCCAATTGCACCAGTCTGTTACAAAATTGTTGTCATCAAATTCCAATCTCTAATTAATACTCAACTGCTAGGCTGATAACTAGTAGGTTAAAGGCGATCGCCAAACAAGATGGTTCCTAATCGTACCATCGTCGCACCTGCTTGCACTGCCAGTTCGTAGTCGCCTGACATACCCATAGATAAGTGCTGCATTTTTATGTGCGGCCAGTTTTGCTCTTGGATTTCTTTTGCTAATTCGCGGCATCGATTAAACACACTCAGAATTTCGCTATCATCCAATCCTAAAGGCGGAATTGTCATCAAACCTTGAATTTGTAAAGTTTTGCATTGATTGAGGGTAGGTAGATCGGCCAAAAGTTCGGGTACGCTCCAGCCCGATTTGTTAGGATCGGGGAGAATTTTCACTTGCAAGCAAACTTCGGGACTCACTCCTAGCTGTTGCGCTAATTCTTCTAAGCGCACTGCCAGCTTCAAATTATCTACGGAGTGAATCCACTGGAATTGTTCGATGGCTTTTTTGGCTTTATTGCTTTGCAAATGTCCAATAAAGTGCCAAATAATATCCGGTAAGTCTTGCAACTGGGCTTGTTTAGTCGTGGCTTCTTGGATGCGGCTTTCCCCAAAATCACGAATTCCTGCGTTATATGCACAGCGAATCGCCTCAGCAGAGACTTGCTTGCTAACAGCAATCAATCTAACTGAGGCTGGTAGTGAGGAGCGAATGGTAACAATACGTTCGTCAATCGAACTGCTCATTGGAAGGTGCGTTGGAAAACACTCTGAAGCTGATCGTACTCCTGAGATTGCCCACTGCGACGCAGAGTACGCAAGCGATTTTCCAACATCATTCTAGCTTCGGTGCGTCCTATAGGCTGGAACTTAATACCTTTAATGTCATTTGCCACCAAAAAAAATAAACGCTGGGCATAAAGTGTCGTAAATAGATCTTGGTTCTCATCAACCATACAGATCTTGTAAAGTAAACCCCAAGTTGGATGATTTATGTAAGTTTCTGCGTTTTCTGGATTCATTTAATGGTCAAGGTGGGAATAAGTATGGGTTTTCACAGTTAGTTTCAAATATTCAGACGATGATACCTTCCTTTCGTCAGAATATTTTCTTAAAATGCGAAACTGTGGTTCTGAAGACCTCGATCTAGTTTGCGATCGCCAAATTAAGCTACTGGTAGTGAGGCGCAATTTGTTAAAAACTTGGCGTAGCGAGGGAAAACACCCGATAAACTTCCCAAAGGCAAACGGCCAACATTCTAACTTCTTTCCATACTGCCACAACTGTCGGCTAATGGAGCAAAATTAGGTTATTTGGATGGGGAATAGGGAGTGGGGAGTAGGAACTTGGAGACTGGGGACTGGGGACTAGGAGATGGGGAGATGGGAGGACAAGGGGACAAGGGGAGGTGTGGGAAGAATAACCAATGCCCAATGCCCAATGCCTTGTATCTATTCCCTATTCCCTATTCCCTTATTGATGATTATTCAGCGTTTTAAGTGCTGCCAGTTGTGCTTGAGCTTTGTGCAGAGATTCATACCATTCTTTCTCTGGGTCGCTGTCTGCAACGATTCCAGCACCAACTTGTCCCCAGACGATATTGAGTTGGGGATAGGAAGTTTCTCCCCCTGCTCTCTTCTCAGGGGCTAGTAATAGGGTGCGGATTAAAATATTTAAGTCTAGATTACCGCGCCAATCTAAATAGCCACAGGAACCGTAGAATAAGCTGCGTCGCACGGGTTCTAGTTCTTCGATAATTTCCATGCAACGGATTTTTGGACAACCTGTAATTGTGCCACCAGGGAAGGTGGCGCGAATCAAATCAGTGGTGGTGCATTCGTCTTTTAAAGTTCCTTTGATGTTGCTGACAAGATGCATGACATGGCTATATCGCTCAATTGTTAGCAATTCGTCTACAATGACACTTCCCCATTCACAAACTCGTCCTAAATCATTGCGTTCCAAATCTACCAGCATGATGTGTTCTGCACGTTCTTTGGTGTTGCTGAGTAAATCTTGTGCTAGCTGAATATCTTGTTCTGGAGTTGCACCACGCGATCGCGTCCCGGCGATGGGTCTGGTTTCGGCTTGTCGATTTTGCAGCAATACCAAGCGTTCTGGCGAACAACTCATCACTTCTCCCCAAGGCGTTTGCCAATAGCTGGCAAAAGGAGAAGGATTGATTTTTTGCAAGGTTTGGTAAATTTCCCAGCCAGAAGCCGCTGTAGAGGCTTGAAATCGCAATGAAAGATTTGCCTGAAAGATGTCTCCAGCTTGAATATATTTTTTCGCCTGGTTGACAGTTGTTTCATAATCTGATTGCAATGTCAAGAAAAGAGGCGGGGGAGCAGCGCGCAGCGAACAGGGGGGAGGATTTTCTGCTCTGCCGTCTGCCTCTTGTGCATCCATTTGTCTCTTGTGCAATTTTTCTTCTAATTCATCAAGTCCACTCGGCTCGCTGGCGGCTAGCCAAAGAATTTGTTCGGCGTGATCTAAAACAGTAAAACAATCTGGTTCGTACCAAAAAGCTACGGGAAATGGTAGGGGATCAATTTTAGTAGTGGGTAACCGTTCAATTTCCCATGCAGCATCGTAGCCTAGCCAACCCAACCAACCACCAAGGAAGGGGAGGTGGGGAGGTGGGGCATTGGGCATTGGGCATTGGGCATTGGGCAAGCAGGGAGTGTGGGAGGTTTGGGAAGAAATCTTTCCCCCCTCTCTCCCCACACTTCCCCATCTCCCCATCTCCCCATCCCCCTCTAGCCCTTGTTGCAAGAGATTTTCTAGGAAGGGAAAAATCTGTCCTAGTGCTGGCGTCCACATTTGTGGTACGCCATCTACTAGACGAGGTGCGCCTGCACAGATAGAATATCGGCTGAGTTGGGGATGTGCAATTGGTGTGGGGTAGGGGCTTTCTAGTAGGGTAGCAATTCCTGCTGTGGTGGTGGGGCGAAACAAGGCAGCAAAAATTTCGGAACCTGTACGCTTTTTTAAGGGTAGCGATCGCCAATACCAAGCCTTGGTCATAGTATTTAGATCTCGATGGCAAATTAGACTTTGGTTCCTACAGCTAGCCGTATTCCCCAGAATAAGACTAAAGTTGCAATAGCAAGCCAGTCAAGAGCTTTTAATCTTAAGTCGTGCCACTGCACTCGATGTTCGTTGGGACTGGTAAAACCCCGCACCATCATTGCATTGGCCATTTGTTCGGCTCGTAAGAGTAGATTGTCTAATAATCTCTCTGCAACTGTCATCCAAACTTTAAATCCGCCTTTTAATCCCAACTTTTTCCAATTAATTGCCCTTGTCATGACGGAACGAAATAAGTTCTGTACTTCTTCTAAAACTAAGGGAATAAAACGCAAAGATAAAGTTAAAGTTAAAGCAATTTCTGTAACAGGCAACTTCAGACGCCGTAGGGGTTGCATTAAGCTTTCTATACCAGATGTGATTTCTTCTGGTGCAGTTGTCAGCAGATACAAGTTGGTGCTGTAAATTACGGTAAATATAATCGAACTCAGACTGATTCCCAAATCCAAGGAACGGCGAGTTACTCGAACCGGGCCTTTGTGAAATAGCACGTAGCTGTATTTTTGCCCGCCGATTGTTTGTTCTTCAACTATATTATTGGAGTTTGCTGGCTGGGTTAGTACTTGTTCGTTTGCTGGCAGGCGTGGCTGATAATCTACGCCCATTGCATCGGGGCTGATGGCTGCGATCGCTAGGACAAAAAATGATAGCATCAACAGCCAACCCATTTGCTGCCGCCACACTCGTCGGGGAATCTTGGCAAATAAGGTAGTGATAATCAATAGTACGACTAGCAGCACCCGCCAAAAGTTGTTGGCTAATACATAGCTGGTTAAAAAACTCATCAACCAGGCAAACTTGACTCGCGGATCGATTTTATGCAACCAAGTTTGGGGTTGTTCTAAATAAAGTCCAAGTGGGAGCGTTCGCAGTAAATCCATGTTTCAATTTTAGATTTTAGATTTTGGATTTTGGATTATGACGGTGGTTGTGATTCTCTAATGTTTTGGACTTTAACCTAATTTGCCCGAATCTAAAATCTAAAATCCAAAATTCTAGACGCGTGTTGCTCGATTAACACTACCACTTTCAACATCACGAACTTTTTTACTCCGCCAGAGTAAACGAATGGGGCTACCTTTAAATCCTAGCTGTTGCCGGAATTGTCGCTCAATGTAGCGGCGGTAGTTGTCGTTAAAGCGTTTGGCATCGTTGACAAATAAGGCGATGGTTGGTGGCTGGCTACTTACTTGCGTACCATAATAAATTTTGCCCTGACGCCCGCTACGGGAGGCTGGCGGTGAATGCCAACTCACAGCATCAGTTAATACTTCGTTAATAACTGATGTGCTGACTCGGCGTTTGTGCGATTCCGCCGCTATGTTGACTACTTCTAAAATCTTTTCTACCCGTTGTCCTGTTAAAGCACTGACAAATATTGTTTCTGCCCATTCGGTAAAATGTAACCGGGCTTGCAGACTTTTTTCATAGTCGTAGATTGTGTAAGAGTCTTTCTCTACAGCATCCCACTTATTAACTACGATGACACAGGCTCGACCTTCGTCGATAATTCGCCCAGCTAATTTTTGGTCTTGCTCGGTGACTCCATCTAGGGCATCAAGTACTAATAAAACCACATCAGCGCGGCGAATCGCTTTGAAAGCCCGATTTATACTAAAGAATTCTGTGCCGTATTCTATCTGTTTCTTTTTGCGAATTCCAGCAGTGTCAATTAAGCGATAGGTTTGTCCGTCTTTTTCAACCACGGTATCAATTGCATCGCGGGTTGTTCCAGAAATTGGACTAACTATAGCTCTTTCTTCGCCAACAAAAGCATTGAGCAAACTAGATTTGCCCACATTTGGGCGTCCGACGATTGCAACTTTGATTTCGTTACTTTCTGGGATTTCTCCAACAGTAGGAATGTGATTAATTAATTCGTCGAGTAACTCTCCTGTACCACTTCCATGAATTGCCGAGATGGGATAAGGTTCGCCGAGTCCCAATTCCCAAAATTCCGCAGCTTGGATGATTCCTTGTTCTGGAGATTCACATTTATTGACAGCTAATAGCACGGGTACAGGTTGTTGGCGCAACCAAGTAGCAATTTCTTGATCTGCTGAGGTGGGGCCTGTTTGACCGTTGACTACAAAAATAGCAGCACTCGCTTCTCTTAGTGCTGTCATTGCTTGTTGGCGAATCAGTGGTAGGAATTCGGTATCATCATTAAAAACTAAACCACCTGTGTCTACCACTAAAAATTCCCGATCGCGCCAGTAAGCCTCCATATAAGTGCGATCGCGTGTTACTCCAGGTTCATCATGGACAATCGCCGTTTGTTCCCCGGCGAGACGATTAACCAGGGTAGATTTGCCCACATTTGGGCGTCCGATAATAGCAACAATTGGCAGTCCCATAAAACCAGGGTAAGTGAGAGACGTAGTATATCACATACTTAAATTATATGAGGGAGTGGGGAGGTGGGGAGTAGGGAGAAACAAAAAACTCTTGACTCCTAACCCTCACAGGCTAAACGGTTTGAAAAAAACTAACAGCATTTCCAATGCCCTATTCCCTACTCCCTACTCCCTTTTTCTGCCAATAAAAAAAGGTAGGTGACCCTACCTCGAACCCAAAAAAAGCATTTTGTAACCAAATACCAGATCAAATATCACACAGGGTTTTGACAAATCCATTGCGAAACTATGACAAAGGTGTGACAGTTAATTTTGAGTAGATTTGGCTATTACCCCAAGTTGTAATCCAGGTGGGTAACTACCTTCTTGTTTAATACGCTTGATTTCAGCATCACTTATACGCAAATTTAATTTTTGCGCTAATGCCCGTACAATATCTCCACGGTCAATGACTCCAGCTACCGTACCAGCAGGAGAAAGTACTGTAATCCAAGGTAAGTGCTGATTTTCTAGTTTGTTAATTACTTCAGCCATAGATGTGGATTCGGCAACATGAGGTATTTCTGTCAACGGACGGGCAATGTTTTGTACGGTTTGGGTTTCCCATTGACTTCTTTCAATTAAACGTAAATCATCGATAGAAACCAAACCCCGGTAACGTCCATCAGAAGCAGCAAAATAAACTTGTGAGGGTGCGGTTTCTAACAGATATAAATCGGCAAACGAACGCAATGTCTGGTCGGCATCAACTACCCGATAGTCGCGGGTCATAGCATCGGACGCCACCACCTTTAACAGGCTTTCTTGTAATGTGGTCACGTTGTCGTAGGTGTTGGCGTTACGGACGGCAAACCAACCCAACAAAGCAACCCACAAACCAACTACTAACTCTCTGGTCGCGAAATCGATCGCAAATCCTAAAGCGATCGCAGCATAACCCAAAATTTGCCCCGCCCTTGCGGCCCAGTGTACGGCTTGGAAACGATTACCTGTTATTTGCCATAGTGCTGCTTTTAACACTTGTCCTCCATCTAAAGGTAAGCCAGGAATCATGTTAAATAGCGCCACTACCAGGTTAATTCTTGCCAAATCTTCCACCATCATAGTGACCGGACTAGTATCAGGTAAAAAAATGGCTAGCAAACGCAGCACAATAAACAAGATGATACTCACCAAAGGCCCGGCGATCGCTACTTGAAATGCTTGTAGCGGAGTTTTAGATTCTTCTTCTATGGCGGCGATACCGCCAAATAAAAATAGGGTGATAGAGTTGACTTTAATCCCTTGCGATCGGGCTACTAAGCTATGACCCAACTCATGTAGCAAAACTGAACCAAATAGCAGCAGTGCCATTACTATCCCAGCACTCCAAGCTATAGCATTCCCCCATTCTTGGTAAGCTACCCCAAAATTTAGAGTTGCTAACCCTAAAATTACAAACCACAAGGGGTCTAAAAACAGAGGAATTCCAAATAAAGACCCAATTTTCCAATTTGTTTGCATTAGACTTGTCCCAAAACTGGATATTTTTAATAGCTCCTACACCGTAAGATTTCGTAAATTTTGGTAAATATATATCCCAAGCATCACTGAATTGATGCTCAAAGAACGAATGCCCTAATTTCTAGAATAAACATAATGAACTACTCATGGTTCAGTCGAATCATGAGTAGTTCGCAACTTACACCCTCAGTTAGAGTAAATATACTCAGGCTGACTGGCTAATTATCACTCGTGCTTCTTGCTAGAGAAAGAACCAGAATTCTTAATCCAAGGTTAGAAGCAAGGCTTATATGAAGGAGGCAGGAGGCAGGAGGCAGAAGGCAGAAGGTTCCGTTCTCCAAGGGGATTTAGGCTCCCCGTGAACGGGCAGCCACCAAATTGAAAATTTGGTGGGGGTCTTAAACCGCAAACTCGCTCTGGTCGTGGCAGGAAGCTCTAGGGCAGTTTTCCTCCTGCCTCCTGCCTTCGCTGATAATTCAAAACCTACAGACGGCCGATATTAGTTAAGCCTAAAACAATACCAGCGCCGATCACATGACCAAAAGCCATCGCCGCAATGAATGTTGGAACGCTGACCGGCAGAATCGGCAACTTGGGCCCAACTAAGGGTTTTTCAATCTTAGTACTGAGCAAAAGAACTATTAGGCTACTAAGGCTGATGATGATTCCTACTGTGGGAGTCCATACGGGTGTTGGAGGAACAGAAGTTGCTGCTAGTAAAGTAGATGAAATCAAGCTTTTGTCTCCTAAATGGAAAACTGAATGTAGACCTACAAGATTATAAAGTTAGCAGGCGCAAAAGTTTTGGAGATAGTTTAGACTTTTCTGATGATTGTTTTAAATTTGTGAAATTTTGATGCGCGTTAAGATTTGCGGTATTACTCAACCAGAGCAGTCTATGGCGATCGCGTCTCTTGGCGCAACGGCGCTAGGGTTTATGTGCGTGCCTACTTCGCCTCGCTACGTCACGACAGTGCAAATTCAAGCAGCAGTGGCACAATTACCAGAAAATATCGACAAAATTGGCGTTTTCGCTAACGCTAGCATTGCCGAAATCAAGCAAATAGTTGCTGACTCTGGGTTAACTGGCGTGCAGTTACACGGTGATGAATCGCCAGAATTTTGCTACCAATTACGTCAAGCTTTGCCGTATATCGAAATTCTCAAAGCCTTTAGGGTTCGCGGCCTTGAGTATCTTGAAACAACGTCTGAATACGTAGAATACGTAGATACTTTTTTACTAGATGCCTACCATCCGCAACAACTGGGCGGTACAGGCAAAACCTTAGATTGGACAATGCTACAGCAATTTAACTCCAATCGCCCTTGGTTTTTAGCTGGGGGGCTGACACCAAATAATATTATTCAAGCTTTGAGCCAGGTCAATCCCAACGGCATTGACTTATCTAGCGGCGTGGAACGCGCACCTGGAGATAAAGATTTAGATAAAGTAGCACTCTTGTTTGAGCAGCTGGGGAGATGGGGAGATGGGGAGTAGGGAGTAGGGAGATGGGGAGATTGGGAAATGGGGAAGTGTGGGGACTAAGGGGGAAATGAGGAGATGGGGAAGTGTGGGGAGTGTGGGGGGAAAGATTTCTTCCCCATCCTCCCACACCTCCCACACCTCCTGCTTGCCCTATTCCCTATTCCCTATTCCCCACTCCCTATTCGCTAAATAAACGTTGCTTGGTGGCGAATCAAGTTAAAGAGTTCTTCGCGGGTTTTGTGTTCTTCTTGAAACACACCAACCATTGCGCTAGTTACAGTCCAAGAACCTGGTTTCTGGACTCCCCGCATTACCATACACATGTGAGTAGCTTCCATGACAACGGCGACGCCTTGAGGTTCGAGAATGGTCTGAATAGCTTCGGCAATTTGGCGGGTTAATCTCTCTTGTACTTGCATACGGCGAGAATACATTTCGACTATCCGGGCTAGCTTACTTAATCCCACAACTTTTTGATTGGGAATATAAGCAACGTGCGCTCTACCCATAAAGGGCAACATGTGGTGTTCGCACAAACTAAAGAAATTAATATCTCGCACGAGTACCATTTCGTTATGCCCTTCGTCAAAGATGGCATCGTTAACGAGTTGTTCGAGGGATTGGTTGTAGCCACTGGTGAGAAACCGCATTGCCTCGGCTACTCGTTTGGGTGTTTTGAGGAGTCCTTCGCGTTCCGGGTCTTCTCCAACTCCTAAGATTAATGTCCGCACAGCATCCATCATTTGA
Organism: Nostoc sp. DedSLP01; assembly: GCA_034530875.2. Classification (GTDB taxonomy): domain Bacteria; phylum Cyanobacteriota; class Cyanobacteriia; order Cyanobacteriales; family Nostocaceae; genus Nostoc. The sequence goes on from JAVRCJ020000022.1 coordinate 21,048, forward strand.
TCCATCTGTTCCTCTTTGGGCGGGAACACATCTGCCTGTCGTCCATTATGGGTATTGCGATCGGGTCTTGGAGTGATGGCGTCTGCTAAATCGGAGATTAAAGGTGATTGAGAATAATTGGAACCGTTGGAACTAGCGGTAGTCATAATTGGGTGTTGATTATGGTTTGGTCATTGGTTATTGGTCGTTAGTCATTTGCGAGGAACAAAGGACAAACACAAAGGACAAATTAGAGTGCGCCTGCACTGGGCATTATTGTCAATTCATCGATAACTGCCTGTGGTGGTAACAAAACTGTGTGGAGAATTGTTTGGGCAACAGTTTCCGGAGTTAACATTTTGGAACGGTCTAAATCGACATTGACTGTTTCTGTGTCCCAAATTTCGGTATTGACTGCGCCAGGATTTATAGTTGTAACACGAATGCCGTGGGTACGTTCTTCTTGTGCCAAGGTTTGAGAGAGAGCTAACAAACCGGCTTTGCTGACGCTATATGCCCCCCAATGGGGAAATGCTTGCTTGGCGGCAATGGAGGCGATGTTGATAATTGTGCCTCTGCCCCGATCGCGCATTAATGGCAATAATGCGGTAATACACTGAAATACACTAGTAAGATTCAGGTCAATTACTTTTTGCCAATCTGATAAAGGAGTTTCGCTTAAGCTACCTGTATATCCAATGCCGGCATTGTTGACCAAAATATCTATATCGCCAAAGTCAAGGGCGATCGCTTGGATCTTGTCTTTTACTTGCAAGACCTGCTCTAGATCGACAGCGTAAGCTTTTGCTGTCACTCCAGTATGCTCTAGAGCTTCTCTAAGGGCCTCCAACTTATCTAAAGAACGGCTGACTAAAGCAACATCTATGCCCGCCTTTGCAAAGGCTAAAGCAGTTGCTTTCCCAATTCCACTACTGGCCCCAGTAATCAGGGCGCGTCGTTTTTGCTCGGCACTCATGGTGTCTCCCAATTTTTTGGCAATTCCCAAAGCCTATTACTACCCAATTATTCTCATCTTTGAGTTTCGATAGATTAAAGGAATCTAAAAATCCGATGATTTTCATTGAGCAACTGCTATGATGCAGTGCAATAGCTGGTATATTGTGGGTTTTCCCAGTAAAGACTACTAATCGTCTCCTGAGAAGTAACCCCCTACACTCGGACTCAATTACTTGTAATACAAAATCTACTCAACCATATTAAGTAGATTCGCCAAATATGCAAATGCCTATGGCTAACCAGATTGTTAAAAATCTTTAAGCACCATAGGCGATTATAGCATTGGTATTTAGTTAATCGATCGCTATCTAGTGTTTTTAGTGGGCAACTTCTGTAAAAACACCAATTTTGCGGAATTTTTCGTAGCGCAGTTGGCGACGTTCTGGAGCAGTTAAACGGTTGAGTTCCTCCAAATTTTCCAACAGCACTTGCTTGAGAGTGGTAGCCGCTTGCAAGGGGTCGGAATGAGCGCCACCGATAGGTTCAGGTAGTATGCGATCGATAATTCCCAAATTTTTCAGGTCGTGGGAAATGATTTTCAGAGCGACGGCAGCTTGCGGAGCTTTAGCAGCATCTTTCCACAAAATGGCGGCACAGGCTTCGGGGGTAGCAACGGTATAAACTGAGTGTTCAAACATCAATAGCCGATCGCCAACGCCGATACCGAGTGCGCCACCGGAACCGCCTTCACCAATGACTGTGCAGACAATTGGCACATCTAGGCAAAACATCTGCCGCAAGTTATAAGCGATCGCTTCTCCTTGACCTTGGTGTTCGGCTTCTACTCCAGACCAAGCTCCTGGCGTGTCGATAAAAGTTAAAATCGGCATCCCAAACTTATTGGCGTGTTCCATCAAGCGCAAAGCTTTGCGGTAGCCGCCAGGGTAAGGCATACCAAAGTTACGGGCGATATTGTCTTTGGTATCGCGGCCTTTTTGATGGCCTAACATGACCACGGGTTGTCCGCCCAGACGCCCGACACCACCCACTAAAGCTGGATCGTCACCACCACAGCGATCGCCATGCAACTCCATCCATTCATCGCTGATAGCCTGAATGTAATCAAGAGTACTGGGACGGCGCGGATGACGAGCGACTTGCAATCGCTGGGATGGGGATAAACTGCTAAAAATTTCCTCACGCAGTTGCATAGCGCGTGTTTCTAGTTGACGAATTTGACCAGAAACATCGACGCCATTTTCTTCAGCAAGTTGCCGAATTTGATCGATTCGGGTTGCCAATTCAGCAAGAGGCTTTTCAAAATCCAACAGTAGCGGTTTACGTTCAGTAGTTGCCATCGTTAGGAGTTATCAGTTAAGAACTATCTATTTTTGTTGTCAGTTGTCATTAGTCTTTTGCCCAAACCAAATGACTAATGACTAAGCGCAAAGTCGAGCCACTGCGTTCCTGTCGCCTTGCGTCGGAAAGCAAGTGGCGTTGAGCGGAGGTTTCCTCCGATGCCTGCGGCAACGCCAAGGGCGAACGGAACTTTGTAAGAGAAGACTAATGACTAATGACTAAACCAACAAAGGTCTAAATCCATGTTTCACCGACACCCGACCAATCTGCTCCATTTTGTCTACGGTAATCTGATTTCGTCCCCACGAAAAGTTCGTGTACAACTTCTCAAATTCCAACAACATCGATTCGGCAAAACAAGCAAACAACTGGCGTGCTGGCACATCCATATTGACGATTTTCATGATTTTCCAGTCAATATCTAGAGAATGCTCAACTATTCCACCATTTAACACGTATACATCTGGATGCTGAATTTTTGTTGCTAAATTTTTAGGATAACCACCATCAATCAACAAACACGGTCGTTTCAAAACGGTAGGATCGATTTCTACGCCTTTGGGCATACTAGCAACCCAAACTACGATATCAGCTTCAGGCAGGGCTTCACTCAAACTCATGACTTTTCCTCGTCCGAGTTCGCCTTGTAATTCTTTAAGACGCTCTTGGTCGCGGGCTATCAGCAGAAGTTCTCGGACATCTGTTTTTGCATCTAGCCAGCGTGTTACTGCACTGCCAATATCGCCTGTTGCACCACAGACAGCGACTGTTGCTTTTGAAAGTTCGATTCCTAACTGTTTTGATGCTTCTTCTACCTGCCGACTAATGATATAGGCAGTATGGGTATTTCCTGTAGTGAAGCGTTCAAACTCTAGTTTGATGTTGCGGACTTGGCTAAACTGTTCCAACTTAAAATTTTCAAAAATAATCGAGGAAAATCCGCCTAAAGCCGTAATATTAATGCCATGTTTCTGGGCGTGTGCCATTGCGTTAAGCACTTTGCGCGTTGCTGCTTTGATGCGACGGGTAGCTAGCATCTCTGGCAAAAAGCAAGATTCTACATAGCGTCCTTCAATTTTTTGTCCAGTGATGCTGGTAACAGTGATATTATCGACAATTTGTGGCGGAGCGCTACACCAAAAGTCTAGCCCTTGATCGGCATATTCTGGGTATCCCAATTCTTGAGCTACCGCTTGAGCGTGTTCTAAACTAGTCAGATGTCCAATTAGACCAAACATGTAATGATTATTAGCCTTGTGCTGTCTTGAGCGCGTGGAATTTAATTAGAAGTTGGGAGTAGGAGACGCGATGAATCGCGTCTGTACAAGATTTAGGAGTAGGTAGAGACGCGATAAATCGCGTCTGTGCAAGATTTAGGAGTTTAATTCTAAATTCTTGGCTAAATTATTCTTCACTCCTAATTTTTTTAAGCTGCTTTGAGTCCGTGGGCTGACAAACGCATAATCTCGAAAGTTTTGAAACCGATGTTACTTAATGCTTCACCGTACTGAATCATAAAGTCTTCTACTAAAGCTTCTTTTTCCATCGCTAAAGTTCTGGCATCATCTGCTACTTGGTTGAGCATTTTCCATACAAGTGGCAGGTTTTGGCGATTTGCTTCTTCTAATTCGGCTTTAGATTCGGCAAAGTTTTCTTTGAGCCAAACTTCTCCAAAATTAAGATGACTATATTCATCTTTGACTACGCTTTCAGTAATTTTACGGGCAAAGTCATCAGCGACGGGGATGTAAATGTTGTATGCAGCGATCGCAAAACATTCGATAATCAAAGACTGAATCAATAAACAAGTGACGACTTTGCCTTGGGCAGCAGCTGTTTGGAAGTTTTGGTGCAGTCCAGAGAAAAATTCTTTGGCAAATTGCAAATCTGGTATAACTTCCAAATTGCGTCCACAAGCTTCAAATCCTTTCTTGTGGCGGCTTTCCATTTTCGAGAGACGAATCAGTTCTTGTTCGGATTCTGGCAGCAGTTTGGCGAGTTGCAGGTAATTTTCATGGGCTTCTTGTTCCCCTTCAATCACGATCGCATTAATCCGGCTATAGGCGTCTTTGTATTTTTCGCTCCGGAAATCAATCTCTTTAAATTCGTCTGTCAGCTGCTGCATGGTATGTTTTCTCCTGTAAAGAAAGAATTATTTGAAACCAGGAATCAATTTACCCTATGAACAGAGGGTAATAATCATTGTGGTTTAATTTAACTTAACAACTATGTATATAGATTAGCTTTTGCTGGGGTCGATGCTCTAGTACCAGAGAAACAAATGCTTTGCCGCGCAACTCATGCCTAAACTCAACTGGAATTTCAAATCTGGCGATTTAATCAGCCTAGTAATCTTACTGCTAGGAGCTTTCATCGTTTTATTGCCACTGTTTGTAGTCTTTCTCACCTCCTTTGCACCGACAATTGCAAGTGTAGATGATTCGTCGAAAAATCATTGGTCTTTAGCTAATTATCAAGCTGCATGGCAGCAAGGTAAATTTTTGCTGGCATTTGCTAATTCTACCTTGGTAGCGATCGCTGTGACGGCGTTGCAGATTGTCACTTCTGCTTTGGCTGGTTACGCCCTCGCACGGCTAAAGTTTCGCGGACGTCAAGCACTGCTGTTGGTTGTCTTGGCAACTTTGGTGATTCCCTTTCAATTGTTGGTAATTCCGATTTTTTTGGTATTAAAGTGGGGACACCTGATAAATACTTATGGTGCGCTGATTTTACCCACTGCGGTTAATGGCTTTGGTATTTTCTTATTGCGTCAATATTTCCAAACAATTCCCCTAGAGTTAGAAGAAGCCGCAGCCATAGATGGGGCGAACCGACTGCAAATTTTGTGGCGAGTGATGTTACCTTTAGCCCGTCCAGCTTTAGTAACACTATTTTTGTTTACCTTCATCGGCGAATGGAATGATTTGTTTAAGCCTTTGGTGTTTACCACAAGGCCGGAATTAAGGACGGTGCAGTTGGCTTTGGCTGAGTTTCAGGAACAATTTACGAATAATTGGCCTTTGATGATGGCAGCAGTAACAATAGCGACAGTTCCAGTCATGGTACTATTTTTGATTGGTCAACGTCAGTTTATTCGCGGTATTGCCACCACAGGAATTAAGAATTGATATGCATTGTTTCTAAATTTACATCCATCTGAAAAGCCTCGCTTCTATCCCACTTTTTTAGAAGGGTAAAGTTTCTGAATTTTCTTTTCTAGTAGGAAAGGTAGGTATGTTTAACCTTAAATTTTTGGTATCTCTTGAAATTCTTATTCCTTACTCCTGTTAAGACGCTATTAATCGCGTTTCTAGTCATTCTCCAACATCAATACTTAAATAGAAATCCGGAAGAAAAATGTCAACTTTTATTACACATTGCGTAATTCTTACCAGGCAGGTTGAAGCAATAATTATCCATAGTCCGTAAGGAACCCACACACTCATGAATTCACAATCAATCCTAGACCCTCAAACATTAGAGCAGTTACAAAACGAGATACAAGCAAAATTTGATGAAACCCTAAAAAACGCTGACTTCAACTCCCTACTTGAAAAGTACGGCATATTAGAAGATAGAGTTTTGAGAGTTTATTGGCAGTTTAATCTTGACCCCAATCAACTCAAATCTGATGATGCAGTTGAGGAACAGCAACCCAATGCATTATTGGCAGCAACGGCAACATCTGTAAGACCAGAGATTGTATTAGTTAAAAAAGCATGGTGTATTCCTTGCCCTTCAACTGGCAGTTCTTTAGGCTGTAACTGCTAAATAATTTAAAAGTTTAGTTTTTGTTGTGTAAAAAGTTTATCCTAGTCAGTGACTCTGATGTTTTGAGTGCTAGTTTGCAATGTCTCAAAATCGAAGCAGTTGGTACTGGGACTTAGGAATAGTGAGTACTCTAGCGATCGCTGGAGTACTCGCTTGCTCTGAGGGTTTTGCTTTAGCCCAAGTTCAAAAGGATGACAGCCTGGGAATTGAAAGTTCCACCGTCACGCCAAAGTTAATTGATGGTCAGCCTACAGACCAGATTGATGGCGGAGCAATTCGCAATCAAAACTTGTTCCACAGCTTTGACAAGTTTTCTGTCTTTAAGGGCAGAACAGCGTATTTTAACAATTCGATAGATATTCTGAATATTATCGCTAGAGTTACGGGAAATTCTGTTTCTCAGATAGATGGCATTATCAAAACTAACGGTAGTGCCAATTTATTTTTGATTAATCCCAACGGCATTATTTTTGGAGCAAATGCTTCTTTAAACATTAATGGTTCATTTGTAGCTAGTACGGCAAGTAGTTTAAATTTTGCTGATGGGATAAAGTTTAGTGCTACAGATCCTCAATCTGCACCTTTGCTGACAGTCAGCGTTCCCATTGGCTTACAATTTGGCACAACTGCTGCACCCATCCGCAATCAATCCCAGGCAAGTCCAAACGGTGCAGTTAACTTCTTTGAACAAGGTGTTGGTTTACAGGTGCAGCCAGGTAAAACCTTGGCATTTATAGGCGGTGATATAACACTAGAGGGCGGAAATTTAACTGCCCAAGCCGGAAAAATTGAGTTAGGAAGCGTTGCTCCTAATAGTTTGGTCAGCCTGAGTTCAACAAATCAAGGTTGGACATTCGGATATGAAGGTGTTAAAAATTTTCAAAATATCGAACTCACCGATTCAAATGATATTTTCTCTACACTAGATACGAGTGGTGAAAGTGGCGGCGACATCCATCTACAAGGCAAACATGTGCTAGCAGATGGGACTTCGCAGATTTTAGCTATTACCTTGGGAGCGCAACCAGGAGGAGATCTGGTCGTGAACGCTTCCGAATCTGTAGAACTGGGAGAAAATAGCTTCTTGTCTGTTGGAAGTTTCGATAACGGAAATTCTGGAAGTATAAATATTACTACGAGTAAGTTCATTGCCAAGGATGGAGCGCAAGTATCCATCTACAGTGTTGGCTCCGGTCTGCCAGGGGAACTAACCATCAACGCGTCAAATTCAGTAGAACTAATCGGTGGCTTCCCTATTCCTCCGTTTCGAGATGGTACTGATGTAATAAGCAGTGGATTATTTAGTGAAACTTATGGCGTTCAAAATGCCGGGAGTATAACAATTAACACTCCAAAGTTACGCATTGAGGGAGGGGCAAGAATATCAACAAGTTCTGAAGGCATCTATCTATTTCGCCAGAACCAATTTATACCAGTGACAGGGAACGGCGGCAATTTGACAGTGAACGCCTCCGATTCTGTAGAACTAATTGGAACCTCACCAAATGGTTCTAAGGTCAGTGGGTTGTTTTCTAGAACTCAAGGGCCTGGAGATGGGGGAAACTTAACGGTAACGACAGGGCAATTGATTGTTAAAAATGGGGCTGCAATAACTGTCAACAGCCAAGCTCGCAAGAATGTAATTTATATTCAGGGAGATCCAAAAGATTTAGGAAAAGCAGGGGATTTAAATATAACTGCTAACTCTATCCTCCTGGACAATAAAGGAAAACTCACATCTAATAGTGAATCTGGTAAAGGCGGAAATATTGGGTTACAGGTGCGGGACATATTATTGATGCGTGGCAAAAGTCAAATATCCACTAATGCCGGAGGCGATAAAACTGGCGGTAATATTACCATCAATGCACCAAATGGCTTCATCGTCGCCCCTATTTTTGGCAATAGCGATATCACTGCTAACGCCTTCTCTGGGCCTGGTGGTAAGATTGCGATCGCCACTAAAAACATCTTCGGATTTATCCCCCGCACCCGTACAGACGTAGAAAAATTAGATTCACAAGAAATAAACCCGAATAACTTACCAACAAATGACATCACAGCTTTTTCTCAACAAAATCCTTCCTTAGGTGGCACAGTACAAATTAACTCACCTGATGTTGACCCCAGTAAAGGATTAGTGCAACTACCCGTAAATCTAGTTGATGCTTCTCAGGAAATTGTTGCTGGTTGTGGCTCTAATGCGAAAATAGCCAGAAGTTCATTTACTAACACTGGGCGTGGAGGAACAGCAGCCGATCCTACAGAACTATTGATGTCTGATGCAATTGTAGGAGATTGGATTCCACTAAATTTAGAAAGTGAGAATCGTGCTGAGGATAGCAACAAGAGAGTAGTTGTTAAGCAGCAGCGAAACACAGAATTATCAGAAAAAGTGAATTCTGTCAATGAACCTACCCAAATTGTGGAAGCCCAAGGATGGGTAATGGATGCGAATGGTAACGTGGTTCTAGTTGCTCAAGTACCGACTGCAATACCCCATAGTTCCTTGCTGATGGCTGCATCTTGCGCTGCTAATTAAAAATCGATTTTGTTGACTAACTTTTATTGAATCGCAACGTTAGCTAGCTGTAGCGCGTTGTAGATGTTGGTTGCTTGTTGGTTATGAGGGTGAGAGGAGCGATTCGCCCTTTTTACTTAACTCAGGTGTGGTGCGATCGCTGATTTGCTATGACTTTGTTGCATCAACAACAGTTGGCAACCAGATTCATCAATGCTTTAAGGAAATCCAATAAAAATATATAAAGTTTTGTTAAGCAGTGCGTAATTATTACTAGCGAAGCTGAAGTCTTGATTATGAGAGTTCGCAAGAGCTTTAGAAAGCTAATGCGATCGTTTTACTTTCAACTATGTATTATTAATTGCTTGGTTGCCCAAGTCATCTTAAATTAGTACACCACAAAATAAGTTCATACAGTTATATAATCTGCAAGGGAAGTAAAATTTATGGAATCTCCAACTTCACAGCAAGTATCTCTAGATTCTCTAACTTTAGAGCAGTTACAAAATGAGATTCGGCAGGAAATCAGCGAGATAGTGCAGAGTTCAAGACTAAGTAAGGTACTAGAAAAGTATGGTCTTTCAAAAAAGAATGCTCTGAAAATTCAATGTAGTGTTAATCTAACTCAAGCTGAATTGAATGATGCAAAATGTTCATTTCTCGCTCACGGCAAACAAATCGTATTAGCAACATGTTGCCTTGAAGGTGAAATTTGCGTCAAATGTAAGCCATAATATTTAACAATAATTATAGGTTGCATTTTGCTGTTGTTATATGCAACCTACCAAAATTTATGTTTTTTATTTTAGCTATATATCTTCAATTATATGGCACTTGTATTTTGATTTTTGCAAAAAGCTCAGTACACTTGAAAAATGCTCGTTATCTACTGGCTTACGGCAGCAAACAACTTCAAAAATCAATCAAAGCGAATTACTATAAATCCTATTCTCTTACTGACAGATTTTTATAAAACTACATTTTCATTAGGGTGATACAACCTTCATTGGCTAGTGAAGTCACATTTTTGAATGTAGATGAAGTTTGACCATTATTCATTAACTGGTAGTAGTTTTGAGTCCTGTAATACCCTGTATGACTAACCTTTGGATCTGGTTTAAAAGTTTGGGAGTTGCAATAGCTGGTGTAATAGCTTTCTCTGGAAACTTTGTTAGCGCTCAAATTACTCCAGACAATACTTTATCTACCCCTTCTAAAGTTATAGAACAAGGCAATACCACAATTATTGAAGATGGAACTCCAGTAGGAAGCTATTTGTTCCACAGTTTTAAAGACTTTTCTGTAGACGCCCAGACTACTGCTGAGTTTAGAAATGCTGAAAGTGTTGAGAATATTATTAGCCGAGTAACGGGTAAGTATGCTTCTAAAATTGAAGGTATTATTACAGCTAAACACAAGGCCAATCTATTTCTAATTAATCCCAATGGGATTATTTTTGGTCCCAATGCTTCTTTAAACATCGGTGGTTCATTTATTGCGAGTACAGCTAGTAGTCTGAACTTTGCTGATAATACTCAGTTTAGTGCTACAAATCCTCAAAGTGTACCTCTGCTGACAGTCAGCGCTCCCATTGGTTTACAATTTGGAGCAACTGCTAAACCCATCCTTAACCAATCATCCTACCAAGTACAATCTACAACCGTTGGTCTACAAGTACAGCCTGGCAAAACCTTAGCACTGGTAGGCGGTAATATAAATCTGGAGGGTGGAAGTTTAACAGCACAATCAGGAAGAGTTGAGCTAGGAAGCGTTGCTAGCAATAGTTTAGTCAGTCTGAACTTAACAGACCAAGCTTTGGTTTTGGGATATAAAGATGTCCCTGACTTCCAGAACATTCGACTAATTCAGAGGCAAGCTAATGATGGTTCTAAAATTCCATCTATTGTAAGTACTAGTGGTAATGGTGGCGGTAATATTCAGGTGCAGGGCAATACAGTAGAACTAGTTGGCTATTCTGTGCGTTTGGTAAGCCAGACTAGGGGTAGTATACCTGGCAAAGATATAACAATTAATGCTAGAAAATTAATTCTTCGAGATAGTGCCCAAGTGGGTACTTCTACTATAGGCGAGGGTGCGGCAGGAAATTCGATCGTCAACGCTCTGGAGTCTGTGGAGCTGGTTGGTAGTTTTATTAGGCCAGATAATCGAACTATTGTCAGTACATTGTTTAGTACGACCGGCGGTGACGGGAAGGCTGGGGATATAACAATTAAAACAGGGAGATTACTTATTCAAGATGGAGCTCAGATATCAGCAGATTCTAGTGGAACCTTGAACAACTCTCAAATAATAGCAGCTACAGGTAAAGGAGGTAATATAACTGTGAATGCCTCAGAGTCCATAGAGCTAATTGGAAATGCAGGGCCAGATAACTCTAGTATAATATCTGCTACAACTTTCGGTCTCGGCGAGTCTGGAAAAGTGACAATTCATACAGAAAAATTGACTGTCCGAGATAAAGCTGAAGTAAATGTGAGTGTTTTGGGAGATGGACGCAACCAAGGAAGAACATCGGGTGAAATTAATGTAACTGCTCGCTCTATCCTGCTTGACGGAGGAAAACTCACATCTAATAGTGAATCAGGTGCAGGCGGAAATATTTCGCTACAGGTGCAGGACTTATTACTGATGCGCGGCCAAAGTAAAATAACCACTAACGCTGAGGGTAATAGAGATGGTGGGGGTAACATCACCATCACTGCACCAAATGGCTTCATCGTCGCCCCTGTTTTTGGAAATAGCGATATTACCGCCAATGCTAACTTTGGCTCTGGTGGCAAAATCGAAATCACCACTAAAAAGATCTTTGGATTTGTAACACGCACCCGTGAAGATGTAGATAGACTTGACCCAACAGGCCAAATCAATCCAAATAACCTGCCAACAAACGACATCACGGCGTTTTCTCAGCAAAACCCTTTACCTTCATTCAGTGGCACAGTACAAATCAATTCACCAGATGTTGACCCCAGCAAAGGATTAGTGCAATTGCCGATAAATCTGGTTGATGCTTCACAGCAAATAGTTGCCAATTGTGGTTCTAGTGCAAAAATGGCCAGCAGTTCGTTCAATAACATTGGGCGTGGAGGAACAGCACCCGATCCTACACAGCCATTGACGGCTGATGCAGTGTTGGCAGATTGGATAATACTGAATCCAGAAAGTGAGAATCCTGCTGAGGGTATGAAGAATAGAGTGGTTGTTCAGAAGCAACGAAACACACACATACCACAGAAATTGAATTATATCAATGAATCTGCTGAAATTGTCGAAGCCCAAGGATGGATAACGGATGCCGATGGTAACGTGGTTCTGGTTGCTCAGATACCTACTACAACACCCTACAATTCATCTCTCGTGGCTGCATCTTGCGCTGCTCATTAGAATTTGAGAGATAGCACATAACAGGCAAGGAGCAAAGAAGAATAATAGACATCTCCAGAAATTAAATATGCGTTATCCAGTAGAGACGTAGCATTGCTACGTCTCTACATTCATTTTTGGAGATGTCTAATTAATAACCAATGCCCTATGCCCTAATTCGTCTCCTGAATCTGCAAACGTACTGTGTGTTCTGTAGTGCCACTCAGTTGTAATTCCATGATTTCGCCGCCTAGAGGCTCTAAACAACTGAGGAGCGATCGCAAGTTGGGCGTACTTGCGCCAGTATCGACATACAATCTATCTGCCAAATTGCCGATACGTTTCCAAGTCATGTACAGTTTGGCGATAGTTTGTTCGATTTGCGATGCTTGATTGACTAAATCGGCAGCAATGCTCAAACAGCCGACTCTTTGCGCTTCTTCTAAAGCTGTTTCGATATCAACGTTTTCCTGTGCTAATGCCTGGACTTGAGCCGCACCTTTGAGATATTTTGCTAAGTTACGCGCTTCTGTAGTTACTTGTTTTAAGGTATCTACATCCGGATTGGCAGCTATTTCTTTTTGGATAAACTTTTGATGGGATTCCGGCAGTTTTTCCATTTCCTTTACCAGAGGAGCAATGTAGCGCGGCGGAAGGGTGTTATCTGCGGCTTTTGCCCTGACTGGTTCGGGTAGTAATTCTGAGGACATCGCTGTCCATTCATCGGTGAGTTGTCGGACTTCGCGCCTGGTGATGCGATCGCCTTTTTGGGCGGCTTCACTCACCATTTGTTGTACTTCTGGTACTGCTTTGGAAGTTTCAACAAATGCCCGTTTGCTAAAGTTATTCACTGCCTCAGGGTCTAGTTTGCCTTCTTCTAAAAGCGTATCAGCACTATTAGCCAGTTGAATCCAGGCATAAGCTTGACTTTTGCTAATTTCTCGCTCTTTTAGCCATCTGAGAAAACCCGTACCGCGTCCGTCACCACCAATTTTCTCTCTGTCGCGGATCGCCCGTAAAATTCGCCCCCGCCAGATTTCAGTTTGCAAATCGAAGCGATCGCATACTTGCCAAGCTATTTCCAGCTGTTGTTGAAAATCTGAGTCTAGAATCTGTTCGTCTTCAGGATCGGGCAGTTCAAAGGTGAGATCGGCTGGTTGTTGCAAAGCAGCAGCAAGGTCGTTGATGGAGTCGGTATCTTGCACAATTGATGAGTAACGAGTAGTATATGCGACCGGCTTATTATGCCACAATCTGTGAATTCTAACTTAGGGGGTAAGACGGTATTTTCAGTTACCACCGAACTAGAATAAAGGAGTAAAGCACCTTAGTAAGATTTTTAATTATTCATAACAATAAAAATAAAACGATGAACCAGGTAGACTACCTCCGCATTAGTTTAATAGATCGTTGCAACTTCCGTTGTCAATACTGTATGCCAGAGGGAGTAGAACTGGACTATATTCTCAAGCAACAGCTATTGACTGATGAAGAACTGCTCGCTTTAATCCGAGAAGTATTTATTCCTCTAGGTTTTAGCCGCTTCCGTTTGACTGGCGGCGAACCATTATTACGTCCCGGTGTGGTGGATTTGGTTGGGGCGATCGCTTCTTTTCCCCAAACTCAAGATTTGTCAATGACCACTAACGGGTTTTTGCTGGCCCCAATGGCGCAAAACCTCTACAACGCAGGTCTGCGGCGCATTAATATTAGTCTGGATTCTCTCGACTCCGACACTTTCGACCAAATTATTGGCAATCGCGGTCGTTCTCGTTGGCAACAAGTCTGGGACGGAATTCAAGTCGCTTACCAAGTTGGATTTGACCCACTGAAGCTGAATGTGGTGGTCATTCCTGGCGTTAACGATGGCGAAGTTCTAGATTTAGCTGCCCTGACAATTAATAAACAGTGGCATATCAGATTTATTGAATTCATGCCCATTGGCAATTTCGATTTATTTGGCGATCGCGGTTGGGTTTCTTCAGCGGATTTACGCCAACGCATCCGCGATCGCTGGGGCTTGACAGAATCCCAAGTTCGTGGTGCTGGCCCTGCCGATGTGTTTCAAATTCCTGGAGCCAAGGGAACGCTAGGATTTATTAGTCAGATGTCGGAATGCTTTTGCGATCGTTGTAACCGGATGCGCCTGAGTGCTGATGGTTGGCTGCGTCCGTGTTTATTGAATGAAACTGGTCAACTCGACCTCAAGACTGCTTTGCGTTCTGGCACTAGTACTGCTCAACTACGAGAGCAAGTGAGGCGTTTACTTGCAATCAAGCCAGAAATCAACTTTAAAGCCCGCGATCCTGGTACTCAGGGTATATACACGCGCACGATGTCGCAAATTGGCGGCTAGTCAACCCCTTTGGGAATTCAAAATTCAAAGTTAATTGGCTCAAGGTCTGTCAAATTCCCGTTAATTTATTGGCTCTGTATCCTTATTGAAAATCTCCAATTTGCTGCCAAGCTACAAAATACTTGGCCAGGATAGAGTCAGTAACATAATCAAATTACTTGACCAAAACAAAAGCAACAGCCACAAGGCACTATTAATTATCCTGAAGTTCGCTGCCTCGAAAACAGCAGTTTTAAGGAATTGCTGTCCATACCAAAGTTGCCAAACTCGAAATGCAGTGTAAACTGTACCAATAATTACCACTAAACTTGGTAACCAAACTCTACTGACTATTTGTTCGGTGAGAATTTGGATAATAATAACTAGCAAGTAGAAGCCAAAGATTTGGCGAATTTCAGGATACTTAAACCAAATTACAAATGTAATTGTAGGAAGAATAAGTCCAATAGCGATCGCTAACAGTATCCAAATTTTAATAAATCTCTGTCCAGCGTCGCTATAGTGAATTATTGGACTAATTGGTAATATTCCAATTGAAGTCAGCCAACCAACAAATACTACTACTAAAGTTGCCAGTACTATAAAGATAAATGTCTTTCTCCAAGTCATTAATTGTTTGCTCCGCTAACTAAGTGAGCTTTAAATATCAACGAACGTTGGTGAGAATTTGACTTTATACCATTTCGATATGAAGACGCATAGAAATAACCCCACCGCCTGCGGCATCTGCCCTTGGTAAGGGGAGGTTGGGAGGGGTGAAAATAATGTGCAGCTTCACAAAGAATTGGTATTAGACAAAAGAGGTAACAGCTTTTATTAAATCTCTATCTACTACAATACGGTTCAGATAAGCCTTTTTCTCTTCCCCTACCTCCCCTGCTTGCCCTGCTCAAGAACAGCTTGCCTAAACAGATAAATTTCCTTAACACCAAGCGTATTGCTGTCTACTAATGGTGTCATCCATCCATTGCCGCAAGATATTCAAGTGCAATTGAGTCAGCAGGCATAAAAAATAAAAGAAATAATTTGAGCGATCGCTTTCAGGCAGTAGAAATTATTCAAATCAATTACAAAATATGAGTGGAGGAAAACAAACCTCCACTCACACTTTAGAACTTGTCCTTTGCAAATAACTAAAGACAAATGACTATTACGCTTGTCGTGAGTAGTATTCCACCACAAGTAGTTCGTTAACTTGCAGTGCCACCCATTCCCGTTCAATAACACCGTTGACTTTGCCAATCAATTTATTTTTGTCAAACTCCAGATGGCTGGGGAGGTTGGCTAAACCGGGATATTGCAAATTATTTTCTACCAACTTCCGAGATTGTTCGCGGTCTCTGACAGCGATCGTTTCACCAGGACGGCATTGATAGCTGGCAATATTAACTACGCGTCCGTTAACAGTGATGTGACCGTGATTCACTAGTTGGCGGGCTGCTGGGATCGTTGGAGCTAGACCCAAGCGAAAAACGGTGTTATCCAGACGCATTTCTAGCAATTGCAGCAGAACTTGTCCGGTAGAACCAGTAACGCGTCTGGCTTTACGCACGTAACGTAGCAGTTGCTTTTCTGTTAAACCGTAGTTGAAGCGGAGCTTTTGCTTTTCTTCTAGACGGATAGCATACTCAGAGCGCTTTTTGCGGTTCTGACCGTGTTGACCTGGTGGATAAGCGCGTCTAGCGCTTTTACGAGTTAATCCTGGGAGGTCGCCCAAGCGACGTATAATTCTGAGGCGTGGCCCTCTGTATCGGGACATGAGTTTCCTTAATCTAATCCTGTTTAAACTTTACCTAAACATTCTATATTGACATCAGAATCCAGAATTCAGAACTCAGAATTCAGAAGTCACAAGTCACAAATCAGCAATAAAACCAGCTTTTTGCTTGGCTATCAGACTGAGCTTGTGTACTTAACTTGCCTTGAAATCTGCTCTCTTTTTCAAAGAGTCATCATATTAACACAATTTATTATAATAACACAGTTTACAGTATACTAACCCAGTTTAGTCCCCGATTCCAAATCCTAAATTCTGAATTCTGACTCCTGAATTCTGAGTTCTGAATTCTGATATTTGAGTTAGCATTACTTTGGGTGTTTGGAGAATGGCAATGTTAAAAAGCAAAAAAGCGGTTAGCAAAAGTCAGGTTTTAACAGTACCAGTTTTGGCAATAGCTGGATTATTGACAGCGATTTTACCTGATATGGCGATCGCTGCCTCCTACAGGAATGATTACAGTATTTGTGCAGAAGGTCTTTTGAAGGTTGGCATCACACCAGAAGCAGCATCACAAGGTTGTGCCCAGGCACTGCGTCCCAGAGATCTTGGTGCTTGTGTCGTTAAAATTGACAAGGGAACTGAAATTACAGCCGCAGATGCCCTGTCTTACTGTGGGAGAGCTAGGCGTCCTGAGGAATTAGCTACCTGTGTAGTCGGTGTCAGTTCATTGACCAAGGAAGCAGTTAATCCAGCAGTTTTAAATTACTGCGGCCGCAGTTTATTGCCCGTGCGCTTTGGTCAGTGTGTGGTTGGATTACTTGGTAAAATCGAACTTCCTCCCACTCAGGCTTTGGACACTTGTATCGATGGCAGTGACAGCAGTGTTATCGGGGTTTCATCTTCACCTACATCACCGAATCTATTCCCTGGAAGTTCAAGTCCTAGTACGGAGACTGCACCATTCCCAACGCAACCCGTTGCGCCAACGCAACCTCAGCCCGGTACTAATTAAATTAAGTGCTTTGCAATTTAATGATTGTTAGATTTTAAATTTTGGAATTGAAAATTCAAAACTTAAAATCTAAAAATATCTGAAGCACTTAACTTTATTGGTTCGCTCTAAATCCTATGTATTTTTTAAGGATTTTCAGCTAATCAAGTTAAGAGGGTAGTATACATAGCTGTACTACCCTCTTACTGATTTTGCTTTCAATAAACCTGAGTTCGACGAACTTCTGGGTGCGTTGAACTTTAGTTCAAGCTCGTCCCTCTTCGAGCTGGAGAGGGACTGTTTTGAGTAATATAGCGGTTCCCAATCAAATGAGGTAGAGAAATTTGTAGGGGCGCAAAGCTTTGCGCCCCTACCTTGTACTTCACTAGAATAGGAAATGCTATAAAACTTCTTAGAGGTTTTTTAATTAAGTAAATAGGGTGGACAATATATGAGCTATTTAATTCAATTCTTCATTAGTACTAATAACTAATGACTAATAACTAATGACTAAATATTTTTTTGACGTAGCTTCGTTGGGGCTAAAAAATTATCAATTTAGAGGCAATACTAGATGCTATGCAAATAGACCTTTTTAAATTTTGAATTTTGAACCTTCAATCCAAAATCCAAAATTTAAAATTTAGAATTTGGTGAATTTTGCACAGTTTTACTAGTCTTCTCTTTCACCAAAAGCGGTCTGTAAAATCACTGCAATACCTCCATCTTGGTGATATTTATCCGCCCAAGCACGAATAATTTCGTCCAATTCTTCCATAGCTTGCTCCATTTTTTCTGGAAGAATATCAAGTTCTTCTAACAAGCGCATGGCATTTCGCCGCCGTTCTGCCCAATTTTTCATCATCCGGAAATACCGAGCAGTGTCTTCCACCATGATGTAAGTACGTTCTTGATCGTCTGCTGGGGCATAAAAAGGACGAGTCAGAGCGTAGAAGGGCATTCCCCAAGGAGAATCGATCCGGGTTACCGTACCTGAGTAAAGCAGACGGCGCTTGATATGTTCGCCCAAGGCTTCACTCAAAGGCATTTGGTGTTCGGGTGGCAAATCTTCTTGCGATCGCTTGTGTAAAAACTCGATCAAATCCAAAAATTCAAAAGAGCTGACTAACTGAGCATCTGGCAAGTTAGGTGGCAACTTCTGCTCTATTTGTCTTTTCTCTTCACTTGTCAGGCTAGTACCCGGAACGCGCGATCGCCCCGGTTGCCAAGGATATTTTTCTAACCAGACGTAAGGCAATTGAATCAGATACCGAGGCTCTTGAGAACCCAGCATCTTTAGCAGTTTTCCCTCAGTTAGCGCTTGTCTAACTTCTTCTACAATAATTTTTACCCGTTTCGGCTCCAAATGATGCAAATGGCCTGTCATTCGCAGGTTTTGTCCCTGCTCTAAATAGGTCATATAAATTGCACACTTGGCTGCTGTTGCGGCTGCATCTAAAAATGCCCCATGCCTGTGCCCACTCGTCCGCATGGCACTAAAAGCCAGATAAAGCATGATCTGATCCATCGCACTGGGGTCAAGCCGTTTGATCAGATCTATGTCGTTACTCATATTCACAGACAATTGAATAGCACGTTTACACAGTTTTTAATCGAGTGAAAATAGGTAGTATACACCTGGCTGAAGATAATGTCTTTACTTCAGACTATATTAGTATGCGATAACTCTGAAATTTGCGGTAGCATAATCTACGATTATCGCATATTTTCTGGAACAAAGACTTATTCAGTATTATTACCATAAGTATCTTTGCATCTATCTGCCCAGAAAATTCACGAGACATCACCAAGTATAAGTTGACGATGGTCTATGTCCTCAAAGTCAATTGTGTTGCAATTAATCTACAAAGCTTTTAAGTTCTAGAGTTTTTTTTAGTTTTTTGTCCTGGAAGAGCAATTGCGTCAAGCTGTTTACAGCTAATTATGACACGATGCTAATTCAAAGAGAAAACTAAATTTACAAGGTTCATCTGGGATATATATAAACTCAAAAAAGATTGTTTATTTAGCTTTGATAAATTACTTGTAGTACACGAGTGACTATAAATAATAGCGAGTTAGAACACGGAAATTGGTTACCAGGTGTACCAACATTTGCAAGTTTAGCAAAATGGACTGTTGTCAGTTCTCATCCTGTTCACAACCTCCAGTGATGTCTCGGCCATAGAGCTTGTTGGCTTGAAGAAAAACTGTAGACATCAAGTAGAGCAAATAATTTCAACTTACAAATACCTGTTTTTTCAAACATTGTTATTGATTCTACCATTATTTTTTATTTTGGAATATGTTTATATCTTTTTAAATTAATAAAAAATCTATATTTAAATTGTTTATACTTTTAAAAAGTCAGGGTTTCTTGATATTCTCAAAAGCCTAAATTATTAGAGCCTAATTTATCTTTTTGTACTCTTGGAGTAACTCCTAAAGCTACAAAAAAGACAAAATTAGCTGTATGACTTTTGAGCTTTTTTGAACTACAAAATTAGCGATACATAAAAAATGTCATAAAACATATTGGCTCCAATTCTCTAAATTATTAAAGAGTTTTTAGAAATTAATTTATATTTATTTCATAAAATAATTTTGAATTCTCATTATCTATCGGAGAGAACAGCTAAGAGGTAACGGCCAAAAAATACCGTATTTTTTGGGATTATGGCTTTCGATCGCAAAGAACTTCTGGCAACCAAAGTATGAAACTTGTCTAAGTTCTATAAATGCACAAGAGCTTACAAGATTTTTTCAAAGCGATCGCAAGTGTATTAAAAAGCTTAGATCCGGGTAAATCCTTTGAATAAAGATAGGGGAAAGGGAATTCAATTACAGATGTTTTACTCATCGCGGATGGCTGGCTACCAGTGGGGTGCTTTTGAGCAACAAGGAGTGGAGAGCAGGGGTAGAAAGTGTTGCTTTGATTTGTAGGCGATCGCTGCATATATTCATGTAGCGACAATAGTCTGTCAAGCTGAAAAAACAACTTAGTATAGACATTGGTGCTTTTACTTCCAAAGCTTGTTGCAATAGCCTCAACTCCTTGTAAATCTGCTCTATGGACAAGTACTCATAATCAACTAGCTGAGTCAGTATTACTCACACTACTCATATATACGTGTTTTCCTATCTCTATCAGGCTAAATCTATAAAAATGCTTGATGGTAGCTTTAATAGCTACCATCACACCGAATAAAGTTATTATCTGTCCACCCCGCAATGACTGGTAATTTAATTAGCAGGAGTAGAGGGTTTAATTTGATTTCGCATTGTTTCAAAGCTGAAAGCGGCTGCACCAAAAGTTACGAACAATACTCCTAGAATTTGGACAATATCCAAATTTTCTTGAATGATTAACCCAGCGAAAATCACGGTTAAAACTGGAATGCTGCCGCCAATGAGAGCCGATCGCGAAGCTCCTAGTTTAGCGATCCCAGCATTGTTGAGCAAATAGGCAGAAAGAGTTAAAACGCCCAAAATAAAGGCGCTTAAAATCAGTTCCAGCATTTTTGTGGGATCGATAAACAAGTTCCATTCGCTTGGTAAAGGTAACATCAAGCAGATGAAACTCAACAGCAACATGGTAGTGAAGTTGATTAAAGTAAAAGTCACTGGATGTAGTTTACTAGCGCACACCCGCGTCAGAATGATATAAGCAGCAAAGGCTGCGCCAGAAATAATCGCGGCGCTACTTCCTAATGAAGTATTACCGATCGCACTGCTGGAAGAAGCTCCTAAAACCAATAATTCACCGCAGCAGATAGCAGCGATCGCTCCGATACGAAATATAGTAGGGCGATCCCCCAACAAAAACCACGAGAATAAACCGCTAATCATGGGATAGACGAAGAAAAGAGCGATCGCCATTCCAGTCGGTACTTGAGCGATACCAATATAGATTAGTACTTGGGACAAAAATAAAAAGCACCCACTGATAATTGACAACAGCAAAATCTGCTTTGTACTTGCATTGGTAGCTGTGGGATTTCCTCTGACTGAACCAATCAAGTTTTCCAAATCTTGCCACAGTCTTGGATGCAGTATAGGAGACAACAGTACCAACAGTGGTACTACTACCATAAATCGTAGGGTCAAAATTAAGAAAGTATTACCCAAAGTCGGTGGTAGCAAGCGCTCTACATCAACTACGCCAAAAATCTGCGAACCTTCGTGAAAAATCACCTTGATGGCTACGTTGTAAAGCGAGGATAAAACTGTAGACAACACAATCAGCAAGAAACCGATTTGAATTGAAGATAAACCTGAATTACGGGATCTTCGTTGCAACGGTTTTGCTTCCTGTGACGGCTCTAGCGCAGTCACAGGTGTAGGTTTAGTTTTGCTTTGGGGAACGCTTTTGCGGAGAACAGAAGCTAGTTCCGGAGCATTAATTTTGAGTGAAGGTTGTGAAGGTTGTGTTGGTTGCTGGGGAACTGATGTCGTAGAACCTTCTGATAGAGTTTCACTTTCTGAAAAGTCGTTGCTCAGAACAGAAATTGGTTCGGTGGGATTTTCTTCAACACTAGCCTGCGGTGGAGTTTCACTTTCCCAAAATTCATTGCTCAGAATAGAAACTGGCTCATTGACATTTTCTTGCTCGACAGTAGACTGCGGTGGAGTTTCGCTTTCCGACAAGTCTTTACCGAAGATAGAAATTGTCTCAATGATATTTTCTTGAAGAACAGTAGGCTGCGATGTTGTAGTTGTACTTTGCGATAAGTCGTTTTCTTGAACAGTAGGCTGGGGTGGACTTTCGCTTTGTGTCGAGTCGTTGCTGAGGACAGAACTTGGCTCAGTGACTTTTTCCTGTGGCGGTAGAACTATTGCAGCAGGCTGGGGTGGAGTTTCCCTAATTGAAAAGTCCCGATTGACGGCAGGAAGTGGTTCAGTGAAGTTTTCCTGTGGCGGTATAACTATAGCAGCAGGCTGTGGTGGAGTTTCGGTAATGGAAAAGCCCCGATCGACGGTAGGAATTGGCTCGGGGGGGTTTTCTCGAACGGCAGGCTGCGATGGAGTTTCGCTTTGAGTAACTTGATTTGAAGTTGCAGAAATTGGCTCAGGATAACTCCTGGCTTCGGGAGATATCTCCAAGAAAGGATTTTTCTCTGGCTCTTCTACCTGCAAAACAGTGGGTGTACCTGTTGTTGGTGGTTTGCGTGAAGCTTCTTGTATGGTTTTTTCTAGTTGCCCGTGCAAGCGATTCACAAACTCTGTCAAAATCGCTTCCCCTTGCTGCTGTTGGCTGTACATCCGTGACAGCTGTTGGGAAAGATTGCTTTGATAATTCTTTAATTCTTGTTGCAGCGAATTAAAAGTGATAGTAACTGTGTCATCAAGACTGTCAAACATGTGTTCGACTTTTTCATTGATTTCACTTACTACATTGCTGCTGACTTCAGCAGATTTCAGCGCAGCTTGTTCGTAAGATTGGCCTTCTATATTTTGCGTAGCTAAATTTGTCAGAGATGATTGCAGTTGCGAAGATATATGCTTTGCCAGAACTTCTGCAAGTTGGCGAATTAATACTTGCTGCTCAGTAATTTGCCGTACTTGTTGTAAATGCTCTTTTTCTTCTTGTAAGCTTTGAATGTCATCAGATAACCGATTTTTTTCTGCCTGGAGCCGCTTGACATCTTCTTGCAATGCTCTGAGGACATTCTGCTGGAGATTTTCTAGATCCTCAACTACAGCCCAGAGAGCATTCTCTGCTGCTCTGGAGAGTTCGCCTCTGGATCGCGGATTTTCTGGTTGCTTCTCGAATCGCCCCATTAGCTTTTAACCTCTAACACCTTGACAATAAAGCTGCTTCCCGTAAACTTGACTGGCAATCATACTAATTTCATGTATTTTGTCAGATAAATAAAAATGCTATTACAGCACTTCGGCATTTCAACGTAATTCTGTCATGCTGGACACAAGGTTAGCAAAACATTATCACTTTCGGAAATTTAAAATTTGTTTTAACAAGTTGAACTACTGTTTTGTTCTGATTGCCAGATTTAAAGCAACTGCCGTCTGATAGCCGAAAATCGACCTCAGCTGTTCCGAAAAATTCACGCATTACAATTGTGTAAGTTCTATACCGATTATTGTAGTGGCAATAGTATTATCAAATACTCACTCGTAAGTGCCCGATCGCCACAAATTTGTCTAACTTGCAAAACTAACTCTAAATTCTTGTGGAATGTAACTTGACTGACAGTTTACATCTCTAATGGAGATTAAAGTATCTTTCTGTAGAAATTTTAAGTTACGCTATCCCCTGCAAAACATTCTAATAAATGAGCAGCGATTGTGCAAAAACAAGGTTTTTGAATGTTTTTGCAGTTTAGATTTTGCAGGGACTAGAGCGAAAAATTAAAAAAATATAATAATTCTTATAACAACAAAATCCGAGCGATGCTAAAGATGGCAGCGCTAAGGACAGCACTCACAGGGATTGTAATTAGCCACGCAGCGGCAATACCTTGGAGAGTTTTGAACTTGATGGATTTAAGATTTTGCACGACTCCAATACCGACTACACCGCCGACAAGGGCGTGAGAAGTAGAGACGGGCAAACCTAACCGCGAGGCAATCAAAATGGTGGTAGCAGTAGCGAGTTCTGCACAAAATCCACTACTAGGTTGTAAAGCAATGATGTTTTCGCCAATGGTAGCGATGACTTTTTTACCCCAGACAGCCAAACCCCCAACAATACCAACACCGCCAAGGATTAAAATCCAGATGGGGATAGCGATCCCATTGACAGGTACGCTACCAGTACTTTGAATGTAGACGATCGCAGCTAAAGGAGCGATCGCATTACCAACATCATTAGAACCATGAGCAAAAGCGACAAAGCAAGCACTTAGGAGTTGGAAGCGGGCGAATAATTTTTCGACGGGAGTGGGGAATGGGGAGTCAGGAGTTATTTTGCTTGTCTCGTTGTCTCCTGTTTCTTCTAATTGTCGCCAGCTAATAATTGTCAGTCCAACTGCTGCTATGCCACCAGTTAATAATGGAATGTCGTAAGTGGGTATGTTTAAGCCGACTTGCTCAATAAAAAAGTTTGTTAGAGGTTGAGTTACCGAAGGTAATACAATCACACCAAAGATACCTATTAGCGCAGTACTCAACCAGGGTATCCACTCTTGTAATTGCAATATTGGATTGGGTCGCTCTAAAATCCAGTGCTTAATTTGACTGTAGAATAAAGCTGCGATCGCACCACTAATTACAGGCGTTAAAATCCAGCCAATAGTAATTCTGCCAATCGATGACCAATCAATTGCATCTACTCCCAAAGCTACCCAACTAAATCCGGCGATCGCACCCACAACCGCGTGAGAAGATGACACTGGTAAACCCCGCGATGTGGCAATTTGCAACCACACGCCACAGGAAACTAAAACTGTCGCCATTCCAATCACCAGTATTTCAGGTGTAGCAGCAAATAAGGTAGGATTGGCAATTTTCGTCGCTAGAGTTTCTGTTACCTGATGTCCAAACAAGACAGCGCCCGTGAACTCTAATATCCCAGCAATTATTAATGCCTGTTTGAGAGTAACCGCTTTAGAACCTACAGAAGTTCCCATCGCGTTAGCAACATCATTTGCTCCGAGATTCCAAGCGACGTAGAAGGCTAGGAGGGCGACGAAGAGTAGGGTGTAGAGCATATAGGAGGTGGGGAGGTGGGGAGTGTGAGGAGATGGGGGGATGAGGAAGTGTAAAAACTGACAGTTTAAAGTTTAGAAGTTCAACGAGGAACCTTTGAGCTTCGTCGGTAAATGTCTGAGCTTCGTTGCCGAATATCTGAGCTTCGTCGGTGAATGTCTGAGCTTCGTCGCGGAATATCTGAACTTCGTCGCTGAATGTTTGAGGTTCATCGTTGAATATCTGAACTTCGTCGCTGAATATTTGAGGTTCATCGTTGAATATCTGAACTTCGTCGCTGAATATCTGAGCTTCATCATTGAACCTCAGAGGTTTGTCGTCGAACCTCTGGGCTTCATCGCTGAATATCTGAACTTCATCGCCGAATATCTAAACTTTAAACCTTTAGTTATAACACCTCCCTATCTCCCCACCTCCCCACCTCCCCACCTCCCCATCTCACGGATAAATCAAGATTTTATAAGTTTCCGCAGTAGGTGCGATCGCAGCTTCCACGGCTGCTGATAAATCTTTTAATGGATAGCGATCGCTAATTAATGCTTTTACCTCAATTCGCTGATTAAATACAATATCAGCTGACAAATTCTGAAGCCGATAAGACGAGCTGTAACTGCCCATTAGGTCAATTTCGCGGCGGTAGAGGATATTCGGGTTGATGGGAATTTCTACTTCATCAGGAAATTCAGCGAAAAACAAGATTTTACCGCCTTTGCGAGTGCAATCAAGTGCTTGAAAGAAAGCTTTTTCACTGGGGACAGCTAGCAGGGTAACATCAACGCCTAGCCCACCAGTCAAGGCATGAATTTTGGCGGCTAAATCGGGATCGCGAGCATCAAAAGCTGCTTCGGCACCAACATTTAATGCTTTTTCAATTCTAGAGGGTAGTAAATCGGTGGCGATCGCTTTTGCTCCGAAATACTTCACCAACATCACAAACATTAAGCCAATTGGCCCTGCACCAGTCACTAACACAGTTTGTCCGGGGGCAATTTGGGCTTTTTTCACTGCTTTCAAACAGCAGTTAGTCGGTTCGACAAAACTGGCTTCTTCAAAACTGATATTGTCGGGGATGGGAATTAACCCGCCGTTTTGCACAATATGCCCTGGTACTTTGACATAATCAGCGAAACCGCCGCCACTAGCGTTAAAGCCTGCGGTTGTAGAAATGTTTTTGTAGACATCGCACATGGAAAAATTGTCATTGAGACAGTAGGCGCAATGCATACAAGGGATGTGGTGCATTACTGCTACTCGTTGTCCAACTTGCCAACCTCGGACTTGAGATCCTACTGCTGCGATCGTACCAGCGGTTTCATGTCCAAAAATGCGCGGTGGTTCGTAAAGTGGATAACGAATTTTTTTAATATCTGACTGACATAACCCCACAACTCGCACCTGTACTAGCACTTCATCCGGTTCCAAGGTTGGAACTGGGATCTCTTCGTAAGAAAGTTGATTTACGCCTCTAAATACCTGTGCTTTCACGTTGATTTTTCACCGTTCAACGATACTAGATGTAACATTAGTGGTCAACGTTAGGCTATCAAGTTTGAGATTTTTGGGTTTTAGCTTGTTCTAGTTCTTGTTCTAAAGTTTGTTCAAATATTTGGAATGCCTTGATATCTGCCGATGAGAGCTTTCCTTGAATTGTTCCATTCTGAAGCCGCAGAATTTCCCCTTGGTTGTCCTTAGCAGTAATTGTTAAAACTCCCCGATTCTGCCATAGTCGATAGCGGTCTCCCTCAAAACATAGACCCCCTTCTGGTGCTACCTTGCCTAGTTTATTCAAAGCTTTTTTGGCAGTTTGGCAAACACTTTGGCTGTATTCATGCCATAAAACTTTACTGGCGAATATCGGTACTTCTTTGCTGAGGAGATCGAGTAGGTCAATAATAGTCAGCGGTGAAATAAAAACCAGCCCTAGCACAACGAAGTAGAATGTCACGCAGGTACATAGGGAACAGAACACAAGAGTCTAATAGAACAAGCTGCTCAGCCATTTTATTGGTTGAATTACTCCTATTCGTAGAATCCTGCTTCTTGGCTCATCTGAGTTAGCTCGGTTAAGAGTCGATCGCGTTTCACATCGCGTTGCTGTTTGTACTTCATTAAATCATCAAAACGAACCCGTCGATGAGAACCCACTTTAATGTGAGGAATTTCACCTTGTTCTAATAACTTGATCAGGTATGGGCGTGATACATTAATAAATTCAGCAGCTTGTTGTGTCGTCAGTTCCTGTTGCTGCGGAATTATTGATATGGCTTTACCTGATGCCATTGTATGGACAACTTGAAGCAGCACCTGATAAATCGGCTCAGGAATGATAATTTGTTCTCCGTTTGCTCCTACTAGTTTCGCTCGGGAGCCTTCAATGCTTAGTATACGCTCCAGTTCTTTAATAGATTGAGCTTCTAACTGTGGAGATATTACAGAATCTAAAGACATGTTCTGTGTTAACATGATAGATTTTTCACTTGCTGTGTTTTTGGACTTTACGTCGTCAATACTATTCACAATCTTATAATACACACTACATAAACGAAATATCCGAAATAAAAACAAATTATCTTGTTTGATGCCAAGCTATCTGGGGACAATATGTCGAAAACTTAGAAAGGTTAAAAGATGGTTCATCAAACATATACAGCGGATGTCTTAGTCGTAAGTGGTGGAACAGGGGGGACTGCGGCTGCAATCCAAGCGGCACGGCGGGGAGCCAAAACTATCCTCGTAAGTGAATTTCCGTGGTTGGGAGGAATGCTGACTTCAGCCGGAGTATCTGCACCCGATGGCAATGAATTAGAAGCCTTTCAAACAGGGTTATGGGGTGAATTTTTGCGCGAATTACGGCTTCGGCAACCAGGGGGATTAGATAACTGTTGGGTAAGCTTTTTTAGTTACGATCCCCGCATTGGGGCAGAGATTTTTGCTGATTGGGTGCGGGAATTACCAAATCTGCACTGGATTTATGGACAAGTGCCTTTAGAAGTTTATCGGCAAGGCGATCGCATTACTGGTGTCCGCTTTGCTGATTTTGCTGTCACGGCCAAGATTATTCTGGACGGTACAGAATTAGGAGATTTGTTAGCTTTAGCTGACATACCTTATCGCTGGGGCTGGGAATTGCAATCGGAGTGGGGAGAACCCAGCGCCCCGGTAACTTTTAACTCTTTAACCGAAAGATATCCGGTGCAAGCGCCGACTTATGTCGTAGTTATGCAAGATTTTGGTGAAACTGTAGCCCCAGAAATTCCGGCTGCTCCTAATGAAAATCCATCGCTGTTTGCGGGTGCTTGGGATGACTATGGCGCAGAGACATTTTTAAATTATGGACGTTTGCCTGGCGATCGCTTCATGATAAATTGGCCAATTTGTGGCAATGACTACGGTGAAGGGGTAGGGCGGCTGATAAAGTCAGAGGTGACCAGAGGTGAATTTATCGAAGAATCACGCTGGCACAGTCAAAATTTTGCCCGTTTTATTCAAAATCAACTTGGCCGTCGCTATGGTTTAGCACAACAACTATTTCCTCACACTCCTACAGCTTTTGCACTCCATCCCTATTACCGGGAAAGTCGGCGCTTAGTAGGGCTAACTACTGTCCGAGAACAGGATATTTTGCCAATTGCTGGAGGAAGAGTTGCATCCATATTTAACGATGCAATCGCTGTTGGTAACTACGCCAACGACCATCATTATCCTGGCATTCAATTTCCACTGCAACCAAAATCTATCCGTTGGGGGGGGCGCTGGACTGGAAGTGCCTTTATAATTCCCTACAGTTGTCTAATTCCAGCCACAACGGACGGTTTGTTGGTTTGTGAGAAGAATATTTCTGTTTCTCACATTGCCAATGGCGCAACCAGATTACAACCTGTGGTTATGGGTATTGGTCAAGCAGCAGGAATGGCAGCTGCGATGTGTGTTGAGTTAAACTGCCAGCCAAGGGATCTACCTGTCAGGGATCTACAAGCGGCTTTACTACAAGATAGTCGCTCAAGGGCAATAATCATACCTTTTTTTAATCTCCCGCCTAATCATTCGGATTGGTTCGACCAACAACTGTATTACTTAAATAACCCACCACTGTATCCAACAAGTGGTAATTGTCCTTGGTCATCCACGGATAAGTATTTTGAATCTACTGTTGACGAGTTATCAATTCCAGAAAACAAGTATTTTCAAGGTATTTTCTATCGGTTAGGTCAACAGGAATACAGATTCACTGTTACTATACCGACCGTAGATAGAGGTCAAAATTGGCAACTTGTGACTTTGCGATCGCATATCAACGAGCAGTTACAGGCTTATCCTCACGAACGATTAATTACAGTATGGGGTAGCCATAATCGCTACAGTAATTGGTTATTAGTCGAACATTTAAACGGAGGATAAGAAGAGTTTATTTTCAGTAAAACACAATACTTTTTGACGAATTGTCCGGATAATCGTAAAAAAGCTAAGTATCAGTGAAGTGGAGAGTTCCAAAATAGACATCTGCTATGCGTGCTGCCATTTCACTTTTAGTTTCCAGTTTGGTGTTCGGCCCCTTAGCTTCTAACTGCCAAGCAATGGACAATCATTTATCCAGCAGAAAGTCTGTAGACAATTCTGCGGCTTTTCCCAGGCTACGCCGACTTCCGGCAAGACCAAAAACAAACAGAACTTTCCAAGAAAATTGGCTATTTTCGATGCCTACTTGGCAACAGTTACTATCAGCACAATCTGACCCAAACCCAGATGATGCGCCACGTCATCGCGGTAGCGGACGCAGAGAAGTGATGCAAAAATTTGTAAGCAATATCTATGCTGTCGTTTAACTACCGTGCGACTGTGCCTGTTTTTACAAAACAAACAAATTACTAGAAAACAGAATGTCATTAGCATTGTTTTCCCAGCTTTTCTGGCAGAGATATATACAGTTAACACGCGAAAATATTCAGCGATCGCTTAGTATTTCAACTGTCAAGTTTGTATATATACTAGTTGGCATTAATCCTGTCAATCAAAAGGCAAATCCAACCAAGCGCTTAGATAGACAGCATGACCAACTCTTCAAAAGCCATACAATCATTAATCTTTCTGGGAAGCTCTGCGCCTCAAACCTCAGCTACTTTACAAACAGATGTTACTTAGGTTATCAATAATTTAAAACACATCTAATTCCGACGTTTTGCTGATTGGGGAAATAACCTTAAGGCAATCTTTCTTTATTCCCAAATAGGTTTTCTTACAGATTGAGTAACTGGTACAACAAACCTAAAGTAAAAAGTGAGTCAGTGCGATGGACAGGTTCCCCCGCAAAAGCAACTGGCGAACTCGTAAGAGTTAAAAGTAAAAAAAGAATACTGATACTCCTAACTTTTTACTGATTCTAGATGGTAGGTTTATTCCCATCATGATGTACTAGTTATCTAAATCAATAAATAATCGATCTTTGCTTTGGTATCTGTTCGATGCTCTTCAGCAAAGCATTTGCTTTCACCTCATCTTGTTTAGGGCATTGGGAGTACTATTATCGGTAGCTGGGCATTTAGCCTATGCTGAGTATGAAGTCCAGAGTAAGGAGTTAAAAGTTAAGAATTATTCTCTTTGCTCCTCCATCTCACTTGCCCCTTTGCTACCCATCTCCCAGACTCCTCCTCTTCATAGGGTTATTTTCTCCCGACTATCTTCCAATTCGCTGGATCCTGTTGAGGAACATAGGCACGAAATTGTGGAAAAATACTTGGGTTCGGGCTGCTAAGATTTTTATGCAGCCTGAATTCTAATAATTTTGTGTTTTGTACAGACAATTAAAGATTCAAAAAATAAAGTTAATACCAATTCAAAAATCTGCTGAACTGCAAAAATTAAATTATTCAATTCGTACATTCTAAACAGCTATCCATTTATTCTTCTCCTGCCTCCTGTGCCTCTCCTGCTTCCCTCGCTGTCTAAACAACTGGTAACTCAACAGTTCGCCGATCGAAAGTTGTTGAAGTTAACGCCAGGTAAGGAGCGAGTCATCAAACTGGCGCACAATCGCTTCAAGTGAGATGAAAAATAGATGAAATAATTAGAAAAATTAAAAACCTTAGAACTAGACTCTGCCAGAAAACCTATTTGCTGGGTAAATTGGGATATAGAGCCAGAAAATTTTTCTGTGTAAACTTGACCAGCAAATGGTATGAAAAAATATTATCAAGACTTTTTAATCCGCAATTGGGTGGAAAGCGATCGCACAAGAGCAGCCCAAGTCATTAATTATGTATTATCCGAATACGGTCTGGGTTGGGAACCAAATGGTGCAGACCGAGATGTAGTGCAAGTAGAGGAATATTATTTATCTACGGGCGGTGAGTTTTGGGTAATTGAGCACCAAAGCCAGGTAGTAGGTACGGGGGCATACTACCCGATACAACGCGGACAAAAAGCAGTAGAAATCAGAAAAATGTATCTTTTACCCAGCATTAGGGGTTTAGGATTGGGGAAATATTTGTTACAACAGCTAGAAGCAGCGATCGCAGAGCGTGGTTTTGAGCAAATTTGGATTGAAACTGCCAGCGTTTTGGTGGAAGCAGTCAAGCTATATGAAAGCAACGGCTATAAACCAGCAACAGGAATAGAAACCAAACGTTGCGATCGTGTCTATGTTAAATCATTGGTCATTAGTCATTAGTCATTAGTCATTGGAAAATAATACATGACAAAGTGCAAAGTCTGTAGTAAGACCCTACAAAATGTGGAGGTAACTCTGCTCAGAACTTTGTAACGCAGGGGAAATGAACAATGGCAAAGGATAATTTTAAATGCATACTTGGACTCAGAAACTCACAAGCTTACTTAATCTTTTTCTCCAATCCCATTGCCCATTGTGCCAACGCTCAACTTCCCAAGAATTCTGCCAAAACTGCACTAGACAATTACAAAAACATCAACGTCAAAACCCGGTTTTTCTATGGCAAGAACCACTACCAGTATTTATCTGGGGTGAATATGGGGGTCTAGTAAAACGAGCAATGGCGGCGATGAAATACGACAATCAACCTCAAATAGCTCGTCCTTTCGGTCAATGGTTAGGGGAGGCATGGTTGTTAAATTCACCTAAGCGAGATAGCCAGGCTGTGGTAGTTCCTATCCCACTTCACGCTAACAAGCAAAAGCTACGTAAATATAATCAAGCTGCATTAATCGGGCAAAGCTTCTGCGAAATAACTGGATTAAAATTGAAACTAAATGGTTTAACCAGAGTGCGACAAACTGAAGCACAATTTGGTTTATCAGTATCTATGCGAGAACAAAACTTGGCCAAAGCATTTGCTCTTGGTCAGGAATTTCGCTATCGTCCCCCAAATGTTCCGGTGCTGTTAGTGGACGACATTTATACTACTGGTGCTACTGCCAGATCTGCTGTGCAAACACTTCGTGAGTATGGAATTGTAGTCTTAGGACTAGTAGCAGTAGCCACTACCATCAAAGACAGCTCGAACGAGAATTAATCGACAACTTTGGGCGCAAAAGTAGACCTACCTTGAAAATAGGGAGTAGGGAATGGGGAGTAGGGAATAGGGAAAATAAATTTTGATTGTTCCTTGTGAGCGTAGCTAATGGAGTCTCTTGCAAAAATAGTTTTGTACTCTTGAAGGGAAAAGGTTAAAAGGAAAGGATTTTTTATCTCTTTCTCCTTTTGCCGACTTGTACAAGAAGTCTAGTGTATCAGTTGACCAAATTACCCTATTTTTATCGAAAAATTACTTGAAATGTATGAATAAAGCTTTTGCGGCGGGTTTACAACAGCTCAATATCATTCCTGCTACGTTGTTAGCAATAGGTATAAGTGCAAGTACAGCTTTTGCTCAAAATAAGTTGTATAGTCCAATTCCTTTATCTAACAGTACTGAAATTTCTGATAGCCTTTCAGACAAAGACATTCCCACAGGTCAAGGTGGGTTTGCTCGTGATTACACAGTTAAGTTAGACAAGGGCGATAATTTAGCAGTTGACCTGTCATCTGAAAGCTTTGATAGCATTATCACACTGCTGGCACCTGATGGTGCAACTTTGGCAGAAAATGATGACGGCCCTGATGGTAGTAGCAATTCTCTACTATTTACTCGCATTGTAGAGACAGGGACTTATGTTATTCGCGTCCGTTCTTTTGGAGAAACTGGGATTGGGGCTTTTAAACTGAAAGTTACAAAGCTACAACCGATTAAGTGAAGTAGGTATGGGACATTGGCATACGTGTCAACTGAAACTAGAAATAGCTTCGGTATTGGCTTTCTCACCCGCCAGAGAATAAATTCTCTGGCTAATAGCTCAAGTCTACTTCAGTAGACTCAAAATCTTGGGGATAATTTAGTAATCTTGAGATTACTTGTGCTATCAGTAAGGAACTTCAGTTCCTTGCGGGACATCGGTTCTACGTTAAGTTGACACCAATGGCATTGGGTATAGAAAATACGATGGAGAGGAGAGTTTCAAGACATCCACCCTGGGGTTAGTTAAAGCTATATCTTGTTAAAAATAGTCGTCTGTCTCAACACCACTGTGTTGAGTTTTTTTGACAAAAAAATTACACTATGTATAAAATTTACATAAGCATAATTTATAAATATTTTTAATTACAATCAAATCTGCTCAAATCAAATTAGTTAAAAACGAGAACTGAATATTTAGAAATATCCTAACTCTGCAAATTTCTAAATTTGAGCTAATTATAAGTAATAAAATGCTTCGTATATATTATTACATAATTGTATAGCTATTAAATGATAAATTCAGTGTTTTTATATTGATAGCTTATGAAAAATATAGGTTTTTCCTATCTAATAGACAAAAAGACAAAATATAATACTTAAAAAATTAAGTAAAAATAAACACTTTATTTTTACTTTTAGCAGTATAAACAAGTAAATTAAACGCTAATAAATGTATTGATTGAATTAGGTTTCTATCCACAAAACG
The DNA here is from genome assembly GCA_034530875.2 of Nostoc sp. DedSLP01. Lineage (GTDB taxonomy): Bacteria > Cyanobacteriota > Cyanobacteriia > Cyanobacteriales > Nostocaceae > Nostoc. The sequence continues at coordinate 54,706 of JAVRCJ020000022.1, forward strand.
AATAATAGGGGTTTATCTATCAGAAGTATTAGATAAAAATATCGGTGATTTATCTATAGAAGAATTAAATACATATACTTAATCTAAAAGTATACTTCTGTCAGAAGATGTAAAAAAATATTAGGCGTATTAAATTAAAATCAATATTAATCAAAGTTCTTTAATACTTCAGTAAAGCGTTGTTCGATCGGACTCGCTTTCCTGGAAATCTAGTAAAACTTTGTTACAATCCGCAACACACAAACTATGAACTCTAACACCGAAAAACGTATCGCCTTGATTTCCGTCCACGGAGATCCGGCGATTGAAATAGGGAAAGAAGAAGCTGGCGGACAAAATGTTTACGTGCGCCATGTGGGTGAAGCGCTAGCCCAGCTAGGATGGGAAGTTGATATGTTTACCCGCAAGGTCAATCTAGAACAAAACTCAATAGTTCAACATAGCGAGAATTGTCGAACTATTCGTTTAAAAGCAGGCCCTCTAGAGTTTGTGCCTCGAGATGAGATTTTTGAATATTTACCAGAATTTGTGGAGAATTTCCTCAAATTTCAAGAGAAAAACGGTATTGCATATCAGTTAGTTCACACTAACTACTGGCTCTCAAGCTGGGTAGGGATGGATTTGAAGAAGAAAATCCCAGGGCTGAAACAGGTTCACACCTATCACTCTTTAGGAGCAGTCAAATATAACACGATAGAGAATATTCCTCCTATTGCTAGTCAGCGATTGGCTGTGGAAAAAGAAGTTTTGGAAACAGCAGAACGAATTGTGGCGACGAGTCCGCAAGAAAACGAACACATGCGATCGCTCGTATCCACCAAAGGCAATATCGATATCATTCCCTGCGGTACAGATATTCACCGATTTGGTTCGATTACACGCAAAGCAGCCAGATTGGAGTTAGGAGTCGGACAAGACGCCAAAATCGTACTATATGTAGGTCGTTTCGATCCGCGCAAAGGTATAGAAACCTTAGTACGTGCAGTAAACGAGTCTCAACTACGAGAGTCCAACAACCTCCAGCTAATTATTGGTGGTGGTAGCACTCCAGGTAACAGCGATGGTATCGAGCGCGATCGCATCGAGGAAATTATCAATGAATTAGGGATGAGCCACCTGACCATCCTTCCTGGTCGTTTGAGTCAAGATATTTTGCCAACTTACTATGCAGCAGCTGATGTTTGCGTTGTTCCCAGTCACTACGAACCCTTTGGACTCGTAGCGATCGAAGCAATGGCCAGCGGGACACCGGTAGTAGCAAGCGATGTGGGCGGACTTCAGTTTACTGTAGTTAACGAAGAAACTGGTTTATTAGCACCAGCCCAAGATGTACCTGCCTTTGCAAATGCGATCGACAGAATTTTGTTGAATCCAGAATGGCGAGTTCAACTAGGTAAAGCCGCTAGAAAACGTGTAGAAACTAAGTTTAGTTGGGATGGCGTCGCCAATCAACTGACCGAACTCTACAATGAACTTCTCGGACAAACAACCAAACAATCAGAACCAGCATTACTCACAACCAAAGAATCAAAAACAGCATTACTGGCCTCATGACCTAATAACCTTCTTTGGTAATAGACATAGGAGTGAAAATCAATGTAGAGACGTAGCATTGCTACGTCTCTACAAGGGTTTCGGGTAACGCAGAATTAATTTCTGGAGATGTCTAATAGGTAATTGGCAATATTAGTAACAGAAAAATGCGGTTAGCTCAATGCTGACCGCTTTTTCTTGTGATGCCAGCGCGGACTAAACACGATAGCATATACTGGGCATCAATGTTTGAATGCCTAATGATTCATTTTTGTGCAACCAGTTGACTTTACCACCCTCAAAGCTGCTTGTAGCGAACTACGCACGAACTGGCTACCCTCACGGGCAGAGCAAGTTTACCAGCGCGATCGCTACACTATTCTCATAGCATTACGCACCTTGAAACAGCGGGGTTGGCTAGAGATTTCTTGGCATCCTCAAGCTGCACATATTTGCATTGGCGATCCGCCACCGCGAATTCCCGATACTTTCACCTTCAGCCAACAACTGATACACCAATTGGGTGGTTTGGCATTAGTAGCAATTGAAGCGATCGCTCCTTGGGAACGCGTTATCGATCTACAATTTGCTCGGCGTCCTGGAGAAACTGCCCTATATCATCTCTATGTAGAAATTATGGGCAAGTATAGCAACGTCATTCTCACCGACGCCAGCAATATAACAATCGCTCCTGCCCATCAAGTCAGTCAACAACAATCTAGCGTCCGTCCCATACTCACTGGACAACCTTACGAAACACCACCGAAACTGACTGGAACTATTCCCAATTTGAGCGAATCTCAACAACACTGGCAAGAACGGGTAAGTTTAGTACCAGGAGCTATCAAGCGGCAATTACTCAAAAGTTATAGTGGTTTAAGTGCTGCATTACTAGAATCAATGTTATTAGCAGCAGACATACCGCCAGAAACATCTACCGATACCCTCAAACCGGAAGATTGGCAAAGATTGTTTGAGCGTTGGCAAGAATGGCTGCAAGCCTTAGATTTGTGTAAATTTCAACCCGCTTGGACAAAAGACGGCTACACAGTAATGGGTTGGGGTGGAGTGGAAAGCGCCAAAGATACCCAAGAATTACTCAACCGTTACTACACAGACCAACTCAATCAACAGTTGTTTTCCCAATTGCGCCATCAGTTGAGTCAGAAATTGAATAATATTTTGGGGAAATTACGCAACAAAGCTCAAACCTTTAAGACGCGCTTGCAACAATCAGATCGAGCCGATGAATATCGACAAAAAGCTGATTTGTTAATGGCTCACCTACACAACTGGGAACCGGGGATGACACAGATAATTATCCCTGATTTTGAGACTAACGAGCCTGTAGCGATCGCTCTGCAACCAGATAAAAATGCCGTCCAAAATGCCCAAAGTCTTTACAAACAACATCAAAAACTCAAACGCGCTCGTTCTGCTGTGGAACCCCTACTGTTAGAAGTACAGACAGAAATCGACTATTTAGAGCAAGTAGAAGCTGCGATCGACCAGATAGACAACTACCAAACAGCAGAAGATTTGCAAGCTTTAGAAGAAATCCGCGAAGAACTGATCGGACAAAAATATCTCGAAGATCCAGAATATCGCAACCGCAGCAGCAACGAGAACTCCACTAGTGACTTTTATCATTACCATACTCCCAGCGGTTTTGAAGTATTAATCGGCCGCAACAACCGCCAAAACGACCAATTGACTTTTCGCGTAGCTGGAGATTATGACCTTTGGTTCCACGCGCAAGAAATTCCAGGCAGCCACGTACTACTACGTCTCGAACCCGGTGCCGTTGCAGAAGAAGCTGATTTGCAATTTGTAGCGAATCTTGCTGCTTACTACAGTCGCGCCCGGCAAAGCGATCGAGTGCCAGTAGTATACACTCAACTCAAACACGTCTACAAACCCAAAGGAGCAAAACCGGGAATTGCCATTTACAAGCAAGAAACTATCCTCTGGGGAAAACCGCAATTAGTTATTAGTCATTAGTCATTGGTCATTAGTTATTAATTATTCTCCCTCCCCTGCCTCCCCTGCCTCCTCTGCCCCTCCGCCTCTTCTATCCTGCGTTGTGGCGAATTCATCTTAAAGATAGAAGCTTTTAAATTATGCTTATATCTTTTTTTGATGAATTTTTCTGAAAAATCTGTGTTGGCTGTTACAATATTGTTAAGAAAAGTTGCCCGTTGCATTTTTAGGAACGCGCAATTGGGTTTTAACTCTCTTGAGAAGACAACGTAAAAAATATTTTTGAGACCAGCTGTGGGAGGCTGGTCTTTTTGTTATTAGCAACCAACTTTTTTTAAGTTTTCCTGACATAAACTACTGAATTGTTGGTCAAATGTAAATCAAAGACGGCTGAAGATTAACCGTAATATCATATAGTTTGCCAAAATATTTGCAACATACCAATCGCCTCTAGGGCGTACAGTTGTATGCTTCTACATATTTTTAAGTAGTTGGTGAAATAATATTACGTGTGTCTTCAATGAAAATACTAGGTTTTTGAATTTTGACATCATACCACAAAAGAGAAAATCACTTTTTAGGCAATTAACTGTTTACTCATAACTGTTAACCGTTAACAATCAACACTCAACAATCAATGCAAAATCCCATCCATTTTTACGGATGGGATCAGCTGATTTTTGGCGTCTGTGTTTTGAAATTTTGACAATTAGAAACTGAATGTGGTTCTTAACGCACCAATCACAACATCATCATTATCATTGTTATGGTCTGGTGATGTTAACCAAATGACTCCTGGAGTGATAGTGATATTATCGCTGAGCTGATACTGATAGAAAGCTTCCAGATGATAAGATGTATCCTCATCTTCAGGTAATCCTACGAGGGTAGAACTTGTGACTCGAGGTTCTACACCAGCAATAATACCTGCTAAACTACCTTTTGTACCAAGGTCAGGGAAGCCAAGGGTAACAGCGTAGTTCCAAATGTCAACATCTCCACGGTTTCCTCTCAAGCTGCGACTGGTGGTGTATCCAGCCCAACCACCTAAAACTATATTTTTAGTAATGCCAATGGATGCTTGCACGCCGTAAGAATTACTGGAGAATCCGACTTCTTCTTCTGGCAAACCTTGGATAGCTGCTATATCTTGGAAGGTTGCGGCATTGCTACCTGTGAGTAGTGGCTGGTTGTAAGAATTGATGTAAGTTAAACCAATAGAAATGCGATCGCTTGGTTGAATTGTCAGCTGTGCCAGCGCACCATAAGAACCATTAAATAAACCATTATTCGGTGTAGGGTCGTTAGCCGCACCACTCAAGTAGCCAAGACTGAGTGCTAATTTCTCGCTAAATTGGTATGTTAATCCTAAACCGGCGCCGTTGATCTGGTTATAAATTGGGTTGCGCGTACCAAACGTGGACAAAGCGCCAAAAGCACCATCACCATCAAAGAGATTGACAGTAGTAGTCAGGTCATCTGCTGCACCTGCATTGGCAATAGCAACCACCTCTGTCTTTTTGCCCAAGGGAAATCTGTAAAGCAGTGCATCTATGGCAGCATTAGTAGTGCCATCCTCACCAGCAAAGAATAAATTGCCCTCTGGTGTCCCGATATTAGGGCTGAGAATATTATTCGCCTGGATTCTAGTGAACAGGGTATCTTCCCCTGTGAAGCTGGTAACTAATTCTATCCGCGCCCTTACTCCTAAAGTTGTGTTTTTGTCAGTAATTTCTGCACCGTTGACTGTATTTCCTGACAAAACATCACTGGCAACTGCAACAACTTGTCCTTGCAGTTTGGTTGTGGTAGAAAATTGATTGGCTTCTAATTCGGCTGTGTGTGCTTCTACTGTATCCACACGACCTCGGAGTGTCGTCAGTTCCGCAGAAAACTCTTCTTGCAGTTTTTGTAATGTGGCTAAATCTTGTTTGCTAACTAAATCGCTTGTGGCTGTTGCAATTAGTTCGTTAACGCGATCTAAACAAGCATTCAAACCAGCAGCAAACTCATACCGCGTTAGCGCCCGATTCCCACGATAAGTACTATTTGGATATCCTGCAATACAACCATAGCGTTCTACCAGCGATTGCAAGGCTTGGAAAGCCCAGTCTGTAGTTTGCACGTCAGACAACTGAGACACTGAGGTAACTTGTGCCGTTGTCTGGTTTTGAGTTATATTCTCAAGTTTGGTAGTTGGACTAGCTACTCGATCTATTTGGGTAGTGGTTGATGTTTCACCTGCAAATGCAGCAGTATTAAAAAATAGCATTGCAGTGCATACTGCTGGATTAACCAGCAGATATTTACAAAATTTTTGCATTTTTCTCCTCACACTTATCAACGATTCGCACTCACACCGCGCTTTTTAAGGCACATTTGATTAAAAACTTGTCAGTAATCTTATCAGAAGGTGCAAGCTTTTTAATAAAAAATGTCAATAAACCGTAATTATTTTGGGAAAAATTAACTACAGAGGCATCCTCTGGAAAAAGGTTGATTGTGATTATTTACACTACAAATATTTAAATATATAACTCTGCTGAGATTGAGAATGAGAATTATTATAATGTACAAGATAGAATAAGTATCATTGTCATCTGGTAAAGGCACAGCAAGCATCTGTCCTGGGGAGAAAGCACGGTGATGGGGAATTGGAGAAAATGGAGAATATGCAAACAAACAAAGGGCATAGTCTCATTATTTGGTGTGTTAGTGTTGTCAATGGCTGCTGGCTGTAGCCAATCGAATCAGAATCAAGGAACAACTGCCCAACAGTCACCGCAAGCACAGGAGGCTGCATCTACTCCCATAGCGCAGCGAGAAAAAACTAAAGTAGTGACGACATTTTTACCGATATATTTGTTTACCAAAGCAGTAGCTGGAAATGTAGCAGACGTAGAAATTTTAGTCCCACCTGGTACGGAAGTACACGAATACCAAGCGACACCAGAAAATGTCAAAGCGATCGCCACTGCTAATGTATTAGTTAAAAATGGTTTAGGCTTGGAAGAATTTTTGGCAGATACTATCAAAAATGCCCAAAATTCTAAATTAACACAAATTGATGCCAGTAAAGATATTAAACCCTTAAATGAAATTTCGCCTGTTGAAACAACCCAAACAAACGAAGAACGCGATCGCGAACACAGCAAAGGCAATCCTCATGTTTGGTTAGATCCAGTTTTGGCAAAACAGCAAGTAATCAATATTCGTGATGGTCTAACTACTGCTGACCCCAAGAATAAAACGGCTTATGAAGCTAATGCTGCAACTTATATTAAAGAATTAGAAAATCTCAACAATGAATTTCAACAGACTTTGCAAAAAAATCCCAGTTGTACGTTTGTGACTTTTCATGATGCATTTCCATACATAGCCAAACGCTATAACCTGAAGCAAGTTGCTGTGGTAGAAATTCCCGAAGACCAACTTTCACCAACAGATGTGCAAAATGCTGTCAACGCTGTAAAAAAGTATAAAGTTAAAGCCTTATTTAGCGAACCAGGAGTAGATAATAAATTGCTTGCTAGCCTTTCAAAAGACTTGAAATTAAATTTGCGTACTTTAGATTCTCTAGAAACTGGGGAAACAAACCCACAGTATTATTTCCAAGCGATGAAAGCTAATTTACAAACTCTAGAAACTGCATGTAAATAAATTAGCTATTTATCTTTTCCAAATGACTAATGACTAATAACTAATAACTAATGAATAATAACATTCCTATTTTAAAAGTTGAAGGATTAACTGTTTATCAAGGCAGTTATTTAGCTATACGAGATGTTTCCTTTGAATTGTTACCAGGAACAGATACCGCTATAGTTGGCCCCAATGGTGCTGGTAAAAGTACTCTGATAAAAGCGATTTTAGATTTGATACCTCGAAGTTCTGGGACTATTGAAATATTAGATCGTCCAATCGCAAAATTAGGGCATTTACGTCACTTTTTGGGTTATATGCCGCAAAATTTCTTTTTTGACCGTAGCTTTCCAATTTCTGTTAGGGAATTGGTGGGACTAGGATGGACGAGTAAAGGCAAAAGGCAAAAGGCAAAAGGCAAAACAGACGATTCATTTTTTGCCTGGTTGTGGAGACAAGACCGAGAAAAAACAGCAGCAGTAACAGAAGCTTTACAAAGAACCGATGCTTATCATTTACAGCATCAAGCAATTGGTACTCTAAGCGGCGGTCAACTCAAGCGAGTGTTGTTAGCTTATTGTTTGGTAACGCCACGAAAACTATTAGTACTAGATGAAGCTTTTGCTGGAGTTGATGTCCAAGGTGCCGCAGATTTTTACGCTTTGCTAAATGAATTAAAGCGCGAAGAGGGTTGGACAGTATTACAAGTTTCCCATGATATTGATATGGTAAGCCGTCATTGCGATCGCGTGCTTTGCCTAAATCAAACCATTGTTTGCACTGGTAAGCCAGAAATTGCCCTTTCACCAAAAAATCTGCTTGCAACCTACGGCCCTGGCTTCAGTCGCTACCAGCACCATCACGATTAATTTGGGCATAGGGCATAAGGCAGAAGTTCTTTAATTTTGAATTTTGAATTTTGAATTGATTTGTCTCCCCATCTCCCCAGTCACCAGTCCCCAGTCACCAGTCCCCATAATTATGGATTTATTCAATAATTGTCAAATAGCTTGGCTAGCGATCGCCAGTAGTAATGACTTGGTAAGCTTATTACAATATCCCTTCATGCAACGGGCAATTGTAGAAGCTCTACTAATGGGAATACTTGGTGGGATATTAAGTAGTTTTGTCACCTTGCGCCAGCTGTCTTTTTTCAGTCACGCTGTTAGTCATGCAGCATTAGTAGGTGTGGTGTTAGGTGTGCTGCTACAAGTAAACCCTACTTGGATGCTGTTACCTTTTACCTTAGTTTTCGGCGTTCTTGTTCTCTACTTTATCGACAAAACTGACTTAGGTAGCGATAGCGTACTTAGTATAGTGCTATCTGGAGCATTGGCGATCGGACTAATTCTCACCAGCTTCATTAAAGGATATCGCGGTAACTTAATGGCAGTGCTGTTTGGCGATATTCTGGCGCTTGATACCACAGATTTGGTTTTAACGTTGGTGGTACTTGTGGGAAGTTGCATATTTTTACTATCAACTCTGCAACAGCAAATTTTGTTAACACTTAACCCCGATGTGGCGCAGGTTCAAGGTATTCCCGTGCAACTGTACCGCTACGCTTTTGTGGTCTTGCTTTCACTCGCCGTTGCTGTAGCAATAAAAGCCGTTGGTGTTTTACTGGTAAATGCCTTTTTGGTTATTCCCGCTTCCACTGCCAAACTAATGAGTCACCACTTTAGCCGCTTTCTGGTCATTTCGGTAATAGTCGGTTCCATCAGCAGCATTACTGGCATCATTGTCTCAGGTCTTTTCAACCTAGCTTCCGGCCCTAGTATCGTTCTTGTGCAGTTCCTCATGTTTCTAGCTGTTTTCATCTGCTTAAAGTTGACCTTGAAAACTGCGTAAATATTTTTCTCCAATCTCTTGCAAAATCCTTTTTCCTTTGCTACATTTATTAATCGTGGCTCAAATAAAAGCCCCAGCCGGGATAGCTCAGTCGGTAGAGCAGAGGACTGAAAATCCTCGTGTCACCAGTTCAAGTCTGGTTCCTGGCATATAAAAACCCTTGAAATAATCGACTTCAAGGGTTTTTTGCTTTCTCATACCTCAAAAATAGAGGATAAGTGTTCTACTTATGCCAATTTTGGACGTTCCTGGATACCTTTAGAGACAAAAGTGGGTGTAAAAGTGGTGTAAAGTGGAGGAAAATTACACCATTAATACTTATGTACTAAGATTCTTCTAGGGGACGAGGATATAAAGGATCTGTAGCAATCATTAACTCTAAAGGTCAATTACAGTTGAGATTTCACTTGGATCGCCTTTTTTAATTTCACGCCGAATTAGGTTGTGTGCGATCGCACTAACGAGAAATGCCAGAGTATTAATGCGATCGCTGTTGACTAATAACCCCTTTATTGGTCAGGTGGTTTGCTACAGCTTCTTTTTATAAGCTGTACCTCAAAAGGATGAAGTTGGACACGCAACTCCGCACAGTTGGATATTACTACCACTCCCAATGCGGAGAAGTATATAGTTAAAAAAATCACTAAACTAATAACCGTTGTATTAATAATAGGTTTTGGAAAAAATTTCCAAAAGGGTACTTCTAGGGTTGTTCTTTTTGTCTTCATTGGTTTAAGTTGGGATTGGGCTTGAACATTTGATGGAACTTTCGATTTCATTATTTTTCAGTCCGTTGTATATTTTTGAACTTGAGAGCCAGTCTTGGAGCCTGAGAAACACTAGACTGACTCTGCTTTTTTATGTAGCACTGGCATAAACCTGGAACTTGTGCTAGCTTCGTTGCTTTTGGAAGATGATCTTATATATTCACGCAATAATTAACCTTATAGCACCCTTTGTGATAATATAGCTTATAGCACAGCTAATTCGTGCTGTATAGATCTAATTTTTTATGCTTTAGCCTATGGCGCCTCAATTCATCCGATTCCAGGAATTGGGTCAAATTTCTCAAGGAATTACCCCTAGTCGTTATGCCAGCGATCGGGGAGTAACTTACCGTGTTGTGAGTGTTAGCGATCTCGAACAACTATATGTAGAAGATGTCCAAGGACAAGCTCAACTTGATGTACCCGACATTCAACGGTACGAGCTACTCGAAAATGATGTAGTAATAGCGATTCGAGGCACAATCCTTAAATCTTCAGTCGTGACAGCATCTCTACAAGGAAGTATCTCTAACCAAAATACTGTATTTTTTCGCTCGCAGTCTAAAAAAGTTAACCCATTGTACTTAGCTGTACTACTGCGCTCAGAATATTTTGAGAAACTGCCATTCTTTAGAGAAAGACAATCCACTACTACCCTACCAGCTATAAGAGTTAAGGATCTTCGTAACTTAGAAATCCCGTTACCTGATTTGTATACTCAAGATCAGATAGCTCAGCTTTTTCTATCTATTGAGCAGGCAAAAAAGATCACATTATCAGCTATTGAAACTCGTAACAGACTATCCAAAGTTGCTCTTTTTAAAGCATTAGAGATGTAGATATGCTTAATAAAACCGAGATAGAATATACACTTTGGCAAGCCCTCGATATTTTGCATAGAAAGTATGCTTCCGGTGAAAGTGTAGACTGTGTGCTAAAGTTGCTCCTCTTTAAGAGATTGTCAGATCAATCACGTATCGAAAAAAGAACGCAATTGTCTGTTCCTAAAGAAGCACGCTGGTCTGTTATAGAAGCAGAGCAGTATGTTCTTGCTGACAAACTTAGTGAGGCTTTAACTACTATAGAGAAAGTTAACTCCCAGCTAGAAGGAGTTTTTACTAATTCAGAGATGAACTTTTGGAATAGGTTCGATAATGAAACACTACGACATGTAATCAAGCTTATTTCTAAATTAGATATTAGCGATGAAAATTTTAATGATTTGAGTGAACTAGGTAAAGCAACTGAAGAATTAATTGAAAAAAGAGATTCTATTGAACCGTATAGAAGAAGCATCTATACTCCACAACAAGTTACTAAGCTAATGGTTGAACTAATCAAGCCACAGCAAAAAACAAGTATTTACGATCCTGTTTGTGGTTCTGGTGAATTTTTAGCTGAATCTGTAAAGTTCGTTAAGAAGCTAGGAGGCAATTTATCCCAACTGCATGTATATGGTCAGGATGCAGATCTCCAAAAATGTGCAACTACTAAAATAAATTTAATATTTCATGGAAGTTATAACTTTGATATTCGGCTAGGTAATGCTATCTTGAAACCTTGTTTTCTTCAAGAAGGTAAGCCAAGAGTATTTGATATAGTGCTAGCCAATCCACCTTTTAATGTTAAATACCACTCAGAATCTTTAAAAAATATTAATTATAATCAACGATTTGATTACGGAATCCCTAGTAACGGCATTGGCAATTATTTGTTCATACAGCATATTCTCTCTTCTCTTGGAGACAAAGGAAAAGCAGCTGTAATACAACCTCGTGGAGTTCTTTCTCGTGAGGGAGATGAAGGAGAAATCCGCAAAAGGATAATTGAAGCCGACTTGATTGAAGCAGTTATTGAAATTGCTCCGAAGCTATTTTATAACTTTTCAATCCCTGTTGTGATTATGATCTTCAATCGGAGCAAATATCATAAAAATCAGATTTTATTTATTGATGCGAGCAGTGAATATGAAGCTAGAAGAGGACAAAATTTTTTACAGACTGAGCATATTGATCGCATTGTCTGTGCATATAGCAGATGGGAAGATGAAGAAGGGTTTGCGAAGATAGTATCCATTGAAGAAATAGCTAAGAATGATTATAGTCTCAGCGTTGATCGCTACGTCATTCCTCCTACTGATGAAAAAATTGATATTACCTCTGAAGTTAGCAAACTTCATCGCTTAGAAGCTGAACGCTCTGAATTGGAAAGGAAAATAGACGGCTACTTACAAGCCTTAGGAATCAAACTTTAAACTAGACATCACCGTAGTCGGGTATCAACATGGACAAGCATCAACATATAATCTGCGATCGCTTATTTACAGTATGATAATTGAATATGTTGTCACCCGTGCATTATTTAAGTAATCGCTATGATTGCAGCCAAAACGCCCTTATTAATTTGTCATGGTGACAACTAGAGTTTTATTGTGTTTCATAGATATTCTCACCTCATATAGGTGAATTATGATTACCCAATGTTTTAAAAATATGCGAATGGCAGACTTCATCATTTTGAAAACAACTAAGTGAAGGGAAGAATCTCATTTTCTAACTAACATTACCCGCTGCTAAAATTTGTTTGACTGTCAGCACAATTTCTGGAAAAGTTGCAGAGATAATTTGCTGATTTCCGCTAAACTCTTGTTCCTCGTACAATCCTTCTGACAGCAATAAAATTGTAATTTTTGACTCTATTGGGTCTACAATCCAATACTCTGGAATCTCTAACGCTGCATATTCAGAACGTTTATAGCGATAATCGCGCTTCACTGAATCAAGACTCACTACTTCCACTACTAATATCGGTGCAGTCTGACAAACAGCCGACTCATCCAGCAATTCCTTTACCTGTTCTGCTGCGACAACATAAATATCAGGTAATCTTGACTTCCGCCATCCCGTTCTCACTCCGGCTTCTCTAAAGCATAGCCACGGTAAACTCAGGCGATTGATTTCTGTGTCAAATGCTAGTTCAATAAATTTAGAAATCAGTAAATGTCTGAAAGTTGGTGGATTCATAAGTTCTAGTTTTCCATCCACCAGTTCATAACGGTTATCGGTACCATCGTCATAAGCGAGATATTCTTCAAAAGAATATAGACGTTCTGTAGTTGCCTTTGTCATGGCATAATTTCTAATAACGAGATTTTTTTGAGATAGTTCTCAAAATATCGTGGAAAATTGCAAATATGTTGGTAGTAGAGCGTGTGCGCTACTACCTCTATCAATAACTTATTCTACCGTTACAGACTTGGCCAAATTCCTGGGCTGGTCAACGTCCAAACCGCGACGGGCAGCAATGTGATAAGCCAATAGTTGCAAAGGTACGACTGTCAGCAGTGGAGAAAGCAATTCTTCTACATGGGGGACAGGGAGTAAATCGTTAAAAATTTCCGCAGCTTCGCCATCTTTAACTGGAGTGACGCCAATTAAGCGAGAATCTCTGGCTTTGGCTTCTTGGGAATTGGAAATCACCTTTTCATATACGCTACCAGGAATTGCGATCGCCACCACCGGTACTTTCGCATCTAACAAAGCAATAGGACCGTGTTTCATCTCGCCAGCTGGATATCCTTCAGCGTGAATGTAGCTAATTTCTTTTAATTTCAACGCTCCTTCTAAAGCAATGGGAAAGTTAATTCCTCTACCTACAAAAATGAAATCTTGGGTTTCAGCAAATTCATGTGCCAGTTGTTCGGTTAAACGTTCCTGACTTTCTAATGTTGACTCAATATCTTTAGGAATTTGTCGCAAGCCATTAATAATTTTCTCTAAAGTTTCTTTGTCAACTGTCTGCCGTTGAGCTGCTAAATCTAACGCTAATGCATAAAACGCCATCAATTGAGCAGTAAAAGTTTTTGTCGCGGCCACCCCAATTTCAATTCCCGCTAAGGTACTAATAATATGCGGTACTAAATGACCAAGGCTACTTTCTGGGCGATTAGTAATACCTAAAAGTCGCGCTTCATATTTCGCTTCTTTCCCTTGGCGTCGTTCTTTTTCCATCGCCAAAGCTGCTAGAGTATCAGCGGTTTCACCTGATTGAGTAACACCAATAATCAAAGTATTGGATGTCAATGGTGATGGTGCATAGCGATACTCAGAAGCGTAATGTACCTGGGTGGAAATTCCTGCTAATTGTTCGATTAAATATTTACCAATTAATGCAGCGTGCCAACTTGTACCACAAGCAACGATGTGAATTTGTTCTAAATCTGTGTATAAATCTTCGGGTAAACCTAAATTGATAGGCGATCGCCCATTTTCTTCTACATTACTAAAATAAGCTTCTAAACTAGCTCTCACTACCCCTGGTTGCTCGTGAATTTCCTTGAGCATAAAGTGTTTGAATCCCTGTTTTTCCACCATCGTGGGATTCAAGTTGAGTAGTCGGGGTTGTTTTTTGAGCCTATCGCCAGCAAAATTGTAAATCTCAACGCCCAATGGTGTTAGGCGGGCAATTTCGCCATTTTCCAAAGGTAGCACCGCCCGCGTGTAGGAAACGATCGCTGGCGTATCTGAGGCACAAAAAAACTCTCCTTGACCAAAACCAATCACCAAGGGCGCTTGTTGGCGAACAACAATCAATTCATCGGGATAATCAGCACAAACCACTGCCAGCGCAAATGCACCCTCTAAGCGGGTAACAGCTTGGCGCACTGCCTCTAGGAAAGTAAATGAGTCGTCAGATGAAGCGGAAAAATTCTTTAAAATGTCGGCAATGAGGTGGGGGATAACTTCGGTATCGGTTTCGGAACGAAAAATGTGTCCTTTGGCTTTAAGTTCTTCCCGTAACTCGCGGTAATTTTCGATAATACCATTTTGCACCACCGCTACTCGCATTGCATTATCTAAATGGGGATGGGCGTTGTACTCTTCTGGTTTTCCATGAGTCGCCCAGCGAGTGTGACCAATACCAATTTGGGCAGGGGTTTCCATGTGTTCGAGTTTAGAACGTAGGTTATGCAGCTTGCCTTTCGCTCGCACGCAATTAACCTCACCTTCCCAAACAGTAGCGATTCCAGCAGAATCATAGCCCCTGTACTCTAGTTTTTCCAGACCAGCTAATAAAATGTCTGTTGCCGCTTGAGTGCCTATATATCCAACGATTCCGCACATTGCTCACACCACTTTTTTTTCAGGATGATTAAATCCAGTATAGTTGTTAGCACAAACTGGGTGTTTTGCAAATAAAAAAAGGATTTATTTAGGGTGTGGGGTGTGGGGTGTGGGGTGTAGTGAAATAATGTGCTTTTACAGCTACTCTTTTATGGCTTGTTTATTTATTAGAGCCTGGGGTGTAGGGTCTAAGTGTAGCGAAAGAATATGCTTTTATACTGACTCTTGTATGGTTTCTTTATTTATTAATGAAGACAATAAAATATATTTATGGTTAAATTCTCGAAATTGATTTGTGGCGATTCCCCCACACCCTACACCCTACACCCTTCTCAATCAGAATTGAGTGCTGAGTCCCCAGTGGCGAGTGATCTGTATCTCAGCACTAGGCACTCAGCGAGAGTTTAGAGTAGTTGGCTACCCTTCGGGAACGCTAACGGCAAACCGCCGCAGACGCCCGGAGGGCGGCTTGTCGAAGACATCTGGACTTCGGCGATTCAACACTCGGCACGAGCCTTTTAGTAAGCTAGACCCATACTGCGAGTTGTTTCAGCACCCAGGTAAACCCGGATGCTCAAAAAGTCGGTGGGGCAAGCAGTTTCGCAACGCTTACAGCCTACACAGTCTTCTGTACGGGGTGAAGAGGCAATTTGAGCAGCTTTGCAGCCATCCCAGGGAACCATCTCCAGTACGTCGGTAGGGCAAGCGCGGACGCATTGGGTGCAGCCAATGCAGGTATCGTAGATTTTTACGGTATGAGACATTGAAAAAACGGCTCCTTTCGAGTGTTCTTCTCTGCGAAAGAATCATAATCAAGGCATAGTTTACCGCAGTGCTTGATAGCCTGTACTCAAAAGGCTACATAACTTCAAACAATTTAATAGGCACGTTAAAATATTTGTTTTTGGGAGATCGTCCCTATTGACTTAGCAATTTGCAACATTATAACGACGTATTTACCCCATAGCGCAATACGCTGGGGTTTAGGGACTTGCAACTAAAAAATATCCTATCGCTGTGTAGGCACGGGGGCACGGGAGGCAGGGTAAAAAACAGAAATTGAGGGTTTGTCAGTAAGAACTGATGACTACTTACAAACCTTCTCTAGAAAAAGATATTTGCGTTTGCCGGGATTTAATCAGTTTGCAGCAAATTTTCTTTGGCGTTGCTGCATAACGTCATTAAGTTCCCAGCAGACGGTCACTAGGAGTTTAAGGTTGGGGCTGGCGATCGCACCAAGGTACAATTGAGGCACGAGTCAAGCATCAGAATTTTTTCGCCAGCACTTCCTGAGGAGTAATTTCGGCGTACTGTTGTGGAGTTAGAAAACCATCTCTAACATTTACCTTCTTAGGTATCAGTCCCAAATCATACCACTTATCGGCTACTTGCTGTTGCTTTTTGATCATTTGCTCGTTAATCGGTACTAATGCAAAATCATATTTTTTGTGCATGATTTCTAACGTAGGTGTATCCAGTTGAGTAGCTGAAGCGAGTAATTGGGCTATTTCTTGAGGATGGGTTTTTGACCAATTTTGTGCTTTATTTAGTTCTTCTAAAAAAACCTTAATAACTTCTCGGTTTTCTTCATAGAACTTGCGATTAGTAGAGTAAAAGTTGTTAGTATCCCGCAACCCATTTCCACCATCTGTTAGGATACGCCCTGTTTGATTTTGAATATTTCTAGTAACAAATGGCTCCCAAATAAACCAAGCATCTACCTTACCTTGGCTAAATGCCACATTTGCATCTGGTGGTGGTAAATAAACTGACTCTACATCGCTGAGTTTTAAACCTTCTTTTTCTAAAGCTCTAACTAGAAGATAGTGACCAATTGATGCTTTTTGAAAAGCAACTTTTTTACCTTTCAAATCTTTGACGCTTTGAATCGGAGAGTTCTTTGGAACTAACAGCGAAACTGCTTTACCATCGCTAGAATTAGCAGCTAAATATACTAGAGGCGCGCCAGCTGCTTGAGAGAAAACCGGAGGTGACTCAGCTGTAGAAGCAATATCAAGTGCGCCTGCATTTAAGGCTTCTAATTGCTGAGGTCCGGCAGCAAATTCTGGCCACTCTACCCTGTAACCTAGAGGTTTTAATCGTTCTGCTAAAATTCCTTTTTGTTCTAAAACAGCTAGGGCTGTAAGTTGTTTAGAACGAACAATTCTCACTACTTTTTCACTAGTAGTACTACTAGCTACATTCGATGTCGATGAAGTTGTTTGTTCCTGAGTATTATTTCTTGCAGGGCTGCAACTAAACAGCGTCGTAGACAATACTACGCTATAGCCAAAAGCAAATAAAGCATGGCGGCGAGTGATGCGTAGGCGGTTCCAAGATGCAAATCTATTTTTCATTTTTCGCACTAATGACATGATTTTTTATTATTCAGTGATGTCAAAATCAAAAATTAAAGAAATAAGGTGGAAAAAACCACCTTAAGTAACAGAATTCGAGGTTTACTGTGGCAGAAAATTTAATAAGAATTCAAGAGTCAGGATTCAAAATCATTTATTGATGAGATAAAAAACATAATTCCTAATTTCTGCGCTCCCAACTTTAGCCTTGGAGTAACAATTACTGTCTTCGTAGCGCTGGGCAATCTATTACGAATTATTCTGACTCCTGAATTCTGTTAGCGTAGCGGGGCGTAGCCCATTCTGAATTCTGAATTCTTACGAATATTGCGTAACTAAAGGTAATTCTTGATTAAGTACCCAATTGCCAATATCACGCAATTTATAATCTACAGGATCGTGGAGAGTGAATGTACGCAAATCTCGCCAGTAACGGTCAAAGCCGTATTTAGTCGCTGTAGAACGAGTTCCGGTTGCTTCAAAAAGACCAGTAGTAATATCCAAACCAACACGAGAAGCAAAAGCTTTGGCTGCAAAAACAGAAATTGCTACTTCTCCCCTTTCTTGAGTTGTGAGGTTAGTTTCTTTTTTCCATACTTGTTGCACTTGGAGGCTAACTTTGTCAGCTAAACTAATTGCTGCTTGCAATTGCGTCCACAAGTTTCCATAGTGATGCAAAATATATGGGTCTTGAGTGGCACTATTAACACCAGATGTAATCCAAGGTTTTGTCTGAGTAATAGTGTATTGCCTTGCAGCTGCTAATGCTCCTTCAGCAATTCCCAAATAAATATAAGTTTTCGTTAATTGGGCGATGATTCCCAAAAATGTGCTAAAAGCACCATCAGGAGGATGAGGATATCCCAAAATTTCATCTTTTTTTACCAAAACATCGTAAAAAGTGAATGTATCGCTATCTGTGCGTCTTTGTCCGATATTGTCCCAGTCTTGGTTAGAAGCAATACCAGACCTATCTTTAGGAATTATAAATATTAAGGGTACTTCTACATTATCTTGAAGAGCTGAGAATACACGGTAATCTGCAATGGCAACACCCGTGCCGAAACTTTTGCTACCATGAACGCGAAAATGTTCGCCCTCTGGACTAATTTTCAGCCTCGTATCTCTGGTGTTGATGGCATTAGCCCAAAATAAGTTTTTCTCGGCAGTCTCTCGATAATATCTTTCTTTTTGCTCTAGCGTTCCGGAAACATGAGCTAAGGCACTTAAGTTAAGATGGTTGCCATACAACTGTCCGATGGAACCGTCTGCTTTTGAAAGTTCTTGGACTATTTTTAAAGCTTCTGCCCAAGTCGCACCTATACCACCGTACTCTTTTGGTACAACCAAAGATAGCAAACCAGTTTCTTTCAATCGTTGGATTTCTATATCTGGTAACCCTGCTTTGTTATCTCTTTCAACTGCGGTGGCTGTCAGTTCCGTAGATAAAGAAGCAGCAACATTAATCCAGTTTTTAGATTCTGCTTCAACCAATAGTTGCACCATTATCTATCATTCTCCTTCGGATGGGTATGCATGAGGAAATGGGAATTGGGAAACAACTTGGTGAAAGTTCATATTAGTTGCAAAACGATGAGGTATAGTTCGCCCAACTCCCAAGATTCAGTTGCGCAGCTGTTATCAACTCAGGATTTTTACGATATAGTGACCTGATTGCTGATAAGCAAGATTAATTTAAATGGCTAGTCTGAAACTACTGTAAATCGGTAGTATTTAAGTAGATTCGATAGTATAGAAGTTTTGCATAGTTCACTATAAAAGGCAAGTTTTTTTTGTGAAACAAATCAACAAATGCAATATTACTTAACTAAGTTATGAAATCTTGATATAGGGTAATTATAAGAAAATATACTCATTGACTCTGGAAAATTAATTAACTGTTTATTAATAGATATAACTGAAAGCCTTACTGAGTAATCATTTCATTTATAATAGATGAGTTGATGAGAGTATTGCTTTTGTTAACTATGCTCTGTGTGGGAAGATGGACAAATCGGGCACATCGTAGGGTGTAATTTGCGATCGCAACATTCAAATTAGGGCAAATGGATAATCTTCTCTCAGCAACACAAGAGTCTGAACCCCGAATTTATACGAATTTTAGGTACTTAGACATTTATCAAAGCATCTAAAACTAGTTGAATTTACACAATATAGATGGGTTTAGTGTGCTTAGAATTGCGAAACATTTAGCAACTATTGATTTCTCAAAAATAAAGTTTTACCTTGCTATTTAAGACAGCTAAAACATCAATTACAAAAACAGGGAAGCTATTTCTATGATGATGACTGAATCTATACTCGCCGAAATCGAAGCTTGTAAAGAAATCTGCATGGAATGCCAAACCACTTGCATTGAGACTATTAAATACTCTAAGACTCAGGGTGGTAAATACATGGATATGGGTATGATGTCCATGATGCGGGACTGTGCAGAAATGTGCATGATGTGCGTGAACATGATTAATGACGGTTCTGAGTTTATGGGAAACACTTGCAGTCTGTGCGCTCAAATTTGCGATCGCACTGCAATGGTTTGCGAACAAATGAGCAACGATCCCACAATGATGCACTGTGCTGCTATTTGCCGTAAGTGCGCTCAACACTGCAACACGATGGGACTCAATTCTGCTTCTTATTTCCGCAGATCGAGTTTAGTGACAGCAGATGCACTACTTGCTAACTAATTTACCCCCAAGATTGAGTTTCCTAACTCATCACAAACTAGTCTTTCTACTTAAAACCATATCGTGCCCGACTATTTTTAGTTGTTCGCCACCCAGAAAGTTTTTTGGGTGGCGATAAAATTAACAAAATTGTTTGGATTTCTGCAATGTAGTGCTAGGCAGCAACAGGAGTCGCAAATCTAGCATATCGTTCGATGTAGAATTCCTTGCTATTAGCGATCGCCACTACAGAATCCCTTTGTTTCAAAGCCTTTTTCCACTGACGCAGACGAGTAAATTCCTCTGGTATGCCAAAGCCTCGATATTGCTTCAGCGCAGGCCAACGTTCAAACCACGGGTAAAAGGTAAAATCAACCAAACTGATAGATTCACCAAACCAGTAAGGGCCGTCTTTTGATAACTTCGCTAAACCTTCATTTTCGATAAATTCCAAATGTTTGTACAGTTCTTGTTTAGCTGCTTCTTGTTGTTCAATTTCAGAACTACGCAACAGAGCAGAAAAAGCTGGAACAAATCGAGTATTAGCAAAATCAATCCAGATTCGAGCCTGCGCTTTATCAATGGAATCGCTAGGCAAAAGAGGCGGATTTGGAAATACCTCATTCAGGTATTCATTAATAATTGCCGATTCCCAAACTCGCCGACCGTTATGAACGATCGCAGGTACTTTACCATAAGGGGAAATGTTCCTAAAGCCCTCCGGTGGATTTTGTAAATTAATTTCAATTAAATCAAAGTCGATACCTTTTTCTTGCAAAACCAAGCGCGAACGATGAGCATAAGGACAAACAACCGCGCTATATATTTGAATTTCAGCCATCTTGATGTTCCTCTATAATTTAGGATTGATTTATTAAGGAAGGCAGCAGGAAAACTGCTCTCTACCTTCTGCCTTCTTACAGCCAAGGCACTTCTTCAGGTGCATAACGAAACGCACGGAAGACTGAATTTTGTTCCCCACGAGCAACTGCTGATTTTTCACCAGGAAGATTCCTGACGGCAAAGTGGGGATTAACATATTCCCAAACTATTTCTCCTGTAACTGTCACCTCAAAGATGCGACCGAAAGCACCTTCTGTAATTAAAGTGTTGCCATTGGCTAGACGTTGTGCACCTGATATATAAGAACTGAAAAAATTGTGAGGTGGGGTGTCAGTGTATTCCCAAACTATTTGTTTAGTTTGGCGGTTGACTTCAATTACACGAGAAAAATTGAGCGCAGTGTGACGGCGATGTGCGCCATTATCAAAAATTAGGATATTGCCGTTAGCTAATTCGTTGGGAAAGTGCTGTTGTGCTAGGACGTCATCTCCAAGCGTCCAGATAATTTCTCCTGTGTGGCGATCGATAATTGCGACGGTAGAAATGTTACGAAAGCTGACTATAATATTGCCGTCAGCGAGTTCGCCTACAGTATTACCATGAGTCCATTCGTGCCGTTGGTCTTGGGGAGTGATAGTAAAAATATCTGGATCTAAATGTTCGTGGGCGTGCCAAGTCCAAACAATTTCACCACCAGGAGTAACTTCATAAAGTACATCAGCATAGATATCGCCGTCTGCTTCGGTTCCTGGTATACCACCTTTAATACGGGGAATCAAAGACTGGGGTATTTTTTCAATGGCTAATAAAATCGTGTTACCGTTACGTAGTCTGCGCCCATCGTGATGATGATATGGATGTTTGTATTCCCAAATAATATTGCCTTTGGGATCTGCTTCTAAGACTACGCCCCCTTTAAAGGCAGCCCACAATGGAAAATGTGGCGGAATATTTAAGGTTTTTCCATTATAAAAAAGGTTGCCGTTGGGTAAGAGATAACCATATAAACCTGGTGGATAAGGCAAATTCCATTGATGTACCACTTCTCCTTCTAAATTGAGAAGATATACTTCTCCGTTACCTGTAAGTGGTGCAAAAAGCGTGTAACCTTTGAATACTTTGTCAGGATTATAAGCTCTTAATCCGGTACCACGGCGACGAATGGTATTTTGATCGACTAATGCAGTTGCGATCGTCATAATTTTAATGGATGGGATTGGGGATTGGGGATTAGGGACTGGGGACAAGGAGAATAATTCTTTCTTGTACAGACGCGATTAATCGCGTCTCTAATTCCTCACTCAAAACTCAACTTTCAAGACTTTTATTTTGAATTTTGAATTTTGAATTTTGAATTGATTCATGGTGCTGGATTTGGATATTCAGCGTGAACAGCATCTATTTCTGCCAAGATATCTTTATCGAGAACTACATTGATACTTTCTAGATTCTCTTTAAGTTGTTCTAATGTAGTAGCGCCAATAATCGTGCTACCAACAAACCAACGACTCCGCACAAATGCTAAAGCTAATTGTGCGGGAATTAATTGATGGCGTTTGGCAATTTCTACATAAGCAGCGACTGCTTTGGTAACATTTGGTTTTAGATAGCGTTGACCAAAGTTTTCAAACAAAGCAACTCTGGTGTTTTCTGGTTTACCGTTGAGATATTTACCAGTTAAATAGCCAAATCCTAAAGGACTATAAGCTAATAAAGGAATGTTTTCGTAATAAACTGCTTCTGCAAGAGCGCCATCAAAAACTCGATTGAGTAAATTGTAAGAATTTTGTATGGAAACAACTTTAGGCAATCCTAATTGTTTAGCTGCTTGGCTAAATTGTACAACTCCCCAAGGTGTTTCATTACTTAAGCCAATATAGCGAATTTTTCCTGCTCTAATGACATCAGCAAATACTTCGAGTTGTTCGGTAATGGGAACTGTCTCTTTTACTTGATAAGGGTCGAAAACTGTTTGCCCAAAACGAGGTACATAGCGGTCGGGCCAATGAATTTGATACAAATCAATATAGTCTGTTTGTAATCTTTTCAGACTATCATCTACTGCTTGTTTAATATTGTCTCGGTCAATTGCTTTTGCTCCATCACGCAGCCATTTAAAGCCTCTACCAGGCCCCGCAATTTTAGTGGCAATTATTAATTTATCTCGCTGTTGGTGTTTTAACCATTCTCCAATGTAAGTTTCTGTTAAACCATAGGTTTCAGCACTGACTGGTACTGGATACATTTCAGCTGCATCTATGAAATTAACTTCATTATTAGTTGCATAGTCTAGCTGTTGATGGGCTTCTTCGATAGTATTTTGCCGCCCATAAGTCATTGTACCCAGACAAATTTCAGAAACTTCTAGGTCACTATTCCCTAATTGATTATACCGCATATTTTGGGATAATTTTATTATTCGTTTGACAATTTTTATTGTTGAGTTTTTATTACTCAATAAGGAACCGATTAGAATTATTTGAATAATACTACGGTATGTCTATCAAATTAAGTGACTTAAGATAAAGTTTACAATTGTATGTAAATCAACCTCGATTTTATATAGTTGATGGGTAGTAGCGATCGCCATAACTAAAATTCTAGTTATCGATATAATTTTCTGTATACCTTAGCGATAAAAGAATCTAATTATGACAGTCTTACAAGCTATAGACAAAAAGTTTTCACAAGTACCTGTTATTGATATTAGTACGTTGATTTACCAAACTAATAACTCTTGCGATCTAATTGCCGACCAAATCAGACAAGCGTGCCAAGATTACGGTTTCTTCTATATTATTGGTCATGGAGTTAACGAACAATTACAAGAGCAGTTAGAAAATCTCAGTCAAGAATTCTTCGCCCAGGATATAGAAACTAAACTGAAAATTCGTATGGCTCTTGGTGGTAGAGCATGGCGAGGATATTTCCCTGTTGGCAACGAATTAACATCAGGTAAACCTGATTTAAAAGAAGGCATTTACTTTGGTACAGAATTAGAAGAAAACCATCCTTTAGTGCAAGCTGGTACACCAATGCACGGCAGCAATCTTTTTCCATCTAATATTCCCCAATTTAGGGAAACAGTACTTGAGTATATAGAAGCAATGACTAAACTCGGACACACCTTGATGTCTGGTATCGCTTTAAGTTTGGGATTAGAAAAGTCTTACTTTGCAGACCGTTATACAAAAGACCCATTGATATTATTTCGGATTTTCAATTATCCTCCTAATTCATCATTATCTAAATCTGAATGGGGTGTTGGCGAACATACTGATTATGGAGTCTTGACTATCCTCAAGCAAGATAATATCGGGGGATTACAAGTCAAATCAAAGTCTGGTTGGATAGATGCGCCTCCTATTCCTAACTCCTTTGTTTGCAACATTGGAGATATGCTCGATCGCATGACAAGAGGATTGTATCGCTCAACGCCCCACCGCGTTAAAAACCTATCAACAAGTAATCGCCTATCATTTCCCTTCTTCTTTGACCCCAATTTCAACGTTGAAGTCAAACCCATTGAACTAAATGACGTAGTAGTGAATGACGATCGAAGCGATCGCTGGGATAAAGCCAGCGTCCACGAATTTAGCGGCACTTATGGCGACTATCTCTTAAATAAAGTCTCCAAAGTCTTCCCAGAACTACGTCAAACAGTACTTTAGAGTTCTGAGTGAGACGCGATTAATCGCATCTGTACAAGAATTATTCTCCTTGCCCCCCTGCCTCTTGCCTCCTGCCTCCTAATAAACAGATGTCAACAACTTATCTATCGCTGCTCGAAACGCTGTTGCTGCACCAGCACTCATATCACGAGGAGCGCAGATGCGATTTCTCAGATAAGCAAAAGTAATAGCCCCCACAGCAGCGAAGATAGAATCAACACTGCTATTTTTACCACCAGTGCGACCGCCCGATAAACTCTCGCCATTGCCATGAATGAGATAATCAGCCAGTTGTCGCAAGTGAAAATCAACAGCTTCCTTAACTGTGGTAAAGTCGCCATCTGCTGCTAATGCTTGGACTCCAGAGTTTTTGATAATATCTGCGATCGCAACTTCTCGATTATCGCTCAATCTCTCAGCTGCTTCTGCTCGAAATTCAATGTTCTGACTATGTGCTGCATCCAAAGCTAAGGGATTTCCAGTCGGTTCGACACCCCATCTGCGACGTAACAGTAAATTGTTAGTAACATTATCCGACTTTACCCGATGATAAGCGGGGCGATCGTTGAGTGCTTCAAACCAAGCATTGATACGAGGATAGCGAGGATTTCCTTTCAGGTGATATCCCCGATATACAGGTAAATTAGCCGCCAATCTATCCAGATGGGGACTATACATAGCATCTACCAAGCTAAACGTACTTACAAAGTAGGGGCCTGGATATTTAGCCAAAACTTGTTCGAGTTCGTCCAACTTGGCCTCAAATGCTGTTTGTAAATTTGCCAACTCATCAGCATCTAGAGATGGTTCTCTAAGGTATTTGTAAGCAATCTCTTTAAAACCGTTAGTTTCAGCCTCTTCAACCAACTGTCTAGCAATAGCATTCTCCTCTGGATCTTGCGGTAACAATGGAGGATCGGGAAACCTTTCTTCTAAAGCTAAGAGAATATCTTTGGATTCATATACTAACTTTCCGTCAATTTTTGCAGCCGGGACAAGGGCTGTCGGAACTAGGTCAGTGTACCATTTGGGTTTATTACTTAAATCGATAAACTCCGTTGCAAAGGGAATTTGCTTTTCTTCTAAAGCAAACCAAACTCGCTCGCAAAAAGGACACCAGGAATTAGTATCTCGATAAAGCAAGACTAGTGGTTGTGTATTTGGCGGAAGTTTATCTAAACTGCTGGGAATTGGTGCAGTAGAAGGAGATTGTCCCGGCCTCTTTACCCTACGCGCAGAGGTATTTTTTCTCGCAGTTTCTAAAAGTTCTTCCCAACTCGATACTGTGTTTTGAATAGACATTTGCTACCTCGCTCTATTAGGAACGCCAGAAAACACAAATAACTGTTGCTCTTTGGGTTGAGGTAAATTTTCACCAAGGTAACGATGAATACCTACTCCCATATCTCCTGTAGCCGTAAGTTTGAAGTTAACTTCTTCAAATCCAGATTTACTGAAAATTCTCCGCACATTATCAGAGTGTGGAATACCCTGAGAGTGTCCGCGAGTCCAGAGGACGAAAGTACCAGGTTTACTCAGAAAGCTCAAGTTATCAAGTAAGCGACTCAATTCTCCTTCATCAGGTAGATTACCAAAAACACCGCAGGCGATCGCAATATCTGCCGGAACTGCACCTATATAGTTACTAGAAAGAGTTGCATCACCATTGATAAACTCAATTTGCTTGCTCAAACCCAATGATTCTATAGTTGCTCGTCCCCGTTCAACTAAATCTGGATTTATTTCAACCAGTCGTGCGCGAACATCTTTCGCCCGGTGGTGATTTTTTAAAACCCCTAGTAAATCTCGCCCATCACCCGCACAAACACTCACTATTCTGATAGTTCCATCTGGCGACGCATTCAAGCTATAAGCAATATATTCCCGCACGATTTCTAGACGCTGCTGCAATTTTGGCTCAGTGTTGTAGAGGTCGTGCCATTCATACCAATCTTTTGGCATAAGGGGTGATTCCCATTTGATGCACACTGTTTATTTACAAACTACGGTTAGTTTATCAATTAAATGTAGTTTATGAATCAGAGGTAGAGTATCACAGATATTCATCTAAAATCAAGCCTGATTCGGTGCGATCGCCATTAAGCAGTATTTATACGGTTATTGTTGTATAACAATAATTAGCCCTTTAGCCCTCGGTTGAGACTGTAAAATTAAAGTTAAAGTTATCTTTTAGCCTTAGAAGCTAAGTTCTCGTAAAATTTTTTCTAGAGCAGCGCCTTAAGGTGTATTTGATATCCCTGTACATCTCAGTAGGCAAAATTTTGACAATTAATCAGCTTTACAAGCAACCTTCGATCCGTATTCTTCACATTTTAGTTTCATAAAAATTAACTGTAGATTAGGACAGTATCAGTACAACCTATACTTGGCGTAAAGGAGAAGTATACTATGCTGTCAGATGTAATACGTCAAAAACAAATAATTGAAAAAACTGTTCGTAAGATTTGTGAAGGAATAAATGCTGGAATTTGGCGGTTTAGCTTACAGTCTTTTGATAATGTAGATTCTGGCGATGTTTACGAGATTTATGGTATTGAGGGTAAAGCTCTTTGCCAGGAGTATGAAGTAAGTCTTGGTTTTGAGTCCAAGCGTTCACTGAAAGATATTGAAGATCTAGAATCTTACAAGTGGTATTTTTCATCTAACCTTAAGCAATCAAATCGAGCAGATCCCTTTGCGTTCAAAGGTGAGCTTGATGGAGTAGCAATTCAGTATGGTAGACATCGCCCAGAAGAAAAAGAAATTTTGGAATTAGTCAGAGATTCCATTAGTCTTCTTCAAGAATCTCAAATTACTTTTGACTTGCAAGATATAGATAATACAGTGTGTGTACATTGCCATTAAATGTAACTGAAGAGCTAAAAACACTTTAACTGTATATATCCGAATATTACCTAGCAACAACTCTTGTTCGAGCTTGTGAGTGAGATTGAGGTTTAGCTGTCACTACAATCTCTACATCTTGACCCAACGCATTCAGGAAGCGAAACAACCGCACGGTAGAAAAGCCTGATAATTTTCCATTCGTCAAAGCAGATATTTTTGGTCGATCGATTCCTAAAAGTTCTGCTGCTTGAGCCTGCGTCATTTGTTGCATACTAATAATATTGCTAATCTTACGTGCAAGTTCAGCTTTCACTAGCAATTCATCAGAGTTCTCTAAATCCAAATCGGCAAATATATTACCGCTACTAGCTTTTATTTTAATTTCTTCACTCATTCTGGCTCCCCCTGCTGCTGGCTATAGTTTTCTTTGTAATGCTCTTTTGCTCGCTTAAGTCTTTTTTCAATCAGATCGATATCTTGCTTTGGTGTAGCTAGACCGTGCTTTGATTTCTTTTGAAAAGCGTGTAAAACATAAATTACACCCGCAAGCTTTACAGTATAAACGGCTCGATAAGTATCTCCATCAAAGTCTTCTACAACTTCCAGCACTCCAGCACCTTTAAATCCTTTGAGTAGCTTAGCTGAGGGATGTTTCTCACCAGATTGAGCTAAGTACAGAGCATAACCCATAACTTGCCGTACTTCCTCTGGGAATTCTTTCAAATCCTCAAGCGAACTTCCAACCTACTCAACTAGTTTCAACGATAAACTCATACTTGAAGTATGCTAGTTTTGGCATATTACTGTCAATATTCTGCGTACTTCTAGGAAGAATTGGTGTAGGCTTAAAGATTTTAAAATTTTCCTACTAATCATCTTACACTGCCTCAATTTACTTATGTATTAAATAAAACTGAGTAAATTACATCTAAACCCTTGAATTTACAATTTATCGACATTAATTTCAGTATAATTTACAGCCAGACATACAGTTGCTATAATATTTAGTTATTCTAAATATTTGTAATTAATAAATTTAGGTAAGCATATATTTTATTTGCGAAAGACTTGAATTTTATTTAGTGGCGTGCAATACTGGTAAATTAATCACCGTTAAATCGGTCAATAATTAGTATTTTTCAAAAAACGTCTGTATTAGCTTAAAGAATAAGCATTTCAGTTCATCTTCAACTGATGCATAGATTGATGCATAGATGAATTTGGCAAATCATGTGTATGGTCTTAAAAAGATTCCTGTCTATCGATTTCAGGAGTGAGAACTAGTGAAAGATTAGCAAATTTGCAATTCCTAAAAGTTTTTCTACAAGCTCCCTCGGATTCTTGGGGAAGCTTTACCCTTCCCCTTTTTCTTATTTTTAAAGGAGTAAATTTCATGAATAGTCCTATCCCTCAAGATTCTTCTCATCTAGATTTAGTAACTGATGTATTAATTATTGGCGGCGGCCCGTCTGGTACTTGGGCTGCTTGGAGTGCAGCAAGTAATGGGGCAAAAGTCGTTCTAGTGGACAAAGGTTACTGCGGTACAAGTGGTGCAGCAGCGGCCTCTGGAAATGGCGTATGGTATATTCCACCAGACCCAGAACAACGGGAAGCAGCAATGGCAAGCCGGGAAGCGATGGGAGGCTTTCTTGCAGACCGCCACTGGATGACTAGGGTATTAGATAGGACATACGACAACATTAACTCCCTTGCGGATGAGGGGTATCGTTTCAGCGTTGATGCTAATGGCAAGGTCATTCGTCGTTCCTTGCAAGGGCCGGAATATATGCGGTTCATGCGGAAAAAGATTAAGCAAGCAGGAGTGAAAATCTTAGACCACAGCCCTGCTTTAGAGTTGTTGGTGGATGCAGAAGGTGCTGTGGCTGGTGCTAAGGGTATCAATCGTCAATCTGGGGAACGGTGGAGAGTTCGAGCCGGGGCAGTTGTGATTGCTACAGGTGGTTGTGCTTTCTTAAGTAAGGCTCTTGGTTGTAATGTCCTTACAGGCGATGGTCTGTTGATGGCAGCGGAGGCCGGTGCTGATTTTTCTGGTATGGAATTTTCTAATGCTTACGCAATTGCTCCAGCTTTTTCCTCTGTTACCAAGACTCGTTATTATGAATGGGCTTCTTTCACTTATGAAGATGGCACGGTAATTGAGGGTGCAGGTTCTAAGCGCGGTCGTTCTATAATTGCCAAAACATTGCTGACTCAGCCAGTTTATGCGTGTCTCGACCAAAATATGGATGAGGAAACAAAAGCTTGGATGCGGGGATCTCAGCCTAACTTCTTTATTGCTTTCGATCGCGCTGGTATTGACCCCTTCACTCAAAGATTCCCGATAACTTTACGTTTGGAAGGAACTGTACGCGGTACTGGTGGTATTCGGATTGCAGACTACACCTGTGCTAGTTCAGTGAATGGACTCTATGCCGCGGGAGATGCAGCGACAAGAGAGTTAATCTGTGGTGGCTTTACAGGTGGTGGTAGCCATAATGCAGCCTGGGCAATGTCTTCTGGCTACTGGTCTGGACAATCTGCTGCTAACTATGCCTTGAGTTTAGGAGAACGAGCAAACCAGCGTAGCGTCCAAGGAGTTGGTGAAGCGGGATTGTATGGGGAAGGTAATAAGAGATTTTCACCCGATGACGCGATCGCTGCAACTCAAGCCGAAGTTTTCCCTTACGACCGCAACCTCTTCCGCAGTGCTGCTGGGTTAAGCGCATCCTTAGATAGACTAAATCACCTCTGGCAAGAAATCCGCCATAGCCACACACCAAATGATAGCCAAATTGTGCGATCGCGGGAAGTTGCAGCGATGGTTGCTACTGCTCGTTGGATGTACAACAGCGGTTTGCAACGTCAGGAAACTAGAGGTATGCACAAGCGCGTCGATTTCCCACAACAAGACCCTAACCAGCAATATCGGCTCCTCAGTGGTGGATTAGATAAGATTTGGGTGAAACCTGAGTTAGTTGTTAGCGGTCGAGAATTAGTCACAGCGTGATAATTGCAAACTCAAGACTATTTCAGAATTGATTTAGTGTTTGTTCGTACAAAGCTCCATGTGCCTCGCTGTCTACCAACACTCCATCACAGTCGAAATTTACCAGTTGTGTTTCTAGTTTACTTATTTCTTTAACAGCTTCTTCATTAATATCATCCATTGATTCATAGGTCTCATAAGGGTGTGAGCCTTGAGCAATTACCCGATGGCTATGAATGCTGACTTGACTGGAAAAAGCAGAGTGAAAGTCAGGCTCAAATGTGGTGTTACCTGCTGGTAATAGCAAGCCCAGGCGGATATGCCTATGGGAGTCAGCTTTAGAGTACATCTGAATCTCTGTTGTTGACAAGCCTAATTATATCTAGATATTTAGTTACCCTAATAATTAGGTATACATATTTTCAGATAGCCTGTATAATGTTTAAACTACGATAAATCGACCGATAAAGTGTAATATATCATCTAACAGACCTACACACCTGCTAATTCTTTAATCGCACTCATCAACACATCTGGCTTCTGTATTATTGCTCTGGTTTCGAGTTGTGCAATTTCAAATAGCGTGCATTCACGATAATTACGAGGAAAGGATTTCATGAGCAACGTACAACTTTACTTCGCCAAAGGTTCTACCTTCTCACAACGCACTCGTGTAGTCTTACTAGAAAAAGGTATTGACTTCACCCCGATAGAAATTGACTTACAGAATCTACCAGATGGGTACAGGCAGATTTCACGGTATGGAAAGGTTCCAGCTATCAAACATGGAGATGTTCAACTTTACGAATCTGCCATTATCAATGAATATCTAGATGAGGTTTTTCCAGAACCATCATTGTTACCCCACGATCCTGCAAGCAAAGCGATCGCTCGTATCTGGATAGACTACGCCAATACTCGGTTTGTCCCGGCTTTTAACAAATTCCTCCGTGGTAAAGATAGCCAAGAACACGAACAGGGTAAAAAAGAGTTTACAGAAGCACTTTTATATCTCGAACAAGAAGGATTCGGCAAAAGTGATTACTTGTTAGGAGATAGTTTTAGTCTAGTTGATATCAGCTTTTATCCTTGGTTTGAACGTTTACCACTATTAGAACACTTCCGTAAGTTCGCGCTACCAGCAGAAACACCTCGTTTGCAGACATGGTGGAATCTGGTGCGCGATCGCTCCTCAGTTCAACAAGTAGCAAATCCTGTGGACTTCTATTTAGAAAGATTCGCTAAAATCCTTGGCGAACCGATTGCTATTGGTGCAGGGCAAAAGTAGGGATTGGAAAATTCATCATCTCATTCAATACGGTTCGGTTAACGCGTTTATTCCTCAAAGATCCCCCCAACCCCCCTTAAAAAGGGGGGCTTACAACCCTCTTTTACCCCCTTTTTAAGGGGGTCGCCGTAGGCGGGGGGATCTTAACCGAAGCGTATTGTCATCTCATTGACAATAATTTAGGAGAAATAAATATCGTGACTTCCCAATACTTTGATATCAAACCAATTGCCGGACGTATCGGTGCAAAAATCATTGGTGTTGACCTCAGCAAGAATCTTAGCGATGAAATTATCAGCGATATCCGTAAAGCTCTAGTTCAATACAAAGTTATCTTCTTCCGCGAACAGAACCTTGACGATAAAGCACAAGTAGCCTTCGCCCGTCGCTTCGGAGAAGTCACTACAGCTCATCCTACCGTCCCTTCATTGCCAGAAAACCCAGCAGTTCTTGACCTGAATTACGGTAAAACTGTCAGTCGTGCCAATAACTGGCACACCGATGTCACATTTGTAGACCGTCCTCCTCTTGGTTCTGTTTTACGGGCGCTGGTTATCCCGCCATCAGGAGGCGATACCGTTTGGGCAAACTCGGTGACTGCATACGAAGATTTACCAACTCATCTGCGTAATCTTGCTAACGAACTTTGGGCAATACACAGCAACGCCTACGATTATGCAGCAGCAGCGGTTGATTTACCAAAACAAGTTTTAGAGTATCGAGCTGTTTTCACCTCAACTGTATACGAAACTCTGCATCCAGTTGTTCGCGTCCATCCTGAATCGGGCGAACGTGGTTTATTTATTGGTGGTTTCGTGCGTCGTTTGCGTGGTTTATCACAAAATGAATCTGATGAAATCTTGAAATTGTTGCAAGCTTACATCACACGCCCAGAAAATACCGTCCGGTGGCGTTGGAAAGTTGGCGATGTAGCTTTCTGGGATAATCGCGCTACTCAACATTATGCGATCGCTGACTACGGCAATCAACCTCGTCACGTCCAGCGAGTCACCATTGTTGGCGACATTCCCGTTGGTATTGATGGTAAACAAAGTCAAGCCATCAAGGGAGATTCCTCTGCATATAACCGACGCGAACCCGCTTTAGTATAGAACAGATTAAAAAAGGTTTTTACCTTTATACTTCGTAAGAAACAAGATCCCCGATTTATTTGAAAATCGGGGATCTAAACATCGTGAATTCTCACAAATTTCTGTTAGAGTTTGTCTGCCCTCACAATTACGAATTACGAATTATAAATTATGTCTCTCAGCACTATATTGTTTGATTTAGATGGAACTTTGACAGATCCCAAACTTGGCATTACTCGCTGCATTCAGTTTGCTTTATCTGAACTTGGTTACAAGCCACCTGATGCTGATGAATTACACTGGTGTATTGGCCCTCCAATCAAAGAAAGCTTTTCGCTGCTATTAAATACTTCAGATGATGCAGTTTTAGAACAGGCTATTTCACTCTATCGTAGTCGCTTTGCCACAGTTGGATTATTTGAAAATGTACTTTATCCTCAAATTTTAGAAACTTTAGATGCTATTTGTTTTGCTGGTTATAAAACCTTTATAGCAACTTCTAAACCGCATATTTATGCTAAACAAATTGCTAAACATTTTGGCTTGTCGTCGCTTTTCGATGGTATATATGGTAGCGAATTTGACGGAACGCGGAGTGTGAAATCTGACTTAATTCATCACATCTTGCTAACAGAAAATCTTTCACCTGCGACTGTGGTGATGATAGGCGATCGCTACCACGATATAATCGGAGCCAAAAATAATAATGTGACTGCAATTGGTGTCACCTACGGTTACGGAACTGAGGAAGAGTTAAAGACTCACGGTGCTGATTTTATTGTTCATAGTCCAGATGAAATTATCAAATTGCTGGTTCATGGCAATGAACTAAGCCTAGAGACTGATGTGACATTGCCAGGGATTTGTTCCTTCATTTAACTGGGAACTTGTAACAGCCATCCCAAAAGACTTTGTAATAGCAGCCAACCATTTAAACCAACGATAACAAGAGCAACTAACCAAGCTAAAGACTTGAGCCATAACGGATTAACAAACTCACCCATCAAGCGACGATTACTAGTAAACATCACTAAGGGAATCACTGCAAACGGTAACTGCAAACTGAGGATAACTTGACTCAAAACGATGAGGCTGCTTGTACTACGTTCCCCAAAGATAATAATTGTAATCAACGCTGGAATGATAGCCAAAAGACGGGTAGCTAAACGCCGCAACCAAGAGGGAAAGCGAAATTGCAAAAAGCCTTCCATCACAATTTGTCCAGCTAAGGTTGCAGTCAGTGTTGAACTTTGGCCGGAAGCAAGTAAGGCGATACCAAAAATAGCACTGGCAGCACTAACGCCTAACAATGGTGAAAGCAGTTTGTAAGCATCTTGAATTTCTGCCACATTCTGATTGCCAGAAAAATGAAACGTTGCGGCAGAAACAATTAAAATGGCTGAGTTGATAAATAGTGCCAACGACAGAGCAAAGGTTGAATCAATTGTGCCAAACTTAATTGCTTCCCATCTTTTTTCATTAGTAGGTTGCCAATCACGGGTTTGCACAATAGAGGAGTGTAAATATAAGTTGTGAGGCATGACTGTTGCGCCTAAAATGCCAATGGCAATGTAGAGCATTTCTGGATTTTGTAAAATTTCTTTCTTGGGCAGATATCCTAACAAAATCCCACCCATATCAGGACGAGAGAACACTATTTCTGCTGTGAAACATAAGCCGATAGTTGCTACCAACATTATTACCAGAGCTTCTGTATAGCGAAAGCCTTTTTGCTGCAAGAATAGCAATACCAAAACATCCAGCGCGGTGATGCAAACACCCCATACTAAGGGAATGCCGAATAAAAGTTGCAATGCGATCGCACTTCCTAATAATTCTGCCAAGTCACAAGCTGCGATCGCAATCTCACACAGTACCCACAAACAAAAACTTACCTTTGGACTAAAATAGTCTCGACAAGCCTGTGCCAAATCTCGCCCTGTAGCAACACCCAAACGCACGCATAGCGATTGCAGCAAGATTGCCATGAGGTTCGACAGCAGAATAACTGTTAATAGGGTGTAGCCAAACTTAGCTCCCCCAGCGATGTCTGTAGCCCAGTTTCCAGGATCCATATATCCCACTGAAACCAGATATCCCGGCCCTCCATAAGCCAGCATTTTGCGCCAAAAGCTCTTGGTGTTGGGGACTCTGATGCTGCGATGAACCTCTGGTAAGCTGGGTTTATTGTTTGGGATAGTCATCTATTCTGCCGAAATTTTCATAATCTTCTCATAATTTCTAAAAATTTGGCATAAATATCAATATCCTTAATATAGATATTCATATATGCATATAGGCATAAAAAAGAATGCGATCGCTCTAGTAGTCTGGCAACCCAAAAATGTTAGATAGAGGTTGGGTAAAGGTTAAAGGGGGAAAGGTGGAAAGGTTTAGTATTTTCCTTTCCCCACCTGTTGCAAAAGTGTTTTTTGTCTCTTACTCCATGACTTGCGCTCACAAGGAACAATGAAAATTTTTTTCCCTATTCCCCACTCCCCATTCCCTACTCCCTATTTTCAAGGCAGTCTTATTTACTTAGCACCACGCTGTAATAGTAGCCCATACTAAAAGTTGTAACTCAATTCAGGTTTTACAAAATGAGTCAAATTCGTGCTGTTGTTGTAGATCCTAATGTATCAGGACGTTTAGCATTGCATGATGTCGATGCACCTCAACCGGCTCCTAGCGAAGCTGTGATTCGGGTATCAGCAATTTCTCTGAATCGAGGAGAAGTCAGACGTTCTACCACGGCCGACGCTGGTTGGCGACCAGGTTGGGATTTAACAGGTGTTGTAGAAACTGCTGCTGCTGATGGTTCTGGCCCTGCTGTCGGTACGCAAGTCGTCGGTTTAGTTCGTTCTGGTGCGTGGGCGGAATTAGTACCAGTACCAACTCACTCACTAGCTGAATTGCCCTCGTCAGTTTCTTTTGCTCAAGCTGCTACGTTACCCGTAGCAGGTTTAACTGCCTATCATGCCCTACTCAAAGGTGGCTCACTTTTAGGCCGTTCGATATTAATTACAGGTGCATCCGGTGGTGTGGGTCACTTCGCCATTCAATTAGCACAACTTAGTGGGGCGCAGATAACAGCCCACATTCGCCGTCCAGAAAACGAAAGTTTTGTTAAAGAAGCTGGCGCTCATTTTGTAGTCATTGGTGAGGATCTTTCGCCAGCTAAAGAATACGGCCCCTATCATTTAATTGTCGAATCAGTTGGTGGAAACACTCTTGGAACAGCCTTTAATTTGTTGGCAGAAGATGGAACTATAGTTCTGTTTGGTACTTCCAGTGGAAATGAGGTAACATTCAACGCACAGCCCTTCTACGCAGTTGGTGGTGCAAGTTTGTATGGTCTGATATTGTTCCACGAACTAAGACGAGAATCAGCAGCAGTAGGCTTAAAAAGGCTATTAAGTTTAGTAGAAGCAGGTCAATTGCGTCCTGTTATTGATATTGAAGCTGATTGGACACAAATAGCTGATGTCGCACAGAAGTTGTTAAATAGAAGCTACCTTGGTAAAGCAGTGTTACACCTCTCCAAATAGCTGATTTCTCGAATTTTTTGTCAATTGATTTACATTTTGCACTAGGCAATTTTCGCGCTTAGTGCTTTTAAATTTTTATTTCATAAATTAGTTTTATCGTTTTAAAAATCAAGAGTATTTGCTTTGATACGAAACAAACAATAATATTAAATTTAGAAGCTAATAAGCTTAACTGTTGAAGGGAAAAATACATCTTTAATGAATAGCGATCGCTTAAATTATTTTCTCAAATAATTGTATTGAAGTATTGCAAAGAAAGATTATAAATTAGGGAATTGATACGTTAATTATTGTAATATTTATGAGTTACCCAAAGACATTTGATAGCAATATTACAGCTTTACAGTTGAGATGAATAGCTAGGAAAAAATCATCACTTTTATTTATGCTCATACTAAATAATAGTATTTGATTTTCGACATTGATTGGTATTAAGGTAAAACCAAAGTTAATTGAAAGCAAAAAACAATACCGAATTCCAGAGGAATCAAGTTATGAAAAAACCAAACTCAAAAAAAGTAGCTTCTTGGCTTTTAAGCATTGTATTTTTGGGATTTTTGACAGTATTTTCTCTTTTCGAGCAGCCTTATGCTTTAGCTCAAACAGAGACACCACCCGCACCAACAGAATCTACACCGGCTCCGATAGTAGCTCCTGCTCCTGTGATACCTCCAACACCATGGCCAGTAAATAGCGTAGCTGCAAATGTTCAACGCCTATTAACAACCAATGAATGCGTTGGATGCTACTTAGTTGAAGCACAATTGGAAAGAGCAAATCTACAAGGAGCTAATTTAGCGGGTGCAAACCTGCTAAAAGCAGAGTTAGAACACGCGAATCTACAAGGAACCAACCTTTCATCAGCTAATTTACAAGCAGTAGATTTAAGCAAAGCAAATATAGCTGGAGCAAATCTGCAAGGGGCAAATTTATATGATGCAGATTTAGAAGCAGCAAACCTGCTAGGCGCTGATTTGCAAGGAGCAAATTTACAAAAAGCGGATTTACAGAAAACAAATCTGATGAGTGCCAACATCCAAGGTGCAAACTTGCTAGGGGCTGATTTGGAAGATGCAGTACTACCGCAAGCAATGATGAATCTATATCAATCTCAATATCCATATCAACCATATCAATAATTCCAAGCATGAAGCTATGTGAATAGATATGTCAGCTAGGGAGCAATCCCTAGCTTATTTTTATTAAACTTTTAAAGATTAAAAGTAAAATTTAGGGCAGCAGCAATTTTTACAAAAACTTCTCTTGCTGGTGAAGCGTATTCACTAATAGCAATAGGATTTCCACTATCTCCACCGCTACAAATATGAGGATCTATAGGAATTTGTCCCAACAAAGGCGCTTGTAATTCTTTAGCTAATTGTTCGCCGCCACCACTGCCAAAAATCGGGTTACGCGAACCACAATCACCGCAGATTAAGTAACTCATATTTTCAACAATACCAAGGACAGGAACGCCTACTTGGCGAAACATATAAATATTACGTCGGACATCTGCGACAGCTACTTGTTGAGGAGTTGTTACCAGAATTACTCCACAAATTGGGCTTTCTTGGATAATTGTAATTTGAGCATCACCTGTACCAGGAGGTAAATCTATTAATAAATAATCTAATTCTCCCCATGCCACATCTTGTAAAAATTGCGTGATAATTTTATGTAAAACAGGGCCTCGCCATGCCAAAGGACGATTTGCTTCGGCAAGTAAACCAACTGACATCAGTTTTATTCCCTGGACTTCTAGAGGTAAAAATTTATCCCCTGTCGGAGTATTAATAACTTCAATATCAGCTTGTCCCAAACCTAGCATTTGCGGAAGATTAGGCCCATAAACATCAGCATCTAATAATCCAACTTTTGCACCTTGTAGTTTTAAAGCCACGGCTATATTTACGGCTGTTGTTGATTTACCTACGCCACCTTTACCGCTAGAAATTGCTAGTGTTATTTTCACACCAGGAATTGTACAAATTTGAATATAAGTTTTTTTGCACCAAGTTAGAGATGATAATTTAGATTGAATTTCTGGCTGTAATTGCTCCTGATGAGAACCAATATATAAACGCAAGTAAACATAGTCATCAACTATACGGAGATTTCGCACCATTCCTAAACTAACGATGTCATTCTTTAAGGTAGGTTCGATAATTTGTTTGAGTAATTGAACGACTTCTTGCTGACGAGAATCTGATTGCACGTTGTTTATAGCTCTTGTTTAAATATTCTTTAAAATCTGTTTTATCTAAAGTTATTTACTGCTTTTTTGACACTATTTTATCTGTTTTAATCTTGTGAATTGCTCGTTGTGCTTGAATAGCAACCTCCCTATCAGGGTCATCTAAAGCTTGTTGCAGAGGATTAATAACATCAGGATGTGCTAAATTACCAAGGGCAATTACTGTTTCTTTACGAACATCTGCATATTCATCTGTTAATGCTTGAATTAATTTCGGCATCACTTGTATATCTGGAATTTTTTGCAAAGCTTGTGCTACTGATTTTCGTACTTGCCAATGTTCGTCATTTATAGCTATTTCTAATACTGAAATTGCTTGATGATTTTCATGAATAGCCAGAGATTTGGCAGCATTACGACGCACTTGCCAGTCAGTATCGTTTGTGAGTGCTTGAGAAAGTATGCCAATCACTTCTGTATCTTGTAAATGTCCTAAAGTTAAAGCAGTAGCACGACGCACGGCTGCTGATTCATCAAAGATTAAATTCAAAGCTTGGGGACATTTTTCTATTTGATTTATATATCGAATTGTAATCACTGCTGCTTCTCTTAATTCAGCCTTATCTGAGTCTAAAAATGGTAGAATATATGGTAAAGATTGAATGTCATGTATTTTTCGTAGCAATACTAAGATATTTAATTGTGTATTGAAATTATTAGTTTGCAATTTATCTAATAGCAGTAGCAAATGGTCTTGGCTAACCAACTCATTTAAAGCAGAAGCAGCTTCAGCACGAATATCTGTATCTGGCGAACTAAAGCATTCAATTAAAGCAGGAATTGCTACAGGATCGGCAATTTCCCAAAGAGCAGATATCGCTATTTTCTGAACAGCAGTGTGTTCATCTTTTAAAGCAATAATTAATGCGTCTACTGTTTCATCATCGCCAAGATGCTGTAAGGTTTTAACTGCTACTAAACGGTCATTTACATCAGGCGATCGCAGCATTTCTAGCCATTGATTTAATTCTGAATTAGTACTATTTATAGACATTTTTAATGCTATTGGTAGAAGAAATTGGAAGCAAGCTAAAGAATTTTTGTTACAAGCTAGTTAGTCAGCTTATACAACTACCGCAACAAAAAAGGAATTTGTACCGTAATTGCATTGGTAGGACATTCTTTTTCACAAGGCAAGCAAAACCAACACTCATCATATTTCATATACGCTTTCCCTGTTTCTGGATTTTTTGCCAACACATCTAACGGACAAACTTCAATACAAGCAGTGCATTTTTCTAAACATTTAGATTCATCAACTATGACAGGAACATCTATTCTTTGATTGATTAAAGCCATAAAAATACTCCAATTGTAACTAAGCTGTTAAGCGGTATAATAAATGCGGTAAATTTGCGTGGATAATATCACGCTGGTATTTAAATCCCAACTTTTCCATAACCCTTTGCGAAGCTTGGTTTGTTGTGAGAGTAAAGCAAATGACTTCTGATATATTTAGTAACTCAAAACCAACTTGGAGAATTTTTTCGCCCATTTCTGTAGCTAATCCTTGACCCCAAAATTTAGCTATTAAAGCATAAGCTAATTCCACCTCTTCTTTCCCATCTACATAAGTGTTCCGAAGACCAGCACGACCAACAAACTGACGATTACTTTTATCTCGAAATACCCATAAACCAAAGCCATACTGCTGCCAATGATGCAAATTATTGAAAATAAATAGTCGTGTTGCTTCATCAGAACGAATACCGCCTAAAGTAGCCATAACTTCTCTATTTTGGTGCATACGGTAAAGTTCATTCAAATGTTGAAAACGCAGACGTTCAGCAAACAAGCGGGGTGTAGAAAAGGTTTCGATTAACTCCATATTTTTACTAAACTAATTGTTTATAAAAAGCTAAAGACTGTTTAATGTTGGTATAGCCAATTTTTTCATAAAATAAATGTGCCTCCTTCCGTCTAAGGCTAGAACGTAACATCACACCTTCACATCCAGCCAGAGAAGCCCATTCTTCAATCTGCTGCATTAAAATACGTCCAATTCCACTACAACGATAATTTTTATCGACAACTAACCCCAAAAGAATTGCTTGAGTTGGAACAATAAATAAATCGCTAATATGAGCGTGCGCCCAACCAATTACATATTCATTCGCTAAAGTTGCAACATAAACAATATGACTATTGTCATGATGAATTTTAGTAAGTCGTTCTTCTATTTGTTGGTTTGTAACATCGTATTCAAGCTGTTCAGAAAGATTAGCAATTCTTTCTGTATCTCTTAGTTCAGCTTCTCTAATTTTAATTTGCTCGACTACAGCAACTTTATCTGTCATAACTTTAAATTAATAGTTTAATTATCCAAGGTTGCGCGGATAAAACGATAGCCTAAATCAACCTCTGTCAAATTCTGGATATCACCATATTTTTTAGCCCATTGTCCACTACTTAAATCTGCTGCTAATAAATGTAATCCTTCTTTTACTAAATCTTGATTTGCTAATGCAAAAGATGATATTCCAGCACGTACTTCTGGCTGAAGATATAACTCTGGTCGTTTCCAGGCTGCTGCTGCGAATAAATCAGATAAGTCATCTGATAATAAAAGGGGTATTGCTTCCACACGCTTTTTAGTATTATTCTCAATTAAATTAATTTGTTCGTTAAGGGGTAAAAATTGTAAAGCATCTTCCCACAAAAATGGGAAATAATCATAAAGCCATATCTTCTGAGCAAATCTAATATCAAAACTTAGCAAAACTATTGTCCCATCTCGAATAACTCGTTGCATTTCTTGAAAAGCTTTTTCGAGATGACTAAAATGATGAATTGCCAGGATACTGACAACGCCATCAACAGACTTATTCGGTAGAGGTAAATTTTCTGCATAGCCAGTAAACCACTTCACTCGCGGATGTTCTACTGCTTGTTTTTGCATCACTACAGAAGGTTCAACAGCACGAACAAAAAATCCTTGGTTGGCTAAACTTAAACTATAACTTCCAGTACCAGCGCCAATATCAGCGATAATGCTACCTTTGGGTAAATTGAGTAAATTAATTAATTGGTTGACAATGCGGATATCAGGAACCCGAGTTTTTGAATATTGTTGACCAATTGAGTTATAAATAGGCATTTTTATATAAGAAAAATATTATTTTAAGTTGAATATTTACCATTTATATCTATATAACCTTCTGAAAGGTCGCAACCCCATACAGTTGCAGCAGCTTCACCAATATTGAGACTGACATGAATATTTACTTTTTCTTTGGACATAATTGTTTTTAACTGGTCAAGTTTTTCCTCAGAAGTAGCATCAGGATAAACTTGAATATCATCAAATCTAATTTGCACTTTCTCTTGATTTATCTCTTTGTCTTGTTCGCATTTGCCTATAGCCATAGCTACTCTTCCCCAGTTAGGATCGGCTCCATAAATAGCAGTTTTTACCAAAGGAGAATTCACAATTGCTTTGGCAACTCGTTTCGCTTGTGTGTAGTTGATAGCGGAATCTACAGTAACTTCAATAACTTTAGTAGCGCCTTCTCCATCTCGTGCGATTTTCAGCACTAATTCATGGGCAATTTCTTGCAAAGCCTGACTAAATTCTTGTTGTGAAACTTCCCCAGCTAAACCATTGGCAAGAATCACAGCAGAATCACTTGTAGAAGTATCGGTGTCTATGCTCAAGCAGTTAAAAGTTTTATCTATAATAGGTCGAAAAATAGCAGGTAGTACATCTTTTGGAATGGCTGCATCGGTGAAAAAGAAAGCTAAAAGTGTTGCCATATTAGGCTCAATCATGCCAACACCTTTAGCAATTCCGATTAACTTGGCATTGCCAATTTGCCGCGCAGCTAATTTAGGTACGCTGTCAGTTGTCATAATACCTACTGCTGCTTTTTCAAAATCAGCAGTATTTAATTTTTTTCCAATACCTAATAAACCATCTCGGATTTTTTCTATCGGGTAACGTCTTCCAATAACACCTGTGGATGCTATGACAATATCTTGAGCAGCTATTCCAGTTTCAGTGGCAACGAGTTGAATAATTTCTTCTGCATCAGCAAAACCAATAGCACCGTTAGCAACATTGGCATTTTTAGATATGACTATAATGCCTTGGGCTTGAGTATCTTTTAAATTTCGGCGGCTGATAGTCACACTCGGCCCTGCAAATAGGCTTTGAGTAAATACGCCATCAGCAACACATGGAACTTCTGATTTAACCAAAACGAAATCATCAGTATTATCTTTAATACCTAAGTTGGTAATAAAACTGCTAAATCCTTTGGGTACATCAGAAGTAGTTAGTTGCATTTTTTACTAAGTTAATACTTTGAGCATTTGAATATTTTACCTCGCAGTGACATCATAAAGTTCTTTGATTCTATCTACTTCCACTATGTAAGGTTCTACAAGACGTTTAAACAATATCATTTGCCCTGAATCATCTTTTTTTAAGTTGACATGGCAAAACCACTCATCATCATTTTTTTCTGGATAATCTAAGCGGTAATGATAAAGTCCCCAACGAGTTTCTTGACGATATAATGATGCTCTGGCTGCCATTTCTGCACAATCACGAATAAAATGCACTTCCATAGAGCGCATCAATTCATGAGGGTCGCGTGCGCCCATTAAATCTAATGTTTGTTGATATTGGATAAAATGCTTTAAACCAATTTCTATTTTGTTAC
Source organism: Nostoc sp. DedSLP01 (assembly GCA_034530875.2). GTDB lineage: Bacteria > Cyanobacteriota > Cyanobacteriia > Cyanobacteriales > Nostocaceae > Nostoc. The sequence goes on from JAVRCJ020000022.1 coordinate 97,838, forward strand.
CTGTTTTTGGTGGTTGCAGGTAATCATTAACTAAGCGTCTTAATTTATATTCGACTTGGGTATGAAGTACGCCATTAGGGCGAGTTAATGGTGCATAAATTCTGGCTTTTTCTGTTTCCAAAAACTCTGTATCTGGTTCGATAAAATCTAAATTTTCGATATATTCAATGGCATGAGTTCCGGCTATGCGACCGAAAACAAATGCTCCAATCATATAATTATGGGGAACGCTGGCCATGTCTCCGGCTGCATATAAACCGGGAACTGTTGTCTGCGCATTTTCGTTTACCCACACGCCAGAGGCACTATGACCGCTACATAAGCCGATTTCGGAAATGTGCATCTCTACGCCGTGGGTGCGGTAATCTTCATTTCTGCCTTGATGAAAACGTTCTCTACTTGGTCGTTCGTTCGCCCAAAGTATCGATTCAATTTCGGCAATTGTATCTTCATCAAGATGGGTCATTTTCAGTTGGACTGGCCCTTTGCCAGAGTTTAATTCTTTCCAAATTTCCAACATCATTTGACCACTCCAATAGTCGCAACTAATGAAGCGATTTCCTTCGGCGTTGGCTGTATGTGCGCCAAAAGGCCCGGCAACATAAGCACAGGCAGGGCCGTTGTAATCTTTGATTAAAGGATTAACTTGAAAACATTCAATGTTGCTGAGTTCTGCACCTGCATGATAAGCCATTGAATAGCCATCGCCGGCATTGGTAGGATTTTCGTAAGTGCCGTAGAGATAGCCAGAAGCAGGTAATCCTAATCTGCCGCAAGCACCCGTACATAAGATAACGGCTTTGGCTTGAATGACTACATAATCGCCGTTTCTGACATCAAGTCCCACCGCACCAATAGCGCGTCCGGCTTTGACTAATACACGAGTCGCCATGACGCGGTTTGTAACTTTAACTTTGTGGCGTTTAACTTGGCGGGTGAGAATGGTTTTGAGGTCTTTACCTTCTGGCATGGGTAGGACATATTTACCTACGCGATGCACTTGTTTTAAGTCGTAGTTGCCTTGGGCATCTTTTTGAAATTTCACGCCCCAGCTTTCTAATTCTTGGATGACTTCATAACCTAATTTGCCGGTTTGATATACGGCTTTTTGGTTGAGAATGCCATCGTTAGCGAGGGTGATTTCACGGACGTATTGTTCTGGGGTGGAATGTCCGGGAATGACTGCGGTATTGACGCCATCCATCCCCATTGCGATCGCACCACTCCGTCGTATGTTAGCCTTTTCTAAAATCAGCACCTCTGCATCTGGATTTGCTTGTTTGGCTTTAATTCCAGCCATCGTTCCCGCTGTACCGCCACCAATCACAAGCACATCTGTTTTTATCCACTGGGTATTGATATTCATCTGCAATAAATAAAACCTCAAATGTCAACCAAACTAACTTGCTCGCATACAGCCTTCTGCCTCCTGCCTCCTATTTCTCGCCTTTCCAAACAATTTCGCTAATATTGATAGACTTCGGTATCAGTTTAATTTTATAGAAGGTATCGGCAATCTCTTGTTGTGCGCGAATCACTTCGTCTGTTAAGGGTAGGACGCCATACTCGCGCCGTTTTTCTGCAACTTCTAGAACTTTGGCATCAATACCCAATTCTGGTGAGAGAAATTTGGCAACTTCAGCAGGATTATTTTGCGCCCAGGTGCTTCTTTTTTTCACTTCATCAAGAACTGTTTTCAAAGCATCAGGATATTTGTCAACAAAAGATTTTGCAGCTAGATAATAACCGCGATTTGGTGCTAACCCAGTTGCATCAGTCAGAGTACGTGCGCCTGTAGCAGCTTGCGCGGCAGCTAAATAAGGATCCCAAATTGCCCAAGCATCAACGTTATTACCCTCAAATGCGGCACGCGCATCGGGAGGTTGGAGAAAAGCCGGTTTGATATCGCTGTAATTTACTCCGCCTTTTTCTAAGGCTTTTACTAATAAGTAGTTAGTATTTGAACCTTTAGCAACGGCAACTCGTTTACCCTTGAGGTCTGCAAAGCTTTGAATAGGTGAATTTTTTGGCACAAGAATTGCTTCTGCTTTGGGACTCCAAGGATCGTAAGCAACATAAACTAAGGGAGTACCAGAAACTTGGGCAAAAATAGGCGGTGATTCACCGGTGTAGCCAAAATCAATACTCCCAGCGTTGATTGCCTCTAACATCGGCGGCCCGGAAGGAAATTCTGCCCATTTCACTGAAGCGCCACTAGCAGCAAAGGCTTTTTCCAAATCTTTTTGTGCTTTCATGGTGTTGAGGATAGTTGCTGCTTTTTGATAGCCAATGCGAACTACAACACCTTGATTTGCCTGACTTGGATTTGCTGCCTGCGTTGGGGCAGAGTTGCTGGCACTGTTGGAACACGCAGAGATCGCAACAGCCAAGGCAAACCCGCAGGCAAAGAATAAGGTAAATGCGCTAATTCTCCATATTTCATAATTCTGAAGAAAGCTGTTGACAATCTTCATAAGTCGTTTTGATAAATACTCGAGCCGCATAGGTGCATTCAGACTATAAGCATCTTCAATACTACGGCAATTTGAGTCATTTACCGTATTTTGGTAGAATATTTACATAGATACGCCACAAATGCAAAAGCCGAAAAAGTATGCCCACCGGGAAAACACTAAATCTGACAACTAATTTGTACGATTATCTATTGTCTGTATCTCTACGCGAACCAGAAGTACTTTTGGAGTTGCGAGAAGAAACTGCACGCCATCCTCGCGGAAATATGCAAATTGTGCCAGATCAAGGACAGTTTTTAGCACTCTTGGTAAAGCTAATTGGTGCAAAGAAAACTCTAGAAGTAGGAGTTTTCACTGGTTATAGTTCTTTAAGTGTTGCTTTAGCATTGCCGCCTGATGGTAAGATTATTGCCTGTGATATTAGCGAAGAGTTTACATCGGTTGCTCGTCGCTATTGGGAAAAGGCAGGTGTGGCAAATAAAATTGACTTGCGGCTGGCTCCAGGGACAGAGACTTTAGAGTATCTTTTAGCACAAGGTCAGGCTGAAACTTTTGACTTTGCTTTTATTGATGCTGATAAGGAAAACTATTATCGCTATTACGAATTGGCGTTAAAGTTAGTGCGGCCTGGTGGTTTGATTGCTATTGATAATGTGCTGTGGTCTGGAACAGTAATTCAGCCGGAAATACAAGACTCGTCTACTGTAGCGATTCGGGAGTTCAACAAGAAGCTAGCTCAAGACGATCGCATCGATTTGAGTTTAATTGCGATCGCAGATGGGCTAACTTTAGCACGCAAGCGTTAGGGTAATTCGTAATTCGTAATTAAGAGACGTTAGGTTTGATTGATTTGTTGTAGGAAAGCGATGTTTAAATCTAGCTTGTTGCCTAGCCACAGGGCATGTGCTGTATGGTCTGTGACATCATCGCCTGTTTCAGGGTGGACGAGGATATCTAAGCCTTCGCGGTTGAGCATTAACCAGGGAACGATTTGCGTAAATTCCGTTGGTGAGAAGGCAACTTGATACATCGATTTGGGATGGGGGCCAACTAGCCGATCTTGCCAGCGCCCCAGCCGTACTTCAAATCTAGCTCCTAATTCATCTCGGATATGGCTAGCAACATCACGAGTCTCGGTATCGTAGTAGACATGAGCGTGAAAACCAGTGATGATGCTATTTTCTTTCATGGCTTTATCTCGATGATTTTGTACGTGTACTGTGCTGCTACAAACAATTGGCGTTGGTGATTAAAAATATGAATTTACTTCAGGCAGAGGAGCCAATGCGCCCTTGCGGGTTCCCCGACTTGTTCGCCCTTGGCGTGAAGGGTAGCAAGTGGCGTCGCGCAGAATCGCAGAGAGTAAAGGTTGAGAAGAGTTAATTTTTGAATTTCATATTCAAATTCAGCAATGCCAAAAAATTTATATGGCATGGAGCTGAGATGGCTCTACTAGCTCTGACAAAATTAGTATGGTGTGCCGTCTTTGCGGACAAATTTCCACAAGCCATTCTCTAAATTGGCCATAAGGTCGTCATCGGGATAGCTGCCTTCGTCTCCCGGTGTTCTGTCCCCGATTTCGAGATAAAGAACATCTTCTGAGGTTTCGTTAATCAGATGGTGGGCGTTACCAGTGCCAGCCTTGAAGCCGGCACACATACCTGGGGAGAGTTGTGTACAACCTTCGTCGGTACGTAGCGTTGGATGTCCTTCCAAGATGTACACGAACTCGTCTTGTTTGCTGTGAGCATGACGAAGGGCTGAAATTGCCTGAGGAGCTAGGCGTGTTAGGTTTACACCAAAGTTCGTAAGTCCAAACAGGTCACCAAGTGCGCGTTTCTCCCTGCCCACCATACGCGATGCAAACGGTTCAGGATAGTTTGAGGGTTTAGTTCTTGTTGGTGCATCAGATGCTTTGATAGCGATTAATTTCGCTCCTTCTGACATAAAAACCTCGTAAGACGGAATAATGAAGGCTAATAGCAATTCTAAATTTTTGTAGGCTCTTATTTTGCCAAAGATATTGATATTTTAATCAATTTTGTTTTTTAGCCTTTTAAGATTCTCACCTGATATAGGACTCACATTTGATTGCGTGAAAAAAATCAGTACATCCAGACAAAGCTTCTGTCCTACTCCCTACTCCCTGTCTATCGCGCTTGCGCTGCGCTTCGCGCACCACACAAATAAATTCTCCAAATCAAACCGGATTCCTATACCAATTTGAAAAAAGAATGCTCTCTATAGATAAGCTCAAACCCTTGTGATATTTAGTTTTTTGAATTTTGAATTGTTATTACCTGTCTTGCTGAGTTGGACGAATGAGAATTTCATTGACATTAACGTGGGGTGGCTGAGTCACAGCATAAGCGATCGCTCTAGCAATATCATCACTTTGTAGCGGTGTAATTGCCTTGATTCGTTCTTCTACATTTTTTTTGGCTACAGGATCGGTGACATGATTATTGATTTCTGTCTCTACCAAACCAGGTTCGATAATGGTGACGCGAATGTTATCTTTTAAAACTTCTTGCCGTAGAGATTCTGAAATAGCGTTCACACCCCATTTAGTTGCGTTGTATATACCAACACCTGCACGCGCTATCCGACCTGCTACTGATGAAATATTAACGATATGTCCTCCACCTTGGGCTTTGAAAATTGGTAGGACAGCATGGGTAGCATAAAGCAATCCAAAGACGTTGACATCAAACATGCGCCGCCAGTCTGAAGTATTGCCGCCATCAATATTACCTGTCAATGCTATGCCTGCGTTGTTTACTAGGATATCTATTTGTCCTAATTCGGCCTTAGCTTTGTGGATTAAGTTGTTGGCTTGGGTTTCGTCGGTGATATCGGTAACAATAGGTAAAGCCTTGCCACCACTAAATTCGATGCGTTTTGCTAGTGCTTCCAAGCGATCGCTTCTTCTAGCTGCAATTACTATTTTTGCTCCTTCTGCTGCCAAAGCGATCGCTGTCGCTTCACCAATTCCCGAAGAAGCTCCCGTAATAATTGCTACTTTTCTATCTAATTTACCTGCCATAACTGAATCCTTTTTCTACTAGTTTCATTAATATTTCAAACCATCTATAACTATTTGCAGATATTCTATAGAAGCCTTTTCTGCTGAAGAATGCACAATCAAATCTGGTTTGTTTAATGCTTGGCGAAACTGACGATATAAATAAATGCTATGTTGCAATGCTTTGGCAATTTCCAGACTATTATGTTTCATCGGAATAGTCTGGTGAAAATCTGCTAATAAATGAGGAAGTTCTGTTTCCAAATTCCTCACACCGCGAGGAAGTTTTCCTGATTGAATTTTGGCTAATGGCCCTAAAACTTGTCCGCGAATATAAGAAAGAAAATCAATAGCTTCAAAAAGTTCGCCCCTGCCTAATTTGGTAGCGCCATAGTGTACCCACACCCAAAAACGGTCTTCAATCCACTGTAAATCCAAAGGTGGATAATTTCCTGGATTATCCTTGATAGCTAAGGTTAATAAATTGTCTTGTTCCCATAAGACAATAGGATTTTCAACCCGACCTATTTTCAAATCTTGTAAAACCAAAAACTTTAAATCAACGTGTAAAAGTGGATTTTCATATAAACAAATTAACAATCGAGGTTCGCCGACGTGTTCGCCTGTAAAAGCTGCTAATAACGAACCCAATCGATTGGCAAAAAGCTTTCGTTCATCTAATACCTGTTGATAGCTATCGTCAGCTACAATAATAATTAAATCGAGGTCGGAATACTCATCCATTTGCCCACTCAAATACGAACCACCGATGGCTACACCTAACAAGCGATCGTCTTTTTTTAGCTGAGAAATAATCTGCTCTAAAAAAACTCTTTGTGGTTCGGGAACTGACATAGTGGTTCTATCGAAGATTGCTGAATTTTTGTAGTTTAGCCTGTGCTGAGTCAAGCCATACACTACACCTGCTAGGATTAGCGGTGAGAGGATGTCAACTCAGCACTTTTCATAGTAATTGAAGACGGCTTAAATTACAGCAGCAATTGGGTTGATAAACAGTATCTATCAAACTGCGATGGCAGGATTTTTGAAATAAATAGGTTCATTTCCTGGCTTCCATTTGATATTACAGCCAATACTCGGCTTTTGTTGCCAAGTTATAGCCCGGCCTGCCAAAACAGCATCAATTGCATTGCGCAAGTCTTTTCCAGTTACGGGTATACCGTTTTGTGGGCGGCTATCGTCTAGCTGTCCCCGATAAACAAGTTTTCCCTTAGCATCAAATAGGAAAAAGTCAGGAGTACAAGCGGCAAAAAAGTTCTTTGCAGTTGTTTGATTTTCATCAAAAAGTAGAGGATAAGCTAAATCTAACTCTTGTGCAAAGGCTTTCAAAGATTCTGGCGCATCATCAGGATGAGTAGTGGCATCGTTAGCGCTAATCGCCACAATTCCCAGATTGCTATCTGTATTTTTTAGATAGTCTTGACCCAGCTTTGCTAGCTCAAATTTGATGTGTTGTACAAAAGGGCAATGACGGCTCAAAAATATAACTAACAGAGCTTTTCTGTTAGCAAAATCTGAAAGCGAAATTGTTTTTTCTAAAACTACATCTGGTAATTGAAAATCAGGGGCTAAAGTACCCAGAGGTAGCATTGTTGATGAAGTTTTGACCATGAAATAAAAAACCTTTAATCGTTCAAAAAGATATTAGCAAATCTCTGTTAATAGTACGCGGAAAAATCCGTAATTATCTGATACTATTTTTGACTAATTGTTGTAGGAGTAATAGCTGCATATTGCTCGGGTGTCAGCACAGCTTCTTGAATATTTACTGGTTTGGGAATCACACCGTTTTTATAGAAATAATCGGCAACTCGTTGTTGATCTCTAATTAAGTCAGGAGAAATAGCTCTTAACCCATAGCTACGACGGCTAAGTACCAAATCCATCACTTTTGGATCTAGTTTTTGATAAGGCATAATTAATTTTGCCGTTTCTTTGGGATGAGCCTCTGCCCAGCGTTGAATTTTATCAATTTCCTCAATCACAATTCTGAGTAATTCTGGATTATCAATTGCAAATTGTTTTCTGCCAACATAGTAGCTACCTGGAGTATCAAGCCCTTGGGCTGTTTTAATAATCCGTGCTTTACCTAAAAGTTCAGCCCTTGCTAAGTGAGGATCGCCACTTACCCAAACAGGAATCTTACCTTCTAGAAATGCGCTACTAGCTTCTACATTAGGTATACTCAAAACTTGAATATCGCTTGGTTTTAAGCCTACATTTTCTAATTCTCTGAGGATAAAATAGTGAGAAGCAGAAGCTTTTTAAAAAACTACTTTTTGTCCTTTAATATCTTTGACGCTTTTAATTGGAGAATTTGGCGGAACTGCGATCGCACTTCCTCTACCTGTTTTGTTTGTACGTTTTGAACCCACTACATAAACAATATCGGCACCAGCTGCTTGAGCAAAAATTGGCGGAGTTTCACCAACAGAACCTAAATCTATTTTGCCCACATTCATAGCTTCCATTAGCTGCGGCCCTTGAGCAAATTGTGCCCAGTCTACTTTCACTCCCAATGGTTCTAAACGCTTTTCTAATACTTGCGTCACCCTCACAAAATCACCAGCTTGCTGATACCCCATGTGGAGTACCTTGGTTTTAATTCCAGAGGCTTTAGTATCAGATACATTGGTCGCAGAAGATTGATTTTGGACGTTTTGGTTTCCTTGCGTACAACTAACTAAAGTCAAAGAAGTTGCTAAAGTTAACAATCCTGGAACTACGAGCAATTTAAATTGATGAAAGATTGTGAAATGCCGAGTTTTGCTAGATAGCATATTTATTTTTCTGAATTATAAATTAGTGAAAACACAAGTGGGCAATAGTTGATGAATCCGGGTTTTACCCCACCCTAACCCTCCCCTTGTCAAGGGGAGGGAACTAGATTTTCTTATTTCCCCCCTTTATAAGGGGGGATTAAGGGGGGTAATTATTTTTGGCTAATCAAAGTTTTAGGCGTAATAGCAGCATATTGCTCGGGAGTCAGCATTGCCTCTTTAACATTAATCGGTTTAGGAATTACTTTTTCTTGAGCAAATAAATCTGCTATTTGCTGTTGACCTGCCATAATTTCTGGAGTAATTGCTCTTAACCCATAGCTTCGCCTTTTAACTATTTCTGCGATGATCTCGTCATCAATTTTAAGTTGAGGAGCAGTTATTTTGACGACTTCAGCTTGATTTTTTTCAGCCCACTCATCTACTTTTTCTACCTCTTCAAGGACTAATCGCACCAATTCTGGATTTTCCGTAGCAAACTTTCGTGAAGCCATGTAATATCCACCTTGAGTAGCGATGCCACTAGCATTTCTTAAAACTCTAGTGTTACCTTTTTTCTGTGCTAAAGCTAAATGAGGGTCCCATGTGACCCAAGCATCAATTCGCCCTTGAATAAAAGCACCACGTGCTTCTGATGGGGGCATACTTAGAGCTTGAACATCACTATATTTCAAACCTGCTTCTTCTAAAGCTTTAACTAATAAGTAATGAGAAGCTGAACCTTTTTGAAAAATGATTTTTTTGCCTTTCAGGTCAGCTAAAGTTTTAATTGGTGAATTTTGTTGAACTACAATACCACTACCTTCGCCTGTTCCTGGTTCTCTACTAGCAATATAAACTAAAGATGTACCAGCTGCTTGAGCAAATATAGGAGGAGTTTCTCCAACAGAGCCAATATCAACTGTACCTACATTCATCGCTTCCATTAATTGCGGCCCGGCTGCAAATTGCGCCCATTCAACGGAAATGCCCAAAGCTTGCAAACGCTTTTCTACTCCTCCTCTGAGTTTAACTAAGTCTCCAGCACTTTGATATCCCATACGGACAGTTGTTGCTGTAAAACTCTTTGATTTATTTTGTGTAGTTGGAGTTTCAACCGAACAACTAGTTAATATTGTCGAAATACTTAATAATCCAGGCAGAAATAAAAACGAAATTTGCTGGAATAAGTTAATTTTTGGAAATGTTTTAGCTGAAAATTTCATGAAAAGTCGGTTTGCTCTGACTAAGATCGAAAGGACTAAAATTTTCTGTGGCGTACATTCAAACGCCAAAAAATACTGATTTATGATTCGTATTTTCAAGATAAGAAGGTGGACATTGCCCACCTTCGTAGTAGATAGCGGAGTATTGCATCAGGTACATAAGCTTTTTCTAAGCAGGAGTATTGTTTGCTAAATATTCTTCTGCTTCTTTTTCAATTGCCGTACCTTTAAAGAAGTCACGATTCAGACTTGTATACAATTCCAAAGGATGAATAGAAAGGAAGTATCGCAAGTCTTCTTCGCTGAGAATACCGCGTTCTACCATGCTGTAAGCGTTGGAGGTAACAGCTGTAATGTCAGGTACATCCCAGTGACCAGAATCAGAACCCAAGAAAGCTTTGACTCTATCTCCGTAAGGATTGGCTTTTTGGTGGAAGGCATAAGCTACACGGGTATCGTCTGATTCTGTACCAAAGTAGAAGTGCTTGAGGAAGCGATCGCGCACATCTTCAGCTTTGGTAATTCCTGCGGCTGCAAATTCATTCAAGTCGCCAGGATCTTCAGGTGCGAAGTATTTGCCGTGGAAGCCTAAACCGCTACCAATTTCATCAAAGCGATCGCGCAATTCTTTGTCACCATAACGAACGAACAATTCCCGCAATTCTTCCCGATTCACATTTCCAGGATGATTGTTCTGTAAAATCTCTGGGTTACGAGTTTCCCAATGCCAGATCAAATCTGTATAGAGACTAGCACCCCAAGCCGAACCACCTTCTAGAAAAGCAAATCTCAAAGTCGGGAAGCGATTAGTAACGCCACCAAAGAACAATGCTTTACAGAAAGCCTCCGCAGCCGAAGCAAAGTGTCCGATGTGATTGTATTGATAGTTAGAAATCGAACGGCGCGATGTCCAACCCATACCAGAAGCATGGGTAGTGGGGACAACTTTTAATTCTACGCACTTAGCCCAGAAAGGATCGTAATCGTAGGCGCTATCTAAAGCAAAGTTATCGATCCAAGTTGCTTCTCGTTGCACTTCTTCGGGATATTTCTCGAAGCCAGGAATGACGCGAGTCACATAACCAGGAATTTGAATTGCTTTCAATCCTAATTCTTTGACTGCATATTCCAATTCTTCGATTCCCTCCTCTGGTGTGTGGAGAGGAATAGTAGCGATGGGAGTTAAGCGATCGGAGTATGCCCGGAATATATCTGCATGGTAGAGGTTGGCTGCACGACAAACCGCCCGACGCATTTCTTCATTTTTGATTTGCGGTGCTAGGGTCGCTAAGTTGGGATATAGTACGGCAAAATCTGTCCCAGCTTCTTGCAAACGTTCGTGCAGCAACTTCGGCAAGCTAACAGTCGCCAAGTTTAAAGTATCCTTGGTCGGACGACCCCAAAATGGAGGTCTAGCTGTCCGGTAAGTATGACGTTCTTCCCAAGTTTGCTGGAACCAACGATAGCGACCAGCACCGGGTAAATGTTCGCGGAAGCTATCAGCAATTTTCGCACCACCTACTTGAGCTAGATAATCAAGAAAAGCCGGTTCAAATTCCTGGGTATGGACATCAGTATCAATGATGGGATAACCTAGCTGTTCCCGAATCTGTGCAGAACGAGACTTTTTCGTAGGACGTTCAAGTGCAATTGTCATAATTACGTCTCCATATTTAATATGACTCGTTGATTTTCACAAGCCGTCAACCACAACCAAGCAAAAATCAAGACTCAAAACCCGATATCAACCAGAGTTGTATTACTGTCTTCGCGTTGATTATCTAAACTGGTTGTTCTATCTATGTAGTACTGATGTCAGACATAAAATACTTTTTATCTACCGAGTTAACGTAGATTAACTTAGTATTATTGCATAGCCCTAGTAACTGCACAACCACTCAGGAAACAAAAATATATGTATTCCAAACTTTAAGTTTTTCTAAAATTTAGTTAAACTAAGTAATTATCTGAGTATTGGCGTGGCAAGACTAAAATCTTGCAATAAAATTTCTTGTAGGGTGGGCTTTTAGGCCGCCCCGGACGGGCAAAACGCCCTGATTTGGAAACTTCCAAATCTATACCCAAAGTATTCTTGTCAGACTATGTTAAGCGTGCTAACTTTATGGGTATCTAAATTTAAGCCTTTCTAATATTGCTGCAATAACTTGGTGAGAAAGTATAGAACTCGTTTCTTTTTCCCTCTTCCCTCTCTCTACGAGCGATCTACAAATCAAATCACATTTTTATACCACAATCAGTCAACTTTTCATCCAAAACTTGGCTTAGGTTACCCCACAGAAAATAGCAATGCAACAAAGTAAGAAACACAGCTCCGAAGCAGGCAAACTATTGTTTACTTCTTTGCATCTCCCGCCTGCTCTAAAATCTCCTAATGTTTGTTGTTTTGTAATTGGAGAGAGCGTATCTTTTTTTGGTACTTGGATGACTCAAATCGCCCTAGTATGGATGGTTTATCAAATTACTAATTCAGCCATGTTAGTTGGCGTAGTTGGATTTACCAATCAATTTATGGGGTTGATTATCACGCCATTAGTAGGTGTATTGCTCGATCGCTGGAATTTACGTTATGTATTATTAACCACTCAGGTAGTATCTATTTTGTTATCTGGTACTCTTACCTTTCTCACCATTAACGGTCAACTCAGCGTTATCTCGATTATTATCATCGGTATCATGCAAGGGACTGTCAAAGCCTTTGATTTACCAGCACGTCTAGTCAGCATTCCTAGACTTGTGGACAATAAAGTAGATACTTATAGTGCTATTGCTATTCATTCATTCTTACTAAATACAGCTAAATTTGTCAGTCCCATGATAGGAGGGTTAATACTGGCTAGATTCGGAGCAGCTTCATGCTTTTTAGTAGATAGCATCAGTTATATACCCTTTATTTCTGCAATATTAACTACTCAAATTAAAACAGTTCCGAATAAGTCTTCAGTTCAAAAAACAAACATTATACAAAACTTAAAAGAGGGCTTTGCTTTCGCATATAATTTTGTGCCCATCAGGTATGTTTTGATTTTACAAGTTATGATTTGTTTTATGGTCATGACCCATGTTAATCTCATGCCTATTTTTGTCAAAGAAATCTTAAATGGTAATGCCGAAACTCTGGGCTTTTTAATGACAGCTTCTGCCCTTGGTTCCATAGTTGCTGGACTTTATCTGATGTTAAGGAAGCAAGTCACAGGATTAGTACAATTAATAGCGTGTTCTACCACAATTCTCGGTTTAGGATTAATACTTTTTTCTCGCACTCAAAAATTAGAGATTTGCCTAATATTAATTTGCCTTGTCGGCATGACCAATACTCTTACACTGGCAGCTATTAGTAACTTTGTACAAGTAATTCTTGTTGATGAAACTAAGCGAGGTAGAGTCACAAGTATATTAACAACAGGCTTCTTAGGAATATTACCTTTTGGTAATTTATTTTTTGGAGGATTAGCAAGCAGACTTGGAGTTGAAAACGCTTTGTTGTTTGGTGGTATTTCTTGTTTGATAGGAGGAATAATTTTTGCCAAACAATTACCCAGTATCAGAAGAATAATATTCCCGATATATGTAGAGATGAATTTAATTAAACAGTAAATAAACAACTTGTAGAGACGCGATTTATCGCGTCTTCAGCCGAATATATATCACACTTGAATAACAAAAGTCATCCAAAAATGACTAAATAAAAGTTTTTTAGTCAGCTTAAGATGACTTTTACTGTTAGCCTTCAGCTTTACTTCAAGGCAGTTGATAAAGCAAATAGTGAAGCTATTTCTAAGTTAAATTCTCACCAATGGCAAAACGCCTATCCTACAAAAAACTCTAATTTATTACTTTAGAGGGATCGCGCGACTATATTATAGGACTCATATTTGATTTCTGAAAAAAAATACTACACCCAAACAAGACTTCTTTCCCAGTCCCTACTCCCTGTCTACGCAAATAATTTCATGAATCAAGTCAAATTCCTATATTAATGGCTCATTTGCAATAATTGATTTGTATGAGTACCTTCATAGCTCATAACTTTTTCTAGTACTGCTTCTCTAATACTCACAAATACTTCACTTGCTCTGTCTCGCGGACGAGGCAATCTTACAGGTACATCTAGCGCAACCCGTCCGCCTTCAATTACTATCACTCTATCTGCCAAAGTTACAGCTTCATCTACATCATGAGTAACTAAAAATGCTGTAAAACCTCGCTGCCGCCACAACTCTTCGATTAACTGTTGCATTTCTAGGCGAGTTAATGCATCCAACGCTCCTAAAGGCTCATCTAATAGTAATAGTTGTGGCTGGCTGACTAATGCTCTAGCCAATGCTACCCGTTGCCTTTGTCCTCCAGATAACACATAAGGCCATTCATCAGCTCTATCTTTTAATCCAACTTGTTCTAATACCCATAAAGCTTTTGTACGCCAATTATCTTGCAAACCCAGACCCACATTATCAATCACACTTTTCCAGGGTAATAAACGAGGGTCTTGAAACATTACCCTTACAGAATGGCTTAGCTTACGCAGTGGTTCTCCATCTAATAGTATGCCGCCAGCTGTGGGTTTATCTAAGCCGGATACGAGACGTAGTAAAGTACTTTTACCGCAACCACTACGGCCGACAATAGCGATAAATTCTCCTGCTGCTACTTCTAGATCTAAGGACTTTAAGACAGTTTGATTACCAAAAGACTTTGTTAAATCCAAAATTTGGAGTTGCGAACCTTGTACATTTTTAACCATCGTAATTCTCCTTTACTCAGCAAACTTTGTCGATGAAATTATAAATTAAAAATGTCAAAAATTAAACAGATGTTTAACTTTTGACCTGAAATTCTAACCGGCAGATTTGTAATTTGGATTCCATGCTAAGAATTTATTTTCTAGCCCCTTGGCGATGGAATTAGCTAGTTTACCTAGCAGCGCATAGATGACAATACTTAAAACCACAACATCTGTTTGCATAAATTCACGAGCATTCATTGCCATGTAACCAATGCCGGAATCTGCTGCAATTTGTTCGGCTACAATTAAGGATAGCCACATAATACCCAAGGAAAAACGAACACCGATTAAAATTGAAGATAAAGCTCCTGGAAAAACTATTTGCCACAAAAGCTGCGGTGTTTTTAAGCCATAGACTCTGCCCATTTCAATTAGACCAGGATCTACGCTCCGAATTCCATGATAGGTATTAAGGTAAATTGGGAAAAATACCCCTATGGAAACTAGAAATAATCTCGCTTGATCGCCAATTCCAAACCATAAAATTACTAGGGGAATTAACGCTAAGTTGGGAATAGTGCGTAGCATTTGTAAGGAACTATCTAGCAGCTGTTCTCCAAGGCGAGAAAATCCAGTTATTAATCCCAAAATAAAGCCAATTCCACCACCAACAATAAAACCAGATATAGCGCGTGCGGCGCTAATTCCCATGTGCTGGAAAAGCTCTCCAGTTGAAGCTAACTTAAATGCAGTAAAAACTACGTTACTGGGTGCTGGTAAAATTCTGCTGGAAAGTAAGCCAGTTCTAGATGAGATTTCCCACAAACACAGCACTACAAAAGGTACTACCCAAGGGATGATTTTATCAGAGTATTTGTTGTTGAATAGTACTTCTAGCGATTTGACGCTATTTTTAGTATTTTTCAAACTAATAGTCATAAGTGACCTGTTGATTGTTTTACAAACTTCTTATTGACGTTGTTTATTCAATAAGGCTGAATCCGTCTTGTCTGTTAATGTTGGTTCTACCTAGATAGGTGCATAACTTAGTGGGAAATGAACTAAAAAAAGGTTGCTTTGCCGCTTAAGTATTTATTCTTTTAAACTACTAAATACCTAGCGAATTGCCGTAGATTAAGGATATTCTACACGATATTAGGTAAAAAGCAACTCCAAAAAAATACTGACTAGGAAATTTTCAGCTTTGCTTATAGATTTTTCCCATGAGTTATTAGCTAGAAAGTAAAGGTAGTACGGATGCTACCTACCCAAATTGCATCGTTAGCATCATTATGTTCGGGGTTGGTAATTACAAACAAACTAGGGATAATTCTGATGTTGTTATTTACCCCGTAGGAATAAAAAGTCTCTAAATGTAAAGAAGTGCCTCGGTCTTCAAAAACGGAGGCGGTGGGGGTAGGGCGATAATCATTGCTAGTTACTTTCGGTGGTACGCCGATGATAATTCCACCTAAATTGCCTTCTTTGAATAAGTCTGGAAAGGCGAAAGTGAGGGCGCCATTGATGATAGTTGCATCGTTATCACCATTATCTAATTGATTCGCTAAAGTGTAACCAAACCAACCGCCTAAATGAAAGCGACGACTTAGCCGCCAGTTAAATTGCAGTCCAAAGTTATCAGTAGTAGTGGCATTTTGTCCAAATGGATTTCTCGCAAAGGCGCTACCTGTTCCACCAGTAAGGTTAAAACCAGTTCCAGTACCAAAGTATTTACGGGCGTAAGTAAGACCGACATCTAGTTGAGAACTAGGTGTTATGGTTAATTGGCCTAGTACAAGATTGTTGGCGTTGAAAAATCCATTCCCTTCGCTGGGATTATTGGCTTGACCATCAGAACTTATGAAACCTGCGTTGAATTGCAATTGCTTGTTGAATTTGTAGGCAAAAGCTACACCAGCACCATCAAAACCAGGACGGTAGATAGTAGGGTTGAATGCTGAAAAGCGTGAAGCAGCACCATTTAGTCCACCAATTGATGAGTTTATAGTTGGTGCAAATATAGCTGGTTGTAAGGCTCTAGTTCCTACCCAAACAGTCAGATTTTTGCCTACTGGAAAACGATATGTCAATTGGCTTAAATATACTGAATCTCTACCATCGGTATCAAAGGTGAAACGGGTCATTGCAGTTCCCGTTGTACTGGTAAAGTTAGGGATCGTGTTATATGCCAAGTTTGTTGTGAGTTGATCTCTACCAGTAAAGCTAGTTTGAAAAGAAAATCTAGTGCGGTATGCAAGAACGGTATTAGTGTTATCTTCGGTGTCATTGGCTGGGGTATTATTGACGCGATCGCCAAATGTATCAGCTACTATAAATGTCGCATCACCAACCAATTTACTAGTTGTAGAAAACTGATTCGCTTCCACCTCAGAAACACGCGCTTCCAAGCTATCCACCCTACCCCGCAACTCTGCTAGTTCCGGTGCAAATTGTTCTTGCAGTTTTTGCAAAGTAGCTAAATCTTCTTTACGTACCAAATCTGCCGTACTAGTAGCAATCAGTTCGTTAAGTCGGTCTAAAGCAGCATTTAAGCCAGCCGCAAATTCATAACGTGTTAAAGCACGATTACCTTTAAATGTGCTATCTGGATAGCCCGCAATTACACCGTAGCGTTCAACTAAAGACTGTAAAGCTTGAAAAGCCCAATCTGTAGGCTGAACATCAGATAGCTGAGAAACAGATGTAACTTGTTTTAGAGAATCGTTTTGATTTGTTGAAGTCTGTTGAGAAATTAAACTTCCTTTTTGGTTGAGTAAAGAATCTGTCTTTTTGATGATTTCTGCATTGCCAATTTGATTAGACTCAGCTTGAGTACTTAGAGCCGAAATCGTTTGAGTTTTTGGCGTTTCAGAAGCAAATCCGGCCGAAGAGAGGAGCAAAAGTACGTTGAAAAAGGCCGGAATAACTAGCGCGTAATTCCACAAAGCGTTAAACATTAGTTGTTGGATATGCACAGAAAGTCAACAAATCTTTAATTGCTAGCACCACACAGAATTTTTCATCCAGATTACACATCCTGAATTGAGAACAAGTATTTTCTGGATAGATTGCTTTACAGAAGTCTTTTAATAAACAGCTTTTGGTAAAGACTAAATGGTATTCAAGATTACAAATGCAAGAGTGGCGAAGGTTGGGGTGCTCTCTTGAAAAGAAAGAATTTGAATTAGCCTGATTTGTGGGTGTTAGCAAAACTACTAAAAACTTATCGGGTTTTAGTAGTTTTGCTACTAACTTTGGATATTTGCATAAAATAACAAAAAAAACAAGTGTCTTAAGACACACTTTTATAAAAAAGTATTAGCAAACTTGTGTTAAGGAGTACTTGCATTTTTCTTGTAAGTGTGGAAAACTCTGTTAAGAGTAAACTACGGTAAATACGTCAATTTTTAGGAGTTTGTAACAAGCAAACTACACTATTTCATTTACCAACTAACTACTTAGCCAGACCTAGAGAAAAGTATTGATAGAGAAGAGATTCATCGTTTAACTGGCTGGTGGAATATAGTAGTCAAACGTTCTATCAATGTTCTAATTGCTTCGCACAAACTGAGTCAGAAAGTCATCATTTTCGTACTACAAGTACTCGCTCAAAGATTTTGTTATACCAACACAAACTAGGGGGATATTCAGGATGGTTTCCCAATAGCAAATCCCCGGTATCTAAATAGAGATTGGTTCACCAAAAAGCTAACTTATGGTTCAACTTAAAACACTTCCTACCTACGATCCAACATTATTTGAGGGTGCTGCTGAAGTTTACGCTCAATACAGAACTAAATACCCACCTGCTGTATTCGACAAACTAACAGAAATATTTAATCTCAACGGTCAGGGAAGACTTTTAGATTTGGGTACAGGGCCGGGTTTAATTGCGATCGGTCTGAGTCCTAAATTTGAGGAAGTAGTGGCAATAGATCCCGATTCAGAGATGCTCAAAGAAGCGCAACGCCAAGCAGTAGCCATCAAAGCAAACAATATTACTTGGCTAGAACAAGGAGCAGAACTGATTAACCCTAGTTTGGGAGTATTTAAACTAGCTACTATTGGTAGAGCCTTTCACTGGATGCAACGCGAACTCGTACTAGAACGCTTGTATGAATTACTTGCAGATGATGGAGCGATCGCACTACTCAATACAGGCGATAATCCTTGGGAAAGTTCTTTACCTTGGAAACAAGCTGCTATAGAAGTAGTGAAAAAATGGTTAGGTGAAGAAAGGCGAACTGGACAAAGAGGACAAGGCGTTCGCAAACCAGTCGATCCTCCTCATGAAGTCGTGATTGCCAATTCTAAATTTGCTCGCCAAGAAACGTATGAAGTGCCATTTGAAAAATCTTGGACAGTTTCTAGCTATCTTGGCTACTTGTACACTACAGCTTTTTCTCTGAAAATTTTCTACGGCGATAAAGCTGAAGAATTTGAGCAAGATATTAAAAATGCATTACTAGCTGTTGAGCCTTCTGGTCACTTTACAGAAGAACTCACAGCAAAAATTCATGTAGTTTGGAAGCGGTAAGAGAGAATTCAGAATGGGCTACGCCCCGCTACGCTAACAGAAGTCAGAATTCAGAATCAATAACTGTTAAGTAATAAACGCTAGTTGCAAAAGAGCAAGAAGGCTTTGGACGAATAACTCTTGGAAAATACGCAACGCACTAGCTTCTGTCAACAGTCAACCGTCAACAGTCAACTAGGTATAGATTGAGAGAAGAGGGCAGATGAGCAAAAAACGCCAGTTTCGTTTAGGTGCATTTATTCAAGCTACCGGACATCACATTTCTGCTTGGCGGCATCCAGACGCACAAATAGATGCTGGGTTAAATTTCGAGCATTATAAAGAAATTACCCAGACTGCTGAACGTGGTTTATTTGATGCTGTGTTTCTGGCGGATAGCCCAGGAGTTTGGGGTGGTACGCCAGAGACTCAAAAACGTAATGGTAAACTTGTCCATTTCGAGCCAGTCACACTCTTTTCAGCCTTATCTTCTGTCACGAAAAACATTGGCTTTATTGCTACCGCTTCGACTACTTATGAGGAACCCTATACCCTGGCTCGTAAGTTCGCTTCATTAGATCATCTCAGTAATGGTCGGGCAGGGTGGAACGTAGTCACCACAGGTAATGAAAATGCCGCAGCTAATTTTGGTCTGGAACATCATCCAGAACATAGCCAGCGTTACGAACGTGCTGAAGAGTTTGTAGAGGTAGTGAAAGGGTTGTGGGATAGCTGGGAAGATGATGCCTTTATCCGCGACAGAGAATCTGGCATCTATTTCGACCCCAACAAACTGCATATACTCAACCACAACGGCAAGCATTTTTCTGTCAAAGGCCCTTTGAATGTTGGTCGTCCGCTTCAAGGTTATCCAGTGATTGTACAAGCTGGAGCCTCGGAAGCTGGACGGGACTTGGCTGCGCGTACTGCTGAAGTCATCTTCACAGCCAATCAAACCCTAGCTGATGCCCAAGAATTTTATAGCGACGTTAAGGGTAGACTGGCGAAATATGGACGCTCTCCAGACGATCTTAAAATCATGCCAGGGGCTTTTCCTGTCATCGGCAGGACTGAAGAAGAAGCTCAAGAAAAGTATGAATTTCTGCAATCATTCATTCATCCCGATGTTGCTTGGGGTATTTTGCGAAACTATTACAGAGGCGTCGATTTGACAAAATACTCTCTAGACGATTTGGCTCCCGAACTGCCTAACGATACTAACAATAATAAGAGTCGTCTGAAATTAGTCAGGGATTTGGCTACTCGTGGGACTCTGACGCTACGTCAGTTGTATCTGGCTTTGGCTACTGCAAGAGGTCATCGCACCATAGTTGGTACTCCAGAAAGTATTGCCGACCAATTAGAAGAATGGTTTAACAATGGCGCAGCAGATGGTTTTAATATCATGCCGCCCATCTTGCCTACAGGGTTAGATGACTTTGTTAATTTTGTCGTTCCCATCCTCCAGAAACGGGGATTATTCCGTACTGAATACGAAGGTAGTACCTTGCGTGAAAACTTAGGGTTACGTCGTCCGGCTAATCGTTTTGCTGCTAAACAACCTGATGAGCAATTGGCTTTGGTGTAAGTTATTTTTTTGCCAATGGTTAAGCTATATCTTCTCAAGCGTAGCTTTTGCAGATCCCCGCCTGGATGCTGCATTTTTTGGAGATGACTATACCAATTTAATTAATGATTGCAACATATTCTGGGGTTAAGTTAAGACGCGATTCATCGCGTCTCTATAAATGCTCTATTTGTTGCATTGTTTTTTCAAATTGGTATTACTAATTCGTAATTCGTAATTAATGGTACAAACCTCTCAATATTCCTAATTTCTGCGACCCAGACTTGAGTCTTGGGCTAACAATTACGAATTATTTTGTTTTGTTTTTACAGGAAAAAACCATGACTGAATATAACAGATTGAAAACTTCACGCTCCGCAGCAGTAAGAGCAACCTTGGATTATCCGATAATCGACACTGATGTTCACACCAATGATTTCAGTCCGGCGCTTGAGGATTACATCGCTAATTATGGCGGTACAAAACTCGTAGATGCATTACGCAAGGCAGAAACTTCTCGTCTCAACTCTAAGGTTAACGGTAAAGACTGGTATCAACAAACCCCAGAAGAACGTCAATACAATCGCACAATTCGTTCTCCTTGGTGGGCGAGAGTTACGCAGAATACATTGGATTTAGCTACTTATACTTTGCCTGAATTATTTTATCAACGTCAGGCAGAGCAAGGATCTGATTATTCGGTACTGTTTCCTAACAACGTCCTCGCACCAGCTGGGGCTGGTCCCGAACATCGCCAAGCACTGCAACGGGCGGTAAATCACTATCATGCTGACTTGTATCGGAAATATAGCGATCGCCTCACAGTAGTAGCAGGCATCCCTATGGGTACTCCACAAGAAGCTATTGAGGAGTTAGAATTTGCTGTAAAAACACTAGGTCTAAAAGTAGCAAATATTCCTGGTGGTGTGAAACGGCCGATTAAAGCGATCGCCGATAAATATCCAGCAGACCAATTCCCAGAAATCGGCAAATATGCTTCTTACATCGACTTCTACGGATTGGATAGCGAATATGACTACGATCCATTCTGGGCGAAAGCAGTTGAATTAGGCGTACCTGTTACTACACACTACGGTAGCCAAGGTTGGACTGGACGCTCTTCCATCAGTAACTACATGAACAACCACATCGGTCACTTTGCCGATGGTTCGCAAGCATTTGCTAAATCTTTGTTCTTTGGTGGCGTAACTAAGCGTTTCCCACAATTACGCATAGCCATGCTCGAAGGTGGTGCAGATTGGGGCGCTCACGTCTACATTCATTTGGTAGACCGTTTCTCCAAGCGCAATCTCAAAGGACTGCAAAACTACAACCCAGAACTGACAAATTCTGATGAGTTGTTTGCATTATTCGAGCGTTTCGGTAGCGAATTCCTGCAAGCGCATCCACTCAATAAAGAAGAACTGACAAAATCTGTACTAGGTTCTTCCTTCAACCGTCATAGCCGATCGCCCATTGGTAGCGAACTCGAAGACTTTGCCGCAGCCGGAATTGAAACAATAGAAGACATCCGCGATCGCTGGGTGAATAGCTTCTTCTTTGGTTCCGAGTCCGACGATCGCACCATCGGCACAGCATTCAACGACAAAGCCAATCCCTTGGGCGTGAAAATCAACGCCATCTATTCCTCCGACGTTGGTCACTGGGATGTACCCGACCTCACAGATCCTCTGGCAGAAAGCTGGGATTTGGTGCAAGAAGGAGTAATTACCGAAGCTGACTTTAAAGCTTATGTTTTCGGCAATCCTTACAAGTTCTACACCCAAGCTAACCCTGACTTCTTCAAAGGTACAGCGGTTGAATCTCTTGTATCTCCACAAGTTGATAAGAACCTTGTAGTCGCTTAAAGCCTACAAGATCCCCGACTTCTAGAAGAAGTCGGGGATCTGATCACCACCACCAAACATACAGAGGAATTACAACTATGGCTATCGAACATCGCTCTGGTTTATTGCCTTATCTGTTCTCGGCTGTTTCTGAAGATACTCAAAAACCCGCACCTCTGGTATTGTTTTTGCATGGGGCACGCGATCGCGGTAACGATCTAAATGTCCTCCTCAAATGGGGTTTACCTCGTTTTGTCAATGAATCAAGCCCCTTACCTTACTTCTTTTTAGCGCCCCAACTTCCTGAAGGACAGACTTGGATAGAGCGAGAATCAGATGTCATTGCTTTGTTGGATAATCTTATCTCCTCTCGAGCGATCGATCCATCCCGCATCATCTTATCTGGGTTCAGTTTAGGTACGGCTGGGGCATGGCATATCGCTGCTTCTAATCCTCATCGTTTTGCTGGTCTGGTGGCAGTTTCCGGTCGCGTTCCCAAAACATTAGAACCAAACCAACTAGCTGCACTCAAAGAAATTCCTATCCAAATATTCCAAGGCGACAAGGACGAAAAGCTTCCTGTTGAAGATGCACAGCAGATTGTGGAGACTTTACGTGGCTTAGGGGCAACAGTAGATTTTACTGTACTGCCTGACCGCGATCATTTTATTGCCGATGAAGTCTACAGTGACTCGAAATTGCAACAATGGCTGATTTCACAGAACCGTCGTCAAGCTTCTGTAGTGGCTTAACTGCGTACTTGCTAATTCGGCGTTGCATAATTACGGGATGATTTATCTCACGCAGAGGCGCAGAGAGAATAAGGAGTTTAAGATTTCAACGAATCGGGTTTCATCCCGTGATTCAGCAACGCCGCTAATTCTATAAATAACGAACGCTAGCATGACTTTACCAACAACTAAACTTGGTCAAACTGGATTGACCGTTTCCCGCCTCTGTCTTGGTACAATGACTTTCGGATTACAGGCAGATGAGGAAACCTCCAGGCGCATTCTTGACACTGCTGCTGATGGTGGCATCAATTTTTTAGATACAGCTGATGTTTATCCGCTTGGGGGTGGACTGCCCACAGTTGGGCGTACTGAAGAGATCGTGGGACGTTGGCTCAAAGGTAAACGCGAACATTTTATTTTAGCTACTAAGGCTGTAGGCAATGTTGGCCCTGCGCCTTGGGATCGAGGTGCTTCGCGCAAACATATTTTAGATGCGATCGATGCTTCCCTCAGACGGTTGGGAACTGATTATGTTGACCTATACCAATTGCACTCTGATGATGCCTCGACCCCCCTTGATGAAACCCTAGAAGCATTAGATACAATAGTCCGTGCGGGTAAGGTACGTTATATCGGGGTTTCCAACTTCTTAGCATACCGACTTGCTCGTGCTTTGGGTCGCGCAGATGTGCGAAATTTGACTCGTTTCGTCTCAATTCAACCCCGCTACAATCTTTTATTCCGCGAAATTGAGCGAGAACTTTTACCTTTAGCCAAAGAAGAAGGCTTGGGTGTAATTCCCTACAATCCCTTGGCAGGTGGTTTGCTTACAGGCAAACACAATCTGGCTCAAGGCCCCACCGCAGGTACACGTTTTACTTTAGGTGCTGCGGCGGAGCGTTATCAAGAGCGATACTGGCGCGATCGCGAGTTCAATACTGTCGAGGAATTACGCACAGTTGCAGAATACGCTGGATTCTCGCTCACTACTCTAGCGATCGCTTGGGTTTTGGCTAATCCGATTATCACTGCTCCGATTATTGGTGCCAGTCGTCCAGAACAACTTGCTGACACCCTAAAGGCTGTGGAAGTCAAACTCGATGACAGTTTGAAACAAAAACTAGACGACATCACCGCCGAATACCGCAGGGGAGATTCGCTGCGTTAGTTTCTCTGGCGATGACAAATTACAAATTATAAACATTGAAATCAGAAATATCTCATTGCACAGCTATGATTAAACGCCGTCGTTTTCTCAATGTTGCTACATCTAGTCTTGGCGGTTTTTCGATGGCATATCTGCTGGGAAGTTGTAGCCAACAAAGCCAACAAAATGTAGCAAATGGTACTAGTTCCTTGGCAATCAAAGCGAAGGTTCTACGCATGGGGTATCAGAGTGCGGGGGATCTTGTGCGAAATCGCCAAGTTTTAGAAAAACGCTTAGAGCCACTAGGGGTTAAGGTAGAATGGGCGCAATTCGTCCAAGGTCCTCAACTTATGGAAGGAATGGCGGCGGGCAAAGTTGATGTGGGATCGGTAGGAGAAACACCACCAATTTTTGCACAAGTCGCCGGGTCACAGCTGGTTTATGTCGTTGGTACGCAAAGAACTGCCAAGACAGGAACAAGTAGTGTTATTGCTGTACCCCCAGAATCTTCTCTGACAAAGTTTGAGGAAATTAAGGGACAAGAAGTATATTTTCAAAAAGGCTCGGCATCACATTATTTTATTCTCAGAGCGTTACAGTCAATTAACTTAACAATCAAAGATATCAAAATTAGAAGTATGCCGACCATTGAAGCGCGGGCTGCTTTTTTAGAAGGCAAAATTCCTGTTTGGATGACGGGAGATCCGCATTATGCGATCGCCGAAAAAATGAAACGGATTCGCGTCCTCAGAGATTCTGTTGGGTTAGATTCTCCTGGTGGCTATTATATTGCCGATCGGAAGTTTGCTGAAGAAAATCCTGGGTTGCTAAAAATCCTTATTGAGGAACTTAATAATCTCGATAAATGGTCAGAGACGCATCGAGATGAAGTCAAAAAGTTGATGATTACTACACAAAAGCTCGATGAAGATGTGGCTGAAAGAGTGATGTCTCGTCGCACTTTTGCAGGGCGTAGAGGTCTTAGCCCTGCACTGATTACAGAACAACAGCGTGTGGCAGATTTATTCTTTGAATCGGGTGTAATACCTAAGAAAATTGATATTAAGGAGGCTTTACTTCCGCCCGATTTATATGCTGCCATCACACCACCAGAAATTATGGTCTAGCTTAAGAGTGTTGATTAGAGTATAGGGGTTTAGGAGAAAGACATTTTTATGTTTGGTTATGAGATTTTCTCATGAATAACTGACTTGATTGATTTTAAATTAGTATAAATTGATGCTTCGAGAAAGAATTTCATGAAGAAAAACTCGAGAAAATTTCAATCCTTTCAACGCGCTCACGACGCGCCAGCTTTACCAAAGACTGCATTTCGATTTATTGACCACTTTGTTTATAAATTTCGGTGGTGGTACGTAGCAATGGTGATTCTGGAGATACTTCATGCCACCTGCGGCATCATGTTACCTTATGCTATTGGCGAGATTATTCGGAGTGTGACAAAATCCACAGGTGACACCAAGCTAGTCCTACAAGCTATACATCAACCGTTGATGCTGTTTGCTGGCTTAAGTGTGGGTGAAGTATTATTCGGTCGTTCTGCTGGACTTTTGCAGACAATCGTTCATCCTATCCATCGGCAACATATTGTCAGATCCTTATATGCCTATTTGCAGCACCATTCTCACCGCTACTTGAGCAGTAGTTTTGCTGGCGCATTGGCACATCGCATCAGCGAAACTTCTTTGGGTGTCACTCAGACGATGAGCATGTTGATTACTGAATTTATGTCATTAATCGTCATGTTCAGTGTCTCCACAGTGTTACTTTATCGCGCCCATCCTTATCTGGCTGCGTTTGTAGGAGTTTGGGCAATACTGTTTTTGGGCATTTCTTTTTGGTTAGCAACTCGCTGCCGACCTCACGCATTGAATGCGGCGGCTGCTAGAAGTGAAACTACTGGGAATATAGTTGATTCTGTGACGAATCTCACTAGTACCAAACTGTTTGCACGTCTGGGTTTTGAAAGACAATATCTCAACGATCAATTAAAGCGAGAACTCAAAGAGGTGAGGAAATCTAACTGGTATTCTGAGCGAGTTCGCTGGTTTCAGTTTGTGTCGGCAGCAATCTTGAAAATCGGCACTCTGTATTACTCAATTTCACTCTGGAGTCAAGGAGCGATCGCCGCAGCTGATTTTGTGGTGGCAACTAGCTTATCGCTGTTAATCATCAGTGAAGCCCGTAATATCAGCCGCCGCTTTCTCGAAGTTTTTGAACATATCGGCAATGTTGCTAATGGCGTTCAGACTATTGTTCAACCCCACGAACTGATTGACAGAGATAAAGCGATCGCCCATTCAATCGATCGGGGTTGTATCGAGTTTCGGCGAGTCAATTTCAGCTACTCAGAAGGCAAGCAAGTTTTTAAGAATCTTTCTATTACTATTGAACCAGGCCAGCGCGTGGGACTAGTAGGCTTTTCCGGCTCTGGAAAATCTACTTTCGTAAATCTCATTTTGCGTCTATTCGACCCCCAATCAGGACAGATTTTTATTGATGGGGTTGATATTCAAGATATGACTCAAGATGCTTTACACGCACAAATCAGTTTAATTCCTCAAGATCCTTCTTTATTCCATCGGACATTAATGGAAAATATCCGTTACGGACGACTAGATGCCACCGATGAGGAAGTGATGAAAGCGGCGCGTAAAGCTCATGCTCACGATTTTATCGCAGCCATGAAGGAGGGATATAACTCCTTGGTGGGGGAACGTGGTGTGAAATTATCAGGAGGACAAAGACAACGAATTGCGATCGCCCGAGTTATTCTCAAAGATGCACCAATACTCATCCTAGATGAAGCCACATCCAGCCTCGATTCAATTACCGAAAGAGCCATCCAAGACACCCTCGATTTAGCGATGAATGGGAAAACAGTCATTGTAGTGGCTCATAGGTTATCTACCATCGCCCATCTAGACCGTATTTTAGTATTCGACCGAGGTCGCATTGTCGAAGATGATACTCACGCCAAACTCTTGGCGCGTCGTGGTGCTTACTACAAGTTATGGCAAATGCAAGCAGGTGGATTCTTACCTGTAGATAACAACCAAAATGTATCTGAACTCCAAACCGGATAGTAAAAACGAATGTAGAGAGGTAGCATTGCTACCTCTCTACAGGGTTTCGGGTAACTAATTACATCACTACTCTTGGATAAAGTCGCGCACAGGTTAAGGTCAAGGCGATTAATATTAACAACAGAATTGCAAAATCCAAACCAAAACCATAGATACTAGTTCCATTTGCTAACATCGTGCCGCGTAATGCATCGACTTGATAAGTTAAGGGATTGACATGAGACAAAAGCTTTAACCAGCTCGGCATCATGGAAATCGGATAAATGGCATTACTAGCAAAAAACAACGGCATAGTTAACAACTGTCCAATTCCCGTCATCCGTTCTCTAGTTTTCACTACACAGCCAATGATTAGAGAAAAGGTGCAAAAACAACCAGCTCCTAGCAACACAATTAATAGCACCTGCAAAAAAGCTAAAGGATGAAGGTTGAGTTTCACACCTAAGATAAATGCTAATACGTAAATAACAAACACCTGTGATAAACAACGCACACCACAAGCTAGGGATTTACCTAATACCATCGCTACTCTAGGTGTTGGACTAGCAAGGAATTTATGCACAACTCCTAAATCTCGCTCCCAAATTAGGGTCATTCCGCCTGTAAAAATTGCGACAAACAGTACGCTCTGCGCCAGAATACCGGCTGACATGAAGTCTAAATAAGGTAAGTCGCCTGTAGGAATTGCGCGAATGCGGGAGAATACTTGCCCAAAGATGAGGAGCCACAGTGATGGTTGTACGGCTCTGACTACTAAATCCGTAGGGTCGTGCCTTAATTTTCGCACTTCCATCTCGGCGATCGTCAGGGTTTTTGTAAATGTCTGAATAATTGCAGAAATTACATTGCTACGGTGGGAAGGTTTTGTCTTAACCCAACCGTTGAGCTGTACGTCTGGTTCTGGCTGTATCACGGTAGTTAACTCCTGATGTTAATTGGTCGCCTGTGTAATGAATAAAGACATCATCTAAGGTTGCATTCGGCTTTTCCAAAGAAGCTTTTAAATCGTTTGGTGCGCCTGTAATAACAACTTCGCCTTGCTGCATAATCGTCACTCGATTACACAGGTTATCGGCTTCTTCTAAAAAGTGAGTGGTTAAAAATATAGTTGTGCCGTAATCTGTACGCAATTGCTGCACAAGTTGCCATACGTGAGTACGGGCAATGGGATCTAGTCCTACAGTCGGTTCGTCAAGGAACAAAATCTTTGGGTAGTGCATGATGGATTGGGCAATTTCTAACTTGCGAATCATGCCACCAGAGTAATTACGTACTAAACGATGAGCTGCTGCTTGCAAACCCATAAAATCTAAAACTTCCTGAATTCGCCTTTGTCTGTGCTTGACAGGAATATCATATAGCTTGGCAAAGATTAAAAGATTTTCGTAGCCTGTAAGACTACCATCAGCAGATAACGCTTGTGGTACATAGCCAAATAGCCGCCTGACTGCACCAGCCTGATGAGTGATATCATAGCCAGCTATAGTTGCTCTACCTGCACTTAGAGGCAATAGAGTAGTCAGCATTTTAATTGCTGTACTTTTGCCTGCTCCATTGGGGCCGAGTAAGCCAAATACCTCACCTTGTTGTACTGTGATACTCAAATCGTTCACAGCAGCTACTTTACCGAAGTAACGCGTCAGTCCGTGTGTTTCTAAAATCACTGCTTGGGGTTTACTAGCAAGCGATCCTGACAAGTCAATGTTTCCCGTAAGTCTAGTCACGAGTTTGATACGATTAAATAGTTAGTAAAACTAACTATTAGCTTCGCATATTTTATTTGAAAGTCAAGATTTCAATTTGTAACGTTACTGGATTGGGCTATCTCTATACGATTTCCAGCAGGATCGCGGATAAAAAAGCGATCGCTTTCGGGCAAGGCACGATCCTCAATAATTTCTACCCCGTGTGCTTGCAGATGTTTGCCAAATTCTTCTAAGTTGTTAACTTCAAAACATAGATGCCGTCTAGATTCTTGGTTATGAGGCTGTTTCTCTATACCGATGTGAATCTGAATATCTCCCAGTACATACCATGCGCCTCCATTTACTTGGAGAGCCTCTGGTTTAGTAATTTCAGTTAGTCCCAAAATTTTACTGTAAAAAAACAGCATAGCATTCTCTGCTTCTGGCGGTGATGTTACCTGAATATGAGCAACTGCTGTGAGCCACACTTTGATTTTCCCCGTGTTTCTTCAGAGGTTAAGGTGAATTTTGCTTTAATCTACGTTAAGCTTACCAATTTAGCGTATTTATGTTACTCTCATTTTGCACCCAGCCGTAGCAATTAGAAATCGCGGCTATACAAACGTAGGCGAAGCCTTCCCGAAGGGTAGTCTGCCTATCGCGCTTGCGCTGCGCTTGGCGCACCACGCGGACTCACACAACATAAAGGGTTTGAAACCCGCGTAGGCGGGTTTTGCCTGTGTAGCTTCCAGTCGCCTGGTGCAAGATATAGCCTATGTATATAAATTTACTTATTTTTAATCTTTTGTTAAACTAACATTAATATTGAGTAAATCTATTGTTTTTCCGTAGTTTTAGGTTTAACAATAACTCTGCCAGTAGATGCAAAATTCTGCTCCATATATAAAGAAGGAATCCGGTAATGGGAGATATGCTCATTAGCGCCAACGATTGGCCGCACATAGCATTCAGACTAGCTCTAGCCCTTGTGGTTGGTTGCACGATCGGATTCAATCGTCAGCAAGGGGGTAGACCAGCAGGAATGAGAACATTTATGTTGGTGAGTATGGGAGCTGCATTATTTGTGATGATTCCTTTGCAAGCTGAGGGTGATAGTCCCTATGCAGCCACCAACGCCTTGAGTCGGACAATTCAGGGTGTAGCTACCGGAGTAGGATTTTTAGGAGCTGGATTGATTCTACAGGAATCTCCCAGAAAATCTGCAAAGCCAAAAGTGCGAGGCTTAACCACAGCCGCCTGTGTCTGGACTGCGGCCGGATTAGGAGCAGCAATAGGTTGTGGTTTGTGGCAAATGGGTTTAATAGGAGGGCTGCTGACTCTAATTATTTTGAGTGGTGTAAAACGCCTCAATCACTTATTTGAAGTTATTACGGGTCAGGGTAAACAGGGTAATTCTGAAGATTCTGCGATCGCTGATGATGATGATTGAAGCTCAGAAGTTTTTCCGCTTGCTTTTCGATATATTTTTCTAATACTGTTTCTTTGTGAAGCTGCGCCAAATCGTACTTTTTTTCAACGCAAAGGTACGCGGAGGTTAGCGCAGAGGTACGCAGAGGTTTTATAAAGATAATTAGATATCTCCGAAATAATTAGATGCATTTTCATAGAGAATTGCTATAAATCGGTAGCTTTATGCTTAATTTGCTTATCAATAATTTTAGTACGCTAAGTTAATAGGTTTAGCATATTTTACTGAGAAATACTATCAGAATTGCCATAGTACTTGTTTTTCTCAGTCAATTGTGAAATGATGCTTTTGTTAAGTACGGTAATTTGATGTATTTACCGTAGTATTTGTATAGATATCAAGAACTCTACCCTCAACGAGATTGTAGGCTAAATCCTCAAATGACAAGCACAGAAATTCGCACAAGTCAAGTTAAAGTTCCAAACGGTGATTTGCAAATTGATGCTTATCTAGCTGAACCTGCAAAAGAGGGAACTTTCCCAGCCGTAATTGTGATTCAGGAAATCTTTGGAGTCAATATTCATATTCGGGAAGTTGCCCAGAAGTTTGCTAAGGAGGGATATGTAGCGATCGCTCCTACACTTTATCAACGAACTGCTCCCGGTTTCGAGGCTCAATATACCCCAGAAGATATCCAGCGCGGTAGAGGCTATAAAGAACAAACTACAGCAGAGGAAATATTGAGCGATATTCAAGCCGCAATCGCTTATTTGAAAACTCTACCAAACGTCCAAAAAGATGCCATTGGCTCTATTGGCTTTTGTTTTGGAGGCCATGTTGTGTATCTAGCAGCGACTCTACCAGATATCAAAGTCACAGCATCGTTCTACGGTGGTGGAATTCCCAACTCTATACCCGGTGGTGGCGAACCCACTATCACCCGTACTTCCGAAATTAAAGGCCCCATTTACGCCTTCTTTGGTAACGAAGATAAAGGAATTCCTTTAGAACATACACAACAGATTGAAGCAGAGTTAAAAAAACATCAAATTCCTCATCAAATCTTTCGTTATGAGGGTGCAGGGCATGGCTTTTTCTGCAACCATCGCGCTAGCTACAATCCCGAAGCTGCCGCCGATGCTTGGGAAAAGGTTGTAGAACTATTCCAAAAATCCCTGCAACTGCAAACAGTGTGAAAAAAGCAGTTGCGATCAAACGTTTCTAGCTACAATTTTGTAGCTTTTCTTTCCGTGCCTCTGTGTCTGTGTGGATAAATGATTTTTGACCGCAAAAGCACAGAGGAACAAACTTGTGCGAGCATTTCTTACACAACTGAACATCAAAAAATTAGAAAAATTGTATTTATGAATACAAATAAAAACTTAAGTTTTTAGTTACTAATTTCTGCAAAATTTGATGTATAGCGCAATTTTGGAATGCAGTCTCAGCAGGAGCTAAAAATAGCCCTATATTAGTCAATTTTTCATGATTTCATGTTTTTTGTTGCCGAAGTGCGGAAATACAATTATTGACAGGTTTGCAAGTTTTTGTTATTAGTTACAACCGTGTTTCAATAGTTTTAACTTTTATTAAGTTAGTCCTTGATTTTCTCAAAAAAGTGTGCAAAGCTTTTTTTATGTGAAACTACTGTAACTTGACCAATAAACAGTATTAATTTGTAAAGTGCAATTACCTTCGATGGGGCGAAGACGATTGCACGCACTTAAGTTTTCATTGCTGCTAAAGCTTGTGCTGTTTTGAGCAGAGCTTGAGGTTGCAATGTATTAGTGGGGATGGATACCTACTTTATGGCAGTAAAGGCGGGTGTGAGAACGTCAAAGATAGAATTTTCTAAGCTTAGGCGATCGCACTTGCTTTTTTACTTATCAACAAAACTTCAGATGTTGGATGTACAATGCAAAAATTGCGTGTAGCAATCTTTAGTAATTGCTTATAAGTTAATTTTTTGTATTTGCAAATAATTACTAATTCATAATTCCAAGAAAGGCACAAGCTCGCTGGTTTACCAATAGTGGGCTAATCAGTAATCGGACATAATTAAATGTAAAATCCAAAGGAGCAAAACCTTTTACTGTTGAGGGTATTACCTCCTGCCTCCTGCCTTCTATTTAATTACGAATTATGTCGACCGACAAAGCGACTGTTAAGGGAGTTGTCAGCTTTGAAAATCATCCTCACAAAAGACTTAGCCACAGAACTTCAGCCTCATCTACCTGATGACATAGTAGTTGTGACTGTAGACAGCGAAGGTAACTTAGATGGCGATGCTACAGATGCCGAGGTTTTCTTTAGCTGGTTTATACTCAAACCGACAATCATACATCGCGTCATAGAGTCTGCGCCGCAATTGCGTTGGCATCATGCACCGAATGCGGGGGTAAATCACATCATTACACCCGAATATGTAAAACGCAATCTGATTTTGACTAACGGTGCGGGAGTTCATGCAATTCCCATTGCTGAATTTGCGATCGCTTATATGCTCTCTCATGCCAAGCAATTACCGAGATTATACGAACAACAGACTCAACACCTTTGGCAAAGAGGTTTGGGAATCCAAGAATTGCTAGATAAAAACTTATTAATTATTGGTGCAGGTGGAATTGGACAAGAAATCGCCTCCCGTGGTAAAGCTTTTGGGATGCAGATTGTTGGGAGTCGTCGTCACCCGCAACTGCTACCTAACTTTGATAAAGTAGTCGGTGCAAATGAATGGAAACCACTTTTGGGTGAAGCTGATTTTGTTGTAATTGCCACACCTCTAACTTGGGATACTAAGGGGATGATTGATGCCGAAGTACTGCGTTTGATGCGTTCCAGTGCTTATTTAATTAACGTGAGTTCGACGGATAGGAAGGTGCAAAAAGCTTGCTATGTATGAATTTGGTCAACAGTGAATCGTTCAGGC
>JAVRCJ020000023.1:0-130777 GCA_034530875.2 Nostoc sp. DedSLP01
CGGTCTTGAGCAATTTGAGTCTACCTTTTTTGGCTGGAAACTCGCTCTGGGTCTACTTGTGTGTACACCGTAGCCTTAGAAAGGGGAGGGTTAGGGTGGGGTAATTCGAGGACTGGTAGCGATTCGATAACTTGTGTGTACACCGTAGCCTTTTTAAGGGGGGCTAGGGGGGATCTAGGTTTCAGGCTTCAGTGCGTAAATTCTACAGTTAACTCTGAGCTGCCAATGTCAGTTTCAACGGTGAGATGAGCTTAACCTTTTAACCAGCTTCAGGGTAGCTTAGTATTAATCGACGAAAGCGTGAAGCGTGAGTATATGACAAGTACCGTTCAATCCCCCTACAGCAGCGAACAAATTGCAGCATGGTTGCGTGGACTGCTTACCATTGCTTGGGCTGATGGTAATTATGACGAACACGAACAGGAAATAATTGCCAGTATCACTAAAAATGAATTAGCTCCTAAGATCCAATGGGATTCATTAGAAGTGATTACACCTGAGGAATTAGCCGCAGTGTTGGGTAAAGCTACACCAGCAGCAGAAAATTTCTTAAGGACGGCGGTAATGGTAGCGATCGCAGATGGTACTTATTCTCCCAGCGAAGATGAAGTTCTGCAACAGTTTAGCCAAGCCTTGGAACAGCCCGAAAATGTACTCCAAGCCCTGCGTTATACCCTGGAACATCCAGAGCAAATCACCCCTACTATCCCTGCAACCGGACTGACAAAACCCCAAATTGATGCACTATATCGCGTGCGCGAGTGGCTTGATGGATTAGATATCGAAGACCCAAGAGTAGCTCGCTTTTTGTGTAAGATGATTCCCTCCCAGTGTCCCTTTGAACGTGATGTAGTCTTATTTGGGCGTAAGATTGTCCATATTCCACCGATGTGTAAAATTAACCCATTATACGAACAATTGGTGGGCTTACGTTTTCGTGCCCTTTCGTATTTAGCAGATAAATGTGGTGAAGATGTTTCGCCATATATTTAGTCATTAGTCATTGGTCATTAGTCATTGGTCAATAGTCATTGGTCAATAGTCATTGGTCATTAGTCATTGGTTAGGCAGCATAATGTCAAGTAGGAGGTTTCAATAATTACGGGTTTATCAATTGGCAGAAAGATTAGCTGATGACATTTGGAAAATTGTTAATGGATGGGAGTCATTACCGCAAGATACAGTAGGTAAACAGATTATCCGTTCGGCAGATAGCATTGGTGCGAACATAGCAGAAGGAGTAGGAAGAGGGAGTTATCAAGAGAATCGACGATTCGTCAGAATAGCGAGGGGGTCTTTATATGAAACTCAGCACTGGCTAAGACGAGCATATAGCCGTAACTTGTTAACAAACGAACAGGTAGACGCACTCAAGCTAATCATTAATGACCTGGCGCCCCAATTAAACGCATATCTAAAATCAATTGGCAATATTCCAAATGACCAATGACCAATGACTAATGACTAATGACTAAATTATGCAATTTATTGACCAAGCAGAAATTGAAGTTGCAGCTGGCAAAGGCGGCGATGGTATTGTCGCCTTCCGGCGGGAGAAGTACGTACCAGCTGGTGGCCCCTCTGGTGGTAACGGAGGACGAGGTGGTTCGGTAATTTTTGTTGCTGATGAAAACCTGCAAACCTTGCTGGATTTCAGATATAATCATCGCTTTCAAGCAGAAAACGGGACTCGTGGAGGCCCGAATAATTGTACTGGGGCTAATGGCAAAGATTTAATTATTGAAGTTCCTTGCGGTACGGCTATTTATGATGCCGAAACTGGGGAATTGTTAGGGGATTTAATTGAGCCTCAGCAAACTTTCCTTGTTGCTCAAGGTGGTAAAGGTGGACTGGGAAATCAGCATTTTTTGAGCAACCGTAACCGCGCCCCAGAATATGCTCTCCCAGGATTACCAGGGGAAATAAAGCAGTTGCGTTTGGAGCTGAAACTTTTAGCAGAAGTCGGAATTATTGGCTTACCAAATGCTGGTAAATCTACTTTAATTTCATCTCTATCAGCTGCACGCCCAAAAATTGCAGATTATCCCTTCACTACTCTTATCCCTAATTTGGGTGTAGTGCGCAAACCTACTGGCGATGGTACAGTTTTCGCTGACATTCCCGGACTAATTGAAGGAGCAGCTCAAGGCGTTGGGCTAGGACACGATTTCTTGCGTCATATCGAGCGCACGCGGGTGCTATTGCACTTGATTGATGCCACTAGCGAAGATGTGGTTGGAGATTATAACACCATTCAGCAAGAATTAAAAGCTTATGGAAGGGGTTTAGCAGAGCGATCGCAAATTTTGGTATTGAATAAAATTGATGCAGTCGATCGCGAAACTGTCGATTTGGAAGCCTTAGCTACCCAACTGAATCATCTCTCCTACGCCCCGGTTTTTTTGATTTCAGCAGTTACCCGCATCGGCCTAGAGCCAATGTTACAGCAAATCTGGGATATTCTCGACCAAATCAAGGCCGCCCAAGAAGTAGAAATATTTCGCTAACCAGGAATTATGTTGCAATACCTTGCTTTCGGGAAATCTTGATTACAAACTCAGCAACTTTTCCTAGTTGCAAAATACATTAGGCTTCTTGCAGAAATCGGTAAAAGGGTAAGGGCGAAAGGGGAAAGGGATAAGAAAAAACCCTTTCCCTTTTACATACATCCCTCTGCCCCCTGTTGTCTCCCCACTTCCCGAAATTACTAATACAAATCACTTCCTCCGCCCCCTCTGCCCCCTCTGCGTATCATTTTTAAAGTGAAATGGTATAAAACATCGATCGCACTTATGCGCGCTAACCAGCTGTAGCGCTGTTGCATTAGATAACATAATTGATACAAAACCTTAAAAAGCCTCTAGTGGCGTCAAATTCTTAGACTAGACTAGAACCACAGGGCAATCAGAGGAATAATATGATGAGCGATCGCGACTATACATTAATCATTGATAAAAGCGGTAGTATGTCTACACCCGACCAAGTGGGTGGTAGAAGTAGATGGGAAATAGCCCAAGAGTCTACACTCGCTTTGGCAAGAAAGGCAGAACAATTTGACCCAGATGGCATTACTGTTTACGTGTTTTCTGGCAGATTTAAGCGCTACGACGATGTGACATCAGCTAAAGTCGCACAGATATTTCTCGAAAACGATCCTGCTGGCACAACCAACTTAGCAGGCGTACTACAAGATGCCCTCAATAATTACTTTCAACGTAAAGCTGCTGGACGCACCAAGCCAAATGGTGAAACAATTTTAGTCATCACTGATGGCGAACCGGACGATCGCAAAGCTGTGTTTGAAACTATTATTCATGCTACTCGGCAAATGGAACGTGATGAAGAATTGGCAATTTCCATTATTCAAGTAGGTTCAGATGCCCAAGCAACTAAATTTTTGAAAGCTTTAGATGACCAACTGCAAAGTGTGGGCGCTAAATTTGATATTTGCGATACAGTGACTTTAGACGATCTAGAAGAAATGAGCCTTGTAGATGTATTAACTAACGCCATCACTGATTAATATAGTAGGGAAGAGGGAATAGGCTTAAAAGTAAGTTTTTATATGTGTTTTAATGTCAGTTTATGCCATAAATTATAGTTCGACTCCTATAAAACATAAACTTTAAATTAAGACACGAAAAAATTTTTAGACACTAAAATTCCTACAAAAATGATAATTTTTGGTCAAATATTTGGAGAAGTTATAAATGCTAGAAAATCGTGATTATACCTTAATTATCGACAAAAGTGGCAGCATGGCTACCCCAGATCAAAAGGGTGGTAGAAGCAGATGGCTAGCAGCGCAGGAATCTACTTTAGCTTTAGCTAGTAAATGCGAACAATTTGACCCAGACGGCATCACAATTTATACATTTTCTGGTAAATTTAAGCGCTATGAAAATGTGACATCGAGCAAGGTAGCACAAATTTTTCGAGAAAACGATCCCTCCGGTACTACTGACTTAGCAAGTGTACTAAAACATGCAACTGATGATTACTTTCAACGCAAAGCCAGCGGTCAAACTAAGCCAAGTGGGGAAACAATTTTAGTGGTTACTGATGGCGAACCAGACGATCGCAAAGCAGTAATGAAGGTAATTATTGAAGCATCTCGCCGCATGGATCGAGATGAAGAATTAGCTATTTCTTTCATCCAAGTGGGTACAGATCCCCAAGCTACCCGTTTTCTCAAAGTCTTAGACGATGAACTCCAAGGAGCCGGTGCTAAGTTTGATATCTGTGACACAATTACTATGGAAGATATGGAAGATATGAGCCTATCAGAAGTGCTACTCAATGCCATTAATGATTAAAAATCTCAAAATCCTTTTCTGTAGGTTTTGGAATAAATATCAAATCAAATATAAATTTCTATTTGATAGGGCTTATGAAAATGGATTCAATTGATAAGCTGTTAGCTGAACTTAAAAACGAATACAAAGAAGAACAACCACAACAGCCGCCGCTAAAATCACCTCCAGCCAAATCGTTTATTCAAACATCACCAAAATCAGCATCTTTGATGGATAATCTTTTGGCAGAAGTTCAGGCTGATTTTGCCGAAATAGATGCTGCCGAACAATTAAAAAAACAGCAAGAACTAGAACAGGAAAGAATCCGGCAAGAACAACTTAAAGCCAGACAAATAGAAGCTTTAAAAGAACAAGCAAAAGAGTGGTTAGCTAAATTAGATCCATTTTCGCCCGAAGGACTTTGGTTTGAAAGGTTTGCTGAAAGTTATCCTTCCAAATTAGAGGCCGCGATTGAATATTTACGCAGCAACGAACAAAGCTAATCTTTTCAACTCAATTAATATTACAAAAACCAGTAAACATCCCTTAGGTTGAATTAATACACATAATTGTTCGAGAGAAAGACAAATGCGGGATCCAGATAAGAACGAAATTAAAATTGAGCCAGCGACCCTCGTTTTGATTGTGTCTGTGTTAATACTTTTGCCACTGCTGGTTGTTGGTTTTTTCTCGCAGTGATGCAATTTTACAAAATAACTGAACTATAGCAATCCTAAATAAATCGTAAAAGTCCTGGGCTTTTACGCACTTCAAACAAAGATGCGATCGCTTGGATTCGTTCCGGTGCAGCTCCCGTTGTTATGTGCCGAGCTACTCAGCTTAACGTGAATTGAGAGCGATCGCTCAACAGTCGATACTCAGGCAATTCGTAAACGCTCAATATCCTTGATTGGTGGCGCGCCAAACATACGGGAATATTCGCGGCTGAACTGAGAAGGACTCTCATAACCCACCTGGTACGCTGCATAGGTTGCATCCGCATTTTCAGCCAGCATCAGACGACGGGCTTCCAATAGCCTCAACAGTGAAATGGTATGAGCTATTCCTCAAACGAATTCCGGACCCTTTTTGCGCTGACGTGTACTTTGTGCGTCCAATTGTTGTCAAGCCAGCACCTTATTTGATAACAACAAGAAATCAGTAATAGTATCAAGACCTTTTAAACTTTTTTAGGGCTAAAGGAACCTCGCTCAGTTCATCGATGATTGCATCTGCCTGTTTTGGTTTTGTCCAATGCGGCATGTGGGTTGCAAATTGCCTTCATCTGCGCTCATCACTCTGGCTTGTTAAACACCTCACGCGATACACGATGTACAAGACTTGAAGAAACATAGAATATTGTGAATCCAATTAGAGGATGAAGCACCTCTAAATGAAGCGGAGTTTTAAGATGAATGCTGCAAAACTGAAGCCCAAGCAGCACAGGCAGACTGGCGGACAGCGAGCGAATTGGGTTAGAGAATGGAATGCTCAAAGACCCTACTAGCAATATTAGCGACACTCCACTATACCCTCGCACGAGCCACACATGAATTTTCCACCACACAGGATCGGCGAAGTAGGCAATACCAACTGTCAATACCTGAGCAATTAAGCAAATATTAAATAGGATTGAAGTTGCGTAAAAACTACGTTTTATCCAGTTTTTAGCACTAAGTGAGCGATTTATTTCTTGATTTACGAGCATCTTAAACTACCTGGTTAACTTATAAATTAAATGCTTCGTCCAGTTGATAACGAAATCAATTTCTATACTAGGTATGACGACCCATTGGGTCTAGTCCTCGAAAGTGTACTTTTTTCACAAGTCTCGCTCGTGGGTATGTGATGGTGGAGCCGATTATCAATCGTCGTCAATTAGTCGCTATAGTGGGTTGCACTAGTGAAAAGTCAATGCCTGCCTTTGATGTTCAAACTTCCACCGCTTGTTTAAAGTTATGGATAACATTTAACTAATAAAGTTGTTCGAGAATTTCTCTCATCTTGAATTTAAAGGACAATTCAGTTTACCTAATGACTGCAACTCTCTTTTTAACTGTTTCCAAAGAGCGAGTCTGAATATATTCGAGCTATGCGATCGCTTAATACACAAGAACGAGTAAAGTATTTGCGGTGGGTGATATCCTCTTGCTGTAAAGCGGGATTTGATAGGTAAAAAGCGATCGCTCTATATTCTTACAACCAAAACTTTCGATAATCCTCAACATATTGCCGCATCGTCAGTGGCGGACGACCAAGTAATTGCTCTACATCTGGTGTAATGCTACCCGCCAATCCTAAACGAGCAGTTGTATAAATTGCTGCCATTACCAAAATGAAGTCCAACGACAGCCCGCGCTCGCGCATTTGCCAAATAAACTTCAGCAATGAGGGATTAGTATAGCCAATTAATTTCCCCAAAACTTCTGTAAAAATGTCTGCCACTTCATAGTAAGTCAAAGCTTCCCTACCCGTGAGCGCATAAGCTTTTCCCAAATGCCCATCTTCAACCAAAGCACGTACCGCAACAGCAGCAATATCACGCACATCAATAAAACTGGTTTTACCATTTCCCGCCGGCATAAACAATTCGCCACGGGTTTTGATATCCTCTCTGTGTACGGTGTTAAGATTTTGCATAAAAAAGCTAGCGCGTAAAAACGTGACAGGAATGCCCAATTGCTGGATGTAGCGCTCAATCTTGGCGTGCGGTACAAATCTGTTGCGCTCGGCTCCTAAAAGTGAAAGAAAAACGATATGCTCGACACCTGCAAGTTTTGCAGCATTCAGTGCCGGGGCAATTTGCTTGCGAACGTTGGCAAGTGCAGGTGGACGTACTAAAAAAAGTTTATTAACTCCTTCAAAAGCGCTTGCCCACGTGTCGGGGTTAATAAAATCGAACCAGACACAATGAATCTTGCTGCCTAATATTTGTTGACCTTTGTCGGGATTTCTGAGTGCGGCACAGACATGACAATCGTGGGATAATAGCAAGCGAATAACTTCACAGCCAACATTCCCAGTCGCACCCGTCACTAAAATTTTTAACATTGCTTGTTTGCCGATTTGGTTTAATTAAGAGGCGCATTTATCAACCTATTTCTAACTTTAGAAGTCATTGCTGTTGCTCCCAATCTTCACTTCCCCAATCGACTGAGGCGCACCTTCATAGTCAATAACAATTGGAGCGTCTTGACAACTGCCGTCAGTCTGTTCAAAAAATCTTGGCAGCCATTTATGATATTGAGCCGAGATGCGACCAAAAACCTGCAAGATGACCTGGAAAGGCTTGATTTTACGTTGTAAATTACAGCTTTTTTAAATTTGATGTAGCAATTTTTCAAACACATACAGCACAAGGGTTTTCAGACCATATTGCAGAAAATTACTTGGGTCTCGGCTTAATACCTAAGAAACCTCGCACGTAGCGTAAGCAGAGTGCGTAGGTAGTTCATAAAATCTGGTACGCATAGGACAACAGCTGCATAACCTTTTACACAAACTGAAAGTTTTAACTGCTAGAGTCTGAAGTTGTTGTGGATTGATAGCGGTCAATGAAGAAAGTTGTAACAGTTGCAATCACAGTGAATGCAACTAAACCAGCAAGAGCAGTTAAGGTTAGCGTATCGGGTGACGTTATTGGCTGGGCGCGTAATGCTTGCCAGGTAAATAAAAGCATTAACATTGCATAAGTAAAACTAGCAATCCACATCAAAGCTAACTGTATGCGCCCTGCGAGATGCGGCAAACTAAAAGTAATTAACAAGCTAACTAATGGTAAAACTTGTACAGCATGAATACCTAGCAAATGAGGAAGTCGTAAATCACCACCCTGGGTATTGAGATATAAGATTGGGATACCAGGGCCACCATCAGGTACTCCCACGCTGTGAGCGCCAATATGTAACACTGGCTGACCTGCCAGCAGCATGGAGTATTGTTCAGGCGTTGGTAAAGTCATGAAAAAGCCAATGCCCATACCAATAAAGGTTAAGGATAATGAAAACCTCAATGCCAGAGCTAAAACAGGTTTATCCAACGGCTCTAGCAGCATTAAGATTAC
Source organism: Nostoc sp. DedSLP01 (assembly GCA_034530875.2). Lineage (GTDB taxonomy): Bacteria > Cyanobacteriota > Cyanobacteriia > Cyanobacteriales > Nostocaceae > Nostoc. Next base: position 8,359 of record JAVRCJ020000023.1, read on the forward strand.
CGTAACTAAAGTTGCTGCCCAAAGCAGGAGCAGCGCAATTTCCATGAATCTCCAGAGTGCTTCATCTTGGGGAGTACTAAAGTTGAAGTGACTGGTTGTATCCCGTAATACCTGAATGATGATGACTACTATTTGCACAACCAATGCAAAAGCTGTAGCATTGGCAGCCAACGTAGCTAGCTGCCGATGTTGCTTGAGCAAGCCCAACAGCCAGACTAAAGTCAACGAATATACGGAAGTTGAAAACGCAAACTTACATGGTTTGAGCCAAGCAGGTGCGCCAGTAATGACGCGCCCATCAATGAGCAACCCGGGCAGCATCAACAACAACAACCCAAAAGTAAAAATCCCTACGAAGGTTAGCGACTGGTTGATTGCCCAAAATTGCTTAAGAGTTTGTATCCCTTTGAATGCTTGTAAACGAAAATTGAAAATAGGCATAGAGCTTCCATACCCTAAGTATTAAAGAGCAAGTTTAAGAAAGTAATCAATCTAGGCATATTTAATTAATTTCATCTGGTTTTTCAAATGAAATTCAAAATTTTAAAGTTATGCAGATGTAAATGCTACTAGTAAATAAAGCTGTAGCCAGATAGGTTAGGACATATTAAAAGCTTGAATGCTGGAAATAGTAAGACTTTCCCTCCTGCCTTCTGCCTCCTGCCTCCTGCTATAAATGGAGTAGCTTGATAATGTTGAGGTAATAATAAATATTAAATCAAGTTAGTATTAACACCATAGTTGCTCATGTGAAGTACTTAAAACTTTTCTAAGGTAGATTGTGAATTCATCCTTGTGCAAGATAACTATTGGTTCTAATAGTGCTTAACAATTCTGTTGAGAGTAACCAAGCAGTGAGAAAGGCGACAGCCGCCGTGTCTACATTCACGCGTTCGTCTAGCAAGGTTGGCGCAGCCATCCCACTTCTTGAGGAGTGCATTCAACAATTCGTAAATCAGCCGGTAAAACAAACTACCTTAAGAAAGGTTAAGTAGACTAAAACCCTCTTCTATCCAGCCTTATTAAAACGAATAAACGCTATTAATCAAAAAATTAAAATACTGACAATAGTGTTCCTATCTTTGAGACTATACCTCAACCCAAGAAAATGCTTAATAACGATCTAAAACTTAGAACCAAAAGGTACTTCCAACTTAGTTCGCAACTTGCTGGCTTAGACAATTCCCAATTGCATTCTTTGTTTGACGATAGTGAATCAGGTACATCAAGTTTAAGTTTGGGACGAAATTACACCATCGTCCTTGGGCAATTCAAAGTCTTTGTCAAACGTATCCCAATTACAAACATTGAATATGAGAATCTATTTTCTACTAAAAATTTGTATAACTTACCAACTTACTTTAATTACGGTGTAGGGTCTATTGGTTTAAATGTATTCCGCGAACTTGTGACACATATTAAGACAACTAGCTGGGTATTAGAAGGAGCGATCGCCTCATTTCCTTTAATGTACCATTATCGAATTATTCCGTTCTCGGGAGTACGCAAAGATGCCGATATAGAAAATCACAAAACCTTTGTGGAGTATTGGGGGAACAATGCCAGTATTGAGAACTATGCATTAGATAGAGCCAACGCTAACTATGAATTAATTCTGTTTTTAGAGTACATACCATATATTCTGGCAACATGGCTGCAAGAAAACCCCAGCCAACTACAGAAATGCCTGGATGAATTACACAAAACAATTACCTTTTTGAGGACGAAGGGAATTATTCACTTCGACGCACATTACTACAATATCCTCACAGACGGCAAGCGAACATATTTAACCGATTTTGGTTTGGTACTTGACAGAAGTTTTGCATTAGCTCAAGATGAAGAGTCTTTTTTTGAGCAGAATCAATTTTATGACTATGGAGAAATCTTACGAAATCTTGGTCATCTTATTCGCTTATCGTATGATACATACTCTGAAAACGAGAAACGCATAATCATGAAAAAATATGATATAAAAGAAAATTTAAAACCTTATGAATTAGCGTCTATATTACTTGACAACATAGAGCATTTATATGCTGATAAACTTATGAAATTGGATAACTTTTTTGTGACTAGTACTGTCAAATACCGTAGTATTATTGCACTAATGCAAAACTTTTTTGTTGATATGCGTACAAATAACCAGAAGAATCTAAAATTTCCTCATGCAAAACTGCAACAGTTGCTCGAAGAAACAGGCTTTGTTCCTAGTGGCGATTCTTAATTAATCCAGACTTCAGCTCTATCCGTCCTTTTAATGCAATCAACGATAATGGCACAGTCGCTTCGCTTTTACTGCCACCACAGGTATTACCCTCTATACATTAACTAAACGTGAATTCGACGAACCTCTCCCTGCCTTGAACTAGCGTTCAAGCCCGTCCCTCTCCGAATCGGAGAGGGACGGTTTTACGTAGTAAAACCAGGGAGAGGTTTTTTTATTTGGCTAATTATATAGACACTATATTAACCGTCGAATTCACGTTAACTAATTATTTGACAGTTAATAAATTGATGTCACTGTTAAAAGATTATGTTTCACAACTGTAAAGATGGTTGCGTAGATTGCTGACCTACGCATCGCAGGCATTGCATCTACTGACTTTTGATAATTTTTACTCACAAGAGGCTGCAAAGCAGGGAAAGGGTGCATAGGAGAGAAATGTTCCCCCGCTTTGCTCACTGTTGTGTGACATACTCCTACTTACTCCCTGCACCGCCCTTCGGGACGGTGTGGGGCTGCTGGCGGGAATAGCTCAATTGAATCCAAAGTTAGATAAGAAACTTTCCCACAACGAATATGTGAGATTTCCGACACTCAACTTCATCTTCTTACGAATCTCTTGGATATTTCCGTTGGTTAACTTAGCTAAAGTCTGCGCCTCTTGTTCAAAACGCTTGGGCAAAGACCGTTTGTATTCTCTACCCGCCTCACACTTAACTTCTCCTTCAAATGGATATTGCAGGACATAACGCCCTTGGAATAATTCACGGTTGCCAGTTTGTTGGAAAATCAAGTCTTCAGGGAATGTATCGCGAGTGTAGCGGACATGCAGACGCGAGATGAAGACGTTAGTGTTAAAAGAGGGAAGAACAAGCTTGCGGAATGGTGGCACATTAGTTGGAGAATTATCATTTAGCCAAAATACGCCTGCTTCCTTGAGTTCCTCTGGAGTTAGGGGATCGGCAGAACAGGGATCGCAACTACCCATATCCCAAGCGTATTCCAAAAAACCAACTCTCTTGCCTTCTTTGGTGTAAGCGGTTTGGAAAAGAGATTTGTAGAATTCACCAAATTCATTTTTGATAAATATGGGAAGGTTGACGTTGGAAGGTATTTTCACCGTCCGATAGTTAGTGATTTGTGCCTGTCCTTGGGGCGAGAGAATATAGACAATTAAATCCTGCTCTGTCGTGGCATTGAGCATACCTAAACGAATTGGCAGCATGAACTTGGGTGATTGATAGGAAATCTGTAGCGGACGCAGGAACTGGTAGCCAGATTCCTCGAATTTATCCAAGTTGACTTTGGCAACAAAGAATTTCATTGAGGAACGGATATAAGGCCCAAGTAACTGTTTCGCCCCTTGAGGGATTTTGTAGCCATTGCGTGTTAGCCAAGTCTCGAGTCCGCCAGATTCTTTGGCACTGAGGATTACGATGTCGTATTCGCCGACGTTGAAACGCGCTTCTACCGTCACACCTAAACTGCGATCGCGTGTCTGAACTTGGGCGCTACCATTTAATGCTGCTGAATTTGCAGATATGCTTCTGGAAAATAGTACTATTGGGCCGCAAGGATTTGGGTCAAAATATTCCACTAATCGCGGCGCACTAAAAGCATCTAGGCGCTCGATAATTTTGGGTTCGGCCACACGAACTTGCTCTTTTTGCAGCACTGTTGGTACAGGTACTACGATTGCAAAATCTTTGACTTGCCCTTGGTAATCGTTTGCCATTGTCAGGACGGTGCGATCGCCATTGCGTGCGATCGCCACTTGAGAACCTTTGTTGTACAGCTTTGTATCAGCTTTAGCTACATAAAATCCACAAAATGCCCAAGCTGTCGGTGCAAAGCAAAATACAACTATAATTGTCAACAGTAATGGTATTAAAAGTCGAAAAATCTTCATTTTTGAGACCTCTATAATTAAATGTTGATTTAATAGTTGGGAGCGAGCAGTTATACCAATTCGCTGCTTTTCACAATTAAGAAAGCCAGATATGGCATAGCTTTTGGGGTTTGAATGTGTTGCCTCATTTTAGAGAATTGGTATTAGGAGTGCTGAGTCAAAAGTTCTCCCTCTGCTTTTCGATCTTTTTTATCTTCGCCATCTCCTTCATCTTTTCTTTGCCAAGAAAATTGTGGGGCTAACCAGAGAACATCTAGCACAATACTTAACGGGGCAAGGATAAATAGCGCCCAGAAGACTGCGGTGGGAATAAACAAATAATTCCGCAGGATGAAAGTTAATCCGGCGATACAAGATGCCCAAACTACCCGGCCAATTCGGGAATTGGGAATCGATCGCGGATCTGTAATCATAAATAGGGCGAATAACAACAACGAGCCACTCATCAACCGATGCCAGTAAACATCCCAAGTCCAACCCAGCCAGAGATTGCGAATCGCTTCTAGTAAGGAATATGCCCCCAAAAAAGCGGCTGTGGTATCCCAGCGACCAATGCGCTGCAAAATCATGCCGCCAGTGCCGGTAAATAACAGTGCATACCACCACTCTTCGCCCCATTGCCCCGGCGAAACCCAAGCATCGGAGGTCACAACTAAGACACAAATGATGCCAAAATTAGCGGGATTGAAGAAATGCTTCTCACCAAATTTAAAAATAAATTTGCTAGCGATCGCACTTGCTGCCGCTATTACCATTGTCGTCCAGCGATCGGCCCGTAACAGTAGGCTTAGTCCTAGTGAGGTGATTAAAGCACTGCGAAGACTAGGTATTTTTTGTTTGCCTGTTAACCATGACAATATCCATTGGGTTAGTAGGCAAGTAGCGATTAATACTCCAATCAACTCTGGCCGCAACGTCCAGTCTCGCGTACCAATTCCCACAACTAGGAATAAGCTCAGAAATGAAATTTGATAATCTCGTATATCTTTGAATAAAATTAACATTTCATGCAGCATTTATTCGTATATTTATCATCAATTTAGACGAGTGCTAGGTTAAAAACTATTGCTCTTACAGATTTTTTACAAACAAAATAGAGCATTGGGATTTTCCAGCGGACTTTTCCGAACTGGTTGGGAGCTTTTGTGTTAGAAAAGCTACTGCTTAGGGAAAGCTTAAAGTAAGACTTTGTTTTGAAGACTTTGATTGTAATTCATCAACCGAAGGATAGAAATTACACAACAAAAGTGGCAACGCATACATAAGTTGAATAAATAGTATTTTTATACTATTTACTGACAAATAATTACTTGTTGCTATAAATGATTTTTCAAACTAAATCTGAGCGTACAACCTTATTAATTATGTTTCTAAACGAGTTTTTAATTAACAGCGCAAATCAATATGACTCAGATATTCTCTAGCTTTGATAATTTTCGGAATTTACAAGCAAGCGATTTCGAGTGGATAGAGTCAATGGCTCAAGCCGAAACCTATCAACCTGGGACAGTTTTAATCAAAGCAGGTAAATTTTCTCCTTCGATCTATCTCTGTTTAAATGGCAATCTTACAGCCACTTCTACCCAAGCAGATGACAGCAAGCAGCAATTAATGGAGATATCGGCTGGCGAACTAATTGGCGAAACTTCCTTACTAGACGATCGCCCAGATTTATACTCGGTCACAGTTACCGAAACTGCCCAATTACTAACCATACCCAAACACAATATCGAACACCGTTTGCAAAGCGATCGCGATTTTGCAGCTAGTTTCTATCATTTATTATCGATTAACCTGTCAGAACGGTTGCGGAAATTAACTAATTTGATGGGCAAACAGAACATCAGAGAAGGAGAACCATTACGGAAAGTTCTGGTTGTATTTGCGGTTCTTAACGACAGCGATATCTCTTGGATGGTAGCTAATGGCAGAGCCGAAAAAGCAGCATTAAATACTGTTCTAATTCAACAAAATCGAGAAGTACCAGCCGTTTATCTTTTATTAGAAGGGTTAGTCGGCATTTACTTACAAATAAACAACAATGATGGAGCGCAAGAAAAAGAGATTGCCAAACGGGTTAAAGGCGAGATTTTAGGCGATATGTCGTTTGTTGATGGCGGTACAGCTTCGGTAACTGTCAAAGCCCTAGAAAATGCCTGGATTCTAGCGATATCAAGACAAACCCTAACTGCTAAGTTAAATGCAGATCGGGCATTTGCCAGTCGTTTTTATCGTTCTATTGCCTTGACTTTATCCAATCGCTGTTTAGATTTATTAGCAAGGAGCAGTACTGCTATGCTCTCATCCGAGACAGTAGAAATGTTGTCAGCCGATATTGAAGTTGAAGACGAACTCGATTTAGATATGTTGGCAGGAACAGCGATCGCAGGTACTCGTTTCGACTGGATGATTAATCAACTCCGCCGCTAACTAAATCAAAACAGATGCTTTTTAATCGAAATAATAAAAAAGAGAGCATTTTCCGCCAAGAATCTTTAGAACGTCTATCCTCACCGGAACGCTTAGATCGGTTAATGCAAGTAGTTAGCCCGAAAGATTGGCTGGCGTTGGTCGCGTTGAACGGTTTAGCAATTGGCGGCGTAATCTGGAGCATAGTTGGTCGCATTCCCATTACCGTTGACGGTCGAGGTATATTTATTCAACCTCGTCAAGTAGTTGAGTTTCAATCATCTATCGCCGGACAAATTCAAGCTTTAAATGTTGCTAGCGGACAATGTGTCAAGAAAAACCAACTCCTCGCAACAATTTATCCGGCTGACTTGCAACAACAGTTACAGCTAGGGCGTCAACAGTTAGCTCAATTGCAAAGACAAGCTCAAGATACCTTGGTTTTATCCAAACAACAGCTAGAAACAGAAAGAAATATCATTGCTGCCAATCGCAACAGCTTGCAACAACGTCTCCAAGATATTAGTGCGCTTGCACCGCTATTGAGAGATAAAGAACTAACCGCGATCGCCCAACAGCGTCAAAGTTTAGAACAGCGTCTTCAAGATGCTCAAACTTTAGTACCAGTGATGCAGACAAGGCTCAAGCAACGACAAAGTTTAGCAGATGCGGGGGGATTATCAAAAGATTCGTTGCTGCAAGCCGAACAAGAGTACGTGCAAACACGTCAGAACCTTGCTGATATTCAAGTTCAACTCAAACAACTAGAAGCTCGCAATAGCGAAGTTGAGCGCACTTATTTAGAACAAATCCGTTCTATGAGCGACGTTCAGATTCAGTTAGGAGAACTGAATGCTAAAAGTAAACGCTTGGATAGAGAAAATTTAGAAACTACAAATCAAAGGAATAAAGAAATTGCCGCAGTTAACCGAGATATTGCTAGATTAGAGCAGCAAATAAAAGATAATAGTCAAATCTTAAGTCCCCAAGCTGGATGTATTTTGGAGTTAAATACAACATTGGGGCAAGTGGTTCAACCTGGAACTCGATTAGGAATATTGCGTATAGGTAGCACTCAGGAGTCAGCTAAGGCGATCGCTTATTTTGCGATTAAAGACGGCAAACAAATTCAGCCAGGAATGTCGATTTTGATTACTCCCGATACAGTCCAAAGAGAGCGATTTGGGGGAATTGTGGGAAAAATTACTCACGTTTCGCCACTACCAGTAACTCAAGAAGGAACTGTTTTGGTAATTGGCAATCCAGAAGTTGTTAGAAGTTTGATTGGTGAAACTGGCGCGATCGAAGCAACTGCTAATCTTACTAACGATAGCAGCACTGTTACTGGTTATAAATGGTCATCTTCTCAAGGGCCAAATTCAAAAATTACTTCGGGAACTACAGCTTCAGTTCGAGTCACAGTTGAAGAAAGAGCGCCAATTACTTTTGTACTGCCGATTTTACGAGAATTTACTGGAATAAAATAATTTATATTTTGCTAATCAAATATATTAACGATGAATTTCTTTAAAAGATTTAAAAAATTAGATCCAGAAAACACAAATTCTCAAGTTTCCAAATTTCAAAATATTCGCTTTAAAACGCCAACTTTGTTGCAGATGGAAGCAGTAGAGTGCGGGGCGGCAGCTTTGGGAATAGTATTAGCTTATTATGGTCGCATTGTTCCTTTAGCAGAACTGCGGGTTAGTTGTGGCGTTTCCCGCGATGGTTCTAAAGCATCAAATGTTTTAAAAGCAGCTAGAAACTACGGGTTACAAGCAAAAGGCTTTAAAAAAGGACTTAACCAACTGCAACAATTAAAACCACCTTTTATTGTTTTCTGGAACTTCAATCACTTTTTAGTGGTAGAAGGTTTCGGACAAGAACGGGTTTGGTTGAACGATCCAGCTACGGGGCCGCGCAGCGTCAGTCTGCAAGAGTTTGACGAAGCTTATACAGGCGTAGTTTTACTCATGGAACCAAGTGCAGAATTTAAAAAAGGCGGTAGAAAACCAAGTATTATTAATGCGCTTTCCAAACGCTTGCGAGGCTCGTTTGACGAGCTTTTTTTCTGCATTGTGGCTGGATTTTTTTTAGTTATTCCCGAATTAGCTATTGCTTCCCTCAGTCAAGTTTTTGTTGATAATATCTTGATTGAAAATCGCTTTGATTGGTTAAAGCCTTTGGTGTTAGGAATGGGAATTGCAGTATTGTTGCAAGCAATATTAACAATTCTGCAAACCCGAAAGCTGCGGTATTTACAAATTAGATTGTCAATTAGCATGACAGGAAATTTTTTATGGCACGTTCTCCGCTTGCCAATTGGTTTTTATGCTCAAAGATTTGCGGGAGAAATTAGCAATCGTGCTGCTCTTAATTATAAGGTAGCGAAAATACTTTCCGGTCAGTTAGCGCGAACGACTATAGATGCAGTGATGTTAGTTTTTTATGCGGCGGTGATGTTAGCTTACGATTGGATGCTAACAGCGATCGGGTTAGTAGCAGTAGCAATTAATATTGGGTTTTTGCAATGGGTAGCGCGAAAAAGAATTGATACAAATATGCGCCTAAGTGTAGATTATGGCAAAATTTCTGGCGTAGAAATTGGGGCTTTAGAAAGTATTGAAACCATTAAATCAGCAGCATTAGAATCAGATTTCTTTAGTCGCTGGGCAGGATATTATGCTAAAGCTAATAACTCGCAACAAGAATTGCTGCAAACCGATTTAATTTTGGAAGCTTTACCACCTTTACTGACAGCTTTAACTTCCATGCTGTTGCTAGTTATAGGAGGTTTGCGAGTGATAGATGGCTATATCAGTATTGGGATGTTAGTGGCTTTTCAAACTTTAATGACTAGATTGCAGCAACCAGTTAATAGTTTAGTTGGTTTGGGCAGTACAATTCAAGCGATTGATGGCGATTTGAAGCGATTAGATGATGCTTTAGATAACGCGATCGATCCAAATTTAAACTCAGAATTACAGCGCGATCTAACTCCAATTGAATATGCTAAATTTTCAGAACGATGTCGCTTGCAAGGATATGTTGAACTGCGAAACATTACCTTTGGTTACAGTCGGATAGAAGAACCATTAATTCAAAACTTTAGCTGTCAACTCAAACCAGGACAAAGAGTAGCATTTGTAGGTACTAGCGGTTCGGGTAAATCTACTCTTTCTAAAATTGTTACGGGACTGTACGAACTTTGGGAAGGAGAAATCTTATTTGATGGCATTCCTCGACAACAAATTCCCCGTGCAGTGTTAGCTAATTCCCTCTCAATGGTGGAACAAGATATTTTTCTATTTAGCGGAACAGTACGAGATAATTTGACGCTGTGGGATGAAACAATTCCTAATTCCCAATTACTAAAAGCTTGTCAAGATGCCGCAATTTTAGATGTAGTAATGGCAATTCCTGGGGGTTTAGATGGCAAATTATTGCAAGGAGGTGCTAATTTAAGCGGAGGTCAGCGTCAACGGTTAGAAATTGCCCGTTCTCTAGTTAATAATCCGGCAATTTTAGTGATGGATGAAGCAACCAGCGCTTTAGATGCAGAGACAGAAAAAATTATCGATCGCCACATTCGACGGCGAGGTTGTACTTGCATTATTATCGCTCACCGTTTGAGTACAATTCGGGATTGCGATGAGATTATTGTTTTAGAACGAGGGAAAGTAGTGCAAAGAGGTACTCACGAAGAAATGAAAGATATTGATGGTGCTTATGCTCGATTAATTAAAGCTGAATAAAAAGTATCAATAACTTGTGTAAATATTTTTATACTCCAAACAAAAATGAAAAATATGAATATAATGAGAAGCGATAAAATCACCTTTCTAGAGGGAGAGATATAATGAGCCTAACTGCTTGTACAGAATTTTTAGACAAAATCAATAGCGATGCCACTTTGCAACAAGAAGCAATTACCGCCTTAGAAGATAAAGAGAAGATTGAAGAAGCAGCTAATGTTTTTGTATTGCTCGGAGCAAAGCATGGATATGAATTTACCGCCGCAGAAGCTACCCAAAAGTATCAAGAAATTACTGCTGAGGGAGAAGGGGAACTTGATGAGGCGGCATTGGAACAGGTAGCGGGCGGGATACGCTGGCGAAGAGCAAATGAGGGACTATAAATAGTCTTCTTTTAGTATTTGCTACTGAGGCAGGGAAGAAGCAGAAAAACCAACAATTAACTTGTTCTTCCAGTGAAGCTTTTTACTTGTTGGTTTCTTTTTCTCTCGCACTTTTGAGCGCATCCGTTGGAACTCTTGCCGAAATTTTATAAAGTCAGGTTTTTTTTATTACAGCTATTTTCAGGTAAATGAACCACATCTTTTTTATCTCACGCAAAGACGCAGAGGCGCAGAGAGAAATACAAGAGTGTGGTCTAAATAGATGAAAACTGCTGTAACTCAATATAAGTGTTCGTAAAGGCTAATAATACCCGCAAAATCTGAAAATATGCTTGTTCTTGTTTAAATATTTTTTACACCTCGAACCTAGAAATAGCGTCAAAATAAAAATGCTCATATAATACAAAGCGATAAAAATCATCTTTCTAGAGGGAGAGATACAGTGAGTCTAGCAGCTTGTACAGAATTTTTAGACAAAATCAATAGCGATGCGGCTTTGCAACAAGAAACAACTACCGTTTTAGAAGGCAAAGAGGAGATTGAAGAAGCAGCTAACGTCTTTGTCTTGCTTGGGGCAAAGCATGGATATGAATTTACCGCCGCCGAAGCTATCCAAAAGTATCAAGAAATTATGGTTCAAGGAGAAGGAGAACTTGATGATGAGGTATTGGAACAGGTGGCGGGAGGTAGAGGTAGATCTTATGGTGTAAGTCTTGCGTAAGTACGGAAATGACTCCGCAGCGCAGAAAGAGAAAAACTAGCGAATAAATTGCTTCCCTAGTAAAACTTTTTACTGGCTGTTTTTTTCGTACTTCTATGTGCCTTCGTTTGAACTCTTACCATACTGTTATAAAGTCAGAATTTGAGATTTTTATTAACTAAATATAAGTGTTAACCAAGGCTAATAATACTCACCACACCTACTCGCCAATAATCCTTACCAAAAAAAGCTAGTGAAGGAAATTGTTAATATGAACTCATGCCAACAGAGCGATTTAGATTTAGTTAAACAATACACCTCTGAAGAATTAATTTCTTCAGAAGCTTGGCAAAAAATTCAACAGTTAGTTCCCAAGTTACCGCCATTTTCTCAATTTATTTTAGAGTGCCGTTTAGTGGCTGATAATCCTCAGGTAGATTTTTCGATGTATATGCAACGGAAATTACCCGTCTGCACAGACATTTTTAAACACCCGCTTTGGCAACGCATTCACAACTTCTATCAACAATGGTTAAATCCAACTTCTCCATTACAGGATATTTTAGTAGCTGGCCCAGAGTTTGACCTTGAGGACGTTTTACCAGATCCGCCTATTCCTAGTTTTTTTTTGGCTTATACAAAGAATTGACTCAAGAATTTCAGGATACAAGCGGCAACATAACTGAACAGGTAACGCAAAAAGAACTTGATAATGCTAAAGAAATTCTGACTCAAGTTTGGGGATTAATGAAACAAGAAAATATATCCCCTGCTGTCGAGCGCAAACTCGAACAATGCTTTGATTTGATGCCTGCCAATACTGATATAAATTTAGTTGGCATGATGTTTGCTCGTCCCGTGCAAACTACCAGACTTCAGTTAGCAGGATTTACAAAAGAACAAACTATTCCCTATTTAGAAAAGATTGGTTGGCAAGGGGAATCATACCGTTTAGCAGAAATGATGGCGATCGCTCCTGCTAATTTTAGCTCTTTCATACTAACTTTTGATGTAGACGAGCAAGTATATCCGAGAATTGGGTTAAAGTATTTTACTCCCTGCACTACTAAAGACGCTCCGCCTTGGCAGGAATTTTTAGAAATCTTAGTGAGACATCAGTTATGCAGTCCAGAAAAAGGGGAAGCATTACGAAAGTGGCCTGGCTATACGCAAATCAAAGGAAGTTCGCCAAGTTTCCTCCAGATAATAGAGAATGCTGCGGCACTGCGAGAAAATCGACTGCTCAACGTCATGGAGAGAAATTTCGGTCAAATTAAAATGGTCTATCAGCCCGGACTACCCTTTGAAGCTAAAGCTTACCTCACTTGTTCCTGTGCAAATTTTCTTGTACCGCGCAACCTAGAAATAGCGTCAAAATAAAAAACTTAATATAATGAGGAGCGTAAAAAATCATCCTTCTAAAGGGAGAGATATAGTGAGTCTAGGAGCTTGTACAGAATTTTTAGACAAAATCAATAGCGATGCCGCTTTGCAACAAGAAGCAACTAGCATCTTAGAAGGCAAAGAGGAGATAGAAGAAGCGGCTAATGCTTTTGTCTTGTTTGGGGCAAAGCATGGATATGAATTTACAACCACCGAAGCTATCCAAAAGTATCAAGAAGTTATGGCCCAAGGAGAAGGGGAACTTGATGACGAGGTATTAGAACAGGTGGCGGGAGGGAGAAGGGTATCTGGTTGTGTTTATAGTACATAGCCGAAATATCATCAGAAATTCGACACAATAAAGGGCAATAAAAATTATCTTTCTAGAGGGAGAGATCCAATGAGTCTAGCAGCTTGTACAGAATTTTTAGACAAAATCAATAGCGATGCCGGTTTGCAACAAGAAACAACTACCGTTTTAGAAGGCAAAGAGGAGATTGAAGAAGCAGCTAACGTCTTTGTCTTGCTTGGGGCAAAACATGGATATGAATTTACCGCCGCCGAAGCTATCCAAAAGTATCAAGAAGTTATGGCCCAAGGAGAAGGGGAACTTGATGATGAGGCATTAGAACAGTTGGCGGGAGGGAGATCGTCGGGTAGTTGTTTGTTGAGTGGATGTTGATAGCCGAAGCATTGCCACATTGGAACAGGTGGCCAGAGGAGAGAATAAGACAAAATTTCTATTTTACTCTGGCGGTTTAATAAGCTGTTGAGGATGTTTTAAAAGCTAGTGGTGATTTATAAAAAATTTCTCGCTCCCCTTTTTAAGCGGGGATAGGGTGGATATCAATACTGCTCGGATTTTGCATTTTTAACTCGGCATTGGGTTTGGGGAAAAGGTTAAAGGGTAAAGGTTAAAGGTTTTTTCTTTCCCCCTTTCCCCTTTCCCTTTTCCCCTTAACCGACAAGTATTGGGGTGGATATAGATCCAATAAAGCTACTTGACAAACATCCTCTAAAATACCTAATTAAAACCCGATGTTTAATAAACCTAGATTTAAACCAGAATTTCGTGTTGAAATTGTCCAGCCTAAAAAGGTTTACCTATTAAGCGAGCGCCGAAACTTTGCTTTAACAGGTAATCTTTATGTACTCTTAGCACCTCTCCTTGATGGTAATCACACTGTAGAGCAAATTACGAATAGGCTGAAATGGATAACCAACCGCGCACAGATCGATCGCATCTTAACTAAATTAGCAGATAAAGGTTACATTACTGAAGCAAGCGATCGCCTTCCTGATGCTGTTCAAGCTTTTTGGAGTTACTTAGGGGTTGATAGCGAGACTGCTCTCGGCAGGTTACAAGCTACTCGCGTTGCTGTGCAAACTTTTGGCAATATTCAATCAACACCATTTATCGAAGCTTTAAACACTCTGCATATTAATATCAGTAATGAAGCAGACTTTACTGTTGTTTTAACTGACGATTATTTGCAACCACAATTAGCAGAATTTAATCGCCAAACCCAAAAACCTTGGTTGCTAATTAAGCCAATAGGAATGGTTTTGTGGATTGGGCCGATTTTTATCCCAGGACAAACAGGTTGTTGGCAATGTCTCACTCATAGATTGCAAAAAAATTTCCCCGTAGAAACTTCTATTAAACAGCAAAAAAGTATTGATACTTCTCTAATTACTGCGATTGCTTCACTACCTTCTAGCTGGCAAATAAGTTTAAATCTTGCTGCTCAAGAAGTTGCTAAATGGGTGGTACTACAAAAAAGCCCACAGTTGGAAGGTAAAATAATCACTTTTGATACAGAAACTTTATCAACCGAAAATCACAGTTTAACTAAACGTCCTCAATGTCCTGTTTGCGGCAATTTAGAGTTTTGGCAAAAGCAACAGTTACAGCCAATTGAGTTACAAAGTCGTCCCAAGAATTTTACTGATGATGGCGGACACCGTACACTTAGACCAGAGCAAACTGTAGAGAAATATAGTAATCAAGTTAGTTGGGTTACTGGTGTTGTTAAAGAATTGGTGAAATCAAACAAAGTAGTAGATTTAATTCATGTTTATTTTGCTACTTACCAAAGTGCTGATAACCTCGACAATTACGACCGTCTGCGGAAGAATTTAGAGCATTATAGTGCAGGTAAAGGTAAGACAGACAACCAATCTAAAGCTAGCGCACTTTGTGAAGCTCTAGAACGCTATTCGGGAATTTTTACAGGTGAGGAATATCGGATCGAAGCTACTTTCACTCAACTAGGAGATGCAGCAATTCACCCTCATAAATGCCTTTTATATAGCGACAAACAATATCAAAATCGTTACGAATGGAACCCTCAGCACGGAAGTTTTGCACGAGTCACTGACCCTTACGATTTAACTCAAGAGATTGAGTGGACACCAGTTTGGTCGCTGACTAACCAAACGCAAAAATATTTACCCACTGCTTTCTGCTATTTTGATTATTCGCTACCGGAAGGACATACATTCTGCATAGGAGATTCCAACGGTAATGCAGCAGGTAATACTATCGAAGAAGCTATTCTGCAAGGATTTATGGAATTAGTTGAACGGGATAGCGTGGCACTGTGGTGGTATAACCGCGTAAAAAGACCGCAAGTTGATTTAGCCAGTTTCAACGAACCTTATTTGCTCAACTTGCGAGATTATTACCAAACAAAATTCAACCGTCAATTGTGGGTGTTGGATATCACCAGCGATTTAAATATTCCCAGCTTTGCCGCAATTTCTCGCCAGACTCAGGGAGAGAAAGAAAATATTTTAATCGGATTTGGAACGCATTTCGATCCGACTATTGCTATTTTACGGGCAGTAACAGAAGTAAATCAAAGTTTAACTTTGGATTTGGATAATGAAATTGAGTTTGCCCCGGAAAACGCTGATATCGCCTATTGGTATGCTAATGCTACTGTCGAAAATCAGCCTTATCTAGTACCTTGCGATCGCACTCCTGCTAAAGTTTATGCAGACTATCCTTTCTTAGGTAGCAAGTGCGATTTGCGCGAAGATATAGAAATCTGTGCAGAGATTGTCAAAAAATTAGGTCTAGAAATGCTAGTTCTAGACCAAACTCGCCCTGATATTGGCTTGAACGTAGTCAAAGTTATTGTCCCTGGATTGCGCCACTTTTGGCCGAGGTTTGCTCCAGGTCGCCTTTACGATATTCCAGTTAAGTTAGGTTGGTTATCAGCACCTTTAAAAGAAGAAGAACTTAACCCGATACCAATGTTTATCTAACTGGACTTAAGTAGAAGGACTAAATTAAACCTAACTTGACATTGCCGGGTTTCGACTTCGCTCAACCCTCTTTGAGTCAAGCTATCGAGCATTGAGCGAAGTCGAAATGCATCTTATAAATAATTGTGTCCACCTACTTAATGTCATTGCGAACGAAGTGAAGCAATCGCAGAGTCTTTGTGATTGC
This sequence comes from Nostoc sp. DedSLP01, assembly GCA_034530875.2. Lineage (GTDB taxonomy): Bacteria > Cyanobacteriota > Cyanobacteriia > Cyanobacteriales > Nostocaceae > Nostoc. The sequence continues at coordinate 24,585 of JAVRCJ020000023.1, forward strand.
TTTGTTCCACTTCGTTGCACTCGCAATGACATATTAAGGGTAATTTGCCGGACATCATATAACGGGACGGCTACCGAGAACAAATTCACCTACAGAACTTTCAGCATAATAATCACATCCTACTGCTTTAGCAAATAAATCAGCATTTCCACCCCCGATCGCGCAGGGTGCTAAATTCATTGCTGTTGCTACTAAGTAAAAATTTTGGTATAAAACGCCTACGTGCTTGAGAATAATTGCATAAGCCATAGATTGATACTTCCAAGTTAAGCGTTGAAACCGAGCCGAAATCACCAGTAAAATTTGCGGCATTTCTTCAACTCCCATTGCACTAGCAGCACTTTGTAGTAAGGCTTCTATTAGTTCGTTTTTATCGGTAAGATGGCTTAGTTGGTGCGATAGCGGTTGATAATGATATAAACCAGATGCTAAATTTTGACAGCGATTAATAACTGGATAAATTTCTAATTCATAAATTCCTCCACCACCAGGATAGGCACGTTGGCTAAGTTCTACCAAGTCATGTTTAATAATATTTTTAACTCTGGCGGTTCGATAAAGAAATTCTCCTAATTGTTCTACAGTAATTGGTTGCTCTCCCCACTGACGAATTGATTTTCTTGTTTCTAAAACTTGTGTGAAGGGAATATCTGTTTCTGCCAAAGCGATTAAGTCAGGTTTATAAAGGTCGATTAAATCATTAGATATTAGAGGTTTTAGGGCTGGTAGCGGATCGATTTTGCCGACAAAACGATAGGTTCCACCAAAGGGATTCGCGTGTCTCCCTACACGGCTACGGCTATGAAACAACAAATCATGAAACTCCCATTGAGCCAGAATTAAATTTTCATTCTCAGCAATTACGCCGTTTTCATCTACTGTTGAGAGCATTTGACTGGTGAAAAGCAAACTGATAAATTGCTCGGCTATCTCTACAGAAATACCTGGAATTTGCGAGGAAAGTTCATAAATATTCTGAGGGTTGCCCAGGAGTACAATTAAAGCTCCACCTCGCCAATCGAGCCGAATTTGGCAAAAAGATAAAGGCGATTCTAATATAGTTTCTCCTGCTATTTGGTGAGTATAAGCAAAGCGTGAAAGAATATATTTAGTTGTCGCTGATATTGGTTGGGGGGAAATTTGCAAATCTGGGCTGATAGATATAGCAGTAGCGATCGCCACATCATTTACTACAATTGAATAGCAAAGCCATCCCAATTTCGCCAGCTTGTTGAGATACAAATTAAATTTTTGCCACCCCTCAAAACCGTCACTTTCACAAACAATCTTTTTGAGTTGCGAGGGTAAAGTTGGAACAGTTGCTAGAGTTTTTAAAGCTTTTCTCAGTCCAGGTTTGGGATTTTTAAATGTTAGTCGCCGATCCTCAAACTGAAGAATTATATAACTGTCTTCCGGTGGCGCGATCGCAGCAATGTCTTTTTTCAATGAAACTAAAAATTCTGATGGCATATTTTAATCAAATTTGGCTTAATGCTGCGCCGACATCTAAAGGTTGGGGTTTAATTTGCTCTAAACTGACAAAATTGAGATCGTACAATTCGCCCAATCTTTTTAATAAATTATCTTCGATAAACTGGCATTGATCGGCAGGAGTATAACCACTAATGCGCGATCGACAAATATCAATCATGCTCACTTGCACTTTTTTCTGGACTAAAAACTCAATTAATTGGTCAATTCTCTCCAGAATTTTGTCTTCAGAAAGTTTCAGGATATTGGGAAATAATTCTGTTTCAGTAAATTCGTTAAATACTAGATAATATTTGTCGTCTTCAATCTCGGCTCTGATTGAGCTACCATAAGTTATTCGCAAAAATTGATAATTATCTCTCTGAAAACTTTGATATTGGTCTTCAGTAATTTCTATTCTGCCTGTATCGTTATAATATCTGTTATTACAAGAAAAGTAATCTAAATCGATATCTAAAACCACAGTTTGATTTTCAGGAAACTCATCTTTAACTGTTAAACAAGTATATTTAGCAGTTTTATATTTAGGATCGAGTAAAACTGCCCCGATATTCTTGACATTTTTAGTTAGAAATATCGTTTCTTCTGGATCGCAAGCATAAACACACATAAACGCAGAGGATGGCTCTTTTAGTCTTGGGCGCAGCCAAAAAACTTGATTAAATACTCTCTGATAAACTGCGGGAACAATAAAACTAGCAATATTTAATTCGTGATAAGTAAAATCATAAATATCTTGAAAATTGTCATTGAGAGAATTGAGAGAACGAGTAAATCTAGGTGTTGCCATATCTGAATGTTCGTCGATATGGAGCAAGATATTTTTTGACTTGGGAATGATATTTTTGCTAATAGCATAATGCCAAATCCAAAATGCTTCGTGATGTTCTTCCATGATAAAAACGGGAATGACAGCCATATTTATTCCTTTTAAATCCCAATTGTTGAATTATAGATATAGGACTCATATTTGATTTGTGAAAAAAATCCGTAATCAAAAAATCACTCTTTCCTACTCCCTACTCACCACTCCCTACTCCCAGCCTGTACAGATAATTTCAAAATTCAAACCGGATTCCTATACCTTGTCTAAGCTGAAATGATAGTTTCATAATCGACAATTGACAATAGTATTAAGCAACTTGCCTAGCCATCAAATCGGCAAAAATTCCAGGTTGAGCCATTAATTCATCAAACGTGCCTTGCTGCATTACCTGTCCTGCGGCAATTACATAAATGCGATCGGCATTGCGAATTGTACTGAGGCGGTGAGCGATCGCAATCCGAGTTACTTTTAACTGTTCTAAACTTTGGCTGACAATTGCTTGTGTGCGATTATCTAAAGCACTAGTCGCTTCATCAAAAATCAAAATTCTCGGCTTTAATACCAAAGAACGAGCAATTAATAAACGCTGGCGCTGTCCTCCAGATAAATTCGAGCCACCCTCAGAAATTACTGTGTGCATTCCCATCGGCATTTGTTCGATATCAGCAGCAAAACCAGCCATTCTTGCTGCTTCCCAAGCTTCATCCATTGTTACTAACGCACCGCTAGAAATATTCTCAAAAATAGAGGCGCTATTAATGCGACCGTTTTGCAGCACTACTCCTAATTGCCGCCTAATCGCTGAAATATCCAACCCCGATAGATCCTGACCGTCATAATAAATGGTGCCGTCTTCTGGTTGTTCAAAGCCCAATAGCAAACGCACGATTGTAGATTTACCGCTACCAGAAGGCCCGACTAAAGCAATAAACTCTCCTGGTTTGGCTTCAATTGATACTTTATCTAAAGTTAAAGGGCCGTCTTCTCGGTAGCGAAAATTAACGCGATCGAATTTGACACCGCCTTCTAATCGACCAGGATCGCTTTTATCTAAATCCACTTCTGGCAATTCTGTTAAAATCGGTTGAGCGCGTTCCCAAAGTACGGCAACTTCTAACACGCTAACAATCGCATTGCTCAATTTAGTTGCACCGCCAATAAATAGCCCAAAAGCACTATTAAATGCTAAAAAAGTTCCAGTCGAAAATTTTGCGCCTCCTCCTAACTGATGCGTGATAATCCCGACAGTCAAGGAAAAAATTAGAATCGAACTAATAGTTGGTAGAACCTGATTGATAACTGTTACTGTATCGGCGATCGCTGTACTTTTGAGCATCAATTTTAGTTGTTGGCTAAATCCTTTTGACCAATAAGCAAATGCCCGTTCTTCTGCCGCCGCTACCCGCAATTTAGATACGCCGTTGAGAAGTTCTACTGTTAGCCCGAATATCTCGCCTTGTAACTCTTGCATCGGCTTAATAATTCTGCGAGAAAAAATGCTAGAAATTGTTGTGGCTAACAAGTTAATCAAGGCGATCGCTAAAGCTACCAATGCTAATTGACTGCTATAAACAAATAACAATCCCAAATTCAGCAGCGCAAAAAAGCTAGAAAATATTGTGCCGATAATGTTACTGCTGAGAAGTTTGTGAATTTGGGCGATCGCCGAAACGCGAGATTGCAAGTCGCCAGTCGAATATTTACGAAAGAAAGATACTCGTAATTTTAATAACCGATCCCAAACTGCGGCTTGGTTTTGCACCTCTAATACAGTTTCAATTCGAGCGATCGCAATATTTTGAACTAAATTAAAAACTGCATTCCCAAAACTAACTGCTAATAAACCCAAACCAATTTGTAATAAAATTCCCCGATTGGCATCGGGAATTGCTTTATCAATCAAAATCCCTGTTGCTAGAGGGGTAAGCATTCCTAGCAAAGCAGAAATGACCCCTAACACTAGCACGGTCAAAATTTCTCGATCGCGTCCGCGCAACGCAAACTTGATAATATCTACTGTTTTTAGTACCCGTTCGGGAAACGGGCGATAAAGCATATAAGCAATTGGAGAAATTAACTTCGCTGTGTCAATATTGACAAGGATGCGACGGCGTTCGTGAGGACTAAAAACTTCATAGCGATCGCTACCTACAGGTAATAAAGCCACTGGGCGATCGCCTTGGGCGGTGTATGCTAACAACGGGCCGCTATCAGACTCCCACCACTTACCGCTTAAAATAACCCGCCTTGTGCGAATCCGCGAAGCACGAGCGATCGCTTCTAGGGGATCTTTTACCCGCTTGGGATCTTCCGATTTAGCGGGCGGACGAATTCCAATTCCCAACGTCCGACCAACCGCACCCACAGCAATTAATAATTCTGTTCCTTCTTGCAGAAATTCTGCTTCTTGAGGGCGAAAAATACTCGTCAATTCCCCTAACGCCCGTTCGCTAGCTTGTTGATTAAGTTGCAAACGGGCATTAAACTGCTGAAAACGGGTTTTTTCTTCCTGCTGTTCTAGTTCGTGCAAACAGCGCAAAAAATCGCTGTGAAATTGCTGCAAGCGTTCTAAGGTTGCAGTTGTGTCACTAATTTCTTCTGGCTTAATTCCATCCAAAACAATATCAGTATCGTCAAAAACTGCAACTAAGCGATCGTTCCATTGACGCAGGCGATCGAGAATTGGAGATAAACTTTCATTCCCCTCTAAGCTGTATTGTCCCCAGTTTGTTAGATCTACTGCTTGCAACTGAGTTTCTTCGTAACCAATAGCAATCAGCGAGTAAGAATTCCCTTCTAAATTTACAGGAATTCCGAATATAACATCCCCTGGATTGATATCGAATAAGTAACGACGCGCTCCTTGCTCTATACCGTTTGCTGTTTCGACAGCAAACAAAGCCATTGTCCCTGATAATACCAACCATGCAGTATCAGAACGAGCCAACTTTAGAGGATTATTGCCTTTAACAATAGTTTCAGAATTGCTATAGTTCAAATTATTACTCCCAGTTCGCCCATTTTTTTCTGAGTTAGCCAAAAACTATACCGAAAGACGTGTTCCAAAAGGAACTAAGTGGGTATAAGTTCGGGATTATGGCATTTGAACCCGTAATTAAAAACGAACGAGTTGATGATATGCCCTTAGTGCTAACACAACAGGAGCATATACGGGTAGAACAACTAATCGATAAACATTTTCCATGTCACGGAAACTGGCAAGGACTAAATCATACATTCCATGAATCAAATTGCTGAAAGGGTGGCAATTCTTCTCGATACTTTGACAGCAGACGAAATTTTCAATCACTTACTCTATATATAGTATAGGAAGCATTGTTTGAAATTTTTGCAACAACTTTGTAGCAATTACTGATATTAAAGAACTTAAACTACCAAAATTTAGTTCGTAGTAAGCGGCTCTAGTCTTTTTTTAATACTAAAGTCTTTACTACAAATTTTGCATTATTTAGCCCGTTTTACTTAAAACAGAGACTAATTCAATGAATTTTCAAAAAACTTACACCCTGGCTTTTATTTTCACAAATTTCCCTCCAGAAGTAAGCGGTTCGGCTCAATACAATTGGGAGCGCGTTCTCTGGTTAGCAGAACAAGGAATGTATCATGTTGTTGTATTAGCGCCAGATTGCCAAAAAACAGCTTCTTTACCCTCAGTACCCTCACATTTGAGTGATAGATTAATTATTGAAAGTTATCCCTCAAAACCTTGGCTTCCTTATAACATACATTACGTTCCTACGGTTGGGGCAGTAAAGCAAATCAATAAGAGATTAGCTGATTACAAACCGCACTTAATTACCCTAGTGGATGTGGAACGAGCTTTCTTATGTGCATCTTGGCAATTTCCTGGCAAAGCTTATGCAAAAGAAAACAAAGTAACATATATTACCGAATACCAGACAGATTATTACAATTTTGCGGGTAGTTATCCCACTTTTAAATTTTTGCGAAACATATTTGTTCGTCCTTTAACCAAATATTTCTATCATCAGTTTGATACTACAATCGTACCAAGTAAACAATTGAATAAGCATCTACAAGAATTAGGAATTCAAAATTCGGTGTTTATCTCTTTCTTTGGCATCGATATATCCTTGTATAGCACTAGACGTAGAAATCGAAATTTCTTAAATACATGCTTAACTGCTGAGGAAAAGAATAATAAAGTTTTACTTTTTTTGGGAAGAATCAGCTTCGAGAAACGAGTAGACTTGCTGATTGAAACATTCGCACAACTTAAAAAACGAGATGATAATTACTCGCTGATAATTGCTGGTGATGGGCCTAGCAGTGCCGTCAACAAATTGAAAAGCCTTGCTCAATCAATTCCTAACATTCATTTTACAGGGTTTATTCATGGGGAAGCTAAAGCAAATTTATTAGCTTCATGCGATCTATTTTGTAACCCTTCACCTTACGAGACTTTTGGGCGAACAGTTGTAGAGGCAATGGCATCAGGAATTCCCGTTGTAGCTGTTGATAGCGGTGCGGTATCAGAATACATGGTTAACAATGTCAATGGATATCTCGTTCAACCAGACAATGTTGAAGAATTTGCTAGAAGAATTGAAGAAGCTTTATCAAATGATAATACGCAAATCATTCAACAAGCTTTACGAGATGCGGCTCAACTTTCTAGCGAACAAGGATCTAAGAATCTAAATGACTACTATCAACAATTACTACTTCCAATGAGTCCACAAAAATCATTAGCAGTAGTGTAGTAATTCGATTTGATTCCTGCATCAGCCAGTACGGTGCGTTATGGCTTTGCTATCACGCACCGCGAAACACTCAAAAAGAGAAGAAATGACACGCAGCTTGCAAAAAAAGCAATTTTATAATTTTGAGATATCTAAGATTTTTGAACTTAATAGCCAAATTTAGAGCAAAAACGCTATGTTACTACACATTAATAAATGTCTGTTCAAAATCTATTCCAGGGCAACAACGCTAATGCTAACCTAGACCATGTAAGGGCGAGATATCTGAGGAGAAAACTTTTGGCAACTATCACTGATATCGGTACTTTGATTACCAGAAATCCTCAGCTGCGTGGAGGTCGTCCCATTATTACGGGAACAGGTACATCTGTGCGTCGAATAGCAGTTTTGTACAAACAAGGTTACAATGCAGAAGAAATTGCCAGACGGCTGGATCATTTGACAATAGTTCAAATCTATGCCGCTTTAACTTATTATCACGCTAACCGAGAAGAGATTGATACAGATTTAGCAGAAGAACAAGCAGCTTATGAGCAGTTAGCAGCACTCCACTATGGTCAAAAGCAGAGTTAACAGTGAGTGTGATTCGCCTGTACCTAGATGAAGATGCAATGGACGCTGACTTGCTTGATGCTCTGCGACTGTGCGATGTCGATGTAATCACTGTTGCACAAGTAGGGATGCTATCTCGTAGTGATGCAGAGCAATTACAGTGGGCGTTTGTGAATAATCGTGTGATTTATAGCTTTAATATTAGGGACTTTTATCGGTTGCATACAATCTTTGTAGAACGCGGAGAATCCCACGCTGGCATTATTTTATGGCAACAAAATTATACTATTGGCGAGCAAATGCGCCGCCTTCTGAGGTTAATTGCAGCTAAGTCAGCAGAGGATATGCAAAATCAGGTGGAATTTTTAAATGCTTGGGGTGAAGAATAGTTTTTCATTCTTGTCACGAATTGGCAAGGTTATGACTAGCATTAATATGTTCAATCAATACTGTGCTAGTTACCCGAAATCCTTGTAGAGACGTAGCATTGCTACGTCTCTACATTTATTTTCATTGCTACGTTTATACATTTATTTTCATCAGATGTCTATCATAGAGAGGCGATTCATCGCGTCTCAATTAGCCATCAAATTTCAAGCTGATTTAAAAAACCGAATAATTTCCCGCACATTATCGAGAAATTGTCCGTCAGTGGAAAGTTGCGCGATCGCATTTCTCGCTTCTCTGCTTAAACGTTCGTGTTCTGTTTGATTTGTAGCGCGTAATTCTTCTAAATTAGCAGCAATTCGCGCTAAATCTCTGCGAGTTTCTTCAGCAAAACGCTGTTGAGTTGCTGGCAATGAAGAGGGTTCTTCTGGATTAAGTCGATCCTCTAAAGATTGCACTTTTTGTTCTAAAGTGGAAAAGCGATCGCGCAGTTCAACAATATCTTCGCGGGGATACTTCCATTCTTGGCGAATCATCGCTAACCGCGCATACAAATATTCATAAGCCCGAATCGCCGGACGCAGAATTGTTAATAATAAGGCTGCACCAGAACTGACATATCCTACTTGGCTAATACCAGTGGCAGCAAGAGTATAAAGACCAATAGCTGAGAGTATGTGTAAAGCAATGGCAACCCAAAGCGATCGCTTTGCTAATACTGTGACATAATTCACCTGTTTGCGATCGACTGGAATTCCTTTCTCAGTAGATTGTGCTGCTTCTGCTAAAACTTCTTTAGCTTGAAAATGCACGTTCCACGGTACCGTCACAATTACCAACAGCCACCAAAAACTCGCGCCAGCAATTACCCAATCGAGAAAATTACCAGTAGGTAAGTGCAACCATTGCATTAAGCCAAAAGCAGCTAGCACTACAACCGCAATGCTAGCAATAGAACTGATAAAAAAATTAATATACATATTGCTTAGTCTCCGATAAAACCATAATGTAAAAATTCAGGAGTCAGAATTCAGAATTTAGAATTCAGAATTTATAAGAGGGTGTTGAGAAAGTATGAATATTCTTACACCATTATTTCGATGGTGACTATGACTCAGCAGTTCTACTCAAATAATTGTGATACTTTTTCTAGTTGCACACCCGATCTTTTAGATGAAATAGGTACGCTAAGGTGCTTAAATACCTTTGCTACATTTTTGTAAAAATTAGTAACATAAGTGCTTGTGATGGTTTTTCTAGCTGCACATATAGCAGAATTCTGTTAGCGTAGCGGGGCGTAGCCCATTCTGACTCCTGAATTCTGAATTCCGATCAATTAATGAGATAACTACGCCAAACTAGTTTGGCATTTTTACCACCCTTGTCTGGAAGCAGTAATCGCCAGGTTTTACCTTCTTGCTGAATTTGCAGGTAAAGTTCAAAAGGTTTTTTGGCTTGCGTGAGGCTTCGTTTTGGTAGCTTGACAATCAAATCGTAAGTTCCTCGGACGCGGAAAGCTGGTAAATTTTCAATGTTTAGGGGTTGTTCTTGGGTAATTGATAACCGCTTGATTTCAAATCCTTGAAAATCTAGATCTAACTGCTGGTTAAGCTTTTGTTGAGTTTGTTCTAGCTCAAACGCGATCGCTTTTTGCACTAACTCGCTAGTTGGTACTAGTCCAATAGTGCCACAAGCTGTCACTAGTAGCAGCAATATTACTGTCAAAACTAACCGCACCATGTTTTTCTGAAATCCCACTTTTTGGCGATAGTATAGCAGGAGGCAGGGGGCAGGGGGCAGGAGGCAGGGAAAGAAATTTTATTAAGTTGTTATCATCCCTTAATTCAGCAACGCCAGAGTTCCTTGTTCTCTGTTCGCTATCTCCACAAATAAATTTAATTTTGCGCGACTACTTAATTATGCTCATTCAACTCGAACCCCGTGGTGTGCCTTCAAAAATATGGCAGATTTTGTCGCCTCTAGTTGCACTACTCGGAACGGTAATTATAGGATTTTTCCTCTTTAGTTTATTGGGTAAGCCGCCTGTAGTTGCTTTACAAACTTTATTAATTTCGCCTTTAACTAGCTTTTATGGATTCTCAGAATTAACGATCAAAGCCACACCAATTTTATTAATTGGTGTTGGTTTATCGGTGTGTTTTCAAGGTAAAGTGTGGAATATTGGTGCAGAAGGACAGTTTACTATCGGTGCGATTTTTGGAAGTGCGATCGCTCTGGGATTTCCTAATATTAATAATTACGGTTTATTGCTATTGAGCTTGATAGCTGGCGTATTGGGCGGTGGAATTTGGGCAAGTATTTCTGCTTGGTTAAAGGTGCGATTTCATGCTAATGAAATTCTCACAAGTTTAATGTTAAATTATATCGCAACTTCGCTATTAAACTATTTAGTACACGGGCCATTAAAAGACCCTCAGGGATTTAACTTTCCTGAATCTGCAACCTTTACAGAATTTGCTAGTTTACAACCATTAATTCCTGGTACGAGGTTGCATTTGGGTGTAATTTTCGCCGTTGTAGTAGCAGTATTAATGTGGGGAGTACTGCGACAAACGTTTTTTGGTTTCAGCGTGCGGGTAATTGGTGCTAGTGCTAAGGCTGCGGTATATGCTGGAATAGAGAGCGATCGCATTATTTGGCTAACTCTTTTAATTAGCGGTGGGTTAGCAGGTTTAGCTGGCGTCTGCGAAGTTCTTGGCCCTATTGGTCAACTACGTCCTACTATTTCACCCGGTTACGGTTATACTGCCATTATTGCTGCTTTTATTGGCAGGTTAAATCCATTGGGTATGATTTTATCCAGTTTACTTATAGCACTTTTGTATGTAGGCAGCGAATTAGTGCAGATTAAATTAGGACTTCCTTTAGCTTTAGCTGGAATGTTTCAAGGTATTTTATTCTTTTTTCTTTTAGCAACAGATATATTAATTTACAACCAAATAAAAATTAAGTCAAAGCTACAATCAAATTAAGAATGAAAAAATCTTAGTGATGATAGCTACAACCCAACAACTGCCAAAAATGACTGTTGAGTGTTACTCTCGGGGAAAACGAAGAATGTGGTTTTACTATCCTTACACAACTGGAGACATCATTACTTTATCAAGTATTGAATTTGAGTTTCCTATAGAATTACTCTATGAAAGTATGGTATGAGACACATAACTCTAAGTGTTTGTTTTAATACATAATTTTCCTTGGGATGGTGTGAAGTGCAAGGCAAACGCGACAGGCAAGCAAAAGGCTTATAAAAGATTAAAGTATAGAGATTTTTTTCACATAATTAAATACTCTTCCCATAAAATAATTCAAGAGTTAGAATCCAGCTTGAGTTAAAAATTAAGAGTGCTATGGATTGTTGAGTTTCTGGAAACTATTACGCTTGGGTATTAAATTCTTTTGCATGATGACTGAGAAATGACCGATAAAAAATTAAGAGATTAAGGATGTTTAATGTGTTAAATCAAAAATTATCTTTAACATTAAAATTGATAATCGTAACATTAGTTACTGGTGCTACTAGTTTAGGTATGAGCCTGCTTTTAGGTACTATCAAACTTGATTATCTATTAGGAATTCAACCCCCAAAAACCGAGAGTAAAAAAGTCAGCTTAGAGAAAGCAATGAGCGCATCTGCACAAGCTTTTTCATTAACAACAACTCAAATCAGTGAAGTACCCGAACGATTTCAGGGGACAGTTATTTCTCAAGCAAATCTCAAACCAAACGAAAAAGCGATCGCCCTGACTTTTGATGATGGCCCCAGCCCTAAAAATACTGCACAGATATTAGAGATTTTGGAAAAAAATCATATTAAAGCGACGTTCTTTATGATTGGGCAAATGGTGAAATATTTTCCCCAAGTTGCCAAACAAGTTGCAGCTGATGGCGAGGTAATTGCTAACCATACATGGCATCATTCTTATCGTCACATGGACGTAGCTACTGCCGCTAGTGAAATAAATAATACAGCAGACATCATTTATCAGACTACGGGAGTGAAAACTACTCTCTTTCGTCCCCCTGGCGGCTTCTTGAATAATGGATTAGTTGATTATGCAAAAAGTCATAAGTATGCCGTCATCATGTGGTCAGAAGTTTTAGGAGATGCCGACCGTCGAGTACCTCAAGTGCCAACGATGGTCAAAAATGTACTAAAAAATGCCAAACCAGGGGCAATTGTCCTCATGCATGATGGTGGCGGAAATCGTTCTCGAACTGTGCAAGCTTTACCGCTAATTATCGATGGTTTAAAGGCGCAAGGTTATAAATTTGTCACAATACCAGAACTACTGGAAATACAAGCCCAAGAAAATAATTTGGTCACAGCAGGTTCGCGCAAATTAAAAAGTAAACACTAAAAGATAAGGTTTTTCAGCACCTAGTAATACCAATTTGAAAAAAGAATGCGACAGATACACAGTTCTAAACTCTTGTCCTGTCTAAATTATTAATTTTGAATTTTGTTAGCGCAGCGTTAGCGAGTCCTGTCTGCGACACGCTACGCGAACGAGCGTCATTTTGAATTGGTATAAGCTGGTCTAGAACAATCAGTTCTGTTCCTTGTTTTTCACAAATTAATGAATATTCAAACAATCAGCTTAATCGTTAGCGATAGCATTCGGGCAGCTACACCTCTAATTTTTGCAGCATTAGGTGAATTAGTGACTGAAAAATCAGGGGTGTTAAACCTGGGTGTTGAGGGAATGATGCTGGTTGGGGCTGTGGCTGGTTTTATTACTACTTCAGTTACAGGTAATATTTACTTGGGATTATCGATCGCATTACTATCAGGAATAGCGATCGCTCTGATTCATGCCTTATTAACAATTACTATAGCTGCCAACCAAGTGGCGACGGGTTTAGCCCTGAGTATTTTTGGTTCGGGACTCAGCGCTTTTGTTGGTGCGGGTTATGTAGGTAAAACAATTAGCGGACTGCAACCTGTTGACATCCCAATTTTCCAATCGATTCCGCTTTTGGGTAAAGTTTTATTTCATCAAGATATTTTGGTGTATGTTTCAGTTGTCTTAACGATCCTAGTGTCGTGGTTTTTGCAGAGTACGCGGACTGGTTTAGTGTTGCGGAGTATTGGCGAGTCGCCTGATGCGGCTGATGCTTTGGGTTTAGCTGTTAGCAGAGTTCGATATTTAGCGGTAATGTTTGGTGGGGCGATGGCTGGGTTGGCGGGGGGTTATCTGTCTCTTGCATATACGCCGCTATGGACAGAAAATATGACTAGCGGACGAGGATGGATTGCGATCGCATTAGTTGTGTTTGCGACATGGAAAGCTGAAAGAATCCTTCTCGGTGCATACTTATTTGGTGGCGTTGGCGCCATACAATTAATGCTTCAAGGATTAGGAGTTGATATCTCTCCTTATCTTTTATCTTGTTTGCCTTACTTGGCTACTATCTTAGTTTTGGTGTTGATTTCACGGGACGATACACGTATAAAACTCGAGACACCTGCATCGTTAGGACAACCTTTTAGATCTAGTCATTAGTCATTGGTCATTGGGTTAGTGTAAATTATTGGTGCTGATAAAAAAATAAATAAAATGTAAAAGAAAAATATTTTAACTTTACTTTTTAACCTTTTTTCAAAATAAAATTCTGAGTTAAAAATTCTTAACCTACTAATATTGAAATGCGATCGCACTTACATAATATGCGTGAATAGACTCGCGATTGACGTTAAATTATCGAAGAATTTGACGCTAGAACTTGCAAAATTGAGTTTGAGTAATTTTCATTAATCGAAAAACTATAGCATAAACTTTAGATTTTCTCATATCAACTTTAGGCTTAACTAAATACTATTTCAATCTATTAAAAGAGCGAATTTTTTCAATGACTTTTGATGAGATAACCTCTATCTGGGGAGCGATTTAGCTGATGAGTCAAATGAAGTAAATATAGAAAACAAAAGCAAACGGACATTGTATTCTATGAAACGGGATTATTTTACAAAAGGGCTTTCCACTGTAGGACGTTGGATAGCTACAACATTGTTTTGTGTATCTGCGATCGCTTTTATTTGGCATGGTGCATTTGTTGTAAACGCTTCAGCAATGGCTAGCCCTGCAACAAACTTGATTGCATCTGCTGATGTTGACGATGCTAAAGGCAAAGCTAAAGAAGATCTTGGACGAACCAAGGGTTTCGTGCAAGAGACACGAGACAAGCTAAAGGAAACAGCAAACACTAATGCTAATAAAGTAGACAACGCAACAGATAACGGTAGCTTTGTCGGCCGCAAAGCACAAAGAGATGCAGCTCGAATCGAGAAAAGAGCAGACGAAGATGCAGCTCGCACACAAAAAGCAATAGACAATACCAAGAATGTTGTTGAACGCGCTGCTGATAGCATTAAAGATGCTTTTAGCAAATAGATAATAGTTGCAGCTGTTGACTGTTAACAGCGGTCATCATACAAAAATAAAAAGTCTAAAGGTAAAACAAAGAACTCTTATCCTTTAGGCTTTTTGCTCATAGTAGAATTCAGGAATCATCAAACAAGACAAGCCGATTTACCCTTGCCCTGTTGCTCATCCTCCAACATGAATACCAGGACGCATTTCCGGATCTTTTTCAGCGCGACGGACTACTTCACGGGTAAGAACGGCAATATCGCCTTCACCAAATAGAATAAAACGCAGTAAGTATTGGATGGGGTTTCCCTCTACCCAGCCGAAGTAAGCATGGGGAATCTTACCTGTTCGATCGCGAATGTACAATAATAAAGCAGCGATCGCATTGGGTACTGCTGCACTTTGGGCGCGGAGAATGCGGTAATTGCCAACTTGTACGCCTTTGACTTTAATCACCTCAGCAAATTCCGAAGCATCCGACACCATAATCTCTAAAAAGAGAATTGGATCGTCGGCTGGAATATGATTGTCTTCACGCACTTCTCTTTCTTTGAAAGAATACTCTTCGACATCGCCTGTATTTAACCGGTTGGCAATTATTCGTATTGCTCCCTGGCTTTCTTCAGCAATGAATTGACTGGCTATATCATCAACTTCAATTCGCTCGACTCGCAGTTCAGTGGAACGCCAAACGCGAGAAATCAATGAAGTGCAAATGATTGCACCAATAAAACATGCAGCAATGCGAATCCCTTCTGGTCTTTCGATAATATTAACAACAGTGGTATATACAAATAACACTGTAATAGTTCCAAAGATGAAGGTTGCGCGTTTCTCTCGATGACGGCGAGCTGATAAAGTCACGGCAAAGGCGGCTGAGGTAATCAACACCAACACACCAGTTGCATAAGCCCCGCCTTGAGCTTCCACATTTGCCCGAAAGATAATTGTGACGACAAAGGCGATCGCTGTATAGACTAACACTAAAGGCCGGCTGACTAATGCCCAATTTGGTGCCATGCCATAGCGCGGCAAGTAACGAGGCACAATATTTAACAGCCCTGCCATTGCCGATGCACCTGCAAACCACAAAATCGAAATCGTGCTTAAATCGTAAATTGTGCCAAAGGTATTACCAAGATAAAGGTGTGCCAAATAAGCAAGGGCGCGTCCGTTGGCTTTGCCTCCCTCAGCAAATTCGGGAGCCGGAATTAGCAGACTAGTTATAAAACTGCTGGTGAGTAAAAAGAAGCTCATAATCAGAGCAGCAGTAGTAAGCAGCTTGCGTGTATTTTGAATCCTGGCTCTGGGATACCCTGGAGTATCGCTGCTGCTACCTTTGACGAGGGGCATCACTGTCACGCCAGTTTCAAAGCCTGATAACCCTAGCGCTAACTTAGGAAATACCAAAAGAGCTAGACCGATTAGGAGGAAAGGATTAGAATTGCGGGCAAACAATGCAGTTTGCCAGTTAGCGATCGCTTCTGTGTGAATTAAAATCTGAAACAGTCCAACGCTGACCACAATCAAGTTTAACAGCAGATAAACTGCCACCAAAAACACTGCAATCCCGATCGCTTCTTTAAAACCTCGCAAGAAAACTGCGCCTAGTAGGGCAATTAATACCAGAGTAATAGCGATGGTTTGATTGTGAAGCCAATTTGCAGCCAGCGGATTTTCAATGATATGGGCTGTGGCATCAGCCGCCGATAGGGTAATTGTGATAATAAAATCGGTAGCCACAAATCCCAGTAAGCACAGTACGAGTAATTTGCCTTGCCACCAGGAAAGCAAACGCTCTAACATAGCGATCGAGCCTTCCCCGTGATGACTTTCGGCAGCAATGCGCCGATAGATAGGCAATGCACCAAACAGCGTTAGCAAAACTAGAATCAGCGTCGCCACAGGAGAAAGAGCGCCAGCCGCTAGTGCTGCAATCCCAGGTTGATAGCCAAGGGTCGAGAAATAATCTACGCCAGTCAAGCACATCACTTGCCACCAAGGATGCTGGCGATGCGATTCTTCTTTGGGATGAGACCCTTGCCGCCTTCGCCTATTTTCTTCCAGCAACCAGCGCATGAACTGTTTGCTGAGCCGTTTTTTTGAAAAAATTGATTTAGCCATCAAATACGTTTATGTTGCAAAAGTCAAAGTAACTGATAATATCTTTACTTTTCTTTGTGCGCTCTCTTGGAATACAAGAGTGCTGAGTTATGGAGTTATTATTTGCCTCCTTGTTTACCCAGTTCCTGAAGAATTATTTGCCAACAATTTTACCTACGTTGGCACGACAAAGCTAACTGTTATTGTCCCACTTTTAAGAGCCAGTTTCCTCAATCAGCCGATTGCTGTACGTAGCTGTTTGTTATCAAGAAAGGCAGGAGGCAGGGGGCAGGGGGCAGGGGGCAGGAGGCAGGGGGCAGTCCCGATGAAATAAGTTTCATCGCCAAGAATGAAAGTATCTTTCTCCCCTTGCTTCCGCTGCCTCCCCTGCTCCCCCTGCTTTTTCAAGCTAGGGGGCAGGAGAAAAAAGCTTAACTCAACGGTATTGCACCATAACACTACAATCAGAAACAAGCAAATACTGACCTTGGTATTGCAAGTATATTGCAATACCAATCTGGCTGGACTATCAAAAAGCTGAAAAGCTTACAGAACAAGGTTGAAAGCTGCTCCCTACCTCCCCACCACAATAAAATCTGTTCACATATTCGGACACCCAGGCATGTTATCTCCAAGTAGCAACCGTGCCAAACTGGGTAAAGCTTCACCGTATGTAGGATGAATGTGAACCGATCGCTCTAATAACTGCCAAGTTGCTCCTGCTTCCATCAAAGATAAAAATACATGCACCAGCTCAGCGGCTTCGTACCCCACCAGGGTTGCTCCCAGAATTTTGTCTGTGTCGCAATCGATCGCCATACGATAAAATCCCAGGTCGTGCGCCCACTCGATGGCGCGCGCAATTTGGCTCATGGGTAAGGTGACAGCACGTGCATTGATGCCTTGTTTCTCAGCTTGTTCTAAAGTCATACCCACTCGCCCCACCTGGGGTTCTGTGTAAACCGCATAGCCAAGGACGCGATCGCTACGCATCCGGTTTTCTCCACACAAAATTGCTTTTAAGCGGCGATAGTCCTCCCAGGACACATGGGTAAAAGCAGGCTGTTTGGCAACATCTCCGATGGCATAGACTCCAGAACAGGTAGTATGGAACCGATCGTCAATTTTGACAAACCCGCGATCGTCTAGCTCAATTCCACTGGCGCTTGCATTTAACGCACTTGTATTGGGTTTGCGTCCAATGGCAACTAGCAACGCTTCTCCCTCGAGTTGTTCGCTATTGCTTAGGGTCAACCCAAACACATTATTCTCGTAGGCGACGCGATTCACATTAACGCCAAAGTGGAGGTTAATTCCATCCTGCTTTAATGCTTGTGCTAACACCTCGCTGACATCAGACTCTTCTTGTCCGAGGACGCGATCGCCCCGCACAATTAAGTGGGTCTGACTGCCCAAACGCGCTAGCCCTTGCCCTAATTCCAAGCCAATATAGCCGCCTCCAATTACCAATAAACGAGCTGGTAAGGACTTCAAGTCAAAAAAGTTACGGTTGGTCAGGTAGGGAGTTCCCGCAAGTCCGGGAATATCAGGAATCAGCGATGACGTGCCCGTGTTAATAATTACTAGAGGAGCCTGAAGGGTAACATCCCCACCTTTGACGGTGCGATCGCCCACAAAAGCAGCTTCGCCACAAATGACATTGACACCCGCACTCTCCAATCGCTGGCGAACCCCTTGGTTAAAGCTGCTGCGGATTCCCCGAACTCGCTCCATGACAGCGGGAAAATCCACTTCGACACTTGCGTGGATGCCTAACTTCTGACTCTGGCGCGCCCGTCCTGCTGCATGAGCTGCTGCTAAGAACGCTTTCGAGGGAGTGCAGCCATAGTTGATGCAACTACCGCCTAAAGCATCCCGTTCAAACAAGACAACCTTACGTCCCTCATTGGCAAAATCAGCCGCCAGTGGAATGCCTCCTTGACCGCTGCCGATGACAATGACATCTGCTGTTTCCATCAGCGCTCAACTCCTTAGAGATAGTTTGCTTTCATCAGACTGTGACATACTCCCGGCGCTGCCCTCCGCGACAGCAGGCGCTTCTCAGCGACTCCCGGCAACCCGGCGGACATTAACTGAGCTTTGTAGGACGGGATGCCCCTCCGCCCCTGCCTGATTCTGACAATTATTGACAAGACCTACTTAAAATCAACGAGTAACGATAAAGGCTGCTAGAGCGATGGCGACAACATCCTCGGCCAGGGCAGCAGGAACTGCACCAATCTTTTCAATGGCAGCTATCCGCACCGCCCGACCTCCATACGCACCGACCAGCGCACCCACAACACCAAACAACGCTCCAACAACTGCAAAACTGCTGTTTCCTCCGGTGATTAGCCATCCCACAATGCCACCGCTGAGAATCCGAGCAATCAACGCCGGGGGGCTGGTA
The DNA here is from genome assembly GCA_034530875.2 of Nostoc sp. DedSLP01. GTDB lineage: Bacteria > Cyanobacteriota > Cyanobacteriia > Cyanobacteriales > Nostocaceae > Nostoc. The sequence continues at coordinate 43,494 of JAVRCJ020000023.1, forward strand.
CGCGAGGGGATTTGCGGCAGCATATCGCCAATCAACTCAACAACTGCTAGTACAGCCAGAACGATTCCTATAATGCCGCCACGCACCAGAAATAAAGCAGCAGGGGCTGTAAATGCTCGCAGTCCCGCAACTAACCCCAGGAAAAATGCAGAAATCAATGTTACGAACATAAATAACCCTTGTGGTAGATTTGGATGCCATCTTTAGCCATAATCGTGAGTAATCAGTAGGCGGACATCAAGAATTGTAATTGGGATGAGGCAGGGGGCAGGAGGTTTTTAACTTTCTTGAAATTAATTCATAAAGTTAAGTTTATTTGTGTCTTTCTACTTAATCCCGCACAAATTTCGCGTTGCCCATCTCGGCTAAATTACGAGTTAGATACTACTGTAGCTGAAGCTGGCTCAGGTTCATAGATGTTTGTCAAGTGCTGACGAGCTTAATCAAGTATTGACTCTTGTAAAAGCACTTTCAACTGCCTATTACACTAATGACTAATAACGTGAAATCAATAATCTTTGTTGCCGATTCTACGTATTAGCCCTTTCGTGTAGCAAGACTATATATTAATGTGACGAATGGCTAAATCGGGGCGATCGCCTGATATAGATTTTCACTAATACCATTCGAGTCATAATATGGTTCAAACTAAAATTTGGGCAAGATATTAAATATACAACTGTTTATGCGTTGGTTAGATATTGATACTTGAGTTAAACAAAAAGTACTGTATCCTCAAACCTATAAGCAGGCTGAAAAATTAGTATCAAAATCTGAAAATTTCTATGTTTCAACTACTCAGATACGTTAGTATTTTTTTCGTTACTGCCTATTTGCTATTTGCTTGTCATGCTTCATCGCCGACTGAATTAAAACGCCCTCCCTTAAAAGTGCAATTTTCATCTTTTATTGGCGAGTATCCAGGGATCATTGCTCAAAAAAAAGGATTTTTCAAAGCCCAAGGGGTAGATGTGGAACTAATTTATAAACAATATACCCAATTAGAAAGAGCAAATTTCAGTGCGGGTAAGTATGACGGTATTACAGCATCCTTGGGAAGTTTTATCATCTTGAGTGCTACAAATCCGGATATACAAAGCGTGCTTGCGATAGATGAATCAACAGGAGCAGATGTGGTGGTCGCCCAACCAGAAATTAAAACTGTCGCTGATTTGAAAGGGAATAAGCTGGGTGCAAATCTAGGCGGTTTTAGCGAAGTTTTTGTGACTGAGATGTTGAAAAGTTCCAATTTAAACAGCGATAATGTGAACTTAGTTAAATTAGAGGCTTTAGAAATTCCTCAATCCCTGAAAAATAATAGTATTCAAGCCGGACATACTTGGGAACCCCATCTTTCTAAAGCGATTAAATTAGGAGGACATATTCTATTTACCAGCAAACAAACCCCTGGTTTGATTTTAGATTTGATTATTTTTCGCAGCGATATAATCCGCGATCGCCCCGAAGATATACGTGCATTTGTCCGAGGATGGCTGCAAGCCTCGGCCTACTGGAAAGCAAATATTCAAGAAGGAAATGCTATCATCAGCAAAGCCTTAAAAATTCCTAGCAATACAATTTCTTTACAGGGAATAAACCTAAGCGATTTAGGTGAAAATCAAAAATTATTTCAATCTAATAACCCTAATTCTATCTATAAAACTGCGAAGATATATGCAGACTTTTTTATTCGCTCTGGAAACATAACCCGGGTTCCTGAGTTAAAAGGTTTGTTTAATTCTTCCTTCTTGCAACCTGCCTCCTAGTTTAAAGCCATGCAGCATAGTCATTTGGGCAGTATCCGTACAAAGTTGATCGCCTGGTTTCTAGTTGTTGCTTTGATTCCGTTGTTGTTATTAACATCGATCGACAAGCAGACAACTGAAAAAGCACTAACTGACAATGCTCGACAAGCCCTTTCTGCGGCGGCTAACGAAACCACTAACAGAATAGAAGCTTTTATTGATGCAAATCTCAATGCGGTACGCGTAGAGGCGATTCTACCAGGTTTGGCACGCTATCTGAGCCTAACTCCAAAACAGCGAGATGGCAGTTTTGAAATGCAATTGGCGACAGAAACATTGAACTCTCTCAGTCGCAAAGATATGCTTAATATTCTCTCATACTCTTTGCTCGATTTAAACGGGAAAAATGTATTGGATACCCATACATCGAATATTGGCAAAGATGAATCATCTGAAAATTATTTTCAAAACCCATTGGCAACTGGGTTATCTTTTGTTTCTAGTATGAAGCTATCACCGACAATTCCTGACCTTGTGAATTTGTTTTTTAGCAGTCCGGTTCGCAATGCCAAAGGAAAAATATTAGGTGTATTGCGTGTTTCATACAATGCTACTGTTATTCAGCAGTTAGTAACTCGGGAAACTGAACGGGCTGGGGTAAAATCCTTTGCTATTCTTTTAGATGAAAATAATATTTATCTGGCACATAGCACTGCACCACAACTACTTTTTAAATCAATTGTGCCTTTACCTATGGATGTTGTAAATCAACTACAAAAGAAAAGACGTTTGCCTAATTATCCTGTAGCAAAATTGGCAACTAATGAGTCAAAACTTAAGCAAGCATTAGATAATAAACAGCCATATTTAATTGCATCTTTAGAAGCAACAGGTAATCAGGTTAATCTGATTGCGATCGCTCATTTAAAAAAATATAAACAATGGTCTGTTTTGTTTGCACAGCCCCTTGCTGTTGCACTAGCACCTGTAGAAAAGCAAATTCGTCACGCAATGTTTCTATTTACAATTATCGCGTCAGTAGTGACAGCTGTCGCTTTTGGTATCGGCCAACTGCTAACAAAGCCAATAATTTACCTGACAAATATAGTTTTGCAATTTACCGCAGGTAACTTAGATATCCGCGCCGAAATTAGCTCAAAAGACGAAATAGGTCAACTGGCAAAATCGTTTAACAACATGGCATTTCAGTTACAAACATCTTTAGAAACTTTGGAACAACGGGTACAAGAGAGAACAGCACAGTCACTTATTGCTAAAGAAAAAGCAGAATATGCAAATCAGAAACTAAAACAACTAGTAAATATAGATGGTTTGACTCAGGTGGCTAACCGTCGTTGCTTCGATATACGGCTGCAAGCAGAATGGAAACGTCTTGCACGAGAACAACGACCCCTGTCACTGATTTTATTAGATGTTGATAAATTTAAATCTTACAACGATTACTATGGTCATCTTGGAGGCGATCGCTGTCTGATCGCAATAGGGCAAACACTCCAACGCACAGTTCATCGTCCTGCTGATTTAGTAGCGCGTTACGGAGGAGAAGAATTTTCGGTACTCCTCCCCAATACTGACTTAGCAGGAGCAGTCAAAGTAGCACAAAGTATTCAACAAGCAATTCACTCTCAGGCTATTCCTCACGCACAGTCTGATATTAAGGATATCGTCACAGTTAGTTTGGGTATTACTTGTGTCATACCCACTTATGACATCAAGCCAGATACACTCATCGCTTCAGCCGATCGAGCATTGTATAGTGCTAAAGAAAAAGGACGCGATCGCTACTGTACTCATTTAGATATTTCTTAAGGTGAAACGCGATCGCCTCAGGAATTGTTAACGCCTTTGCTCGCAATTATAAACAAAGTGCTACAATCAACAACCATGCTAGGGGTGCCTACATCATCAGGCTGAGATTACACCCTTAACACCTGAGTCTGGGTAATACCAGCGGAGGGAAGCTGTTTATCGAGGAATTCAAGATGCGAACAGAATGGGTTGCTAAGCGGCGTGGGCAAAGTAATGTATCTCAAATGCATTATGCACGCCAAGGTGTTATCACCGAAGAAATGCACTACGTCGCCCAGCGGGAAAATCTACCTCCCGATCTCATCCGTGAGGAAGTAGCGCGGGGAAGAATGATTATCCCGGCTAATATTAATCACAATAACTTAGAGCCGATGTGCATCGGCATCGCCTCTAAATGTAAGGTAAATGCTAATATCGGCGCTTCACCCAACTCTTCCAATCTTCAAGAAGAAGTGGATAAGCTAAATCTAGCTGTGAAATACGGTGCTGATACTGTCATGGACTTGTCTACGGGTGGCGGAAATTTGGATGAAATTCGCACCGCCATTATCAAAGCTTCCCCGGTTCCCATTGGGACGGTGCCAGTTTACCAAGCTTTAGAAAGCGTCCACGGTACAATTGAAAAATTGACTGCTGATGACTTTCTCCACATCATCGAAAAACACGCCCAGCAAGGGGTAGATTATCAAACCATCCACGCCGGGATTTTAATCGAACATTTGCCTTTGGTGAGAAGCCGCATCACTGGTATTGTTTCTCGCGGTGGCGGTATTCTGGCGCGGTGGATGCTGCATCACCACAAACAAAACCCGCTTTACACCCACTTCCGCGACATCATTGAAATTTTCAAAAGATACGATGTCTCTTTTAGTTTAGGAGATTCCCTGCGTCCTGGCTGTACTCATGATGCTTCAGATGCAGCACAATTGGCCGAATTGAAAACCTTGGGACAGCTAACCCGCAAAGCCTGGGAAGATGACGTACAGGTGATGGTGGAAGGCCCCGGACACGTACCAATGGATCAAATTGAATTCAACGTCCGCAAGCAAATGGAAGAGTGTTCGGAAGCACCTTTCTATGTGTTAGGGCCATTGGTAACAGACATTGCTCCTGGCTACGACCATATTACCTCAGCGATCGGGGCGGCAATGGCGGGATGGTACGGTACAGCAATGTTGTGCTACGTAACACCGAAGGAACATTTGGGATTACCAAATGCTGAAGATGTACGCAATGGGTTGATTGCCTACAAGATAGCAGCTCACGCGGCGGATATTGCTAGACATCGCCCTGGCGCAAGGGACAGAGACGATGAACTTTCCAAAGCGCGTTACAACTTCGATTGGAACCGTCAATTTGAATTAGCACTCGACCCCGAAAGAGCTAAGGAATATCACGATGAAACTCTGCCAGCAGACATTTATAAAACTGCTGAGTTTTGTTCGATGTGCGGCCCCAAGTTCTGTCCAATGCAGACTAAAGTTGATGCTGATGCGCTGACAGAATTAGAGAAGTTTTTGGCGAAAGAGACTGTTACTCAAAGTTAAGTCACGCCGGGACGCAAAGAATGTAGAGACGTAGCAGTGCTACGTCTCTACAAAGATTTTGGGTAACTGGAGATGTCTATTGCCTTAAAATCCAATTTCGATGGTGAAGCTGCGAATTTTTCCCGTATCTAGGTTAGATTTATCTGCTACTTCCAGCGTCCAGGTTCCTTGGGGACTTTTACCTTTAAAGGCAGCGAGTTTGGGGCTATTTACCTCATCATAAGTTGTTTTGATGTTATCTGAAGATCCGCCCAGGCGATCGTGGAGAATTATCGGAGGTACGCCTGTTGGGGCTGGGGAGTTGAGGGTAACTACTAGGTCGGCAATGTAGGTGTGTTCGATGTCTACGCTGACTTTGATAGATTTTACAAGGTTGGTATTAGCGATCGCCACTGCTAATTTTGATGTTTGCAAGTCGTTAATTGGTACATCTTGCACTGCTTGGAATACGCCAACGGGTGATGGTTGATTTGGCTTGGCTAATTCCACAGCTTTGAGAGCATTAATTCGACCGTAACCGTAGAAGGGACTGCGACCGTTAGCATCATATTTACCTCCGGCTTGGTCGATGCGATCGCAGGAGCGTTTAATTATATCTCGTACTTCGTCCCAACGCAGATTTGGGTTTCTAGCAATAATTAAGGCTACGACGCCAGCTGCACCCGGACAAGCGCTGGAAGTACCGCCAAATGAGTTTGTGTAGTTACCTTGGGTATCGCCCAGATTCACACTACCAGAATTATAACCAACTGTACCAGAGCGATCGGTTGTCCAGATTCCAGGGGTTTGAGAACTATCACCATTGTTGCTGGGGAAGGCGCACCAAACCGCCTGACCGTAGTCGCTATAAGCGCTTCTTGTACCAAAATCGTTACAAGCTGCGACAGCAATTACATTTTTGTAGCTGGCGTAGCCGTCATTATCTACGCTTTCGTTACCATTACCAGCAGCGAATAAAATAACACAGCCTTTGCCATTACGTCCTTTGGTAATGGCAAACTCCATAGCTAATCTTGTAGAGTCAGGTAAAGGCACTTTTTGGTTGTGTACGGGATCTTTTGCTTCATACCAAACACCATCTGACGGCCCCCAGCTACAAGAAATGACATCAGCACCGTTTTGAGCCGCCCAAACAAAGGCATCGGCTTCGTTCTGCGAACCCAACGCCGAAGCTAAACGAATCGGCATCAGTTTTGCACCAGGCGCGACACCAGATGCACCAAAGTTACCGTTTCCACAGGCGACTCCAGCGCAGGATGTTCCGTGATTATCATCGTTCCCTGGTCTGGGATCGTTGGTTTTACGGGTGACATCGCGCGGGGCAACGATTTTTCCAGAGGAACGGAATTCTTCATGATCGATGTCTACACCGTCGTCGATAATTGCAATAGTCGCTCCTGTACCATCGCTCAATTTCCAAGCTGCCTCAACGTTGGCATGGGCCTTGATAACTTTACCGTTAATTGTTGTTTCCTTTAAGTGCCACTGCTGCGGGAAAACTTGACGTCGGCGTAACTCACGCACTAGTTCGGGATGGCACAATTCAACAGATTGCTCGTTTAAAAGTCTCTCGGCGATATCAAAGATGGCTAAACCAGTGTTAGCAGGTGCGCTGATAAAATAACCATTTCGTGCATATTCAATCTGGCGTTTTATTGTTAAGTTGTAACGCCCTAAAATTTCCTCACACGCCCTCGACTCTTGTCGATTATCGAATTTTACGAACAGGTTTTCAGTATAAATTACAGGTTCTTGAGAGCTTGGATCGATCAGCACGCGTCCGGCAAATTCAATTTTAGGTTCTTCATTGAGAATTTGCCTAGCGCGATCGCGCAAAGCAACCGCTTGAGTCGGAACTTTCGCACGCAGAATTTCTACACCCGCTTGTCGAAATCGCGTTGTTAACTCGAATTGATTCAGGATGCTACGAGCTGCAACTGATACAGGTGCGACTTCAAACGGTTTTTCGCCAATCAATGGACTGCGATTTTCGGTACGAACTACAATGCGATCGTCACTAATAGCAAGTTCATAACGCTGACCGTTTTGACCACCATAGCGAACTTGAACCATAATTTAATCTCCTATATTTATTGGGGATTGGGCATGGGGCATTGGGCATTGGGCATTGAAAGTTTACCCATTACTGATTCCGCATTCCCCAATCTCTTTTATCAATTTTCATCGGTTATATCTGGATTAGGGCACAGATAAAGATATAGCTTAAACAGAATTTAATCTTTCTAAGTTCATACAACTGTTTAATTTCTCTTTTCCGAAAAGAGGTGAATTAAAAGTTAGGTTAATTTACGAATCTTCACTCTTAGTAGGGGAACATTCTTTTTAAAAGAGACGTTGCAATATAACATCTGCACTTATGTGAATGGTTTCTAAAAAAACGCTATAACATCATTAGAACTTAAGAGAAATGATCTATTTTCCCGCTGAGTATTTGCTTACAATATATTCTCTACCTCCAATGGCTGAAGTGAGATTTGAAAAAGATTACTTTTCTGAGTATCCCCAACAAATTCGAGTTGGGAACAATCGCTCTGCTGTATCCTACACCCGTCAGCCTGGGTACTACGCTATACATGACAATCAATTCGGTACGGCGGCTCCAAAAGCAATTTTACAACTCAATGGAGGAGCGATCGCTGTGTTTGCTGGCGAACCCAATCAATCGCAAAAAAATACATCAAGTCCGATTTATACACTGGAACCATTAGGTTCTCCTGCTGTGCCAACTGGACTTGTTTTTATTCGCTTCGCTGAAGGCGTTAACGTAGAATCTCAGCTTCAAGCCATCAATCAAGCAGGCTACGCAATAGAACAAACTCTGCCTTATGCACCTCACACCGCCTGGTTGCGTCACCAGTCAGGTAATATTGCTAATGCGATCGCTGGAATTTCTCAGTTAGAAGCAATACCAAATGTTGAAAGTGTCGAACCTCAAATGCTGATGGAAAGAAGTTTCAAGCTAAAAAGGTAAAAGGGCATTGGGCAAGCAGGGAGTGTGGGAGGATGGGGAACATAGGAAAGAAATCTTTCCCCCCTAGTCCCCACACTCCCCCATCTCCCCTTGTCCCTTCTGCCCCCTCTGCTCCCTTACTCTATCCAAACTAAAGTACGTTTCACTGCTTTTTGCCAGGTAGCAAAGTTGGAAATATTGCTCTTTGGCTCAAAGACGCGCTCAATTTGGCGTTGCTGTACCAATGCTTCATAGTTATCCCAAAATCCTACGGCTATACCTGCGGCAAATGCTGCGCCTTGAACGGTAGTATCGCGTACCAGGGGACGTTCGACTGGAATACCTAAGACATCTGCCTGAAACTGCATCAAAAAATTGTTCTCGCAAGCGCCACCATCTACGGTTAATCGTTTAACAGGGCTACTACTAGATGCATTTATCGCTTCTACTACCTCGACAACTTGGTAGGCGATCGCTTCTAATACAGCCCGTACTAAATGCTCTGGCTGTACGCTGGCGGTAATCCCGAAAAAGGCTCCCCTGGCGCTCATATCCCAGTAGGGTGCGCCCAGTCCGCTAAATGCAGGGACAAAATATACACCACCATTATCTGCAACTCGATTTGCCATTGCTTCAGTTTCAGCGGCAGTTGCAATCAGTTTCAAGCTGTCGCGTAACCATTGGATACAAGCACCATTAGTAAACATACTGCCTTCTAAGGCGTAGCCAACATCTAGAGAGCCGTTGGAATTTTTTTGCGTCCATGCGATTGTGGAAATTAGTTTATGAGGCGATCGCACAATTTCGGAACCAGTGTGAGCAACTAAAAAGCTACCAGTACCGTAAGTACATTTCATTAAACCAGGGCGATGGCAGCCGTGGCCGAATAAGGCAGCTTGCTGATCTCCCAAAATCGCAGCGATGGGAATTTCTACACCCAACAAAGTCGCATTAGTAACGCCAAATATTCCTAAACTAGGCTGAATTTGGGGCAGGATATGAGCCGGAATCTGGAATATTTCTAGGAGAATTGCATCCCACTCGCAGGTTTTGAGATTCATTAACATTGTGCGGCTGGCGTTGCTGTGGTCGGTAGCATGGACTTTGCCACCTGTGAGCTTCCACAGCACCCAAGTATCAATTGTGCCCGCTAAAAGATTCTTCGGATCAACATCGCTAAACTTGTCTAATAGCCATCTGAGCTTAGTTGCGGAAAAGTAGGCATCGATAATTAATCCGGTGCGATCGTAAATTTCTTGGGCATAGCCTTGCTCTTGTAGCTCGTGGCAAAGATTAGCAGTGCGGCGGTCTTGCCAAACGATCGCTTTATGGAGTGGTTTCCCTGTAGTTTTGTCCCAAATCAAACAGGTTTCACGCTGCACAGTCAATCCCAACGCGGCGATCGCTGATGGGGTAATCTTGGCATTGGCGATTGCCGTTTCCATTACCCAACAGGTATCCCGCCAGATTTCTTCAGGGTCATGTTCTAACCATCCCGGCTGGGGATAATGCTGAGTCAGTTCTTTGTATGCCTGTCCGACAATTTTACCTTCTGCGTCAAATACAAAAGCACGGTTGCCGGTAGTACCCAAGTCCAGTGCCAAGACGTAACCCGACGATCGAGTGATGCTGCCAACTGTGTCCATAGCCGCTTTCAATGATGCGATCGTCATCTTATCAATATCTGCGACCTAATACAGCACTTTTCATTTACATGAGGTACAAAGTTACGGGTTTTGAGGCAGGAGGCAGAAGGCAGAAGGCAGGAGGCAGTCCCGATGAAACAAAATTACGCGAAGCGGTACTAGTTTTGCTCAATCCTCAACCATCTCCAACAACTGCGCCTCGCTTAACTGGGTAATTCCCAAGGAAATGGCTTTTTCTAACTTAGAACCTGCGTCTTCTCCTACTACTAAATAATCGGTTTTTTTACTGACTGAATCAGTCACTTTGCCGCCGGCTTTTTGAATCAATGCCTTGGCTTCATCGCGCTTTAATGTTGGCAATGTACCAGTAACGACAAAAGTTTTTCCAGCAAACTTTTGATTGCTACTATTAACTGTTTCTGTTGATTCTATAGCAGTAAATTGCAATCCTTTTGCTTGTAACCGTTCTATTAATGTTTGGTTGGCATCAATCCGAAACCACTGATAAACAGATTGAGCAATTTCAGCACCAATACCGTAAATGCCCTCAATATCTGATTGTTTTGCTGCCGCTAATTCTTCTACGGTGGAATATTTCTGAGTCAACAATTGGGCATTGACACTGCCGACATGACGGATGCCTAAACCATACAATACCCTTGACCAAGGTTGGTTTTTTGATTGAGCGATCGCATCCACTAATTTCTCTGCCGACTTTTTCCCCATTCTTTCTAGCGCATATAATTTTTCTTCTGTCAACTCATATAAATCAGCAACGGAATGCACCAAACCTTTATCAACGAGTTGGTATACCAACTTTTCGCCCATACCTTTAATATCTAAGGCATCGCGACTTACCCAATGTTCGATGGAACCTTTGAGAATAGCGGCACAAGAAGCATTGACGCAGCGAGTCACGGCTTCACCTGATTCTCGCACCACTGGTTGACCGCAAACTGGGCAATCAGTAGGCATGATAAAAGGTTTGGTGTCGGCAGGACGAAGTTCTTTGAGAACCCTTACCACTTCTGGGATGATTTCCCCGGCTTTACGGACAATTACAGTATCGCCAATCCGGATATCTAATTGAGCAATGCGATCGCTATTATGTAAAGTAGCGCGGGAAACTGTCGTCCCCGCCAACTGTACGGGACGCATCTGGGCTAACGGCGTTAACGCTCCGGTTCTGCCGACATTCACAGCTATATTTTCCACGCGGGTGGGTGCTTCTTCGGCTGGATACTTCAAAGCCACCGCCCAACGGGGAAATTTCTGCGTAAAGCCTAGTTGTTCCTGAAGCTTAAAAGAATTCAACTTCACCACTACACCATCAGTCATGTAGGGTAAATTCAGCCTTTCCGTATCCCAATATTCGTAATATTCTGCTACTTCTTTTAGAGAAGCACACAATTTATGGTTGGGGTTGACTCGAAAACCCATTTTTTCTAATAACTCCAAGGCTTCCCATTGGGTATTAGCAATACTGGCGTCATCTCTACCAGGAATATGCAAGGTGTAAGCAAAAAAATCTAATCGCCGTTTAGCGACAATGCGCGAGTCTAATTGTCTTAGGGTACCAGCTGCGGCATTACGAGGATTAGCAAATAATTGTTCGCCTGCTTTTTGCCTTTCCTCGTTAATTTGTTTAAATACTTCCAACGGCAAAAAAGCTTCGCCTCGGACTTCCACCCTTTCTAAAAGTTCTAAACCTTCAAAATTCAACCGCAAAGGAATTGAGCGAATTGTGCGGACATTTTGGGTGATATCTTCTCCCATCACGCCATCACCCCTGGTTGCACCTCTAACTAAAATCCCATTTTGGTACGTTAGAGCCAAGGCAGAACCATCTATTTTGAGTTCGCTGACATATTCTACTGAGTCTGGTTTCGGTACTTGTCGCCGCCAACGTTGTTCCCAGGCTTGCAACTCAGCGATATTAAACGCATTCTCCAAACTGTACAGGGGAATGTTGTGGCGCACCGACGTAAACTGAGTTGCCGGCCTCTCACCCACGCGCTGAGTTGGGCTATCCGGTGTCGCTAATTCTGGATATTGAATTTCTAGTTGTTGTAATTCTCGATATAACTGGTCATAGACTGCATCCTCCATAATTGGAGCATCTAAGACGTAATAAGCGAAGCTTGCTTGTTGTAATAATTGGCGCAGTTCTTCTGTGCGCTTTACTAGAGGCTGAATCTGTGTCATGAGATTTTTGTAATATATCTACGAATAAAAGTTAAAGACGATAAAACCTGCCAAAAGCAGGTTGTAGATGCATAACCTTACACTGATAGCTGAGTGGCTCTGGCTGGAAATAAAAACGTCTACTTTTCTAGGTTACTAAATTTAATACCAATAGTCCCATTCGTCGATACAGTTAATACCGTCGTAATTAACTCCATCAAGTCGAACTTAGATCTTTACAAAAGATTCTTTTTGGACAACTAATCCTCATGAAAATGTCATAATTGAAGAATACGCTGTTCAAGCTTTAAATATTCGCCAAATCATTATCTGTCTTCATCCCCCAGAAATTTTTACACTAGACAAATAAATACTACAAGTTGTATTATACATATTAGTCTAAACTACAAATACTACAATGTTCTCGACCATCGGCAAATTCTCTTCAACTATTGATAGCATGATGCATTGTCAACCCAGCAAGGATTCGGGCAGAAGATTTGGCGCGTGTGGGTTTGAGGGAATGTATCGGTTATTGGTAGCTCAATCTGCAAATGAAAGCATTATAAGAGCGATCGCTCTAGCGCTCAATCCAGATGGAATTCTTCACAGCGGGAGGTGCAACAGTCTAATAGCACCCATAATCAGGCAAAACGTATCAACTACCTGACCCCCGCTTTTGAGAACCAAAAGTGGGGGTTATTTTTTTGAGGAGCCTTTTACACATGCAAGTTCAGCAGCAAACTCAGCAACCACACATACTACAAAATTCGGTGGTGGTCTTTTCCAAGAACTACCTACCATTAGCACGTATCAACATCAAACGAGCAATAGTACTGTTAGTTACTGGTCAAGCAGAATCATTGGATTTTGGCAGTACAAAGCAGTGGGAAGTTCGTTCGCCTAGTGTTGTACTACAAGTTCCGGAACATATTCGTTTGACAACGGGTAATCCAGAACGACACTGGAAAGTACCTCCTGTGAATCGTCGGGAAGTACTCAAGCGAGACAACCACACTTGCCAATACTGTGGAAGCGGCAAGCGTTTAACCCTAGATCACGTGATTCCTCGTTCCAAAGGCGGACAGCATACCTGGGATAACGTTGTCACAGCTTGCGAAAAGTGTAACTCAACCAAAAGCGATCGCTTACCTCACGAAGCGTCTATGGTACTCAAAACCAAGCCTAAAGCTCCAATTCACCCTGCTGTAGCATTTGCAGAGCAGTTTTGGAGCGTACAACGCCTGAATGAAAACGAGTAATTCATTCGGCTATGTGCGTAAACGGGAATATCTAGCTATTCCAACAAATGTAGAGACGTTGCAATGCAACGTCTCTCATATTTTTTCACCAAAATTATAGAGAAATTGTAATTATTGCAATCCTGGCAAAATGAGAGTGGATTTATATAATTGTCAAATCCATTAAATCATTCTCAAGTCCGTGAAAAAAACAAAAGTATGGCTATTAACGATACTCGTTGTACTAATAGCAGTAATCAACATTATCGCCGGACATAACAATCCTCTCAAAGCCGCTTCATCTTTAGGAAAAGATACCCTAACCATGATAACTTCGCCAGATTATCCGCCTTATGAGTTTTATGATACTAAAACAGGTGAAAATCAAATCGTTGGCTTTGATATCGATATTGCCAAAACCCTTGCTGAAAAATTAGGGTTTAAACTGCAAATCATGGAATCCGATTTTAATGGCTTAATTCCTGCGCTGCAAGCAAATCGAGCAGATTTCGTAATGGCTGGGATGACTCCAACTCCAGAACGCCGAAAAAATGTTGATTTTTCTATTATTTATTATGAAGCTAAAGATACGATTGTTGCTGCCAAGGGTAGCAATCTAAAGCAGCCGCAAGATTTATCAGGTAAAAAAGTTGGAGTACAACTAGGAACTATACAAGAACAAAATGCAAAAAAGATTGCCCAAAAAGTTACGGGTATTCAGCTAAAGCAACTCAACAAAGTTCCGGAAGTAGTTCAAGAAATCAAATCTCGGCGAATTGATGCGGCAATTGTTGAGGATACTGTGGCAAAAGGATTTGCCCAAGCTAACCCAGATTTAGAATTTAATGTTATTCCTTCAGAAGAAACAAGTGGATCGGCGATCGCATTTCCCAAAAATTCTGCTTTCGTCGAACCTTTTAACAAAGTCCTGCAACAAATGAAGGACGATGGCACGTTAAATAAGCTAATAAATAAGTGGTTTTCGCAAAACATTATTACCGATACTAAATCCTCAACTCCTGCCAAAACCGGATTAAATCTCGATTTCACAAGAATATTTCCTGATATTCCCTTTATTCTTCGGGGAATACCTTTAACTTTGTTGTTTACCTTATTATCTGTATTCTTGGGGTTAATCTGGGGAACAATACTTTCTCTATCAAAAATTATCGGCATTAAGCCGCTTACTTGGGTTGCTAATGCTTACACTTCAATCTTCCGAGGCACACCCTTACTGTTACAATTAGCGCTGGTTTATTACGCAACACCCCAACTTACAGGTTATGATATTTCGGCATTGGAGGCAGGGGTTTTAACTTTTACTCTGAATTCTGGCGCTTATATGTCGGAAACCATTAGAGGTGGAATTCAAGCTGTAGATAAAGGGCAAACTGAAGCGGCAATGTCTATGGGTGTTCCCTATAGATTAATGATGTGGGATATAATTTTGCCCCAAGCCTTGAAGAACATTCTCCCAGCATTAGTAAATGAAACTATTGGATTGCTGAAAGATTCGGCGCTGGTGTCAACAATTGGTGTGGTAGAAATATTACGCAGCGCCCAAATTGTCGGTGCAAATAAATATATTTATTTTGAACCCTTGTTGTTTGCAGGGTTAATTTATTATGTTTTGGTTATGGGTCTAACATATAGCGCATCCACTTTAGAAAGGAGATTACGACAAAGTGAGTAATGCAGTAATTCGCACGGAATTTTTGTGTAAATCCTTTGGTAAACTCGATGTACTTAAAGATATTTCTACAGAAATTCATCGGGGTGAAGTGGTTGCCATATTAGGGCCTTCTGGTTCTGGCAAGTCTACATTTTTGCGATGCATGAATTTGCTAGAACAACCCACCAGAGGAAGAGTCTATTTTCAAGAGCAAGAAATTACCAATCCGAAGGCAAACATTGCTAAGGTTCGGCAACATTTAGTGATGGTATTTCAACATTTTAATTTGTTTCCCCACATGACGGTGCTGCAAAATGTCACCTACGCGCCCATTAAGGTGAAAAAAATAGACAAGCAAAAAGCACAGGAACGTGGTTTAGAATTGCTGGCGAAGGTGGGTTTAGAGCCAAAAGCTGATGTCTACCCGTCGAGGCTATCCGGGGGACAAAAACAGCGCGTTGCGATCGCTCGTGCCTTAGCAATGGAACCAGAGATGATTCTGTTTGATGAACCCACCTCTGCTTTAGATCCAGAAATGGTAAAAGATGTGCTGGAAGTGATGAAAGCTTTAGCCTTATCTGGGATGACAATGGCAATAGTTACCCATGAGATGGGTTTTGCCAGGGAAGTCGCCAATCGCATTATGTTCCTCGATGGCGGAACTTTAGCAGAAGATACTGCTCCAAGTGAGTTTTTCCAGAGTCCAAAGTGCGATCGCGCCAAGCAGTTTTTAGAAAAAATGCTTTAAAACTTGAGAACTGCTATAGTATTAATCGTTTTGCTTTGTGCCTAGTGTATTTCCATGACTATAAATCTCCCACATAGCAGAGTAGGCTTGTTCTAAATTGCGGGTAAATCTTAGCGTATCAAACAAAGGATAAGTAGCGCGATTTTGTGCTAATCTGTGTTTGAGTTCTTGCAATGCTGTATCGGAATGAGCTAAATGTATTGCCAATTGCTCGTATTCTTCTAAGTTATTAGTAATTAAATCTGGTAAACCTACTGCTGTTAGCAAACTAGCAGCAACACGAGCAGCAAAAGTTTTTCCTATACAGGTGAGAACTGGTAAACCTGCCCATAAAGCATCGCTAGCAGTAGTGTGAGCATTACAATATAAAGTATCTAAAAATAAGTCTGCTAATTGATGCCGCGCTAAATGTTCTGCTTTCGAGAGATATTGAGCAAAAATTAAGCGATCGCTATTAATTCCCCGCGCTTGGGCTTCTCTTTTGAGATTCTCCTCAGCAGCAGGAAATCTCACAAGCAACCAAAGGACGCTTCCCGGTACTGCGGCGAGAATTCTCATCCAAACATCGAAAATTTGCGGTTCAATTTTATAGTTGTTATTGAAGCAGCAAAAGACAAAACCCGCCTCTGGTAAACCATACTGAGAACGAGTCACAGGAGTAGAAGCGATAACTTGTTGGCGATCGTTGACTTGATAGCTGTGGGGTAAAGTGACTATCTTTTCGCTAAAACTATTAGCAAATTCTGGTGGCGTAACTACTGAATCGCCAATAATATAATCGATAAAGTCAGCACCCATTGTTCCAGGATAGCCCAAATAGCTAACCTGAATTGGAGCAGGTCTTAAAGCTAAAATTGCACTGCGAGAACCAGCGGTGTAACCTTTGAGGTCTACTAATATATGAATGCCATCATCATAAATCTGGCGGGCGCTTTCTTGTATAGATAAGGTAGTAATATCTTGGAAATGTTCGCAGTTAGCAACAATGTATTGGCGGTATTCGCTGTTGTCATCTGCACCAAAAGAGTAAGCAAATATCTCAAAATTAGCTCGATTGTGTAAGTTAAATAAGCTTTTCATTAAATGACTAGTAGCATGGTTGCGAAAATCATTTGATAAATAGCCAATGCGTAGCCGCCCATTCAAAGAAGAGGAATGAATAAAATTGAGAGATTGTTTTTCGCTTGCCCATTGTGCTTTAATACTTTCTCCATGAGTCTGGGCAATTTTGAGCAGAAAATTCCTGTCCCAAGGCTTGTATAAAGTATCGAAGGGGCCGATTGTTGTCGGTTTTCCTTGTTCGACTTCCAAAAGAGTTTGTTCCCAAATGCGGGTTAAATCTGACTGACGCGTTTGCCAGTCGCAAGTCATTTCTTTGAGGTAAAACAAATAATTGAATGCTTCAGCCGATGGTTGCAGTTGTAAAACCTTTTCAAATGCTAACCTGGCTTCATCTACTTCACCTTGAGTAGCCATAGCCAAAGATAACAGCGCTGACCCTAAGCGATTATAAGCTTTAATGTAGTCTGGTTTGCGACGAATGGCACAACGATAACAAGCGATCGCACCTTGTAAATTATCTTGTGCTTCTAATACAATACCCAAATTCAGATAAGCTTCTGGATAATTAGGATTTTTCTGTAAAGCCTTGCGAAACTTAGCTGCTGCTGCTGATAGCTTCCCTTGCATTTGCCAAACTAGACCCAGATTATTGTGAGCAAAAGCATAGTTAGGATTGCTAAGTATTGCAGATTCAAAAGAAGCGATCGCTTTTTCTAAATTTTTCTCGGCTACTTGCACCATACCTAAACTATTATGCACTTCTGCATATTTTGGGTTAATTGTCAATGCCTTTTGGTAAGCGAGAATAGCTTGGTAAATTTGCCCTTGATTGCACATAATCACGCCCAGCTGATACCAAGCAGGAGCATATTGGGGATATTGGGCGATTATTTCTTCGTATTGGGCGATCGCTTCTGTAAATTGTAGTTGTTTTTGTAAAGCAAAAGCCTGCTGATAAAGCTGTTCTACAGTTGGGAATTGCTGCGTTTGTTCTGTTGGCGAATCAGAATTAGCCCAAGCTTGATGAGGAGTTATTGCAGAGATGCTTGGATGGCTATTTTCACCAGCCAAATTTCCCTTGATGAGGGGAGAACGCGGATCGAGGGTAATTAACTGCTGAATCTCTTGAGTTTGGAATCCCAAAGCTTGCGGACGACGGACACCTGGTAATACCTGCACATCATAGAGTTCCGTCACTTCTCCTTCTAGACGTAGCCAGTGGACAACTTCGCCGCTTTTTAAATCAATAACCATCAAACCACAGCGGGGTTCAGCATTTCTCTGGGCTAAATTTTCATCCAGTTTTAAGCCAGAAAAAGTTTTGTGACGGGGTTTAGATAAGCCGACAATGGCATAATCTCCACTAAATGCCAAACCACGCAGAAAACCCGGACAAAAAGTAACAGTCTGAAATTCTCCATCGCTATCGATATAGCCGAATTCCCCTGTGCCAGCATTGAGCAACCACAACTTACCCTGATAAAATCGTGGTGCATGGGGCATAGATAAACCCGTTGCAATAACCTCATCAGATTGAATATCAATAATACAGCCACCGCCTTGTCGCTTGTTCCGCCAACCATCCACCAGATCGGATTCACCGCACAGGGTAACATAGCGGGGCTTCCCGTCTACCAGCGCCAAACCATTGAGGTGACAGCGATCCTCATTGACCAAACTAGAAATAAACTTAGGCTTCCATAAAGGAATGCAACTATGGCGATCGCTCACTGTTGCTACACAATTTAATATTGTACTGATAAACACGATGCGTTCGTTATCAGTTTCCACCACCAAATCGTGAATATCTAAATCCCCAGTAGTATAAGCAATCCGGGGAATATACAGCTTGTCATAACCATCATAAAGTTGTCCTGGAGCCAGCACATTGTCTAGCTGCCACAGTTGGAATCTAGAACTAAGATAAATTCGTTCTCGTGTAGCAAATAACCCCATTGCGCGATCGAAAAAACGCTCAAATCCCGACAATTCACCGCTGGGGTTCGTTCCTATAAGCATGAGGCGCGAACTTTGATAAGTAGTGAAAGCCAAACTAATTTGCTGAATTTGTAGCCAGTCGGTGAAATGTCGCGAGGCGAGTGTTTCTATAGGGAGAGAAGCTTTAGTCGTAGATTTTTGAAGCATTAGTAAAGATATAAATTTTGACTTTTGACACTCGCGAACAACATAGTTAGAATGTTGGGCGTTCAGTTATTAAATATACATATATTCAGTTGAAGTCAACAAATACCTGAAGTTTATTTGAGCGCTTCTTGTCTATAAAATTTACTGCCAACCTACGGTATATACCAAATTCACGCAAGGCTCAATTTAGCTTTAGTTAAGCAGAGTGAAAGGGAAAAATCAGCGTTTAAGGTTGGCTTTCGTTCCTTAACCCAATCTAGCAACTGTAAATGATTTATTAAAACCATTTACATATAAATAACCACAGCGATTTTACTGAAGTTTTTGCTGAATTATGCTACCTAAATACGGGTATTTTTAAGCATAAAAATTAGCATTCCAATGACTACTAAATCGGGAAATACTGAAATATCATGGCAACTACCAAAGCGATCGCTACAAAGCAGACTCTAGTTATCATCGACGCCGGAATTGATGACCGTCAAATACTAGAATTAGGCATCCTACCCACAGCCAAAGTAGCCGTTCTCAACAAACACATTGACGGCATCGACCAAATCAGCGCCTTATGCAAGAACCATGCGACAGCTAGCATCCAGATAATTGCCCACGGCAGCCCCGGCAGCTTGCAACTAGGTAATAGCCAACTAAATTTAAACAACCTCCACGCATATCGCCAGCAACTACAACAATGGCTGCCCACAGAAATCCTCATTTATGGGTGTGAAGTTGCCGCCACAGAAACCGGAAAAACCTTTATAGAAACCCTACACCAACTCACCGGGGCAAACATTGCTGCCTCAGCCGGAAAAATCGGCAATGCCGAACAAGGCGGAAGTTGGGAACTAGAAGTCAAGATAGGTCAAATTGACTCTACCCTAGCCTTACAACCAGAAATTAGGGAAGCTTACCCCAAAGTCTTAGCAAGCTTTGCCACTGCCAGCAACTTCACAGTCGGCACTAATCCTATATCCATCACAGTGGAAGACTTCAACGGCGACGGCAACTTGGACTTGGTTACTGCTAACAGCACCAGTAACAATGTCTCTGTGCTGCTAGGCAACGGCACAGGCGGTTTTGCTACCGCTAGCAACTTCATCACAGGCAGTCGTCCCTTTTCAGTCACAGTGGAAGACTTTAACGGCGACGGTAACCTGGACTTGGCTGTTGCTAACTACAACAGCAACACCACCTCTGTGCTGCTAGGCAACGGCACAGGCGGCTTTGACACTGCCACCAACTTTACCGTCGGCACTCGTCCTACATCAGTCACAGCAGCAGACTTCGACGGTGATGGCAACGTGGATTTGGCTGTCGCTAACAGAACCACCAACAATGTCTCTGTCCTGCTAGGTAACGGTACAGGCGACTTTGGCACCGCCAGCAACTTCACCGTCGGCAGTAGTCCTCAGTCAGTCACAGCAGCAGACTTCAACGGCGACAACAACCTAGACTTGGTTGTTGTTAACAGAACTAGCAACAAAGTCTCAGTCCTGTTAGGGGACGGCACAGGCAGCTTTGCGACTGCCACCAACTTCACCGTCGGTACTAGTCCCTTTGAAGTCAAAGTCGCAGACTTCAACGGTGATGGCAACCTTGATTTAGCTGTCGCTAACTACAGCAGTAACAACGTCTCGGTGCTGTTAGGCAATGGTGCTGGCAGTTTCGGCACCGCCACTAACTTCAGCGCTGGCAGTAGTCCGCGATCGCTTGTAGTGGGAGACTTCAACAGTGACGGCAACCTAGATTTAGCTACCGCTAACAGAAACGGCAACAACGTCTCGGTGCTTTTAGGCAATGGCACAGGCGGCTTTGGCACTGCCAGCAAATTTACCGTCGGCAATAGTCCCCGGTCAATTACAGTGGGAGACTTCAACGGCGACGGCAAGCTGGATTTGGCTGCTGCTAACTTCCTAAACAACAGAGTCTCAGTGCTGTTGAACACCACCCCCAAAATTACCATCGCTTCAGGCACTAACCCCAAAGAAGGCGGACCAGACGGCAGTTTTACCATCACTCTCGACACTCCCGCCCCTGCTGGCGGCTTAGTCGTCAAATTCAACGCGATCGGTAGCACAGCCACCGCTACTACCGACTACGCCTTGGTAGCCGACACAAATATCACCGCTGTTACAACTAACACCTTCATCATCGCCCAAGGACAGACTACCGCCACATTAAAAGTTACAGCTGTATTCGATAACGTAGCTGACCCCAACGAAACAGTTATTATCAACTTAGAATCCAGCCCAGACTATATCCTTGGCGCAAATACCACTGCAACCCTAACAATTGCAGAACCTATTGCCCCAGTCGTCACCGCCACCAGCACCCCACTGGCTTACACCGAAAATGATGCGGCTACAGCGATCGACTCTGGTCTTACCGTCACCGATGCCGACTCCACTAACCTCAACAGTGCCATAGTCAGCATCACCAGCGGTTTTGTCGCAGCAGAAGACATCCTCGGTTTCACAGCCCAAAACGGCATTAGTGGTAGCTATAGCAATGGTGTTTTAACCTTAACTGGCAGTGCTACTGTCGCCCAATATCAAACTGCACTGCGTTCTGTTACCTATCAAAACACTAGCGACAACCCCAGCACCACCACCCGCACCATTAGCTTTATCGTCAATGACGGCAGTTTAAATAGTACCACTGTCACCCGCGACATTAATCTCACCGCAGTCAATGATGCCCCAGTAGTCACCCCGACCAGCACCCCCCTGGCGTACACCGAAAACGACGCGGCTACAGCGATAGACCCCGATCTTACGATCGCCGATGTTGACTCAACCAACCTCAACGGTGCCACAGTCAGCATTACCAATGGTTTTGTCGCGGCAGAAGACACACTTGCTTTCACTGACCAAAACGGCATCACTGGCAGCTATAGCAATGGCATCCTCACGTTAACTGGCAGTGCTACTATCGCCCAATATCAAACTGCACTGCGTTCTATCACCTATCAAAACACTAGCGATAACCCCAGTACCACCACCCGCACCATTAGCTTTATTGTCAATGACGGCAGCTTAAATAGCACCACTGTCACCCGCAACATTAATCTCACAGCAGTTAATGATGCCCCAGTAGTCACCCCGACCAGCACCCCCCTGGCGTACACTGAAAACGAAGCGGCTACAGCGATAGACTCTGGCATCCTCATCACCGATGTTGACTCAACCAACCTCAACGGTGCCATAATCAGCATTACCAGTGGTTTTGTCGCGGCAGAAGACACACTTGCTTTCACAGCCCAAAACGGCATCACTGGCAGCTATAGCAATGGTGTTTTAACCTTAACTGGCAATGCCAGCGTCACTGATTATCAAACTGCACTGCGTTCTGTTACCTATCAAAACACTAGCGATAACCCCAGCACCACCACCCGCACCATTAGCTTTATTGTCAATGACGGCAGTTTAAATAGTACCACTGTCACCCGCGATATTAATCTCACCGCAGTCAATGATGCCCCAGTCGTCACTGCGACCAACACCCCCCTGGCGTACACCGAAAACGACGCTGCTAAAGCTATAGACCCCGATCTTACGATCGCCGATCTTGACTCCAGTAACCTCACCAGTGCCATAGTCTCTATTATCGGTTTTGTCGCGGCAGAAGACACACTTGCTTTCACTGACCAAAACGGTATCACTGGCAGTTATAGCAATGGTGTTTTAACCTTAACTGGCAGTGCTACTGTCGCCCAATATCAAACTGCACTGCGTTCTGTTACTTATGAAAACAGCAGCGCTAACCCTAGCGCCATTACCCGCACCATCAGCTTTGTTATCAATGACGGCATCTCAGATAGTACTGCTGCAACCCGTGACATTGATTTCACCGCAGTTGATAATATCCCAGTCATCACTGCCACCAATATCGCCCTCGACTACACGGAAAATGACGATGCTACAATCATCGACTCCGGTATTAACATCGCTGATGTTGATTCCAGCAGCCTTAACAGCGCCATAGTCTCGATTATCGGTTTTGTTGCGGCAGAAGACAGCCTCGCTTTCACTGACCAAAACGGTATTACTGGCAGCTATAGCAATGGCGTTTTAACCCTAACTGGCACTGCCAGCATTGCCAACTATCAAACTGCACTGCGTTCTGTTACCTACCAAAACAGCAGCGATAATCCCAGCGCCACCACCCGCACCATTAGCTTTGTAGTCAATGATGGTACTTCAGATAGTACTGCTGCAACCCGCGATATTAATGTAATCCCAGTTAATGATGCGCCAGTCATCACTGCTACTAATACCACCCTCGACTACACGGAAAATGACGATACTACAATCATCGACTCCGGTATTACGATCGCTGATGTTGACTCTAGCAGCCTTAACAGTGCCACAGTCACCATAAGCAGTGGTTTTGTGGCGGCAGAAGATAGCCTCGCTTTCACTGACCAAAACGGTATTACTGGCAGCTATAGCAATGGTGTTTTAACCTTAACTGGCACTGCCAGCATCGCTGACTATCAAACTGCACTGCGTTCTGTCACCTACCAAAACAGCAGCGATAACCCTACCACCACCCGCACCATCAGTTTTGTCGTCAATGACGGCACTTCAGATAGTACCGCTGCAACTCAAGATATTAATTTAATCCCAGTTAATGATGCCCCAGTCATCACTGCTACTAATACCACCCTCGACTACACGGAAAATGACGAGGCTATAGTCATTGACTCGGATATTACGATCGCTGATGTTGACTCTAACAACCTCAGCAGTGCTACAATCAACGTTCTCGATTTTGTTGCGGCAGAAGACACACTTGCTTTCACTGACCAAAACGGCATTAGTGGTAGCTACGGCAATGGTGTTTTAACTTTAACTGGTAGCGCTACTGTCGCTCAATATCAAACTGCGCTGCGTTCTGTTACCTATCGCAATAACAGCAATAAACCTAGCACCCGCAGTATCAACTTTGTAGTCAATGATGGCAGCTTAGATAGTACCGTTGCAACCCGTAACATTAGTTTCAACCCAGTTGATGAGGAAATACCCAGCCGTCTAACTAACCCCGATGATGATGTCTTCAAAATTAGTGGTGAGGATATCAAAGTCAGACTTGAAATCAAGCTCACTGGACACACTAGTAAGCTAATGAATGAACTGGGTTTATTTATTGTTGATGATGCTCAAGGTACGATTAACGGTATTGCTCCTGGTGCTGATGGTTATGCCGCAGCAGCTTTAGAACGCTCAAAGGTAATTTTCTCTGCGATCGCTAATACTCCTAATGGCTTTGATTCCAATAATCTCACCACTCTGCTGGAATTAACTTCTGGTCAGTATTTCCGATTCTTATTATTCAAAGACAGCACTTTTGATGCTGTACGCAACGATCCCAAATCCATCGGCAAATTACTGTTTTCTGATGTCTCAACACAAAAAATTACAGCTTTGGGTGATGATAATTACTCTGTAGGTTGGAAGGATAGTTTTAATAACGCTGCCACCGATTTTAACGCTCTGGTGGTAAAAATTAAACAGATAAATCAACCTTTACCTTTGGGTACAAATCTCCAAAGTAAATCCCAAGGGGAAATGATTGATTTGCGAGATGTTCAACAACCAGTTCTTGCTGAATTTAGTGTTTATAGAGAGGCAGCTTACAACAATTATGTCGGCTTCTATCAAGTAATTGATGAAAATGGTGGAATTGATACCAATGGCGATGGGGTGGCTGATGTTCTCACCGGACAGGCTGGTTATACTCAGGCTGCTGTGCGTAGTCGGGTTGGCGGTATTGATTTGGCTGTGAGCGATGGAGGTAGCGCTACTTACAGTGGTACTTTGCAACCTGGCGGAATTTTTGTTCCGTTTATTATTGTTGATGGTACTCCTGATGCACTTTTAGATAACGACCGCAATAACGATCCGGCGGTTTATTTCCCATTCTTGGGTGCTAATTCTGATGGCTCAGATCACATTCGTTTATTAGGAAATAATAGCTTTGGCTTTGAGGATTTGGTTGGCGGTGGCGATCGCGATTTCAACGATCTGATTGTTAAAGTTAATTTGACCCAAATTAGCGTTTAGGGTATAGGGTGTAGGGAAGAACAATTGTATTTTTATATACTCTTACCAAAATTGATAAGGATACAATTTCCCACTATGATCCCACACCCTTCAATTTAAATCCTAAATTTTGTTTGGGAAAACTCATGCGTTAATAGTCACTGTCAGCCACACACATACCTTTACATTTAATACCGTTGGTAGCAGTGCGCTGACAATGATAGCATAGAATTTTTTCTTTTTCTGTTTCTTGATTTGTTTCAATATGAGTATTTGCTGTAGCAAATTCTTTTTCTGTCTCGAGTTTTACAGTCATAAAAATGAAGGTATTTTTTACAGGTTACATTTAACTTATCAAAACTTACGCCAAAATAGCATGATTTATTTTAGGAGCAAATCATACTATTTTTGCCTGGATTGGAAGCTATATTCATAAAAATGCTATTTTTGTTAATGCAGAATTTTATATAGTAATTTGCAATTTAATAGATAATATATCAATTCTTACTATTCGTAATTTTTAGAAAGTTATTTAATAGGCTGTTTACGTTATCGCAGTAATTATGGGATTTTTTTAGTTAATTTCTTCTTGCTTGAGATGAAAAATTTCAGCAGGCTATGTTTGACGACAAGCCACTTGTGTGGAGCGACTATAAACAGGCTTCATCCCTCATCTTTGTGATAACCATTTTTCTCGCGTTTGAGGCTTTCTTCTAAAGCTTGAATTTGTTCGCGTCTAGCTTCCAATTCCAGAGAACGTCGCGCTAAGTCTTGGTTTTGTAACGTCAAGGATTGTCGCCAATGTTCTGCTCGTTCGGCTTCGTGCTGCAAGAATTCTGGTGTAATGCCAGTGGTAAGGTAAGTTTGTACTAAATGGAGCACCCAATCGGTGGCTTCTTCTATTGTTTCAATATCGCCTGTGGGGGAAAGTTCGACTAAAACAAGCAAGTTCTCACTCATAGGATTTCCCTTTCCCAGGAGAATGAAAGCTTCTTCTGGAATTATCGCCCATAAGTTATCAACTTCCTGACGCGCTAATAAGCGTAACTGGTGCTGGTCTAAAAAATCGTTTTTACGCACCTGGGCTAGATATAGCATGACAGTTACTCCGCTTTAATTAAACATTCCAAAAATCATTTTTAATCAATAAACAAGTATAAACATTAGTTGCCAAGTCCAAATTAAAGAATTAAAGTAAGCCGCAGTCAGAAATTTAGCTAAATGAGCTTCCCAATAATCAGAAACAGCTTATTTGCGGTTGGGTAATGGGTTATTGACAATTAATCAGTCTCCCATTACCCATTAGAGCGTTACAGTTATCCTAAACTACGCAGTCGATGCCTACGGCAACGCCTGAAGGCGTGCGCGGAGAATTTCTGCTTGTTTTTCGGCTTCTGCTAAGGCATCTCTCGCTCCTTGAACCACATCGGCTCTAGCTTTATCGACAAAATTTGGATTTTTTAATCTGCCACTCAAAGATTGAATTTCCGCTTCGACTTTGCTGAGGCTTTTTTCTAGTTTGGCACGCACAACTTCGATATCAACGACGCCGCTGAGGGGAATTAGTACCTGTATTGTACCTACTACACCAGCGATCGCATTTTCTGGTTCTTGTGCCTGTTGCACTTCTGTCTCTGGGAAGAACTGTTCCCAAAGCTTTTGTCTGGCTTCGGCTGTTAGTAAATTTTGGCTGACAAACCAAGTGGCGTAAACAAGACCAACGATTTCAAAGAAATCTCCGAAGATGGGAGTTTCATAAATCGCATTTCCTACAGCTAAACCTAATCTGCCAAAAACAATTGCCAAAATAGTTAAGCCAATTACTTTCAAACCATTGAGAGGTTTTTTCGCCGCTACAGTTTGGCTTTTTGGCTTGTCGGTAATGGTTAAAGTCTCAACCTTTGCCAAATCTTTAATATAAACTTGTCCGGCGGTGAGGATTTGTCTTTCTTTTTCACTTTCAGTTTGTAAATTAGCTGTTACCTTCACCCCTGGTTTCACATCCGCTTCTGCACGCAAGTTGCGAATTGTGCGAATAGTACCAATCAGCAAGTCAAACTGTTCTTCTAAGCCTAAATCTATCAACTTGGCATCTACCTGAGGATAAGTTTGCAAAGCTAAAGTTTGGGTAGAATCTGCTGGTTGTTGGCTGAGAGTTTGCCAGATTTCCTCGGTAATATGAGGCATAAAGGGATGAAGCAGTTTCAAAATCCCTTCTAGGACGTAGGCGAGGGTTTGTTGTGCAATTCGTCGCGATGCCGAGTCCGCATCTGGCTGGAGGCGAGATTTCACTAATTCAATATATTGGTCGCAGAAATCGCCCCAAATGAATTCATATAGTCCCTTGGCTGCTTCTCCTAGACCATAATTATCAATGTAATTGCTGGTTTGTTTGACAACTTGATTGTAGCGGGAAAGAATCCAGCGATCGTTTAATTCGAGGGATTGGGGATTAGGGATCGGGGATTGGGAATCTTTCCCAGTCACCAGTCCCCAGTCCCCAGTTCCCAAATTCATCATCACAAACCGAGCAGCATTCCACAACTTGTTTGCAAAATTGCGGGAGGCTTCTACAGATGGTGATTCATCCTTTTTGCGATCGTATTCCAAGCGGATATCTTGTCCCGCACCTGCGACTTCCTTAACTAAGGTATACCGCAGCGCATCAGTACCATATTTGTCAATTAATAACAGCGGGTCAATACCATTACCTTTGGTCTTTGACATCTTCTGACCTTTTTCATCCAGCACTAAGCCGTGGATGTAAACGGTTTGGAAAGGCATTTTGCCAGTAAAATGCCCGCCCATCATTGTCATTCTGGCTACCCAAAAAAAGATGATGTCAAAGCCTGTCACCAAAGTAGTGGTGGGGTAGTAAGTTGTTAAATCCTGAGTTTGTTCCGGCCAGCCCAAAGTTGAAAACGGCCACAGTCCAGAAGAAAACCAAGTATCCAGTACATCTGGGTCTTGTTCTAACTTGACATTTTCGCCAAATTGGGCTTTAGCTTTCTCCCAAGCTTCCGCTTCCGATTTTGCTACGACAAACGGCGTGTTATCGGTAATTTGCCCGTCTGTTTCGCTGACAGCGTACCAAGCTGGAATTTGGTGTCCCCACCACAGCTGGCGAGAGATGCACCAATCTTTGAGTTTTACTAACCAATCACGATAAACCTTAGTCCAGCGTTGGGGGACAAACTCCGGGGAATTTTGCCCATCGAGGAATTCTAAAGTTTTGTCAGCTAGGGGGCGAATTTTGACAAACCACTGAGTCGAAAGTAGGGGTTCAATGGGTACTTTACCGCGATCGCTGTAGGGAACGGTATGCTTATAATCCTCAATTTTCACCAAAACGCCATCTGCTTCTAGGCGAGAAACTACATTTTTTCTCGCCACAAAGCGGTCTTGTCCTTGAAATTCTCCGGCATTGGCGTTGAGAGTGCCGTCTTTATTCATAATGTTGATTAACGGCAGATTATGACGCTTACCCATTTCAAAATCGTTGGGATCGTGGGCGGGAGTCACCTTGACGCAACCAGTACCGAAAGTCGGGTCAACGAATTCATCGCCAATGATGGGAATTTCTCGTTGTAAAATGGGCAGAGTCAGAGTTTTGCCAATGAGATGTTTGTAGCGATCGTCATCGGGATTAACTGCCACAGCCGTATCGCCGAGCATCGTTTCCGGTCGAGTCGTCGCTACTTCCACAAAACCAGAACCATCTGTCAGCGGATAACGGAAGTGCCAGAGATTGCCATTAACCTCTTGATTTTCCACCTCCACGTCAGACACAGCCGACTGGGAAGCGGGACACCAGTTAACTAAATATTCACCACGATAAATTAAGCCTTCCTCGTAAAGGCGAGTAAATGCTTCAACAACGGCTTTGGATAAACCCTCATCCAGGGTAAACCTTTCCCGCGACCAGTCTGCCGAAACACCCAAGCGTCGCAATTGATTAACAATCGTTCCCTCAGATTCTGCCTTCCATTGCCAAGCGCGTTCTAAGAATTGGTCGCGCCCCAACTCATAGCGAGTCTTACCTTCAGTCTTGAGTTGCTTTTCCAGCATCGTATGCACGGCAATACTGGCGTGGTCGGTTCCAGGTAACCACAGGGTATTACGCCCCTGCATTCGGTGGTAACGGACAAGAACATCAATCAACGCACTTTCAAAAGCGTGACCCATGTGCAAACTGCCAGTCACATTAGGCGGCGGAATCACGATGCAGTAACGTTCGCCGTCTTTGTTGGGGTCAGCTTTGTAAACTTGGTTGTCTTCCCAGAATTTTTGCCACTTAGCTTCAGTGGAAAACGGGTCGTAGAGACTGGGAAGATTGGGAATGGTTGCGGTCATGCGGAGCAAACTAAGTTATGGAAGGACTCTAATAAATTTTGCCACAGGGTTGGAGGGGGTTTTGATGAAAACGAGCTGTAAACGTTGCAGAGGGGGCAGAGGGGCAGAGGGGGAGGGGGGGAGCAGAGGAGGCAGAGGGGGCAGGGGAAGCAGGGGAAGCAGGGGGAGAAAATATTCGATAGTGACGTTGGATATAGGAATTGAGTAATTTAATTTTTGGGTGTCTGGAAGTAAAGGATACTGGAATAGACTAAAAAGTTTAACAATATTTAGTCATCTTGAGATGACTTTTGCGATGAGCAAGGAACTTAAGTTCCTTGCGGGGCGTTTATTGTATGTTAAGTTGACACAATGTGCAAGATGTCTAATCTACAAGAATTTAGGCGTGTCAAGCTATTACATTAAATTTCAGGTTTGAGATATTCCTGTAATTGTTTGGTACGCTCTTTTGTCATATTTTCCAAGCAACCAAAATAAATCGTAGGGGCTATACTTCCCCCTTCATATTCGCTTCTTTCATATTCGCAATTAGTATCTCGAAACTTAATCCATGCTTGCTCGGCAGCAATCAATTTTTGTTTTCTACTTCTGTCTAGTTTAGCTACTAGTTTTTGATAAACTGTATTCAATTTTTTATCAGCATTTTGATAGGACAACCTACTACATTCATTAATCTCTGTTTGAGTTTGAGCATTATTGCAGTTGAGCTTTTGAACTAAATGCATTTTCGCTAAATCCGGTGCTGTGTTTCCTGTTGTTACGGTAGGAATGTACAAACTGCTCAAAGTTAGGTTTAATAATAAAAGCGATAAATAGTACATGTATTTTCCTTGCTACGTAATGAGTTTGGCAATTTTAGCCATTGTTTCGATAGGTCAAACATCCAGTACCACCAAAGCCATGAAGAAATCAAGGTTGCACAAAAGTCCTTGAAATCTTGAAATTACATAATTTGTAGTTATGGTTGGTTTGTATACTGAGTGAAGTTTTCAGATCGACTTTATCCTACGAACATGCATAAATTAGTTATTAAGTCAAGAATCTTAATTTGGCAAACATCAAAGACTAGAAGTCGCAGTTACGGCTAGGAAGATAGCGATCGCTTTTGACTGAGAATGCTGAACTAGTGAAAGTGGATAGGTGGAAAACATCAGGTTGATGCCTTAGAGGGTAGATGAAAAATAGAGCGATCGCTGTCGTGGCTTTGAAAATCTGTTCGCGAGTCGCACGAGGAATCAGGTGTAGGTTTTCGGGGATCGAGAGTACAATCAGGCGATCGCTTGTGCATATAATTCTTTGAGAAGTCAGCAAAAAAGGCAAAATTTTCCTTTGCCGTTTACCTACAAATGTGCAAAAATTACTTTTGCAAGATATATCGAGCAACTATAATTGACCAATCGCAATGGAAATATCTCATTCTCTATTCACTAGTCCCCAGCCTCTAATCTCATGACATCCCTAATTTACGTGTTGGAATTTAAGCCTAAGCATTTGAAACTCTAGAAAATTCAAAAGCTTAGCTTTTTTAATATCAATTCCATTTTATGGTATTGAATGCGAACTAATGTTTAGATAAAATCTAAGATTTAGAATTTATCGTTGAAAATTGCAAGAGCGTAAACAAGATAAGATCTAGGTTTTTTGCAGAAGTATCATAATTGTGCCAGAATTATTTATCTTCAATTATGAAATTACAGCAAAACTCTTGCATTAGGGAATCAAAAAAATGTATTGTTTGTATTGTTGAGAATTGTTTCTTAATAAAGCAATAATACAACATAAGTTCAGCATCGTAGGAAAAATTATGAAGTTGGTAAATCGATAAATATCAAGCTAAACGAAAATATGTCTCCCATTGTTGGCATTATTCGTAACAGGACTAACTCTAGAAAGGAAAAATTAAATATGTTGTTGGTGTGTGTAGCGTCACAAGGAACTTCAAGTTTTTCGAGACTATAATTCCTCAAGTCTATACATCATTTTGATAGAAAACAGTATCGGCTAGATTTTCAGGGTTTCATCTCTCTAATCGGGGCAAGAAATCTATTCTGTGCTGGCTGAATTCGAGATTTCAAGCTCACTTTATCAAGGAACGCGATCGGGAAAAAATTATGACCTCTTTAGATCCTAATTTTTTTGATATTCCAGCTAAAAGCCTAATCATTATTGACCCAGCTGTTGAGAACTATAAAAAGCAGAATAACAACTTGGAAGTCACGTTACAAGATGTACCAAATACAGAAGTAGCAGCGTCCAAAACACGCAAGCTGCTAAAAATTCCACCGAAGGAACTTTTAGCGCCTCCTGGTGATTTCAATCCTACTTTACTGCTATTCTTGGCATGTGTCGGAGCGTTGGTCTTATCTAACTTTGGTTACTGGCTTTGGCAATGGCCGGACTGGGTTTGCTTTAGCATGAACGTTATTGCTTTGCATTGTGCTGGGACAGTAATTCATGATGCTTGTCATCAATCTGCCCACCGCAATCGTATAATCAATGCGATGCTAGGGCATGGTAGCGCCTTGATGCTAGGGTTTGTTTTTCCGGTATTTACGCGAGTGCATTTGCAGCATCACGCCCATGTAAACGATCCTAAAGATGACCCAGATCATTATGTTTCTACAGGCGGGCCGCTGTGGCTAATTGCATTCCGATTTTTGTCCCATGAAGTGTTTTTCTTTAAAAGACAATTGTGGCGTAAATACGAACTGTTGGAATGGTTTATCAGCCGTTTAATTGTCGTTGCCATTTTTTATATAGCAATTCAAAATGATTGTTTAATGTACGTTCTCAATTTCTGGGTTGTACCTGCTGGAATCGTAGGACTAATACTAGGCTTCTTTTTTGACTATTTGCCCCATCGTCCTTTTAGAGAACGCGATCGTTGGAAAAATGCTCGTGTATATCCTAGCCGAATTCTTAATATCCTAATTTTAGGACAAAACTATCATTTAGTTCATCATTTATGGATTTGTGTTCCCTGGTACAAGTATCAGTCTACATACTATGTGATGAAGCCTCTGTTAGATGAAAAAGGCTGCTATCAAACTTCAGGATTGCTAAAAAAGAAAGACTTGTTAGAGTTTATTTACGATATTTTTATAGGAATCCGCCCTCACCATCAAACCACGAAAAATAAAGACGAATCACAAACTTGTGAGTAAGCCGTACTCTACTAACTAGAAGGCAGAAGGCAGAAGGTAAAACCCTCAACAGTAAAAGGTTTTGCTGCTTTGGATTTTACATTTAATTATGTCCGTCTACTTATAATTTGATGATTTGTCGCTTGTAACTAATGACCAATGACCAATGACTAATGACTAATCTCAGTTTGATTTTCATAATTAGGGTCTTGAGTCCCAAGCAGCTTGTCCCAAAACGTAAAATACAAACCGTAGTGTACTTTATATTTACGGTGATGTATTGAATGATGCATTGAACCAATGAGCCACTTGCCAATCCAGTGGCTCTTAGATGAAGATGGAAATACCTCAAATCCAAGATGGGTAAACACTGCCCATACTGTCATAGTTATAAGTGCCGCAACTAAAGTAAGAAAGTGCAGCGGTACTATGAAGCTTACAGCTACAAAGAAAAGTGCTTGTATAATTGCCTCCGGCAAATCAAATGCCGAAGAACTCCAAGGTGTTGGTTCTCCAGATCGATGGTGTCCATAATGCATCCATTTAAAAATTAAAGGATGATGAAACATTCTATGGACAAAGTAAAAGTATGTATCCTGAAGAATTAGCACCAGAACAAAGCTAAATACCAGATACCATAGCCCATATTTATAGAAGTCAGTATATAACGACGTCCCTCCTAAGGTATATTCTGAAATAATAAACGCTCCAGAAATACCAAAAACCACTGCGGAGAGTACCGATAATTCAATGTCTTTTCTAATGGAAGAGTTCGTTAATGGTTTCAAACGCAAACTCTTGCTAGCGATAGATTTTTTCCAAACTGAATAAAAGAGAAAATATGCTCCTCCAGCTATCAGAAGATACCGCGCAAGAGTGATGCCGAATAAGAAGAAGGAATAATAAAAAAATGAATGATTCGTCAATTATAACCGTCCGTAATCTTAATTTTGTAAAAGGAAAGTGTTGTGCTAATTATATCTACAATAGCTAAGCTTCACTTAATTTATTAATCGACAAAATCCACTGTTTATTTTACAATGTAAACTAATTAATATACTTTATATTTAGATTTCTTCATAGATTTTAACAAGAAAGAATTGAGAATTGAATTTTGTGTAAGTAATGAAAGTTTCAAATTGAGATTTATGTGAAACTCAGTGAGAAAATATTTTAATTGTTTGACATTTGAGATTTTTAATATAGAGAATTAAGGGCTTCAGAAATATTAGGAATAGTTGGAAATATCTATATCAGGATTTGGTCAAAAAAGCAAGGACAGATAAGACTCTTAAGAGACGGTTAGAAAACTTATTGAAACTATTCAAAGACAGTTAAGTTGACTCAAAGATGGCTTGAGAGTGAGTCCAGTCAAGCCATTAGAAGGAAGTGGAAATTTTGCGATCGTGGTAAAAATAATTTGATATCTTAGCGATCGCAGCTTCTTTGTTATTCCCTATGAATCGTTCCGCCTGCCTCATCTTTAATCCAGTAGCGGGTCAGGGTGACCCAGAATTAGAACTAGCAGAAATTAGAGCAATATTAGAGCCAGAAATTGATTTAGATATTTATTTAACAACTGAGGAAATTGGTGCTGACGCCTTGGCCTCAGCAGCAGTACAGCGAGGCGTAGATGCAATTATTGCTTCAGGGGGAGATGGCACTCTCTCAGCGGCAGCGGCAGCAGTAATTGGTACTGACATTCCATTTGGTATCATTTCCAGAGGCACAGCAAATGCTTTTGCCACAGCTTTAGGAATTCCTGACACGATCGCAGGTGCATGTCAGACAATTTTACAAGCAGGAACCCGTAATGTAGACGTAGCCTATTGCAACGATCTGCCAATGGTATTGCTAGTAGGCGTTGGTTTTGAAGCTGAAACCGTAGAACTAGCAGACCGAGAAGCCAAAAATCGCTTTGGGATGATGGCTTATGTTTTGGCAGGAATTCAGCAACTAAGAAACTTAAAGAACTTTGATGTTGAAATTGAAACCGAAGACAGAATAATTAAAACGAGCGCTTGTGCAGTCACAGTTGCCAATGCCGCGCCTCCGACTTCCGTTTTGGCACAGGGGCCAGCAGGTCTGATTTATGACGACGGGCTACTCGATTTAACGATTGTAGCTCCAACGAGTAAAGCCGGAGCGATCGCCGCGACATTCCATCTGTTTCAAACAGCTTCTACAGGCAACGCCGCAGAACGCAATGACATTGGTTACCTGCGAGCCAAACAATTTAAGATCGCTACAGACCCACCACAAAAAGTTGTTCTGGATGGCGAAATCATCGGCACAACACCAATAGAAGTTAAATGCGTACCAGCTGGCTTAAAAATTTTTGTGCCACTAATAGAAGAAGTTGAGCCTACAGAAAAACTAGAGGGACTCCCCAACTTGGTTATTGAGATGAAAAATCCACAACAAGAGTGAGGAGATGGGTATGGGGCATTGGGCATGGGAAAGGGGAAAAGGGGAAAGGGGAAAGGGAAAAAGGGAAAGGCATTGATTTTTAATTATTCTCCTCTGCCCCTCTGCCCCCCGTGCTCCTCTGCCCCCTGCCTCCCCTGCTCCCCTGCCCCTCTGCCCCCCTGCCCCCTTGTCCTCCCATTCCCTAAAATTTAGGAGTTAGGTTGCCTTGAAACTAGTATCCGATCCACCTATTGCTAAAAAAATTGGCAAAATGAATCAGCGGGTACGATGGCAAGACCCGGTGATTGTGAAACATAACATCGACCAAACTCGATTCGTGTTAGATGACGGTCATGCAAACGATGCGGAGTTTTCGTTTTTAGTTGTAGGTGATAGCGGTTCTGGAAACCATCGGGGACAGAATCCCCAGCGGAGGGTGGCTGAACTCATGTTGCCCCACCACAATGAATGTCGTTTTATGCTACATACCGGCGATGTAATTTATTTGGTGGGGTCGAGTGAGTACTACCAGCAGAACTTTATCCAGCCTTACCGAGAGTTTATCTTGGGTGGAGAGTATCCCAGGAAAA
The DNA here is from genome assembly GCA_034530875.2 of Nostoc sp. DedSLP01. Lineage (GTDB taxonomy): Bacteria > Cyanobacteriota > Cyanobacteriia > Cyanobacteriales > Nostocaceae > Nostoc. The sequence goes on from JAVRCJ020000023.1 coordinate 78,824, forward strand.
TTATTTATGATGACATGGTTTTTAAGCTGCCAATTTTACCCGTGCCGGGAAACCATGATTATTATGACTTGCCGATTTTGTTAGGTTTAGCGTCCGTGACAACATTACCGATTCGGAAACTGTTGCGATCGCGGTTAGATTTAGATGTAGGTTTGCATGGTTCGGGAACAGGTGACGCCTACGCACGGGCGTTTTTAGATTATCTCCAGATTTTGGATCGTCCCAAAGAATTAGAAGCTCATTTAAATCGCTACTATACAGCAAAGACAGAAACAGGGCGTTGTCTTTGCTATCAACCAGGGCGCTTTACTCGCCTTCCCAATCGCTACTACACTTTTCGCTATGGCGGTATTGATTTCTTTGCCTTGGATTCTAATACATTTAACGACCCACCACCCCTGCCGAAAACGAGGAAAGGTGAAGCAGACCGCAAAGTTTTAGAAAAACGCCGTCAGGATTTAGAGCAAGAAAAGCTGCGAGTCATGGAAAATTCAGCGAAGCTAAATCCTGAAAACCCCAGCGAAGCTGATGATTTAGAGGATTTCCAAGCGAAAGTATCGCAAATTGAAGAAATTATTGTTGATATTGATAAACAACTAGCCACAGACCGATTAATTCAGACTGACACCGAACAACTTGAATGGCTCAAACACAAACTAATCGCATCTTGGAATACTGAGGAAGTCCGGGGACGGGTGATTTATTTTCACCATCCGCCTTACGTGACTGAGGCGACGAAGTGGCAACAAGCGCAAACTTTGACAATTCGCAACCACCTACGTAATGTTTTGGATGGAGTGGCTAAAGAAATAGGTTCTCTAAATCAGGGGCGTCCTTTAGTAGATTTAGTATTGAACGGACACGCCCACTGTCTCGAACATCTGCAAACAATGGATACAGGACACGCTGATTCTCATATCCACTGGCTTGTGTGTGGAGGTAGCGGCTTTAGCCTGCGACGCCAGCGAATTGAGGGAGCGAATTTGATGGAAACTTTTGGGAATCTAGATAACCAGCACAATAAAATAGTAGCGCGATCGCATTTGTTCGTCGGTCGCAACGGTTTGAGTTCTCAAAAGCGACGCCCTTATTCAAGTTTACGCATTGACGTCAAAGGCGAAGGAAGCCCCAAGTTTATCGTTCGTCCCTTGGTTGCTGAATTCTATCAACGAGAATGGCATAATCGGGAACTTGATCCGTTGATAATTTAGGTGAAAACGAATGTAGAGACGTAGCAGTGCTACGTCTCTACAACGGTTGTTTTGCATTTATCGATCTACCGATCCCATCACCACATCAATACTTCCTAGAATGACGAAAATATCTGCTACTTTTTGACCCCGGATTAATTGAGGTAAAACTTGTAAATTATTGAAATCGGCCGGGCGAATTTTCCAACGCCAAGGGAAAATGCGATCGTCTCCAATAATATAGATTCCTAATTCTCCTCTACCTGACTCAATACGCACATAGTTTTCACCCTCAGGAATTTTAAATGTGGGCGAAACTTTTTTGGCAATGAACTGGTAATCAAATCCGTTCCACTCAGATTTAGCACCTGCTGACAGGCGTTTAGCTTCTAAATTTTCATAAGCACCACCAGGTAATCCCTTCAGTGCTTGCTGAATAATTTTGACTGACTCGCGCATCTCTCCAGTTCTGACAACGTACCTAGCAAAACAATCTCCTGCTGTATCCCACTGCACTTGCCAGTCAAAATCGTCGTAGCATTCGTAACGGTCAACTTTTCGTAAATCCCACTTCACGCCAGAAGCGCGTAACATCGGCCCGGAAACTCCCCAGTTAATTGCTTCTTCGCGACTTAAAACTCCTATACCCTCTACTCGACGGCGAAAAATTGGGTTATTAGTAATCAGTTTTTCATACTCATCAATCTTGGGGACAAAGTAATTACAAAAGTCTTCGCATTTATCCACCCAGCCGTAAGGTAGATCAGCAGCAACTCCACCGATACGAAAATAATTATTGTTGACCATGCGGTAGCCTGTGGCAGCTTCAAACAAGTCGAGAATCATTTCGCGATCGCGCAAAGTGTAAAATATCGGAGTTTGTGCGCCAGTATCTCCCACAAAAGGCCCCAACCACAGTAAATGGTTGACAATGCGAGCTAACTCCAACATGATTACCCGAATGTAGCTAGCACGTTTGGGGATGGTGACGTTTGCCAATTTTTCCACAGCATTCACCGTCACGGCTTCATTAAACATCCCGCCATAGTAGTCCCATCGGCTCACATAAGGGACATACATCACATTGGTACGGTTTTCGGCAATTTTTTCCATACCCCGGTGTAGGTAGCCGATGACAGGTTCGCAATCAACCACATCTTCACCATCCAAGGTGACAAGAATCCGAAAGCACCCATGCATCGAAGGGTGATGCGGGCCAAAGTTGATTGTCATTGGCTCGGTTCTGATTTGAATTCTGACCATAATTAAGTTTCCCTAATCCGCAATAATTATAGATTAGAGCTTCTTAATTCCTTTGGCTTTGCTTTGTTTGTTTCGCTCTTCCTGCCGCTAGCTGCGCCTTTGTTGGAGACTGACGTTAAGTTAAAGCAACTGTTGCATCATCAGTTGTGCAAATAGCCCTGGTTGATTTGTTAGTTCGGCGAAACTGCCTTGCTGCACTACTTTGCCACCTGCGAGGACGTAAATGCGATCGGCGTTTTGAATGGTACTGAGGCGATGGGCGATCGCAACTCTAGTCACCTTTAGCTTTTGTAAGCTTTCACTGACAATTGCCTGAGTTCTATTATCTAAAGCGCTAGTAGCTTCATCAAATAGCAAAATTCTGGGTTTCAATACCAATGCCCTAGCAATCAACAACCGCTGTCGTTGTCCGCCGGACAGATTACTACCTCCCTCGCTGACGATTGTATGCATCTGCATCGGCATCGCGGCAATGTCATCCGCCAAACCCGCCATCTGAGCTGCTTCCCAAGCTTCGTCCATTGTCACCAAGGCACCACTGGCAATATTTTCAAAAATTGAAGCTGACATTAAGCGACTATTTTGCAATACTACGCCTAATTGACGGCGCACAGCATGGACATCCAAAGAAGCTAAGTCTTGCCCATCGTAGTAAATTGTGCCAGATTTCGGGAATTCAAACCCTAAAAGTAACCTTAATAAAGTTGATTTACCGCTGCCAGAAGGGCCGACAATGGCAATAAATTCTCCTGGTTGGGCGTGAATGCTGACATTATCCAGCGTCAAGGGGCCATCGTCACGATAGCGGAAAGTTACCCGATCTACAACTAATTTGCCCGATAACCTACCCGGATCTGTCTGAGCAGAACTAATTTCTGGTTCAGCTTGTAAAATTGGTTGGGCGCGTTGCCACAAGGGTAAGACTTGCAAAACTTCCACAACTGTGCTGCTGAGGCTAGTGGCTCCGTTAATGAAAGTACCAAAAGCAACATTGAATGCTAAAAAAGTGCCAGTGGATAAACCACCTCCTCCAGGAGTTTGTTGGGACTGCACAATTAAGCTAGTAGCAAACCAGAACAGGGCAGCAGTGGTGATTGCAGGTAATATTTGATTGATTACTACCACGCTATCTTCAATGCCTTGGGTACTCAGCATGAGTTTCAGTTGATGCGTATACTGTTTACCCCAGTAGGCAAAGGCACGGGCTTCAGCTTTGGCAACTCGGAGTTTGGCAACTCCATTAATTAACTGCACCATGACGCCAAAGATTTGTCCTTGTAGTTCTAGTAATGGGCGAACTTTACGCACAATCAGAACGCCAGAGATGATGGTAACGGCAATATTTACCAGTGCTACTACACAAGCTATGAGAGCTAAGGAGACATTGTAGTAAAATAACAATCCTAGATTCAGCAAGGAGAACAAACTGGAAAAGATTGTTTTTAAAACTGTGTTACCCAGCTTATGGCGAATTTGACTAATAGCTGTGACTCTAGAATCCAAGTCTCCAACTGAGAAAGAGCGAAAAAAGGAAGCCTTCAAGTTTAACAATCGATCCCAAACTGCCCCTTGGGTAGAGGAATCGGCAAAAGTTTCCAACCTAATGGTGGCAAATCCAAGGGCGAGTTGAAATAGCGTTCCGCCAAAGGCAGCAGCCACCAAAGCAACAGCAATTTGGCTCAACAACCCTCGATTCGCATCTGGGATAGCTTTGTCGATGAGAATAGCTGTAGCTTGAGGTGTCAGCATTCCTAACAGGCTGATGGTAATTCCCATTACTAAAACTAAAATTAGTTCTTTGTAATGTCCTTGGAGGGCAAACTGGAGTAAATCAAAAGTTCTCAGCTTTTTATCGGGTAAAGGTCGATAGAATGCGTAGGCAGTCTTAACTAGGGCTACTGCTATGTTGGCATCGACAGGGATAGGCGTTTTTTCACCGGGAACGTAGAGTTGGTAACGCGTGTCAGACACTGGTAATAGTGCCACTGGCAGTTTATCGGCAAGTGTAAATGCTAACATTGCGCCGCAATCTTTTTGCCACCAGTTGTCCCGCAACTGAACTCGTCGCACGCGGATACGCGAAGCCCTGGCGATCGCTTCTACAGGATCTTGTACTCTTGATAAATCTTCTGAGGCAGCTGGCGGACAAATCTTAATTCCTAATGCTCGTCCCACAGCACCAGCAGCCATTAGTAAGCCTTGGTCTGGATCGGTTGCATCAAGACTACTACTAAATCCTATATTATTTAGCTTGTTTGACTTTGGCTGTGGCAAGACAGATGCTAATTCTGCTAACGTCTCTTGCATCACTTGGTTCTCAAGACGTTCCCTAGCTTGAAATCTGAGCAATTCTGCATCCATTTCCTGCTGTTGCAGTAGATTAACGCACTGGAGGAAGTAGGTTTGTAGTTGCGACAAACCATCTAACAAAGAATTGATATCTTTGATGTCTGCGGTGTTAATACTTTGCAATTCTACAATGTTATTTGCTTGCAACCACATATTTGCAGCTAAAGGCAACATTCCACAGGCAGGAGTGAACGGCAGATCGTCAAATCCCATCCATCTAGCACGTCCTTGGAGAATTTGCACCCACGATATTTGCTGCGGCTGGAAGATTTGACCTGCGGCTAAGGATAAGTGGCCGATTTCTGGCAGCGATGTTGGTGTTGTTGGCGTAGTAATACCAGCAAGTACCGAACCAAATTGAGAAATCCAGCGTTCTATCAGAGTTAATACTTCTTGATTAGCGTCAGCAAACAACTGGTTAAAGTCAGTTCTCGATATTTTGAGAATTTCTGTCTCCTCTAGGGATACTGCCAAAATCTCTTGCTGCTTGCCGATGTTACTTGGTGCGATCGCAAACATCGCCTGTCCTGGTGTGCTGCTAAATAAATAGCGACGGGTACCTTCGGGAACGCCATCATTAACTGCGATCGCAAATAGCGCCAAGTAACCAGATTTCACTAACCAAATTGACTCCGGATCGTCTAGCACTAGCGATTCATTGCATTGAAAACGATAGTGTTGTCCTTTAAGGTTTGAGAAGGATAAGAGGGATGAGGGGGATGAGGAAGACAAGGAAGACAAGGGGGACAAGGAAGATAAGTCTTCACTTCTGTCTTCTGCCTCCTGCCTCCTGCCTTCTGCCTCCTGCCTCCTGCCTCCTGCCTCCTCCCCTGCTTCCTCACTGCGAATTAGTTGTAAGTACGGCCCTTCAACTTGCCGCAATTGTTGGTGACTTCCTCGTTGAACTATCTTGCCGCGATGGAGGACAATAATTTCATCACAATCTCGGATAGTCGAGAGTCGATGCGCCACGATGATGCAAGTGCAACCGCGCAACCGCAGATTACGATTGACGTTCTTTTCTGTTTCGGCATCGAGAGCGCTGGTAGCTTCATCCATAATCAGGATACTGGGATTATTCACCAAAGCCCGCGCGATTTCTAAACGTTGCCTTTGACCGCCACTCAAATTAGTAGCACCTTCTAAAAGGTCAGCATGATAGCCTCCAGGCAGTGAAAGGATGACATCGTGAAGCGCTGCGTCTTGACAGGCTCGGACGAGATGAGTGTCAGGTATGGTAGTATCCCAAAGCGTTAAGTTGTCTCTGACACTGCCAGCAAATAACAAAATCTCTTGCTCTACAACAGAAATAGAATTGGCTAGTACCTGGCGATAAATTTGCTCTCTGGGTTTGCCGTCGAATAAAATTTCTCCCTGCCAAGGTTCGTAAAGCCCACATAAAAGTTTGGCAACAGTAGACTTACCAGAACCACTTCCACCCACCAAAGCAACTCGCTGCCCTGGCTTGAGCGTAAGATTAAAATTTTCAATCAACGGCGGGGCTATTTGACTATAGCCAAATGTCACATTGCGTAATTCAACATAACCCTGGAGTTTGGGCAGAGGATAGGCGGATGAGGAAGTGAGGGAGTGAGGGAGAATAATTACTGATTCCTGACTTCCAACTTCTGCCTCCTGCCTTCTGCCTCCTGCCTTCTGCCTCCTGCCTTCTGCCTCCTGCAACTGCCGGTCAATGGGGTTACGCAAGACATCATCGAGGCGATTTAGATTACCTTCCATTTCTTGGAGTTCGCTTCCCAGGCTGATGAGATTATTTACTGGAGCGAAAAATCTTTGCATCATGCCGAGAAAGGCTATTAACATGCCGATGCTCAAGGCTCCATCCATGACTCGCAAACCGCCTACAGCTAAAAGTAGCATGGAAGCGATCGCTGACAGAAAAGATGGTAAAACACCTATTGTCTGGTTTGTTTCTTCTAATTCTTGCTGGGTATTGATGGCTTTGGCATAGTGACCCCCCCACCGGGAGAAGAAATCTGACTCTAAGCCAGATGCTTTTAGTGTCTCCATACTCTGAAGACCAGAAATTTCTACGCCGCGAACTTTTCCCTGTTCTTGGATGAGTTTGATATTGGCATCTACCCGCCGCCCTCTTACCCACTGCAAGGCGGCAAGGTTGATAATGACAAAGGCGATCGCAATTAAAGTTAGTACAACATCATATTGCAACATCACTATTACATATAGAAATATTGATGCTGCGGCAATTACTGTAGTTGCTAACTCACCCGAAAGCATGTCGGCGATGCTGTCGTTGAGTTGCATTCGGCTACTGATTTCCCCAGCATAACGCTGATCGTAAAAACTAACGGGTAGGCGTAAAATGTGCCACAGATAGCGACTCTTCATGCCCACGGACAACTTAATTTTCATTTGACGCAAAAACTGCAACTGTAGCAGCGTCAAAAATCCACTGAGTCCGGCTGTGAAGATAATGCCTAAAATTAGCGGACGCAACCACTCATAACGACGCTCAATTAATACGTTGTCTACAAATACCTGGGAAAATGCAGGTATTGCCAGCCCAGGAATGACTAACAAAAATCCTGCCAGCACGCAGTAAAGTAATGCCCCAAGAGAACCTCGCAACCGCGACCACAAAGCTAAGATTGTGCTGGGCTTGCGTCCTCCGGGTTGAAACTCTGGACTAGGCTCTAGGACTAGCACTACACCAGTGTAAGCACCGCTGAATTCTTCTAAGGAGACGGTGCGCCGTCCAGTCGCAGGATCGTTAAGATAAACTCGCTGTTTATCGAATCCCTCTACTACTAAGAAATGGTTAAAGTTCCAAAATACAATATAGGGAGATTTTAACTGTAATAAACCAGTTAAGTTGGTTTTAAAGCTTTTAGCGGTAAGTCGATAATTTCTCGCAGCCTTCAAGATATTTAAGGCACTAACTCCATCCCGCGAGACACCGCACGCTTGTCTCAATTCCGTCAGTGGGACAATGCGATTGTAATAACCCAGAATAATTCCCAAAGCGGCAGCACCGCATTCTACTACCTCCATTTGCAGCAGAGTCGGAGTATGACATCGCTTGTTTTTAAGCGTCGGCTTTGCCCACCGCAAGCATCGCTCTAATATATTTTGCAAATTTCGCCAGAACATAAAAATATTTTTTAAATAAGGAGTCAGTTGTCAGGAGGCAGGAGGCAGAAGGCAGAAGGCAGAAGGCAGGAGGCAGAAGTTAAGACTTATCTTCCTTGTCCCCTGCCTCCGCTGCCTCTCCTGCCTCCCCTGCTTCCCCTGCTCCCCCTGCCTCCCCTACCCCCTGCTCTCTCATCTCCAGTATCAAGAAACACCGCTCCAGGATCTCAGAATTGGTAGAACAAAGGTAATCGGGGCGCGTTCTTCCACGGTGACTTGTACGGAGGTGGTAGTTCCAGAAGTGACCTTCATCTGTGGCCCTTGGGAAGAAGACCATTTGTACTCGCTGAAGGTGGAATTGTCTGGTTGCAGTCGTGCAGTAATTAGCATCTGTGGTCCTTGTGACATAATGGCTTCTACAAATTCAGAATTGCCGACTACACTTAATGCACCTTCTTTAGTCACGGGAAAGGCTGAGACTTCTGTGACGGCACCGATGATGCCACCAAAGCGTTCGCGTTGGACTGTAGTAGGCGTGACTTGTAACTTCATCCCCGGTTGAATTTGCTTACCATCGCCAACGGGAAAAAATGCCACACTGACAGGTTGAGCAGATCGCTGTTGTGCAGCGATCGTTCCTATGGGTGTACCCTGTAAAACAATCTGCCCTGGTGTGGCGGAAATTTCTAAAACTCGTCCGGAGTAATTGCTTTTGACTAAGCTGCTACTCGATAGTTGCAGTGCTAATTGAGCAATATTCCGCTGAGCTTCCTGAATTTCTTTTCTGCGATTAGTTACGGCATCTAAGTCTTGTTGTGCCGCAGCAGCTTGTTTGCTATCTAGTTGTTTTAACTGCGCTTGCAAATCTTTAATTGCGTTCAAGTTCTCTAGGTATTGGCGTTGAGCATCTGCTTCTTTGACATCCAGTTGCTTGAGTTGGGATTCGGCTTCATTGATTTGTGTCACGGCATTTAAGTAGTCTTGCTGTGACTGTAGGACTGAATCGCCAGAAATTGCTCCCTCTTGCAATAGTTTATTGCGGTTGTCCCATCTTTGTTTGAAGGTAGGCAACAGTTGTCGTAGTGCTTGTAAGCTTTGAGTTTGGTTGGCGCGATCGCGAGCAATCGAGTCTAGCCCTTTTTCTCTTAAAATCGGTGTTAGCTTCTGTACTGCCTGGAGATTTTGCAGCAAAGATTGGCGTTGCTGTTTAATGGCTTCTTTGTCTGCGTTTTGCCGTTGTAGTTGCACTAAGTTAGCAGCGCGATCTTGTGCTTGTAGTTGTTGTAATTTAGAGCGTACTAGTTGTAGCTGTTTCAACAGTTCGCTTTGGTCTAGCGTCGCCAGCACATCTCCTCTATTTACATAGTCACCAACTCGGACGTTGATTGTTCGCAATTTACCTGCGATCGGTGACTGAAACAAGGTAACTGTACTGGGATAAACTATTATCCCAGTACCCGTTACTGTAATTGGAATTCGACCTAAAAAACTCCAAGTCAGCCCCGTCGCCACCAAAGAACCAACAGCGACTAGAGGTAGCCACTTTTTCGGGCTGACTACCTGCATGATTTGATCTAGTTCTTCAGGTGAAGAAGCACGCTCTAAAGCTTCTTTGCGGAACAGGTCGCTCTTTTGCCTAACCACCAAACACCGTCCCCATTTCTATGGGAATAAAAACATAAAATACCTTTGAGTGAATACAATACTGTTGCTGCGATCGCTAGGAGTTGCAGTCTAAATGGAAAATAGGCAATACAATTGTTTGCTTATTTGACAGTATTAATATTCACAGATAGAAATTATTTTAATCATATCATTTGATGAAAAAACGAGAAATTTATAAATTAATTTTTTTAATTATTTGATTTTTTATAGACATGAATTAAAGTTCTGAGTCAAGACCTCTTTCCTCAGAACTTTAAGACAAATCAAAATTTTTACAGCATTTATAAAATAGTCTAATGATTTAGGAAAAATACTTTTCCACTTAAATAATCAATCCTTTACACCCTATATCGAATAGAGTTGACATAACTTAGAGTCAGTCTAATTATAAACTAAACCTAGCTAATGAATTTGGTTAATGTGAATTTCGCCATATTGATGACAATACTAACTTTTAAAACCAAAGTCAATACTAAATTTAAAGCCTAAAACTCTTTAAAAATAAACACATATAGCTGATGTCTAAAAGTAAGAAAAGTAGGAAAAGTAAGAAAAGTAAGAATTCCTAATTATCACTAAGGTATGCAACAAATTCCACAGCACTTATCAGATTTGTGTTTGAGTGATGCGATCGCACCACTTAATCGAGTCTCTAGCACTCATACTTGATTTGATGAAAAAAACTCAGTACACTTTTATTACTTTTTACTTGTTAAGAGTTCCCTATGTCTACAACTAGTTCTCCGAATTAAACCGGATTTCTATAGCCCTTTATCTTTTAAAATCGGTGTCAGCTTCTGTACTGCCTAGAAGTTCTAAGTAGGTCAGTGTGAATATTTATCGTTACACCTAGTGGCGTGGCAAGCTTTAAATGTTGCAAAGAAATTATAGGTTGGGGAAACCCCAAATTGAGCAAGTAGCATTTGACGTAAGAAAACTCAACGCTACGCTAATATATTTGTTGGATTTCACGTTGCTCAGCCCAACTTTCTAATGCATTATTCTAGTCTTGTCGCGCCACTAGTAGAAAAAAAAGTTTACAAAACTCGTAAAAAGTCACTTAACCGCCAGCGTTGCTTTCCATAGCAATTCGGAATCATTCGTGAGAAAAGATCATTATTTTACAAGTATTCAAGCCTGGATTAATTCTCACGTATCATTTAGGACTACTATATTATTTGTCCTTTGTTGAGATATCAACCACAATTTTATTGTCAATCTTTACGTTTATGACAATACTATCGCAAGGTAGTTGTCCTAATGGGGAATTTGGTTGGGCTGGTGGGGCTGATGGGACTGGTGGTTCCCATTTTATTGGTAGCCACTTTAATGGTTGCCAACCATTTCCTCCAACGAGGGTAAACGTTTTTTCTTCATCTAACTCTGTAATAACTGCAACCTCTTCTCGTTCAAAAGTGATGTTGGACATAACAAATCCTTCCGTCTACAAAATGACTCTGGTCTGGTGAAATTCTTTTAGTCACTTAACCAAAAATTACAGTAAGTTCCGTTAATATAACTATTCTGTAATCTTTATAAGAAAATATTGACGGGTAGGTAAGAAGTAAGAGATAATAATTACTGGTCGCTTACCTTTGACCTTTAATCGTTATCCAGCTTACACCCGCCAATATTCACGTAATATTGTCGTGAGTTGTGATGCCAGAAATAGTCAGACCACTATGTTATAAGATGTCACTACACTTATTCGTAAAGGTCGTCTCTAGTCCTTTGTCAGTTGTTGGTAGCAATTGGCAAAGGACTACTGGTTTATAAGGGTCTTAACGAAATAACGTGTAAGTTTCATACTTATTAGCTTAGTGTTGTCGTGATTTGTAGCGATAATACAAATCATGATAAAGAAATTTTTGGCAATACAAACAAACGGTTAAAGTGACTTTTGTTGAGGTGATAACTCAATTCAGAGCGTACTAGACAGACACATTACCAACCAATGTACGCGCGGTCTCTACTGCTATCAGAGTAGTTTGAAGCATAAGCATTTCCACCAACTGCTACTGCGGTAGATGTTTGATTGGTTACATTAATGTCATTTTTGCCGCCTTTGACACTTCCGATCTTAACGTCATTGTCGTTTTTGACATCGATATCTATTTTTTTGGCATAAAAAGAGTAGTCTGCGCCACCACCTACAACTCCACTGATTTCTTCATCAGCTAACTCTGTCATTACTACGAGGGTTTCTTTCTCAAGTGTTACAACTGACATAAGATTATTTCCTTCTACAAAATGATATTTGCATAGTGCAATTCTTTCTTTGACTTAACCAACAACTGTAGATAACAAAAGAACTTTTATACTTGAAAAATAGTATTTACTGTTTTTTTGTTAATATCTTTAGATATTCTTAAATGAATATATCTAAAGATGAATTTTGTTGGTTGCATCGTTGAATTCACTATATTTATAGAATACAACTATTTAAAAAAAACTATATAAAGAAATGATGAAGTTAATAACAAATTTTTTTAAAGATTAATTTTTTTAAGCGATTAAAATTCGATAAAATTTAGTATAAAAAAGTAAGAAAAGTAAAAAGTAAAAGTAAGAAAAGTATGAATATTTAAAATAATATTTCCATCATTTAAATATCAAGAATATTGTAAACAGCAAATATAAAAATATTTTTTAATAAATTAAATATATATATTAAAGTATATTTAATAAATTTAAAATATTTAATAGCATTTACTAATAAATAATTGCTGCAATGCTTATTCAACAGGGATTACAAAAAAATAAAATAATAAATATTATCGGAATTAAATAGAATTGCTATGTAAAAACATATAGCTAATATCAAAATTTAAAATTATATTTTTAAATAGTAATTCTCTCAAGTTTTAAAAGCCATTTACAGTAGTATGTCTATTGTTTTTCATAAAAATGATAGCTCTAAATTATTTATAAATAATAAGATTTTCAACCGATACGTATCAGTCGAAAATCTTAGTATTATCTAGTTTAAAAACTTATATTTTACATACTATTTAGTTAAAAAATACTGCAAATTATAGTTAGAAAAATAAAATTTACTACTAGAGAAATAGACTTCACGTGACTTATACTCAAACTCACTCGAAGTAGTACTAACGCCAAAGTCGGAACGTAAAAATTAAAACAAAATGTGCGATTAATCGTGTCTAGTACTTAATGAGTTATTGGAGGATGTTTGCAAAGTATCAGACGAATATAATCCGTCACTACACAAGCGTAGACACGTTAGCAGGTTATTGATTCCTCGAAAAGGGTTTTCACAGGATGGAGTACGCTAACAAAAAAGCAAAGTTTTTAAACGGTACAAACAGGTTTGGTTTACGTGTAAAATGAACCGCAATTTATATTCGCCAAAACTAATGATAAATTAGATTTCACAAACATCCTCCTTAATCGCACTTCTACAACCTACCCACACCTACATATCCTTATCTGCTTGCTTTAGCTGTATGTAGCTAGGAAGCCTGAACAACTCCATTCACAAACTTCAAGATATTTGTTGTTGCCTCTGTTACTCCATTCACAGTTTTATTTGTCTTTGTTGTGACTGTTCTTTGATTTCCAGTCTGTTTGTCTTCAATGGATTGCTCAATGATAATTTGAGTTGCATTGTCTACATTTGAAGCTGAATAAGATATTGTTTCACCACCAACTATTCCTTTCAATTCGCCATCTCTTAGCTCCTCGATAATAACTTTTTGTTTATGGTTAGATTTGAAGCTAACTCGATTGATATTAGCCATAATTTCCTCCAAAAATGTGTACACAATTTGCGTTTTACATGTCTTTACAAATAACAGTTTTTTTAATAGCTTGTCAACAGTTAATACAAAATATCGTACCTTTCAAACTTAACTTACTTTTCCTAAATTTATTGTTTCCATTTTTATTTTTTTTAAATAATTGGTATTCACCAATTATAAACAAACAATATTTTTATACTTAAAAAACTTAAATACTTTGTGTTTTACCATTATTTAATATTAGCAAAAACTATATAATTGTTTGTTAGCTACTTGCAGAGCTACTGCTAATATGAGCAAAACTACAAATTTTAATTGGGATATTGAACCTCTTAGGTTTCAAATCTTTAATTTCAATTTAAACTTTATACTTATAGCACCGATAAAAGTCAGAAGTCAGAATATTCCGACCTCTGACTAATGTATTAAACAGATAATGAGGAATGCATAACTGGCGTTATACAAGGGATTGAGCGATAACTAAGACGAAATTATAGCAATTTTTTGGTTCAATCAACTTTTATAAAAATACTAGTTTATCGAGGCTAATATTTTTATATTGGTTGGTTTACTGCTTAATTTTCAAGAATTATCTTGAATTGCTTTATGATGTTAGTTAGCTCAATCCACCTTATATTTTATAAATTACGCTTTGCTTGTGGATTAGGCAAATCAATTACTATTGAATAGACCCAATACCTGTTAATAATTCATCGAGAGCATCGGTAGCTCTTACAAGAAAAGTACCCAATCCTCTACCTAGCAAGCCTAATATCCCTATTCCTCCGACTACTGCTTCTAATTCTTCCTCATTAATTTCTTCCACAATAACTTCTTGATTGATGGATTGTGCCAAGTTTTCATCGTTAACCATGATTTTCTCCAAAAAATTTGTTGTTAGGTGTTTATACCCTTGATGTAATTAGAAATAACAGTTTGATTAATAGCTTGTCAATAGTTTATACAAAACAACTTACTTTTATGGCTTAACCCACTTTTATTGCTTTTCCTATTTTTTAGAATCTCACTTTTATTACTTTTATTAATAACATTTTCGCGATTTCCAAAAGTTAAAAAACTTTTAAATATCCTACTTTAGTAGGATGTCTTATACCAAATTTTGCTTATCTGGTTGATATGCTTGGAGTTTTTCTATGAGACGGTAAATCCATAGATAAGCTTTGTAGAAGTTACTTGCATAGTCCATATAAAAAGAAATATAGCTTATATCAAAAGGCTGATTTATGAAGTTTAATCATCAATTCATATCATTTCCTTTAATAAGGATATAAATACGTTAATAGGCGCACAGCTAGCTGTGCACCCTTACCAAATGTTGATATTTAACTGAGTTTGCGTGAGTTTATATCAGGACTTACGCACTCAGATCCCCCAACCCCCTTAAAAAGGAGAGCCACTGTGCCCTTGCGGGTTCCCCGACTTGTAGCAAGTGGCGTGGCTTTAGAGGTTCCCCTCAATTTATCAGGGGGTAGTGGGGGGATCTATCTTTCAGGCTTCAGTGCGTAAGTCCTATATATTAGGTTGTTTGACGTCTTATCCCACAGACTTAACTGATATGGAGCCAGGATTTCCGGCTCCCTTGATTCCACCAGCTAAAGAAGGAGGATATCCACGCAACAATATGCGAGAAGTATGCAATGCAATCTACTATCACTTGAAAATAGGATATGCTTTCAGGCGATTTCCCACTCCTCTTAACGGTATAGAGCTATTACAGAAAATGGCAATGCAAGGAAGTGTAGGAAAAATTAAACCATACACTGTGTAGTCAAGCTCGCTATTTCACTAGCTAAATCAACACAAACAAGTACGTTAGAAAAGCTCACCGCAGATACTCAGTCAGTAAAAACGCTTGAAAAAAGGAGCCACTGCGTTCGATCGCAGACTTGTTCGCTGTTGAGAGCCATATATGCTACATCGTCTTGTATCCTAAAGAATTACTTTATAAATAATCTCTAAGAGTTCCCTATTCGCTTGAGATCGAAATATGATGTCCTAACCAATATGTCCGTTGCTATAAATTTTGTATTTACAGCAGATTGAAAGTAAGTGAGAACAGGACTGATTCATCAAAGATAAAGAGTTTCTTTCTAACTCCTACCTCCTCCGGCCTCAAAACCCGTAATTTTATACTTCATGTAAATGAAAACTGCTGTAAATATAAGAAAAGTAGAGACACTACCATTGCATCTCTACAGACTTACTCATTAAAATTTTTACATGAAATTACACCCAGGAAAAAGTAAAACTATTTTGAATTTAAGATTGTACAAATTAATTTGAAAATCTAAAATTCAGTGATTTTTTTTAATTAAACTATTCCTGAACCTTTACCGCGTCGGTCATCGTTTTCTCTCAATTCACCTTCTCGATCCTCGTTAATTTCTTCGAGTTCTTCAACGCGTTCTGCGGTATCTTCTACTGTTTCTTGGCGTGCATCACCTGGTTCTTCGTAGTACATTTCAGGTTCTACTGCATAGTTATTTAACAAACCTTCTCTGTCTACGGTGTAACCATCAGTGGTACGTATACTTTCCGGATCGGTTTGGTCATCGGTAGCCGAATTTGCTTCTCTTTCTTCTGTGGGACGTGTTTTAAATTTATCTCCTTCTCTTTCTCTGCGAGCAGCTGTTTCAGCGGGAATAATACCGCGATCGTAGGTATCTACTTCTGCGCGCTCGTGTGAATCTATACCTTTTTTAACTGATTCATTAGTCATAAATTATGTCCTCGTTAAAGATGTATTGAATAACTTCGAGAACTAGATTAGGCTGTTTTTTATTTACAATCTACTATCTTGAGAAGTGATTTAACTTTAACAATTTATACTTTCCTCTATCTTGAGATGTATTCAAAAGACTAGTATTAAAAGTAATTCAATAATGTGAATCGATTTAGTTTGAGGCAAACACTCTTTTTCACTTTTCTTGCTTCCCCGACTTTCCATCTGTATCAATCTTAAGGTGAAAGGATATCATCCTTTTCACTCACTTCTGTAAGAAGCCCAATGCAACGCAAGCATTTAAATCCCACCCTTTTTCAGGAGTGGGATTGCAAGAGATTGAGAAAATGAGGATAGGACTAACTTACAGCAATTGTCACGTAAATAGTCCACGTTGTAGGGGCGCACAGCTAGCTGTGCTTCTTTATAAGGATTGTGGTTTAAATAGATGAAAAACGCCCTAATAAATTAGAAATTTATTCACCTACCATTTGATTCTTCAGTAATTGAATTTCATGGGCTAATTCTTGCCGCGTTGAAGCCTTAATTAGATAACGGAAAATAAACCAGCCAGCATAAGAAATTCCAATTAATTCAAAAATTGGTGATATTAGCGGAATATCATTGATGGCATCCAGAATTGTTAGCGCTACTTTGGCTGTAACGAACGCTGACAAAATTAAAAGAACAGTTATCAGAGACTGCTGGTAGTCCTTAAAAAAGTTACTTAAGTATTCTGGTAAGTGCCCCAAAACTTCAAAAATTTGTCTAGTAATTCGTTGCCATTCCGGTTCTGATGCTGGTGGAAGCTTGGGCAAGTTTGTAGTATTTGTACCTTGAAGTGCTAGAGTGCCTTCTAATGAAGAGGAGTTAATTGATTCGTGTTGCTGTTGTTGGGTTTCCATAGTTTTAGTTTTCAGCAATTACAGGAGTTTTAATAACTGACCAAGACGGGGAAAGGGATATAAGCCCTTAATTTCTTTTTATGGAGACGCAAAGCGCAACAGTTGAAGCGTCCTTACTTCAAGGTCTTAACTGTAGTTAGGGGTTTACTTTCCCCTTTTCGCTTTAACCTTTTCTCCGACAAAATCGCTATGACTCAGCGTCAATAATATATAATTATTAAAGTTGTCAGTTGTCAATTATTTGTTTTTAGTAATTAAGTATATCACTCATCGTTGATTTGTAAATTGGCTTTTTTGGACAAGTAATAGACTCTGAATGATTTACTCTTAACCTAAGAGGTTGTTTGAAAAGTGTTATGTTGTGATTTGAATTAATCCCCTCAGTCTATTGGGGGAAACAAGAAAATCCCGTTCCTTCCCTTTTATAAGGGCAGGTTTAGGGAGGGGTAAAAAAATATTTTACACAATAATCATCAATTTTCAAACATTTTCTAAGGCGGAAAAATTTTCTCAATTAACTCCTGTTGTTAGAAAGCTGAAAACTAAAACATAGTAGGAGCATTTACAGCAGAATTGCTACTAGACATAGTTGAGGTCATCGAATTTAGCAAATTCCCAAAATTCCAATCTGCTGTAAATTTATTTATGGCTGCCTACTTGATTGAATTGTTGTTACCTTTATTGGTTTTTTGGTGGAGCAACAACAGTTTTCACAACTACACTTTTAACACCTTTAATTTCCTTGGCCAATTTTTCAATCTTAGCAAGTTGGTCTTTATTGTTTACAGTTCCTCCGACAGTAACAGTTCCATTTTCTGCGGCATCAACTGTGATTTGACCGTTAGGTATATTAGCTTCTAATTTGGAACGCACTTCACTTGCTAGGTCTTTTGGATCTCTCTGGGTATCGCCACCAGTGGCATTATTGCGTTGTTCGCGAGCGCGAATATCTTCATTGAGTTGTCTTCGACGGACATCACTTTGTGCGTCTTTTTGAGAAGCTTCTGTTGTTTGGGCTGTAGGTGCTTGTGCAGCTTCGTTAGGATTAGCAGGTGCAGATTCACTTGTTTTGGATACGTTATCGCAAGCAGCAGCACCAAAAACTAAAAGGCAACTAATTACGAAGGGAGTTAGTTTTTTCATACGTTTAATTTTTGATTCGAGGGTAAAATTTGTTGAAATTTACGGCAGAGGTGTGAGGAGCAAGGATTTAGAATTTAGGAGTCAGAATCCAGAATTCGCGAGTAGAGATTTGATGATTGCATCTATATCTATATAGATGTACAGCATGTAGAATTCTAGATTCTGAATTCTCTATTAGATTGTTTCTTCACGACGGTCAACAATCACTACAGCAGGATCGTCTCTATTTACTTCTGTTGAGTAGTTAGTACGATCGCGATCCAAAACTCCCGTGCCTTGATGGGTTCCTTGGCCGAAACGCGAGTGATATTCCCTTAAATCTGTAGCATCATAAGTGGCGAATTCTTCAATACCCCGACGTCTGAGGATAGCTTCAGCCTGGTGAATTTCAGCTTCAGTACCATCGACAATTACCAAGTAATCACCTCTTTGGAAGCGATCGTTATAAACTCTGGCTCTGTCTTCGGGAATTCCTAAACCAGCCAACGCACCAACAATACCGCCAGCTGCTGCACCGATCGCACCACCAGTCAGTGCTGTTGCGATCGCGGTAGCTGCTGCACCACCTGCAATTACCGGGCCGATTCCTGGAATTGCTAGGCTTCCAAGACCAACTAATAAGCCAGTTAAGCCACCCAAGACGCCGCCTGTAGCTGCTCCAGCTTTTGCACCTTCGTCTGCTTTGTTACCTGCACCGATGTTTTTATTGTCTACACCAGCGATACCATGAGTATCTGTATGTTTGGCAATGATTGAGACTCTACTCATGGGGAAACCAGCATCCCGCAATTCTGTCAGTGCTGCTTCTGCATCTCGACGATGAGAAAATACACCGATTGCGCGTCTGGTTGCTTGCACTGAGGTTGTTGCAGGGGTATATGTACCTGAGCCACTAGTTACATCATGATGAGCAACACCTGTAGTCCGAGATGTGCTTTCTGGATGGTCGAAAATACCAAACTCTTCAATACCACGGTGACGTAAAATTGCTTCTGCTCTAGCAATTTCTGCGTCTGTACCATCGATAATGACTAAATACTGTCCTCGTTGAACGCGTTCGTCGTATACTCTGGCTCGTTCTTCAGGAATTCCTAAACCAATCAATGCACCAAGCAAGCTACCAGCTACCGCACCGATACCTGCTCCAGCAAGAGTGGTAGCCAAAGCGGTTGCTGCGGCACCAGCCAGCATAATCGGCCCGATTCCGGGAATTGCCAAAGTACCAAGACCAACTAATAAGCCAGTCAATCCTCCCAAAGCACCGCCGGTAAGCGCTCCCGTCGCAGCGCCTTCATCAGATTTATCGCCGACGCGATCGCGTACATCAGCACCAGCTATATCATTACGTTCTCCATCCCGCGTAATGACAGATACTCTGTTCATATCAAAGCCGGCATTTTTCAATTCATGTAGCGCATGTTCGACATCTCTACGATTAGAAAATACGCCTACAGCACGTTTATCATGTACACCTACAACCATTATTTTTTCTTCTCCACAGAAAAATCAATTAGTCAAAAATTTATAGCTCGGTTATACCTCGTAATAATCCCTATTTATACATGTTTATTTTTATTTTTCCTCAATCGCTTGGAAGAATTTTTTACTCTACCAACAGGCATAGGCGTTATTATCTAAATAAGTAAAAAAATGATAAGAGAATTTAGACTTTTGATTCAATACTAAAAAACAATTGTTAATTGTATTGATAAATAATTAGAAAATTTCTTTATCCAAGAAGTTGCATTTTGCGATGTACGGTTGATGGTATATTTCCATCTCGATAAATCAAACAAGCTTCATGCTTGGGTTTCAGAATAGAATTGTTAATTATTTGACTTGAGTTTTGCTGTATAAAAATAATATTTTAGGAGATTGGTACAGATAAATACCTTTAATCTAAAATAGAAATAACTGAATTTTTTATTAATTCGATAAAATTAAATACTTTCTCCAAATAATTATATTTTCTTTATTGTTTAACTATTTTTACTTATGAGTATACGACTTTTGACAAAAGCCTCTATTCCCTAAGAAGGTGTAAGCTTGGTCAATTCAAGGTCTAAACTAGGAAATAGACGATTTTATCAAAAAATGTCTATAGGAATCTATTTGATTTGCGAACGAGACTCAGTAGGCATCTATCCTATATATCGTCTTCCCTACTATCCGCTGGCGCTGTGCTTGGCGCACTGCACAAATAAATTCATTAATCAACCGGATTCCTATATTTGATTAAGTAAAAGTGAGATAATAGTATGTTTGCAGGAATTTTATCCATACTAGGGTGGGATTCGCTATCTTTTGGATTAGCACCTATAACTTTCGCTCAACAACTACTAACTCCAGAAGAAGCATCAGTTCTTTTTGCCGGGCCTAAATTCTTAGTAGCATTGGTGGCTGGGGTTTCAATGGCCTTAGCCTTTCAATTATTATTGACAAACTTTTCACTTGCCTTAGGTATTTCATCTTGGGAAATTGACTCAGATGATGATGATGAGTCAGTCAAGCTGGGTACTAAAATTCGTAAAGTTCAAAGTAAAGTCGGTTTTTGGGCATTAATAACCGCTAGTATTGCCTTATTTATTGCTTGTTTTCTAGCGGTAAAACTTAGTTTAGTCGAAAATGCATTTTTAGGATCGGTTATCGGTGTAGTCATCTGGTCTATTTATTTTGCACTGATAATTTGGTTTGGTTCATCCGCTGTCAGTTCTTTAATTGGTTCTATTGCCAATACTGTTAGTTCTGGTTTTCAAGCTTTATTTGGTACAGCAACCACTGGCATTAATGCTAATATTGCGAAACAACAATTGGTCTCTACAGCAGAAGAAGTTACAGCCGCAGTCCGCCGAGAATTAACTTCAGGCTTTGACCCGGAAATTATTAGAAATACGTTGCAAAGTTCTTTGGCTGCTGTGCAATTACCAAAGTTGGATATCAAAGAAATTCGCTCTCAATTTGACAAACTGATTCAAGATACAGATTTACAATCTGTTGTTAATAGCGATTTGTTGCAAAATGTCAACCGACAAACCTTTGTCGATTTAATTAGCGATCGCACTGATTTATCTAAAGAAGATATTAATCGGATTGCCGACCAATTACAAGCTGCTTGGCAACAAGCTTTAAATGGCAAAAATCCCACACAGCAAGTAATTAATTTACTTAAATCTGCCACTCCTGAAGAACTAAATTCTGAAAACTTAGGTGAAAGACTCCAGGAATTGGTTACAGTTGGAGGTGGTAATGGCAAGCAAAGCAATGGTGTCATGAAGCAAGCTGTTCAATATGGCTTGACTGCTGCCGTACCAGCAGTTTTGGATAGAATGAACCTTTCTCATATCGATGTCAACAAAATTACCAATCAGTTACAAAAACTGAAAGAGAAAGTTCAAGATGTCGATGTCGAGCAAATTACAGAACAATTACAAAAGTTTAGCGATCGAGCAACAGCAAAATTGCCAATCTCGCTGGATAATACAATCAAAGCAGATGTAGAAGACTATATTTTGAATTCATTTCCTTGGCACTTTAACCGTATAAGCTTAAGAGAAGAATTCAAAGAAGTCATCTATGATGTGAATGCAGATCCGAAAACTGTCAGACGAGAGTTAGAAGAACTGAATCGAGATTATTTTACCGACTTGCTCAACCAAAGAGGCGATATTAGCGAAGCAAGGGTAAAAGAAATTTCCGAACAAATGGAAAGCGTTCGTCTGGAAGTTTTAGAAACTGTCAAACAGACCGAAGTAAAAGAAAAAAGTCAAGATTTCCGTTCCCAAATTGAAAATTATCTGCGTTCAACTGGTAAAGAAGAACTTAATCCTGAAGGGATAGAAAGGGACTTTGCTAGATTAGTGGAAGATCCGGAAGCTGGCCTTGAAGAATTAAGCGATCGCTTCAGTCAATTTGACCGCGATACTTTCATCCAATTGCTGCAACAGCGTCAAGATATCAGCGAAGAAGAAGCTAATAATATTGTTAGCCAACTTGAGAACAACCGCGATAATATCTTGAATCGTGCTAGAGAATTGCAAGAACAAGCAACAGCAAAAGCCGATGAATTACGGCAAAGAGTTGAAGATTATTTGCGCAATACTAACAAAGAAGAACTCAACCCCGAAAGTATCAAACGCGACTTTAGAGTTCTATTAGAAGACCCGGAAGCCGGAATTAAGCTTTTGCGATCGCGTTTATCGCAATTTGACCGCGATACCTTGGTACAATTCCTCAGCCAACGCCAAGATTTAAACCAAGAACAAATTAATCAAATTCTCGATGGATTAGAAGCCGTCCGAGATAGTATTTTGCAGATACCGCAGCAGGCGAGAGAACAGTACGAAAAAACTACACAAGCCATTGCAGAATATCTCCGCAATACTAACTTGGAAGAACTCGATCCCGAAGGTATTAGAAGAGATTTGGAAAAATTGCTAGATGACCCGAAAGCGGGTGCATTAGCATTGCGCGATCGCCTTTCTCAAGTAGATCGAGAAACCTTAGTTAAACTGCTAATTCAGCGTGGAGATTTGAGCGAAGAACAAGTTAATCAAATCATCGATCGCCTACAAGATGCGATTAGCGATATCGTGAAAGCGCCGCGACGTTTAGCAAAGCGTACCACTCAACAAATTTTAGATTTTGAAGCGAATCTCGAAGACTACCTGCGCAATACTAACAAAGAAGAACTCAATCCCGAAGGAATCAAACGCGATTTGCAATTGCTGTTGTCTTCTCCCCGTGCTGGAATTGATAATTTAAGCGATCGCGCTGCCAAAATTGACCGTTCGACAATTGTGGCGTTGCTATCCCAACGCGAGGATATTTCGGAAGAAGAAGCTA
This sequence comes from Nostoc sp. DedSLP01, assembly GCA_034530875.2. Lineage (GTDB taxonomy): Bacteria > Cyanobacteriota > Cyanobacteriia > Cyanobacteriales > Nostocaceae > Nostoc. The sequence continues at coordinate 101,796 of JAVRCJ020000023.1, forward strand.
ACCAAATTGTGGATCGAATCGATACCGTTCGCAGTTCCATTGTCGAACAATTCCAGCAGATTCAACAAAGAATGCGATCGGTGTTGGATACAATTTTTGCCAGAATTCGCAACTATCTCAACTCTCTCCAACGTCCCGAACTCAACTATGAAGGAATCAAGCAAGACTTTGCCAAAGTCTTTGACGATCCCCAAACTGGATTTGAAGCCTTGCGCGATCGCTTGAGTCAATTCGATCGCAACACCTTAGTTGCAGTCTTGAGTTCTCGCGAGGACATTTCCCAAGCAGACGCCAACCGCATTATCGACCAAATAGAAGCAGCGCGGGATGGCGTACTGCAACGAGCCGAACGCATCCAGCTAGAAACACAAAAACGCCTGCAAACAATCAAAGAACAAGCTAAAAAGCAAGCTGAAGAAACTAAAAAAACCGTTGCTAATGCAGCTTGGTGGATATTTGGTACGGCATTGACTTCCCTTGCTGCTAGTGCAATTGCAGGTGCGATCGCGGTTACTGGGTTACCTCTACTTGGCTAAGCTGGTTGCTGCGTAGGTAAGGTACATAAAACCACACATTAACGTGAATTCGACGAACCTCTCCCCAACCCCTCTCTGACACGGAGAGGGAGGGGCTTTAATATTTTGAGTTGGGCACGAAAAATGACAGTTTCTAAGCCTCTCCCCGAAACGGGGAGAGGTTTGGAGAGGGGTTATTTGGAATGTGTCGAACTCACGTCACATTAACACGGTAGGATACCACACCTGTACAATTCTGCATTACCCGAAACCCTTGTAGAGACGTAGCATTGCTACGTCTCTACATTCGTTTTCACTACCTATCCGCAGGAGGAGGTGCTTGGCGATCGCCTTGAGGACGAGGCGGAATACCCAAAGCGTTTATCAACTGTTGTTCTGTGACTCCCAGTTTTGCCGCAGCCGCTTTCAAATCGGGACGAGGTGGACGCTGGCCTTCACTAGGAGGATTCGCAGGGACTCCCAATGCAGATTTTAACTGAGCTTCTGTAACTCCCAACTTCGCCGCAGCAGCCTTAAAATCAGGACGAGGGGGACGCTGGCCTTCACCAGGAGGATTCGCAGGGACTCCCAATGCAGATTTTAACTGAGCTTCTGTGACACCCAACTTGGCCGCAGCAGCCTTAAAATCAGGACGAGGCGGATGTTGCCTTTCTGACTGTGGTTGGTTAGGACTATCTGGTGCCTGTGCAATTTGCTGGAATTTATTTGCAGCATTTGCGCGATCGAGTGACATAAAACCAAATGTACCAAACCAAACAGGGATTGCTGTTAGAACTAATATTTGACGAATATTCATAATCAACACCTAAAAGATAGATTGTTTACATTTCTGATTGAACTAACCAAAAATTACAGTTCGCCGTGCTTGTAAATTACAATTTTGTAATTTTTATAACTTAGGCATAACCACTGCACTCAAATTACGCAATCTTCAGTCCGACATCAAAAGTTGCTGTGTAACCTTCCTCATTTTTGGCAAGCTTGAGTAACATTTGTTCGCCACCATCAGTAAAAATTTGGTCATCAGCATTTTTCTGGGTGCGCTGTCCCTTGCTGGCGTAAGGAGTCTGACTGTGTACTTTGTCAGTAGTTAAGTCATCAAAGTATAGCTGTGACGTAAACTCATAACTCTGCCCTGATGCCCCATCTGTGCGAACCTTAAAATGGATATGAACGGTTCTACCTGGATACCAACCAGGATAAATGGTTGTAAACTTCACAGTTCCATTAGCGTCGGTGACTTGATAGCCGCGCAAGAACTTTTGACCGACAGTATTAAAACTTCGGTCTGCCACGTCTGAATAGACACCTAATGCATCACAGTGCCAAATATCTACGATCGCACCTGAAAGCGGCGTACACCCAGTATTGCCAACTTGAGAAATGTGCAGTGTTAAATCAAGCCGCGTTCCTGCTTTCACCGAACCATTCGTAGGATCGGCACGGATATCCGAGCGCTTGAGCTTTTCATCCACAAAATACGGGCCTTCGGTCTGTTCTGGGCTGACGACACACGCAGAGGATGTAGCAGAAACAGCTACACTCGGCTTTTTGGGGATGCATCCAACCACAAGTATTGTTGTTCCAGCTGCCCTAAATAAAGCAAGTACATCTCTGCGTCTGAAAATGCGAGCTAATTGGCGATCGTTGTATTTCATGATTCTCTTTTAAAGAAAAATTCAGGAATCAGTTATCCGAAACCCTTGTAAAGACGTAGCATTGCTACGTCTTTACATTGATGAATTTTTGTTGTTAACGGTTATTGTGTGGAATTCGGTTTTGATTTACACCCTGATTCTGAGGTTGGGGAGGTTGTTTTTTCTGCTGTGAGTGTCGTTGCTGATGCTTGATTTGGGGTTTTTTATTGGGTTTTTGTAGTTCATTTTGCGGTCTTGGGCGTTGTTTTGAAATCTCTGCTCTGGGGTTGGCTGGAGATTGAGCATTTGCTTGATTGGGTGCAACAAAACCAAATGTACCAATTACAAGAGGAATTGCTGCTAAAGCTAAGACTCTACGAATATTCACGATAATTAACCTCGAAACTGTTGCTTACATTTACGATTAAGTCACCTCAAAATTACAGGTTGCTTGGTTGTTGAATTACATTTTTGTAATTTCAACTCAAAGGTAATGAATTTACAATGGGGTAATGATTATCGAGTAATTAATATTGATTTGTGAACATTTTGTTTGTCGAAGATGAAGCCAAAATTGCTAACTTCGTTCGGGCTGGATTGAAGGAACAGGGATTTGTCGTAGACTACTGCGACAATGGCGATGAAGGATATCTGCGGGCGTTAGATAACGAATACGATGCGATCGTACTTGATATTATGGTGCCGGGTAAGGATGGGCTATCGATTCTCAAACAACTACGGCACTCAGGGCGCAATACACCAGTGATTTTATTAACGGCTCGTAACGAGCTCGACGATCGCCTATCTGGTTTAAATTTGGGAGCCGATGATTACATAGCCAAACCGTTTTTTGTGGAAGAACTAGCGGCTCGAATTCATGCGGTTGTGCGGCGCAGTGTGGGCGATCGCCAAAATTTGCTTGTGGTAGGGTCGCTCAAGCTCGATCGCATCGCGCGGGAAGTCACCTACAATCAACGAGCGATCGAACTTACCAGCCGCGAGTTTAATCTGCTGGAATATCTCATGCGCTCTCCCGGACGAGTTTTCACCCGTACTCAAATCCTAGAACACGTTTGGGGCTACGACTTTAACCCCAACACCAATGTCGTCGATGTGTGTATCCAGCGAATTCGCAAAAAAATTGAACCCATTGATGAGGCAGACCCCATTGAAAGCATTCGCGGCGTTGGATATCGGTTTCGCAAACCAGACGATGAATCAATTCAAAATTCAAAATTAAAACTTCAAAATTAAATACAGCCACGCCACTTGGGCGAGGTTTTGAACCTAGCTTTTTTCATAAACTATGAAGCGCCCCTCGTTTCGATTGCGAATTGCCTTGTTGTCTGCGGCTTTAGCTGGAGGTGCATTAGTTGGGTTTGGTGCAGTCTCTTGGTTTCAGATTTACGAAGCTAAGATCAGCCGCCTTGATGCAGAACTGTTAAATCAATTAATGCGGGCAAGCCGTCCGCCAGAACCTCTACCCGAACCAGAACGATGGCAGCGCTATGAAGGTTCATTAACCCATATTTTAGGAACAAATACAAAAACTCACATTGTCCTGTTAGTGCTTGATGCCAACAGTAACACAGTTTATCAATCTGACGAAGTGCAAGCTGACCTCGACTTGAATCGTCTGTTGCTTCGGCAGATTGACTTGGCACCTCTGCCACCGCCCTTAAATAGAGGACGACCCCCAATACCCGAGAATCCAAATCCACCTTTTCCTCGTCCACGCCCACCTCAAATTATCTCCCAGCAGACAGCAACAGGAACTTGGCGGATTGGGGGAGCGAGATTTCCCAATGCTCAGGTTGCCATTGCTGTTAACCTCGAAGCCGTTAATCAAGAGATGGCAACCATTCGCAATATCTTTCTTATATCAATTCCAGGAGCGCTTTTACTCGTTGCCGTCGGTGCATGGGTGGTTGCTGGTAGTGCCTTGCGTCCCATCCATGAATTAACAGGCGTCATTCAACAGGTAACCGTCCAAGGATTAGATCGGCGCATTCCCATTGGCACAACAGATGTTGAATTTGTCGAATTGATTCGCGTGTTTAACCAAATGCTGGAACGCCTGGAACGCAGTTTTACACAAGCTTCTCGCTTCAGTGCTGATGCTGCTCACGAACTCAAAACCCCACTAACCATTCTCCAAGGCGAACTAGAACGAACCTTACAACAAGTCGAACCTGGATCGGAAGTGCAACAGCGCTTAAGCAACCTCTTGGATGAAGTAGGCCGATTAAGCGGCATTATGCGGAAACTTTTGCTGCTGTCTTTGGCAGATGCAGGACAAATGAGCTTGTATTTAGTTGAAGTGGATATGTCACAGTTGCTGATGGAGATGGTAGAGGATGTAGAAATGCTGGCTCCCCATTTGAGCGTGCAAAGCGATATTCCTAACGGTTTAAAAGTACAAGGCGATCGCGATTTGTTAATTCAAGTTCTGCAAAATCTTTTGAGTAATGCCATCAAATATAATCTCTCCAACGGTTGGATAAAAATCCAGGCTCGTCAAGCTCAAACAAAGCTCTACGTTACAATTACCAACGCATCAAAAGATATTCCAGCAAGCGATCGCTCGCGGCTTTTTGACCGCTTTTATCGTGGCGATCGTGCCCGCACCCGCAAAGTAGAAGGAATCGGACTCGGACTCAGCCTAGCGCGGGAAATTGTCAGGGCACATCGTGGCGACCTCACCCTTGAATCAACAACATCTGTTGGTCAAACAGCATTTACTCTCACTTTACCGTACAGTGGCAAATTTGTATCATCAAACTAAATAATTCTAGCTTTGTAAATGTATCACTAACAACATCTTGATTCATGTTCTTAGATTACATCTTATGCCTCCTTGTTGCTTAAGTTGACACCAATGCACAGCTGTGCGCCCCTACTGTATTCTAAAAGGAGGATTTATCTATTACTTTATGTCTGCTTGCCAAAAACTACGGCAATTACTAGCGCGTCCAGAAATTATTGTAATTCCTGGTGTTTATGATTGTTTGGGAGCTAAGTTAGCCGAACAACAAGGTTTTGAAGTCGTGGCTACTAGTGGCTTTGGAATTGCGGCTTCTGTTTTGGGTTTACCAGATTACGGCTTTGTCACGGCTACGGAAATGCTTTATAGTGTGGGGCGGATTGCTCAATCGATTGATATTCCCCTAATTGCTGATTTAGACACGGGTTATGGTAACGCTTTAAATGTAATTCGCACGATTAAAGATGCCGTACAGTTGGGCGTTGCTGGGGTGTTGTTGGAAGATCAGGAATGGCCGAAAAAGTGCGGACACTTTGAAGGGAAGCGAGTGATTCCCCAAGGCGAACATGTGGGAAAAATTCGCGCCGCAGTAGAAGCGCGTGGCGATAGCGGTTTAGTAATTATTGCGCGGACTGATGCGCGTGCGCCGCTGGGTTTAGAAGAAGCGATCGCTCGCGGTCGAGCTTACATTGCAGCGGGAGCAGATATACTGTTTGTGGAGGCTCCGCAATCTGTTGATGAGTTAAAAGCGATCGCTGCTGCTTTTCCTGATGTACCACTAGTAGCTAATATCGTTGAAGGTGGCAAAACTCCAGAAATTTCCACAGATGAATTACAAAAGTTAGGCTTTAAAATTGCATTTTTTCCCCTAACTGCTTTACTCGCTGTCACACAAGTAATGAATAGCTGTTTGAAGCATCTCAAAGAACAAGGAACCACAGCTAATTTGCCCAACTTGGTTAACTTTAAAGACTTTCAAGAACTCGTCGGCGTTCCTAGATATTTGCAAATGGAGCAAGATTTTACATCATGACCAACTTTAATTAGTCAACAACTTTTACAATATTATTTACAGTGGTAAATAATAGACGCAATTAGCAAAGTCTTCAATATTGGCAGCTTTAGCAATAAACTCTAAATCTCTTACACAATCGCCGATAGAGACAAGCAGTTGATGACCATAAATAACACCAGAGAAATTTATATCTTCACTCTGGCGACAAGCAGCTTCAGCCAAAAAATCCGCATCTTGGGAAAAGATAACTCGCCCAAGCTCACCAGCGCGATCGAGTATCAAAGTATCAGGAAAACCAGTCTTTTCATCTTCTTGAACTGTGAGAACATCTACACCTCGCAGACGCAACCCAGCAGTAATAGCTCGGTGGACATGTTCATCCATATAGAGTGTGATACTCACTTCACAAGTTTCTGCGCCCGAAGTTTTGCTGCTAGAGGTGAAGGGCCTGCTTCCTTTCGCATTCGTTCTGCATACTCGAACCGTCTTTCCATATCAGCATCAATTTCTTGTTTACGATCCCAGTAGTAAGCTAAAGCAGAATGAATTTGGCTCATTGAGAGATAAGGATGTTGAAAATGAATTTCTTCAGGACTCCAACCATAAGCAAATTGAGAAGTTACCAATTCAACAACTTTCATCGTTGTACCTGCAATGATGGGTACACCACGTTCATCAAGTTGTACATATTTATGTTCCGTGGCTGTGAATGTCATGATGTTTGCCTCTTTGTATTTTGAATTTTTGATTTTTAAATAATTATACTATTTATTATTAGTTATGGACGATTTTACTTTACCTGAGAATTACTAATAGAAAATCCTCGACGCGTAGGCTTAATACTAGCTAACTCTACCTGAAAACTTACCTTATCTTTCATTTCGCCACTTTTCGCTTCCAAAGTCCATTTACCAGGACGTAAATTCCAAAATAAATAATTATCTGAATTTGTATCTAACTTTTCCCCATTTAACCACCACTCTACAGGTGCAGATTTATTTCCTGCCAATTTGAATTCTAATTTTTGCTGTCCTGCTTCACCTGGATACAATAAAAATACATCGCCATGATGGGGAGATAGAATTCTCAAATTATCAGAAATTAAATGCGATCGCTGTTGTTTTGCCAACCATTCATCATACTCTGGCGGCAAATCAAATTTATTTTCAGCTTCGTAATTATTTTTATCTTCTGGATAGAAATATTCTTGCACCACTGAGTTACAATCTGGCGTTGGTTTTAAACCAGAAATCGCACAAATAGGCAGTTGAATTAAACCTTCTGGAGATGGAAAAGCTGCTGGTTCTTGATGTTCGTGCAGATGTAACATAATTCGATTCCACAGAGGCGCTGCACCCGTAACACCTGAAACCTGACGCATGGGTTCGCCGTTGAAATTACCTACCCAAGTAGCGACGGTGTAATCTGTAGTGAAACCAACTGTCCAAGTATCACGAAAATTAGAAGAAGTACCAGTTTTAACAGCAGCAGGAAAGCGCAAATTTAACACCGAGTCTACACCAAAAGCTGTTGCACGAGCATGATTATCGCTGAGCATGTTGATAATTAATTGCCAAATTTTCTGGTTCGGGAGTGGGGAGTGGGGAATGGGGAGTAGGGAATTAGAAAATGTGGTTACTAAAGGAATCGCATCTCCTTGTCGTGCTATTGTTAAATATGCTCTGGCTAATTCCCAAAGACTGACTTCGCCGCTACCCAAAGTCAAACCTAAACCATAATGTTCTGGTGTTTGATTTAAATGTTCAAACCCCAGTTGATGCAGACGTTCTAAAAAAGTTTCCACGCCTACTTTTTCTAAAACGCGCACTGCGGGTACGTTGAGAGAATTTGCTAAAGCGATTCGCACCCGCACCGGGCCAAGAAAACTTTCAGTATAATCAGTTGGGCTATAAAGTTTCGCGCCGGGAATGGCATAACGAGCTGGTACGTCTGCCAAAATGGTGTTTGGGCGAATGAGATTTTTTTCTAAAGCAAGTTCGTAGACAAAAGGCTTGAGGGTAGAACCCGGTTGACGTAGCGCCTGTACTCCATCATTGCGTCCGAGTTGGGCTTCATTAAAATAATCAGGCGAACCGACATAAGCCAAAACTTCACCAGTGTGGTTGTCTATTACCAACGCAGCTGCATCGTGGACGTTGTTAGCAGCCAGAGAAGAAATTACCTGTTGTACCTGTGCTTCGACAAATTGCTGCAAAGGACGATTTATAGTTGTGCGAATCACAGACTGATCCCCCCTAACCCTCCTTAAAAAGGGGGGAATTGAATCTTTCTTTGAAGGAACTAAGCCCCCCTTTTCAAGGGGGGTTGGGGGGATCTGATTTGCTAACCAAAATAAAAAGTGTGGTGCGGCGATAATTCCTTTTTGGCGAGATTGAAAGACTACTTTTTCGGTGGATGTTCGTTGTGCGATCGCCTCACTCACATACCCTTCTAGTACCATACGATTAAGCACATATTTTTGCCGCTGCTTTAACCGTTCCCAATGTTCGTAAGGATTAAAATAAGTGGGATTATTAGGAATAGCAGCTAACAAACTCGCTTGGGCAAGATTCAAATCGCTGGCTGGCATAGAAAAATAAGTCCGCGCCGCAGCTTCTACACCATATATATTCCCTCCCATTGGCAAGCGATTGATGTATGCAGAGAGAATTTCATCTTTATTCATCCCTGCGACTAACCGCCAAGACAGCCAAATTTCTTGCATTTTACCTGACAAAGTACGCGGCACGGGTTCTAACATCCGCGCTAATTGCATAGTAATTGTGGAAGCACCGGAAACAATTCGTTTGGCGTGGATAGCTTCTTTCATAGCGCGAACAACTGCTTTCATATCCAACGCGCCATGTTGGTAAAAGCTAGCATCTTCCGCCGCTAAAATTGCCTGGATAAACTGGGGCGAAACTTGATTTAGCCCAACTACTGATGTATGCTCTTGGTCGCGAGTCAGTAACGTACCTAATGGTAAATTATTGCGATCGCTAAATTGCATTGCCAATTGATTCTGCGCTATATCTGCCGCACGAATTGGTGCAAAATAAGGCAACAAACGCACCACCAAACATATTACCAGCACAGCCAGGATAACTTTAGCGTGCTTAATTCGTAAAATTCCTTTCATCACTGCCCAACCAAACTTACCTTAATTCTGACGCACCAATTACCTCGACATCAGGAAATATATCAAACCCTTAATAATTAACTTCTAATTCCTTAGAAATATAAATTAATATTCACAAACCTTCAACACTTCTTAATAGTTAAGAATTGTACTCATTTCTTGGAACAATCCCACTGAAGTAGTTATCAATATAAATAAACTCTCCTCTAACTCCTCTCCGCACCTGTGCGTCTCTGCGCGATTATTTTAAATTCCTAAAAATATGATTATCAAATTAATCCAATATCTTCTTATCCTCACACTTTCACTAACCATATCAGCCTGTAACTTTTTCAATATCACCTCAACCAAAGAACAACTCCCAACAGTCTCCCCCCTCACCCCCCCAAAACTACCAGACTGGATTGAACAAATAAGTCCCATCGGAGAAGCCAAACCCCTCAACCAAATCCGCATCCGCTTCAAAGAAGCCTTAATTCCAGTAGAAAATCTAGACAGTCCAGAACAACAAAAACTATTACAAAAATTTGCCCTTTGGCCGCCTTTACCCGGAGAATTTCGCTTTCTAACACCGCGCATGGTAGGATTTCAAACCCAAAAAGCACTACCAAAAGCTACCCGATTACAAGTTACTCTTAAATCAGGTTTAGCCGATTTAAAAAATCATCGCCTAGATAAAGATTTAGCTTGGACATTCAATACCGAATCTATCAAATTAACTAATTTACCGGGCGTCAACCCTATTGAAAAAGCTGATGCCCAACCAATAGACTTACAAGAAAAATTACAATTTACTTCCAACGTAGAATTAGATTTAAATTCCGTACAAGAACATTTACAGCTAATTCCTGAAGGCAAAAATCAAGGTGTAAGCTTCAAAGTCGAATTAAACAAAGAAGAAAAACCACCAGAAGACGAAGAACCTTTAGAACAATTCGACCCTTCCGCCCGCAATTGGATTTACAACCTCGCCCCACAACAAAACCTTGAAAAAGCAACACGTTATCGCCTAGTATTTTCTCCTGGAATACTTCCTGCTTACGGCAACCTCTCCACAGAAAAAGAATTTGCCAGTAAATTAGCAACTTATTCGCCTTTAGCATTTAAGCAAATCAACTTTTACGGACAGCCAGATGCAAGTGGAACTTACGGAAGATTTCTAAAAGGCAGTCCCCAATTAGAATTTAATAATATTTTAGTAGCAGATTCCGCCAAACAAAACATTACCATTAATCCCGCACCAAAAGATATTGCCAGACTTCTTCAAGTCAGCGAGGAAGATACAATCGTCGGCATCAATCCTTACGCACTAGAACCAGCGAAAACCTATACAATTACTATTAACGGCAACCTCAAAGATAAATTTGGGCAGACTTTAGGTAAACCCGTCACGCTTAAATATGATACTGGAGATTTAGCCGGGGATATCTGGGTGCCATCAGATTTAAATATTTTCCCTTCAGGTAAAGATTTACAGTTAAATATTACTACGGGAAATCTACCAGAATCGAAATACAAAGCATCTTATCGAGTAGTTAAACCAACAGATTTAGTTTATTTTAACTATAGTAATGATTTCTTACCCCAACCATCTGAATGGCAAAGTTTCAAAGTATCAGGTAAGAAAAATCAATCAGTTGATGTTACCGTTCCTCTGCGAGAAAAAATAAATGCTCCTACAGGAATGTTAGCTTATGGAGTGCAAGCCCGCACGAATAAATATCAAGAGAATGGAAAAGAATTGTGGCGGGAACCTACTACTTATGGCATGGTTGAATTAACAAATTTGGGTGTATTTACTCAGTGGTTTCCAGAGTCAGGCTTAATTCGCGTTAATCATCTTGATAATGGTTCGCCAGTGAAAGCAGCTAATATTGAAATTTATCAATCGCAATTACAAGCAAAATCGCGTCCAGAACCCGTACCTTGTGCCACAGGTGCAACTGATGAAAATGGTACTTTTAGAGTTAATCGCGAACAATTACAGCAATGTAATACTGAAAATCAAAGTTCTGTTAAATCACCACAAGTATTAGTAATTGCCCGTGAAAATCAAGATTGGGCATTTGCCAGAACTGAAGAATATAGCGGCGTTTATGGCTATGGCATTGATGCAGGTTGGCAAGATAACAAACCAGAATCACGCGGCATAATTTTTTCAGATAGACAATTATATCAACCAGGCGAAAAAGCTTGGTTGACTGGTTTTGCTGATTATTTACAAAATGGTGCAATTCAGCAAGATAAAAATGCTGTTTATCAATTAACTCTCCTCAACCCCGATGGACAAAAGACAAATTTAGGAACGCAAACCACAAATGAGTTTGGTACATTTTCTCTAGAATTACCCATCGCAAAAACTCAACGCTTAGGCTACTATACAATCCAAGGCAAAGGAAAGAATGGGCAAGAAATTTCGGGAGAATTTCGAGTAGCTGAGTTTAAACCACCTAATTTTAAAGTGGAACTCAATTTAGATAAAGAATTTGCTCTCATTGATGAGAAAGTCAATATTAATGCCACCAGTAATTATTTATTTGGCGCACCAGTAGAAGGCGGAGAAGCAAAATACTTTATCACTCGCCAACAAGCCAATTTCATCCCTAAAGGTTGGGATGAATTTAGTTTTGGTAGACAATGGTTTTGGCCGGAAGAATCACCTACTATATCTAGTGATGTATTGCAAACTAATGCCCAACTAGATGCGAATGGTAAAAGTAGTCAAACTTTGATTGTGGCTAAAGATTTACCATATCCCATGACTTACCAAGTTGATGTACAAGTTGCAGATGTTTCCAATTTGTCTGTAGCGAATTCTCAAACTTTTACAGCCTTACCAAGTAATCGGCTGATTGGGTTAAAAAGTAATTTTATTGCTGATGCTGGTAAGGCTTTACCCATTGAAGTAATTGTCACTGAACCTACAGGAAAATTAATTACAGGTCAACGGGTGCGGGTAGAATTACAACAGATAAAATACAGCAGCGTCACACAATTAGTTGAAGGTAGCCGCACGCCAAAAAATCAAGTTGAATATAAAACACTGGCACAAGCAGAAATTACATCTAATACTAATCCACAATCGCTAAATTTAACACCTCCCGAATCTGGTTCGTATCGTATTAGAGCTAATTTTAGCGATGATAAAGGCGAATTAAGCGCCACAGATTTACAAATTTGGGCAACTGGAGAAAATCCAGTATTTTGGGGTTCGAGAGAGAAAGATGTTTTAGAAGTTAAGCTGGATAAAAAAGAATTCAAACCAGGCGAAACTGCTACCGCATTAATTCAATCTCCCTATCCAGATGCAGAATTATACTTTGCTGTCATCAAAGATAAACCCCTTTATCAGCAAATAACTAAAGTTCAAGGAGGCGCACCACAAATTAAATTTCAAGTGACGCCAGAAATGTTACCCAATGCAGCCGTCGAAGCTATATTAGTAAGGCAAGGTAAACCGATTAATCAAGTGGAAGCTGGAAGTTTAGATAATTTGGTGAAAATTGGTTTTACACCTTTTAAAGTTAACTTGGAAGATAAATATTTAAAACTGCAAGTTAAGCCATTACAAGCATCGTTAGAACCTGGCGCAGAGGAAACAGTACAACTAGAATTAAAAGACAACCAAGGAAACCCCGCCCAAGGACAGTTTACAGTTATGGTGGTGAATGAGGCGGTGTTACAACTTTCTGGTTATCGTCCGCCGAATTTGGTAGATACAGTTTATGCAGAACAACCGATTTCTACTCGTTTTAGCGATAATCGACCAGATGTCATCTTACAACCACAAGATGTAGCGAAACCAAAAGGTTGGGGTTATGGCGGTGGTTTCTCAACTGGCGCAGCAAATACTCGCACTCGTACTGATTTTCAAGCTTTAGCTTACTACAACGGTTCCGTTCTCACCGACGTTAATGGTAACGCACAGATAACCTTTAAATTACCGGATGATTTAACGACATGGCGGGTGATGGCTGTGGCGACTGATGGAAATCTGCGTTTTGGTAATGGGGATGCGACATTTATCAGCACCAAACCACTGCTAACTAATGCCATCTTGCCACAGTTTGCCCGTCCAGGCGATCGCATTCTCGCTGGCTTATCCGTCACCAACAACACCGGAAACACCGGAAATCTCTCAATTAATGGCGAAGTTGGCGGTACAGTTAAATTTGCTGATAAAAATCCCACAGTTGCTTATTTACAAACCAAAACTGAATCTGCAACTCAAGCTTATCGCTTTCCAATGGTTGCTGATAGTGTGGGAGTCGGTAAAGTTCGCTTTACCACTCAGCTAAATAATACCGCCGCAGACGCTTTTGAAGTACCTTTAGAAGTTAAGCCAATTGAAATTACAGAACAAGTTGTAGAAACTGGCGTCACTACAAAACAAGTAAAAATTCCCCTCAATGTTGATAAAAATACCTTCCCAGATGCAGGAGGTTTAGATATTCAATTGGCGAGTACTTTGATTCCCGAAATTAAAGCACCAGCAAAACAGGTTTTGGAAGATAATGATTTACCTTTTGCAGAACCAGCAGCAAGTCAATTAACAATTGCTGCAAATCTCCAAACTCTTTCCAAAAAATGGGGACTGGGGACTGGGGACTGGGGACTGGGGAATGTAAATCAATATGTTGAAAAATTACAAAAACTGCAAATTGCCGATGGTGGTTTCGCTGCTTTTCCGGGACAAGAAAAATCCGATCCTTGGGTTTCTTCTTATGCTGCTGAATCTCTGGTAAAAGCAAATCAGGCGTTCCCGAATTTAGTTGATGCTGGAATATTGCTTCGCCTCAAACCTTATTTACAAAAAGTTTTAGCTAACCCTGGAGAATACGATTTTTGCAAACAACTACTATGTAAAAGACAACTGCAACTAAAGGCTTTAATTGCCATATCAGAACTAGGTGAAAAGCGCAATACTTTCCTGGCTGATATTTACGAACAGCGCAATAATTTTGATTTAGTCACTCAAATTAAACTAGCGCGATACTTATCTCAATTCCCAGAATGGCAAGACGAATCTCAACAATTAGTAAATAAACTGCAACAAAACATCTATGAAACTGGCCGCACAGCAGTTGTAAGTTTGCCAAATAGTTGGGGATGGATGAGTTCATCTACTGCAACCCAGGCGGAAGCTTTACGTTTATTTATTGCCAAACAAAGTAAACCCGAAGTCATAGATAAGTTATTCCAAAGTCTTCTCGCACTGCGGCGGAATGGAACATGGCAAACTGACTATAATAATGCCCAAGCATTAACAGCTTTGGTAGAATATAGCCAACTGCAACCCACACCACCGAATTTTGTTGCCACAGTAAAACTAGCTGGGAAAAAGTTAGGAGAAAATCGTTTTGAAGGCTACAAAAATCCTAGCTTACAACTAAGTACGCCGATGAATCAATTACCTCGCGGGCGTCACGATTTAACGCTCCAAAAATCAGGTAATGGAAGTTTACATTATTTGGTTGCTTATAATTATCGCTTGCAAGGAAATCAACCAGGCAGATTTAATGGTTTACGCATAACACGAGAAATTAGTCAAGTAAATGAAGAGAAAGTTCTACAAAAAACAGGGCTTTATGCTTTCGATAAACCCTTGACTTTAGCCGCTGGACAAGTGTTTGATATTGGTTTAGAAATTATCGCCGATCGCCCCGTAGACCATATAGTAATAAAAGACCCACTACCAGCAGGTTTTGAAGCGGTGGATGCGAGTTTTCAAACTGCTACGGCTGCATTGCAAGCAAAAGCCGATAGTTGGCAACTTGGGTTTAGGAATATATATCGCGATCGCATTATCGCCTACGCCGACCACCTGGAACCAGGAGTTTATAGCCTGCATTATTTAGTCCGTTCTGTGACGCCTGGAACATTTTCCTGGCCTGGTGCCCAAGTGCATTTGCAATATGCACCAGAAGAATTCGGGCGCACTGCTGAGTCTACATTAATATTGGAGAGTAGAAAGTAATATCAGTTCAAAATTCAAAAAAAAGAAAGTAGGGTTGTATCTGTCTTATATCTTGCACGCCTGCGACTGGAAGTCGCGGCTACACAGGCCAATCCCGCCTGCCTTGGGTTTGAAACCCTTGATTTTGCGTTAGTTCGCGCACCATCCGGACTTCGTTTGTATAGCCGCGATTTCTAATCGCTAGGGCTAGGTGCTTCATAAAGCATCACTTCTCCCCAAAAAGCTGTGGTGCGCTTCGGCTTTCGGCTTTAGCGCACCACAGAATTTAAAATATTTGGAAAATTAATTTAGGCTGGAACGACTTGAGCAATCAATGAGCGTTTATCAAGGGTGTGAACTTTACCTACTTTGCTGAGAGCATTTACAATTCGCTCTAGCATTTCTCCAGCCTGTTCGCGGTATTGATTTTCGCGGCCTCGTAAACGAATAACAAACTTAACTGAATCGCCTTTACTCAACCAACCAACCGCTTGTTCGATACGTAAATTGTAATCAGCTACTCCCACATTGGGACGCAGCCGCACTTCTTTTACCGTTGGTCTAGCGCTCTGTGTCTGACGCTTTTTCTTTTGATACTGAAACTTGCCATAGTTGAGGATCTTCGCTACTGGAGCTTCTTTGCCTTCGGAGACTACAACTAAGTCAAGTTCTACGCTCTGTGCTAGCTGTAGAGCCTCGCGGGTATCGATTATACCACGATTGTTATTCTCATGGTCAATCAAGAACACTTGAGGTGACTTGATTTGTGAGTTAATTTGTTGCTTTTGGATTGCGATAATGTTTTTCTCTCTATTGTTCAATTTTCTGCTTTGCAAGCACTCAAATTCTAACACAAGCTTCGTATGAAGACATGACGCCCTATTGTCAACCTTCCACAATTCTTTCACGAGCGCCGCCCATATTGCCCACGCAGCCTAAGTGAATACCGCGTCTCTTCACCATCACTTGAAATTTGCCACTACTGTGAGTTTTTTACTATATCAAAAGCAACTTATGCTCCAAATCGTCACTTAATGCTAGCGTAGGAGATGAATTCCGCAACAGCTAGCCGCTACGTAGGAAAACTCCTCATAGTTGAGCTGTGAATATAATCGGTTGTTTGGGATACTACCCAGGACATAGACTCGGCTAAAAACTAGTCAATAAACTTAAAAGGGAGCCGAGACAAGAGAAAACAAATTAATCAATAAAGAATAAATCAAAAATTACCCGGTAGCAGTTCTCGACTTTATGAAATAAAAATTGTATAAAAGGCTTAAACAGTAAAGGATGTAAGCTAATGGCTCGAAAAGCAAACAAAGTTCTGAAACAGTCTGGAGTTATTCCTTATAGATTTAACAACGGTAAAGTCGAAATCTTGTTGATTTCAACTCGCAACCATCAGTATTGGGTAATTCCCAAAGGTGATATTCCCAATGGAATGAGTCCACCCGATTCCGCAGCCAAAGAAGCATGGGAAGAAGCAGGAGTAATTGGACGGGTGGACGCGAATCAACTGGGGACTTACAAGTACCGCAAACAAGGCAAAGCTTACCAAGTCAAGATGTATTTATTACCAGTCGATGTCCTGAGTGAAGATTATCCAGAAGCAACTAAAAGAAAACGCCAGTGGGTAGAAGTAAATCAAGCTATCAGACGAGTAAAGTTTAATTCGCTCAAACGAGTCATGAAAAATTTTTTTCAAGTCAAATCTTCCTCTTGTGTATTTCGATGCTAAAGAAGAACTCAGAATTCAGAATTCAGAATTCAGCATCAAAAAGGTCGCAGATACTCTGTCGGAAATCAAGTACAAAAATGTTACCGAGAAGCACCACCAAATTTTAAATTTTGCGTGGTGTTTCAATTTATATTCACATTCGCCAGTCGCTAACTTTCACCTGAATTTTATCCCCAATTTGCAAACTTATCTGTTGCTTCAATCAAAGCACTAAGAATTCCTGGTTCGCTCATGGAATGACCGGCATCAGAAATTACAATAAATTCGGCTTCCGACCAAGCACTATGTAATTCCCAAGCTGATATCATCGGGCAGACTACATCATAACGTCCTTGAACAATTACCGCTGGAATATGGCGGATGCGGTCAATATTTAAAAGTAACTGTTCTTCGGTTTCAAAAAATCCCTTATTGATAAAATAATGGCATTCAATGCGAGCAAAAGCTGAGGCAAATTCATTTTCACCAAACTTTTGCATGAGTTGTGGATCGAAAAAAAGTCTACTCGTACTAGCTTCCCAAACTGACCAAGCACGGGCTGCTGTTAATTGAATTTCTAAATCTGGACTCGTCAAGCGTTTATAATATGCTGCAATTAAATCATCACGCTCATCTATAGGAATTGGTTTTAAATATTCTTCCCAAGCATCAGGAAAAAGATAGCTAGTGCCTTCTTGATAGAACCATCGCAACTCTTTTTGTCTCAGCAGAAAGATACCGCGAAGAATTAATCCCGTGCATCGAGAGGGATGGGTTTGACTATAGGCTAATGATAAAGTACTACCCCAACTCCCACCGAAGACTGTCCATTTTTCTATATTTAAATGTTGGCGCAGTTTTTCGATATCGCTGACTAAATCCCAAGTAGTGTTTTCTCGTAATTCAGCATGGGGTTTACTTTTACCGCAACCGCGCTGATCGAACATTACCAGCCGCCATTTTTCTGGGTGGAAATATTGGCGATAAAAAGCTGGACATGCACCACCAGGCCCTCCATGTAGCAAAACTACAGGTTTACCTTCAGGATTGCCTGATTCTTCAAAATGGATAGTATGCAGGTCAGAAACCTGTAAATTGCCTTCTCGGTAAGGTTCGATCGCCGGGTAAAGTTCTCGCATTTTAGATATCCTATGACCAATATAATCATAGCGATCGCTATGATTTTAGGTAACTTCCAAAGAATAAATTGCCACGCATTTAAGTAATAATAATTATTATTATATTTTATGAAATATTTTATTTTCTTGAAAATTAATTTCACATTTCAACGAAAGCAATTCCAGAAAAGTTTTGTAATATTTAGAGTGACTAAAGTATGGTTAAACTACGATATACCATCACTTTGGGGTGCCGATAGATGCATAGAAATACTAAAAGATTTGCTGCTATTTTTTTGTTGGTGTTTACTCTAATTATTTCTCTCAACTTTCCTGTCATCGCTCAAAATACTCCAGATGTTCCTTCCGTGAATTTAGCACCATCTCGAGCTTGTTCGGTTCCTGCGAATCTCAGAACTCAACAAGTCATTGCTGACAATGGTAGTAGAGAAGCTCAGATGGGCGATATCATTAAGGTTAGAGTCGAAGGATTAGAAGCAGCCACAAATTCGGCAGCTAAGGGAAATTTATTCGATCCTCGACAATTAGTCTTGTATTTGAATGGCTATGAGTTAAGGAATCTATACGCACAACCAACCATAGTTATTGTTAAGGATGGAGATAAAAAAATAGTTGATGAAAATTGGTTAGCCTTTCGGCTCGAGCGTAATGACTCATCTGAAGAAGTATGGAATGCCCTCATTACCGGAGCCAGATATAGTATTAATCCAATCGTCGGGGTAGGCTGTCCTAATAAAATTGCGATTCCAGTCAGCGATCCTCTATTACCTCCTCAAATCAAAATAGTTTTATTATCGTGGCGCTTCTGGCTGTGCCTGCTTCTACTTTCGGCTGTTATTTTATTGTTCACTAGGTATTGCCGAAACGCTCTGCGGAGTACTGGAATAGAAGGAGTTTACTCGAAAAAAGAGGTAATTGATGGTCAAGAACTATTAATTCCACAACAAGTTAATATTCAACCTCAACCACGGAAATCGAAAATTGCTCAGTTTTTTCTTGGCAGAAAAAAAATTAATCAGAATCCGTTTAGTTTATCAGTTTCTCAACTTGCTTTCTGGACATTTATAATTTTTGGCTCTTACATGATTATCTACGGAATCACAGGAGATTATACTAATGTTTTAAACCAACAATCTCTAGTGTTATTAGGAATTAACTCCGTTACTGCTTTTGGTAGCTCGTTAATTGATGGACAGGGAGATGAGGCAAAAAGAAAGGGAACTCAAAGAGTTTCTCAAGGATTTTTAATGGATATATTATCGGATATTAATGGAGTTAATTTCCATCGATTCCAGACATTCATTTGGACAGCTGCGATCGGAGTATTTTTTATTTGGGAAGTTGCGAAAAATCTAGCAATGCCGGAATTTGATGAAACGCTGCTGACGCTACAAGGAATCAGTTCCGCTACATATCTAGGACTCAGAGGACAAGAGCAGCACGGAATGGTTAAAGACCCAGAACAACCTGTATCTGTCAAAGATAAATTTCTCGAACAACAGCCTATACCAGCAACAGACAACCCATCCCAAAATGCAGAAACAGACTATCCACCACAAAATGCAGAAACAGACCATCCACCAGAGAGCGATTATTCAAATACTTCTAGCTAAATAATGAAAAGCTGTTTGTATTAGGATTTAGATCCCCGACTTCTTTAATAAGTCGGGGATATTTTGTTTCAGCAATAATTAATAATTTTAGATATTCTTTGAAATATACAGTCATATTTGCAATTCTATTTTGTATGGTAATTCTGCACGCTGTTTCCGATTTCCTAGACTCGGATTTTCCCGTCAGTGATTCATCTCCTAATTATTACTATGAAGGGCATTGTCCCCAAAGTGGCGACTGCTTAAAATTACCCCGTACCCCATTGTCCGAAGCCATCGCCCAAGGACTCATGCAATACCTTACCAAAGACGACTGTTATTCTCAAGAAGGCAAAATGTATGGAATATTATTAGTTGAATTGCCCAA
The DNA here is from genome assembly GCA_034530875.2 of Nostoc sp. DedSLP01. Taxonomy (GTDB): domain Bacteria; phylum Cyanobacteriota; class Cyanobacteriia; order Cyanobacteriales; family Nostocaceae; genus Nostoc. The sequence continues at coordinate 121,679 of JAVRCJ020000023.1, forward strand.
TAGCGAACAAGGAGTACTCAAAGCTTTCTCTGGTCTTTTGCATGGTTGCAATATGGTTGAGGGCTGGATGCCACCAATACCAGGAAGGGACGAAGTAGCTTTCCAGGAAACCCGCACTTTGGCACAGTTAGACGCCATCAAGGAAGAAATCCTCAGCTTGAAGCAACTCAACAAACACCAGCAATACAAAGCATTGTCTGGTGAGTTTGAGCAGCAACTACAAATAATGAGCGATCGCCATCGTGATTGCAAACATCAACGCCAACAAAAACGCCAGCAAATCTGCAATACTCTCACACCAGAAGCCCTGGCTATTGCCCTTGAAGAACTCGACGCCGAAAGTCGCCAACAGAAAATCGAACGACGACAACTGAAACGCCAGCAAAATCTAGTATTGCAACCCCTCCAGCAGATAATTGCAGCCGCAGATACACGAATTCGAGAACTCAAACAACAGCGCAAAGAACTGTCACGGGAATTACAAACTCAAATGCACGCTAGCTACAGCCTGACTAATTTTGCTGGGCGATCGCAATCTTTACAACAATTAATGCCAGAAGGCTCACCCACCGGCACAGGAGACTGTTGTGCCCCGAAGTTACTACATTATGCCGCAACACATCACCTCAAACCGTTAGCAATGGCAGAATTTTGGTGGGGAGCGTCTTCAGCAAATCAAGATAAAATCCAGGGACAATTTTATGGAGCCTGTGCCGAACGATGTCAGCCATTAATGGGGTTTTTGCTCTCAGGCTTGGGGATGGAGGGGACACGGCGACACTCTGAAACGTCCTCTTCACTGCCCATCATTTATGAGGACGAATGGCTGATTGCTGTAGACAAACCGGCTGGGCTACTTTCGGTGCCTGGGCGTTATCGCGATCGCCAAGATAGTGTTTGGAGTCGCTTGTGTAATCTGTTACCTGATGGCATGAGACTTGGATCTGTGCATCGATTAGACCAAGAAACATCTGGTATTTTGTTGTTGGCACGCGATCGCCAAACTCATCGACAACTCAGCCAGCAATTCCAGCAGCGGCAGGTTCGCAAGGTTTATGAGGCTTTACTTTCAGGTTTTGTAAAAGTCGAGCAAGGTACAATTGAATTGCCATTGTGGGGAGATCCTGAAAATCGTCCTTATCAGCAAGTTGATTGGCAGCGCGGTAAACTCAGTTTGACAAAGTTTCAGGTGATGGGAAGGGAAGGAGATAACACCCGCGTAGAGTTTACGCCATTAACAGGACGTACCCATCAATTGAGAGTTCATGCGGCAGATGTGGGAGGATTGGGGGTGACTATTTTAGGCGATCGCCTTTATGGATGCCGTGCAAATGCAAATCGGTTACATCTACACGCTAGGGAACTTTGTTTCGAGCATCCGCATTCAGGACAAATGCATTTAGAAGTAAAAACGCCGTTTTAAATTTATCGTTATGGATACCCTAATTACACGAGAAAAAATCGAATTGCCAGCTGGTGCGGTATTGAAACTTTTGGGAACTTGGGAAGATTATCAAGTACTTAGTCAGCAACTTGGCGATCGCGCCATCCCTCGAATTAAATATCGCAGAGGAGAGATTTTGTTAATGACACCGCTACCAGAACATGGAAGAGATGTCGCCTTGTTAGCCGATATTGCTAAAGTTTTGCTGGATCGTTTAGAGCAAAGATACGATTCATTTACGCCCATCACCATGAGTTTGCCAGAATTTAGCGGTATTGAGCCTGACTATTGCTTTTATATTGAAAATTGGAGAGCCTTGGTAGGTAAGAAGCGTATCGACTGGCAAAACGACCCTCCACCAGATTTAGTAATTGAGATAGATGTTACTAGTTATACGGATATTAATGATTATCTTCCTTATAAAGTACCAGAGATTTGGCTGTTCAAAAATAAGCAGTTATTAGTTTATAGATTGCAGGGTGAAAATTACGCAATTTCACAAAGCATTTACTTTCCTAACGTTACAGAAATTGTGCAGCAATGCTTACAAATTGCAAACGAACAAACAACAAGTGAGGCAATTAGGTGGTTAAGGAGCTTTTTAGTTGGATAAATAGAAAACTATTAGATTTGCTGATAGCGCTCAGCCTTAAAATCGGCAATGGCTTCTTGGGCTAATTCTTCCAATTTTCCATCTTTAATATCCTTCTCTAACTGCTCATCCCAACGCTGATTATCTAAATCTGAAAACCATTTCAGAAGTTTTTGGAATTCATCAGGCGTAAGCTTAAGAATGGCAGCTTCTATTTGCTCAAGTGTCATCATTTCATCATTGCTTTGTTGATTGGTCACTATAATCCTAGTCTACTCAAAATCAACCTTACATTTAATAAAAAATAGTATTTTGACACATTCCCGGCAGGAGAAAAATCTTCTCTATCCTTTACTTAGCGACTGCTGCTTTAATCTGCTTACAAATTTTCACCCAGGCTTCATTCTCTTGTGCAGAGTTCAGACTGTCTAAAGGTTTATTTGGAGGGTGCGCTGATTGATACTTTTCAATTTCTGTTTCCTCATAGCCACTATAGGTCAAAGGTATCCAAATAATCGTTAATCCTTCGGCTTCAGCTGCATCTAATAATGGCGGTAATTCATTATCGGCAATAAAATCTGATGCTAAAAAATCGGGGCTAACCAACAATACTGCTACTTTTGCGGCTGCTAAAGCTTTTTCAATTTCTTCGCGCCACTTTGCACCAGGTTGAATTTTAGTATCATCCCACGCAACAAAAGTTTGGTTGCGAATCATTGGTTTGAGGTGTTTCTGAAGTTTGGTAAGCCATTGTTGATCTTGATGACTATAGCTAATGAAAACTTGATTTCTAGTTATAGCTTCGGGCATATAAATTGGGGTATTTTGTGAAGTCAAGAAAACATCATCAATTAATCTCCGAACATCCACCATCAGACGACCTTTACGGCACTGGATTTGGTAATCACCAGTATCTTGAAATTCGTAGAGTTCGCTGAGAGGGTAGGAATAAGGCATTTGGCTATTCTTACATTTATCGCAGTTACAGGGAACAAGTGTTTGATATTGTAGACGTTCGTAAGACTTATGGATTTTGTCCATTTCATGGGTAATAACTGTTAGCAATTCTTTCTTGCGTTTTCCTGCTACACGGACTTTAATTTCTCGTTGATTATATTGTTCAATCACTTCTGCACGAGTTTGCTCTTTACTGAGAACAACACCTGTTCTCCAAACAAGGGTTTGTTCTTCAATTAAAGAATGCATTTCGACAATAAAGCGAGTAATAATGCCTTTGGGCATGAAATCATAAGCGTAGCGTAGGATTAGATTGTTAGATTCATCCCAGTTAAAGTCAGGTTGATTGGCAGAGAGTAATTGAGGTGCAATATAATTGCTAGGGCGATTAGGGATTTCGTAACACAGTTTAAATTTCATCATTAGTCGCAATAGTTCTGGCCGCATATCGGCATATTTGTCTTCATACCAAATATTTGCTAAATCATTGCGGTCAAATTTACCCAGATTTTGAATAACTTGTGGATTATCTAATACTTTGTAAACGGCATTTGTACCCCAAGTTGGCTTGAGAATTACGATTTTTCTTAGGAGGTCATCATTTTGGAAGTGAAGGCATACTCCTAAATCATGCAGATAGTCACTGAGTTGAAGTTTATCCTCTTTTCTAGTAAACCCCTCTTTCTGGCAGATGCTCAAATATTCTTCAAAATTAATATATTCACGGGAGTCACTTTCTAAAGCTTCCCGCACTTTGACCCAGGTTTTGGGTAGTTTTGTTCCTACATGAGGTAGGTTACTAATATAATGTTTAATTTTATTTAGGATTTCTGGCAGACCGCGATCGGTAGCCAGGTTTGTAGTAAGTGTTTCCTTAAAATTAGTGAATTCGTGCCGTAGCTTGCGCTCGTTTATTTCTCGTTTGCGCTCCTGCTTTTCATTTTTAATAATTAGTAAGGGACTATTACCGCTTAGTAATTCAACCACATTTAGCCAATAGTAGAAATCTGTGTCTTCTGTGCGGGTATCAGCAACTACTAAATAAAGAGAACGTTTTGTAAGGAAAAATTGGTGTGTGGCATGATAAATCTCCTGACCACCAAAGTCCCAAATGTTGACCCGGAATTCTTTGTGATTGTCAAGCAAGAACTTCCATTGAATAATATCAATGCCTTCAGTTGAGATTTCATCCTGTTGTAAAGTATGTTTCTGGTCTTGAATTTTTTTGGCTAGCGTAGTTTTTCCTGCACCAGCTTCTCCCACAATCAGTAATTTGGCTTCGTATAGGTAATCGCTTTCTTGTTCTAGTTGTTGCCAATAAAAGTTTAAAATTGCTCTCAGTCCTTTGCTTATGATTTCTGGTGGAAGTGTTTCTAGGGTATTGTTTGATAACTCAAATAAACTGAGGTTAGTGAGTTGACCTATTTCCGCTGGTAGCGTCGTCAGTTGATTATTGCTGAGGTTAAGCTTGCTGAGATTGGAGAGCTGACCTATTTCTGCTGGTAGGGTCTTGAGTTGATTGGAATTGAGGTAAAGCTGGCTGAGGTTGAAGAGTTGACCTATTTCTGTTGGCAATGCTGCCAGTTGATTGAATTGAAGATCGAGCTGGCTGAGGTTGGAGAGTTGACCTATTTCTGCTGGCAATGCTGCCAGTTGATTGAATTGAAGATCGAGCTGGCTGAGGTTGGAGAGTTGACCTATTTCTGTTGGCAGCGTTGTTAGTTGATTGAATTGAAGATCGAGCTGGCTGAGGTTGGAGAGTTGACCTATTTCTGTTGGCAGCGTTGTTAGTTGATTGAATTTAAGATCGAGGTGGCTGAGGTTAGAGAGTTGGCCTATCTCTGCTAGCAATGTTGTCAGTTGATTACTCTTGAGGTCAAGCTGGCTGAGGCTAGAGAGTTGACCTATCTCTGCTGGCAGCGTTATCAATTCATTGTATGGGAGGTAAAGCTGTCTGAGGCTGGAGAGTTGACCTATCTCTGCTGGCAATGCTGCCAGTTGATTGAATTTAAGATCGAGCTGGTTGAGGTTGAAGAGTTGACCTATCTCTGCTGGCAATGTTGTCAGTTGATTAGAGTTAAGGTAAAGCTCCCTAAGGTTGGAGAGTTGACCAATTTCTGCTGGTAGGGTCTTGAGTTGATTTGAATTGAGATCGAGCACAGTGAGGTTGCAGATTTGACTAATCTCTGCTGGCAACATTATTAGTTGATTGGAACTGAGATCGAGCTCTCTAAGGTTGGAGAGTTGACTTATCCTTGCTGGTAGGGTCTTCAATGGTTGATTCGATCTGAGCTTAAGCACATTGAGGTTTGAGAGTTGGACTATCTCTTGTGGTAGAACCCTGAGTTGATTTGAACTGAGATCGAGCACAGTGAGGTTGAAGAGTTGACCTATCTGTTGTGGTAGAGTCTTGAGTTGATTGGAACTGAGATCTAGCTCTCTAAGGTTGGAGAGTTGACCTATCTGTTGTGGTAGAGTCTTAAGTTGATTGGAACTGAGAGCAAGCACAGTGAGGCTAGAAAGTTTACCAATCTCTGGTGGCAATGTTGTCAGTTGATTAGAGTTAAGGTAAAGCTGACTAAGGTTGGAAAGTTGACCTATCTCTGCTGGCAGCTTAGTTAAACCTTTGTCAGAAAGGTCTAACATTGTTGCTTTGGCTCTGACAGCTTCTTCGATGATTTCCAGCAGTTCTTCGTTGGTCATAGGTAAAGTTTTCACCAAGGCTATGTCTTTTGGCTTGCCATTGTGCGTCTTGGCAGCAGTGAGATTGAGCTAATTAATTACTAATTTAGCTTGTATCAAGTCTTGCATCAGGCTGATGAACTCTTGCGCGTCTACACTCCCCCGCAAACCCTCACGCCTCGCCTCAACCTCACAACTCAAATTGTCAAGTCAAAAAACTGATCGTCCCCCTTCTAACCCTCACCATTCGACCTAAAAACTCAATTTATCGAGTTAAAAAACCGATCGCTCGACCTCTAATCTCGGAAGTTGCACCTTTTTACACGAACTGTCGAGCAAAAAAAGCGATCGCCTGTTGTTGAAAATGCGATCGCTATTTAATCAAACTCTTGTAGTATGGGTATCTTGCCTGCCCCAGCTATAGAAGTTAAATATACAGCCGCTTATATTAGATTTACCGATAGCGACTAACCCCGAACCAGCGATGTCTGCAACGGGCTATGCCTACGCTTCTTCGGCTAAATCTTCCAATTTCCCATAGTTCAAGAATCAAAGCGGATTACTATATATGCCTTACGACGTTACTATGTGTCCAGGAGAAAGCTGCCCGGTTAAACAAAATTGTTACCGTTTTACAGCTGAAATTCTCGGTCGTCAGAATTTTTTTGGACACGCTCCCTATAATTTGACTACTAATTCCTGCGAACTTTTTATTAGCAATCGCCCAGATGAAAATAAAATCCGTTTAAAAGCTTATGAAATCTGGCAACAAATGGGTTATCCAGATGGCAAGTCCTTAGAACATTGGCTTCAGGCTGAAAAGGAATTGATAGAACGTCTAACTTAGGAATTATTGATGTTTGTCTTGGCTACAATTTTAGAGTCCTCTAGCAGAGTATCTAATGATGCCTGTACAGCTTCATTGACTACAAACGCTTTGGCATTAGTACTGTTATTCAAACTATTTGCTAATTTTCTCCGAAGTGACTCTAAAAACATAGTATTATTACCAAGATCGGAAGCCTCATCTTCATTGATATCTTCGATTTCATTAAGCCGTTCTTGGTATTTCTCAATGAGGCGATCGATGGCTTCAATGATAAACTGTATATCTTTAAACGACAGAGCCATTTGAATTTCCTTTTTTGGTAACAGCTAATAAGTAATTTTTTAACTTTTACCTATTAACCGTTACCACATTTAACTAAGCTACCGCTTCAGCTTTTTCTTTCACTGGTGGCACATAAGGTTTTTCTGCACCTTGCGCCAGATATTCTGCTAACTGACTCTCAATTTGATCGCGGACAATTTGGCGATATTCAAGAAAATGCTCGTTATGGGCACAAGCAGAAAGGTAATGTTCAACAACTCCAGGATTACGCTTGAGAATGCTAAATAAATGATGCCAGAATTTCCAACGGGTTTCGCGTTTGATTCCTTGTCGCCAAATCACAAGTAACAAGGCTTTGACAACTACCCACTCTGGCATTTTGGCTGGTGCTTTCCAACTTGGTAAACCCATCATCAAGAAGCAGCGGTAGGTGCGATCCAAGTATTTAACTGGGTCGTATAAAGTACAAAACGCCTCAACATATTCTCTGGCAAGTTCTTCTAAAGGACGGGTGGGAAGGAAGTTCATCAATGTTGTTTGGTTGATGTTGCCATCTTGATTTTCCCGGAGTCGTCCTTCTTTTTTCAGGCGATGCCACAGGGCGGTATTGGGTAACGCTTGCAACATCGCAAAGGTAGTAGAAGGAATTGCTGCTTCTTCTGCAAAACGGACAATGCGATCGCCCGCACCTGCTTTTTCGCCATCAAATCCAATAATAAACCCAGCCATCGGGCGCAATCCAGCTTTGATGATGGTTTGCACCGCATCAGTTAACGAATTGCGAGTATTTTGGAATTTTTTAGTAAGTTGCAAACTGTCTTCATCTGGTGTTTCAATGCCCAAAAACACCGCCGAGAAACCGCACTCAACCATCAACTCCAACATTTCTGCGTCTTGTGCCAAGTCAACTGAAGCTTCAGTGTCAAATCGGAAGGGATATTGATGTTCAGCCATCCAAACTTTTAACTCTTTAAGCAACAATTTCACATTGCGTTTGTTGCCAATGAAGTTATCATCCACCATGAACACACCCCGCCGCCAACCCAGTTCATAGAGGTAGTCTAATTCTGCTAAAAGTTGCGACGGGGTTTTAGTACGTGGTTTGCGACCGTAGAGAACAATGATGTCACAAAATTCGCACTGGAAGGGACACCCGCGCGAAAATTGCACGGACATCATGTCATAAGCATCCAATTCTAATAAATCAAAGCGGGGTATTGGTGTAGTTGTGACATCTGGTTTTTCTGCGGTGCGGAAAGTGCCAGAAGTTTCTCCCCGTTGCACTGCTTCCACAAACATCGGCAATGTGATTTCCCCTTCATCCAAAATCAGGAAATCTGCACCCACATTTTGCACTTCGTGAGGTACGGAAGTCGGGTAAGGGCCGCCGACTGCAACCAACTTACCGCGGCGCTTGGCTTCTTGAATTTGGTCGAGTAAATCTTGTTTTTGGACAATCATCGCTGAGAAGATGACTAAATCTGCCCACGCCCATTCTTCTTCTGTTGCTTGACGAATGTTGCGGTCTACTAGCTTAAATTCCCATTCTTGGGGCAGAATTGCGGCTACTGTTACTAAACCCAGAGGTGGTAACAAAACCTTGCGATCGACTAATTCCAAAATTTTTTCATACGACCAAAAGGTTTTGGGAAATATTGGATACACCAGCAATACTCGCATTTAGTATCAATCCTCACACTTTGATTATTATCCCAACTTTAACGAAAATTAAGACCTATTGACTTTTTACGAAAAACTAAAAAACACAGACAGATATTAAAAAGTTCAAGTTTCTCAAGCATTAGCACGGCATTGCACCATCATTCCGGGAAGCCCACACTTTTATTAAGCTGAATTTTTCATTAAAGAGTATGGTTTGGATCGACATCTGTGCCGACATTCCCAATGAGGAATGCAAACGCCGAATCATCTCTAGTCTCAGTGGTTGTTGGCGATTCAAAACCTCCTCAACCTCTCTAAGTGATATTTGTTGGACTATTCCAGTCTGCACGAGATGCTTCATCATACCAAGCTTTTAGGGACTGCTTTGCATCGGGATATGTTTCCCAAAATTGCCGTAATACTATTTCACGAAATTATTGATACAAATCATTCTTCTTGCTCCCCCTGCCTCCCCTGCTTCAAGAGCTTGCACGGCACTTGCTCCACTTGGGGACACCCCTACGTACCCGTCACTGCCTCCTAAATGTATCAATCTTAAAGTAAAACGGTATAACTGACGGGGTGACAAGGAGTCTGGAAGGACTGGTATATCAAGATGTGACGATTGTACGGTAGAAAAAGATAGGTCAA
>JAVRCJ020000024.1:0-127047 GCA_034530875.2 Nostoc sp. DedSLP01
ATTTCCACTGTTCGTTTTCAGTAGTTCTTCAAGGTTGAAGCGTTCCTGAAATGAGAGGGATTTCTTCCCATCAATACCAGCCGTCTTCTTACCAGCATTTAGCTGAGATACTTGTCTTATTGCAAGAAATCGAGCCGAGGTTGATTTTAGAATAAGCTTTTGGAGTAACCGAGCTTTCCGCTTGTCTCCAACTTGAACAGCTTTGTACACGCGATGAGTGAAGGCGGAAAAGATTTCGGCGGAATTTCTTCCACGGTAGTTCTTTCCATGATTCACTAGTATGTCTACTGTGTCTAATCATACTCTTCTCTAGTTAATGTATTCTGAACACCTCAGTCCAATTACGGACTGTCCTACCCGACTTGTGGGGATTCCGCTTCTCGTCTAGCCTACTTGGGGTTCGACTGCCCCAGGACTCACAAATCGTTTTTATTCGTTCCCTCGGAGAGATTGATTGTTCCGTTAGGCGTGGTCATTTCAACTACTGGATTCCCTCAACTCTTGCCGCTATTAAGGGTACAATGCGGCGGGAATTATTTCTCCAGTGAGGTCAGGGGTTTTTATGTTGCGCCCTGCTTGGGAATAAGTTGCTTTTTTAGACCCGGTTTCGCCGTAGGAACTCCCTGTTAGCGCCAGTGTCAGCCCGCAACGGCTGTCTGATTGCACCCTGTTCCCAGCTTCACTCTACAAGAATCGAGCTTGTTCGGTGTGGGCAGATAAGGAGTCAATTCTGAGTCTGAATGGTAGGGCTTTCACCTACATCTGACCGAGAGTTCAGCCTTTGGTGACAGTAATCTGCTGTCGGGCTGGGTTAGTTATTTACGGGCTGATTACCGTGATTCACTAGCCACCGAATCGCACACCCTTGCTCCCTCTGGTCGCAGCAGGAAGCAAAGACCAGTTTTCCTCATGCCTCCTGCCTTCGCTGATAACTTATAATTTCTAACTCAGTACTCCCGACTTTTGGCGTCAGTGTCATTAGCAGATGAATCAATACGAATGTTAGGATATCTTTCACTAGCTGAATCTGACTTATGAAATTAGTTTGCGCCCAAAGCGACCTCAGTACAAATCTCTCCCTCGTGAGTCGTGCTGTACCTTCACGACCGACTCATCCGGTACTTGCCAATGTGTTGCTCCAAGCGGATGCTGAAACTAACCAGGTAAGCTTAACAGCTTTTGATTTGAGCTTGGGTATCCGTACTAGCTTTAATGCTGAGGTCTGGCAAGGAGGAGCGATCGCAATTCCTGCTAAGTTACTTGTAGACATCACCTCTCGCCTTCCAGAGGGAGAAATTACTCTCGATGATGAATCAGCCCTCACAGGCGCAACAGCAAGCGGTGAAGGTTTAATTGTGACGCTGACACCGAAAACTGGATATTATCAGGTACGAGCAATGGGAGCTGAAGAGTTTCCCGAACTACCTGTAATTGAAAATGCAGAAGTAATCCATCTTACCAGCGCTGCACTAATTGAAGGATTGCGGGGTTCATTATTTGCCACTAGTGCTGATGAAACCAAACAAGTACTCACGGGAGTGCATTTAACAGTTAAACAAGATACTTTAGAATTTGCAGCTACGGACGGACATCGCCTAGCAGTGGTAGAAACTAGCAACGAACGTCCTCTAGATGGAACTAGTCAGCTAGAAGTCACAGTCCCAGCGAGAGCATTACGCGAACTTCAACGAATGCTAGCTCATAGCGCCTCATCTGATGAACCTGTGGCTTTACATTTCGATCGCGGTCAAGTTGTCTTTGCATGGCAAAATCAACGCTTGACTAGTCGCACATTAGAAGGACAATATCCTGCTTATCGGCAACTGATTCCCCGTCAATTTGAGCGACAAATTACAGTTGAGCGACGACAATTCATCAGTACTTTAGAGCGAATTGCTGTGCTAGCAGATCAGAAAAATAATATTGTTAAGCTCAGCATTAATAGCGAAGCTCAGGAAATTATTTTATCTTGTGAAGCTCAAGATGTGGGTAGCGGTAGAGAACCAATGCCGGCACAAATTTCTGGAGACGACATAGAAATTGCTTTTAATATTAAATATTTGATGGAAGGCTTAAAAGAACTACCGTCTTCTGAAATTCAAATGCATTTAAATCAAAGTTTAACTCCGGTGATTTTTACGCCACTAGGTGGTTTAAAAATGACTTATTTAGCTATGCCGGTGCAACTTAGAAGTTAATTAAAATTTCTGGTAACTTGAGGTTAAGTGTGGCTAGCGATCGCCAGCCACAAGCAAAATGAAATTAATCTCACAACTAGCAATTATCCATTTACACATCGCGGGTTTTGAGAAAATTATAAATAGCCAGTCCAATAGCTACAAGCAATACTGCATGAATTAAATTTCCGGCAATATGAAGTACCAATCCTAACGCCCAAAAACCAACTAGGACAACAACAACACCCCAAAGTATACTCAACATATATTTACTCTTACTAAAGTGATTTTTACTTGTTCAGATATATTATCGCTTCAGTTGAGTTTGATTCTATTTGCCTTAAGATAGGTTTGTAAATTTAAATCATCTATCTGAAGATAGAAAAATTATATTATGTTAAAAAACGATGTGATAGATACATAAGCTTAAACCCTTATGATATCTAATTTTATTAATTTTCAATTTTGAATTTTGAATTGGTATCACTATTGTTATTTGGTGATTTGTTGAATCGGAATTTCAATCCAAAATTCTGTACCTAACCCTGGCTGAGAATCACATTTAAATACACCGCCGTGTTTATCAACAATGATTTGATAACTAATTGATAACCCCAAGCCAGTGCCTTTTCCTACTGGTTTAGTAGTGAAAAATGGGTCGCAGATTCTTGCCTTCAAATCTTCTGGTATTCCCGGGCCATTGTCTTTGATGCGAATGACTACGCTCTTGATATTACCTTCTAGTTCCCCAACAGCAGTACTAACAGTAATTTGGCTGGTATAAGCTTTTGATGTAGAGTCTCTGTAATCTTCTAAGGCATCGATCGCATTACTTAAAACATTCATAAATACCTGATTTAATGGCCCGGCATAACATTCTATCAGGGGAAGTTCGCCATAGTCTTTGACTAATTTAATCGCTGGACTTTCCGGTTTTGCTTTGAAGCGATGCTGCAAAATCAGCAAGGTGCTATCAATACCTTCGTGGATATCAACTGGTTTTTTTTCTGCTTGATCGAGGCGGGAGAAATTTCGTAAACCCAAGACAATTTGCCGAATGCGATCGATGCCTATTTTCATTGAGGAGAGGGTTTTAGGCAAATCCTCAGTGATAAATTCTAAGTCTATTTCTTGTGCGCGATCGCGAATTTCCAAGTTGGGATCGGGACAGTTTTGCAAATACAAATCGAGGATACTGAGTAAGTCTTGGGTGTATTCGCTGACATGATTGATATTGCCATAAATAAAGTTGACTGGGTTATTAATTTCGTGAGCAATACCAGCTACCAATTGACCCAATGAAGACATTTTTTCTGTCTGGATGAGTTGAGTTTGAGTTTGTTTTAAATCATCCAAAGCTAGAGCTAATTTTTCTGTTTGCTCCTTAGTTTGATTCAGCAATTCGACTTGTTGCAGTGCAACACCAAGCTGATTAGCAATTTGAGTAATAAATTTAATTTCTGAAGTTTCCCAGTGACGAGGTGCAGAGTTTTGGTAAACTGCTAATAAACCCCAGAGTTGTTGCCTAATAAATATTGGTGCGATCGCATACGCCTTTGCTTGAATTTGCTCTAAAGTCGCAATATGGCACTGAGAGTGACCAGCTTTATAGATATTATTAACCACAAAGGTTTCATTATGGCGATATCGGCCACCTTGTGTTTCCTGCAAATAGCTATCTCGCCAACTTGTTTTGATATTAGAATTTACTAATTTTACCCAACCTTCACTTACAAACTCAGCAATGTATTCCCCACTCCAATCAGCTTGGAAACGATAGACTGCAACTCGATCTGCTTGTAGCGATTTACAGATTTCTTGAGTAGTTGTCTGAAAAATTGCATCTAAATCCAAAGATTCCCGAATTTTTGCCACAACTTCAAACAATACTCGTTGTTGTTCTGCTGCTTGTTGCAAATCTAATGTCTGTTCTCGTGTCTGAGCGAGTAATTGAGCTTGCTGGATTGCTACTCCCATTTGAGCAGCAATCTGACTGAGAAAGTTGACTTCATGAGGTTTCCATTGACGGGGGCCAGAGTGTTGATAACTTGCTAGTAAGCCCCAAAGTTTTTGCCCAACAAAGATTGGAGCCAGCACGAAAGCGTAAATTTGAAATTGCTCTAGATTGTCAACATGGCACTGAGCAAACCCCATTTTATAGATGTCATCGACTGCAAATGTTTCATTATTGCGGTAGCGTCCTCCCTGTGTATCTTGTAAGTAGGTATCATTCCAAATTGTATTAATACCTAGTTCGGACTCATTCGACCAATAGGGACTCGAAGCCTCGAAATCTCCAACGAATTCACCACCCCAATCAGCATCAAAACGATAAACTGAAACGCGATCGGCTTTGATTAATTGGCAAACTTCTTTAGTGGTTGTTTGAAAAATCGTATCTGTATCTAAAGATTCACGAATTTCAGCAATCACTTTAAACACAGCCTGTTGTTGTTCGGCTGTACGTTGTAATTCAAGGGTGCGTTTTTTTACTTGATGTTCTAAGTTTTCATTGAAAACTTGTACTTGCTGATACAATTCATACTGTTGAACTGCCGAAGCAAAGTGTTTGCCCAGGTTTCTAGCCAGTTCAATCTCTTCATGCGTCCACGGTCGCACCTGTGCTTTTTTAGCTTCGTACCAAGCTTCAAACGATCGCCTTGGGTACAATTGCCTTTTGTCGGTGTCATGCTTTCCAGCCCAGAGGGTTTCTATATCTATTTCGTTGCGAAAAATGCTTAAATAACCCAACAGCTGCTGACGATAATGGAGTGGAATTACCAAGACACTGCGAATTTTAGTTGGTTCAAAAGCAGCTTGTAAACTCCGCCAGCCTGGAGTTTGATATATATCTAAAATTGGCCAAATCTCATATTCTTGGCTCGATTTATAGTGTTCTTGCCAGAAACCATATTGTTCTATCAGTGGATATATGGTTTGTTCTGGCATTACAGGTTGCTGCCCGCAAGTATAAAGTTTGACGCAACTGTTTCCAGGTATCAAGCATTCTCCCAAGGTGCTGAGGCTGCCATTTTGATAATCAAAAGTTGCATTTCTAATGCAAAGACGACCACCGACGCCATCAAAGGCAGCAACGGTAGCTTCTAAGGCTGGCTGTAATACAATTGTCGGCAGTGAATGTAGTAAGGAACCAATGCGGTTAACGATCGCTTCTTGTTCGGCTTTTTTGCGGACTTGAGCCAGGAGAGTACTTTGAGCGATCGCTACTGAAAGTTGATCGACTACTATTTGTAATGCTTCTAATTCCGATTCTGAAATTAAATGCGCTTGGGAATTATGAGAGACTAACAGTCCCCAAAGTTGATTTTGGTTAATAATAGGAGCTACTATGCTGGACTTTACCCCCATTGCCTTTAAATATTCAACATGGCAAGAGTCTACAGTCCGGTAATGGATTGGCTCTGAAATGGTTTCTCCATTTTCTAAATCTCGCAGGTGAATTTGACCAATTTGTTGAGTATCAACATTCACAACACAACGCACCCGCGATTTAATAAATAGTTCCCGCGCACCTTCTGGAATATCATCAGCCGGGAAATTTAGTCCTAGTAGGGACGGCAAACGATCGTTGTTAATTGATTCAGCAATGACCTGACCGCTAGCATCAGGATGAAACTTGTAAATCATCACTCTGTCAGTTTGCAGTAGCGATCGCACCTCTGCTGTTGTGACTGTGATAATATCTTCTAATTCCAAACTGCGTCGGATACGATTTGTAATCCGGCGTAGTAAGCTTTCTTCATGGCGAGTTTCCCGCCAATCCCGTTCGTAGTTCGAGGTCATCGCTGATAATATCTTTAATTAATAATTCAAAAATGTACATGTTTAAAGCTAATGACATTTTTGAATTTATTTACTCAACTTGTCTTCAGTAAAACTACGGCAAATTCCTAATCAAATTTCTCAAAATTTCAAAAAAAAGACGCAAAAATAATTGCGTCTCTTTCAGCTTTCAAAAAAGATTTTTGCTTTTGACTTTTAACTTATTGTTGAATATTTCAATTTCAACAAAATTAAACTCTTGCATTGTCAGCAAAGCTGATTTTCAGATAATCATCTTCCATCTTTGCACCTGCTGGTTGTAGTGCTGCTAAGGCTTGCGGCAAAACTAAGTTGCGACGATGATTGCCAATAGTAATATTTAATTCGTCGCCTGTTTTACTCAGTTGAACTTGATTTTTAGGAATACCAGGTAAGTAAAGTTCCAAGCTGTATTGATTTTGCTCTTGCACGACTCGAACAGTTGTTTCTCGGTAATAAACTTGAGTCGGATCTTCATCTTTATAAAGCGTTTCTTTCAAACGTTCTAATGCCGCTAATCCGCACATTTCTTCAGAAAATAATGGCACTTCTTTCACGGGTAGAGGATGAAAATTCTCATGAATTTCTTGGCGATATTGCTCTTGATTTTCTTTCCAACGTTTAAAAAATGGGTCTTGGACTTCGCTGGGAATGATGCGATTTGCTACAACTAAATCAGTGGCAACATTATATAAGCTCAAATAAGCATGAGCGCGAAGAGACTCTTTAATCACCATTTTTTCAGGATTAGTTACAAGACGCACTGAGGTTTGAGTATTATCTGTTAATACTTTTTCCAGAGCTTCTATTTGTTCGTAAAATTCATAAGGTGCATCCATTACCTCTTTATCTGGTAACGAAAACCCAGCAATTGGTTTAAAAAAAGGTTCAACCAAAGGCCGGAGTGCTACCGAGATATTTTGAAATGGTTTGTAAAAGCGGCGCATATACCAACCGCCTACTTCTGGTAAACTCAACAAGCGCAGTGCTGTACCAGTGGGTGCTGAGTCAATAATTAAAACATCAAACTCACCTTCGTCATAATGGCGTTTCATCCTTACCAAGCCAAAAATCTCATCCATACCTGGTAAAATTGCCAATTCTTCCGCCTGTATCCCTTCTAAACCCCTTGCTTGTAAAACTTGGGTAATGTAACGTTTCACAGCACCCCAGTTTCCCTCTAGTTCTTGCAGTGCATCCAATTCTGCACCCCACAAATTTGGGCGAATTTTTCGGGGTATATGTCCCATTTCCATATCAAAACTGTCTGCTAGGGAGTGCGCGGGATCTGTACTTAAAACCAATGTCTGATAACCTAATTCTGCACAACGGAGTCCAGTTGCAGCAGCAACGGATGTTTTACCCACGCCGCCTTTACCTGTCATTAAAATTACACGCATGGATGCTTCTTTCCTGCCTGAGGATTTTTTACAATTATTTACAATCTTATCGACTCTTTAAGGAAAATAAATGCCGCTTAGGCATATCTCAACGCGAACAGTTTTAATCAGAAATATGGAGAATCATCCAGCCATATTTCCATACTGGCTACTATTTATATAGTAGTAGATTAGGCAAATACGATAGGAGTCAATACTTGTCGGCTAAGGACACAAGAGGAGGGAAAAGGGCAAGGGGGAATGAAAAAACCTTTATCTTTACCCTTTTCCCTTTTCTCCAAAATTAAATTCTGTGTTAAAAATTCTTAACCTAGTAGTATGGTGCTAGGAGCTAGTAATGTCTAAACCGAAAATTCTCCAACTGGATGGGATGTATTCGTTTCGTTCGTACTTTGAGTTTTCTAGCGATACGGATGAAGTTTTAGCAGAGTTTGACTATGCTTTTGTGCGCCAGCGTTTGCAACTTCCGAGAACGAGTAATCAACTAGATGGACTCGATGAACTGCGACAACAACTTGAAGATACTATTCCCTACGTCACTCTTAGTAGTGAGACTGCAAAAAGGGAAATTTTAGTTGCACCAGTCTTAAGTCGGGTAGCAGTTATTTGTAAGCGACTGCTGCGAATTGAGTATCCCTTAAAGATAAATAATTTACTCCAAGGGAATTTGGACTATTTTATTCAATCGCAACAAAACTTAGTTGTAGTTGAAGCCAAACGGGATGATTTGACGCGTGGATTTACGCAGTTAGCAGTAGAAATGATTGCACTGTCGATGTTGGAAGATGCGCCAAATATAGTCTATGGTGCTGTGACGATGGGAGATGTATGGGTATTTGGGACTTTAGAACAGAATTTACGTATTATTAGACGGGATATTACATCCTATACTTTGCCGGATGATTTGGTAGAGATAGTTAAGATTTTAGTAGGAATTTTAGAGTAATTTTTCGTACTAAGTAGATGCACCTGATATAAATATTTACCCTAACTCATCTGTTGGGTTTGGTTGCAATAAGCGATCGAGCTTTGTTTCAATTGCTGAGAGTTTTTTAAGAATTGTAGGGCGATCGCCATCAACAG
The DNA here is from genome assembly GCA_034530875.2 of Nostoc sp. DedSLP01. GTDB lineage: Bacteria > Cyanobacteriota > Cyanobacteriia > Cyanobacteriales > Nostocaceae > Nostoc. The sequence goes on from JAVRCJ020000024.1 coordinate 8,483, forward strand.
CGACTAGTAAATTAGTTATTTTATCTTGGATGTTGGCTAATTGTGCCATTGCATTCTGAAGTTGGATCATTCCTTCTCGAAGTTCTTGGCGTTCCTGTCGTGCTTCACTTATCTCATCTAGAATAGCTTGGACTGTTTTAGCATTACTCTCAAGTAGATGTTTGAGTTCTTTATCAGTCATTGCGATCGCACTTGGATTTAGATTTATTATTCATCATAAATTGTTAGTTGATTACTTTTTAAAGAGTTGCCAACATTGTTGAGCGATCGCCCAGTCTTCTTGAGTGTGTATGACTAATACTCTCACGGTTGAGTCTGCTGTGGCTATATCTCGATCCACAGGTTGGTGTTGATTTTTTTCTAAGTCGATTTTTAATTGCAAAAATCCCAAAGCTTCACAAGCGGCTTGGCGAATTTCTGGAGAGTTTTCACCCACACCTCCGGTAAACACCAAAGCATCTAATCCTCCCAAACTGGTAAGCATTGCACCGATACCAGAACGCAAGCGATGGACGTAGATATCCCATGCTAGTTTAGCGCGGGTATTGCCTTGGGCGATCGCTTTTGTGACTTCACGCATATCGCTAGATACACCGGAAATTCCTCGCAAACCAGAAGCTTTATTTAAGACATTATCTAATTTTTCTACAGAGTAATCGCAGTACTGTAACAGGTGAATTAAAATCCCCGGATCGATTGAACCAGAACGGCTGCCCATCATTAATCCTTCTAAAGGTGTGAATCCCATAGTGGTATCAATACTGCAACCGTTTTTAATGGCAGTTAACGAACAACCATTACCGAGATGACAGGTAATTAATCGCAGAGATGCCAAATCTTGACCGAGAATTTGGGCAGCACGACTAGAACAGTATTGGTGACTGATACCATGAAATCCATAGCGGCGGATACCTTGCTCTACCCATTGATAAGGGCCGGGATAAATTGCTGCTGCATCCGGGATAGTACTATGAAATGCAGTATCAAATACTGCTACCTGGGCAACTTCTTTGAGGATATTTTCAATTGCTTCTATGCCTGACAAAGCGGCTGGATTGTGTTCTGGGGCTAGGTTATTCAGATTAGCGATCGCTTTTTTGACATCCTCCGTAATTACCACACTTTCTCGGTAATCTTGTCCGCCATGAACTACACGATGTCCCACCAAATCGATTTCTGCTAATTGATTGATTACTTTCGTAGCCCCACGAGTGAGTGTATCGAGCATATAAGCGAGGCGTGCTTGTGCAGAGTCAGCAGAAATTGATTCTTCGAGCTTTGCACCCATAGCAGTTTTGACTTCAATTTCTGCCACGCCGTCGTCTTGAGTCCAATTGGCTTTCGCTTCCCAAAGAGGTTGGGGCGCTTGCGTGGGGAGAGCCTCATCTGCAATGTCATACAAACAACTCTTTTGGCTGCTCGAACCAGCATTTAGCACCAATATCTTCATAATAGGAAAATATGACCTGCTCTAATTACGTGACAATGCTACACTTACTTGCGACAGCGTGCTATTGGGCATTAGATATATTTTGTAGTGAGTGGCTGATGGGTGTAAGTTTTTTCCCAGACTATGAGTATTGAGTCTCCTTCGTCAGAAAATAAAGATAGAAAACCACACTGTGAATCAATACCGTTCAGTTAAGCTTTTTTCTCCCCTACCTCCCCTGCTTCCCCTCCCCCCCATCTCCCCATCTCCCCACCTCCCCACTCCCCTATTTCCTTTAAATTTTGTTTGCTCTACACTCGGCGTTAATCCATCATGAAGAATGATTAAGAAAAACGGGTGTAAACAAAAATGATAAAAATCTTTGCTGAAAGCTGGATTGAAATTGGGGCAAGATTACAGATAAATTGGGTTTTAGTAAACGCCTGCTTAGAGTTTGCTGCTTGGGGGGTTTTCTCAGTTTTACTCGCTGAGGTCTTCAGAGACAGCTATCATGCATTGTGTCACCAAGTGAATTGGCTTGCTAAATGGCATAACAAGCATCACATGGCTTATCGCCGGGATTTATCTATCGTTTCTTTAAAAATTTACCAAGAATCCCAGCTTTATCATGACATTTTAGAGTCGAGCTTGCTATTAGTCGTACTAGTGTTGATTGCCTTAATTGTCCGCCAAATGGGGTTATGGCTGGGAATAGCTTATGCCTGCACGTTCTTGTACGGTGCGTCTGTGCGTTACTTCCAGGGCAAAATTGATACAGACTACAATCACTTACCAGGCCCTTTAGAAACGATTCCATCCTTGTGGTGGGTAAATCGTTCTTATCATTGGCGGCATCATTTTGATGATGTCAACGCCTACTACAGCGGTGTCTTTCCCTTGGTCGATAAAATACTGGGAACAGGACTATCTCTTAAGGGTAAAACCGTGGCTTTAACTGGAGCATCAGGAGCTTTAGGGCAAGCATTAACGACTGAACTTGTCAAGTGTAATGCTAAAGTTGTGGCATTAACCACGAATCCAGAAAAATTAGCAGAACAAACTGGCGTCAAAGTAATTCCTTGGCAATTGGGTAATGAAGCTGAACTCAGGGAAAGTTTGCAGAAAATTGATATTCTCATCATCAACCACGGAGTCAATGTCTACACGAGCCGCACGCCTCAAGCCATTAACTCTTCTTATGAAGTGAATACCTTTTCTGCATTGCGCTTGATAGATATATTTTTGACAACTATCACAGGACCGCAAGACAAAGCAACTAAGGAAATTTGGGTTAATACTTCTGAGGCTGAGGTGTCGCCAGCACTGAGTCCGCTTTATGAACTCAGCAAACGATCGCTAGGAGATATTGTCACCCTCAAGCGCTTGGATGGCAATTGTATTATTCGCAAGTTAATTCTTGGCCCCTTTAAAAGTCAACTTAACCCTTATGGAGTAATGTCTGCACAGCAAGTTGCTCGTATGGTGTTGTTTTTGGCACGGCGAGACTTCCGAAATATTATTGTGACAATTAATCCTCTCACTTACCTGCTGTTTCCTTTGAAGGAAACTAGTACTTGGCTATACTACCGAGTTTTTAGCCGCGCAGCTAAGAGTGAGGAATAGGAAACTAGGGTGTAGGAGTATGAGGCAATACGCTTGGGTTAATTGGTGTCAACTTAAGCTCAAACTCTTGCCTCACAATCGTTTTACCCCACCCCTGCCCTTGCCAAGGGGAGGGGAGGTTTTGCGTCAGCAAAGCCGGGGTGGGGCAGGGCGGATCTTGATGGTAAGTGAGTAGAACTCGCTCATCACGTTTTCATCAGGGTTGACGTTAAGTTGACACCAATGCACAGCTGTAAAGCCCCTACAACGTGGTCTATTTACCTGAAAATTGCTGTAATGCGTGAATTTTGAATTGTTATTACTTTTCGGCTAAAGGGGAAAAGTACACTCTTCTCATAAGAACCACTCATGTCACCTTTGTTTGTATCGTCGAAACCTCGTAATTGACGCAAACTGTCTGCTGGTAAGGGGTTTCAAGTCTCAAGCAAGAAAAATTAAGCAAAAAATAATTACCAACCAGCCAAATTTTCCGGTTTTTTTAGCATTGTGATGATAAATAAAAATAATATAGCGGTAGCTAGAGTTAGGACATTTTGAAGGCTTAAATGCTAGGAATAGTAATACTTTTACCTCCTGCCTTCAGCAAGAACTGCTTCCTGCCTCCTGCTATAACGTTGAAAGTCATGCTTCGTACCCCGAAGAATTGCTGAAATTCTTCGCTGCTTTCAGGATGACTACTGACAACATCTGCCGCCAATCAGTTTTTTTGTTGGGGATGCTGCTAATCCGCTACAAACTCTAAAGACAGAGCTAAATCACAGGGTACCACAAAACTTACTCTAGATGTATCTAAGTAACTATGCTGAGCAAGTGTAAAGATGTCATGTTGTCATGGAGGCAATTTTAAAGCAATTATAAAGAGCTTAGTGCCATTTTGGCAGGTTTTATTCGTAAATATGCGATATTAGTAGACTGTACAAATATTTATTTTTATTCGCACGCTATTTACTACCTACGCAAAACTGCTAAGGCCAAGCGAGTTACGACACTAATAAATTTACAGTAATTTACGAAGTAGGAAATAATACATGGTATTATCACTGTCTTCTCATAATGTTATGCAGTATCTGCAAAATGCAGGTCTGTATAACTCAGAAGATGGCGCATCAGATCGATCTGAGTTGCCAGGAAATAGCAAAAAGAATTTCAATTTGCTAGTCAATCTAGCAGATAATCGTAAACTGCTCGTTAAACAAGAACGTAACATTAATAGTGAAGGTCAGCCGCATGAGTTATTTAACGAGTGGCTGTTTCACCAATTGCTGCAACAGTTTCCAGTTTTCAGCAATATTTCGGCGATGCCTACGGCGGTAAACAACGCACCTTTGGTAGTCCATTTTGACGAAGAAAATTCTATTCTTGTCCGCAGTTATTTAAGCGATTATCTGGAACTTGGGACATTGTACCATAATAGTGAAATTTTTCCACCAGAAATTGCTTATGCGATCGGCACGACTTTGGCAGGGTTGCATCGTGCAACCTTCCAACGCCGAGAATATAAAGATTTTATGTCAACTGCTCCCCAAGGAGAGTTTCGCTATGGCTTTTACAATCCAGCCCAAGGGGTAGAATCGATTACTCCAGAGATTTTTGCGACTGTTCCCAGCGATGCGTTGAAATTCTATGTTTTTTATCAACAGTACGAGAGTTTGGAATCGGCGATCGCAGATTTGGCTTATGAGTGGAACCCTTGCTGCTTAACCCACAACGATTTGAAATTAGACAACATTTTAGTTCATTCTCGCTGGCAGCAACTAGACAATTGCCTAGTGCGGCTAATTGATTGGGAAGCTTGCGGTTGGGGAGATCCAGCTTTTGATTTAGGAACTTTACTCGCAAGCTATTTAGGAATCTGGCTCAAGAGCTTGGTAGTAGATCCTAGCATTGAGTTGGCAGAATCTCTACATCTGGCATTGATACCATTGGAGATTTTACAACCTTCAATTATTGCCCTCATGAGGTCTTATCTCAATGCTTTCCCGATGATTTTGGAATACCGTAGTGATTTTATTTCACGGGTGATGCAATTTGCAGGCTTGGCACTGATTCATCAAATTCAGGATGCGATCGCTTGCCGTAAATACTTTAGCAATACTGAGCTATGTATGCTACAAGTAGCTAAAAGTTTACTTACCATGCCAGAGCAAGCTGTACTGACTATTTTCGGTATCTCACAATCAGAAATTGTCAACCCTGTAGCCAAAATCCACAAACTTCCTCAGCCTCAAAAACAGCAACAGTTACTTCGCATTTATTACGAAAAAACTCGACTACGTGGTTGTTAATTATAAAACACCAGAACAAGTAAAAGAAGAATTCAGGAGTTAGATTTCATAAATTATGAATTTATGAGCCAGAAGCGTTCAAAAATCAGGATAACTGATAGCGAATCACTATACTAACAGGCTACACTCCCTATAAATTCTTTCTTCAGAGTCATAGGCACTGAAATTTTACGAAATTTTAAATTCTTCTGCGTATTATTTCACCTATCATAAATCTCAGAGGATTTTGCCGCATAGTAGTTTTATAAACAAGAACAAAGACGCTATCTGTCAGAGTTCAGTTTGATATGAACTAAGTAGCTGATTAGTATAGGTTAAAACTATACTTTGACCCACTACTAAGCTAGTACCCCTAGTGGGCAAAATAAATCTGAAAGTTATTCTAATTATTACTCCATCCCTTTATATATAGAGTCTTCAAAAATTCTGAATTGGAGAATTTTGACCGGAGGCGGAGTGTCTCCGGCTCCGCTCCTGAATTCTGCTTTCTAATTTTGCATTTTTACAGTTGAGTTGTGAATGGATTAATGCTATATTCTGCCAATCAACCACTAACTTCTCTGTTGGATATTGCTAGTAATATCCAGATAGAACCAAATTTTTGTATTTACCATCCTCATTATCAACCCTTTGCTTTGCCGACTAAAGTAGCCGATCGCTTTCAACAAACTCCGACAGATTTACAACAAAAGTATCTGAACTTACTATTACGAAATTTTCTATATGGAATCTATTACAATGGTTCCTTGCAAAGTACTTTGACAGTAAATACTGATAGTATTAATCAGACATCAAAATATAATTTAGAAGATAGTTCTGTTTCGGAAATTGATTGGAACTTCTACAAACAACTGCACGACAGCAATCGTGGTGTAGGTTACTTTGACTCGGAATGGCAGGTGTTGCGGCAAGAACCTGATGGTACTATGGCGGTGACGAAAGGCGGTTTAACACTTCATATCGAGCCAGACTGCCATTTACAATCCAATAAGAAATCTACCAAAGTAGGTGACATGGTAGCAATCTGGATGCCCAAAAATCGCCTGCAAAACGGTTTTTACATGGCAGTTAGTAATGTACGCCAAAAACAGCAAAGCAATCCAGACAGCGGTTTAGGAGCAGGGCGAATCTACTTTAACTTAACACCAACTGGTGCGATCGCTCTGATGGATAGCCTCACACTGCAACTGAATGCAGCCTCCATTCCCTTTAACTTTCAAGTTCTTCACAATCCCTGTGCCTACGGACGCTATGATTCGGGATTACTTTACTTTGAACTCCACGACTATCCAGCAATCCACAATATTCTGCAAACAGTTTATTGTGAAAATCAATTTCATTTCCAGCCTGAAATTCCCTTGTTTACCAAATTTTTAGCACCAGGGTTAGGTTTAGCTGAAGAACCAACCCAAAAATTTGCCGCGCAAGAAAGTTTCGGAGTCAACCGCTGTCAAATCGTTGCTAATGCTTTATTGGAAGCTTGGCAAAAAGGTAAGAATGCAATGGAAGAACGGATGAAAGCGATCGACCAACACTTTAAACGCCATGCCATTGACTTGCAGCGTCCTTACCTTAACCCTAATTCTCAAGACGTTTATCTGCCGCTGAAATTAAGTAGCATTTGAATTTTGATAGGGAGATGAGGAGGTAGGGAGTATGGGAGGTGTGGGAAGTGTGGGAGGATGGGGAAGAAATCTTTCATCCCTAGTCCCCACACTCCCCACACTTCCTTGTCTGTCTCTCTCCTCCCACACTGCCAATGCCCCATACCCTTTTATAATTCAACAATCACCGGCACGTGGTCGCTGGGTTGGGTTAATTTTCTCGGCGTCGCATCGATGACGCAACTTTTGGCGCGTTCGTACAGTACGGGTGTGAGATAGTGATGGTCAATCCGCCAGCCTAAATTACGACGGAAGGCAGCGGCGCGATAATCCCACCAAGTATAATTGCCGCCTTCGGTTGTAAATTTACGAAAAGCATCAGCAAATCCTAGTGTCAGGATATCACGTAGGGCTTGGCGCTCTATTTCTGTCGCCATAATATGATTCTCTGTACTCACTTGCTCGTGAATATCTTTAGCTTCCAGTGCAATATTGAAGTCGCCGCACACACAAATATGAGTTTGTGAGAGTAAAAGCAATCGCAAGTACTCGCGCAGGGCTGTCAACCAGCGTAGTTTATATTCGTATTTTTCGGTTCCCACTGCTGCACCGTTGGGAACGTATAAGTTCACAATCCTAATTCCATCTATTACACCTGTAATCACTCGCTTTTGCTCGTCCCATTCAGGTGCTAAATCTTTCAAAATTGCCCGAAAACCGCTACTTACGTCTAATAATGGTTGGCAGCTGATTATGGCTACGCCGTTATAAGATTTTTGCCCTGATAGATGGAGATGATAGCCCATTTCCTCAAAGGGCGATCGCGGAAATTCAGCATCTATAACTTTGGTTTCTTGTAAACAGAGAACATCAACGGGATTATGAGTTAACCAATCAATAACCTGTTCCAGACGAATGCGAATAGAATTGACGTTCCAAGTTGCAATTTTCATGAGTTGGCTATCGAAATTTTTGTAAATCACTAATTACAAATTATGTAATTTTTCTACAATTATTTACTTTTTATAGTAAGTATCTTATTTAGTCATTGCCTTGAAAGCAAGCATAAATAACTTGATCCCGTTTGATAATTTAGTATTTTCAGCTACTAAAGATTTAATTTTGTAGGTTCTGCTACAAAATATTCTACCCGATTATGATCCGCAAGACAGATGCAACAACTAATTGATTAGTTATAGGTTATAAATGTAAGTCAGGGTTGACTTTTGCCGACAATCAAAAGATTTGTCGGAAGAAAATTTTCGGTGCGGTTAACCGAGTATTATGCTTGAGGTAGCTTGTTAGGTTAATTTAAATTTCAAACAGTAAGTAGAAATGCTTTGTTCTCATACAATAATGAGGTAATTCATTATATAGAGGACAATTTTACAAACTGAACTGAATTGAACTAACAGATTATCCATTTGTAGCCCAACCGTCATAACCTGTATATTTGGCATTTTTAGGTCGTTTTTCGCCAGATAAATGGTTAAAAAATGCGATCGCTATTGCTAAAGAAACTCCTTGGCGTTTGGATATAGGCAAAAAAGCAAACTTACAATCTTCTAAGGTTTTTGAACAAGAGATTGCCCCCTACATTGCTGGTCAGCAAATTCAATATCTCGGCAAAATCAATTATGCCGGAAAAACTGAACTTCTGGGCAATGCTGCGATCGCTGTTTTCCCCATCGCATGACAAAAACACTTAGATTTAGTAACCATTCAACCAAGGGCAACTGCTAAGCCAGGAATTGTTATCAATTTTCGCTTCTTACCTAAAGTGATTACTCACAGTAAAACAGGTTTAAGATGCAAAAATTAAGTACAAATGGCAGCAATGATTTCACTAGCTTGGGAAATCAATCGTTACATCTGTTGAATATATTTATAAAACAAGTTTAGCGTTAGCTAAATAGTTAACAGATATGAACTTGTTTACAGACAAATTATTAAAGACCGCATAGAATCGAACAGCCGCATTCCTGCTGCCAACATCCATTTTAAATCAACTCGTTTTTTGCTTAGCTTAAACAACAACTTTTATTTGAGGAGGACATTGGTATGAGTACGAGAGCCAACACTTGCCCATGCTGCGGTGGTTCCCTCCTGCGTCATATCCGTCATGGCGAACTGTATTGGTTTTGCCTGTCGTGCCGACAAGAAGTACCACTGTTAACTGTAACTCGCTTGCCAAATCCGGAAAGCCGAAATACCGGAGTTCTTCCCCAAGCAGCTACAAATTCCTAATTTTTCCTATTTTTAGACTGATAACAGCTTACTATAAATCAGACCGAATTTAGTTTACAACCTATAAATATCTTCAACTGGTAAAATCAGGTGGATTTATATTGATAGGTTTAAAACTTTGTTAGCAGCCTTACTTTATGGGCAAGAAGATTTACGGCTAGAGGAAGTTGCCGATCCCACTCCTGCGGCTGGCGAAGTTGTGATTCAAGTGGGAGCAGCAATGACCTGTGGTACAGATTTGAAAGTCTGGCGGCGTGGCGGCCATGCCAAAATGTTGAAACCGCCGACTTTGTTTGGTCACGAAGCTGCTGGGCGAATTGTTGCCTTGGGAGCAGGTGTCACGCATTGGCAAATAGGCGATCGCGTTGTCGCTAATAATTCTGCCCCATGCATGACATGTTTTTTTTGTCAACGGCAAGAGTATTCTTTGTGCCCAAATTTAACTTGGAATAATGGAACTTTTGCCCAATATTTGAAAATTCCCGCACCGATAGTACAGCATAATTTATTGCAGATTCCTGATGATTTGCCTTGGGAATTAGCAGCAATGACAGAACCGCTAGCTTGTGTATTGCATGGTGTAGCGCGTTCTCATATCAAGCCCAAAGATAAAGTAGTCGTCTTAGGAGATGGGGCGATTGGGTTGATGTTTGTAGCTGCTTTAGCAAATACTGCTGAAGTGTTGTTGTGGGGAGGTAACGACCAGAGATTAGAAATTGGTCAGAAATTGGGTGCAGCCCAGACTTTTAATTATCATCAAATCCCCGATATTCCCAGCGTCGTGAAAGAACTTACCCAAGGATGGGGCGCTGATGTCGTTATTGAAGCCACTGGCGTGCCTAGTGTTTGGGAAACTGCGATCGCTTGCGCTCGTCCTGGCGCCACAGTGAACTTATTTGGTGGCTGTCCGCGGGATACCAGTATTACTGTGAATACAGAACAGCTACACTATAGCGAATTAACTCTTAAAGGCGTGTTTCATAATACACCAGAATATGTGCGATCGGCTTTATCGCTAATAGCAAGTCGGAAAATTCCCTTTGAATTACTTATTAGCGAACAGCGACCATTGAAAGATTTAGAACAGGTGTTTAATGACATGAAAACACGTCAAGTAATTAAAGTAGCGATGATTCCTTGAATTGTGTTGTGGCGGTGTGAGTAAGGAGGCAAAATGTTATTTATGGTAATCGAGCGATTTAAGGACGGTAAAACTAAAGAAATATATCGTCGATTTCAAGAGAAAGGGCGTATGATGCCTGAAGGTTTAAACTATATAGATAGCTGGGTCGAAGTCAACTGCGATCGTTGTTTTCAACTGATGGAATGTGACGATCTAAGTTTATTTCAAGAGTGGATATTGCAATGGCAAGATCTTGGTGAATTTGAGATAGTTCCCGTCGTTCCATCGAAACAGACAGCAGAGATAGTTAATAAGACGATGATTCCTTAATTTTTAGCAGGATACAGCAGATGATCGGGGTCTAGCCAAACAATGTAGAAAATCTCGTTAATAAAAAACCCATGAACTCTACCATGTTCATTTGAAGACAGAGAAAACTGATATGGTGTATCAACTAATTGTTCTTCATTGGGTAAACCAAATCCGGTCTCGCTAGTATCTTCCCACTTGATGGCATGACATCTAAGGCTACTGCTACGATTCACCAGTAATTCTTGAGCAGACAGGCTGGATAAAGCTTTCAAGCGTTCAAGCAGAGTCAGCCAGTAGATTACTTCTTTTTCGCTACAAGAAAACTTGTTGTGACTATCCTGATAGTATTTAAACGAAAAGCTGATGCCTTGAGGTGGCTTCAGCTTTGTTAGTTTAATACCTGATGTGCCATCTTTGGCAACCTCAGTCTTTTTAATCTTCTTCTTCGACACGAGATCCGTAGTACTCCTTCATCCACTCCTTCTTTATAACTTCGTTGGAAGGCGCATCAGCTGGTAGATTTCCTCTAGCCAAATTCCAAGGTGCTTCAGCATGAGTCATCTGCTCAAGTTCATAACCATCGCAGGCGAAGTACTCTTGTGCAACTTCATCTAGAAACTTTTGAACCTCTTGGGACAATTGCGGTTTAGCATCCTCTAAAATTGGTTGCCATCCAAAAAGCTTGTACTTCTGGTACAACGCAGGTATTACGGGGCCATGTATCCAGGCTTGAAAATCCTCTTGGAATAAAGGAGTGTCATAGATTGCAAGATGCCAAGCCTGAGCATAGTACACAAGCTTTTGCAGCTTGAGATTACTTATAAAAGACCCTGTTTCATTTGCTAACCAGAGAAAGTAATCTGCTATTTTAAAACATGACAACACTACAACCACCTCCTTTGGACTCTCACATAACAACTACCCTTCATTCACTCTCATACATCAGCTTACAGAGCGATCGCAGCAACAGCTATGAGGAATTTTCCTGTATCTTATAGTTTAATTGTACTACTTTAAACTTTTACTTACTGAATCGTAAAACATCAATAACTTTTGGTAGACTTACCGTATAAATAATCTTCTCATTACGCCTCAACAAGAAACCTAAAGCAGCCTTAAGATTGAGTTCAGCAGCAAATCGTATCAGCATCACCATTAAGATATCTCGTTTTTTGCTCCAATATTTTAGGTTGTTGAGTGTAAGTTATTTGCAATTTTTTCCATTATTTGAGAGATAATGTTACTACCTTCATTTAATATCTCTAATGCATCAGTAAGCCCAAAACGTATTGCGTAACTACCTGCTGCCATTATGTAATACTTAACTCCGAAATATACCATCAAACGGCTAAAATTTATCGTTTCTAAACCTACCTTATCTAATAAATTTTGGTCGCCAATAGACACAAATACGAAATAGTTAAGCAAATCTTCAGCATCACTGTGTGTCTGTGAGCATAACGCTGCGTATACAGTTTGATAATCAAGTTCCAGACCGAGAAACTGAAACTTTTCCTTAATAGTTACCGTTTTATTTGCTACTTTATCAGTTGTCGGTAAACTAATTTCTAAGAGAGCTTTGTTAATATACTGCTCTAATGCAGTTAGTGAATTTCGCTTATCAATTGCTTTAGACAAGTGGATTTGTTTTGCATCATCTGTCATATTATAAGTCAGTTTCAACCACATATTAATCTCTTTTTTTTCTTTATTGAAATACTGTGCTAAATATTCCGTAAAACGACTACCATTTCTATTATCAATAAGAATAAACATCAAATTTATTGCTGACTCTATGGCTGTTCGAGATATTACTTCTGAAGCTGCTGTAGAGCCAGTAACGTATGCAACGATCGCCCCTTGAACATACTCGAACGTGCGCTCAAGCATACACAGCAATAGTGACCATATTGGATCGACTTGGTTAAGCTCGTCCGCATGGTTAGACAAAGCTGTATCTATTTCCAGTTTGGTGCGCGTAGTCCAATAAATAGCATCTGATTCACGTTGAACAAGGGGAGTAACAAGAATGTTATGACGTTCAGTAAATTCTGCTTGTAACTTATCAGCATCAATCATGTAGGTATTCTCTGGGGTCATTTAAAATGCTTCATTTTTGTCTAATGACAATCTTAAATACTTCTTATACAAGAAAGTATATATACACTGATTAGGAATTATACCCACAATGAAATAATTTTCTTGTGAAATGGGAAAACTATAATTACCCGATTATGGGTAACTTCTATGTAATTACCGAATAAAAAAATGCTCAAAAAATCTCTGCTTAAAGTTTTAATTTTGCCTTTTTCTCTAGTACCTTGGCTATGTGCGGGAACGCTTTTTGATTCCAAAGTTAATGCTTTACCAGGGCAAAGTACAGAAGAGGTAGGCACTTGGATTAAAGCGCATCCCACACTCCGCCCCAGGAATGGAGAGCAATTATTTGTGCAAAAGACTGATACAGCTGCACAACGATTTACTTTTCAAGCGTCGGTCTTGCCTCCCGGGAGAGTAGAGTTTTCCAAAGACCGTGGCACAATTCGTAGCGAGCGCATTTCTATGTATGATGCCATTAACGGTATGACATTCGATCGCCTCCAAGAATCCTTGCGAGTCATTTATGGCTTGGAGATTTATCAAGACTTTGATCGCGCCGAAATCGTCTATCAATATCCCAACCAAAAGGCGGTTAACTCAGCGCGTCTTGCTAAAACTCCCATCCGGGAAGCTTTAAAAGGAGAATTACGAGTAGGTTCGCGCTATGTATATTGGGTCGAAGTTGCCCAACCCAAAACGGGCAAAGCTTTTACCGGCCAAATGACGATTTTGCTCAAAACAGATCTAGACAAGTTAGAACGTGAATTGCAAATTCGGTAATGGGGTATTTGGGATTGGGCATAGGGCATTGAGAGGTGTGGGAGGTGTGGGAGGTGTGGGAGGAAGGGAAAGAGGGGGAAGCATAAATTCTATTTCTCCCCACACTCTCCACACTTCCCCATCTCCTCATCTCCCACTCCCTTGGCTACAGTTTCTCCAAACTTACAGAAGACAAGGTTTGCCATGTACCGGAAAAGATACTTTCAGCTCCTAAAGAAATTCGTAACAAATCTTCCTTAAATAATGGCGGCCAATCGATGCCAGCTTTACGTCCTGCGGCAAATAGCTGTTGCGCTTTAATGCTTAACTGAAAAAGCGCCAAAGCTAGTTCTCGGTCTAGGGTAGGCGCGTCTTTGAGGGCTTCAAACACCACTTTCAAGGCCAACAAAATTGAGGTGATTTGACCAGGTACCGGAGGTTTCCCATATTTCATACGCTCTAACAGCGCATCTGGGTAATCTTGGGTTGCAATTGTCTGATCTATCAGGAGTTTCCGAGCTGTTTCGTAATTCATGTAACAAGCTTACCGTACATTTTGATTGAGCAGGAATACTTAATTTGAATGTTAGAAAACTGGCTTATGGTTATTTATAGCAATCTCATTTGATTTGCGAAAAGAGATATATGGGAAAATGATGGATAATTTGCGATGCTCTGGATTAACCAGATAGACTGAGTATGATAGCTTTGAAAAATACACCTTTTTGGAAATTATAAGCAAAATGATATCACCGAATTTAGTAGAAATTCAGCGTTCCATCCGTGCATTGTCAGTAGAAGAACAACTTTGGCTACTAGAAACTATTGCTCGTGATATCCGAGAAAATGAGTATACAAAATATAATTCTACTGATGTTAAACATCCGCAAGAAGAATTGATAGAAATAGCTAACGAGCCAATAATTCAAACAAAGTTTTCTTTGATTCATGATGAATTTGCCAGTTCGGAAATACTCTAAAAATATCTATGAGTAAAGATATAAATTGGTGTAAATTCAAAATTTAGATATACAAATTATTGGAGAGCGATCGCTGAGAATTAATTCAGGCGATCGCTCTTATCTATTTAGAGCTAATTTGCTATAAGAATCTTTTATTTTTTTTACAAAAGATACCGAGCTATTAAGGCAGAAGCAAATCTTAAGTGTTGTTCAGCTAGATATTGAGGATAGATAAATTGAGCATTGTCCATAAAACGATACACCCAGCGACAAAACTCTTCTAGCGATCGCTTAGGCAATTTAACAATATAATCTACGTAAGCAGGTTTGCCATCTTTTCCCATTGGTCCTGGCTTGATGTCTTGCTTAGGATGCCGCTTCTCACCTTCCTGGATAAATCCTATAACTTGAGGAAAAAATCGAACTCGCACTTTTACAAGCTCCAGTTCTCCAAGGATTTCCCTTTTTTGGTCTTCTCTTGATCCTAAGTTCAACCCCCAGCCTGCGTTTAGCAGACGATGAGCGATATTTAGGCTTGTCCATTGAGCATCTGCTCCCCGACTTCTTCCATTCAGTACTTTGAAATGTTCGCTAAACCGATCTAGACGCGACACAACTAAATGACCATCTTTGTAGTCTTCCTGTAGCAAATACCAAGCAATGTCTGCATAAATCAACTGTAAGGGATAAACTTGCTCATATCCGATTCTTTTAGGATTGTAAGGATTACGGCAGCGATAAAGCTCAACTGTTTGCCCTTTAATGATTGCCGTTTCCAGTGCATTTAGTTTTTCAAATAGCGTACCTCGATATTTGCGCTTGGCCATCATTTCCTCAGGATCGGTGTAGACAATAACTCGGTCTAATTGGGTTCTCACCGGATAAAATATCTCATCTTTCAGGTTTAATCCTTGTAATCGCCGCGTTAGTCTTTGATAGATCCCGTTAATTTGAGGGTCTTCCTGATACCTTGCCTGAGAGTGTAGGGCATTGAGAGCAACTTGTAACTCCTCGCAGTTCATTGCTCCTGTGCCAAGATAATAACCCCATCGGTAAGCTCTTTTATCTAAAAGCCCGTAGCGGCGAAGAGTCTTCAAATCATTTTGAATGGTATGACGCGAATAAAGGGGTAGCTCTACATTCAATTCACTTGCTATCTCATATAAATACGTTTGTACTATTTTTAAGGTATCATGATTATCAGAGTCAGATTGCATCGGATCGTGACAACCAACTCCTGGGTTTCGGGCAAACGTAGCAATTAACAGTAAAAGTCGCTCGAAGGCAGCAAGAGTACTATAAGAATGTTTCATAACTATATTTCACTCAGAAATGTCAATAATAAGAAAGTATTAACCTGTAATTTATAAAAAGGTTAAAACTTTTGCTAAGTATAGCTTTTAAAGATTTCACTCCATAGCTGCTAATACTGCGAAATAGTCGCGCTCTATCTGAACCTCTGTGTAATATGCAGTTCAGATAGAGTTTTGGAGACTAAATAACATGCAGACTTGCCCCTCCTGCCAACATCCCTTACCCACCATTGGCTTCTATTGCTCGAACTGTCCTCAGCAAATTCGGTGTATAAACTGTCATGAAACACTGCTTTCTGGCGCAAAAGGATGTGTAATGTGCGGAACCCCAATAGGTCAAGGGCATAACGGATCGGCATCAACCAATGGCAGTAACTTACCTAGTGTAATGAACACCTTAAAATTCATTGAGACCAGCAAAGGCTACTCACGAGAGATTCAGGCTTCTTTAAGTAACGAAGTGGGTATTAGCTGGGGTGGTGCAGCGATCGCCGCGATCGTTGGCGGACAAATCACACCAGGAAAACCGCCTAGTAATCGTCCTGTGATTCAGAATTTAAGTAATGCTGAACCTCAACAACTTTCCTTATTCAACTACGAAGCTAATACCGAGAACAATGAAGCAACGATTAATACAGTTGCTCAACTTCCTGCTGCTCATGGAGTTGGTATTAAGGTAGATGAGAGTAACTTAGAACGGCGCTTACAAGCTGCTTCAGGAGAAGGAAGCTTAATTAAAGTACAGGGTGGTTTCCAAATACTGCCTCCTGGCTTGGCTGAAGTCGAAAGATTAATAAACTCCAAACAAAACAACGCATCTATTGATGAATCTTCTGAAAATTCTGGTGAGGTGTCACCATGAGGAGGACATCTGAGCAATTAATTCAGGAACTTTCAAAAATTGTTGACTCTCACTTTGCCCATGCAGTGGTTGAATGCTACGTCGAAATGCAGCAACGATTTCTAGCTGGCGACTGGCAACCAACAGAATTAGATGGTGGTCGGTTTTGTGAAGCAATTTCACGTTGTTTGCTGCAAATGGATACTGGAAAGATCGATCATCGTAAATTGCCTGGTGAAATTCGTAAAAATTTACTAGACCACAGCATTCCTCATAAACTTGGCTCAAAGGATCGTTATCATCTGGCTAAAGTAATTGAGGTTGTATATGGCTTCCGTTCAGATCGTGGTGCTGTTCATATATCAACCGAGTACACCGCCAACTATATGGATTCAATGTTGGTGCTTCATGCCAGCAAATGGATATTTGCGGAGTTTCTTCGTCTAGTTTGGAATCAGGATCGAAAAGTTGTTGCAGAAATTATTGCCCAAATTGTTCAATTAGAACATTCCATAATTCATGAATTAGATGGAAAACCTCTAGTTTTAGCAAGAGATATTTCGGCAACGGATGAAGTTCTGTTACTTTTGTATCATGCTGCCAATAATCGCTTGAGTCGTGCTGAGCTACGCGAACAGGCCGTTGGACAGAATCCTCAAAACGTCAGTGTCGCTATATCTAGGCTAATCAAAAATAAGGATATTCGACCTGTTGCTGAAGATGAAGTTGTCCTTACTCCCAATGGTCAAAAAAGAATTCTTGAGCAAGTATTACCTAAATATACTCCCCAAAAATAAAATGCTCAATTAAATTGCAGCAAACGCATTCAGGGTATCTCTTTTATAACAAGGAATAGAGAACAAGCTCAAAAGCTAGTTGCTATAAGGGTTGTACAATTCATCTATGTCCTAATTTATCAGACTACTGGTATAAAATTATGGCAAAAATAGCAGATAACAGGACATAGTGAAGATTTTTTAATTATTTCAGAGTAAATACGGCACAAAGTGGGCTTTTAGTTACTCTATCTTTTAAGAATAAATACTTTCAGAAGCGATCGCACAATGGACGACAGCAAAGCATTATTTGATTACTGGCATGACCGAGTAAGACTGAAAAACTCTGAATTAATTGCGACACTGGGCCATGTCCAAACCCAACAGCTACGTCATGAATGTACAAACTACGACGAACTCTGGCGCAGTCTTGAAGTTCAAGGATTGGATGAACCAGAGCGTAGCAGGGTTATTGCTATCATTAAGTATGAGTGTACAGCCAAAGTTTTGCAGAATCGGGCTGGTCGTCTGCGCGATCGCGCACATGAGCTGGAGGCAGCTTGTCACGAACAAGATCGACAAAAATCTAAACTTCTTGGTCTAATCAAGGCGTTACAAGAGAAACTGTTTGGTAAGGACAAAGAAATTAAGAGGTTAGAAGCGAGAATTGCATCGCTAGAAGCTGAAAATGAAGCTTTGCGATCTGAAGCAGAGAATAGTAAAGCTGAGGCGGAATTACGTACAGAACTAGAGAATTTACAAAAGAAATACAATGCAGTTGAGAAGCGAAGACAGGAGTTAGCTAAGAATAATCAGAGTTTAGGTGGAAGAGTTGCCCACACAAAAAAATATAAGCAGCAAAGGGACGAAGCAATCGCTTTAACTCAACAACAGAAACAGCAAATTGCTATTTTAGTTCTAGAGAGTCAGCGTCTTCGTGAGGAGAATGAAAGGCTTTATAAAAAATTAAGCCAACTAGAGCGATAAAATGTTCTAAATTTGAGACGCTCAATACTAAATATGAAACTTCAAGAGCTAAAAGCTAAAGTCTACCAGTTGGCTAAGGTAAATACTACCAAACAACTCAAGGCTAAATATCAGGAGATTCAGACGCTAGATATGCGTCTAAAAACCTCTTGGCAGGCAACTCTTGCTATTGTTCAAAAATCGCAAAGCGAGTATGAGAAGTGGTTAGAAAATCCACCTGAAGAATACAAAGAACTTTTCTCTGAGATTACAGAAGCTTTGGAAACATACGATCAAAAATCAGGACGGGCAAAAAACTTGGTACAAGAAATTATCTCAATAGCCGACGATATCGAAGAACTAGCAGAGGAATCTCAAAACGAAGCAGAAAAAATAAAGCAAGAAGTTGAAGTAACTAAACGCATTTCAAAAAAAGCTAGGCTTAACTAATCTTGTCATTAGATATAGTTAATAAATTATTAGAATATTTCAATAAGTTTGCTCCGATCAACTAATAAAATATCTAATAATATAGAATGTTAAAGGCAGATATTACTATCGTTATGCTTCATATAGCAGACCGATTTGATTTGGTGAAAAAATCTAAGTATATGTAGTGACGCCACAAGGCTAAAATGTTGTATTAGATAAAGAAGTAAAAGCTTTGATACAGCTTTGTTTTACGCCATTTTTATTGGCCTATTTTAGCCTAGACACGCCACTACTTGTGTCTCAAAAATCAAATGTGAATCTTATATTAAATTACGTCTGATGTGAATTATCGAAATCACCGAAATATCAAGGATTGTGCGCCCTGTAGAGACTTTGCACTGCAACGTCTCTACAACGATAAATCAAGGGTTTTAGCGTCTAATCCACATAATGCATAAATTTCTAAATTTACATCAAGTATGCACTTAAAGCTTCTTCTGTTTGAAAATTTGGGTGTCTGGAGTAAATATTAGATAAATTTTTTATACAAAATTTTCCACATCCTGAAGATAACCTCAATTTAAAATTTTCTCAACAATTTCTTGACATTTTGCTACATTTCTGAAAGTATTTGCTGGGTAGGAATTTGGATATAGGTTGCTAGTTTCGCTAATTATACTTTCTAAAAACTTTGAAGTTATAATTTTAACTTCATTCATTTGTACTGAACTTAAATCAGATGATATACTAAAAAAACTATCCGGTAAAGCCTTATATACCAAGTGTAAAACGAAACGATTGCTATGGATTGCAAATAATTTTTCTCTTCCTTCTCGTTGTTTTTGTTCTTCTGATAATCTACTATCTACTACTCTTAATATCTGAACTAATTTCCAAATTTCAGAACCATTTACTGAGCTATTAAACAGAGTTTTATATGGTGATTTTTCTATGTTTTCCCACAAAGCACTAATTTTATCTTTAACGCGCGTAGCGAAAGAAACCTCATGCTGTTTGCACGCTCGACTAATAGTGGCTTCATTTAAATCAAAACCTTTTTGACCATCTGGGATTGATTCACCAGTTTTATAAGTATAAATAATTCCTTCTAATTGAAGTTCATTTTTTATTCTCTCTTGTTCAGGATCGAGTGCTACAAATTCTCGCCGATCAATTCGATTTTGAGTATTGTTAAATCTGGTTATTTCTGTAGCGAATTCTTCTGGGCAGTTTTCTAAAGAGATAAAACGAATGAGAACTCTTGCTTTCTCAACTTGTTCAGGCGAAATTTGATATGCTCTTGCTATGGAACCAACAGTCTGAGCACCATTAACTATTTTGACATCCTTACATTCAAATATGCCAGTGTCTCTTCCACTTCCCCCAAGCGGTTTTTTTCCAATACTATAACACAAAGCTGTTATGCCATTATTATAATACCAAAACTTTTCCGGCTCTTTTTTTACTGTATTGATAATACCTTCATTCACTTCACTATCTCTTACAAAAAGCCTAATATTTGAAGCAAATAATTTAGGAGAATGTTTAGTCCACCAATCAACTACTTCTCTTGCAGACACTTGCCCATAATATGATTGATAAGGTTCTTTTGTTTGTCCCCAATCAAAAAGACAAACATCTAAATTAATCGGGTTGCCTGATGCTCCTTGAGATATGATGTTATATATGGTTGATTGATTAATAATTTTCTTACTAACAATATCTATTGGATCGTTCATCTCTAATAATAAATCATCAAGTTCTCTTAGAGGTTCATCTGCTAAAGGAGTTTGACCTGAATACACAAGAATTATTTCAAATCTCGTTCCTGCATCATTTAAGGCTTCTTCAATATCTTTAATTTTGTTATTAAATTTAGAGTTAAATCTGTCATATTTAGCATTCACTAAATCTTTAAAGCCTTTGGTAAATTTCATAACCTCATCTGTTTTTATACTTCCTTTACTGTCCTGTTTCCATTTGGATTGCAATATGTACATTACTTTTTCTCTTCTATCAAAATAAATGGAATCTATTCCATTATCTTGTCCACCATCAACTATAGATTTTGATGCTTCTTGAGGAGAAATATCAGCCAACACCATCAGTGTAAATGCAGCTAGACTTCTGGTTAAAAAAATCAACTCTCTGTCTGTTTCAGATTTGTTTTGATAATCTGACAAGTCAATTAAACCATTAAATGTTTTTTGAAGGTAGGACTTGATTTGGCGTAGATGGATTTCACTCATAATGTTGCTAGGTTTAATTAACTTTGATGTTATTGGATAGAATTTTTACAACTAATTTATATTTAGTATAAATACTTTGTAAAAATATACACTGCTTTGAACCCAATTAACGATTACTTAGTTAGGAATGAACTTATTATACTTGTAATACTTACTAATAAAAATGGCTTCTGCAAAAAATAGAAGTTTTTCAGAAGCCATTTTTATTGTAAACAAATAAAAAAGTCATACAATTTGTGAAAACCTTAATATATCAGGATTGTAAGCTATTGCTGTAATGTATAAAGTTTGCGATCGCACTTCTTTTCCCCATCAATCCTTTGTCGTTTTTCCATACTTGATAAAATAGCTTGTCTTTACAATTCTCTAGATAGTTAAGGTATTGTAGATGACATATAGTACTCTTCCTTTAGGTTGATTCATACGAACCGCTGTAGATTGACGATCGCCTTTTAGAAGTATTGTCATTTTTCTCTGCTTGTATAAAAGCACCTGCTTTCCCCTTTCCCTATCCTAGTTGACTCCTTAGAACCAAACTTGGTATTAGTCCTTGCGTGCAATGCGCTGCTGGAAAAGTACGACCACAAGTAGAAAGGCACCGCGGAGGACAAGCTGCCACCAAGGAGTAATGGTTCCCTCAAGATTTAAAAGGTTGTACATCATTCCTAGTAAAAGTACGCCGACCAATGTCGGAAACACGCTCCCCTGACCCCCTCCAAGAAAAGTTCCTCCCATAACTGTTGCCGCGATCGCATCTGTCTCCCAGCCAAAGGCAGCCACAGGCTGGCCTGCTCCTAGACGACCTGCAAGGACAACGCCAGCCAACCCTGCAAGCAAACCGCTGAAGGTATAAACTGCAAGCTTAACTGAATTTGGGTTTACACCCATGAGCCGGGATGCTTCTTCGTTGTTGCCAATTGCGAATATATGCAAACCTAATCGGCTTCTGTGCAACATAAACCAAGCTGCAAAATATAAAAGTGCAACTAGCAGCACGGGGACAGGAACAAAACCGATAAACCCCCTGCCCAGCCAAACCAGTCCTGATGCTGTTGATGATACGGGGATGGACTTTTCTTCAGTGATGCTCAACGCCAGACCGCGTGCAGCGCTGGCTGTGAATAATGTCACAACAAAGGGCTGGAGTCGGGCGCGAGATACCAGAAGACCATTGATTGCTCCGAGTAACGTGGTGCTAGCAATACCGCAGGCGATCGCTAAAAAGCTTCCTTGTCCAACGAGCATTGCCGCAACGACACCGCCCAAAGCAACGAGGGAACCCACGGACAGATCGATTCCTCCACTCAAGATGACGACAGTCATACCCAGCGCCACGATCGCCAGCATACTGTTCTGGCGCATGATGTTCGTGAGATTAACAGGCGTCAGGAAGGTTTGATAACGAAACGATGCGAAAACAACCAAACTCAGGAGTACGAACAGTACGCCCTGGGAAGCCAGCAGCTTGGCCAGACGCTTCAACAGCCGCAAACCCCCAAAGGCAAAAGACCTTGTGGCAGTCATGACGCATTACACCTCCTGAGGACGCTGTAAAAAAATCGCAAAAAGAATGATTACAGATTTCAAAACCAATGACCACGTAAAGGGAATTAAGAGCATATTAAAACTTGTAGAGATTACCTGCATCAACAATGCTCCTGCAACAGTGCCCAGGACATTGGCACGACCGCCAGAGAAAGGCGTACCGCCAACAACAACGGCGGCGATCGCATCAAATTCGGCGTTGACACCAACCTTACTCGGATCGCCCATACCAAGCCTTGCTGTTTCAATGAGTCCGGCAATTCCGGCAAGCAGGGCGCTAATCAAATAGACTATATATTTCACCCGCTGGGCGCGGATACCCGCAAGCCGTGCAGCTTCTTCATTGCCGCCGACTGCAACGATATGGCGTCCAAAAAGCGTAGACCTGATACAAAAGAAAGCTCCGGCGATGGCGACTGCTGCGATCGCAACCTGAATCGGTATAGAACCTACATACCCCTTTCCCAGCGCTTCAAATGTGGGATGAGTGAAGGGAACGAGCTTACCATCTCCGATAACCTGAGCAATCCCCCGCCATAAAATCAGAGCCGCCAAAGTCACGATCAAGGCATCAAGTTTCAGGCGGGAAATGAGAAACCCATTAACAAGACCAATCAACAAAGCACTGCCTAAGGCCAAAAAGATGGCAACAGCCATACCATATTTAATCAGCAATGCCACAATCACAGAAACCAATGCCATAGTAGAGCCAACCGTAAGGTCGATGCCACGGGAGGCGATGACAAAAGTCATCCCAACGGCAACTAACATTGTCGTGGATACCTGGAGCAACATGTTAAATGTGTTGCTAACTGTAGCAAAACGCGGAGTGAAAACAGCGTTCGCAACATAGAGAATTATAAGTGCCGCAGGCGCGCCGAAGTTTGGATTCCACAGAGTTCGCCAACCCAAACCGAGCTTTTTGCTATTCATTTGCTTTTTGCTCTGTTTTACATTTTCTACCGACAGTTTCCCGAGCAATCCATTACCCTACACCCTTTTCATCCTCTGCACCTCCAGCCATTACGTGCAGAATTGTCTTGATGTTCTTTTCCTCGCCACTCAGTTCTGCGACTGACTGCCCATCACGCAGGACGACAACACGCCGTGAACCTTCCACGAGTTCTTCTACTTCCGATGAAATCATTAGAACTCCCAGTCCTTGGTTTGCGAGTTCGGCAATCAACCGCTGAATCTCGCGCTTTGCACCAACGTCAATACCGCGAGTCGGCTCATCAAGGAGAAGAAGTTTTGTATTCTTGCACAGCCATCGGGCTAGAAGCACCTTCTGCTGATTGCCGCCAGAGAGTTCGTGAATCTTCTGCTCGGTGCTGGCCGCCTTGATACCAAGACGCTGCATAAAACGATTGACGAGTTCGTTCTGCCGTTTGCGAGAAACGATGCCCCATTGGGTAAGGTTCGGTAGTGCAGCAAGGGTAAGGTTTTCCCGTACTGAAAGCTCAGGAATGATACCGTCCGCCTTGCGATCCTCGGAAAGGAAAGCTATTCCAGCGTCAATAGCATCGTGAGGATCGACCAGGGATAAAGGACTACCTTCGAGTTTTACGGTTCCATCCTCAAGTGGTTCCGCCCCAAATAGAGCGCGTGCCGTTTCGCTGCGACCAGAGCCGAGCAGCCCTGCAAGCCCGACGATTTCGCCATGCCGCATTTCAATGGAGACGCCATTGAGCCGTTTTTTATATTTGAGAGCTTCTGCTTGGAGTAGCACTGGCCGATCTATTGTATTTTGGGACTGTTGGGCAAATGCCGTGACTCCTTTGCTCACCTCTTCGGGCTGGCGACCCAACATATAGCAAACGAGTTGCAGACGATTGAGGGCTGACAGCGATTCTGTAACAATGTTGCGCCCATCACGCAGTACCGTCACGCGATCGCACACGGCATAAAGTTCTTCAAAACGATGGCTGACGTAGACGATGGATGTCCCTTGCGACTTTAGCCGACGCATAACATCAAAAAGGACAGCAACCTCAGTTTCCGTCAGCGAACTCGTGGGTTCATCCAAAATCAGCACCCGCGCACCAAAAGATATAGCGCGAGCGATCGCTACCATTTGGCGATGGGCAATATTGAGCGAACCAACCACCGATCGCGGATCGATATGCAACCCCAGGCGCTCCAGAATATTGGCGGCCTCAGCGTTCATTGCCCGTTTATCGATGATGCCGAACCGATGCGGCTCCCTGCCAAGAAATATATTTTCGGCAACCGTGCGGAAATCCACCAGTTGGATTTCCTGGTATACGGCTACGATACCTGCCGCCTGTGCTTCCGTCGGGTTCTGAAATGCAACGGTGTTCTGGTCGTACTCGATAACACCTGAATCCCGTCGATAAGCCCCCGTCATAATCTTGATCAGCGTCGATTTGCCAGCGCCATTTTCTCCGACCAGTGCATGAATTTCACCTGCGTTCAGTTCAAAATCCACCCCCCAAAGCGCTGGCACCCCGGAAAAACTTTTTTTTATGCCCCTCATACACAGGACATTTCGAGTCGCCTGATTCATCGGCTTTACCTCGTTTTTATCATTATTGCCGATAGTGGAGATCCTTCACTTCGCACTACAGTAATATTTTTGCCATCGTGGAGGCTCAGGATAGTTCCAGATTATCTTTTTTTTATTTGACGGTGATAACTAGCTTGAAAATAGGGTTGCGGGAACGCGCAATAGGTGAATAGGCAACAACAGACTTTTAAACCTATTGCCTGTTCCCTGCTTTATTCTCATTAGACGTAATTTATTAATTTTTAATTTTGAATTTTGAATTGTTATTAGTATGCTTCATCTACAAAATCCTTGGCGTTGCTGGCATCGAACAGTCTGTCTTTGAGAATGATTCTTGGAGGAATTTTCTTGCCTGCAAAATACTCTTCCATCGTGGCGAAAACAAGGGGGCCAAAACGTGGGTTTGACTCGACACTGACGCCAAGTTCGCCGCGGATAATTGCTTCAAGTGCAGTTTTTTGACCGTCGATTGAACCGACGATCGCATCTTTGCCGGGTTTTATGCCTGCGGATTTGAGAGCCTGGATTGCACCTAATGCCATTTCGTCATTGTGAGCATAGACTGCGGTGATGTCGGAACCTTTGGCTTGGATGATGTTTTCCATGACGCGCTGGGCAGCAGCTCGGGAAAAATCGGCTGTCTGGGTGGCGACGATTTTCATGTTAGGATAATTGGCGATCGCATTACGAAATCCCTTTGCGCGATCGATTGCCACTGATGAACCTGCCGTTCCAGTAAGTTCGACGATGGATGCCTTACCATTGGTAGCCTTGGCCAGCCATTCACCGACGCGACGGCCTTGGGCAATAAAATCCGAGCCTAGAAAGCTAACAAAATCTTCGCCTGGTTTTCCTGCCGCTTCGCGATCGATAAGAAAAACCGGGATTTTTGCGCCTCTTGCTGCTTCCAGGGCGGGCGTGAGACCTTCATATTCACGTGGTGCAAGAAATATCGCATCTACTTGTCGTGCAATCAAATCCTCAATGTCAGAAAATTGTTTTGATGTCTGCCCTTGAGCATCGGTCATTAGAAAATCATAAGTTTTCTTACGCTTGGCGGCCTCTTCTTTAATGCTGTTCGTTTCGGCAATACGCCACGGCCCGATGTTCTCAGTCTGCGAAAATCCAACAATTTTTTTCGTTTTCTCGCGCACGCACCCAGACAGCGAGAAAACTGCGATCGTAATTACAATGTAGGTGCTAAATACCAGAAACTTTGGCATATAAGCTCGGATACTTGAGCATCCAAAACAGGTTTCATTCTTCATAACCCATGATGTCTGAACGCTACATTGAGCTTATCTCGAAATCCAGACTATTTATCCCAATTCTTAAAAATTCAGTAACACAATTTAACCTATAAACCTATATAAAATCTAAATTTATTCATTACGTTAGCGCAGCGGGGCGTAGCCCATTACGAATTATTTTGGCATTGGTTAAAAGGTTCTCGAATAAAATAGAGCGCATCGCGTTTTTCAATTTCCATCCCGTCTCTATTCCAACTTCCCCAACGAGTGATGAATTTTTTCTGGCGATCGCCGCGCTCAATAGCAACAGTAAAGTTATTCCGGAGTTCCCGATAACATCCATCTAAATTACTCAAGGTCAAATCTAGGGATGCAATATTCAATTTATTATCTCCTTTATTGACAAGGAAAAATCCTTCATTACCGCGCTCCATAAGTAATACGCTGGGGCTATCAATCAGAGACAAAATATTTTCTTTGACATTCTTTCCTTGATTTCCTCGTTGATGTATAATCTGGCGAAATTTAACACCATATTGAATAAAATAACCATTGCGATTATCCAAATTTAATATTAAAGGGATGCCACTTTCTCTAGCCAATACAAACGCTGTTGCTAAGAAAGAGTCAGAAGGATCGCTATAGGAATTGATGGCATTAAAATTAATCTCACGGGCAGTATCATGGTTTCTACCAAAGGTAACGCTACGCGAATCATTTATACCTGCGGAAACTGACAGCGAACGTAAATCTCCACCTAAGCTGAAAGCATTTTTCATGGAATTGTAGAGCGTAAAATCTGTAATATCAGCAATCCAATTATAATTTTCTGCACTGGTGTCGCTATCTACAATTACCTCAAGGTAATTCCATGCTTTTCCTTGGCTCTGTTGCTCAACATAGCTGATGTACTCTTTAACAATATCTTCTGGTATATGTTTGGCAGCATCAAACCGAAATCCATCAATTCCTAAATCTAATAAATTTTTTAAATAAACTTTGTGAATTGTTTTAACGTTACTAGTAAATATTAGGTCAGGTAGCCCGCCCAACCAACAATTAATTTCTGAATTTCGATTGCCATCATTATAATTAATACTACAAGGATTTTTTCCCAAATGATTTGAGTCTGAATTAAATTCACTTACAATAAGACCTGGAAATTTAGTTAAATCTTCAAAATCATCACCACCATCTAAATTAGCCATGTGATTGAAAACAACATCAGCAATTACTTTGACATCACAACTATGGGCTTGATTAATAAGTTGTTTTAAATCTTCTTGCGAACCTCTACCTTCAATAATGCTGTAGTCCACAGGTTGATAGCGTGCCCACCATTCTGGCGCAGGATTAGATTTTTGGGCTGGAGGAATTTGAATGTGAGAATATCCTTGCTTGCCGATTTCACATACAAACTTTTGAATATCAGCGTACTGTCCATCAAATGCATGAAAAATTGCAATTGGTTTTTCTGCTGCTAATGTCTGAATAGGTGAAATACAAATTATGCAGATTATAAGTGCATAGAAGATAATAGTTTTGAGGAAATACATTGCTATGAAAAGAGGATAGTGTAGGATATTGTTTTACGTAAGTGTTAGAAGCAGCGATCGCAAGCTAAAAATTTTAAACATCAAACAATCACCGAATTAGCTAGCTGTTTAAGAATTTTAACCACAGTATAAATGTCTTCTTCGCGATCCAGCGAGAATGTATAAGATAACCCGTATATTGGTGTTTCTTGTTTTATTAGCTTAATAAATTTAAATTCCTGACCATTTGTAACAAAGCCAAATGTTGGTTTGCCAGAGTCAGGATTACCCAACATATAAGCTAAAGCTTGAGGAATTGCAGGTACTAAAGAATATTGCGCTCTTTTAGCTTCAATTAGAAGTACCCAAAATAGCGGATGAAACACCAATATATCAATACGTCCTCTAACAATTGTGCCTTCATCCTCTGAAGAAATTTCTACCTCTTGTTCTGAAGCAATGTAAAAAGGTGGTTGATAAAAGCCCCCTAGTCGCAATAGTGGAGAGAGCACCACCATCTTAACAACAGGTTCTAAAATTGGATATTTCGACAAATGCAAATATTCTTCCTTCACTTGGTTGAGTAGTTCTTTTTCTGAATCTCTCAACTCTGGTAAATCCTGCTGCCACTCTAAAAAGAATTGTTTGTCTTGTGTAAGTTGTAACCCAAATTCATCAATGAGTTGGGCTAGGGTGATATCTTTTCCTTGAACAACCTGAACCATTTGTCTATACCTTTTAGTCAAATGGTAATTGAAAATAAAGGTTTTGTGCGCGGGAAGTAGCAAAAACTCGGTGCATTGACGAATCTTTTTGTCCAATTTTCTACATGGCATAGCTACTACTACGCATATTTATTTTTTACAGTAGCTTTGCAAATCTTGTGAAGAGTTAACATTTTTTGCGATATATTGTTTTCTACCAATATATTGACCGTGAATATTGACCATATAAGGAACAATGTAAGTCAAAATTGCAGAAATCCAGCGCTCAGATGTCATTTGACCAGTCCACAATGCCCAACCATGATTGATTGTGAATAAAACAGATCCTATTATTAGAGCTACTTTAAAAGCAGTTGACATCCACTCGCGATTAAATAAGGTGAGTAAATATTCTCTGATAACCTTCTTATGCCTCATTCTGTTACTGTCTTTAATATTTTGTTTTCGGAAAAGATTAAAGGTTTTTGTTTCCTTTTTCCCTTTAACTAATACCAATTCTGTATGAAGATGCACATAATAAGACCCCCCTGTAGTCCCCCCTTAAAAAGGGGGGACGGCGACAGCCGGGGGGTAAATATATGCAGCTTCACAAAAAATGGTATAACAAGTATTTACTCACAAGCTTTTGATTTAAACTCTTCTAATGGTAGGAGCATTTAAATAAGCCTGAGGATTCTCAGGATCGAACTCCAGATCATTAAAAAATTTCTCTACACCCCGTGATGTACTTGGTGGAATTGCTTTTTCCTGACCAATTAATTTAGCTGCTTCCCGCCATAAATCTTCCCGATTTACAGCATCAATTAAAGGTTTAGTTTCAAATTCTGGGGAACGATGTCCCCAGCGCATATCTTCAATTAAAAACCACAAATCGTGGCTTTTATAAGGGTAGGAAGCATTCTCGCGCCAAAACTTAATTGCATGAGGACTATTTTCCACGACGCGGCCGTTTCCATAATCAAACTTGCCAAGTAAGCGATCGCCAATTACATTGCTTTTGACTCCCATCCATTGGCGCTGGGAGAGAATCTGGAACATTTCTTCTTTATTTTCAAGGCGATCGCACCACATTTGAGCTTCCAAAACTGCTGCGAGCATTGTTTTTGCCGCCTTGGGATGCTTATCTACCCATTCCCCACGCACTACCAGAGCTTTTTCCGGGTGATTGTTCCACAATTCTCCAGTAGTTACAGCTGAGTATCCAAACCCCTTTTCGATCAGTCGGTGATGCCAAGGATCTACACAAGAGAAGGCATCCATACTACCTGCCCGCATGTTAGCCACCGTTTGCGGAGGTGGCATCGTAACCAATGATATGTCTCTACTAGGATCGATACCACCATAAGCTAGCCACCAACGCATGAAAAAGTCCCCTGTCGATCTGGGAAAAGGAACGGCACAACGCACAGTTTCTCCAGCCCTAGTCTTCTGCTCAAATTTTGATTTGAGAGCAGAGCTATCTAAACCAAGGTTTAACTCTTTATAAGCATTGGCAAGTGAAATCCCTTGTCCATTCACATTCAGGCGAGCCAAGATATACATCGGAATTTTACGACGATAGCTAATCTCTCCCGTGGCAATCAGGTATGCTTGATTAAAGAGTAAATGAGCGCCATCCAAGCCACCATCAGATGAGCTTAACATCAGTTTGTCCCGTTGAACAGCCCAAGAAGGCTGCTTATTTACCTGGATATCAGGCATACCATACTTAGCAAAAAAGCCCTTGACTTTGGCAATGATTAAAGGAGCGCAACTGCTGACAGGGACAAAGCCCAGTGTGGCTTTTCGCACCTCAGGAGTATCGCTTTCACCAGCATACACACCCGAACTCAACTGCTTAACAGTGGAGTTAGAAGTGGCACGATGGCTTATGGTTTGAGTTAGTAGAGCTGCTGCACCTGTAGTTACTAAAAATTTCCGTCTAGAAAGCTTTACCATATCGATTAATCTGTTGAAAATTAGTAATATCAGTAGATTGCAAAGTTATCTGTTTAGATTGGCTTTAGGGTGTAGAGAAAGAATGGCATTAGACTTCTTGCTCTTATTCGGGAAAAGGGGAAGGTGGGGTCCCCTCTGGGGATAAGGGGCGGGGGAAAGGGGGAAAGGTTTGGTATTTTCCCTTTAACATGCATCCCTTTGACCACAAGAGTGCAAAAAGCACTTTTGCAAAAGGTCTATTGATGAGTTAATTACAAACTCAGTTAAGGTTGTGTCACAGGGTTTAAATTACGTTGCTTACACTGGTTACAACTTGGTTTTCTATATATCTAACTTGCTGCTGTCTGTATAGAAATTGCATCATTTCATGACGAAGTGCATTATATTTAGTGCTATCCATAATTTCCATCGGAAACCGAGGATATGCAAAGGGCACTTCCAAAACGCGATCAATGGTTGCAGCAGGGCCGTTTTTCAACATGACCACGCGATTAGAGAGTAATAGTGCCTCATCCACATCATGAGTAACCATGATGGCAGTGATATCGTTTGTATTACAAATATGCATTAACTCAGTTTGTAGGGAACTACGAGTTAATGCATCCAAAGCTCCAAATGGTTCATCCAAAAGTAGTAACTTCGGCTTGATAGCTAAGGCCCGTGCTAAAGCGACTCGTTGTTTCATTCCCCCAGAAAGTTGTTTTGGTTTTTTGCCAATGGCATCTTTTAGCCCTACCATTTCCAGGGAATGAGCAATTAGTTGATAGCGTTCTTTCTTGGATTTGTGGTGCATTACCTTATTAACAGCTAAGGCGACATTTTCCCAAGCAGTTAACCAAGGTAAGAGGGAATAGTTTTGAAAAACCATCATGCGATCGTAACCAGGTTTACGTACTAATTGACCGTCAATTTGTACATACCCTTGTGTTGGTTTATCCAACCCAGCCACAATATTTAATAAAGTAGACTTACCACAACCGGAATGACCGATGAGGGAAACAAAATCTCCAGGAATGATTTTTAAATTGATATCTTGCAGGACAATATTTTTGCTACCATCCGATAGCTTAAATTCCTTACCTATCCCTTGAATTTCAACAAAGCTAGACATATTTATGTTCCGTTAATCTTATTTGAATTAGAATTTTTTCTGCAAACAGGTTATTCTTGTGGAGTTATTTTGAACGAGAAATAAGCCATTATTTTGTCTAGAATTATGCCAACTCCGCCCAAGTAAATAATTGCCAAGATGATTTCACTAATATCTGAGTTGTTGTATGCATTGACGATAAAAAAGCCTATGCCGTCGTCAGAGAGCAACATCTCGGCTGCAACAACGGCTAACCAAGATAGACCAAGTGCAATCCTTAATCCTGTAAAAATGTAGGGAAGTGTAGCAGGGAGTAAAATTTTAAAAAAGTTCTCAAAAGTTGTGAACTCTAAAATTTTGGAGACGTTGGTGTAATCTTTAGGAATCTGCTGTACGCCTAAAGCAGTATTAAGAATAATCGGCCAAATTGCTGTAATAAAAATTACAAATATAGCTGAGGGGTCGGGTTTGAGAAAAATAGCCTGAGCAAGAGGCAGCCAAGCCAGAGGTGCAACCGGACGTAACAGTTGGATAATTGGATCGATCGCTAGTCTAGTAAATTTGTTCAAGCTAATAATAAAACCAATCAGAATACCTGCGATCGCAGCTAGAAAATACCCAAAGGTCACTCGCTGAAGGCTGGCAATCAGCAACCAAAACAATCCTTTGTTATTAGTTCCCTTGTTAAAAAAGGGATCGATAATCAACTCCCAAGTATCAGTTATAACCGTAAAAGGAGAAGGCAAGGATGTTTCAGGATTTAAGCTGAGTAAATGCCATACAATTAACAGAATTGTAATACCAAAAGCAGAGGCAATAATTTCCTGAGATTGCTTATACAAACTATGAAAACTAGAACTTTTAATATTTATCAACATTGAGTAAAATCCTCAAATATAGTAATCCAATTTCATTCGGAGAATCACTTTAGAGAAAGACAACAGGAAATAAGAAAAGGGGTGTATTTAACTTTACAAAAATTAAGTAATATCAAGTTCGGATGATTAGTTATAATTGCAGTCCTCGCATTACCCCTCCCCAACCCTCCCCTTGGCAAGGGGAGGGTGCCGTAAGGCGGGTGGGGTGTTTTAGAATTGACAGCAGATTGAAAGTAAGTGAGGTACAGCAGGACTGATTCATCAAAGATAAAGAGTTTCTTTCTAACTCCTACCTCCTCCTGCCTCCTGCCCTCTGCCTCCTGCCTTCGTTATCCTTTCCAAACCATGTCTTAATTACGAATTACGAATTGGTATAATTGCACCAAGATGCAAACTATTTAGAGATAATTCATAGAAAAACTAAACTCTGCAAAGAAAAATGCAATAGGCTTCAATCCTCTTCCCTC
Source organism: Nostoc sp. DedSLP01 (assembly GCA_034530875.2). Classification (GTDB taxonomy): domain Bacteria; phylum Cyanobacteriota; class Cyanobacteriia; order Cyanobacteriales; family Nostocaceae; genus Nostoc. The sequence goes on from JAVRCJ020000024.1 coordinate 41,459, forward strand.
CTGCCTCCTGCCCCCTGCCCCCTGCCTTCCATAACACCAGATTGCCGAACCAGAAATTCCCGAATAGCTGGGTCTTCTGCCAAACCGATCGCCCTTGTATAAGCCTGTTTAGCTTCTGGCTCCTTACCTAAATGCTTGAGCAGGTGAGCTTTGAGCGCCCAATATGGCTGATAACTTTTGATAGATTCGGCTGGCAGTGCTTCTAAGTGCGCTAAACCTTCTTCTAAACCTTTAGCTTCTGCGATCGCTGCGGCGTGTCCAACTAAAGCGCCCAGCGTCGGGGAAAACTGAATCAGTCCTTCATACAGCAGTGCTAAAGTCTGCCAATCTGTGCGCCCAGTCACTCGACGCTGAGCGTGTGTGGATTGAATAGCAGCTTCCAACTGAAATTTTCCCAGTTTTTTAAATGTTGCTGCTTGGGTAAGTTCGCGTTCCGCCTCGTTTAACATTGGCTGCGACCAAAGCGTAACGTCTTGCTCCAAAAGCGGAACGTAAGCACCAGTTGTTGTCCGACGAGCATCGCGGCGCGCTTCGCAATGCAACATCAGCGCTAACAGCCCCCGTGCCTCAGGTTCTTCTGGCAATAGCTGTACGCACAGACGCGCCAACCAGATTGCTTCTTCCGTTAAACCTTTACGCCGTGGATCTACCCCGGTCAAGTTCTCCCAGCCATTACTGTAAGCAGCATAAATGGCTTCTAGTACAGCATCCAACCGCGCCCGCAGGTCTTTAGCTTCTGGCAACTCAAAAGCGATACCAGCATCTCGAATCTTAGCCTTAGCACGGACAAGCCGTTGACTCATAGTTGCTGGGGCGATGAGAAAAGCTGAGGCAATTTCCGCAGCATTCAGCCCCAGTACTGTTTGTAGCATCAGAGGAGTGCGGATACCTGCATCGATCGCTGGGTGAGCACAGATAAACAAAAGTTTCAGGCGATCGTCTGCAAACTCAACCTCAAAAGATGTCTCCTCTTGCACGTTGTTAGCTATCAGCTTCAAGGCATTAGCTGCTGAGGCTTTCACCTTAGCGTGTCGGGCATCATCGATCAGGCGACGCCGCGCAGTCACCAACAGCCAAGCTTCTGGATTTTCAGGGACACCTTTTTCCGGCCAAGTCTTCAAAGCAGCAAGGAATGCATCGCCAAGCACATCTTCCGCAGCAGCGACATCATGCGTGCGAACTGCTAGATAAGCAACTAATCGTCCGTAGGAATTACGTGCTGCGAGTTCCGCGGCTCGGCGTGCATTCTGAGTAGTCATTAGCCCTGAGTCATTGGTATGAAAGGTCTAACTTCAACTGCACCGTCAGCTGCTGCTGGGCAACGAGCCGCCCAATCCAAAGCCGCATCTAAATCTGGTACATCGATGAGGAAGAAACCACCGAGTTGTTCTTTGGTTTCAGCGTAGGGGCCGTCTTGGACTTGGCGTTGCCCGTCGCGCAATCTGACTGTTGTTCCAGCATGAGGCTGATAAAGTGCTGCACCACCAGCAATTGCACCAGCTTCCGCCAAAGCTTGTGAGTAAGCGCTGAAAGCACCCCAGTAAGCATCCTTGTGCTGTTCATCTGTGCGATTGTTGAAGTTGTTTTCGCTTTCGTAAACTAGGATTGCGTACTGCATGTTAGTTCCTTATGTTGTGAGTTGATTTCGAGCTTGGTTTTTGGCGCTCTTATTTATATGACGTGCGACTTATGAGCATTTCGACATAAACCGCAAACTCTTTTTCTTGAACATCACCAGGAATGCATCGCCGAGTAAATCTTTCGTGGCAGTGACATTATATCTGCAAACCAGCAGGTTGAAAAGTTTTGCGGCTCGGCGTTCATTCTGGGTAGTCATTAGCCTTGAGCCATTGGGATGAAAGGTCTAACTTCAACTGCACCGTCAGCTGCTGCTGGGCAACGAGCCGCCCAATCCAAAGCCGCATCTAAATCTGGTACATCGATGAGGAAGAAACCGCCGAGTTGTTCTTTGGTCTCAGCGTAGGGGCCGTCTTGAACTTGGCGTTGCCCATCGCGCAATCTGACTGTTGTTCCAGCATGAGGCTGATAAAGTGCTGCACCACCAGCAATTGCACCAGCTTCCGCCAAAGCTTGTGAGTAGGCGCTGAAAGCACCCCAGTAAGCATCCTTGTGCTGTTCATCTGTGCGATTGTTGAAGTTGGTTTCGCTTTCGTAAACTAGGATTGCGTACTGCATGTTAGTTCCTTATGTTGTGAGTTGATTTCGAGCTTGGTTTTTTTGCGCTCTTATTTATATGACGTGCGACTTATGGATATTTCGACAGAAATCGGAAAATTTTTTTCGCGGACATCAACTATTCAGTAGGCTTCATTATCCAACCTATAAGAATAGCGATCGCTGAACCCAAAATCATAGCTGGTTCGGGAACAGCTTTAACTATTGTGCCTGGCCCAGAAATTCTATTCTCGAAGATTCCTTGGCTTGAATCAGAATATCCTGTTGTAACCAAGAAGTAGTTTTTATCTGTACTCAAAGATACATTTTTGAAACCAGAAAGACCTTTTTTAGGAAAGCCGTCATTACCGATAACAGCATTTAGCAATGGTTGGTTTGGGTTAAAGTTATCTGAGTACAAAAATAAGTAGTTGTCCCATTCTTTTGGGGTTGTAGCAATACTTAGAAAATCATACAAACCTTCAGTTTCAACTTTAAACCCGAATGTATTGTAACTAGTAACTGTACCGATACCTGAAGGTAAAGTAGGAATGTTTGCATTCTGTGCAACAAAGGGACGAGTCCATGTTGATTCTCCTATGGTAGTGCCTGTATAAGTAAAATCGAAAGCTTGTGCGGGTTTAACGTTAATAACAGCAACAGATAATGTCAAACCAGCGGTAGTAATGCCTAACTTTTTCGTGAATTCCATCGGATAATTCTCCAAACGGATAGTAGGAAACTATCTACACGCGCAAAATGAAAATCGAACTAGTCATTAATAGGCAGTACCAGCCAGTAAAGAGTAAATAAGTTTTATGGTCTGCTGCATAAGAACGCAACACTACTAATCGTAAAGCGATAATACAGCTAAAGAAGAAAAGTACAATATCCCACAGCATAACTACTAAGCTATTGCCTGCTGGCATCATCAAACACCAATGGATTAAAACTGGGAATATCAAAAAGCAAAGGCTCACAAAAATTCGACTAAAATTCTCTCCGAATACCAGAGGAAATGTATTGCGACCAATTGCTTTATCGCCTGGAATATCACGAAAATCTTGAACAGATATCAGTATTATACACGCAGTACATAATATTATTAACCATGACCAAACAACAGGAGAAATTGGCGCTACCATTTGCCAAGCTGCTCCCATCTCAGACATAATACCAAATCCACTAAGAATATTTTTTGCCATCCAATTTTTTGCACCGCCTAAATTATTATGAATAATAAAATTGAACTGCCATAAAATTGCCCATTCAAGTACTCCCAACCACCAAGCTACTGCTGTAAGCAGCATCATAAATACATACCCACGAATTTCAGCATCCTGATAGGAAATGATTCCTTGCGCCAGCGGCCGGTCTGGCTTGTTGATTTTGTCTTCTTCGATATCACTGAGTTGGTTGGATATACAAAATGAAGTAATACACAACCAAAAATATATTAAACTACTAGCTAATATTGATATTCCATCAATCAATGAGATGGGAGGATGATTCACTAAAGCAGTTGTAGTGAATAACAACCCAGGCACTATTGACATTGTAATATCGCGGCGAATAAATAGCCAGTTTATTTTTAGTTCTTCAGCAGTATTTATGAAGACTAATTTTGGCAAAAGAAGAATTAGGTTGCTGATGGCGATCGCACTTTGAAAAATATTAAATGAAAATCTTCCTGGAGTCTCTTCTTGTAATTTTTCTAAATCTAAGCGAACGATATTAATCTGCTGTTTAGCCTCGTTATGCGGAGATATAGCTTCAACAGCCTTATTCAGAGTTTGATCGGCCATATTTTCCTCTAGCAAGTGGATAAAATCAATGAACGCAGCAAATAATAAAACTGCTAATTACGTCAGCCCCAATATTGATGTATGCAAAACTAAGAGATTAATTTTTCTGTTATAAATTGCGATTGTATAAATACTTCCGCAATTATTAACTACCGAAAAACAGTAAAGGTGAATAATAATTTACTCAAGTTTCAAACTGATTTTGCATCTTCTCATCAGATGAGAGCAGTTGCTAGTTTTGCAACATTCAATAGACCTCTTGCATAAATATCGTTTTTCCTACAAAAGTTATTTATGAAAGTTATTTTTGTGCAAGAGGTCTACTCTTTGAGGAAATCTCGTTGTGAATTTACTCTTGTTACTACCACTTAATCCTATGGGACAAGAATTTATCCATGCATCGTTCTGCTAAAGCTGCGATGGTTAGGGAAGGATTAGCACCTGCTGAACCTGGAATCAGAGAACCATCAACAACAAATAAATTAGGATAACCATAAACCTGGCCGTAGGTATTGCAGACTTTTTCCATAACTGCACCACCAAGGGGGTGCGTTGTGCCATTAGCATCAGGCGGCCCTGCAACGGTATTATCGTTGGCTTTGTTAATGAGTTGATATGTATGCTGCAATGCTTGAGAATTTTTCTGGTTGTTAGGTGAGTTTGTAGGCCAGAACAAATCAGCTGACTGGGTAGAAGTATTGTAGGTGAGATAGCCCTCTGGTTTAGCGATCGCCTGACCAAGGGTAGCAATTACACCATCTTGTAAATTAGGCAGAGGAGTCTGTTCGATAATCACCGGGGCAATAGGATTATCGAAGTGTTCGATGACTGATGTAGCTGGGCCACCTTTTGTAGGATTAGTTGGATATTTGTTGATAATGGCGCTGAGTGCATCACCGTTAGTTCCCCAAAACTTTCCTACATACTTATTCAAGCAGCGTAATGTGCCATGAGCCTTAGCACGCAGCAACAATTCAGTAGTTCCAATCGAACCAGCTGCTAAAAATAAATAGCGACAAATCAAAGATTTTTGTCCAATTACAGTCCCTTGCTCGTTGATGCGATTAGAAACTATTCGGAAACGTCCATTATTTAATTCCTCTATCCTAGTTACCACGTGCAGAGGTCGAATTTCGACATAACCAGTGGCTTCTGCTTTCTTGAGGTAATTTTTGTCTAAGCTATTTTTTGCACCGCTGTTCGCTCCATAAATTAATACACCATTAATAGCAGAAGCAACTTTCTTGCCTGCAATTTCCTGACGAACGATATCCCAATCAACTGCCATTGTGTGTTTGCGGACTTTGAGACCAGCCTTAGCTCCCTGCTCTAAAAAAATCCGGCTTGCTAAATAGTAGTCAGTTTGTAAAATATCGTCTGGTATGACAGCCGACTTGATAATCGAACGCACTCGTGGGTAATAGACTTTATCTAATTCTTCGTAGCTGATACTACGTGGAAAGGCTTTATAAAAGATTTCTCGATCTGGCTGATAGGTAACAGCACTGTAAACCAGGGAACTACCTCCAACGCCAGCTCCACGAAAGGCATTAATACCATTGCCTATTTTGAGATCGAGGACGCCAGTATAGACATCGATGGGAGTGCGATCGAAAAATAGTGTAGTTGGACTGAGCCAGGTAGTACGACCGTCTGGTTTATCAAATGTAGCGAAAGTATCGCCTGCATTAGTTATCGGCCATCTCCGCCCGCGCTCTAGTACGATTGTTTCAATTTTTGCCTGACCTAAACGCAATGATGCTACTGCTCCACCAAAACCACTCCCGATAACGATCGCCTCTACATATTCTTCACTATTAAAGGCAGAACTACGAACCGCAGATATACCTATGCTTGTAGTAGCTGCAATACTTGCCTGAAGAAAATGACGACGTTTTATCAGTCGGGACATAATTAATCTCCTACACTACCTGCTTTCGCCCAAATAAATTTACACGCTTCGCCAAACAAAGCACGGGAAGATGAAGCGAAATATTTCCTCAACACCCTGTCTGTTGGCAATTACTAAGGTTGCGATCGCCCTTTTACACCATTTTTATATAGGTAAGGGCGTACACCTTATGCCCCTATAGCCCAATACGCTTGGGTTAGCCTTTTAAAATCCCCCCAACCCCCCGATAAATTGGGGGCTAACAACTCTCTGTTTCACCCCCTTTTTAAGGGGGTCGCCGCAGGCGGGGGGATCTTAACTGAACTGTACGTCCCTCTCAATTCGCAGTACCTACACAAACAGGAAATGACTGCTAGCTGCTAACTGTTGAGGGCCAACACCAACAACTACAGCAATTAAGTCATTGTTAGAATAAATTCCAGCTCCTTGCGGTACGCCTGTCAAATCAGCCGGAACCGGGCCGAGTCCGATAGTAACTTGGATGTCTTCAGGTAGTTGGATAAAGTCCTGATTGAGGTTGAAATCAGTAATTAGAGCATAGTCTTGATTGCCCAGCTTGTCGTAATAGACTGCACTATCTTTACCCACAGTGAATTCACCAAGGAAAAAGATATCGCTACCGCTACCGCCAGTCAAAGTATCAATCTCTGGTTTGCCTAATCCAAATTCTGGAGGGAAGGGGTTAGAGCCAAATAATCTATCGTCACCATCACCACCAGAGAGAGAGTCACTACCAAGATTGCCAATCAGAACATCATTCCCAGACTCACCAAAGAGTTTGTCATCGCCGGTATCGCCGCCGAGTCGGTCGGCTCCATCACCTCCATAGGCGATATCGTTGCCTGAACCAGCAAAAACTTTATCGTTACCAGCATCACCATAGATCAGATCTTCTTCTGAACCACCAAGGATGTTATCATTCCCATCGCCACCAAAAACAGTATCCTTACCATTTTGAGCAGCGATGTCATCGTTACCAGTTCCACCATTAATGGAATCATTACCACCGCCAGCAAAGAAAACATCGTTGCCAGCACCACCCAAAAGGGTATCATTTCCCTCTACACCAAAGTCGAGGTCGCCATTCAGGTCAAAGTCGCCAAAAATTAAGTCGTTACCGGCACCGGCGTCAACGTAGTCGTTTCCAGCTCCGGAGATAAAATCGTCATCGCCACTACCGCCAAAAAGTCGGTCGTCACCATCAACAGCAAATGTCGTATTATTGCCACCCCCGGTAAAAATTGTGTCATTGCCTGGGGTACCGATGAAACCTTCGGCAGCATCAGAGCCTGTGAAAATTCCTGTCCCTGGTGTCAAGTTGGGGGTTGGATTACCAAAGACGAACTTACCGGTAGATCCTAACTGTTGGGGTGTCACGCCAACAACTATAGCAATCAGATCGTTCGTGCCATTTCTGTTAGCGTAGATAGCTGTTCCTTGCGGTAAGCCGGGAGCTGTTGGGCCTAGTCCGATGATGGTTTGGAGGCTTTCTGGTAGTTGAATGAAGTCTTCTTTGACATTAAAATCGGTAATCAAGGCATAATCTTGATTGCCTAGTTTGTCGTAGAATACTTTGGTGTTTTGCCCGACGGTGAATTCTCCAAGAAAGAAGATATCGCTACCAGCACCACCTGTTAAAGTATCGATTTCGGGCAATTCTAATCCTAATTCTGGGGGATAAGGGTTAGAGCCAATTATCCAATCGTTGCCATTACCACCAGATACTACGTCGTTGCCAACATTGCCAATCAGCAGGTCATTGCCACCACCACCATGAAGTGTGTCGTTGCCAGTATCGCCGCCGAGTCGGTCGTTACCGTCACCACCATAGAAGAGGTCATCTCCTGGCCCGGCAAGACCTCTATCGTCTCCAGCACCAGCACGAATAGTATCGTTGCCTAAACCACCAGTCAATAAATCGTTACCGTCATTGCCTTTAATGAGATCGTTGCCGTCTTGACCAGCTATGTTGTCATCTCCGGTGCCGCCATCTAATATATCGTTGCCACCGCCACCCAAGAAAACATCATTCCCAGCGCCGCCATTTAAGGTGTCATTTCCTTCTAGGCCAAAGTCGAGGTCTCCATTGGAGTTAAAGTCTCCAAAAATCAGGTCGTTTCCATCACCTGCATTTACAAAGTCATCTCCTGCACCAGCGACTAAAACATCATTTCCAATCCCGGCTAAAAGATGGTCTTTGCCACCAAGACCGAATAAAACATTATTGCTAGTTAATGCAGAAGTGTTAATTTTGTCATTACCTGGAGTGCCAATAAAAGCTTCACCAGTTGGTGCATAAATTGGATTTGGATTAGCTGTGAAAATTGTGCCATCAGCTGTTACTTTACCAGTGTAGGGATTTGTAGTTTTGGGCTTTGCCATATTTTTTTCCTTCTTTGTTAGGGGAATATCTATCGATGACCAGCATAGTCCCATGCTGTTGGAGCGCGTTTTTTCTCTCAAAGAGTTTCAGGTTTGAGATTATTCAATTTCGTCCATTCATCGGGAATGTTATATATAGATGTAACCTAAATCTTTGTAGAGCCTTCAATGCTCTTTTCAAACCACCCAATAATTAATATCTGCGGTTTTTAAACAATTTTGGGAGTGGTTTACTGGCTTGTTTACAAGCATACAATATTTTTATTTTTTTGTAAATTAAGAAAGATTTAACATCAGGTATATTTTGCGTTTATTTTTGGTGGCTTTAAGGAAAGTTTAAGGCTAAGTAAATTAACCACAAATTTCACTTAAGCTCGTGAATTTTGAGGCAATTTAAAGCATATTTTTGCAGTAAAAAGACAATAATTTTGTATTGTTTTTTGAAGAAAAACTTTGCAATTTTATGTTTGTGAATTTTGCTTATTCCAGCAGATATTCTCGATAGTGTTGCCAGGTTTTATTATTTGATAAGCTTTCTACTGGAATATCTTTAATTTCAATTCCTGCTCGAGCTGCTATGCTGGACAAGACTTCGCTGGCTAATCCCGTGTAGCCTGGTTCGTTGCCAAGCAATTGACGGAATTTGGCAGCGCAACTAGCTCCTTTGGCCAACTCAAATACATAATCGTCGGCTACTTCGCCTAATGCTTCTAGAGTTGAGCGTTCTGCACCACCAATGGAAGCACAAGCGTAACCGATACCTCCCCAAAGGTCTGCTTGTCTTGTTGTGGGAAAAGCACTTATAGTCTTGGCAATGCGGTTAACATCAGCACAATCTACTAACCAAATGCTGCGGCCTAGACCTTGGTCAAAGACACGACAGGCATAGCCAGAAAGCTGGACGGGAAGAGCTTGACCGTCTATGTAGTCTTGCCAGTAATAAACACCATGATTAAAAGCATAACCATCGATTACTGGCCAAGATGTTACGGGGTTCTGTGCATTTAAATGTAGCTCAATAGGCAGTTTGTACCGGACTAGTCCCAAACCCACCCCCAAATAAACCATAGTTTGATAAGCTGCTGTGGTTTTTTCGAGAAAAGCCTCTACTCGATTTTGGTTCTGGGGTTTGAGTGCATTTAGTTCGGTGAGAGCTATACCTACACCTTCTAAGGCAAATCCTAGCAACTCGGAGTCAATTGCATTGAGCTTGGCAACGATCGCCTCTGGTTGTTCGTCTGCGATCGCTGCATGGTATCCTTGCCACATACCCTCGGCAATATGTCCAAATCGCTGCGGCACTTTCGGATCTTTTACCATTACCTTACGTGCCGCTAAATTAGCTCTCATCTGCGTCCTAGCTTGTTCGGCATTGATTTGCCAAGCTTGTTGTATCATCTTTGTTGTCCTTGTTGAGCAATAGTTTCTGGAGGTAGCATTTCTTTAAACGCAAAGAGCGCAGAGGCACGCAGAGAATTCGCTAGGAATTCATGAAATGTTGCACTAAGCTGCTAGGGTTGTTCTAACCGGATGAAAAACACGCGCTCGGTAATGGTGCCAACTTTGAGATTCTAGTGCTTGATGATTGACTAAAGTATTAGCTACAGCATCAGTACTCATTCCCCACAAGACTTGACAAGCTAATTCTGTGTAAGGTGAGTAATTACCAACAGATTGGCGGGATTTGGCAGCGTAAGCTGTTCCTTGGGCTAATTGAAATTGGTAAACATCTGCTGCATTTTTTAGGGCTTCTATGGTTGCACGTTCGGCACCGCCAGCGTAAGCACAGGCGTAACCGACACCACCCCACAAATCTTGTCGCCTATCTTGGGCAAAGGTATCTATGGTGCGTGCAATGTGATTGACATCGCCACCACCGATAAACCAAATACTGCGACCTAAACCTTGGTCAAAAACACTGCAAGCATAACCAGGAATTTGTTCCGGGATGGCTTGATTATCGAGGGAGTCTTGCCAGCGAAACATGCCTTGATAGTAGCCATAACCATCAATTGCTAAACAACTTCTCTCAAAGTTGAGCTTGTTTAAATGCGGTTTAATAGGCAGTCCAGCACGAGCCAACATCAAACCCAAACCCACATAAACCCAGTTATGATAAGCTGCACCATCACCTGCAACAAGAGTTGCCATCCGATTTTCGCTGCTGGGTGCGAGTAAGTCGCGTTGCGCTAGAGCCATACCGACGCCTTCGTAAGCAAAACCTTGCAATTCTGCATCGATTTCATTGATTTTAGGAGCGATCGCTTTTAAATCTTCACTAGCGATCGCTACATGATATCCTTGTAAAACCGTACTCCCAATCTTGCTTAATCGCTGTTGCACTCCGGCATCGCTTTTTTGAATTCCGCGTTTAGCCCAAGTATCAGCCATTAAGGTGTTAGCTTCATTTGTTTTAATTTCCACGATTCAAATTATCCTTGTAACGCAATAAGTACTAAGCTGCTACAGTTGTTCTAACTGGATGAGGTATCCGCGACCTGTAATGCTGCCATAGAGGAGATTCTGGAGTTTCGCCATTAGTGGCTAAACTGTCAGCTACAGTATCAGCACTCACTCCCCACAACACGCGACAAGCCAATTCTGTGTAAACTGACTGATTACCAAGACATTGACGCGACTTGGCAGCATAAGCAGTACCTTGCGCTAAATGCAAGCGATAAGCACCTGCTGCATTTCCTAAGGCTTCTATGGTTGCGCGTTCGGCACCACCAGCATAAGCACAGGCATAACCTACACCACCCCATAAGTCTTGTCGCCTATCGAGTGAAAAAGCATCAATGGTACGTGCAATGCGATTAACATCACCACCATCGACAAACCAAATACTGCGACCTAGACCTTGGTCGAAAACACTGCGGGTATAACCGGAAATTCCTGGCGAGATGACTTGCTTATCGAGGGAGTCTCGCCAATAAAACATCCCTTGATAGTAGCCGTAGCCATCGACTAATAACCAACCCTTAGCGGTATCGAGTCTTTGCAAATGAGGTTCGATAGGTCGCCCAACTCTAGCTAACATCAAACCTAAACCCACATAAACCATGTTTGCATAAGGCGCACCATCACCTGTAACAAAGGTGGCTATACGATTTTGGCTAATTGGTGTGAGAAAATCGCGCTGTGCTAGTCCCATACCGACGCCTTCGTAAGCAAAGCCCCGCAACTCTTCATCGATTTCATTTAATTTGGGAGCGATCGCTTCTAATTCATCAGTAACAGCCGTGTGGTATCCTTTCATTAACGAACGGCCGACCTGTTCCAATCGCTTTTGTACACCAGCATCGCTTTCGCGCACGTCGCGTTCTGCCCAAGTAGCGATTAAATCTGTTGGTAATGTGGCTTTATTTAAACTTGATTGCCAAGCGTCTTGTATCATAATATTTTTCCTAATTTAAAAAGCTGAATGCATGGAATTTTCCGGAATCCAAGTTCCGTGGAAACCGAAAGGAACTCGCTGCGGTAGAAGAATGCGGGCTACAGGTTCCTCTGTAATGTCTTGAGCATTAAGAACTACTAATTCTGAAGTTCTTGTAGCTTCGTCGTAGACGAAAGTTAATAACCAACCATCATCCTCTTGAGTAGCGTGGGGACGCGGGACAAATACTGCCTCTCCTCCATAACGACCAGACCCCCACTCGTGGGTTTGGGAATAACCATTGGCAAAGTCATACTTAATTACTGCATCTAAAAAGAAAATAGGCAGCTGTTCCGGCACCATTCTGGCTGTGTAACCGTATTGATTTCGTCTGCCGACAAATTGCTGATTTAAAGTAGGAAATTCTGAAGCCAAATCATCAATTCTGCCTTCTCGCACTGCACCTGTGCGCAGATTGAAGCGCCAGCCATATAACTGCGGCTTATTAACTTGATTATAGCGTAAATTTGTCTTTGTCGGTATGTTTAGTAGTTGAGCATCATCTGTGCGACAGCCAATGACGACAACTTCCTCTCCTGTTTCATAAGCATTGAGAGTATGCAAAACATAACAGGTAGAAACTTCAAACCAGCGGATATTGCTGTTATTGCCATGACGGGGAATGATACCAAAGCGGCTGGGCAGATTTGGTTCAAACATGTAACCTGGTTCTCTGCGTCGTAGCCTTTCTAAACTCAATGTCAGGGGCAAATCCATGAATATTGTATAGTTTGCAGTGATGGCAAAGTCATGCATCATGACCCCTCTAGGCAAATCTATGGGAATTGTTCTCAGTAACTCTCCTTTAGCTGAAACTACACCATATCTTAAATAAGGTGGCTGTAGTAGAGAATAGCCAAAAAACATCATTTCCCCAGTTACAAAATCAACTTTCGGGTGAGCAGTGAAGGGAGAATTCAGTTGTCTTTTATAAGCGAATGGCCCGATTGTTGTTAAGTCAGGTACGCTAATTTTGTATGGTTCAGCTCCCTCCCAAAGGGCCAAGAGTTGACCTGCGTGCCACACCAGGTTAGTGTTAGCAGTGTTCTTGAACGGACTGAAAAGATTATTGGGGGGGTTTTGCAGCTGTGGCGACTCCATCAAACTTGTCCAGATGGCTTTACCTACTTTCTGTTCTAGTTTAAATCCCCGTGTCTGGACATAGCGGTTGCGGTAAGTGGCTTTGCCATTACTAATCTGCACCCCATGCAACATACCATCTCCATCAATCCATTTGTAATCGCCTTTGGGGAGAAATTGAGGATTAGGGCCATTGCGAATAAACATTCCTGATAAATCAGTTGGTAATTCTCCAATTACCAAGAGGTTACCGGCTGTGATTTCTGTTTGTACGGGAGAAAAATTACCTGTGAGATAAGGGCTGATTTTTTGAGCGACAATCATAGTTAAAACTATTTGATTATGGTGAATAAGATTATTAGTTAATGCTTCTTCTTTTCTGGGTAGGGAGGATATCTCCATTTCAAATCCATCAGAAAAGATTTATTTAATATACCTCTTTGATAAGAGAAGTTATCAAAGCCAGCTTTACCATGATAACGACCCATACCACTAGCACCAACTCCACCAAAAGGTAAAGCCGGAACGGTTAAATGCATCACGGTATCGTTAATGCAAACTCCACCAGAGACTGTTTGCTGCAAAATTCGCTCTTGATTTTTTTGATTGCTGGAAAAGAAGTATAAAGCAAGGGGTTTTGGTTGTCGATTAACTAAGGCGATCGCCTCTGATAAATTTGTATACTCTAAAACAGGAAGAATTGGGCCAAAAATCTCTTCTTGCATTATCTTGTCTTGCCAAGAGACTTTATCAATGACAGTAGGAGCAATATAAAGATCCTCTATATTTGTTTCGCCTCCCACTAAAATTTCCCCACTTCCTAATAATTGGGAAAGGCGACAGAAATGCTTTTGATTTATGACTCTAGCATAGCTCTTACTTACTGAAGGGTCATCACCGTAAAAATTTCGGATTTGTTTTTTGATATTGGTCAATAAATCTGTTTTAATTTTACGATTTACTAACAGATAATCGGGTGCAGTACAAGTTTGCCCAGCATTAAAGAATTTGCCCCAAACAATTCTTTTAGCTGTATGTTCGATGTGAATATGCTCGTCAACAATACAAGGACTTTTGCCACCAAGTTCAAGGGTAACTGGTGTTAAATTTTTAGCGGCTGCTGCCATCACAATTTTACCAACTTCAGTACCGCCAGTAAAAAAGATATGGTCGAAATTTTTTGATAATAGTTCTTGACTGGTTTCAATACCGCCTTCAATGACTTCAATAAAAGATGGGTCGAAATTTTCACGAACTATTTTAGCTATAAGTTGAGAAGTAGCAGGAGCTATTTCTGATGGTTTTAAAATTGTACAATTTCCAGCAGCGATCGCACCTACTAAGGGTGCAAACATCAAGTTAAATGGATAATTCCAAGGCCCAATAATTAAAATTATACCAAGAGGTTCAGAACGGATTTGAGCAGAAGAAAGAAACTGATAAAAGGGAGTAGGAGCTTTCTGCGGTTTTACCCACGATCTAATATTTTTGAGAGCAAATTTAATTTCTTCTAAAACTCCAATAATTTCAAAATACGCTTCAAATCCTGACTTATGCAAATCAGCTTTTAAAGCTTGAACAATATTATCTTTATTGTTCTCAATTACTTGTTGAAGAATTTTCAGTTGTTGAATCCGAAAATCAATATTCTTAGTTTTGCCAGTATTAAAAAACTGGCGCTGATGTTCGAGTTCATTATAATCTATTTGAGTGAGCATAGCTTTTTAGGTATTCAGCTAGTAGTTATTAGGTCATTGAAAAAAGAAATGGCAGCGGCTAATTGTGTAACTTTTAAAACTAAACTGCCATTTCAGTTGTTTTCCTCAGCTAAAATTAAGACCTGATTTCAGCTTGTAGTGATACTAATTCTGGAACTTTTGCTGTATCTTCGTTCTTTAGGCTTTGTAATTCATTAGTTCCATTTTCTACGCTTTTTCCATTACCCAAGCTAATCCAAGGCTGCAATTTTGGTTGATGTTGGTAACTCTTGAAAGCTTCTCTAGCTTTTGCAGTGATACTGTTGTCTGGTACACCTCTAGTTTTCAATTTGAAAATAAAGTTATCCCAACCAGCTACAGCAGATGCTTTCAGTAAAGCGAAAACGTGCTTGAGGTTTTGTGGCGCTAACAAGCCTTTTATTCCAAATGCCTTCCACAAAAACTTCAGATACCAAATAGCGACAAAGAAGTGAGTGTATTGCATAGAAACAAAAACATTAGCTCGTTGGGGTTCATACTTAGTGAGGTGGATATATTCATCAAAATCTCGGCTCATTATGTAATTAAAAGGCAATTCATCTGCTCGATGGGTATACATAAACCCAATATTGGCGTTCTTTTCTGCCAACTCTGTTAACTGTTTGTAGGCAGCATTTAGTATCTCTGTAATGTATACACGACCTGGTTGTTTAATTTTTGCCAGGAAATTCAAATCTAAATGCCATTTCCCTACATACAAAGGAATCATCATACCAAACCACCACATGTTTTCTAGGAACATGCGATAACTCATGATGCTAGCGTTACCAAGATGTTTAGGATGATTGCTAACAAGAAGATTGTTGCGATCGATCATTCCTAAATTAAAGCCGTTATAAACTGCACGTTTCTTCTCTGCATCTGGTTCGCCTGCTAACTTAGCGCGAATTACTTCTGTAATGGTGTCTATTTCAAAAGACATCATCGTCATTCCCATCGAATAGAAAGGATCGAAGATAGCTGCTGCATCACCAATTACATACCAGTTATCTCTTGAGAGAATAGTCTTACTCTTGTGCGCTAGCCTTGGCCAGTAATGAAAATCGATTTCCTCTCCACTCTTGAGCAGTCGATAAATAATGTTATGATTCGCTTCCAGAAAAGCATAAAACTTTTCTTTAGTATTGACACTGTGAGCATCAATATATTCGTGATGGTGGACTAATCCGATTGACAATTCCATGTTTTGGGTGTCTGTGGGAATCATCCAAATCCAATGTCCGTGTCCCATCCAATGATTAGTAGCGTAGTAGTGGCTACAGGTGGAAACTAAAGGATCGTAACCGCTATGAAAGATAGTGCGATCGACATTTTTAACGCGCATCCATGCCGAACCATTATTAACGCCACACACATTTTCAGGGCCAAATAATAGATTATCTGTCTTACGACCGATGATAAATTTGCGTCCTGCCGCATCAATAACATGTTTGGCTGTAAGTTCGATATACTCACCATCTAGTTTGACTTTCACCACATTCAAACCATCTCCAGGCGTTAAGTCAACATCAACAACACGGCCTTGATAAAAGACAGCACCCATCTGTTGATTCATCCTCAGCACATCTCGCTCAAATTTAGGACGGTGAATCAGAACAGAAGCCAAGGGCGGTTGGCGAATAGCCCAAAGATGATGGTAGTCATTAATGTTTTCTGTACTTTCTGGATGCTTAGGCCAATGAAAGTTTAAACCGAATTTTGGCGGATGATGCTCAACCATGTAGTCATAAAGACCCAACTCTTTACAAATCATTAACGTAGAGATTTCAACCGCTGATTCACCTACTTTCAAATCTTTTTCTGTCCGTTCTTCAGGACGAGGATCGACCAAAGCAATTTTGATATTGGGAACATTAAGTAACAGGTGACGAGCTTGGCATACCCCTGCTAATCCAGCACCCATAATTACTACATCATAATTATAGGTTTGGCATTGAGTGCTATTCATGGAATTTTCCTTTTTACTAAGTACAAAAATTGATTAATGTGATTTTTTTTTGTGTCACGCAAAGACGCAAAGGCGCAAAGAAGAGAATGAAAAGAAGGACTTACTAAAGTAGTGAGTACTTCGCTTATCTTGTTGGGCAAACCTCTGCGTAACTTTGCATTTGACTCTGCGCCCCTGGAGCGTTTAAAAACAAAAGCTTGTGTACCTCACTTAACTGGAAATTGCTATAGTTTGGCGGCAACTAACTCTTGCTCTGGCAACTTTTGAAATTCAACACTTTTACTCGCAAACCAAGGCTTCAACTCAGGCTGATATCTATAACTCTTAAACTCTTCTTTAGCCCTAGCAATTTCACTATTAGCCGGGAGATTTTTGGTCTTGCACCGATAAATAAAATCATCCCAGCTAGCTTGAGCAGATGCACCGAGTAAAGCAAAAACATGTTTCAGATTCTTTGGCGACAACAGACCTTTTAATCCAAAACCTTTCCACAAGAATTTAAGATACCAAAGAGCAACAAAGAAGTAAATGTTTTTCATATATGCAAAAACATTGCATTTTTGAGGTTCGTATTTCGTGTTTTGCAGATAGCTATCAAATTCTTGGGTCATGTAATAGCCAAAGGGTAACTGTTGCCCTCTATGAACGTACATCATGCCAATATTGGCGTCTTTTTCTATCAGTTCATTGAATTGTTCGTAAACATGAGACATCAATGTTCTAATAACTTGACGGCTTTGTTGGCTAAATTTACGCAGAAACTTCAAATCTAAATGCCATTTGCCAACATACATAGGCACAATCATGCCGAACCACCACATATTTTCAAGGTAGACGCGCCAGCTCATGATGCTAGCGTGACCGAGTTGTTTGGCGTGGCCGTGGAGAAGATGATTGCAAGATTCTATATAGCCAAGATTGTAAGCATTATACACAGCCCGCTTCTTCTCTGCATCCGGCTCGTTTGCTAATTTTGCTCGGATAATTTCTGTGACACTTTCCATTTGGAATGTCATCATTACCATTCCTAAGGAATAGAAAGGATCGAAGATGGCAGCCGCATCACCAATTACATACCAATTATCTGGAGAAAACAGAGTTTTACTCTTATGTGCTGCCCTTGGTAAGTAATGAAAGTCAACGTCTTCTCCACTTTTAACTAGTTGGTAAAGAATGTTGTGATTGGCTTCTAGAAAAGCATAAAACTTTTCTTTGGTGTTAACACTTTGGGCTGGAATAACTTCATGATGATGGGATACTCCTACTGATAATTCCATAGTTTGAGTATCTGTAGGAATGACCCAAATCCAATGGCCGTGACCCATCATGTGATTGGTGGCATAGTAATGGCTGCATGTCGCACCTGTAGGATCGTAACCGCTATGGAAAATAGTGCGATCGACATTTTTAACTCGTACCCATGCAGAACCATTATTAAGACCAGCAAGTTTCTCAGGGCCAAAGAGTACATTATCTGTTTTATGGCCAATGATAAATTTGCGTCCTGCTGCATCAATAAGATGTTTGGCTTTCAGTTCTACGTAGTCATTACCTACTTTGACTTTAACATTATTTGGAGTATCACCAGAGGCTAGATCGACATCAACTACACGACCATTGTAAAAGTCAACTCCCATCTGTTTATTCATTTTCAAGACATCACGCTCGAACTTAGCGCGGTTCATCAGAACGGAAGCTAGCGGGGGTTGTTTGATAGACCAAACATGGTAATAATCATCAATGCTTTGGGTATTTTTTGGGTCTTTCGGCCAATGATAGTTTAGTCCATATTTGGGCGGATGATTCTCAATTAAGTAATCATAAAGACCCAATTCTTTGCCGAAAAAGAGAGTGGAAATTTCGACAGTTGATTCACCTATTTTTAAATCTTTTTCGGTTCGTTCTTCAGGACGGGGGTCAATTAAGGCAATTTTGATGTTGGGGATATTTAGTAGTAAGTGACGAGCTTGAGATACTCCAGCTATCCCAGCACCCATAATGACGACATCGTAAGTTTGAGAGCGAGTTGTTTTGTTGACTGACATTTTCTGTTTTGTTCGTTAAAAGTTTTGAGAGGTGGGCAGATTTTTGATGAAACCTCATTTTGTGGTATCACGCAGAGGCGCTCCAGACGCAGAGGAGAGAACGCAAAGTAAGGACTTGAGTTAAATTGAGCCAGCAATCCAATTTAAGGAACGGAATGGAATTACAACTAAGGCAATCATTCTTTCAGGGCTGCGTGTTAGTTTGATGGGGAAGGTGAGAACTTTAAGTTGGCTGTTGGCAGTGGCATCGCTGAATAAGATGCTATCCCCTTCTATGCGTTCGATCGCCAAATTAATATCTTTGACTTTAGTCGCCTTACGCAAGGCTTCTATAGCTGTCCAAATCCGCGTACCTGCGCTATCTACTGACTCTTTAGTTTCTAGCTGTTGGATTAATGGATATCGAGAAGAATTCAGTAAGGCAATCCAATCTTCGGTACTGCGATGAGTTATCGGTTCGATATCGCAACCTTGCACTCCTCGACCGGCAACGCAGAAACAAACACGTTCGTCATGGGCAAGGGATACTTCGATTTTTTCTTCCGCCAGTCCCACAACTACTGGTTTGCCAGATTCCGTCCACTGAATGCGGACTTTGGATATGAGATTAGCATTATTGTTCAAAAGTTGAGCGATCGCTCTGTGGAATAAAGGTAATTCCAATTGATGGCGTTCTGTGGGTAAGAGTGTATGGATACCGGGAAGATAACCCAATGATATCTCTGGTGCGACAACTTTGAATAAAGGCGATCGATTGCTCAATTCTCTAGCAAGAATCAGTTCATCTCTTTGACTGGGATCTGCCAAATCTTCAGCAGTGGGATTCTCCTGGCGGTGTTCTAGTATCCGCAATTGATAGCTATTGAGTCTTTCGATAACACGACCATCGGGAGCTACTAAGAAAACATTACTGCGATACTGTTGACCTTCTCGCCCTTGTGGTGTAGTCACACCAATATACGAACCAGCTTCATCTTTATCTGATTGATAGATTTCAATACTATCGATGCGGATGGGCAAACAAAGATCCTGGGGAATTACTAGTTGTCCGGCTTGTAACAAAGAGTCTCTGCAATAAGGATCTCCCAGTAAGAAAGGCCCTTGCGCTCTATCTAAAGATTGTTTTTGCTCCTCGGCAGAATACAAGTTTCTTTGGGTTTTGAATACGCACTTCTGGGAATTCAGGCTATAAACCTGTTGTAAACGCTGGAACTTGGTCCCTTGGAATAGTAACCAACTATAGAGATCTGCTTGAGGCTCAATATCTAGAGGCACTTCTGGAACTTCAACCTGTTCTAGAGGTGGCTGTTTGTCAACATCTAGTAAAAATGTCGCTGAAAAATGGCTGATGGCAAATCCTGTCTGTTCTGTTTTGATGGTGACATAAACTTGCTGCGGATCGCTTTTTAACTTCCTCTCCAGTACCTCTGCATGAATTTCTATGTCTACTCCTTTGTCAGGAGCTACAACAATAGGACGTTCCAGACGGATATCTTCTATTTGTACAGCTGGTAAGGAATCTTGACTGGTGACATAAGCAACTGCTTGTGCCATAGCTTCCAAACCAAATACAGTCGGGAACAGATACGAACCTTTATACAGGTGATCATGTAAGTATGAATCCCGTTCCAGACTCAGATGCGCCCTGAGAACAACCTCTACACCTGGTTGATAAATCAAGATTTTCTCTAAAAACTTCGATTTAGCAGGAGGTGAGAACAATCCAGGATACCAAGTATCAAAGCCACTCGATTCAAAAGCTGCTAAGGTTTGCATCGGTGCGGCTATCACAACTCGCAAATCTGCGGCTTCATTTTTGATGAGATGCAAGAATCGACTAACGCCTGCATCTTTGGGAATGGCACTAATACCCATCTTGTTCAGGCTGCGCACGCTACCCATCCGCGCCCCCATACCTACTTCTTCCCAGACGCTGTACGCCATTGATACCACGGCAGTTTCAGGGTGCTGGACTTGAAAACGGCGTAAAATCAGATCCAAAGTTTCATTAGAGAAGCCATACCAAGCATTGCGTTGCATCCCTGTAAAGCCGATGACTGAAGAGAAACCAGCGAAAAGCTTCAGTGATGTACCTTCTAGTGCTTTACAGAGATTAATCAAACCGAGAAGCTTAGGACTGATTTCATCAAATGCTGCTTCTGTAGAGACTTGCTCAATCAGTCTCGGCTTATTGAGAGCAGCCCCGTGAATAACTCCTGATATCTCACCTAGTTCTTGTCTGACTTTTTGTAAAAGATTAACTACTGCTTGATAGTCAGCAACATCGCACGCATAGTAGCGGCAGGTTAATCCTTCAGATTGAAAGCGTAAGAGAGTGCGGGTAATATCAGAATTACTGTTGTCATCCTGATGAAGCGAACGTCCCACAAGTACCACGCGGACACCTGTATCTTTAGCCAGAGCCAAGGCACACTCGGCAGTAATACCTTTTGCTCCACCTGTAACGAGGATGACATCCTCAGATGACCAGGTAATATTCCGGTCTAAATAATCTACAGGTTGCTGTACCTGAGGCCGAGGAACGTAACGTCTGAGATCGGTATCGTAACTTACAGTTGTATAGACGTGGGGAGTAGAAAGTTCTCTAAAGACGCATTCTGCTAGATTATTGGGATCTACCGTAGGAGAGAAATCAATTACTCGAACTTTGAGATCGGTTCGTTCTAGATGCAAGCTGGCAGCAAAGCCAACTGTACAGCATTGGTCGATATCTGGTAGTGGCAGTTTTGCTCCGAAATATCCCCCACTAAATTGAACGTAAGCTACTGTTGTATGGTCGCGGGATGCTAGAGGTGGAGTGGCGATACTGCGTAACCGTTCAATCATCCCAATCAGACGAGCTTCTGATGACAGTTGAGCATTCGGTGTAGAAGGTAATACCGCGATGAAGTGGGTTAAATTGAGGCTGTTAGCTAGTGTTTGAGGGCTGGCTTCTGCAAAGGTTAGACTTTGAACTTGAGCGCCTTGAGTCCGAAGTTGGTCTGATAAGGCTGCTATTTTGTCTGCATTACTTAATTCATAAAGAATTAGGACATTTGCAGCTTGCCAGTTTTCTTCCATCTGTCTGCCTAAAGCGACTGAGGGAATTTCCTCTGGAACATTTTGGACGATATAATCGCGTACCAGTTGCTTACGGGTTAACTCTGGCCCGATCGCTGTTATTTTGCCATTGTTTTGTCTAAAATCTTGCTTGAGAGAAACTGTTGAGCTAGATTCTGAGATTTTGATTCCATTACCGTTACCATTATTGTTTGGTATGTAATTGTGAATTGTCTCAGCAATCTCTTGAATCGTGGCGTTGGCTAGAGAAGGCGGGTCAATTTTCCCGGCGGCGCCAAATAGCTTGGCGGCTTCTGCGACGACTTCACCGGCTTTGATGGAATCAAGGTTGAGGTCGTCGAGCAATCGCAATTCGGCTGTGATACTTTCTCTGACATATCCTGTTTGTTGGATAATCAGGTCAGTCAGTGAAGAGGCGATCGCATCAGTTGTTTTCGTTAAGCTTGTGGGTATTATAGAAGCTGCTTCATGACCGTTGGATATGAAACTGCGAATCGTTTCAGCTATCTCTTGAATTGTGGCATTGGCTAAAGCAGGTGGGTCAATTTTCCCAGCCACACCATATTGTTTGGCGGCTTCTGCGACAATTTCACCGGCTTTGATGGAATCAAGGTTGAGGTCGTCAAGCAATCGCAATTCTGCTGTAATACTTTCTCTGACATATCCTGTTTGGCGAACAATCAAGTCTGCTAACAAGAACTCAACACTCTGATTAGTGTTTGTTTCTGCTGGCTTCAGTAACGTAGAAACGGTACTGTGGGAACCATTACCATTAACTGCATGAGTTATTCTCGCACCATTTTGAGGTGTTGCAGCTAAAGGCAGAGTTTGCATATCGGCTCGGATGACTTCAGCGATAAACTTACCGCGTCGAGCCAGGTAATCTTGCAGTACCTCTGGTGAAGTATGGTTATGTTCGGCAAACAGCGAATAATTCAACAAGCTTTCAGAACCAATTCCCAAGGATGGAGATGAGTGAGTTGCAGATACAGCAAATGGCCTTTCTACAGGATTGTCGATGAAAATGCGCTCTGAGGCTGGTACAAAAGGACGTACAAGCCGACCTTCGTAAAGTGCTTCCCAGTTGATGTTATGACCGCGAACAAAGACGTTAGCTAACATCGTATTCAATGACTGGTCAAATCCAGGTTTGGCTTCCACTGGCAGACATTCCAGCCCTTGCAACCCGGTGATGTCGTTTACCAATCCTGAGAGTACTTTGCCAGGGCCGACTTCTATGAGGACATCGCATATTTGCTCTAAGGTTTTCACCAGGGATACGAAGTCTACTTGTGCTAATACCTGATGGGCGAAGTGTTCGCGCAATTGCAATCCTATTGGTGGCTGTTTGCCATCTACAGATGAAACTAGGTCTAAGGTAGTGTTCGAGAGTCTATCTGGAATTAGTTCGTATTTGTGTAGATATTGGGCGGCTTCCGAGACAAGTTGAGAATGAAAGGCATGAGAAACTGGCAGCTTGTGTGTCCTGATTTCTTCCGCGGCGGCGAGTTCAATGACTTGTTCGATGCTCGATCGCTCGCCAGATATAATTATCTGGTTGGGACTATTGATATTGGCGATCGCTACATAGCCATTGACTTGCTTTAACAATTCCTCGGCTTTTACACGGGAGCAAGCAATACTTACCATGCTTCCGCCCTGCTTACACGCAGACATAGCGCGTCCCCGAACAGCAGCTAAACGAATCAAAGCTTGCTCGTCAAATGCACCTGCTGCGTGAAAAGCAGTTAGTTCTCCCAGACTATGACCGCCGACAGCAACGGGGTTTAATCCTAGATGTTGCAGGTAGCGCATCCAAAGCAAAGAAGTTAAGCAAATAGCTGGTTGAGCGATTTCAGTTTGGGCAATTTTCCCTGACCATTCTTCAAGCTGCTCTCCATTGATAGCCCGGTCTACAGGCTGATAAATCGACTCATTAATACCTGGAACACCAATTTCTTGCAGCCATTTGTCGGCTCGATTTACTAATTCCTTCGCCCAGCTAAAGCGTTGTACGAGGGTACGGGCCATGTTCAGCTTTTGAGAACCTTGACCGGGGAAGAGAAAACCGATACGGCTTGGTTGGACTTTATGGCCGACCCAAATTCCTTGTTGTGAGTTGAGGATGACCTCTCCCTCGGCTAGTGGTTTAGCATTCAACAATTCTTGCAAGAAAGTCAGACGTTCAACTAACTCATCAGGCGATCGCGCGATAATTGCTGCTCTAACTGGAAGTTCCTGATTGACTTTTTGAGCAAGATGTGATGCTAAATCGATGAGTTCGCTTAAACTCAAACCTTGGACTTTCGGAAGTAATGCATCTATGCGTTGCAACAAACCTGCAATTGATGCCGCACTCAAGACAAAAATCTCTGTTTCTTGAGCAGAAACTAACAAAGCTTCCTCGTCAATTGACGGTTCTAGTTGAGTAGCAGGAGCATCGCCAGATTCTAAAGTAACGTGGCAATTGATACCGCCAAATCCCATCGCGGAGACTCCAGCCCTGAGCGTATCTGTTGGCTGGCGAATTTCTCCTTGCATCACCGGGTAAAGAGAACGAGCAGCTTTGTCAAAGACTTCGCTTGGCTCGTTGCAACCGGCTAATGGCGGTATGACTCGGCGGTTAACAGCCATCACAGCTTTGATGAACCCGCCAATACCTGCTGCGGCTTTGGTATGTCCGACTAAAGATTTGAAGGAGGTAACACCACAAGAACGGAAATTGGTTTCGCTATCCGCACCCATCGCTAAGGCAATACCTTCTAATTCGGCGCGATCGCCTACTGGTGTGCCGGTACCATGACCTTCGATAAAATCAACCTGACTTAAGCTGTAACCTGCTCGGTTATAGGCGCGGCGTAGTGCCTTGGCTTGTCCTTCTCGAGAAGGAGCTGTTAGCCCGCCTTTACCATCAGATGAGATTCCCCAGCCATTCAACACTGCATAGATATAATCGTTATCGGCCCGGGCATCTTCTAAGCGCTTCAAAACGACAAAACCAGCACCCTCTCCGGGGATAAAACCACTGGCTTTTTTATCGTAAACGGTCATATCTTTGCTAGTTAAGGCACCTGTTTTAGCAAATCCTACTAATTCAAAGGTGTCTAAGCTAATATCTACGCCGCCAGCTAGTGCTAAATCGAGGTCGCCATTGCTTAATGCATTAGCAGCAGTGGCAACGGCAATCAATGAGGAAGAACAAGCGCCGTCTACCGTATAACCACCACCATGAAAGTTAAAGAAGTTACAAATTCTGCCAGCAATAGTGTTAGAAAGATTTCCAGAAAGTGTGTCTTCGGTGAAGGGCGAGAATACTGATTTGTAGTATTCTTGCATTGCCGTTGTCAGTTCATCTACGACTTGTAATGGCAAACCCTTGGCTTTTGCGGCTGTCTGTATGACTCGTTCGATAAACGGCCAGCGTAGCCGCATGTTATTAGAGCGTGTTTGTTCGCCTGTTAAGGAGTTACCGAGGATGACTCCTGTACGTTCGTTGGGAACATTGGCCTTTGTATAACCTGAATCTTGTAAGGCGGCGATCGCTACTTCTAATGCCAGCCAGTGAGCGATATCTGCGGTCTCGACTACAGTTTTGGGAATGCGCTTACTTGCCCAATCAAAATCAAAACCCTCAATCACGGCCATACGTTTGCCGTAGGTTTTGTCTGGCACCGCCGGGTCTGGATCGTAATAATCTGCAAGTGGTAAACGCTGCACTGGCGATTCTCTAAATTGTCGCCGCCGGGAAAGTATGTTTTCCCAAAGTTGTCGTAAATCCCTCGCACCAGGATACCAACAACCCATACCAATAACCGCAATTCTAGGTTGAGATATTTCTATTTGCATATCTGTAATTAATCTACTTCCAACACAAAATGAAAACTTTGATTCTAATGCTCAAGTTTGATTTTCAAGTTATATGACTCTTCTTGTAGGATGAGCGAGACACCTATCCTCCAAACTCAGCAGTCTAGAGAGTTTACCCTACAAGAATTAGAGTAGTAATTTATTGCTTGAGTTGCCTAACTAGCTATCTTGACCATTTCTTCAAACTTGCGATCGAGCATTTGCATAATTGTGGAAATCTTTTCATCGGGGAATTGACCTAGCAGTGACGATGGTTTGTCATAAGCAACATGTGTCTTACCATCGTAGTCATCGTAGACAAATAGCCTTAATGGAACATAAAGACCAACCGCAGGGTTTTGTTCAAACATTTGATTGGCTATTAATGGGTTACCGATTATGTAAAGCTTGGCCTTTTTATTTTTACCAGCAAGAGACATGAGTTTGCCATGTTCAATTTGCGAAAAGATGGTAAAACCGCTTTGACCAATCATCGATTCAATACCACTTTTTATTTGTTCAAACGATTGCTTGGCTGCAATCATTTGTTGAAAAAGTGCGCTGTCAATTTTACCATTGATGGTTTCGATATTATTGGTAACTTCTTCAAATGACTTTTCCGAAGTAACAATTATACGAGTTGCTGTAAAATTGACGGTTTCTATCACAGTTTGCATGACTATTTAACTCTTTTAATCTAGAGGTGTACAATCAATTCCTACAGTTACTAAGTCAGATTATTAGGGCGTTGCAGATTGAAAACTCACGCAGAGGCGCAGAGTCGCAGAGAGTAAGAGTTGAGAAGAGTTGATTTTTATGTGAGAACAAAGCGTTCTTGGAGAATGCAAGTACTGAGCATTTTCATCAATGTCGGATCTATAGAACCGAGTTGATTTTCATTCATGTGTGGTATTTGGTCGAGGAATTGAACTACTGCTGGTTGGTTATAAAAAGGAACAGAAGCAAATGCTGAACTGCGTAAGGTGTCTTGGACAAGTTGGTGTAGAGGTTCGTTTTGCTTCAATGTGGAAGGCGGGGCAAAAAATGGATGTTTTTTGCGGTTATATACCATATCTGGTAGATAAGGTTTGGCAGCTTCTCGCAATATGTATTTGACATTCATGCCACGAATCTTCAATGAAACAGGAATATTGCGCACTGTTTCTACAAGTTCATGGTCTAAAAATGGTAGTCTTCCTTCTGTAGAATGCGCCATTTCTGCACCATCTCCCAATATCCTAAATAGGTAGGGTAGAACAGTTTTAGACCATAAATAAAGAGACTGATGAACGGGTTCTCGTTTTGCTAGTTGTCCTTGGACGTCGATTTCATTGAAGAATATACGATATGCATCTCGCTGGCCAAAGTGAGCTAAAAATTCTGGTGAGTATAGAGAAAGAGATTTGGCATATCCTTTAGCATTAGCTTCTATCCAAGTGGGTACAAACCCTAAAAGGCGTTCGATATTAGCCAAAGGTTTGGATATTTCTTCAGGTAAGAAACCGGCTGCGGCGGAGACTTGGTTGTTACGTTTTAATTCTTCCAAGATATGCTTGATAGTCTGTTCGTCTTGACCTTTGGTGTTGTAACGCAACATGTCCATCAGAAAATGAACGTAGCCGCCAAAGATTTCATCAGCACCTTCACCTGTAAGTACAACTTTGTAACCTGCTTTTTGTACTGCTCGACTCAAAAGGTACTTAGCAGCAGCGCCAGCATTGATACACACCATTTCACAGTGCCAAATGGCGTCTGCAAAATGCTCGGCTAAGTCAGATTGAGTGATGGGGACAATTTCATGGTTTGCTCCAGCTTTGGCTACTGCTTCCCGAGCGAAAACTTCTTCGTTGTAGTCTTCGTGGTCGAAGGCGAGGGTAAATGCTGTAATTGGCTCGCTTGTATGGGTGGCCGCAATTCCCAACACCGCAGATGAATCAATTCCGCCACTAACGTGACAAGCTACCGGTACGTCTGCTCTTAACCGCAGTCGTATAGACTCGTTTAAACTATGGCGAACTTGTTGAATATAATCTTCTTCGCTTTGTTGGGGTTGTACATCGTTATTGGGGTAATCAAAATCCCAATAACGATGCAGTTGGATATTAGTACGAGATGCGAGTAGAAAATGTCCGGGTGGTACTTGATATATGTTTTTGAAGAAAGTCCGATCTGGGCTGAAGAGTCCGAGATCGGCTCTAAACCAAAATTCGCTATCCCAGTTAGCCGGAACGCCCGCAGCAAATAAAGCTTTGACTTCTGAAGCCAAGTACAGTGTATCGCCATGCATAGTGTAGTACAGAGGCTTGATGCCAAAGCGATCGCGCGCTGCAAACAATGTTTGATTGCGCTCATCCCAGATAACAAAAGCAAATTCACCCCGCAAATGATGGAGACATTGAGTGCCAAACTCGTTATATAGATGAATCGCAATTTCGCTGTCAGAGTGGGTTTGCAGCTTATATCCTTTTTGCTTTAAGTCCTGCTGTATCCTCTCAAAGTCATAAAACTCTCCATTGGCAACAATATGGAGTGTGCCATCTCGATCGCTTATTGGTTGGTCTCCACTAGTGAGGTCAATAATACTAAGCCTTCTATGTCCTAACCCGACTCTGCCATCTTCGGAAATCCAAACCTTCTGTGCGTCAGGGCCTCTATGATGTAGGCTATCTATTCCTCGCTTCAAAGAGGTTTCGGAAATTGGTTCCTGTCTTGAGAACAATGCTACAATCCCACACATTTGCTGATTCTCCTTTGAAAAATTTTGAGATAGTTTGAATGTTTTGGCGTCAAAACATTATTTAGTGGATGAAATCATAATATTGAGAAAAACATTAGGTGTTAAAACGGTTGTGTTGTAAGGCTTTGGGAAAAGCTAAAGTTTTTGTGAAAATTACAGGCGATCGGAAAATCTAGAGTTATCGTATTAACTGTCGGAATCAAAGATTAACATCTACCCTTAAATCAAAGTCTTTCCATTGCTTTGTAGTAGTTAAAAAATTTTTGCAATTTACTAATTGAACCTGCTTGCAAGCGAGCTCAAAATTCCTTGACTGTTCTAGATAGTAACTGAATTTGGCGAATGGAAAGTAAATTCTTCGGGTGAAGAAAAAGCCAAAATCACTGTACCATTTTTTCCAATCAATTCAACAGAGATTTGCTTATTTTTTGAAATATTCCAAATCACTCGCCTAATTTGATATTAGCCCAAAGGATGATTTTCCTGGTTCTATATGGTTGTCAATTCTTCTAATTAGGTTACATACCTTAGCTTGTGAGTAGTTGATGAGAAACCTACGCATAAGTAAGTAACCCATTTTCTTAGTCAGAAAAGCACAGAGATAATATTTGTAGACTCTACAAAAGTTGTTCAATTAACTTTGATAGGGTTAGCCCTATCAAGCTAGTTTTCATTAATCTCGAGCTTAATAATTGTCTAAGCCAATTTCGGATTGCTGTAAATATCAAAGCTTCTAAAGTCCTTTATTATAACTAGATTTTTCTACAAGATAAATACTCATTAATCTGAGATTAATGACAATGTTTGATAGAAAAAGCAAGGATTAAAAGGCTGGTTTTGAAAACCGTTGGAAAAGTACAAAGCTTCTTTAAAGCTCGATAGCTATAACTCAACAGCATTACTTCTGTTTATTATTCACAACCAGCAATTAGGATAATAGTACCCTTAAGGGTACTTTTTTTGCTGTATGCAATGCTGGCCTTTAATGGAAAGTGTTGAAACTCTATCACTGATTAATTTGTAGCCAATAGCTTATTTAGGATTTATAGGAAACCTATGAGAACGACTAACACTAAATCAGCTTTAGAAAGCTAGTCTGGGATCAAACCCTGTCTATCAAGTTTAACCTCGTTTAATCTTTGCGATCGCAGAATACGACAATTTTGGTCTTTGTAAATTTAGGAAAGGTTAACATTAAAGTAAATTTTGGTTTTTTCTAAACTCAAGGCTAAATGTAAACAAATGTAACTAGATATGAATTTTTAGTAACAAAAGGATCGAGATCGACTCAATGGCAAATAACAAAATACTGTTTTGTTATACATAGCGATCGAGCTACCCGCAATCAATAAGTATGTTAATAATTTAACACTCTTAAAAAATTAGACATTTAAATAATAATTAAAATAAAGGCTTTTAACTGCCTAATTCTAAAATTATACGTAGTGTATTAGTCAAAAAATAAACTAAATATTTAGTTGTTGCATTCGAGCATACAGCGATCCTAAATGGCTAGATAACAGCTTTTAAAGGTCAGGGCAAGCTCAATGGTCAATAAATTTAGCTTGACAATTAGCGGTTAGTTGTATATACACTTAATTTATGGTTATTAAAACCTGTTTATGGAAAAGCAAGTTAATCGGTTAGATTTAGCTCAACTGATTGCGATTGAAAATACCTGCGCCTGCTTCAATCTGCGTAAAGCATCGAGAGCAGTCACGCAACTTTTTGATGAGAAGCTAGAGCCAACTGGTTTGCTGGTTACCCAGTTGACGCTTTTAGTTGCTATCTCAATTCTCGGCTCAGTCACAATGAGCGATTTAGCCGAAGGTTTAGTCATGGATAGAACTACCCTGACGCGAAATCTCAAGCCTCTCGAAAGGGAAGAAATGATTCAAATTAATCCTGGCGACGATCGCCGGGTGCGAATGATAACCTTGACGGATAAGGGACGCTCTATTTTGGCGCAAGCATTACCACTATGGCAACAAGCCCAAGCTCATATAGTCGAGAGCTTAGGCGAGGAAACTTTTAATTTGATGCTGTCGAGCTTAACTGCTACGGTTTCCATAGCTCGGAAAGGCTAATTTTTTTTGGATAAAACGTGTATATCCACCTAATAAAAGGTCGAGTATTTTTATGTTTGAGCAAGAAGTATCTTTAACTCCTGAGAAAAACCATAGACCCTCGCTCAAACCTATAGTGCAGTGGGCTGGCATTTTAGGAGCGATAGCAGCATTAGGGATAGGTGGATTTGTAGTTTGGAAAGTCAGTTCCCAAAGTGCGGTTGAAAATCAGACTGCGATACCTGCTTCTTTACCTAAAGCAGAAAAAGTTGTAGAGACAATAACTGCTTTAGGACGTTTGGAACCACACGGTGAAGTCATTCAAGTCTCAGCACCCACTTTTTTAGAAGGCGCACGGGTTGAGAAACTTTTGGTGGAAGATACAGATTGGGTAAAATCCGGTCAGGTGATAGCAATCCTCGATCGCCGCGAACGCTTGGAAGCTGCTTTTAAACAAGCTCAAAGACAAGTTGAAGTAGCCCAAGCACACCTAGCACAGGTAAAAGCTGGAGCCAAACAGGGAGATTTAGCAGCCCAAAAAGCAACCATCGCTCGGTTAGAAGCAGAATTACGCATTGCCGAAACAGAACATCAACGGTACAAATTTCTCCAACAAGAGGGAGCTATCTCTGCTTCACTGCTAGATTCAAAACGCCAAATCGTCGAAACAATTCAAGGACAGCTCAATCAAGCTAAATCTACCTTAACTAGCATTGCAGAAGTTCGTCCGACTGATATTCAAGAAGCTCAAGCAGAAATTGCCAGTGCTGTAGCATCGGCGCAAAAAGCCAAAGCCGACTTAGAAACCGCCTTTGTCACCGCACCGCAGAACGGTCAAGTTTTAAAAATTCATACTCGTGCGGGAGAGATGGTTGGAGCCAAAGCGATCGCAGATATAGGGCAAACTAGCCAAATGGACGCCATCGCCGAAGTTTACGAAAACGATCTTGCGAAAGTGAAAATAGGTCAAAAAGCTACGATTACCAGTATTAACAAAGCCTTCCCTGGAAAACTCCAAGGAACTGTATACCGAATTATTCCTCAAATTGGCAAGCGGGATGTCCTCAATGACGACCCAGCAGCAGCAGTGGATGCCAGAGTTGCCGAAGTCAAAATCCGTTTGTTACCGAAAGATAGCAAGCGAATTATGGGTTTGATCAATCTGAAAGTAGAAGTAGCGATCGCTCCTTAATTCTGGCAGTGAAAGTAATATGTTTTCTCAATTTCAGGAGTGTAAAAACTCTAAATTGTATTTTCTCAAGAATGAAACTTAAATTAACTTATGTAATGCAATGATAGGTTTTAATTTATTCTTCCTTGATAGGAATCAAATTCCCCTAGCATGGTTGCAACTAATGCGGGAGAAAACGCGGTTACTCGTTGCCATTTCAGGTATTAGCTTTGCAGTAGTGCTAATGTTTATGCAGATGGGATTTCTGACTGCTTTATTTGATAGTGCAGTTGGTATGCATAGCAGTTTACAAGGCGATATTGTGCTGGTTAGTCCTCGGTCGGTGGCCTTAATTGCTATGAAGCCATTTTCCCAACGGCGGCTATACCAAACATTAGGCTTTGAAGGCGTAGAATCAGTTAGTCCTATTTATGTAGATTCTGGCATCTGGAAAAACCCACAAAATCCTAGTATCACTCGCAATATTCGAGTCTATGGAATTAATCCTGACGAGCAAGTTTTTAACATGCCGGGGATAGCTGAAAATCTAGATAAGATTAAAAAGCCTGATGTAGTTTTATTCGATTGGGGTTCGCGTACTGAATTTGGACCGATTAGCACTTTATTCAAGCAGGAAAAAAGTGTAATTACAGAGGTAGAAGAACGCCGAGTTAATGTTGGGGGTTTGTTTGAATTGGGAGTTACCTTTGGCTCTGATGGCACTTTAGTCACCAGCGATATAAATTTTTTGAGAATTTTTGAAGGGCGTAGAAGTGCAGGATTAATTGATATCGGTTTGATTAAATTAAAACCGGGTGTAGATGCAGTAAAAGTCCTAAAAAACTTGAGGGAAAATCTACCCAAAGATGTGAAAATTTTATCAAAAAAAGAATACAAAGATTTTGAAGTCAACTATTGGAGTGGCAGCACGCCCATTGGTTTTACCTTTATACTTGGTACAATTATGGGCTTTATTGTCGGTACGATTATCGTTTATCAAGTACTTTATACT
Organism: Nostoc sp. DedSLP01; assembly: GCA_034530875.2. Classification (GTDB taxonomy): domain Bacteria; phylum Cyanobacteriota; class Cyanobacteriia; order Cyanobacteriales; family Nostocaceae; genus Nostoc. Next base: position 73,912 of record JAVRCJ020000024.1, read on the forward strand.
GACGTTAACGATCATCTACCAGAGTATGCCACACTCAAAGCGATCGGATACAAAGATTCCTTCTTTTCAGGTGTTGTATTTCAAGCAGCGATAATTTTAGCCGTGTTAGGCTTTTTGCCTGGAATATTAATTGCTTGGGGTTTATACGAACTCACGCGCAACGCTACACTATTGCCGATGTTTATGCAGCTAGATAAAAATTTACTAGTTTTAGTTTTGACATTTGTGATGTGCTTTGTCTCTGGTAGTATCGCTATACGTAAGCTGCGAGAAGCAGACCCAGCCGACATATTTTAAATAGAAGGCTCCAAAAAACAAGACTTATTTATAGGACTGAGATTTGATTGCGTGAAAAAAATCAGTACATCCAGACAAGGCTTCTGTCCTACTCCCTGCCTATCGCGCTTGCGCTGCGCTTCTCTACGAGACGCTTTGCGTAGCTTGCTTCCCCGCAAGGGTACGCGCACCACACAAATAAATTCTCCAAATAAAACCGGATTTCTATAGTTTCTGGATATCATTTGAGATTTAATCTTGTCTAACTACTCAATATCCTTTTTTATAGTTTTATTATGCAATCGGAACCTATTGTTAATATTGAAAACCTCAGCCATTACTACGGTCAAGGAGCTTTACGCAAACAAATTCTGTTTGATATTAATCTCCAAATTCAACCAGGCGAAATTGTAATTATGACCGGGCCTTCTGGGTCTGGTAAAACTTCTTTACTAACTTTAATTGGTGCTTTACGTTCAGCCCAAAGCGGGAGTTTAAAAGTTTTTGGTCAAGAGTTATGTAGAGCTAGTCAAGACCAATTAGTGCAAGTCCGACGCAATATCGGCTATATTTTTCAGGCACATAACTTGTTGAGTTTTTTAACAGCTCAACAGAATGTGCAAATGTCGCTACAACTCCAACCTGGTATGACCAAACAAAAGGCTCAACGCCGAGCAAAATCTATACTTGAAGTTGTTGGACTAGGGCAAAGAATTAATAGTTATCCAGAAAACCTTTCTGGCGGACAAAAACAGCGAGTTGCAATTGCTCGTGCTTTGGTAAATTCTCCTAGATTAGTTCTAGCTGACGAACCTACTGCTGCTTTAGATAGTAAGACTGGTCGCGATGTAGTAGATTTGATGCAAAAACTAGCTAAAGAACAAGGGTGTTCTATTTTATTAGTGACTCACGATAATCGGATTTTGGATATTGCGAATCGGATTGTATATATGGAAGATGGCCGATTACAGAAAAGTAAAACGCAAACTTTTGTTAAAGAAGATGCCATACAAAACGCACTCAGGTAATTTATGGCGGCGTTGTTTTCTCCGTTGATGCTTGCACTGAGACTGTATTCATTGAAGAAGAATTCAGAAGTCAGAATGGGCTACGCCCCGCTACGCTAACAGGAGCCAGAACAAGAAAGTGGAGGATTCAGAGGAGCCACTAATTGTTTTGCACCAAATTTTTAATTTTGTGGGGGTGCAAAAACGCCGTTTATTTATTCACCAGCCGTACAAAATTCCCAAACTGAATTCAGAATTCAGAATTCTGTTTTGATAAAACCTTCTATTTTTTATTTAAAATTATTTTGTCTAAATTCCATCAGGCAGCAAAACTGTTGTAAATAAATCACAAGCCATCATTAGACTTCTTGCAGAAGTCGGGAAAAGGGAAAGGGGGAAAGGTTTGGTATTTTCCTTTCCCCAATAAAGATGCATACCTTTTTCCACAAGAGTGCAAAAAACAGTTTTGCAAGAACTCTATTGTCAATTTGTATTTCCGTCTTTACCCGGATCTCGGCTTTACCTCTATTGGATTCAATAGAAACAGATCGTAAATGGGTTTAACTCTATTATATTTCCGATTTGACAGCGAACTTTGTTTGAGAAATATCTAATATGGATAATTCTTACTCAAAAAGCTCAGATGTGGAGCTAATCTAAACCTGCGATCGCAAGAGAAACTCAATAATCCCAACTGGAATTCAGGATTGACCATGAGCCAACGATTCCCATCTGAAAATTTCCAGACAAATGTTGGAACTAATACTGGTTTAATTGGAAGCGATCGCGCACAAATCCCTCTGTGTGAGAGCGACGCATATTGGCAGCAAGCAATTGAGTATGCTTCTTTGGGGATAGCCATATTCGATCGAGAAATGCGTTATCTAAATGTGAATCGCAAATGGCTCGACGATTATCAGCTGACTGATAACATTATTGGATGCTCACACTATGAGATATTTCCTGATATTACACCAGAGTGGAAGCAAATTCATCAAAAGTGTTTGGCAGGGGAGACCATACAACGTGCTGAAGATCCTTGTCTACTAGCAGGCGGAACTATAGAGTGGATCGGTTGGTCAATCCGTCCTTGGTATATGGCAGACGGTGAAATCGGCGGCATTATGATGTTCAGTGAGAACATCACCCAGCGCAAGCAAACGGAAATAACGCTGCAAGAACGCGAGGAACAATTCCGCTTAACTTTTGAACAAGCGGCCATAGGGATTTGCCACGTAAGTTTAGATGGACATTGGGTGCTGGTTAATCAACGCTTCTGTGAAATTGTGGGTTACGAGCGTGAGGAATTATTAGCTCTGACATTTCAAGATATTACTCATCCGGAGGACTTAGAAACAGATTTCAGTTATGTCCAGCAGTTGCTTCAAGGTATAATTACTCGCTACTCAATTGAGAAGCGATACATCCATAAAAACGGTTCTATTATTTGGATCGCTCTCGACGTTTCCTTGCTGCGTCTAGCTTCTGGAGAACCTGTATACTTTATTTCCACTATTCAGGATATTGGCGATCGCAAACAAGCCGAAATCGCACTCCAGCAAAGCGAAGAACGTTATCGTTCGCTAATTGCTGCAACTTCTCAAATAGTCTGGACAGCAGATACTCAAGGGCGATCGCCAGATATGCCAACCATGAGGGCTTACACCGGACTAACCGAATCAGAGGTAATTAATTTGGGTTGGTTAAATGCAATTCATCCAGACGATCGCCAAAAAACAACTCAAGTCTGGATGCAAGCAGTGGAAACCAGAAGCTTATATGAAGTAGAGTATCGGATTCGAGGAGCTGATGGTAATTATCGCTATTTCCAAGGTCGAGGTGTTCCCGTTCTCAATGGAGATGGTAGCATCCGCGAGTGGGTAGGGACTTGTACCGACATCCACGAGAGCAAAGAAGCTGAAGAAGCTTTACAAGAAAGCAATACATTGTTGCGATCGATTTTAGAAAGTACTCCAGACTTCATTGTTGTCAAGGATCTTGATGGGCGTCATGTTGCTCTTAACTCGAATTTAGCCAAATTCTTTGGTAAGCCAATTGAGGAAATTATCGGCAAAGATGATTTTGAACTACTATCGCCTGAGGTTGCAAGTGCAATGATGGCTAAAGACCGCCAGATTATGACCGCAGGCATTGCTGAGACTTATGAAGAAGATGTCCATAATGGTGAAATTAGAGGAACCTACCTGACTACAAAAGCTCCTTGGCGGGATACTCACGGGAATATTCTCGGTATTATTGCCATCACTAGAAATATTAGCGATCGCAAACAAGCAGAACTAGCGCTGCAACGAAGTGAAGAAAGATTCCGTTCGTTAATTGAAGCTACATCTCAAATTGTTTGGAGTACTGATGCTGAAGGTGCATTCGTCACCGACCAACCACAATGGCGAGCTTTCACAGGACAAACCGCGGAAGAACTGTCGGGTTTGGGATGGCTAAATATGATACATCCAGAAGATAAAGCTCACACTAATGAGGTTTGGTCAGCAGCACTTAGCAAGCGCACTGTTTATCAAGCCGAGCTACGGATTCAGCGTCATGACGGTGAGTACCGCTACTTCAGCGCCCGTGGCGTACCGATGTTGGATGTAGATGGCAGCGTGCGAGAGTGGGTAGGTGCTAACACTGATATTACCGATCGCAAACAAGCAGAAATTGCTCTTGCCAAAGCCAAAGAAGCAGCAGAAGCAGCGAGTTATGCCAAAAGCGAATTTCTGGCTAACATGAGCCATGAGTTACGGACACCGCTTAATGGCATCCTTGGCTATGCCCAAATTCTTCAGCGTTCCAAAAATTTAGATGAAGAAGCGCGATCGCGCATTGATGTCATCTACCAGTGCGGTTCGCATTTGCTGACCTTAATTAATGACATCTTAGATTTGTCCAAGATTGAGGCGCAGAAAACAGAACTCATGCCTACGGATTTCCACTTCCCGGCCTTCTTGCAAGGTGTCGCCGAGATGTGCCGCATCCGTGCCGAACTGAAAAATATTAATTTTCAATATCAATTAGCCTCAGAACTACCTATTGGCATTCGTGCCGATGAAAAACGCCTGCGGCAAGTATTAATCAACCTTCTGAGCAACGCCATCAAATTTACCGATACAGGTAGCGTCACCTTTACAATTAGCTATGGCTCGGAAGAAAAAATTCGCTTTGAAATACGCGATACAGGCATCGGTATTGCTCAAGACAAACTCGAAGCGATTTTTCAACCCTTTGAACAAGCAGGAGATAGCCGCCGCCAAACCGAGGGTACTGGGTTGGGATTGGCAATCAGTCAAAAAATTGTAGAACTGATGGGTAGCACGATTCACGTTCAAAGTGAGATAGGAGTCGGCAGTATTTTCTGGTTTGATGTCAACTTACCTGTTGCTGACGAATGGGTGAAAACATCGCAAGCTGACGATAAAGGACAAATTATTGGCATCAAAGACTGTCGTCCTAAGGTGCTTGTGGTTGATGACAAATGGGCAAATCGCTCAGTCGTTGCCAACTTGCTTACTCCCATTGGTTTCGAGATCGCTGAAGCACTCAATGGAGAAGAAGGTTGGCAAAAAGTTCAAGAATTTCAGCCAAATCTCGTCATTACCGATTTATTGATGCCAGAACTCGATGGCTTTGGTCTCATCAAGCGTATTCGCGAATCGGATACATTCAAAGATATTGCCATAATTGTTTCCTCAGCTAGCGTATTTGAAAGCGATCGCGATCGGAGCTTAGAAGTGGGGGGAGATGAGTTTCTTCCCAAACCTTTACAAGCAATGGATCTGTTTCAAAAATTACGCAAACTTCTCAATCTAGAGTGGCTTTACGAACAGCAAGATTTAAGTCAATCAGAGCACCACTATACTCAGCTAGTCGCTCCACCTACAGCAGAATTAGAAACTCTGTACGAGTTGGTAATGAAAGGTAACTTCAAGGGAATTATTAAACAAGCAGCATTGCTTGCACAAATGGATGAAAAATACATCCCCTTTGCTAATAAGCTGCACGAACTGGCAAAAGGATTTCAAGACCAAGATATTCTTGCACTCATTCAATCTTACAAATAAAGGCTATGAATCTCCAAATCGAACAAATTCCGACGGTTCTTATTGTTGATGATAATCCAGCCAATTTAGGTGTTTTATCTGATGCCCTCGATCAGGCTGGCTTAGAAGTTTGGGTAGCAAAATCTGGCAAGGTAGCTCTCGAACGCGTGATGTATGCTCTACCAAATTTAATCTTGTTGGATGTAATGATGCCAGAGATGGATGGTTTTGAAACTTGTCGCCAATTGAAGGCAAATCCTGTAACTAAAGATATTCCAGTCATTTTTATGACTGCACTCTCTGATACTGCCAACAAAGTCGAAGGTTTTGAAGTTGGCGCTGTAGACTACATTACAAAACCTTTCCAGCAAGAAGAAGTTTTATCACGGGTGAAATTGCATTTGAAGCTGTACGATTTAACAAATAAGCTAGAGCAGAAAAATACTCTTTTGGAGCAGAAAGTTTCAGAAATTAGCCTTGCATATAATGATTTACAAGAAATGCAAATCAAGCTGATTCAAAGCGAGAAACTATCTAGTTTAGGACAAATGGTAGCTGGAATTGCTCATGAAATTAACAACCCCGTAAATTTTATTTATGGCAATCTCAGCCATGCTAATGAATATACCCGAGAAGTGTTGAATCTGCTGCGTCTTTATCAAGAAGAATATCCCAATCCCACACCCCGTATTCAAAGCGAACTGGAGGCGACTGATATAGATTTTATCCAGGATGACTTATTCAAATTACTCAACTCAATGAATATCGGTGCAAAACGTATTCGTGAAATCGTACAATCTATGCGGATTTTCTCTCGTGTAGACGAACTCAACATGAAAGCGGTGAATATTCACGAAGGTATTGAGAGCACACTGACTATTTTAAACTACCGATTAAAATCAAGACCAGACCATCCTGGAATCGAAATCGTTAAAAATTACGGTCAATTACCACTAGTTGAATGTCATGCCGGACAACTCAACCAAGTATTTATGAATGTGCTTGCTAATGCCATTGATGCATTAGACGAACACAATCAAAATCGCTCATTTGAAGAGATTCAAAAACAACCAAGTCGGATTGAGATTACCACCAAGGTAATTGGAGATAATTGGGTTTCTATTCATATAGTTGATAACGGCCCTGGTATTTGTGAAGATGTCAAAGCAAAGCTGTTCGATCCATTTTTCACAACGAAAGCTGCCGGCAAAGGAACCGGATTAGGCTTGTCTATCAGCTACCAGATTATTGCTCAAAAGCATGGTGGCAGTCTTTACTGTGAATGTATACCTGGAAAACAGACAGAATTTGTAATTCAAATTCCAATTCAACAGCGAGTTGCCCAAGTTGCTTAAGGCATTATTGGTCAATAATACTCTGTGTCCGGCAATAATCCACTTAAACAATAAATAAACTGATTTAATAATTAATATTTTTAAATGTAGGGTGTGTTGTCGCCAAGCGCCGCACCCTCAAAAATTCATGAAAGATACCTTATCCTCAGCAATAATATACCTCCGGAAATTTATATTTCAATGTATTCATCATTAATCACAAACTAAATTCGGCTGCATTATCTTCATCGAAATCTGCATCTTTCCCAACAGCAGTTGGTTTAAATTTAGAATCGTGAACTAATTCACTAAATGAAATTCCTGGGTTTTGCACCAGAATATTCAGCACGCTCATAAAATCCCGCACAATTTCCCCTGGCGTCAGCAATGCTTCTGCACCCAAGCGATTGACAATTTCTTGCACGAAATCTTTTAACTCACGATTTGTTAAAGTCTGTTGATAACCAAAATTGAGAGCATGAATTTCAGCTAAACGTTGCAAAAGCGTCAAAATTTCTACTTCACTTAACGGATTTAATCGAATTACTGGCCCTAAAACTTCTTGAACGTTAGCTTGTGCGGCAAAACGGCTTTCTTTCGTGCGTCTTCGCCAAGCTTGGTCTGCAAAAAGTCCCCTATTTGGATCTTCTAAAAATTTGGTTGTTCCACCAATAAAAATACCAAGATGTTCTGCTTTACATTGCATGGTATCGTTAAACATTGCTAGAAGTCGATTATAATTCTTTTCTCGCGTGACCGTAGTAGAAATTTGATATAAATGTACAGCTTCATCAACTAAAATTAACAGCCCTTTATAACCGATTTCAGCGACAAATTTAGCAAATAATTTGATGTAGTCATACCAACTATCATCATCAATAATGACTCGGACTCCTAAGGCTGCTTTCGCCTCAATTCTAGTAGTAAATTCTCCGCGCAACCAGCGCATTGCTGCATTTTTTAAATTGTCATCATCCAATCTGTAGCCGCGCCAATAAGCAATAATCACACTACCAAAATCGAAACCGTGAACTAAATCTTCAATGTATTGAACTACTTCCCTAATTTTTAATTCAACTCGGTCGTCAAAACCGTCGTCATTAGGACGCATTTCAGTTTCTTTGACTACTTCTTGTTGAATTTTATTAATCCATCCTTCCAAAATCGAAACTAAAGCACCACCATCAGGACGAGTTTTTGTAGCTAAATGGCTCATTAATTCTCGATAGGTTGCTAAACCTTCGTTGTTACTTCCTGCTAACCGACGTTCAGGCGATAAATCAGCATCAGCGACGACAAAACCTTGCTCCATCGCTCGGTTACGAATTAGTTGCAGTAAAAAGCTTTTTCCCGAACCGTAATTGCCAATTATAAACCTAAATGCTGCTACGCCTTCTGCAATATCATCCAAATTTTGTAATAGGCTTTTGAGTTCTTTTTCTCGACCTACTGCTATATGTTCAACTCCCATTCTTGGTACTACCCCCGCACCAAGGGAATTAATCAAAGCAGTGGAAATTTTTTTCGAGATTTTGAGCTTTGCCATGTATTACACTTCACTTTATTCTAAACCCAGAAGCAGGCAGCGGCTAGTTAATGTATTTTCTTGCCTTATTCATAATATAACAACGTCAGCATTTAGAAGTCAGGATTAAGAAGTCCTACATTTGAGTGTGTCTAGCCATCAGGTCGTCATACATTGCAATTATTTTTTTTAGATATGGCTGATGTTCTTGATAAATTTGTGGAATTTCGGAATTTGCATCTACGATCAATTCACCAATAATATCATTGGCTCGTTCGTTTATAGAGTCTATGAGCAAATTTGGCATGGTGATATGTGCTTCAGCAATTTTTTTAATAGTAGCTTTTGTATCATCTTGTTCGACTATAGATTTTAATACTTGTAATTCATATCCTGGAAGTTGTTCTAAAAAATTAGTCCATTCTTCTGGTATATTTTCTAATGTCTCATTTTCTGGAGAATCTGTTATTGTTGAAGGTTCGATTATTTCATTAAAAGGAAATAATTCAACATCATCTTCTGTTACATTGTTAGGCAGAGGTTCTTGATTGAAGGTATCTATTTGTTGGAGTAATTCCCACACTTGATTTTGCAATAAATCTCGTTCTTCTTGCAATAATGAAATTTGTCCTTGCAATTGTTGCAACTCTTGTTTTTGCGTTACTATTTGAGCTTGTGAGGACTTTAGGAAAGCTTGTATATTTTCTCTCTCGGTTGTTGTCGCTACAAGTAGTTCGTTTTCTTTGTTGACTTTAATTTCTAGCTCTTGAATTGCGATTCTTAGCTCGTATAGTTTTTCTTCTAATTGGGGTTTGAGTCTGCCTAAAAGAGTTAAATTGCTTTCAAGTTCTTGTTTTTGTTGTTGGAGTTCGGAAATTTGAACTTGTAGCTGAGCGATTTCCGCGCGGGATATATGACAATTCGACTCTAAACGGCGCTTTTCTGTTGTCAGGTTAGCAAAAGTGTTGTTTAACTCTGCTTGGTTCTTTTCTAGGTTACTCAGTTCAACTTGTAGATTATTGATTTCGCTTTCTAATTGCTTTTTTTGCCCGGCAAATGTTCTGACTTCTCGATTGAGACTGTCTCTTTGGGTACGATTTTCAGTTACTTGATTTTGCAGTTGTTTTGACTCTGCGTATAATAAATTATGATGTTCTTCAATTTGGTTGATTTCTCTGACAATCCGAGCTTTCAATCCCTCCATTTCTTTAATGCGTTTTTTCAGAGAACCTAAAACTAACATTTCATAGTTTCTGCGCCGTTTATCTACGAATAAAGCTGTTCCATAGATAATAAATGCAGTAATTATACCCGTGAGAAAGGCTTTGTTAAAATCCCAGTTGGGAACAAGGCTAAGTCCAAAACTCACACTAAAGGCAACTATGCCTAAAATTAATCGATTACTGATCGTTACTGATTGCATATTGCTGGTTGTTAGCGTAGTTAATTTATTGGAATAAGCCGTTTTCATAGTATTTGGTAATTTTTAATTAGAATATACATAGAAAAATCCTTAATAAAAATAGGTTGAAATTTGTAGTATAATAATATTTCTAAAATCTATAATTAGAATTATTTGTCAATAACATTGTTACGCAATAAATAAAAAAGTGTCATCAACAAATTAAGTTTCATCTTCAGTGTTCGATTTATCTTGATTTGCTGCTGGTTGAAAAAGTTTTAAATCTGCTTTTAAAAAGTCGATAAACTGTCGTGCTGTGCGTCCAGAACGACCATTGTGGCGAGTCGCCCACTGTAATGCTTGATATTTCAATTCTTCTGGGGTAATATTAATTTCAGCTTGTGCTGCTAGGTGGCGAACAATATTTAAATAGGTGTCTTGGTTCGCTGGTTCAAAGGTCAAGGTTAAACCAAAGCGATCGCTAAACGAAAGCTTTTCCTGCATCGTATCCCAAGCATGGATTTCATCGTTATCCTTGGGCGCTGGCCTATCCACAAAAAACTCCCGAATCAAATGACGGCGATTAGAAGTAGCATATACCACTACATTTTGCGGTCGTGCAGTTAAATTACCCTCTAACACTACCTTCAGTGCTTTAAAAGCATCATCATCTTCTTCAAATGAAAGGTCATCGACAAAAATAATAAACTTTTGTGGCACTCCCCGTAAATGTTCCACAATTTCTGGTAAATCTTTTAAATCAGATTTTGCGACTTCCACCAAACAAAGAGAGCGTTCCTTATATTCATTTAATAAAGCTTTCACTAAAGAAGATTTTCCCGAACCACGACTGCCATAAAGTAATACATGTAGTGCCATTTCTCCTGATAATAAAAACTCTGTATTCTTGAGTAAAGTATCTCGCTGAGACTCGTAACCCACAAGCGTACTAAGCTTAATCGGATCTGGATATCGAATACCGATAAACTGTCCACCTTGCCAGCGAAAAGCGCGATATTGTGCAAATAAACCAGAACCATATCGTTGATAATAAGCTGCTAAGTCTTCTACAGCATCACCCCAATTGTCTAACTCGTGTAGGTATGTAGCAAATGCTGGCTGTACTGCTAGCTTTTTAGGTTCCTCATACCAGACTACTGGTGAAATCGGTATATGAGCAACAGTTTGCACCCACTCACTCAAAGAAGCGCTGCTACATTCATAAAGGCTTTGCAAAACTTGTAAATCGTGCTGCACTGCTGCTATTAAAGCTGGGGGTAAGTCGTCAAATTTTCGTTGTTGAGCGAGTCTGGTAAAAGGATTATCAGAAAAGAGAATTTCAGTAATTATATAATCTTCCCAGTTTTGATTTCTCGCAGCCAAAGCATGAAAATAACTGCCGTAGGCTAAAAGACAACCGCGTGCATCGGCGTCAGTGTAACGTATAGCTTGCAACAGTTCAAGAAATGCCATCCCGACTTCGCCTTCCAGAACAGACTGGTAGAGTAAAAGTGAGGCTGCTTGGCGCTGGAGATATTGAACTTTTGTATGGGAGGAAGTACTGGCCATTGGCATTGCTTGATTATCGATCGACTGGGTGATGTAGCTAGATAGCTATGGTAAATTGTCTGCTGACCCTGGCAGCAAAATCAAAATCTACATAGGTTTTAACAATGAATTTAAGTATAATCGCTGCTTTTGCTTACGGGATATTGGCGATCGCTGGTGGCATTATTGGCTATATTCAAGCTAGAAGTCAGATTTCGCTCCTCAGTGGTACTATTAGCGGTTTATTACTAATTATTGCCGCTTACCTCCAACTCCAAGGACAAGCTCAAGGTTTAATTTTAGCCGTTTTGGTTACCGCTGTTTTAGTAGTATTCTTTGCCTTTAGACTCGCTAAAACGCGCAAGTTTATGCCTGCGGGATTGATGACTGTTTTAGGTATGCTGGCGCTGGCGGTGATGGTGAATGAAGTTGCGGCCATCAAGTAGCACCAGCCTGAAAGTTCCTAACCACCCTCCTGTTTTTTGACATAGCATTACTCTTCCTGTTGTGAGTACTTGTATTAGTACATTTATATTACAGGAGAGTTGCTATCCTTGCCTAATATTTTGTACTGTAAGAGCAGGCGCGCACAGATGTCATTGGTGTCAACTTAACGTCAAACCAATGTCCCGCAAGGAAATGAAGTTCCTTGCTCATAGTAAAAGTCATTTAAAGATTACTAAATATACACAAAATTCTTGAGTCTACTTCACTAGACTGTCTTCTATTAGCCTGGGAATTGATTCCCAGATGCGTGACTTAATACTACGAACACTAATTAATATTGATACTGTGAACTCTTCATGAAATCAAAATCAAATAGCCGTCATTTCATCAATGAAATATCAATCATAAAAACAGGTAAGTTTGCGGCTTTCAACTGCGATTGAGATTCTTTAGCATGAAAGTCGAAACGAACCCAAGATTTTCCCAGGAATGACCGATGAATAAGCATCTTTCTACTAACGCTTTGGCTATTTTCGTTAGTTTGCTTGGCGTATGTTCTTTTATCGCACCTGCTTCAGCTTTGACAGGTATAATCAAAACAATCACACAGACTCCAGTTACTAAAACAGTAGAAAGTGTCACCCAAACCACTAGCACTACTCAAGTTGGAAACAACGTTACGGCTGCTGTCCAACAAACAACTAATACTACTGTTGGGCAAGTGGTAGGAGTTGCAAGCAATTCGCAAACCACTAGCACTACTCAAGTTGGAAACAACATTACAGCTACTGTCCAAGAGACAACTAATACTACTGTAGGTAAAGTGGCAGGAGTTGGAACCGATTCTACAACAACTGCACAACTAGACCCAAGTCAAATTAAGCTACCGTCCCTGGATAATCTAGCACAGACTGTTCAAACCACTGGTGGAGCTACGGTTGGAATTCAAAGCAATCAACAAAGCACTCAAGCTGATGCAGAAGCCAACCTGGGAGTAAAAATCGGTGATTTTGCCACAGCAGGTATTTGTTTAGACGCCAGTGCAACTTTAGGAATTTTGAATCAAGATAGTTCAGCTAATTGTCCCAAAGATGTTAAAACCCCACCGACTGTAGTTGAAACTCCACCTGCTGTAATTGAAACCCCACCGACTGTAGTTGAAACTCCCTACTATGTTCCTATTAAAGTTCCATCCGTTAGCGTTGATGTTAATTCTGTTCCAGAACCTGCAACTCTTGGAGGACTTGCTTTGTTAGGAGTTTACTTTACTTCCCGCCGTCGTCAAATCTCTTAATTTAGAACATACATTCCGCAGTCCTAAGTAGGAGGCAGGAGGCAGTTATTGCTGGAGGCAGAAGGTAAAACCCTCAATAGTAAAAGGTTTCGCTCCTTTGGATTTTACATTTAATTATGTCCGCCTACTTAACAATATATTCAGAGGCTAAAATAAAGCGCATCTTGTCAACTAGTTAAAATACTCAAAAGAGTTTTAATCAAAATGATAATTCTGCGTTAGAAAGGGGGCAAGGAGTGTTGCACCCTTTTTTATTTTCAGTCTCAAAGCTTGGGGTCAAGGCTATTTTACTTATGAATTCTGAATTCTGAATTCTGAATTCTGCTCTATTATTTATTCCCTTGAGCAACCCGCGCTTCAATATCTTCTAATGTTTGTAATAATAAACGCCTTGCTTGCAATTGCCAACCCCATTTTTGAATTCTGTAAGCTGATACAGTCCCACCTACGGCGGCTAACAAACCTATAGGTTGATTTAGAGAAATTCCCAGTAACAAACCTAACCCAGCGATTCCCCAAAATGGTAAGGCTACTGTTTGTCTTTGTTCTTCGACAATTTGGGTAATCATATTAGATTTATTTGTAGCTAATAATGCCTCTTTTACTTGTCGCTGTTCGGCTGCGGATACTGATAAACCTATTTTACGGCGTAGCTTTTCAATTTTCCGAGCATCAGTACTGTACTCAGTTAGCTCATCTTCTGCCATGAGCAGCAGTCTTTCTAATTGCCCCATTGTCGATTGTATCTAATATTACGATACAGCCATTATCTCGAATAATTGTTATTTTCGATCTATAGCTGGGCATTTCCTTGCACTATCCAAAATTATGCCAGGAGATTGGCTGCAAAATTTACAATTAAATATGGGAAACATATACTAGTCTTAAAACCGCCATAGATTAGAAATATACCGCTAATAGCCAAAGTCTTCTCAAGAGGAGTAAACACTGTTGGCGTTATGTTTCTTAATAAACTTCAGCGGGATCAAGCTAAAAGCCTGTAATATTTATTTTCGGCTGAAAATTAGGTAGTAATAATTAGGAACTTTTAATACATAAAATCAAGAGGTAATACACATGGCTATAGTATCTACAAGCACTTTATCTCAATCTTCCAAAGAGCGATCGCTTATCCTCTGGTTTGATGAAGTTGGTATTAGTGATATTCCCTTAGTTGGTGGGAAAAATGCATCACTAGGTGAAATGATTCAACAACTAACACCCAAAGGTATTAACGTTCCGACAGGATTTGCTACCACTGCTTATGCTTATCGTTATTTCATCGAATCAGCCGGGTTAGAAGCAAAGCTACGGGAATTATTTGCTGACTTGGATGTTGAGGATGTGAAAAATTTACGCGAACGAGGCAAAAAAGCGCGATCGCTATTAATCCACACGCCATTTCCTGTAGAATTGCGAAGAGCGATCGCCGCAGCTTATGAAAGTCTTTGCGATCGCTACAATGCAGATACAGATGTCGCCGTCCGTTCTAGTGCCACCGCTGAAGACCTCCCCGATGCCAGTTTTGCCGGGCAACAGGAAACTTACCTTAACGTCGTCGGTGTCGAAGGAGTTTTAGCAGCTTGTCATAAATGCTTTGCTTCCATATTTACTGACCGCGCCATTTCCTATCGCCATACAAAAGGATTCGATGACTTTAGCATCGCCCTCGCCGTTGGCGTACAAAAAATGGTGCGTTCTGATTTAGCAACCTCTGGTGTGATGTTCTCCATTGACACAGAAACCGGCTTTAAAGATGCAGCGCTAATTACAGCCGCCTACGGTTTAGGTGAAAACGTCGTCCAAGGGTCAGTAAATCCAGATGAATATTATGTTTTTAAACCGACTTTAAAAGCAGGTTTTCGCCCAATCATCGATAAAAAATTGGGCAGCAAAGAATTAAAAATGGTTTATGACGATGGCTCAAAATTTACTAAAAATGTCTCTGTTCCTTTCCGAGAAAGAGGTAAATTTGCCCTCAGCGATGCAGAGATTTTAGAATTAGCAAATTGGGCATGTTTAATTGAAGACCATTATTCCAAAACCCACGGTATTTACACGCCAATGGATATCGAATGGGCAAAAGATGGAATAACTAACGAACTTTTTATCGTCCAAGCGCGTCCTGAAACAGTGCAATCGCAAAAGAAAGGAAATGTGCTGCGGACTTATCGGTTATTAGGGAATAGGGAATCGGGAATAGGGAATGGGGAAAAATCTTTCCACTCTCCACAGCCTCTTGTTACCGGGCGCGCAGTTGGAGAAGCAATTAGTCAAGGAAAAGTACGTTTAATTTTAGATGTACAAAAACTCGAACAGTTTCAACCAGGGGAAGTTTTAGTAACAGAAAGAACTGACCCAGATTGGGAACCAATTATGAAACGTGCCAGTGCAATTGTGACTAATTCTGGTGGTCGAACCTGTCATGCAGCGATTATTGCGCGAGAATTGGGTGTACCTGCGATCGTTGGCTGTGGCAATGCTACAGATGTCTTAAAAAATGGGCAAGAAATCACAATTTCTTGTGCGGAAGGTGAAGAAGGAAAAGTTTACCCAGGTTTATTACCTTTTGAAGTTAAAGAAGTCGCCCTAGAAAACTTACCCCGCACTCGCACGCAAATTTTAATGAATGTGGGTAATCCCCAAGAAGCGTTAAGTTTATCGGCAATTCCCAACGATGGAGTCGGTTTAGCGCGGACAGAATTTATTATTGCTAACCAAATTCAAGTTCATCCAATGGCATTGATTCAATATGATGCATTAGAAGATGAATTTGTCAAAGATAAAATTGCGAAACTGACTGCACTTTATGAGGATAAACCTCAATATTTTGTAGATAAATTAGCTCAAGGTGTCGGTAGAATTGCCGCAGCATTTTATCCCAAACCAGTAATTGTGCGAATGTCAGATTTTAAGAGTAACGAATACGCAAATCTATTGGGCGGTCAACAATTTGAACCAGATGAAGAAAACCCCATGCTCGGTTGGCGGGGGGCAGCGCGTTACTATGATGAAGGTTACAGAAAAGCTTTTGCCTTAGAATGTCAAGCCCTGAAGCGGGTGCGGGATGACATGGGTTTGACTAATGTTATTCCAATGATTCCTTTTTGTCGCACTCCCGACGAAGGACGGTTAGTGTTAGCAGAAATGGCAAAAAATGGTTTAAAGCAAGGCGTTAATGACTTGCAAGTTTATGTGATGTGCGAATTGCCCAGCAATGTGATTATGGCTGAAGAGTTTGCTGAGGTATTTGATGGTTTTTCTATTGGTTCCAACGACCTAACTCAGCTGACATTGGGGTTAGATAGAGATTCGGCTTTGGTAGCGCGGTTGTTTGACGAACGGAGTGAGGGTGTGAAGCGAATGGTCAAAATGGCTATAGAAACTGCGAAAAAATGCGATCGCAAAATCGGCATTTGCGGACAAGCACCAAGCGATTACCCAGAATTTGCCCAGTTTTTAGTCGAACAGGGAATTGATTCTATTAGTTTAAATCCAGATTCGGTGTTAAAGACAATGTTAGAAGTGGCAAAAGTTGAAGATACTAATTTGTAATTCCTAATTGGAGTAATGTATGCCAGTTAGTAAACGCTATCATGAGAACGTCAAAAATGCCCTCATCAAAGATGGCTGGACGATTACCGACGATCCTTTTCATCTGAAGTGGGGAAAAAAGGATATGTATGTTGACCTGGGTGTAGAAAAAGTAATTGCTGCTGAAAAGGAAGGACACCGGATAGCTGCTGAGATTAAGACATTTCGCACTGTATCCGACATGACCGATCTTGAGCAGGCACTAGGGCAATATCTTGCATACCGTTCTGTGATGATTAGAACCAATCCCGATCGCGTCCTCTATCTTGCCGTTCGTGACGAAGTGTACGCTGATATCTTTGAGGAACCAATTGCTAAACTTTTGGTAGAAGATTACAAAGTTAATGTCGTTGTATTTCAGCTAGAACAAGAGGTTATTTTCAGATGGATACCTTGGAGCAATACAGGCACTTAATTCGGAATATTCTCATTGAACATACAAAAATTCCGTTCAGTACTGGCAATATTCGATTTGAAACAGTTTTCGACAGGGAACAAGACCGCTATCTGTTAATGATTTTGGGAAGAGAACCAGCATACGATTTGTCTCCTGATATCACTCGCCGCGTGCATGGTTGTCTGATTCACGTTGATATTATTGATGATAAAATTTGGATTCAACGTGATGGTACTGAAGAGGGTATTGCAACAGAATTTCTCAGTGCAGGTATACCAAAGGATCGGATTGTATTAGGATTTCGGTCTGAGGAACTCAGGAAAGATTCCGAATTTGCTGTTGCATAACCAATTCAATGACCAGCAATTATGTATTATGCTTGTGTAATTGGCTTATTGCTTTTGACTGCTCAACCATAACTATCTTAGAGGGTGTTTGTAAACTTCACCGTTGTATCAATATTTCCCCAAATAAGCCTTATAAAGGGAGAAATAAACTTCTTAAATTTTCCTTTTTCAGGATAAAAAGAAGAGGCATCTACAGTTTTGGTTACCTTAGTCACCACTTTTAAAACATCCTCTTAATATCTTGCAAAATAGTCAATTTGTTTAGTCAAAGCGAAAATGACAAACCTGTTGGAAACCGATCGCTTAATAATTCGCAGTTGGATACCCGAACGCGATGCCGAACAAGCGTTTGCTATTTATAGTGACTCGGAGGTTACATATTTTCTGGGTAACGGTTCTCGCGTGACAAGCATTGAGTCACAGCGTCAGCGCTTAATGGATAATGTGGAGCGATGGCAACGACGCAATAATGGTAGCGGCTCCTGGGCAATTATCGAAAAGGAAACTACAACAATTGTGGGAACTATTCTTCTCAAACAATTGCCAGACAAAGACGGCCTAGCTACTCAAGATTATGAAGTAGGCTGGCACTTACGACGAGCATCTTGGGGTAAAGGATATGCAACCGAAGCCGGACGAGCTATGCTCAACTACGGATTTAATGTCTTGAATTTGCCAATAATTTATGCAGTAGTGAAGCCAGAAAATCATGCTTCAATCCGGGTGACGCAAAGACTGGGTATGAAACCAATAGGACGGACAAAAAAGTATTACGGTATTGAATTGCTCTTATTTGAACAAAATGCACCGGGAGGTAGGGAATAGGGAGATGGGGAGATGGGAAAATGACTAATGACTAATGACCAATGACTAATGATTAATAACTAATGACTAATGACTAAAAAATGGTTCCGAATTGGAATTGCGGGTGTATTTCTGATGTCACTTGCCTTACGGTTTTGGGGACTAGAACGATTCA
Source organism: Nostoc sp. DedSLP01 (assembly GCA_034530875.2). GTDB lineage: Bacteria > Cyanobacteriota > Cyanobacteriia > Cyanobacteriales > Nostocaceae > Nostoc. Next base: position 92,117 of record JAVRCJ020000024.1, read on the forward strand.
ACACCCTGGTATTTGATGAAGTTTATTTTGCCAAATTTGGTAATAATTATCTGACGCATACGCCATTTTTTAATGCTCATCCGCCGCTAAGTCAATATATGATTGGTATCGGCATTTGGATTGGCAGTCACATTCCTTTTTGGCACGATACGGTAAATGGGCTAACAGGTTCAATGCGATCGCCTTGGACTTATCGGTGGTTCAATGCCCTGACTGGCTCATTTATTCCTGTAGTTGTAAGCGCGATCGCTTATCAAATCAGCTATCGTCGTAGCTTCGCTTTGCTTGCAGGTTTTTTCACTGCTTGTGATGGTCTATTTCTCGTTGAATCTCGCTATGCCTTAAGTAATATTTATATCATCATTTTTGGTTTATTAGGGCACTGGTTTTTATTATTAGCATTGGATAATCAAAACCAACGACGCTCATTTTGGTTAGTTCTAGCTGGCATTAATTTTGGTGCTTCAGTCGGTACTAAATGGAATGGTTTATGGTTTCTTTTCGGTGCTTATCTCATTTGGATAACGGCCTGGATAATTCAAGGAATATATTCTTTTTCTAATTCCAAATTTATTTCTATATCCTCTTCTTTGAGGGAAACAGACGAGCAGGAGAGCAGACGTCTACGGCAGGAAGTAGGAGTTATGAGTTACTCTCTCCCATCCCCCCATTTCCCCATCTCCCCACCTCCCTATCTCCCCATCTCACAATCTCAGACACCATTACAAAAACTGACTCAATTAAATGTTTTCCAGATGTTATTTTATCTAGGAATAATTCCGGCTTTTATTTATAGCATCATCTGGATTCCTCACCTTCAGCTAGATAAAACTTATGGATTTATTGCAGTACATCAGCAAATTTTGAAATTTCATTTACACATGGGTGGTAATAGTTCGAACGTACATCCTTATTGTGCTGCCTGGGACAAATGGCCTTTGATGACTCGACCAATGGCATATTATTATCAAACGGCTGCAAATATTAACGAACCGCTACCTGTTATGGGGCCGCCTTTACCTGCTGGCCCTGGACAAATTATTTATGATGTCCATGCAATGGGCAATCCATTTCTGTGGTGGTTTGGTGTTGCTGCGATTTTATTTTTAGTAGGAATGCTGGTGTTGCAGGTTGGAATTACTTGGTTAAAAGAAAAGCACTTTTCTCCCCCTACAACTCTTAGCGTTGATACTTGGATTGCCTTGTATTTAGTTATAAATTATGCCGCTAATTTATTACCTTGGGTAAAAGTTACAAGGTGTGTTTTTATCTACCATTATATGTGTGCAGTGGTATTTGTATTTATAGCGATCGCTTGGTTTACAGATCAGTGTCTTCGCAGTTATTATCAACAACTGCGCGCGGTAGGCGTCACCATCACTTTTATCATCTTAGCTGCCTTTATTTTCTGGATGCCGATTTATTTGGGTTTACCCCTCTCCGCTGAAGGTTATCATATACGGATGTGGTTCAAGTCTTGGATTTAACTCATAATATGGGGCATAGGGCATTAGTCATTATGCTACTTTTTTAATGCAGTAGATAATTGGCGCAAGCGATCGCTCCATTGCACCCGAAACAATCCTAAGCTGATAAATAATTGCCACATCACTGGCTATTAATCATGGCAGCAATGGTAGATAAAGGCACTTCTGCAAAATAATTTTGCTGAAATTGTTCTTCGCTGACAGCAGCTAAAAATTCTCTCACAGCCGCATCACCCTTAGTTTCAAAGACATTATTAGGATTCCAGGTGATTTGCAAATTGCGGTCTTCTCTTGTAACTGTGAATCCGTAATATTTTAAAGCTTTGATTCCTAGAAATAAGGTGCGATCGCTTATCCCCAGTTTATCTAAAAGTTTAACGCGAGTGACTGGTTGATTTGTACGACTGAGATATTTGGCAACACCAACTAAGGTCTGCCAAATTTGTTTTGGTGGTTGGTGGTTGGGTTTAGACCAAGCGATCGCTAGTTGTTTTTGGTTATCAACGGTACTATTTAAACATCGCCGCAACCATGCACGTAAATCATCCCAGTTTGTCGGACAATCTTCAAGCAGCAGTGGAGGAGTGGGGAGTGGGGAGTAGGGAGTAGGGAGGTTGCGCCAGTCGAGGATGAGTGGTAAATGCCCACTTGTGCGTACTGAGTGTTCGCTGGGACGCACCGCAATTAATCTAATTTCATAGCGTTTTTTGAAGGTATTGTAGTCAAGTTCTGCGATACAATCACACCTTCCGACAGGCAATTCATCTTTGTAGTGTCCCCACCAGATACCGGGAAATGGACTTCTAGTTGAATCATCCCGAATGTCAAACTCAGTTTTAATGTACTGTACCTTTTTTCCTTGCCAATCCTGCTGATTGCGATGCCAACTATTTTCAAACCAGCAGTTTTGAATTAGCAATTTTGGCACGGGATTACCCATTCCACAAGGTTCTAATAATTTCAGTTCTAAAAATAACTCTTTCCCCAAGTCTGCAACTTTTACCACTATGTCTGCTTGTACCGTTGGCGTGAGAGTCGTACCGCCCAAAGATTGCCGTAACTGCTGATTAATTGCTGCTGTAAATAAAGGAATATTCTCAATCGGCAAACTCAAACCCGCAGCAAAAGGATGTCCGCCAAAGCGGTGCAAAAGATGTGCTTGGTCTTTTACCAGCTGATACAAATCGACCGAATTCACAGAACGGGCGGAACCACGGGCTAGTGATTGGGGATTAGGGAGTAGGGAGTAGGGAGTAGGGGTAGAATCTTCCCCACTCCCCTCTGTACTTAACAAAATCGTCGGGCGTCCTGTTTCTTGTGCTACTTGTCCGGCGACTAAGCCCAACACACCAGCAGGCCATTGGGGATCTTCAAGGACAATGACGCTGGTGGTTGATAAATCTAATTGAGTCAGTTTTTGTGCGACTTGGGCTTGTACATCTTTTTGCAAGGATTTGCGGCGGCTGTTTGCGAGTTCTGTAACTTCGGCTAATTCGTTACAACGTTTGGCATTGCGGCTAGTTAATAATTCGACGCAGAAACTAGCGTCGCCTTGGATGCGGCTAACAGCGTTGATTCTAGGCCCCAAACCGAAGGAAATATCTGTGGGGCGATCGCCACTTTTCTGGCACAATTCTAATAATCGCCCTACTCCCGGTCGCCGTCGTGCTGTAGGTGGCTGTTGAAAATCTGCTTGCAGTCGTTGAATTCCCAACTGTGCCAAATAGCGACAATCTCCACTCAGCTGCACTAAGTCGGCAATTAATCCTACTGCCACTAAATCTAATAAATCCTGTAATGGATGTTGGGGAATATCAGGCAAACTTTGATAAAGTGCTTCTACCAACTTATAAGCTACCGCCACCCCAGAAAGATGAAATAGCTGATGTTCTTTTGGCAGATATCGGGGATTAATAATTGCTGTTACTGGTGGGCGTTCTTCAGGTAATGTATGGTGGTCGGTAACTATGACATCGATACCTAATTCTTTGGCATAAATAATTTCATTAATATTTGTGCTACCCGTATCGCAAGTGACTATTAATTTACAACCTTGTTTTGCTAAATTCTCAATTCCTTGATTATTCAGTCCGTGAGATTCTTTTAAACGATTGGGAATGTAATAACTTAACTCGATATTTTGGATAAAAAACTCTCCCAATCCATCCCAAAGTACGGCAGTGGAGGTAATCCCATCAGCATCAAAATCTCCCCAAATAGCAACTTTTTCTCCAGCTTTACGCGCTTTTTGTAAGCGGGCGATCGCCAGATGCATTTCTTGTCCAAACTCAAAGGGACTTGCTGCTTGATAGTCTTTATAGTTAATAAAAGCTGATAATTGTGATTTTTCTTTAATTCCCCGTTGCCACAACAATTGCGCTGTATACAGTCCATTTGATGCAGGTGTATGCTGTTTCACCGCTTGAATAAACCACTCTGGTGGTTGTTCTGTTGTTGCTAGAGTCCACTGTTGTGCTGCCATAAAAAGAAAGTTAGTAAAGTAATAAATAAAGTCTTAAAGTTTCTGAATTTGTGGTTTTTGAACGTATTTTATCTGTGTATTTCTATAGCATTCCTAAATGATACCAATTTGAAAAAACAATGCGATAGATACACCATTTGTAGAGACGCGATTTATCGCGTCTTTAACCAAGGATATGTTGCAATCATTAATTGAATTGGTATGAGTTGTTCAATTAGTCCTGGAGGCAGGCAATAGCCAATAGATTGTTTGACAAATGACTTAGGATTGCTATAGAAATACAAAGAATCCAGAGAATAATAATAGTGCAAAATTCTGAAAGCTTTACTCCCAATTTCTCAACCGAAAGCGCACTGGCATTTTATCGGACGGATAAATTAACAGGTTTTGCTGTAATTGTTCCAGAGAAGAACGACCGTTGACTAACTCCCAGTCGAAGTAGCGGAGTAATAATGCCAGCATCAGAGTTCCTTCCAGCATTGATAAATGCTCTCCTAAGCAACGATGAGGCCCTGAGCCAAAGTCTATCATTGGCAGCGAACTATTTTCCTTATTCTTGTCTAACCAACGTTCTGGTAGAAATACCTCTGGATTAGCATAGACTTCTGAATCTCTTCCAGCAGCAAGCATTGACCAGGATACTCTTGTACCGCGAGGAATCACTTTACCCTCAATTACAATGTCGCGTTGAGTCTCCAATGAAGTCGAGCCTGAGGCGACTGAATAAAGGCGCAACGTTTCCTTGATAATTGCACTGATATAAGCTAATTCTTTAAAGCTTTCTGTATTAATACAGCCTTTGCTTTGCCAAACTTGGTCAACAATGTCCCGTGCTTGCTGAAAAACCCTTTGATTTAAGCTCAACTCTCCTACTGTAAAGGATAAAGTATGGGCTGTTGTGTCAGTACCAGCTATTAAAAGCTCAACAGATTCTGCTATTAATGTTTCGCGATTGTATTTTGGTTCTTTGGCAGCGATTTTGACTAAGATTGATTCTTGAAACAAAGGACTGACTTGTGGTAAATCACTCCGGTTTTGTTCTCTCATCTGTAAAGCTAAGTCTACACGAGGAGTCAGAAATTCCTCTAAATATCGCCTTGCTGCCCAATAATCTCGTGAATTCTTAGTTGGCAAATATTTCATCCATATCTTCTCACCAGTAGCTTGTCGTAGGAACCGATAGCCTACAATAGACATCGCTTCGTACACCTTGGAAACTTCCAGGGGTGGCCCTTCAGGACTAGTACTCTTTCTATCCACAGGAATGCCTAGTACTAAAGAGCAAATCACCCTCATTGTTAGTTCTACAAACAGAGGATCCACCTCAACTTCTTTTGGCGGTGCAGTTTCTTTAAGTGTCTCAATTACTTGTTCGCAAGCTTGGCTAATAATTTCAACATATTTGGAGAGACCGCTAGAACTGAATTCTGGGTTCCAAGCTCTGCGTCGCCACTGCCACTCAGTCCCGGTTTCTCCTAACAGAATGGAACCACTGATATCGTTCCAAGCCTTACGCAAGCGCTCAGATCTAATTAAGCTACCATCTCTCATCCCATTGACAATGGTATCTTCGATAACTTTTGGCTTACTTAAAACGACAATTGGAGAACTGCCATTCCAGATAACATACATTGGGCCTAGCTCTTTACTCCAATCAAAAAATTGTAGGAATAATTTCTTCTGTTTCACTGCTGCTAATATTTGCGGAAGATTTCCTAACAGCCAGTGTTTGGGAGGAGAAGGGAGTAATTGTAGCGATTTGTATGTATTCTTTTGTTTCCACCAGCGCCAACCAAGTGTTCCCGCTACACTACTAACACCTAAGACTGTCGCTAAATATGGAAATGAAGAAGAATAATCAATCTGAGCAATAATTTCTTGGAACATAAATTTGCCTTTGTTTCCCAAAAACTTCAGATTACCCAGATACTACCTTATTGTTTACCAATTTGTTCAGCCTGTTTTTATTTTCAGAAAGTAATATTAATAAGATTCAAGATAGTTTTAATTCATAACTCTTAACTCTTGTGCAGACGCAATTCATCGCGTCTCTATTTTATTAAATTGGCGATTAGTCTTCGGTGATTTGAGATTCGCTCACTAGGGGATTAATTAATATTTCATTAGCAGCACTATCGGGCTTACGGGCGCGAATTGCTGGACGCGATCGCCTGTAACCTGCTCTTTCGGCTTTTTGATGTTCGTAATCAATTAATCTGCCATAATATTCGTGTTTGCTTAAATTCATTGATAAGAAAATATGCTGGCGAATATTGCCAAATCCTTTACGATTAAAAAACTTTAATGCTGAAGTATTGGTAGGGTCAGTATCGACTAGCATGAACCGCGCCCCATCTTCAATCATCCTGGCGACGACTTTATCAACTAGCTTGTCTGCAACTCCCCGACGCTGGAATTTGGGACTTACTCCCAGCCATAAAATGTAACCGTAAGTCCAAGATGCTTTAGTAATAATTGTTCCCAAAACAAAGCCTGCTACTTCTCCCTCTCTTTCAGCCACCAGGCAATATTCTGGATCTGTATTGTAAAGTCCAATTACTTCCCATTCGTCCCACGTGCGGTATAAATAAGGATATAAATCGCTGGTAAATAATTCTTCTCCCAAGTGGTAAACAGGAGCAATGTCATCTATTCCTAATTCCCGTACATAAATCGCTTCAGTTTCATCAAAGTTTGACATAAATTTATAATTTGTAATTTACTTATATTTCAATGATTTCAAAATAAAAAATCAAAGCGATACTTCTTGAATGTTGTCAATATTTAGCATTGAATCTGTCACTTCTTCTTCTTTAACTTGCGTGCGATCGCACCTTTTAGCAAACTGACAATAATCGCAAGTTTTACTATCTTCCGCTACTTGCGGAAACTGCTTGTTGTAATTTTGGTAGTCTTCCAACCAATTAGTTAATTGATTTAACAGTTGATTAAGTTTTTTTGCTGTTTTTGTATGTTGAGCAGTATTGTAATTAAATTTAATATTTTGCGGTTTGCCTTCAGATTGGACAAACCAGTAAGTCATAGAAATATTTTCTGGCGAATATGTACTAGTTTCAGCCAAAACATACAAATAAAGCCGTGTTTGCCAGTTAGATTCTAACTTGCGTTTATGGGGTGGTTTCGGATAAGTTTTCCAGTCGAGAATTTGTGCTTGTTGGTTATCTGCAATCAATAAATCATAGACAACCGTCAACAAATAGTCCTGAACTTGCAGAGTCCGGTAGTGTTCGCTTTCACGAAAAGTTTGATTGTCAGTTGCAGGCTTTAATATTTCTGGTGCTGCATCAGCAAAACCCGCCATCCAGCTTTGCAGTTGAGGATCTGCTTCTAGGAAATTATCAATTGGCAAACCCATTTCTCGCTGCTGCATTAGCAGGTGAAAGCGGCTACCTAAAGTTTGCCGTTCCTCGTGTTCGGGGTTCGCGGGTGAATTGAGTTGTTCTAGATAAGTATGTTGAAATTTACGCGGACAAGCTTCTAGTAAGTTAAGTTGTCCTTGAGAAAGCCGTAGTAATTGTTGAGTGGGAGCTGATAACATTCTTCTATTTTAGAAGCGATCGCTAGTAATTTTTGCATCAGAGCGATCGCGGGTATTGGGATTTCTGCTACTAAATTCGCATATAAAGTATTATTTGAATAGTCAGGTCAAATTTCGCAAATCGAATCAAACCCAACCTTGCCATGAACGAGTTGAGGATGAGACATCACAATCAAGCTGGAATCTGTGTATTTTCCTCAGAAGCTATTTCACCTAACTCATCCGCTTCTAGCCTTTTCTTCCTATTTTGAAATTCAGACAACAACCTGTAGAAGGCATTAAAACCTTCTTGTTCGGTTCCACAATGGAGCATAATTATCTTAGCCCAAGAATTAGAAGTTGATACATGATATTTTTTTTGTACCCAAGGCTGAAACTCCCGATAAAAATCCATTTCTTCTGCCGTTGCTTCTATCCCTAATTCTCTCAAAGCCGTTTTAAAACCCACTATAAAATGAAATAAATCGCTAACGGAAGCACGTCCTATATAGATTCCTGGCTTCGTTTGAATTTTTGACAAAATCTCAAATAGTTTACTCATTTTTTCTTCAAGCCTAGCTGACAAAATTTATCTAATTATTTAGTTTTAAATCTCATCCAAATAGTCAACCAAAAATTCTCCGCTGGGGCAATCAAAATCATTCAGCCAATCACTAAGAGTCAATCCCTCAGTTGATAGATTATCAAATACTCTTTCTTTAACCTCCACACCATAATGAATTCCGTTGAGTGTAATTTAATCGTTTATTAAGAGCCTTTCTAGACGTGTACTAATTATATAATCCTCACCATTACGCGTTTGAATTTTAATAATCCTTCCGGATATCCCATTTTCTCTTAACCACTGCATCACAGCACTAGCGCATTCGTCACATTTATACAGTTCAAAATTTGCAACTATTTTACCAACTGACTGGTAAATCTCCTCATCGGATAGCTGGCTCACTCACACACCCTAATATTAAATAAATAGATCTAGTTATATTTAAAAATCTTCTCACCGTCAGTTACTTCGGTATATACTGCCGTTGATGATTGACTTGGGGTGAAAATTTTGAACTGGGGTTGCAGGGCAGCGTTCATATCACGCTTTAGTCAAAAACAAGGGTAGAGGTGTCACGGGTAGGGTGTATGGAAGGAGAGGACGCCCTTCAGGGCTTGTTGCGCGACCAACGCAATCGTTTTAAAAGATGGGGCTTGGTCTTGGTCAATGATATTAATTTCTTCTAATTGTTTATTTAATGACAAACTCCCCCACCTCTTAGCAAAGCTAGAACTGGGGGAGTTTTGACATTTACTTTTTATTTTTTAATTGACTGTCAACAGCCAACAGTCAACCATAAATTCTGATTTCCTATCACTGCATTTCGTCGTATTCTGGGGCTTCAACTCGTCTTGCTTCTAAGCGAGAAGCAGGCAGAAATTCAGCACGACGTACCGGAACCAAAGGCGGTGTGGGGCCTTGGTAAGGGTGAATCACTTGTACGGTGCGGGTGGGACGCTGGCGTGGCGAGAACAAAGCTAATACTCCAGCAACGACAACACCACCGCCAATAGTCAAAGCTGCGCCTCCCACCGCCCAAAGCATTGGTGAAGACCACCAAGGACTTTGTGGCTGTAATGCAGCTGCTTTTTGTTGGTTATTCAATAGCAACTGTTGTTGAGCATTGTAATTCTGGACTTGACCTTCAAGTTGTTGCTTGAGCAACTTCAGCTGTTCGTTGTCTTTTCTTAAACTCTCCATCTGCATATTCAGCTTTTCTATTTCTAGACGCTGGTCAGAATTTGGAGGTGTTGGTTGTGTATTAGGATAAACTGGTTGTGCTTGGCCGTAATATCCAGGAGGATATTGCACCTGTGGGGGCATAACCTGGGGCTGTACTACAGTAGTCGGCATTTGCTGACCAACAGCAAAGTTAGGTTGTAGGGGGGTATTTGTCCCTTTGAGCAATACCAGAGCCGCTAATCCAGCGACAGCGACCCCACCGATAAATGCCATACTCTCACTCATCGCCTTTGCCCCTCAACTGTTGAAGTAACTATATCTATTTGTAACTTACTCACTCTCACACTCATATTTCTTTGACTGCTTCACATAATACTCAGACTATAAGCAACTGTATCAGGTAGTTTTTTTACATTCTGATATCTGATGTTAATATTCAAGACCAGAACAGTCAAATTGTCTACTAAATTCAGGATAAAAAAACTACGCTGTTACACTTTTTTAATCTACTTTTCTGCTCTAATCAATATGAGTATTTGTGCTGCTATCCTACATTTAAGGGTTTAAGACCCCTTAATGCGTGAATTTTGAGTCGCAGCTTTGGTGCGCTGAAAGCGCAACTTGAATTTTGAATTGTTAAGGGGTCTTGATGGCTGCTTTGAGACTTTGACAAAATTCAGCGATCGCATTTAGTCCCTGTTCTGGCGTACCTTCTGCCAACCGCTTCACAAAAGCACTACCGACAATTGCTGCATCTGCTCCCCATTCCTTTATCTGAAGCGCATGGGCTGGTTCGGAGATTCCAAAGCCCACACCTACGGGTTTATCAGTAACACTACGTATTTCTTTGAGTAAATCTGAGACTCGCGTTTGCACTTGCGATCGCATTCCGGTCACGCCTGTGACACTGACTAAATAAATAAATCCTTGTGAAGAACGAGCAATGGCTTTTATCCGTTCGGTAGAACTGGTGGGAGCCACTAACAAAGTTATATCAATTCCCATTTTCCCAGCTGGTTCGAGTAACCCCGCGGCCTCTTCTAAAGGTAAGTCGGGTACTACTAATCCTGCTACCCCAGCCGCAGCAACTTGTTGGAGAAATTTTTCAATCCCACGGTGCAAAATGGGATTGTAGTAGGTAAATAAGACAATAGGCGATCGCAATTTAGGAGTAGTTGCTTGCACCATCTCCAGCACTTGCTCAAATTTCGTTCCCCTTTGCAAAGCGCGGGTAGCTGCTGCTTGAATTACCGGCCCATCGGCCAGAGGATCGGAGTATGGTACACCCAGTTCAATGATATCTGCTCCACTGCGATCGAGAACTTGCAACGCTGCTGCTGTTGTTTCTAAATTTGGGTCACCAGCAGTAATAAATGGAATCAAAGCACACTCACGATTGTGCTTCAGGGTTTCAAAGCACTCAGAAATTGCAGTCATTGGTTTTTAGTCATTAGTCATTGGTCATTGGTCATTGGTTATTGGTCATTGGTCGTTGGCCTTTGGGCATTGGTCATTAGTTAAAACTCATCATTTAACCAAGGACTAATGACAAAGGACTAATGACTAATGACTAATGACCAACGATCAGTTTACACCTGAGACTGCTCTTCTTGTTCTATCTCGGCTTGAATTCGTGCTAGTTCTTCGGGAGTTAGTTCTTCCAAGCGCTGTTGCAGAAATTCTTGCTCGTACTGTTCCCGCTGTTGGTGGTAGGTCATTTTTTGCCCCACCGCACGGAAAAAATAGGTAGCTAACCAGCCAAGTAACCCAGCCACTAGTAAGAGTTGGCTCCATATACCAGCTTGCTGATTATCGAAGCCGAATAGCTGTAATCCTACATACGCCAGGCCGCCGGCAATAAAAATGCCTAAGCCAATTCCAATAGCGTCAATCCGTCGCATGAGAGTTATGACCTACCAATTTCGTTAAACTTCAATTTGTCGCGGCCGGGGTCGAAAATTTGCAAATGGTGATAAAACCAACAAACCCGGAAAGAAGAAGAACACCAAAAAGTACATAAACACGCGCTCGATGGAGCTAGCCACATACCAACGCTGCTTTAGGTAGAGCAAAACAGCGATGGGAATTACTAGAAGGTAAGCTCCAGCCAAAATCAGATACAGCAGGGCGACAATCATAACTTCTTTGTCTAAGCATCTATTTTCTCATCATAGGCTGAAGAGTCGGACTCAGGGAAGTAGAGTTGAAGAAACACAGAGGAGACGGAAGGGGGAAAGGGAAAAGGGGAAGGGTAAATAAAAGGTTTAAAAAAAAGTTGCTAGGAGAATTGACATATCTTGGGGAGATGATGCTATGATGTTTAACCCAGTGGCACATAAATGTTATTGCCAAACAAGCTAGAAAATGTTCGTCCAAATTGGTTAGAAAAAATAAAAAACTTCCAATTTGAAAAAATATTTTCAATCTAGTTGGACAAAAGACACATTTGGTGCTGGAATAGATGAGGGAGTATTTGCTGCCTCTACAAAATAAATAGTTACCAAACACCTGCGGGGGTGTGGCGGAATGGTAGACGCTACGGACTTAGATAACTGAGCCTTGAAGGAGAAATCCCTCAAGTGTAAGCTCTCAAACTCAGGGAAACCTAAATCTGGTAACAGACATGGCAATCCTGAGCCAAGCCGAAAAAAGTGCTGAGTGTTGAGTAAATTAAAAACTCATAACTCAAAACTAATCGGAAGGTGCAGAGACCCGACGGGAGCTACCCTAACGTAAAGTCGAGGGTAAAGGGAGAGTCCAATTCTTAAAACTTGAAGTGGCTTTTGCCATCAAGTAGCAGTGAAAACTGCGGGAGAATGAAAATCCGTTGACCGTAAAAGGTCGTGTGGGTTCAAGTCCCTCCACCCCCATTAAATTTAAATTTATCGCTTGTTCTACACTGACTAATTTTTGTCATCAGTGAAATTTTGTTGTCATTGAGTCGAACTTAGTTATCTTAGCGATAAATTAATTGCATTTTGTTTATTTTTGACATAATTAACGTCGCTGATAATACGAAGCGATCGCACTAACAAACTTTGCAACTAGCAGATTTTGTTATCATACATTTGCCCTGCTATTTGCAAAAGCTCAAAAACAATGTATTTAGATACATTACGGGCATAGCAAAAGCTAAATCAATCAAGCATAATGGTTGGATTTTGGGAGGTTGGAAAATCAAATGACAGCGCCTCAACCAACAGTATTTACAAACTCTCATCTTTACGAGCAAGATTTTTATTTGTGGATAGAGACAACAGCTAAACAATTAAAAGAAGGTAGATTTTCTGAAGTTGATTTAGAAAATCTCATTGAAGAGATTGAATGCATGGGGAGAAGTGAAAAACACGCACTTGAGAGTAATTTAGTTGTTCTATTAATGCATATACTGAAATATAAATATCAGCCAGAAAAACGCTCTAATAGCTGGAAAGTAACTATTAGAGAACATCGTCGCAGGTTAAGAAAAACTTTTAAGGATAGTCCAAGCTTAAAACCATATTTCCAAGAAGTTATACCAGAGTGTTATCAAGATGCAAGAAAGCAAGCCAGTGATGAAACTGGTTTATCACTTAATACTTTTCCCGTAGAGTCTCCCTTTACTGCGGATGAATGTTTAGATGAAGAGTTTTTACCTGATTAACAAGAAAAAATAAAAGCGTTAGAATTCAAAATTGAATTATGAGTTGGTAAGGCGTTCGTGTAACCAAGCTAAGGCAGCACCGGCAGTTTCAGCTAGAATGCTAACGAGGCGATATAAAGCGATCGCACTAAATATTAACGCTGCTGGAAACTGGTGTCGTAAAAGTTCGTAAGCAGTCGCTTCAAACACACCTAACCCCCCAGGCGCACCCGGAATCACTAATCCCAACAACCAAGCGCAACTAAAAGCCCCTAGTAATAAAGGAATTTGGCTCCAGCTCCCAGAATTTAGTGCAAATACAGTTAAAATAAATCCGACGCTACGCAAACCTAAAAAGCCCAATTCCCCTAATAAAGGTCGTAGGGGATAGCGTTTAATAGTTAAAACGACACTTGGCTGAGTATTAGGGCCGGATTTTTTTGCTTTGAGTTTGTATAAAAAGCGAATGGCTGGGTTCAAAAATCGGGGATGAACTGCACACAGAACTACAGCTAAACTCACAAATTGTAAGATTTGTATAACCAGAGTGCTATTCTTTGCCGCAAATTGACTACTGAAGAGAATAATCAAAATTAAAGCAGCCGTTGCCATCAGTAACGGTTCTAGCAAAACGCTTAAGGTGGCTGCACCAGCGGAAACATTGGCATTTTTAGCAGCGAGAATTCGTCCGTAGTAATGCCAGATGTTACCTGGCAAATACTTAGCAATATTAGTTTTTAAGTAAACTTGGATGAATTGGGAAGATGAAACCGATTGATTTAACTCTTGCAAAACCCAAGTCCAAATCCAGCCAGCCCAGGTATGTGCGAGTAAAGTGACGGCTGTAGCGATCGCCATAATTCCCCATCCTACCGCATTAATGTGGATAGCAGTCACTTCAATCCAATTATCTTTCAGGGCTTTCCCTAAAAAAAATAGCGTTCCGCCTAAAATTACCCAACGTAAAAATTGTTTCATGAAATTAGTAATTTAACGGTTAGAGTAAAAACAGCTAAATACCTCACATCTTACTATATATATCAGCTACATATTTTAAGATTTAAAAGTAATAAAAAACCTATTGTAATCTTTTTGACACAAACACTATTATATTATTTTATATCTCTCTACAGTTAGATAAAAACGTTATTTTTATATTAATAAAAATGTGACCTGCGCTAGAGGTAAAAGATGTTTTATTCTTCCTATCTTGAAATAGAGGTTACTCACAAATTAACCAAATTAAACACCCAGAATAACTTAACTGAGTAATACCAATGATTCAGCTAAGACTTCAGCTTATTAATACTTTGCTAAGGAGGACTGCGTGAACGCTGTAATAGCTTTTTTGAAAAAACTACGACTGCGCCAAATATTAACAATTTTTCTTGCAGGATTATTGTTAATAGTTAGTACTGCTTGTAGTACAGGAAACGCTCAAGGTGCGAATCCGCAAAATCCTGCTGTGCAAGCTGGTGGAGCCAACAATCCTTATAAGAATGGCGGAGACAAATACACTAGAAATCAAGGACGCAACCAAGCTAGCCTAGAGCAAAGCTCACTTTTGATTGCTACAAGTGTTGGAAATAGAGATTCAGAAATACTTTATCCGGGTGCTGAAACACCAACAGGTCGGCTCGAGAAAGAAGCAGAATTGCCAATTATCACAAAAGAGAATTTCCAACAACCAGAACCAGGTGGTTTGATTCAGAACCAATCCAACGTAGGAAATCGCATTCAACAACGCCTTGAAACTGTGAAAGAAACTGTTGAAGAAGCTTCTGGCTTTTTGAAAGACAAGGCAGATGAAGCAGGCGCTAGACCAGAATTAAAAACAAATCCAGCAAGAGGCAGATAGAATTCTTGTTTTGTCTCAATGCTTGAGATTTGAAATCGATTCCAAATGTCATCTTGATTGAAGTTTAACTTAGTCACAAAATACAAGGAGTAAGAGTATGAAACAGTTAGCTACTTGGTTGAAAAATGTTCGTCCGTTGAAGGTTTTAGCTGCTTTTTTAGTAGGAATATTCTTGTTTGTCACACAAGCTTGTGCAGCGCCAGGAGTAGCAACACAACCACCACAGCCTGACGCACAATCGCCTCAATCACCTTATGCCAAACGCTACGATCCCACAAAAGATTATCCTCTCTCTGCACCCGCTGGTGGGATGAATAACTTCAGCGATGTAGATCCCAGAGGAGCAGCAGGTGAAAAGGCAGCTAATGACAAAGCTGATGCCTTAGCAAAAAATGCTGAAAAAAATATCAATCAAAAGGGAATTGACTCCCGCGAACAATATGCCCGCAATTACCAACAAGGTACTCCTTTGGGCGAAAGAGTGAAAAACCTGGGTGAAGATGTTGGAAGTTCTGCTAAAGAATTAGGCGAAGGTTTCGCTAAGGGAACTCAACGCGGAATTGAAAATATCAAAGGAAATACCCAAAATGCAGCTGAAGATGCAGCTAATGCAGCTAACAGAACTGTCAGAAACATTGACTAAAATTAGCCGTTAGACTGGTGGCAAAAATCCACTTTAGCAACAAAGAATAAACGCACTGCTCGTCAGAATTCAATTTGAATTTTGACGAGTTTTAATTTGATAAATAGGAGTCATACCAATTCAAAATTCACGCATTCAGAAATCTATATTTGGCAAGGGTTTCTGAATTTGAATCTGTTCCAAAATTTTAGTGAATCGAGAATGGGCTACGCCTCTCTGTACTAACGGAATTCAGAAGTCAGGAGCGAGAATTAGAACTTACGCGCTGCGATCCCCAACCCCCCTTAAAAAGGGGGGTTAGGGGAGATCGGGGTTTCAGGGTTGAGTGCGTAAGTCCTAAGAATTTCAAAATAAGGTTTTCTACCCTACTCCCCACTTCCCCACTCCCTATTCCCTTTTTCAAAAAATTGTCAAACGAGGTTAGTTTTGATTTTCTAAATACCAAAGCTGTAGGGCTAGCCGTTGGATTTCTCGCCAGGGAATATTATGTTTTCGAGCTAATTCTGCACAATCTTCATATTCTGGCTGGACGTTAGCAATAACTTTTTCTGCCGATCGCTCTTTCCATGCAACTTTAACGCGTACTTTGCCATACTCAGTTTCCACCTGTTGAATTTCTCGTTGTAAAATGGCGCGTTGCTGATTAGTTCGCCGAATACCTAAAGTTGTGGTTTCACGAAAAATAACCGCTTCACAACTGAGTAAATTTTCTGGATGACAAATAACAGTCAGCAAAATTCCTGGACGCGATTTTTTCATCGCGATCGCTTGAGTAAAAACATCCAACGCACCAGCCGCAAACAAAGCCTCAAACACATACCCGATGGCTTGCGGATTTAAATCGTCAATTTGGGTTTCTAATACCGATATGGTTTCCAGATTTGAGCTAGTATCGCCAGAATCGTTGAAATCCGATTGTAAAATTGCGCTTTCGCCCAGCCAGAGGCGTAAAATATTGGAGATGGGTAAATTTATGGTTCCTGCTCCCAATCCTATCTGCTTGATAGCGATGGGGGGCGGCGAACCAAATTCTCTAGCTAAAGTAGTGGCGATCGCGGCACCCGTTGGCGTGACCAGTTCTCGTTCGATGCCGTTGCTATAAACCGGGCAACCCCGCATTTCCCACAGCTTTAATACTGCTGGTACTGGTACAGCCATTTGACCGTGTGCTGCCCTCACAGTGCCGCCACCAGTCGGGAACGCCGAGCAGTATAGTAAGGGCAATCCTGACTCATTGCTTTCAATCCCCAACCAATCCAACCCCAAACAAGTACCCACAATATCTACAATCGCATCTACAGCACCCACCTCATGAAAATGAACTTTTTCAGGAGAAATGCCATGCACCGCCCCTTCTGCCACAGCTAGCTGCCGGAATACCGCCAAACTCCAAGCTTCTGCCTGTGGTGGCAATCCCGCTTTGAGAATCATCTGCTCTATTTCTGGCAGATGGCGTCCGTGATGATGAGTGTGTTCGCGATCGTGGTGGTGATGATGGTCTACCAAATCCACATGGACTTTAGTCGCCTGCTGCCCATTCCGTTGCACCAGTTCTGCTTTTAACTGATATTCCCGTTCAATTCCCAACCCATTGAGTTTTTCAACTAAATACTCCACAGGAGTGCCCAAACTCACCAAAGCACCCAGGCACATATCACCAGAAATTCCTGTCGGACATTCAAGATAAGCGATTTTATTCATAGTTATTAGTCATTAGTCATTGGTCATTAGTCATTAGTTATTAATTATTCTCCTCTGCTTCCCCTGCTTCCCCTGCTCACTCATCTCCCCACCCCCCTGCTATGGCAAAAATTTTCGTAGTTCATCCGGACAATCCCCAAATTCGCCGAATAGAAGAAATAAAGTCAGCGCTCTCTAGTGGCGCTGTCATGCTTTACCCTACTGATACAGTCTATGCGATCGGTTGTGATTTGAATGTCAAATCAGCGGTAGAACGAGTGCGGCAAATTAAGCAGCTAGCAAATGATAAGCCACTGACATTTTTATGTCCCTCGCTTTCAAATGTGGCAACTTATGCCTTCGTAAGTGACACAGCTTACCGGATTATGAAGCGCTTAATTCCAGGTACATACACGTTTCTGCTACCAGCGACTAAGTTAGTACCGCGATTAGTGCAAAGTCCGAAGCGGAAAACTACTGGAATTAGAGTTCCAAACCATACTGTGTGTTTGGCTCTTTTGGAAGCCTTGGGCAATCCGATTATTTCAACTTCCGCACATGTGCCACCAGATGAACCAAATAATGGCTTGGTTCACATAGATCCAGAGACTATTAAATCGCGGGTAGAGCTATTTGACCGTTTGGACAAGTTCGTAGACATCATTGTAGATACAGGCGAGGAACCTACGTATGAAGTGTCTACAATTTTGGATTTAACGGGAGATGAAGCTGTAATTATACGGAGGGGTTTAGGTTGGGAAACAGCAGCAGCGTGGGTATAAGAATCAAACTTCATCAGCACATCTCTTGGTTTCGGAAATTGTGATTTAAACGACTCCACTTTTGAAATTGGCATAATTAAAGACGCTCGCACTGGATATAACAGGATGCTGGCAACACTCGGTAGAGCAAGGGATTGAAGAATTTTGCAAAAATGGTGTGTATCCATTTACTAGCAGCGATATGGTGGTTTATAAAAGAACCGACACATTGTCTTAGCTATAACTCTGTCGTATTTCCTACAGTTTTAAATATGAGCTTTAGATGTAAGCATTACCTGCGACAAGTCTTGATGGATGAATGCCTAAAGATTCTCCAAGCCTTGGCTAACCCCGATCGCTTTGTCTGCGTTGTAATTACGGTGCAATACTACTCCCTGGAAAAGTCATGAAAGCTAATGTCGTTAATCTACCGAACTCTACACAAGTTTTTGACAACCATGTTTCTAGCGAAGAATTTCCAGCTAGCAGCACTGAAACCTTAGTCAACTTGCTGTGTCAGGAAATGCAAGGGCAAGTGAAAGCATCACCCAGATGCGTACAAGCTTTAGCAAACCGCATCGCTAAGGAAGTAGAACGCATTTGCGATAAAAGCTCCCGTATCCAAACATCTGGACAAATTAAGTCTTGGCAGCTGACACTGGCAAGGCATCGGATGCAAAAGTGCTTGCGTTATTACCAACTAGGTTCAAAACAAGGGCGGGTAGAATTACATAGTAATTTGGGCGCGATGGTTTACCGCCATGTAACTATATCCGGTTCGGAGTTAGGTTTTGACGCTCGTTACAGCCTAATAGAAGATTTTTTACAAGCATTTTATATTGAAGCGATTAAAGCTTTCCGCCGCGAAAACGAATTACCTGAGGATCACACGCCCCGCACTCAGCTGCAATTAGCTGAATATATGGCGTTTACAGAACAGTACGCCAAACGTCGCATCAATTTACCTGGCGGTGCAAATCAGCAATTAATTATTTTGCGGGCGCAAGGTTTTGCGCGTCGTCAGCCCCAAGAAACTACCGTGGATATTGAAATGGCGGTGGAATCTGCTAAGGGTGAAGAAGCAGAATCTTACCAGCGTAATTCTGCGGTACAACAACTGCGATCGCAAATGATTGCCAAAGCTAGTTTCGACCCCTCCGAAGACTCAGAACGCGATCGCGTCATCGCTGAATTGATGAAATATTTAGAGTCTCAAGGTCAATCTGACTGTATGGACTACTTAAGCCTCAAACTCCAAGACCTTTCAGCACCAGAAATTGACCAAATTCTCGGTTTAACTAGCCGTCAACGCGATTATCTCCAACAGCGCTTTAAATATCACGTAGAAAAGTTTGCCAAGCAACACCATTGGCAATTGGTACATCAATGGTTAGGTGCGGGTTTAGAGCAAAAGTTGGGTTTATCTTCCCACCAGTGGCAAATTTTTCTCAGCCAGCTTACAGAACAGCAACAGCAAATTTTACAACTTAAAACTGCACGCGAAAGCGACCAAGCGATCGCCAAAGTCATCAAATGCACCCCCAAACAACTCCAAAAGCGTTGGACTCAATTATTAGAATTAGCATGGTCTATCCGCAACGGTAATACCGAAGCGCAGACAGGTTGAAGTCCAAAAGAAAATTATTACTTCAATTAATAACTGATTCCTTATTTAAATTATTAATACATTTGTATTTATTTAGTACAAAATTACCAAACTTTTGTACTTTAAACAAAAATTTATATATAGCAACTGACCATTTATTACTGCTTCTATGGAATCCTAGAAGAAGCAGTACTTTTGGCAGAGGAATTTAGGATGGCTCTGACTCAAGGTGGGCGGGCAAATAAAGCAGGGAAGATTTTAGAAATTAATGTAGAAGCAATTTTGAACGGTCATAATTATTTCCAAGTTGGAAATCATGTCTCCAAAGAAATTGTCTTAAATGCGGCTTTATTACCAAAACGCTACGGGAAAGAGGTTTACATCGGAACTGGAATTTATCATACCGATTTAAAGGTTGATTTTTACGTTGTTGGTTCGCCAGCAATGCCATCTGGTTTAATTATCGAATGCAAATGGCAAGAAAGTCCTGGTTCTGTTGATGAAAAGTTTCCTTATTTAAATATGAACATTCAGCATTATTACCCTGCACCGACTATCGTTATATTAGGTGGTGAAGGAATGCGAGAAGGTGCAAGTAAATGGCTGAAAGCAAGAGTTAACGATAACCATAATTTATTAGCAGTTTATAGTTTAGATAGATTTATTGCTTGGGCAAATAAAAATCTTTAGAATTCTGAATTCAGAATTCAGAATGGATCATTTGCTCGATTGTGATGCAAACTTTTTTATTGAATACTAAATCTTGATTTGATTTATGCAGTTGTCAGAATTAAGAATTCATGCTGAATTCTTAATTCTTAAAAGATGTAATTAATAGTTCGTCAATCATACCTCGATTTTTGATGTTCGAGTTAATGGAACGCGCTGCTTTTATTGTGTATATTTGAAAATTGATATCTGTATAAATTTTTTTAATAAATTCGCTATCAGAATTACATACCATAACTTTAACGCCGCGACTTGCTAACTCTGCACAAGTATCTCGCAAAAGTTCTTGGTCTTTTTTAGTAAAAGAATTTGAACTATAAGAGGTAAAATAACTAGTCTCACTGATAGGATGGTAAGGCGGATCGAAAAACACAAAGTCATCATTGCTATTAGCACGACTAAGCACTTCTGTAAAATCTGCTTGTTGAATTTTTGCCTGAGCAAGTGCTGTAGAAGCAACTCGCAGTAAATTTTCAGGACAAATATTGGGCTTCTCATATCTGCCTAAAGGTACATTGAAATTCCCCTGGGAATTGACTCGATAAAGACCATTAAAACAGGTTTTATTCAGATAAATTAAACGCGCAGCTTTTTCTAAATCTGTACCATCAGAGTTTTTTCTTACACTATAATAATAATCTCTATTATGTAGTTCTCTATGTTTTTTAAGTAATGAAATTAATTTTTCAACATTATCTCTAACACAGCAATAAGTATTAATTAATTCGGCATTAATATCAGTTAAAAGTGCTTTGCTTGGTTGCAAATGGAAAAAAACAGCACCGCCACCTAAAAAAGGTTCATAGTAATTTTTATAATTCTTAGGAAAATAAGGAATATATTGCTGAATCAACCTAGTCTTACCCCCTGCCCACTTCAAAAATGGACGCGGGCTAGTTTCTTTGGGGATTTGAATAACCATTTACTTACAATTTCACCGAAATAATTGCGACTAAATATAGTTAATATAGCTGACGAACCATATTTTATATTAACTGAGTAAATTTCCAGCGCATAGATTACAATTAGGTAGATAAAGGATATCAAAACAAACGTAAGTCTATAACAAGGCAGTTTACATTCAAATGTTTGATGGATTTTGGGATAACGTATTTCGCTACCCCCGCTATTTCGTTACTGTACTCTTAGGAGTATTTCTTAACACCTTTGCGCCGTTAGTGCCACTGTTGAAACGCCCAATTACTTTAATTGCACTTTTGGGTTTGTTTATCGGCAGTTTGGTGTTCGTAACTCTTACCTTACGTGCAATGCTGGGCTTGAGTACTATCTAGATTAGGATAATGCAGTGGCTTCTGCCCTTTAGACAGTTGTTTTTGGTGTTACTTGCATACGCTAGGTATTCTCTACCCAGCTTGCGTATATACTATGTCGTACAACCTCTGTGAGGAGGCTAAACTTTTATGGCTACAAATCGCCGCGTTTCCCGAGTTGCTGAATTGATCAAACGGGAAGTTAGCCAAATGCTACTCAACGGCATTAAGGATGACCGTGTGGGTACAGGAATGGTAAGCGTTACTGATGTTGATGTTTCTGGCGATCTCCAACACGCCAAAATCTACGTCAGTATCTACGGTACAGATGAAGCTAAGGCAGAAACAATGGCAGGCTTAAAGTCAGCCACGGGTTTTGTGCGGAGCGAACTTGGTGCTAGGGTACGCCTACGTCGTACACCAGAGGTCATCTTTGTCGAAGATCGCTCAATAGAACGTGGTAATAAGGTACTGGCACTCTTAAACCAGCTAAACAATCAGCGATCGCCAGAAAATCCTTTACCAACAGAAGACAGCACAGACCTAGATGATGAGGGCTTCTCAGAATAAGTAACTCAAATAACAATGTAACTTCAGAACAATCGATCTCAGCAAATCCGCCAAACACTTTACAGACGCCATTTGGTCGCGTCTGTTTTAATGTGTCTATAAGCATAGGGCATAGGAATGGGGTATTGGGATTGGGGTAAGGGGGAAAGGAGAAAGATTATATTTATTCCTTTTCCCTTTAACCTTTAACCTTTTCCCCTGCTCTCCCTGCTTCCCCTGCCCCTCTGCCTTTCTACAGATGTTTATCTAAAAAAAACCATGTAACATCGACGCTGATATTAACCGCCTGGTTGTAGAATTTATTTAAGAAATTGTTAACAGTCGCTTGCTTAAAAGTCTTGATAGTGTAACTTAACCGTTAGTTTTGCCATAGTTTATACCCTAGTTGCTGCCCAATATCCTTATCTTATTTACCTTGAGATAGATACCAACAGTTCTAGATACACCTTTCAGGTAATTATTTGGTATATGAGCGATCGCTATGTAAACCTTTCTCATCAGCCAGATCGTGCCTCAAAGCATCAATAGCAAAACTTTCTAACCTGTTGAATCAAAGTCACAGAACTAACTCAGCAGGTTTTGTTAACTTCTTTGGCATTGTTTTGTGAAGCGTATTTTTCACGAATGTCAGCTTTTGTTGACTTTCTTAACATTTCTTGAGATAATTTCAGGTTATGTAGCGTCAAAATGAAATTAGTTCCGTATAGCAAACTACAAAACCATAGCGGCAAGTCAAATCGATGTCATGTTTGTTCCTAATAGCTAACGGGA
Organism: Nostoc sp. DedSLP01; assembly: GCA_034530875.2. Lineage (GTDB taxonomy): Bacteria > Cyanobacteriota > Cyanobacteriia > Cyanobacteriales > Nostocaceae > Nostoc. The sequence goes on from JAVRCJ020000024.1 coordinate 114,882, forward strand.
ACACTATCTAAGTATTAATTTGCGAGTAAAAATCATGAGTGTCAATACGGTGCCTTCTATTAATTATTACTCTCTGGATGTGATTCAAGACGAAGCACGCCGACTGGTGCAAAAGGGAATGGTCAGCCGACAACAGCCAATATATACACTCTGCCAATACATTCCAGCGAGAGAGTGGGTTTGCGTTGAATGTGAATTAGAAAAATGCGACTTTTTGTTGCGCGATCGCATTGGCGATTTGATTGGTCGCGAGCAATGGGATAACGACTAATCAACGTTTAATTTCGAGTTTGAGATTGGGAGTTTATTTTCGATATGTAAGCTTCGCGATCGAAGATTCGGCCCCAATCTGGGAGATTATCTCTGACTTTTGGTAAGCATTGCACGATAGAGAATCTTGCGTTTTTCTTTAATACGGAAACATTAGAGTCTCAGTTTATACAAAAATTCACGTAAATTTAGGCATCAGAACCAACATATCTGGTGCAACAGATTGAGTCTAGTATCTAGATTCTCCTACCGGAGTAGTTCAGCATTAAGAACTGCTCCGGTAATTTTTCAAATTGGGGCATTGGGGATTGGGCATTGGGCAAGCAGGAGGTGTGGGAGGTGTGGGAAGATGGGGAAGAAATCTTTCCCCCCTAGTCCCCACACTCCCCCATCTCTCCCCTGCTCCCGTGCTCCCTGCCTCATTCCACTTGGTCTAAATACTGATTAATATCATCAATGATGCGAGTCAATTCGGCTTCTGTAGTTATGCGGATGTTGATATTGCGAACAGTCAATAAAACTTTAGCTGCGAAGGGACTAGGCCAAATATTAGGATTGCAGAAAACTTCTAAAAAAACTTCGCCAGTGTAACGATATTCCAGGGGAGGCTGGGGAGTTGCTTTAGTGCCGCCAGGAGTGGGTTTAGCTGCAACAGCCTTGAGGCGTTCCATTAACTGGTCTATTGCTGCCTTTAGTTCTCGTGCTGCTTGGGGTGAAAAACTGAAGGACACAGAACCTTCAACTAAGTTGAGTGTTAGAGGAGTTGAAGACATTAGCTTTGTATTGAAACTTGTTGATAAATACTAATGTTACTTGAATAAGTAGTCAGGGTTAGAGCAGTTTTCAGATAGGTAAGGTACATAGAAAAATTAACTATAGATGAACATATATCCTCGTAGGTTAGCACAGGTGTGTTACTCTACTCATTACAAATGAGAGATGATTTCTGTAATCCACAGAAAGGAGCAAGTGATAGATGAAAGTAGAATTTATCTCCATTCAAAACTTCAAGAAATTTGAAAATTTGATGGTTTCGTTTAAAAACAAAACCCTTGATGAAGCCAGCGATCGCTTTCTTCTATTGGGAGATAATGGTTCTGGTAAGACAACTTTATTACAGGCGATCGCTCTGCCATTGGCATTAGCTACGGGGCGTATTCAGAGTTTTTCTGAATTTGATTGGATTGGGTTTATGCCAGGACGCTACTGGCGATGGGGAACACCAAGAATTGAATTAGAGGTATCTTTTGAAGAAGAGGAGTTGCAAGCCACTCAGGAGATTGCAAATAGATGGTACGAGGCTCAACCGGCAGAGTTTCGCTCAGAAAGAGACTTTGTGAAACCAGGTAACAGTCGTGTAGTTAAAGTAATTTTGAGTGGAGATTATTGGAAAGCTGGTAATACACCTGAAGAACGTGCCCAATTTAGAGGGCGTTACTATACACAATGGTTTATCAATCGAGGTGAACAATCATTTCGTCATTATTTCTCTAAACTTCCGGGAATTTTTTGGTTCGATCAGTTTCGTAATTTGGGATCGAATCCGAACCAAGAAGGAGGAGAAAGTATTAAAGAACGTAGTAGTGGGATTTCTTTTGAGTTAGGAGTTGGTCGTTTACGACAATATCTTATTGATTGGAGACGTAAGCAGAATGTCGGTATTAGTTCTAAGAATGATTACCTGAGTCAGTTAGAACGACTTTATAAAAAAGTATTTCCTGAACGTTATTTTTACGGTCTAGAAAGTTTACCAAGCATAGATTCTCCGACAGAAGAGACTACTTACTTTTTACTCAGTGATGGACATCGGACTTACGATCTTGTTGAAATGTCTGCTGGTGAACAATCCATCTTTCCCATTCTCTATGAGTTTGTAAGACAACAGATTGCGTACTCAGTTGTCCTGATTGATGAAATAGACTTGAATTTACATCCCCCGGCAGCGCAATTCCTTATTAGTCAACTACTTAAAATTGAACCAACCTGCCAATTCATTATCACAACTCACTCTGAAACTGTTAGCAATGTCATCAGTGAAAGTGACACATACCGTTTATCTGGAGGAGTTTTGTGTCTGTAAATCTTCTTTACTGTGAAGGGAACAAAAAAAGTTACGACATTAGAGTAATTCGTCAACTTCTTCCTAAATGTGAGATTCGCCCTCTTGGCGGCAGAACATTTATGGAAAAAATTATTGCTGATAGAGCAATTAACCCAAATCTAGCTGGTATTATAGATCGTGATTTTGACTACTATGATTTTATTCATACAAACTCACCAATTCCTTACCAATATGAAGGAGTGCATGTCGGTTGGAAGTGGCAAAGAAAAGAAATAGAAAATTACTTAATCGATCCAGTCGTTGTGCAAAATGCTTTGGGACGTAAAGCACCACCAATCAATTTATATCAAAAGGCATTAGATGAAGCTGCAAAGGAAATTTCAGTGTATACAACAGCTCGTACTGCCCTTACCTGCTTCAAGTTTCAAAATCGATGGGGAGATAAAATACAGAAAGTCTTTGAATCAGATCATTTTTTTCCTAAAAGATTAAGTCTTGAGGCTTGTAAGCAAAACATACGAGAGATAGTTCGTCAAAATAAAGGCGATAGGATTGTTACAGCAGAGAACGTTTTAAATAAATTTGAAGAGTTGCGTGAATCCTTTAGCCCTGGGGGATTTAGATTTGAAAATTACCTAACTTTTTTTGCAGGTAAGGATTTACTCTGGACGATGCGAAATAAACTAATAGAATTTGGCTTTGAAGCAACTACATCAGAAAGTAATAGTCCGATTTCAGTTTTTTTAGAGAAAATAGTTTCCAGAATAGAACGGGCAGAAGAAGTATGGGCTTGGCTTCCAGAATGGCAAGTATTTAGACAGCAAATTATTAATACCAATTTTTAATACTTGCTGTTTAACTTATCTAGAGCATTTGCATACAAATAAAGTTAACTAAAATTTTTATACGATTAATGCTAAAAATATGCTGTTATTAGTAGAGTTAATACCAATGATTATCTAGGTTGTAGCTCTTATTAATTAGAAAAAATCTCAATAATTACAATAAAAATTATCAGCTATAGAGATATTTAGCTCCTACTGTGTAAGAGTTTGATACATTTTATTTGTATTTATTGATGTTTTGAGTTTTACATTAGAAGTCATAGAACTAAATGCAATAAATAATCTATGGCTTACGATAACCGTGGCGAAGTGCGGAAGGTTTTAATTATCACCCTAGTACTCAACCTGTTTGTAATGGGATTAAAAGCAATAGTTGGTTCGTGGACGGGTTCATTGAGTTTACTAGCGGATGCTTTGCATAGTGTGACCGATAGTGCCAACAACGTTTTAGGATTAATTGCGAGTAAATTTTCTTCTCCCCGACCCGATCGCGAGCATCCTTACGGACACAGCAAGTTTGAAGCAGTGGGAGCCTTAGGAATCGCTGCTTTTTTAGGAATAGCCTGTTTTGAAATTCTCCAAGGAGCGATTGAGCGAATTCTTAAGGGTGGCGAACCTGTAAAAATCTCACCACCTGAGTTGTGGTTATTACTAATTGTGTTGGGTGTAAATATTTTTGTAGCGTTTTACGAACGTGCTGTGGGTAGGCGGGTAGGTAGCCCGATTCTCATCGCTGATGCTACACACACGATGAGCGACATTTGGGTGACAATTTCTGTGATTGGAGGCTTGATCGGAGTTTGGCTAGGTTATCAATGGATGGATGTGGTGTTAGCTTTTCCGGTGGCTTTGTTGGTATTTTGGAGTGGCTGGTCAGTTTTAAAAGAAAATTTGCCTTGGTTGGTGGATCGAATGGCGATCGCACCAGAAGTAATTCATGGAATCGCGACTTCTGTCCCAGGTGTAATTAACTGTCATGACATCGCTTCTCGCGGTGTTGTTGGCCGTCAAGTGTTCATTGAAATGCATTTAATCGTAAACGCATCAGATGTAGAAACTGCCCACCAAATTACTGAAGAAGTAGAAAGCCGATTAGAAGAACGATTCCGCCCAGTCAGGATTTTAATCCACGTCGAACCACCGGGATACAAGTCTGAGCAAATTACCTTCGAGGCTGAGGGATAAGAGGCCAATGGGACAAGGGGAATGATAATGACCCATGTCCGTATTAATTGTTATGAGAAGCAACTAAATTGACGACAATTGCAACTAATTCTCCTGGATCTATTGGTTTACCTACATGAATCTGAAAGCCTGCTTCCAGGGCGGTGCTACGATACTCGCGATCGCCATAAGCTGTTAAGGCAATGGCAGGTAGTTTTCTGTAAATGTCTGATTGCTGCGATCGGATTTTGCGGATGAGGGTATAACCATCTTCATTAGGCATCGCAATATCACATATCAAGATATCAGGCTGCAATTCGGGTAATACTTTCAATGCAGCCGCTGCTGATGCAACTGCTGTGACAGATGCTCCATCTGCTTCCAATACAGTTGTAATGTAAAAGCGGCTATCTTCATCATCATCAACTACGAGGATGTTTAAGCCAACAAGAGGGAGAGGGGGTTCCATAACATCTCTATCAATGTTGATAAAATAAAAATTATTGATAATGGCTTGCTAGTTTTTTTATTCGTAACTACATTATTGGTCATTTTACTGCGATTGCGTCTATTTTTGTAGAAAACACTCAACTCTTTTAGTTATTATTCAATTTCAAGCTAATTTTGTACTGGCATTTATATTATATTTTGTTCAAAAAATACGATTTTCATGAGATAAATTTATTAGAAAATTTTTATACTAAATTTAATTTTTTTTATTTAGAGAGATTCAACCAAAAATTTGACAACCTGGATAGAAGCGATCGCTCAAAATATCCTCTAACGAATACAAACATTGTTGGGGAAAAGTTGACAGCGGCAGATTTGTTTCACCTGATGCTAAATCCCTAGCATTTTCGTAAGCTTCAGCGAGTAACTCTGCTAAATAAGGCTTTAAACTAGGATTTTCACTCAGCAACTTTACAGTTTCCCGCCGTTGTACGCGAATTGTAGCCAACCAACTCCGACTCCGTTTTTCTGGTTGATATTCCCACTTCAGTAAATGTCCAATTAAGACACTGAGGCAATTTCTCAATTCTTGGCGTTCTTTTCTGCCCAAGGATTCAATTTCCTCAATTAAATTGGACAAATCCAATTGGTTCCATTGCTGATGACGTAACAAGTTAGCTTGCTGTTGAGTCCAAGCATGGAAATCAGTTTCATAGAGGTTTTGGTTCGCACTTTTAGCCGTTTGTCTTATTTCTGGCGTCTGCATAGTGAAATCAAAACCTGGCGATGTTTTCCTAATTTTAGTCTTTAATGAAAGGGAAGATAAACTCATCTTCCCTTTTCCAAAAAACTAAATTATTCCCACTCAATAGTTCCAGGCGGCTTGGAAGTGATGTCATAAACCACCCGATTTACTCCTTTGACTTCATTGACAATGCGAGTCGAAATCACCTCTAGCACATCGTAAGGGACTCTTGCCCAATCTGCTGTCATTCCATCTTCACTGGTAACAATCCGCAAAACGATGGGATAAGCATAAGTACGTTGATCTCCCATGACGCCAACGCTACGAATTGGCAGCAACACAGCAAATGCCTGCCAATAGCTATGATACAAGCCGCGTTGGTTAATTTCTTGGCGCACGATTAAATCAGCATCGCGCAAAATATTTAACCTTTCGGCGGTGACTTCACCGAGAATCCGAATTGCTAAACCGGGCCCTGGGAAAGGTTGGCGTTGGACAATTTCTTCTGGCAAACCAATGGAACGCCCGACTTTGCGGACTTCATCTTTAAAGAGTTTCCGCAGTGGTTCCACTAATTTAAATCTTAAGTCTTTGGGCAAACCACCGACATTGTGATGGCTTTTAATTTTCACTGCTACCCGTTCGCCTGTTTGGGGGTCAACGTTGGTATCAGCAGATTCGATCACATCTGGATAAAGAGTCCCTTGAGCGAGATAATCAAAGTGACCGAGACGTTTCGATGTTTCTTCAAATACGCGAATGAATTCGTGACCGATGCGGCGACGTTTTTCTTCGGGATCTGTAACACCAGCAATAGCGGCTAAAAAGCGATCGCGAGCATTGACGTATTCTACAGGAATATGAAACTGCTCTTGGAACAACTTCACCAATCGCTCTGGCTCGTACTTCCGCATAAAGCCTTGGTCGATAAACACACAAGTCAGTTGGTCGCCAATGGCTTTGTATAACAAGAATGCCAAAGTAGAAGAATCCACACCCCCAGACAACGCCAACAATACCCGCTTCTCGCCGACTCTAGCGCGAATTTCCCGAATAGATTCTTCCACAAAAGCTGCTGTTGTCCAAGTCGGTTCGCAATCGCAGATATGGTAGACAAAATTCCGAATTAATGCTAGACCACCAACTGAATGTACCACCTCTGGATGGAACTGCACGCCGTAAAGTTTCCTTTCATGGTCGGCAATGGCAGCACAAGGAGTATTTTCAGTATGAGCCAGCAATTCAAACCCCGGCGGCATTTTGGTAACTGAGTCTCCGTGACTCATCCACATGGTGGTACCATCTTCAACATTAGTGAGCAAATCTGTGGGATCGTCTATATATAATGATGCTTTCCCATATTCGCCTCGGTCGGCCTTTGCCACTTCCCCGCCAAGTTGATTTACCATCAGCTGCATTCCGTAGCAAACACCCAAGATGGGTATTCCCAAATTCCAGATTTCTGGGTCACAATGGGGAGCGTTATCGCCATAAACCGAACTCGGCCCGCCAGAGAGAATGATTCCCTTAGGATTGAGTTGCCGCAAATGTTCAGAACTAGTGCGATAAGACAAAACTTCCGAGTATACTTGAGTCTCGCGAATGCGACGGGCAATCAGCTCGGAATATTGGGAGCCGAAGTCCAAAATCACAATCAGTTGCCGATTCAACTGCCCAAAGTTTTCTAATGTTTGGGGAGCTTGTTCAGTTGGTAGAGTCACCGCTGTATTCATAACGGGGAGAATTATGTCTGTGAAGGATAAATTAATGCCCTGGGATCTTTATAGCTTGATGCTAGTATCCAGCTTGGGCAGCCAGATAATGGTATGATGAACCTTGACAAACGCCTATTTATATGCGCTTGTCCATTTCCTGAGCCGGAGATGGTATTAAAAGGATAAACTTACCCCAAAGAGATTACTTAAAAGATTATTTATGGGAATTGTTTACGATTATTCATAATAAGTTAACATAATTTTCCCATTAACAGACCAGCAGTTTTACTCTTCACGATAATTTTGCGATCGCCATCAAAGAGAATCGAGCCACAGACTGTAACTTCTGTGCCTTTTTTGCTCTGGCTTTGAATGTATTCTTTAGAACGAACGTCGATAGTGTCGGCGATCGCGTTGTAAACTTGGTTTACCCAATCGCTACCTGTGGCAGCGTCTAGGGAGCGTAAGTATTTTAATGCGGCTTCAGCGGTAGGGCTGTGAAATATAGCTTCAATATCTGGCGATTTTAACCCAGCGATCGCACAGTGGGCTGCTAATATTTCCCGGCGGCCATCAGCTAGGTGGTGATGGGTGTGAAAAATCCCTCCAGCTAATTTCATCAGTTTGCCGTGATAGCCAAATAATAAAATTTCTTTCACACCTAGCACATCAGCTTCTACTAGCATTGGCCCAAGCCAGTTAGCAGTTTTCACCAATTTTTCGGGATTAATGCCTATTTTTGGCGCTAAATCTAGCCCATTCTCGCCAATACAAAATACCAAACTCTCAAACCGACTGGCTTTATTTTGTAAATCGGCACGAAAAGCTGCAAGCTGGTCGGGAGTACTCAAAGGTTGAGAAATGCCGGTTGTGCCTAAAAGCGAAAGTCCTTCAACCACACCAAAAGCAGAATTTGAAGTTCGCACGGCAAGCGATCGCCCTTCGGGTAAAATAATCGTCACCGTGATTTTTTCCCCAGCCGCCAACATTCGTTGTAAATTCTCTTGCAATAACCTGCGAGCATAAGCATAAATAGCTGGCTTATCCTCAGCATTCGCCTGTCTGCCAATTCCTTCCCCACCCTTAATAATTACAGCTTCTTCACCGTCTTCTTGCCATTCCACCATTACCCAAATTGGTGTATTTCTGGTCAAATCGAGATTATCGCCAGGGTCGCTGCGGGTAATTGCCAAAGCTGTATTTTCAGATAATCCTGCTACCTGTTCGATAAGGATTTCTGCGATTTGATTGGGTTCAATTAGATCTATCGACGCTATGGTTAATGGTTGGCGATCGCGTAACCAGTGTAAAGCTGCAACAGCAGCACCACAAGCAAATACAGGGAGTGTGTATCCAGAACGGGACATTTTTTCTCCTCCACGAACATCCTGCCAGTATCTACATTGTGCTTTGTGCGATCGCCAACTCGCACACCGTCTGAATATTCATCCAGGAGGTCTATTCAAATACTATCCCCGCTTCTGATCTGAGGCTACGGATTATGCAACTTCAAGGCGGATTAGCTTATGTTTGTAATATGTAAAATAGTATTTTTAACCTGATATTATGGCATTGTCTGAAAAATCCTTCGCTTACCCATCCAGCCACAAAAGCGATCTAGTTGATAACTACCACGGTACTTTAGTTGCAGATCCTTACCGTTGGTTGGAAGATCCCGATTCTCCAGAAACAAAGAGTTGGGTTGAGTCACAAAATCAAATTACTTTTGGCTACTTGGGAGAAATTCGTGCTAGAGAAAAAATTAAACAACGCCTAACTAAACTTTGGGATTATGAAAAATATACTATCCCTTTTAAAGAAGGCGAACAATACTTTTATTTTAAAAATGATGGACTGCAAAATCAAAGTGTCCTCTACACCTTAAAATCTCTTGATGCTGAACCTAGAGTTTTACTCGACCCCAATAAACTGTCAGAAGATGGTACTGTTGCGCTTTCAGGATTGTCCGTTAGCCATGATGGTAAACTTTTAGCTTATGGTATATCTACATCTGGTTCTGATTGGCAAGAATGGAAAGTCTGTGATGTTGAAACTGGGGAAGATTTAGAAGACCGTTTGCAGTGGATTAAATTTTCTGGTGCATCTTGGACACACGATCGCCAAGGTTTTTTCTACAGTCGCTACGATGAACCAAATGAAAAAACTCGGTTAGAAGATGTTAATTATTATCAAAAACTTTACTATCATCAACTAGGTAAACCCCAATCAGAAGACGTATTAATTTACCAACGTCCCGACCAAAAAGAATGGGGTTTTAGTGGCGATGTTACTGAAGATGGACGCTATCTCATAATTTCAGTTTGGTTGGGAACTGATTCTAAAAATTTAGTTTTTTACAAAGATTTAACTAATCCCGATGCTGAAGTTATAGAACTGATTAACGAGTTTGAGGCAGATTACAGCTTTATTGATAATAATGGGAGCGTCTTTTATTTCCGTACAGATTTAAATGCACCACGCGGAAGATTAATTGCCATTGATATCAACCAACCTATACGAGAAAATTGGCAAGAAATTATTCCCCAGTCAGCGGAAACTTTAGAAAGTGTTGGTATTCTCAATAACCAATTAGTTGCTGATTATTTGAAAGATGCTCATACCCAAATTAAAATTTTTGACCTCAAAGGTGAATTTATACGCGAAGTAGAATTACCCGGACTTGGTTCGGCAGGTGGATTTGGTGGTAAGCGTTATGATACTGAAACTTTTTATAATTTTACCAGCTTTACGACACCAGGAACTATTTATCGTTACGATATGGTAACCGGAAAAAGTGAGGTTTTCCGCGAACCAAAGGTAGATTTTAATCCTGATAATTACCAGACAACACAAGTCTTTTATCACAGTAAAGATGGTACGAGAGTACCGATGTTCATCACTCACAAAAAAGGCATTAAATTAGACGGAAATAACCCCACTTATCTTTATGCTTATGGTGGTTTTAATGCCTCAATGACACCTGCTTTTTCTGTGAGTGTATTGGTGTGGATGGAAATGGGTGGTGTCTATGCAATGGCGAATTTACGCGGTGGTGGCGAGTATGGCGAAGAATGGCATCAAGCAGGAATGAAGGAGAAAAAACAGAATGTCTTCGATGATTTTATTGCCGCAGCTGAGTGGTTAATTGCTAACAAGTATACTAAGACTGAGAAGCTAGCGATCGCAGGTGGAAGTAACGGCGGTTTATTAGTGGGTGCTTGTATGACCCAGCGTCCCGATTTGTTTGGTGCAGCTTTACCAGCAGTCGGCGTTATGGATATGTTGCGGTTCCACAAATTTACCATCGGCTGGGCTTGGACTACTGAATATGGTTCCCCAGATAATCCAGAAGAATTTCCTGCACTGTATGCTTATTCACCATTGCACAATCTCAAGCCAGATACAGCTTACCCCGCAACCTTAATTACCACAGCCGACCACGACGACCGCGTTGTTCCTGCTCATAGTTTTAAATTTGCCGCAGCTTTACAAGCAAATCACCAAGGTGATGCGCCAGTATTAATTAGAATTGACACTAAAGCAGGACATGGAACTGGCAAACCTACAGCTAAAATTATCGAAGAAGTTGCCGATAAATGGGCTTTTTTGGTGCGTACTTTAAATATTGAAGTTTAAGATCGCATAATCCCAAATGCGCAAAGTTTTTTCTTAGTAACTTTGCGCCTGGGGGTGATATTTTAAGAGGTTGTTTTAAAAGTGGTTTGCTCTGACTTTTGACACTTCTCGATCCCCCCACTATCCCCTTTAAAAAGCAGGGTGGTTTCATACAAGGGTAGAAAAATGAGAATACAGATACCCGGATCTTTCTCAACAAAAGTAGAGTATTAATTCACGTTTTTTCCAACCCTGATTAGCTCGTCTTTAATTGTTAATAAAAACGCAGTTTTAGGGAGAATAGTAAGCGCTAATTTGTCAAGTATGCCTAACACCCTAGTCGCTAAGATGGTTATTGAACCAGGATTTCAAGATTGTAAAGAAAGATGTGGGTAATGTATAGCTTTTTAAGGGGGGTTAGGGGGCAATACGGTTCAGATAAGCGTTTTTCTTCCCCTGCCTGCCTAAACAGATAAATTTCCTTAACCCAAGCGTATTGAGTTAGGGGGGATTGAGGTTTCAAGCTTCAGTGCGTCAGTCTTATCATAAATAAAATTGAATTTCTATATCAATTAACCATTCAGCTAAAAACAAGCGAGCTATATCATATATAAAGCAATATTTCTATCATTCTATAGATAGTAGAAATAAATATTTTTGGTAGTTAATATTCAGCCTGTTAATGCCTGAAAAACGTGTATACACCCTGGATTTTATTCCAGGGTTTTTTGACGCTGAAGTTAACGTAATTCTAAATTAGTTTGATGTAATAAGTCTTTATTTATAACGCTTCCCACATGGATGAAGTACACATAAAGAATAGATCGTCGTAGGGGCTTTACAGCTGTAATACCAATTCACAATGGGCTTCTCTACGAGACGCTGCGCGTAGCTTGCTTCTTCTTAGGAGTATGTCGCTAACGCAATTAAAAAACTTAGATGCAGCAAAGCTTTCAGCGTTTCTATCTGTATTATATTTTTCGTGAAATGGTATAAAGCCCCTACCCATGTACCTCATTCAAATGAGAATTGCTATGGTATAAATGAAGATTTAGCTTGAAGCTAAATTGGCTTTATATTCTATTTTAGTTTAGTACTTTGTTGATTATATATTATTGTAATTAAATACATAAATGTATTTACAAAGCCATGTAATATCAAATCTAAAAATATTTAGACACAGCCTCTAGGATGATGATTTGTCAATAGAGTACAACTAAATTAACGTGAGTTCGATGAAACTAAAAAATCGCAGGAGGCAGAGCAAGTAAATCTTTTGGGTAAATGTCAATGCCAGGTT
>JAVRCJ020000025.1:0-113823 GCA_034530875.2 Nostoc sp. DedSLP01
CTGTTCGTAGGTCATTTATGCTACCCAACTCTCACTTACTTGTCCCATGCATCTAGGACTTTTGCAAGAGGTCTAATTCAAACGAGAATAGGATACATAAAGTAAATCTGGTATTGGCACCCAGTCTCGACCGCGACGTTTTAAAGTAATTGCCCACTCGATACCAACCTCACCGCGATTTTGTGCCCATTGAGTTAGAACTATACTCAGGGCTATGGTTAATCGTGAATGGAATCTTTTTGGTGCTATTTTGGGTTTTAGTTCTCCATCAACTAATTCGTAGGTGATATCTCCTTCACCTCCAGGCAGTGCCAGGAATTCTTCTAGTGTGATTTGAGATTTGACTTGAGTCATAATCTTTATCTCCCCGTACAAAATCACGCCTTGTTTTGAGTTTTAGCAAGCTAAGAGCTTCTAACTTTTCTGAAAATCAGAATTAGCAATTGTATCGCTAATATGCATATTATGACTTGTGAAGACAAGACATATCGAGGCAAATTTAGTAGAAGCAAATGCGATTGATTTTATACAGTAAACCTGGCTGTCATTTATGTGAGGGTTTGCACGAAAAGCTCGAACAAATCCAAAATCTCAATTTTGAGTTGGAAATTCGGGATATTACAACTCGTGAAGATTGGTTCGGTGCTTATCAGTATGAGGTGCCAGTACTTTTTTTATCGAAGCAACAAGGCGCAGAAACCACGGAGGAGGCTTTGCCGCGTCCTTCTCCTCGTGCTAGCGTGCAACAGTTGGAGCAAATCTTGCGTAAGTATTTAGCCAATTAGAAAAAAATAATGCAGAATAAGCGCAAGAAAGGTATGTGACGAGGTACGCAAGATGAAATTGCGGGAATTACTAACAGCGGTAGATAGTGTAGAGCAATTACCTAGCCATCCGGCTTTGGAGGACGCAGAAATTAGCGGTTTGAAGACGAATTCCCACGCTTGTGGTGCGGGAGATTTGTTTATTGGAATGCCAGGAACGCGGGTTGATGGTGGAGAATTTTGGCCTAGTGCGATCGCATCTGGGGCTGTAGCAGCAATTATCTCTCCCCAAGCAGCACAAAAACATCCTCCCACAGATGAAGCTGTGGTAATCAGCGCTAGTGATATCACTCAAGCTTGTGCCCAGATAGCGAGTGCTTTTTACGGCTATCCGGGGCAAAAACTCAAGCTGGTGGGTGTAACCGGTACGAATGGCAAAACTACAACTACGCATTTAATTGAATTTCTCCTCGGCAAAGCTAATTTAGCTACGGCTTTGATGGGAACTCTCTACACTCGTTGGCCTGGTTTTGAGCAAACAGCCGTCCACACAACGCCGTTTGCTGTAGAACTGCAACAGCAGCTAGCTGAGGCTATGAATGCTGGTAATGAGTTTGGAGTGATGGAAGTCAGTTCCCACGCTTTGGCACAAGGTCGAGTATTGGGTTGTCAATTTGAGGTGGCGGTATTCAGTAATCTTACTCAAGACCATCTTGACTACCACAAGGATATGGAAGATTATTTCGCTGCCAAAGCCTTGTTGTTTAGCCCTCAATACCTTAAGGGACGGGCGATAATTAACGCTGATGATTCCTACGGCCAGCGGTTAATTGCCTCGTTGAATTCAGGGCAAGTTTGGAGTTACAGTGTCAACAATAATACTGCTGATTTATGGATGAGTGACTTAAGTTACGAACCGAATGGTGTCAGCGGGACTTTACATACACCAAAAGGCGATGTAGCTTTTCGATCGCCTTTAGTGGGTCAATATAATTTAGAGAATCTTTTAGCAGCCGTAGGAACAGTTTTACACTTAGGTTTAGATTTGCAATTAGTCGCATCTGTAATCCCTGAATTCCCAGGAGTACCCGGACGGATGGAACGAGTGCAAATTAGTAACGAGCAAGATATTAGCGTCATTGTAGATTATGCTCATACTCCAGACAGCTTAGAAAACTTGTTAAAAGCTGCACGTCCATTTATGCGTGGTAAGATGATCTGCGTGTTTGGTTGTGGCGGCGATCGCGATCGCACCAAGCGCCCCAAAATGGGTAAAATTGCGGCCGAATTAGCTGATGTGGCAGTAGTGACATCGGATAATCCCCGTACAGAAGATCCACAAAGGATTTTAGAGGATATTTTGGCAGGAATTCCCGAAACAGTACAGCCAACTGTAATTTGCGATCGAGCGATCGCAATTCGCACCGCTATTTTACAAGCACAACCCGGTGATGGCGTATTGCTTGCTGGTAAAGGTCACGAAGATTATCAAATTCTCGGTACCGAAAAAATCCATTTTGACGACCGAGAACACGCGCGGGAAGCTTTACAAGCAAGACTAGGCTAATTTGGGCATGGGGGATGGAGAAGTGCCACAAGTGTAGGAGGTGTAGGAGGTGTGGGAGGTGTGGGGAGATGAGGAAGAAATCTTTCCCCCCATACTCCCCACACTCCCTATCTCCCCATCTCCCCATCTCCCCATCTCCCCACTCCCCTAGAGCAAAGTTTTCTATAATTGATGTTGCTTGCTGTAGCAATTTTGTAAAAAATGCACACATAAAGGTGAAAATCGAAAACAGAATTATGTCTTTGCTTCATCCCAATTGTGCTTGACTCATGAATATTTCTTTAGCTAAGGATCTGTCTGTCTATCAACTGGTTATGGAAGTGCAAGCGCCTCCTAAGCCATTGTCCCTCAGTCCTGCTACTCTTCTATCACTGGTGAGAGCGCAAATTGACTTACTCATTGAGCAACAAATTGCAGCTACTTTATGGGTGAAGCTACCACCAGAAAAAATTTGGCAATTAGAATTAGCCCGTTATCAATCTTCGGTGGGTGCATCTAGTCTTGTCTATACCTGCCAAATCGAACAGAGTAAAGAGGAGACGGAGCCACGGGGAAGCTCTGACGCGGAGAAAGAACTCTCCGCGTCAGAGCGTCTCCCAGTCTCCGGGTCTTCTCAAGCTGCGTCTCCCTCATCCCCCTATCACATCCCCGTTCATCTACCACCCCATAGCCAACTGCGACGAGAAAACTTTCTGATGGTTTTGTCTCCCCAATTTTGCAGTTTGATTTTGGCTCATCGACCGCTAAAAAAACGCAAAAATCAAGGATCTGGGAAAGTCAGTAGTAATAAAAATCAGCCGTTGTTAATTATTACTACTGTTGAAGGCAGAATAATTCAGCAAATATTAAATGGTATCCAACAAGCACTAACTCCAGAATCATCGCCAATTATACCTGCTGATTTTATTTATCCAACTGTGCCCGAACCTATATTGATGAATCAACTTTTGGCAAAACAACTTCTACGCCAAGATGAAATTAATCGTCAAATTATTGCAGCACGCGCTAATAAGTTACAGCAGCAAAATCAAGAGTTGCAAAACAAAGAACAACAAAAAGATGAATACTTAAAAAATGTTTGTCAGGAATTGCGGATACCTTTGACTCACATGAAAACAGCACTCTCTTTGTTGAATTCTCCTAATCTCAAACCGCCGCAGCGACAACGTTATTTACAGATGTTAAATAACCAGTGCGATCGCCAAAACTCTTTAATTACTGGTCTGCTGGATTTAGTGCAACTGGAACGCGATTTAGAGGGGACTAGTTTAGAAGCAGTGCGTCTTTCAGAGATTGTGCCTGGAGTTGTCAGCACTTACCAACCTGTAGCCCAAGAAAAAGGAATTATGTTAGCTTACACAGTACCTACGGAACTTCCAGCGGTTTGGTGCGTTACTGGTGGGCTGAGGCAAATTGTAATTAATCTGCTGCACAATAGTATTAAATTTACCCCCAATGGCGGTCAAGTTTGGGTGCGGGCACGCGCTCAAGGCGATTACGTCCAATTAGAATTCCGCGATACAGGAATTGGTATTGCTGAAAACGAAATTCCCAAAATCTTTGACCGCTTTTATCGCGTGCGAACAACAGCAGCAGAAGATCATGGTGGTGCTGGGTTGGGGTTAACGATTGTCCAGCAATTGCTACTACGATGCGGTGGTTCTATTTCTGTGAAAAGTAAACCTTATGAAGGTTCCACATTTACAGTACAATTAACTACTGTTAGCGAACCTCAAGGAGCGATCGCTGCGGAAAATGAGTGATAAAGTAGAACTCAGGATTCAGAATTCAGAATGCAAAATTTCTCAATCAATAAGCTAGCAAGAGTGTCTCGCAAAAAAGTCAGACATTTTTAAATTTTCGACTTTAAACTATTCAATCCAAAATCCAAAATTTACACCAGGTTTCAAGTTCATTCTGAATTCTGAATTCTGACTCCTGAATTCTATTTGCTAGAAGTTGTTGGAAAGGCGGCAATAATTTGGCGAACCATCATGACTTGCCAATAAGGTAAGGGAGCCAGCAATACAGTACCAGTTCCTTCAAAAGTATTAACGAGAAACTCGCCAGAAGTCATTGAACCTAAAAGAGATTTGGTAGCTTTTTCAACGCGATAATTTAAAGTACTTGTGCGAGCGATCGCAAAATTTCCATCAACAACTAATCGGTCATTTCGTAAATTGATTACTTCTACAGGGCCTTGTGCTACCATTACCACTTTACCCCTGCCTTTGACTTTCGTTTGAAACAAGCCCTCGCCACCAATCAAGCCTGAGACTAATTTATTTCGTTCAATTCCTACTTCTACACTGCCATCGCTAGCCCAATAAGCGCCACTATCTAAAATCCATTCATTACCGTCTAATTCTAAGATGTGATATCCCGATAAAGAAGGCTCTAAATATAATTCACCCGTACCCGTATATGTCGGGCGAAAAATGTTTTCTCCCGTGGCTAAGGCTTTTAAAAACCCACCTGCTGAAGGCGCTTTAGATTGCATTTGAATGTTGCCAAGTATATAGGACATAGCGCCAGATTCAGTCCGTACTGTTTCGTTTTGCAAAGTTACCTTAACCAAACGTAAATTCTCTCGTTCGATAATTTCAAAAATTGCCATAATTTTCCTTTTGATTTTTGCCAAAATCAAAATGTATATAAACTTTTAGGCTGAGTTTATATACATTTTGCAAGTAAGAATTCAGGAGTCAGAACTCAGGAGCCAAAACCAAGCTTAATAATTTGAATAAAATTAATCAGCTATAGTAGCCTCGATCGCCCAATCATTTTGCATTCCAAAGAAAGCAGCAAAAATGTCTCCATCTTTGCTCCTATCTTGTGAATCTTCACTATATTTTTGGCATCTATTTTTACAGATGGCAAGTTAAAAAAATTAATATATTGCTAAAAAAACTTTATTCGCTAATTTGGAAAAATAGTCTGTATCTCTTCAGCAAAGGCTGATTAGATTTGCCTTTGCTGCTAGTTCTTAACTCCTAATTTTTCGCGATCGCCGTTCGCTTCTAAGGGGAGGAAAATCGTTAATATTTCCCCATAGTGCGGACGCTGGCGAACAATAAGTTTGCCACCAATTGCCTGAAACAAATGTTTGGTTGCTGCCATGTTCAAACTAATCGTACCTGTTTCTGGTTGGAACATCAGCAGTTGACCAAGGGCTTTGCGAATTGGCGGTGTTGCTGGTTTAGCAGATATATTTGTATCCTTGCATGAGAATTGGGGCGATAATTGTAACTTCAATTGATCTCCAGCTGGAATAACTTGTACTTGAATGTGGCTACCAGAGGGTAAGCTGCGAGTAAAGTTTTCTATCAAACCAGTGAGTACCCGATCCAACATACTGGGATTGCTAACCACAGTTGGCAGTTGTTGGGGTAAAACAACATTTAAAGTTATGTTCCGCCGTTGTGCTGCTTGTTCCCAACGAGGAATGCTTTGTTGCAACACCTCATCTAAAGACATCGGCGTAAGTTGAGTTTTTGAGGATTTTACTGGGGCAGAAGTTTCCAGTTCTGCTGCTTTAAACAGCAACTCCATACGGTCAATTTGCTCGCTACACTCGCGATCGATAATTTCCAAGCGACTGACGACGCTAGGGGCTAAGTCTCGCCGCTTCAGAAGTAGGCGAGTCATAGTGCGAATAGTTGTTAAAGGTGTGCGAACTTCGTGGGCAAAGGCTTGGAGTAATTCGACATCGGGACGGGGAGAGGTTTCGGAAGACGTACAGATGGGGAGACGCGGTGACGCAAAGAGTAATTTCCCCGTGTCCCCGTGTCCCCGTGTCTCTGTGTCCTCGATCGCCGTGTCCTCTTGTGGTTCTGTTAATTGGTGAAGTAACAGCTGGCTGAATTGAATTGCGATGCGGTAATCTGGCGCTACTGGAGAATACTGTTGTACTAATGTATCCAGTTGGGTGAAAAATTCTGGATTAGTCAACATTACCCGCGCCCCTAGCGATCGCCAAGCTTGCTGTACTACTTCTGGTTCAAAAGAAAATAGAAAGGTTTTTTTACCGTTATTGTGTGTAGCTAAAACTAATACTAATGTAAATTTATCTGTAAAAACTAAGCAAAACTGTTCTGCTGCCAGCGGATCGGCAGGTAATAAAGGAAGCACCGATTCATGGGAAGCGACTTCATCATCAGCAGGTGCAATTGCCTCTGGCATCTGAAATGGCATCAGCGCCAAGGGATTAAATGGTTTTGCTGTAAAAGTGACTGTTTGTAAGCTTTGAGTAAGTTTTGGCTGACTAAATAAAGGTGCGGGTGCAGCTAAAACTAATCCTTGGGTTGTCTCAGCTGAGGCCGTTGCTAAATTGTTTAATAGCAAATGTTCTGTTGCGGCAAGGCTGACACGCCACTGCTGTTCTGCTTTTGCTGGCGAACATTCAGCCACACTTGATTGATTTTGTGCCAAGATTTCTGAAAGACTTGGCAATATCCATTTGTACACAGGTTTTCACCCCTTAATTCAAGAGCGACTAACAGCGTCTAGGTTAGACATCTCGCTACTACCTAAGAGGTTATAGGCATTTGTCTAGAGGTGACAGTCGTAGAACCGAACAATTTGGGTGCAATTTCCGCTTGGAGAGCGATCGGGCAAAAGGCATGATTATTATTGAGTCAAGATGCATGTAATTTCGGGTTTAGATAGAACCAACAACAGAACAGTTGAGAGCGTTTTACAGTAGATGTGTCAGAGCAAATAATATGTTTGGGCCTATTAAAGTTGTGCGATTAGACGAAAGAACAAAGTGCATATACGTTTTAATTGGAGACACAATACAAATAGAGATATATCCTAACGGTGAAGTGACGTTTCCATGACTAAACCCGATTATCAAGCTATGTCAGATGATGAATTAAGAGATTGGGTTAGATATCACCCACAGGACACCGAGGCATTCCATATTTTAATGGACAGATTAGACCAGCGACCAAAAGTAATTACTCGCACCGATGAGGAATTTGAAACCGAGTTACAACGGCGTATTAGCCAAGCTAGTTGACAAATATAACTAAAACCATCAGTCTAAAAGCTGATGGTTTTAGTTATTAATTTATTTGTTTCTTTGATATGAAACACTTATGGATTCTCTGTTGTGTTGTTTCCGAATCCAAAATCTGTTGGTACAATTGCGGGAGTTTCATACAATTTCTGTATCATCTCTTGATTCTGTCTAAGAAGCTCCAACTGTAGTTTTCTTAATTCTCGGTCTTGCTGGTATTTAACAGCGAGATTACAGTATTCAGCCTCTTCATCGGTCAACGGTCTTGACTGAGATACTCTGATACACTTATTAACTTCGTCATCAATCTGGTCTGCTTTTGCTCCTTGCACACCCATTATCATAGATAAAGCTGTTCCAGCTAATAGACCAATACAGCCTGTTTTCAGAAATTTACCCATATACAAATCCTCTGAAAGTATACAATATAGAGTTTGAGAATTTTAGCTATAATCAATACTCTAAAATTTACAAGTTCCAATATGTGCTTACAAAAAGCAGAAACACAATTCCTGAAAAATGATAGTAATAATCCAAAATTTACGTTTTTATAGAGGGTTTATTACAATACCGTAATATTGTCAAATCTATTGAAATGATTTAATAGAAACCGGAATCAAATAAATAATATTATTTTTAGACACAGTATCGGGTTCTCGGCTCAATACTGACAGGTTTTATGTAGTAAAACCACAAAGAGGTCTTTTGATTCTACTAATTAGGTCTACATGATATGACCCACGTTAGATTAGCAATAGACTATCTCAAGAAAACTTTATGACTTCTTTGGAACCGTCAGTTAAGGATTTGGTACTGGTTGCTGGTGGTACTGGTGGAGTAGGGCAACTAGTGGTAGGCAAGTTACTGGAAAAGGGTTTTAGGGTTCGCGTCCTGACACGCAATGCCGCAAAAGCCGAACAGATGTTCGATCGCCAAGTGGAAATTGTCGTGGGTGATACCCGTCAGCCAGCTACACTAAGAGCTGCAACATCAGATGTTAGCTACATTATCTGTTGTACGGGAACTACAGCCTTTCCCTCTGCCAAATGGGAGTTTGAGCAATCCCCGAACTTGATTGAATGGGGTTTAACTTTTCTCAATCCCCAATCTAGTCAAGCAAAAGCAAAGAATAGTCCAGCAAAAATCGATGCCGAAGCAGTCAACAATTTTGTAGCAGCAGCACCTAGAAATTTGCAGCGATTTGTTTTCGTATCTTCCGCTGGCATCCTCCGTAAAAATCAGTTTCCTTTTAGTATCCTCAATGCATTTGGCGTGTTAGATGCCAAACAGAAGGGCGAGGAATCGATCGCTAATTCCGGATTGCCCTACACAATTATCCGTCCAGGACGCCTCATAGACGGGCCTTATACTTCATACGACCTCAACACTCTCCTTAAAGCCAAAACCGGTGGTAAATACGGTGTTGAACTGGGCACAGGAGACACACTTGTAGGCGATGCCAGCCGAATAGACGTAGCCAACGCTTGTGTAGAATGTCTTTTTTACCCAAGTACCTCAAGGAAAATTTTTGAAATAGTCAATAAAGGACAAAGGCCGCCCGCCATCGATTGGGAAACTCTTTTTTCTCGGCTGGAGTGAGTGAGGGGATGAGGGGGATGAGGGGAAGAAATAACTAATGCCCCATCCCCCATGCCCAATGCCCCATACCCAATGCCCAATAACATCCGTAACTCTAAAGACGGCAAACACCACATAGAGATTACGGTTCACCCTAATTACTGAAAGTATTAATTCTCATACATTAGACAAAGTGAAAGCAAATCAATCCATGAATCGACTGAAAAAACTATTGATTTAGTTTAACGATTCTCAGCAAGGTACGGGAAACCACCCTTCACGGACTGGTTACCACTGAAGCTCTCAATATATATATCAGCATATTCTGGAGTTTTGACCCCCAGAGAAGCCAAATTAAGGTATTAATGCTGAACTGGCTGATTTCTTGACCCTGTTGGTTCAAAATTTAGTCCTTTATATTCTCATTCATTCATTTGTAGTTATACGGAGCCAGCACCTAAAATGGCAAAAGTAGTTGGAATTGACTTAGGTACAACGAACTCCTGCGTGGCAGTGATGGAAGGTGGTAAACCCACAGTTATTGCTAATGCAGAAGGTTTTCGGACAACACCATCAGTAGTTGCATTTGCCAAAAATGGCGATCGCTTGGTTGGTCAAATCGCCAAACGTCAAGCGGTGATGAACCCCGAAAATACGTTTTACTCTGTCAAGCGCTTTATTGGACGCCGCTTTGACGAAGTTACCAAGGAGACCACTGAAGTTTCTTACAAAGTCCTTGGCAGCGGCGGCAATGTCAAGCTAGACTCTCCTGGCGCTGGTAAGCAATTTGCCCCTGAAGAAATTTCTGCACAAGTTCTCCGCAAGCTAGTTGAAGATGCTAGCAAATACCTAGGTGAAACTGTAACTCAAGCTGTAATTACAGTTCCGGCATACTTCAACGACTCCCAACGCCAAGCGACAAAAGACGCAGGTAAAATTGCGGGTATCGAAGTTCTACGGATTATCAACGAACCTACAGCCGCTTCTCTAGCTTATGGCTTTGATAAAAAGAGCAACGAAACAATTCTGGTATTTGACCTTGGTGGCGGTACCTTCGACGTGTCCGTGCTAGAAGTAGGCGATGGAGTTTTTGAAGTGTTAGCCACATCTGGTGATACTCACCTTGGTGGTGACGACTTCGATAAGAAAATAGTTGACTTCTTAGCTGAGAAGTTCAAGAAAGACGAAGGCATCGATCTACGCAAAGATAAACAAGCTTTACAACGTTTGACTGAAGCCGCAGAGAAAGCAAAAATTGAACTTTCTAGCGTTACCCAAGCAGAAATCAACCTCCCATTTATCACCGCTACTCAGGACGGGCCTAAACACCTGGATACAACCCTGACTCGCGCTAAATTTGAAGAACTTTGCTCTGACTTAATCGACCGTTGCCGTATCCCCGTAGAAAACGCTCTCCGGGATGCCAAGCTCAACAAAGACGCTATTGATGAAGTCGTGTTAGTTGGTGGTTCTACCCGTATTCCCGCAGTACAACAGATTGTGAAGCAGGTATTGGGTAAAGATCCCAACCAAAGCGTTAACCCTGATGAAGTTGTGGCAGTAGGCGCAGCAATTCAGGCAGGCGTACTAGCTGGTGATGTTACTGGCATCTTACTGTTAGACGTAACACCACTATCTTTGGGTGTTGAAACATTGGGCGGCGTGATGACCAAAATTATCCCCCGCAACACCACAATTCCTACCAAGAAATCTGAAGTGTTCTCCACCGCTGTGGACGGTCAAACCAACGTAGAAATTCACGTCCTCCAAGGCGAACGCGAATTCTCTTCTGATAACAAGAGTTTGGGAACCTTCCGCCTCGATGGAATTCCACCCGCACCACGTGGCGTTCCCCAAATTGAAGTTGTGTTCGACATTGACGCCAACGGTATCCTCAATGTCACCGCCAAGGATAAAGGTACTGGTAAAGAACAGTCCATCAGCATCACTGGCGCTTCGACATTGGATAAAAATGACGTTGACCGGATGGTTAGAGAAGCCGAACAAAACGCTTCAACTGACAAAGAACGGCGCGAGAAAATCGAACGCAAGAACCAAGCCGACTCTTTGGCATACCAAGCCGAGAAGCAGCTACAAGAATTGGGCGATAAAGTACCCGCTGCTGACAAGACCAAAGTTGATGGTTTAGTGAAAGAACTGCGGGAAGCGATCGCCAAAGATGACGACGAGCAAATCAAGAAGCTGACCCCAGAATTGCAACAAGCACTATTCGCCGTTGGTAGCAACATCTATCAACAAGCTGGTGGCGGTGCTGCACCAGGTGCAGAACCTCAAGATGGCAGTTCCTCCTCCGCTGGTAGCGGCGATGATGTGATTGACGCCGATTTTACAGAAAGCAAATAATTTTCCTATTTCTTCAGGAAGATTATTGTGTCACACCCCATATTTCCCCATCCAAGCTGTTGCCTGGGTGGGATTTTTTTTAGCAGTTAGCAGTTAAGAATTAGAGTTAGGAGTGAGGAATAATATAGCAGTCTTGAATCATTCGTGCAAAAACATACTACATTTATAAATCCTTCTTTCCTGTTCCCTTTTACCTACCTCAACGAGTAATTTCACAACTTATTTAGGATTGCTATATTACTAAATTCTGATGTGGAAATTTCAAACTTCTTTTAACTCCTAACTCCTAACTCTCAACTATTAACTCCTAACTTTCTTATGCCTTATCCTCAAGCCCCTTGGACACTTCAAGGCTACGCTATCCAAACTTTGCATTGGGTGAATATTGACCGAGTGCGGCCTTTAATTCCTTCAGAATTAGAAATTTTTTCTGTATGGCCTGGTAAAACAATTGCTAGTGTGTATTTATCTAATTACGGCTCAGGCTCGGTATTGAAGTACAATGAGTTAATTATTGCCCCAGCTTTAGTTCATCACCAAACGAAAATCGGCGCTTGGATTTCGCATATTTATGTAGATAATATTGATTCTGTCGCTGGTGGTCGAGAAATTTGGGGGCTACCGAAGGAATTAGCTGAGTTTCGCCTAGAAGGAGAATGCGCTACTGTATATCAGGCAAGCCAGAAGCTGTGTAGTTTTAACCACGATCGCCAAAGTTGGGCATGGCCTATAAAATTAGGCGCGTCTAGTTTTAGTGCCAAGGGTACTGATTTGCTGATGTTCTCGGCTGAAGTTGAGTCTTTTTTGGGCTTGATTGATTGTCAGTTAGACATTCCTGCTGAAAGCCCTTTTTCGGAGATAGGTTTAGGTCAGCCTTGGCTAACTGTGCGTTACCAACAGATGAATTTGCGAGTTGATGCCCCAAAAGCGATCGGTGAGATACACATTTAGCTATTTCCGGATTCAGATACAATAGCGAGGCGATCGCTGCTAACGCGCTTTAGATTTCAATTCCATAACTAGGGGGGCAAGATGCCCACCCTACATAGTTTTCATGAAATTGAGATATCCAAACTACATTTGGAACACTTTCACAAGTAGCTTTTAATATATTTCGACCAAAATCCGGAATAGTCTATTTGAATTGTGTAGCTCTCTATATAATCAAAAAAGCAGATAGAAGCTAATTACTTAAAAATGTAAAGGATAAATTATATTGGCGATCGCATATAACTATTTTTAAAATTAAACTCCCTAATCAATTAACAAGCTTGAGAAAACGACACAATTAACTAACTGGCCCTACTGCTAATTAACAGTAGGGTTTTTTGTGCAGATTATTTTTTTGAGATTTATTAACAAATTTAACTCAATATTATGGTTTAAATAACTTTGATAATTTTAGAACAAGAATGTTACTCAATTGGTGTATTAGCACGCATGATTTTCCTCATTGCTCTTGGAGGAAAACCTGGAGTCTTGCCATGCCAGTAGTAGCGTGTCTAGACTAAAATGTTGCAATAGATTTTGAAGTTTATTTAGCGCTAAAGCGCAACTACGAACGCTTTCTAATGCACTATTTTAGCCTTGACACGTTACTACACATACTGAGTCGGAATCACTGGACTGTATTTGAGAAGACCTTCTAGATTGTCCACATAGAAATTTTGCTGCTTACAAACTATGTATTTATTGGTGTGGATATGACAATACTGTTCCAAGCTTTGACAAATCTCTATCAACTCGGATAAAGAATAAGCAACCATCATCTGTTCTATGCCAAGGAGAAGTAGTAAAGCTAGGATCATAGCCAAAACAATCCTTTACAAATCGGAAATCTCCTATATCGCAGTATCCAGCCAAACAATATGCTTCTTCGTTATAACATTGAATCATTGGATATCTGCCATCATAATGTGGCAAGATTGCAAGCAACCATACTCCACCACCATTACTATCTTTTCTGAGGTACTTTTTTTTAGACACCTCAAATTGAACTGTATCTGTCTTGCCCCACGGTAGCAATTTACTATCTAATGCCGGAATAAAATCCTTTACTTTAGCAAGCAGATGATCGTTTAATGCATTTTTATACTCTAATATAACTGGGCCGTTCTCCATCCAGAGAATTTCAACTTCTTCATTACCCAGCACTTTCCAAGGGCCGACTTTCACACCTGCGGGAATAAAAGAGTAGCCATGCTTGTTTAACTGCCACTCCCCTAATTGAATTGCACCCTTCAATACAAAAATTTCTAAATCAGCAGTAAAGTAGCCAGAAGGTGCCTCAAAGTCAGGTGGTAAAACTACTCTTGACGTGGATGCACCACAATCATGCCACGTTAGCAATCGCCTACTTCCAAATGCTACATCATTTGGCATTCCAATCACTCGCCAATTGTATTTTTCTGGCAGTGGGTTTGTATCAAAAAATTGGTACTTTCGAGGTGCATACTCTTGGGAGATTGCTGTACGCCTTCCTGATAAATTCATGCGTCCTATTCCATCTCCACCCCAATCTTCTTTTACAGGTGGTACATTCAAAAAATTATTAGTTTGGTTTTCTTGTGCGGAGTTAAAATTTATATTTTCTTCGCCCACAACTTTATATCCTCGCGTTTATATGGTTATCTTTGGGTATTAATTTTTGTATTCCATGAACTTATCCCACTATTCTAAAAATCCTTAATTATGGTCGTAAAACGTGTCTGAAAACCTTGATTTTTGTTTTTTAATTCTCAATCAGCTTAAGCTTCATAACGCAAATATTATTAGTGGGATAGGTTCATTTACTGGATGTTTTTCTAAAAATTATGTTGCTAATTGAGAAAATTACCTTTTTTGCGCGGTATTCTGTAGCCATTCAATCAGGGGTCTTAAAGTTCCTGGCAATGCGGCTTCGCTAACAGTTACAGTATGCTGCCTACCGTTATCTTCTAGTGTTAATTTATATTGAAAGCGATCGCTCTGGGGATTGGGCGAGGTAATTCTTTCTGGTAGCCTAAAAAAATCAGCAGCTTCCACTAGTCTCTTAAGGGTGTCAGCTTCGTTTGCTGGGAGTTCGGCTGTATCAGCCGTTGTTCTCTTGGTAATTCCAGCAAAACCGCCTGTGCGTTCCAAGGATATCCGCATTATTTTCTTCTCCGTTGTGCTATTTAGTTGGGAGAAATGCAAAGACTGGAAGATGAGAATTCTCACCTCCCAGTTTAGCAACAATAAATAATACAGCTACAAGTAAAGTTAGGAGTTAAGAGTTAGGAGTTAGAAATTGTAAGTTTTTTCTCAACTCCTCACTCCTAACTCCTAACTCTAAATAACCCCTACCTTTTCCCAAGCGTTGCGCACGACTTTCTGCTCGTTACTGTCATTACCGTAGAGTTCGCCGGCAACTTGAATGATGACGTTGGCAGCTTTTTTAAAGTCGGCTTTGGCACGCAGGCGATCGCGTAAAGCTACGTACCAGATTTTACCAACTTTTTCCCAGGCATAACCATCAATCTCAACAGCCGCGAGATAAAAAGCACGGTTAGGAATTCCTGAGTTGATATGGACGCCAGCATTATCTTCAGAACCAGTATATTTATCTTTCATGTGCCCTGGCTGGGGATCTTTACCTAATACTGAGTCGTCGTAGGCTGTTCCTGGGTCTTTCATCGAACGGATACCAACGCCTTTAACAGTTGGTGCCAAAAGACCTTCGCCAATAATCCAATCTGCTTCTTGTGCAGTTTGATTTTTGAACTTTTGTTTCACTAGGGAACCAAAGACATCAGAAAACGATTCGTTGAGTGCGCCTGGTTCGCCATAATACTGTAAACCCGCTTCGTACTGAGTGACACCATGAGCTAACTCATGCCCAATCACATCGATTGATACTGTAAAGCGTTGAAACAGTTCTCCGTCACCATCACCATAAACCATTTGGTCGCCGTTCCAAAAGGCGTTGTCGTACTTGACGCCATAATGCACGGTGGAGTCTAAACGCAGACCCTTGTCATCAATGGAATTGCGATCGAATATCTCATAAAACAAGTCATAAGTAGCACCAGCAGCATCGTAAGCTTCATTGACTGCTGCATCGCTGCTAGGAGGATCGCCTTCACCACGCACTAGCGTACCAGGAAGTTGCTCGCTATTTTTGGCATCGTAAATGGTACGGCGCTTTTCACCTGGAGAAGGTGCAAAGGAGATATTACCTACGACATTTCTACGCCCGCGAAGCTGTGCTGAAACATTTAATGTTTGAAAAGCCCAATTTCGCTGCTGGGGATTTCCATTTACTGCAACATTTTCCAGCATGTGAGGCGGGACAATACAACAAATTGGGCATCTAGAGTAAAGTGGATGCTCATGCTTAAACCCGGATGATTTCTTTTTATTTCGAGCCATCCAAGATATTCTCCTTTTGAAACTAAGTGATGGCAAATAGTGGCTTTAACTCCACTTTTGAAAGAAGTAGAACCATGAATCTAATCCTGCGTCCCTGGTGTCTTTTGGCAAAGAAAGTTTCTACTTTTGATTTTCAGATAAGTGCATGGATTATGCATAGTACCCTCATGGGGTATTTTTGCTAAAGAAACAAGTTCCTTGTTCAATCCCCTAATTTTAGTTAGGAGGTTTCAATTAGGGTTTAGAACTCGAAACTCATTACTAATGCTAGACTAAAGCGTTTATATAATAGTTCTTTTTCAGGTAAATAAGATTATTTATTAGTATTTTGTTACTATATTATTACTTAATAATTTGGGAATAATAAAATTCTTAACTTATTCTAAAACTAGCGAATCCGAACAGGAAGAATGTATCTAGATATTGATGAGGCTGAATAAGAGAGAGTAGAAAAATTCGCATAGTGTAAAAAATTTTCTCAGTGTAAGAGGGTATTTGAAAAGTTATCAGCGACCAAATTTTATGCCAAAAAAGGTAAATAATCGAAGGGTACGTTCCAATACTACTAGATTAAGAATTTTGGACTGAGAATTTTATTTTGGCAAAAGTTACTTGATTTGAGTTAAAGGTTTTTCTTTTCCCTTAATCGGCAAGCATTGGGATACGTCCTTTTGATGGTACTTTGCTGCTGTGGCTCTGAACCCACTTGTATAGAAGATATGAAGCGGAGATAAAACAGTGCAAATCGTTAAACGCAATGTCGAGTTAAGAGTCGATGACAGTTTGATGCGCGTCTATGTAGCCTCTCCTAAAACTCCAGGACTTTACCCTGGTATTGTATTTTACAGTGATATTTATCAGTTAGGCGAACCGATAATTCGTTTAGCTAACTATTTGGCAGGATATGGCTATGTAGTGGCTGCACCTGAAATTTTTCATCGCATTGAACCAATTGGGCAAGTTATCGAACCAAACGATCTCGGTAGGATGCGCGGTAATGATAACGCTCGTCGAACAGCGATCGCACATTATGATACAGATTGTCGGGCTGTAATTGAATTCCTCAAAACCGACAGCGCAGTTTCTCCAGGCAAGATAGGCACTCTCGGCTTTTGTATTGGAGGACATTTAGCTTTTCGGGCTGCGTTCAATAGCGAAATTCAAGCTAGTGTTTGTTGCTATCCTACCGGCATTCCTAGTGGCAAACTGGGGCAAGGTGTAGCCGATACAATCCATCGAGTTAGTGAAATCAAAGCCCAAATATTAATGGTATTCGGTACACTCGACCCTCATATTCCCGACTCTGATCGACAAACGATAATTAAAGCTTTAGAGAATGCTAATGTACCCCATAAAGTTCTTTTGTATGAAGCAGAACATACCTTCATGCGGGACGATGGTTATCGCTATGATTCTGCTGCCACTACCTCTGCTTGGGCGGAAATAATACCTTTCTTGCAAGGTGTGTTTGCAAACTGAAGAAGTTTTTTTAGCTACAAATAATGTCTATTCAGTTCGACGATTTGCCGAACTTGTAATTTATTCATTGATAAAGCGTTTTTCAGGTAAATAAACGCCTATCCCACACGCGTTTTACCCCACCCCCAACCCCTCCCCTTGCCAAGGGGAGGGGCGGTTTTGGCTTTAGACAAAACCGGGGTGGGGTAACGCGGATCTTGATGTAAATGAGATAGCTAAATATCACATCTTTACAAGGGTTTGAAGTTAAGTTGACACCAATGCACAAATGTACGCCCCTACATCTAATTCATCTGTTGCAAAGATTTTGAAAATGTTATAAGAATCAAAAACGAAGAATTGAAGCCAAGGTTACTTTAAATAAATTAGTAAATTTAATCCGGGAATTGTGCGCGAGAGTGTCCACAAAACTATGGTGATGTAAATTAATCCCAGGCTCCATTGATACCAAGCAAGTGCAGAAATAATACCTGGTAAATGTTCGTCTCGCAAGCGAATATCATTAAATCCTAATCTGACTAGATTATTGAGACTAAAATCATAATAGTTGAGCCAATTCCAATGGCGATCGCCTAATAATGGCATATATCTTTCACGAAAAGTTTGATTTCTGGGAATCACTGGCAAACGCCCAATTAACAATCGTAATTGCCGAAATGTTCCGTCTTCTGTAAAGTAAGAAATATTCATTAAATCGTGATAGCGGCCTTGTTGGTAAAGTCGAATTAATAACGCTACCGGGATGGGGACAATAATTATGAAAAGACATCCCAAGGTTAATAAAGGTTGTTCTGCATTCCTAAAGATAGCTAATAAACTCAAGAATTCTAAAACGCTAAAACTGGTTAATATAGAAATGGTTTCATAGTATGTCGGAATAATTGGTAATGGACGCAAACGACGATAGCGATCTACTAGCCAAAATAACAAACCAAAATAAGCGATCGCTACTCCGCCAACACCAAATACTAACCAAAAATTTGTACCGTAACCACTTAATAACAAAAGTACGCTTAATGCCAACCAACTCCAAGCTTTTAATAACCAAGTACCAATAGAAAGGGGTTCGCCAACAGTTAAGCGATCGCTTAATTTAGTATATGTTTCTAAATTGATGTCTGCTAAAGTGACTAACTCGCTAATATTGCGAAATAGTTTTATCGAACGACGCTGAATAATGGCTTTTGATTCAGTTGCCGAAAAACCCAAATGTATCAAACTTGGAACAGTTGCACTATTAATATTTATCGCCGTTAATTTGCGGCTTAACTCTATTAATCGCAATCGTTGTTTTGTGTACTCCAAATCATTAGCATCGGCTACTTGCTGTTGTTGGCGAAAATTTTGCCCCAAATTCCGCAAGATATTTTGATTGCCTTGGAATCTAGGCACAGAAAATATTTGTCCAATCTCACCAGGATTGCCTAGAATTTTTGCTTGGTTAGAATTAAAAGTTAGACCAGCAACATTTAAAAAAGCGCCTTTCGCAAACCTGGCATCGCTAAAATCTGCTTGGTTGAGAATACTCGCACCTTGGAGATATACAGATTTGCTAAAGTCCACTTCTCTAAATATCACAGCTTGTTCAAAAGCTGTTTCGTTGAATAAGAGTAACTGATTAAAATCGCCTTTAGTAAATTGAACTTGATTGGCAAAACGGACGTGAGAAAAATCAGCAACATCTTGCCACGATACACTATTAAATCTAGCTAATTGCTTAAAATTTGCTCCGTCAAAGTTAGCAGCTTTTTCAAAAATGCTACCTTGAAAATCAATAGGTTCTTGAAATTGACTTTGTTTAAAATTAGCTTTATCAAAAAAAATACTGCTATAAAAATTACTAGTTTGTCGGAAACTAGCACTGCTGAAGCTAACAGGACGAGCAAATCTGCTTTCAGCCCAGTTAGCAGCTTGTACAAAGGTAGCATTTTGGGCATTTACAGACTGAAGAAAGAAGGTGTTAGCAAACTTTACTTCTCCATTGAAACGAGTTTGCACTAATGTCAAAGCACCACGAAACACAATAATTTCAGTTGATTGATTTGACTCTGGAACTAAAAGCGATCGACAATCTTTAGAGTTGGGTAAAGCGTAGGTGTAGCCAGTTGTAGATATCGCTAGTGACTCTAAGCAAGCAAAGCGCAGATGTTGTAATTCCTCTTGTTCTGTAGGAGTGAAAATGGCGGCAATAGTCTGGGGATATAATGGTGTTCTTAAACCCAAATCGCTGCCTACAAAATCCCCTAGAATTAAAGCATAACTGAAATCTAAACCCAGAGGTTTTGTACTCAATTCTTTTCGCAATAATTGGTAAAAAGCATCGCGGAAAATATAATTTTCTGGGCGTAAATCAATCACCGTCTTCTGCAAATCCACCGTCAAATTTCCTTCGCGGAGTGTTGGTGTACGCAGTCGTTCTTGTAATAATTCTAGGGTTAAAGGAGTGCGTTCTGGTTGTTGGGCTGCCCAAGTAGGTGAGGGGAGGAAGAGGAGAATTGATAAAACGCAAAGGAACGCAAAGGAAAGCGCAGAGGTTCGCAGAGTTTTTTCTCTGCGTAACTTTGCGTTTAACCTCTGTGTGCGTCTGCGTTGAAAAAATAAATTATGCAAATTGTTGGGTCATTCATCTCTAATTAGCAAGACAATTTTACCCGTTACAGTCCCACTTTCAAGTAATTGGTGAGCTTTCGCGGCTGCTTCTAAAGGAAACTTGTGACTAACGTGAATTTTTAACTTACCTTCATCAATCCAGTTGGCACATTGTTCGAGAATTTCTGCATGATGATGGAGACTCTCTTCTAATCCTAGCAATGCTGGTGTCAGCATTAATTCTAAGCCGATGCGAAGATTGCGGGTTCTGGCAGTTTTCCAAACAGTCTTGGGATCTGGTTCGAGAATCGTCACAATATCGCCATATACGCGTACTGCGGGAAAAGTTTTTTCAAAAGTTTCGCCGCCTACAGTATCAAAAGCCAACTCTACGCCTTCGCCGTTAGTCCAATCTAATACCGCTTGTACAAAGTCAGTTTCTTTGTAGAAAATAGCTTTGTCAGCGCCTAATTGTTTGACAAAATTCGCTTTTTCTTGAGAACCTACGGTAGTAGAAACACTAGCACCTTTGAGTTTTGCTAATTGAATTGCTACATGACCGACGCCACCAGCGCCGGCATGAATCAAAACCCGTTCTCCAGGTGCTAATCTTCCCCGTTCGTATAAAGCTTCCCAAGCTGTGATTAAGACTAAAGGTGCTGCTGCTGCTTCGGCAAAGGAGATGGATGCAGGTTTGCGCGCTACAAAGCGTTCGTCTACAACGGTATATTCAGCATAATTGCCTTGGTGTGCGCCTAAACCGCCATAGCAAAAATATACTTCATCGCCTGGGCGAAAACGTTCTACGCCAGCACCTACAGCCTCGACAATACCTGCACCATCACATCCTAAAATACTTGGCAGGCGATCGCTGTAAAAAGTACCTCGGCTACGAAGTTTGGTATCAATAGGGTTAATACCAGCGGCGACTAAGCGTACTAAAAGTTCGGTATATCCTACGGGAACAGCAGGGTTTGGTACGTCCTGTACTTGCAGAACTTCCGGACTGCCTGCTGCTGTCATCAAGACTGCTTTCACGGCTCTTTCCTCCTGACTTAAAAAAGGGTGTGGGGTGTGGGGTGTAGGGTGTAGAGAATATTCCTTGTTTTATGCATGGTAGTGAAATTTATTTCATTGCGGCTGCTTCTAGATGCACGGTTATTTGCAACTTTACCGCAATTGGACGGACACAAAATGATGTTTTATCTGATTACTAAATCAATTCCACCCATCCAGCGGCCAATTTCATCGCGGTTAGTATGTGCTATTGGCTTCATTGGCGAAAGTTGTCCTTTATAGATTGCACCAATGCGATCGCACAATGCAAACAATTCATCCAAATCTTCAGAAATCACCAGCACTGCTGCACCCGTATCTCGCATTTCAATCAATGCTTCATGAATTCTCATAGTGGCGTTTACATCTACACCCCAACTCGGATGTGCTGCAATCAATACTGCTGGATTTTGGTGTATCTCGCGCCCCATAATAAACTTTTGTAAGTTGCCCCCTGATAAACTACCAGCCGCAGAATTTAACCCTGCTTGACTCACATTGAAGGCATCACAAATTCTTTGAGTCCAGTTTTTTAACTTGCGAAAGCGAATTATTCCCCGCCTTACCAAACCTTGTTCGTGGGCTGTCAGTAAAGCATTTTCCAGTAAACTTAAACTTGACACCACACTTTTTTCTAAACGTTCTTCTGGAATATATCCCAATCCCAAACGCCTACGTTTAGTAACCCCAATTTTCCCTATTGGCATCTCACCCAGCATAATCATTTCAGCCTGGGGAGAGATAATTTCACCACTCAAAGCTGATATTAATTCTGTCTGTCCATTCCCTGCTACTCCAGCAATACCAACGATTTCGCCTGTGTGAATTTGAAAATTAATGTTGTGCAAAGTTGTGCCGTAAGGATTTTGCGGTTTGAGATCTAAATCCTTAACCAGCAAGCAAACTGGCCCTGGGGGGGATGGGGGAGTGTGGGAAGTGTGGGAAGTGTGGGGGGATGGGGGAGTGTGGGGAGTGTGGGGAGAAATAGAATTTATGCTTCCCCTTCTTTCCCTTCCTCCCACACCTCCCACACCTCCTAATGCCCCATTCCCAGACATCATTCTCACAAGATTAGCTGGCGTCTCTGCTTGCGGGTTACAGTGGGCTACTACTTGACCTTGACGCAGGACTGTAGCACGGGTGCATAAAGATTGCACCTCTGGCAACTTGTGGCTGCTGAATAAAATACTGCAACCATCAGCAGCGATTTGCTGTAAAGTAGCGAACAGCGTTTCTGTTTCTTGAGGAGTGAGAACGGCTGTTGGTTCGTCCAAAATCAGTAATTTTGCTCGTCGGTAGAGACACCGGAGAATTTCCACGCGTTGTTTTTCGCCAACTGAAAGACTATGAACGGGGCGATCGCAATCTATATTTAAACCATATACTGCTGATAGGATAATAATTCTTTTGGCAACTGCTGATAAATTCCATCTTTCGCTAGCAGGCAATGTCAGGGCAATATTTTCTGTAACAGTCAGCGTTTCAAATAAATTAAAATGCTGAAATACCATTCCAATTAACAGAGATATTGCCTCGGCTGGACTATTAATATTAACCTGCCGCCCTTCCCAAAAAACTTCACCAGCATCCGGACGTACTAAACCATAGATAATCTTCATCAGGGTACTCTTTCCAGCTCCATTTTCACCTAAAAGAGCATGAATTTCTCCCCCTTTAATTGCCAAGTTCACCCGATTATTCGCCACACAGACAGTATATGATTTACTAATATTTTTCACCTCCAACCGATAAACTGAGCTATTCATTTATTTCTCCTCACAAGAATTCAGAATTCGGAATTCAAAATCATAATATTATTGAATAATACTAATATCAAGTTCGCTTAATTACTTATAAATCCTGAAACACCCCACCCGCCTTACGGCACCCTCCCCTTAGCAAGGGGAGGGTTGGGGTGGGGTAACGCGAGGACTGCAATCATAACTAATCATCCCAACTTGATATAAGACAATATCGCAGAAAAAAATATCTATTTTAAATCTCTAAACCCCTTATGCATCAGGAATTACGAATTACGAATTACGAATTATGAATTACACAAAGCGTTACTAAGATTTTGCTTTAGGAATCGATCCTTCAATTCCTTCAACATACCAATTCATCGTTAGTTGTTGCTTATCATCTAATACTTTACCTTTTGGGACTCGCACGATACCTTTTTGGTCTTTCACCGGGCCATCAAAAGGATGTGCAGTACCTTGAATAAACTCGTCGCGCTTGGCATTTACTAATTGTTGCACATCAGCTGGAATCGCCTGATTCATTGGAGAAATATCCACCATTCCTTGACCGATACCATCCCAAACGTCTTGAGATTTCCAAGTATTATTAATTACATCCAAAGCTTTATCTGTATAAAATTTGCCCCATTTATTAATAGCTGAGGTTAGGTGAGCTTTTTGACCGAACTTGCTCATATCGGTGTTATAGCCAAAAGCATAAATGCCTTTTTCTTCAGCCAATTGGACAACAGCACCAGAGTCGGTATGCTGCGTCAGCACATCTGCACCCAAATTAACCAAAGCTTGAGCCGCTTCTCTTTCTTTAGCTGGATCGTACCAAGTTTGCGCCCAGACTACTTTAAGTTTTGCCCGAAGATTTGTTAAACGCATTCCTTGAGCAAATGCACTAATTCCCCGAATTACTTCCGGAATTGGGTATGCGCCAACAAAACCAACTACATTTGATTTTGTCATCTCGCCAGCAATCATACCGGTTAAGTAACGCGGTTCTTCAAAGCGTCCCAAATACGTGCCAACATTAGCAGCACGTTTGTATCCCGTACAGTGTTCAAAGATAATATTAGGAAACTCCTTAGCAACTTTTATTGTTGGGTTCATGTAGCCAAAGGAAGTTGTAAAAATCAACTTGTTGCCATCTAATGCTAATTGGCGAATTACTCTTTCAGCATCAGCACCTTCATTCACATTTTCCACAAAGGTAGTTTTTACCTTGTCTTGAAGATTGGCTTCCATCTGCCTGCGGCCTAAATCGTGAGCATAAGTCCAGCCATAATCACCCACAGGCCCCACATAAACAAATCCCACTTTTAGAGGTTCATTTACTTGTACAGGCGACGCCGAAGGAGATACTTCACCCGTTGAATTGGAATTTCTGCCTTGAATGCAACTAGTTAAGGCAAAGCTAGATCCTGCTAAAGTAACATAGTTGAGAAATTTCCGACGATCCATAAGATCTATATTTATCAATTTGATTGAGCTGCTGAAAAAATATTCTCTAATTTATTGGTAGCGACAGACACAATATTTACTTAATTTTAGCTTTTAATTTTTGGGCAATGGGCATGGGGCATTGGGCATTGGGCAAGCAAGGAGTGTGGGAGGATAAAGAAGAAATCTTTCCCCCTCTCTCCCCACACTTCCCTGCCCCCACTCCCCATTCCCTACTCCCTACTCCCTTTCTCACGAGGTTTTGAAATGAATTTATTTACGCTTTTAGCAGGAGAAGATAATCATTTAGCCTTGGTTACTCTTGAGGGGCGATCGCTAACTTACAAACAACTGCGCGAAAATGTTACTGGGCTAGTATCCCAACTCCACAGCTTTGGCATCAAACCAGGAGAACGCATTGCCATTGCTATGAATAATGGTTCGCCAATGGCAATTACTTTTTTGGCTGCTGCTTTGTCTGGCACAGCGGCACCTTTAAATCCCAAATACAAGCAAGAAGAATTTGCCTTCTACTACGCAGATACCCAAGCAAAAGCACTAATTACTCTATCTGAGGAACCAGAAGCGGCCATTGCTGCCCTCAGACCAGATATGATGCTGATTCATGCCAAAGTCAATATTGACGGTACTTTGAGTTTTGAATTGGGGACTGGGGACTGGGGACTGGGGACTGGGGACTGGGAAGATGTTGGAGACGATGATATAGCGATGATTCTCCACACTAGCGGCACCACGAGTCGTCCCAAGCGGGTGCCCATTCGTCATCGTAACCTCATAGCTTCTGCTAACAACATCGTTGGTGCTTACTCACTCACAGCAGCCGACACGACACTTTGCTTAATGCCCCTATTCCACGTTCACGGTTTGGTGGGCTGTTTGCTGTCAACTCTTGCATCTGGCGGTAAGCTAGTTTGTCCGGATGGTTTTAACGCCCTTGAGTTTTGGAAACTGGTAGATATCTACAAACCTACCTGGTACTCCGCAGCACCAACTATGCATCAGACGATTTTGGCACGGGCTAGCCGCAATACAGAAATTGTCCAAGCAAATCGCTTCCGTTTTATTCGCTCTAGCAGTGCTTCTTTGCCCCCGATTATTATCGAACAAATGGAGGCAACTCTTAATGCTCCTGTGGTGGAATCTTACAGCATGACTGAAGCATCCCACTTAATGACTACTAACCCCTTACCGCCAAAAGTCCGCAAACCGGGTACTGTCGGTTATGGCTTTGGTGTAGAAGTCGGCATTATGGACTCGGAAGGTAATCTCCTTCCCCAAGGCAGCTTGGACGAAGTGGTGGTAAAAGCACCAAATGTCATTGACGGCTATGAAAATAACCCAGAAGCCAACGCCACAGCTTTTGTAAATGGTTGGTTCCGCACAGGCGATCGAGGCACAATTGACGAAGATGGCTATCTGCGCCTGACTGGACGGATAAAAGAATTGATTAATCGCGGTGGGGAAAAAATTTCTCCCTTAGAAGTTGATGATATTTTGCTACGCCATCCCGCCGTCGCTGAAGCTTTAGCCTTTGCTGTTCCCCACAAATCTCTAGGAGAAGATATCCATGCGGCTGTTGTCCTCAAAGCAGAAGTTAGCGAAAAAGAACTTTTAGCCCACTGTTCAAAAATGCTAGCAAACTTCAAAGTTCCCAAGCAAATTCACATTTTAGAGCAACTACCCCGTGGTGCTACTGGGAAACTGCAACGGTTAGCGATGGCGAAGTTGCTTGGTATAGGCGAATAAGAAGTGTGGGATACAAAGGCAGTGCGACTGTCTCGGCTGCTTTCCAGTCCCTTTTATTTCTTCACAAGTTTCTCAACTTTTTCTTCTAGCCTCAAAAGTAGATCCAGGTTAGCTATTGTTAGCGCTCAGAGAGTTTGGCAGGAAGTAGAAGATGAACAAGAGAAGCTTTGCAACCATAGAGGGCAATGAGGCTGTTGCCCAAGTCGTCTATCAACTCAATGAAGTTATTGCGATTTATCTATCCTATTACTCCTTCTTCACCAATGGCTGAGTCAGCGGATGCTTGGGCAAGTGAAGGAAAATGCAACATTTGGGGTACTGTTCCCTCAGTGGTACAGATGCAGAGTGAAGGCGGTGTGGCTGGTGCCGTACATGGTGCTTTGCAAACTGGTTCGCTGACAAGCACATTTACAACATCCCAGGGATTATTGCTGACGATCCCGAATATGTACAAAATTGCCGGAGAACTCACACCTACAGTTCTTCATATTGCGGCGCGATCGCTAGCCGCACAAGCCCTCTCTATTTTCGGCGACCACAGCGATGTTATGGCAGCACGCGCTACTGGTTTTGCGATGCTGTGCGCCGCATCAGTGCAAGAAGCACAGGATTTTGCTTTAATCGCAACGAGGGCAACTTTAGAATCACGAATCCCGTTTCTGCACTTTTTTGATGGCTTTCGTACTTCCCATGAAATTAATAAAGTACCCTGCCTCCTGCCTCCTTCAATTGCTTGTTGTAACAGTATCTATGCCATCAGTTTTTAGTTGACCATCTTCCATATAAATGATGCGATCGGCAATATCGAGGATGCGGTTATCATGAGTAACTAGCAAAATCGTACAGCCTTGTTCTTTAGCTAGTTTTTGCATCAATTCCACAA
Source organism: Nostoc sp. DedSLP01 (assembly GCA_034530875.2). Classification (GTDB taxonomy): domain Bacteria; phylum Cyanobacteriota; class Cyanobacteriia; order Cyanobacteriales; family Nostocaceae; genus Nostoc. The sequence continues at coordinate 26,651 of JAVRCJ020000025.1, forward strand.
CATCGCGTCCAGATTTTTTATCGAGTGCAGCCGTGGGTTCATCTGCTAAGACAATCTTCGGATGGCTGACTAAAGCACGAGCGATCGCCACCCGTTGTTTTTGCCCTCCAGATAGTTTCTCTGGATAGTAATCTACCCGTTCTCCTAAACCGACAGTTTCCAAAATGGCGATCGCTTTAGCATCGATATCTCCATCGAGAAAATCTTCATGCAACTCTAAAGACATGCGCACATTTTCTTTAGCTGTTAAAAAAGTCATTAAATTATGCGCTTGGAAAATATAACCAATATTGCGGCGAAGCTTCGTTAATTGTTGCTTTTTAGCACCGCGGATTTCTTCTCCTAAAATTTTGAGACTCCCATCTTGGGCAGAACGCAATCCACCCATGAGGGTCAAAAGAGTCGTTTTTCCCGATCCTGAGGGGCCAGTCATGATGACGATTTCCCCAGCCTTAATGTCCAAATTAATATCGAATAATACTTGTTTGCGAAGGGCACCTTCACCAAAATAGTGGTTGAGGTTTCTAACAGCAATTACGGCTTCTGTACCAGAAAATATTGAATTAGAGTTTAGGGGTAAAGATTCTTGCAGCATAGGATTTTATGGGGGTGGGGAGTGGGGAGTGGGGAGTGGGGAATAGGGAATCGGGAGTGAGGAAAAACCATATCCCTGATTTACCTTATCTGTCCCTACTCCCCACTCACCAGTCCCAAAACTAAAAGACATCAGCAGGGTCAGCAGCTCGCAGCTTTCGGATTGCGATCGCCCCAGAGAAACTACACATAATCGCAGTCAAAATCCAGACGGATATCGCTCGTTCGAGCTTCATAAAAATAGGTAGCATCGTCGCACCGGCAGCAAGTTGATACAACCCAAAAGAAAGGATTAATGCAGGGAAGAAACCCAAAACGGCTAAAAATAAGGCTTCTTGGAACAAGACTCCCAAAAGATAGCGATCGGTGTATCCCATTGCTTTGAGGGTGGCGTATTCTGGCAAATGGTCAGAGACGTCTGAATAAAGTATTTGGTAGACAATAACAATACCAACGATGAATCCGACTGCTGTACCTAAACCGAAGATAAAACCAATGGCAGTACCGGCTTCCCAGTATTTTCTTTCGATTTGGGCAAATTCTTCTGGAGTCAGGACTTTGACATCTTTGGGTAGTGCTGAGACAAGTTGCGATTGGACTTTTTTGGCATCGGCACCTTGTTTGAGAGTAATTAATCCAACTGTGATGCGATCGGGTTTACTATCTGGGAATAGTTGCAAAAAGGTAGAATCACTGGTGATGACATTACCATCAGCAGCAAAAGAAGCACCATCAGTAAATAAGCCTTTCACGGAGACAAGTTTATCATTCAGTTCTGTCTGAAAGTTGCCTGTTTGATTAAAAGTCTCGGCAACTGTTCCGAATTCCGGACGCCCGGCTTGGTCAAACAGAACTTGATACAGCTGTTTGAGCTGGTGTTGATTTTGTTTGATTTCGGCAGGTTTGAATGCAGGTTGCGTAGGATCGATACCCCAAACTAAAATAGCGCGTTCGAGACGCGTTTCTGGATTTCGCCACTGTGCGGTGCTGATGTAGACAGAATTCACTGACTGAACGCCGTCGTAACCCAATGTTTGGTACAGTCGCTCTCGAGAAAAATGTTTCACTGAGAACAAAGTTTGAAATTGGGGATTAATCAAAACTAAATCCGCTTGTAAATTGCGATGGGGTTTGATGGCTGCATCGAACAGCGCACTTTCAAATCCCAACTGAATGAACATCAATAAATCAGCAAAAGTAATACCTGCCACTGCAACAGCCAGACGCGTTTTTTCTTTCATTAGCTGCCGCCATGCTAGGGGCGTTTTACGAAAAAGCTTCATAGTTGGGGATTGGTGATTGGGAATTGGGCATGGGGCAAGGGGCAAAGGGCAAGGGGTAAAGGGCAAAGGGCAAAGGGAATAAACCCAACATGCATCCCTTTTCCCTTTCACATGCATCCCCTGTCTTTACCCCTTTTCCCTACCCGAAGGGTTTTGCCCTAGTTTCTTTTACAATTCAATTGCTGTCTGTACCTGTAAGTTGGTTAAACCTGCAACTTGCTTGCTCTCTTGAGGATTGAGGCGAATTTTCACTTCAATAACTCGGCGATCGAGGTTTTCACCAGGCTGGTTGCTAAAAACGTTTTGTCTAATGACTTGGCGGCCAATTTGGGCAACGGTTCCTCGCAGTTCTCCGACAAATGCCTGACTGGTAATTACTGCCTTTTGTCCTAGTTTCACTTTAGCGATGTCGGTTTGATAAACTTCTGCTACTGCCATCATTTGGTCATTTGGCGCTAACTCTGCAATCCCAGACTCGCTAATTTTTTCTCCGACTCGCGTGTGAATTTTAATGATTTGTCCGGCTATCGGTGCTTTAATGTAAGCTCCCGCTAACTCGGTTTGGGCGTGTTTGAGTGTGGCGATCGCATTTTCAACTTCTGTCTTGGCAGCAGCAACATCTACGCCTCGGACTTCTGCAATACTGGTGAGTGTCGCTTTGGCTTCGCTGACTTGCTTGTTACCGGTGGTGTTGGTGCGGGCAAGTACTGCTTTAGCTTCGGCGAGTTGTTTGCTAGCAGTGGTGTTAATCCGGTTGAGAACTGCTTTAGCTTCGTCTAATTGCTGTTTGGCAGTTTCTACGCTGAGATTTTTACTGTCATACAAAGAATTAGAAATAGCTCCTTCGGAATATAGTTGCTGATAGCGTTGATATTCAGCTTCGGCATTTTTCAGTTCTGCCTCTAGTTTTTTAATAGTTGCTTCTTGAGCGATTTTATCTCCTTGCCACTGTGCTTCTATGCGGGCGATCGCTTGCTGTTGTTCTGTGATATCTCCTTGGGACTGGGCTTGCAGGCGTTCGATGCTCGCTTCTTGGGCTTGAATTTCTCCCGCTTTGGCTCCAGCTTCTACTTGAGCGAGTTTAGCTTGGGCGACTTTGACTTGTTTTTCGGCTTGTAGTACGGCTGTTTGCAAGCGATCGCGCGCGTCTAAAATTGCCACCACTTGTCCGGGTTTAGTGCGATCGCCTTCTTTGACGAGAATTTGAGCAACGCGATCGCCATCCAACGCCAAGGGCGCAAACAAGCTAATTACTTCGGCTTCTGGTTCTAGTCGTCCTAAGGCAGTCACCTTTTGACTTGAGGGTGTAGTTTTTATTGGCTCAGATGAGGCTGTTTGATTAACCTGTCCAAACTGAGAAACTCCATAAAAAACAATTGTGCCTGTAATTGCAGTGGCTGCGATGGTTAATGGAATTAACCATTTATTGCCAGCTTTTGATGATATTTTTACAACCATATCTTTTGTTTTCCTAATTTTTTTAGCGTATTAACTCAGTTGATAGTGTTATTCAAAAATTATCAATTATCTGAAGCCAATTGATAATTAGTAGTTTGTGGTAAATATGCTGCTAGCATTTTGCCTAATAACGTACATTGCTCAATAAAATCGATTTCCTGATTGCCCCATAACTTTTCTAAAATTAAACCGCTAACAAAACTCAAAATAAACGAAGCTAGCACCTTATCGTGGCACTTTAATAAATCGCATACAGCCTGTTGATATTGCTTATTATTATGTTTAAAAATACTATTATTTTGTATATTACTAATATCTTGATGCTGACAAAAATCAATCCAAATATAAGTCCATTTAATAAAATAGTCTTCATTCTTCACTAAGTATCTTCCTAGTGCTTCCATTGTCTCTTGTAGCGTTTGCGCCCCTTCTAATTCAGCTAAAGCCCCACTTAAATCTTGCTCGCATATTTCTTGGGCTAGTTGCTCAAACAACCCTTGTTTGCTGGGGAAGTAGTGGTATAACGTCCCCGTAGAAACCCCTAAGCCTTCAGCAATTTGGCGCATCGTGATGGAGCCATAACCTTTTTCGGCAAATAAATCAAAGGACTTTCCCAGCAGTTCTTTGCGGTACTGCTCGCGGTCAACAATTTTAGGCATGGCTGAGATAATTTATATCGAACGGTCGTTATATTTTATCAGACCAGATTAGGCGCTCTTATGTCAAGACATAAATGGATGATTTAAATCGAACATGTAATATAGTTTAATCTACTTTTATTCTCCTAGATAGCTACGGGTATTATTTAATACGCAACAAAAGCTATATTAATTTTTCTATATGTCAGCCCGATTTGATTGATAAACGATTATCTATTCCATACCTAAGTAAATAACTTCAAAAATCAAAGCTTATTGCTTATATTGTTTTATCTGTTTATTTTACGTAACATAAAATTGACAGCCTAAGTATATACGCAATAAAATTATTATTGTTTCAGCTAAAGATACAGTGAAGTAAAAATAATTTCTTCAAAAAATAAAGACAAGCAATATACAAATAATTTGGATAAAACAAATGAACACCAAAATTATTGCTTTGTTAGGAATTACGGCTGCCTTTGCCAGCTTAGGAAGCGCAGTCTACGGACAGTCATCACCATCAAGCTCAAATCTACAACAATACGCAATAACTGGAGATTCTCTAGTTGGAGTTGATAATAGAACAGCCCAAGATGACTTTAGAAGCTTTTTTGAGCAAACTAATCCAGCCAGCACATCTAACAATAATCAAAGAGACAATAAAACTCGAACTCCAATACGCTTTAACGAATCATTATCGCTGCCAGATAGTTCGGTTTTCTTAGCACCTGCTCAGTCTGGTAATGACAATGATGGAGTGCAAGTACAGTTAGATTTAGACAGAAAATAATTTAGTCATTGGTCATTGGGTATTAGGAAAGCATTACGTTGGGCGGCTGTACGGAGTCGTTTGCCCAAAGGGTTCCTGCGCCCCTACGGAGAAGCAAGGCTGGGCGTAGGTTTTTGTCGGGAGAAGTTTAGTAAGTGGCGTTAGTTTGTTAGCAACGCAACTAATGACTAATGACCAATGATTAATGACTAATTTCAATAATCTGGTTTATCTAGTGGATAATTGTGCAATGATTTTGCAGTAAAATTAGTCGTCTAGATACAGGAGGGCTTTTTGCGATGACTCGTGTCATCATCGTGCGCCACGGTCAAAGCGGTTATAACACCGAGAGGCGTATTCAAGGGCGCACTGATGCGTCAAAATTAACCGAAAAAGGTCGTAATGATGCCAGTAAATTAGGCAAAGCCCTCAGTAATATTTTATTTAATGCGATTTACAGTAGTCCTCTGCAACGAGCAAAACACACAGCAGATATTATTCATAGTGAGTTAGCTTCTGGCGGACAGTCTGCGGTAGTGCAAGTTTCTGATTTGTTGCTGGAAATTGATTTGCCTTTATGGGAAGGAATGCTCACAGCCCAAGTCAAGCAGGAGTTAGCCGCAGATTATCGTACTTGGCACGAACGACCGCACGAACTGCGAATGCTGCTCAATGATGCGCAGGGAACAAGAGAACATTTTCCGGTTCTGGCTTTATACGAACAAGCGCGGCAGTTCTGGCAAGAAATCTTGCCCCAGCATCAAGGTGAAACGATTCTGATTGTGGGACATAACGGTATTAATCGCGCTCTGATTAGCACAGCATTAGGAATTCCCCCAAGTCGTTACCATTCAATACAACAATCCAACTGTGGTATCAGCGTCCTCAACTTTGCTGGGGGACTGGGGGAACCAGTGCAGCTAGAGTCTTTGAACCAGACGCAACACACCGGAGAAACTCTACCCTCATTCCGGCCAGAACATCAAGGAGTGCGGTTGCTGCTAGTGCGTCATGGAGAAACAGAGTGGAATCGCCAAACCAGGTTTCAAGGGCAAATTGATGTCCCGCTTAACGACAACGGCAGACAACAGTCGCAAAAAGCAGAGGAATTTCTCGAAAAAGTAGCGATCGCTTATGCTGTGAGTAGTCCAATGCTACGTCCTAAAGAAACAGCAGAAATTATCTTAAAACAGCATCCGAGTGTAAAATTGGACTTACAAAGTGGTTTAAGAGAAATCAGCCACGGGCTTTGGGAAGGAAAATTAGAAACAGAAATAGAACAAGAATTTCCCGGAGAATTACAGCGCTGGCGGTTAGTTCCTGCTGAAGTGCAAATGCCTGAAGGAGAAAATCTGCAACAGGTATGGGAACGTAGCGTTGCAGCTTGGGAATCAATTGTGCAAACAGCATTAACTAATCAATTTAAAACTGTTTTAGTAGTAGCCCACGATGCTACAAATAAAACCTTGCTTTGCCACATTCTTGGTTTGTCGCTAGAAAATTTCTGGAATTTTCGTCAGGGTAATGGCGCTGTTAGCGTTATCGACTATCCTTGTGGACTCGATGGCTTACCAGTACTGCAAGCAATGAACATTACTACTCACCTGGGTGGAGGCGTATTAGATAAAACAGCAGCCGGGGCGTTGTAGGAGTACTGAGTTAATAGTTTAGGAGTGAGGAGTTAGGAGTTAGGAATAAAGTTAGAAGTGATGAGCAAAGAGCAAAAAACTCATAACTCCTAACTCATAATTAAAAACTTTTATGATTGAACTGCTGCAACAAGTACGGGTAATTGACCCAGTTTCGCAAACTGATGAACTATGTGATGTGCTGATTGCTGATGGTTATATCCAAGCAGTAGGTTTGGGCATTTCTGATATTAATTCCGATACTCAAATCAGAAATTGTCGGGGATTAGTTCTTGGTTCTGGGTTAGTAGATTTATACAGTCACTCCGGCGAACCAGGGTTTGAAGAACGGGAAACTCTGGCGTCTTTTTTGCAAGCTGCTACTGCTGGCGGCTTTACAAGAGTAAGTATATTGCCCGATACATCCCCAGCTATTGATAATCCTGCACTGGTGGCGCAGTTGCGAAATAAAGCAGGGGAGATGGGGAGATGGGGAGATGGGGAGGGAATTTCACCCCGCCGCCCGTCATCTCCCCTGCTTAATCTTTGGGGTGCCGTCACCCTCGATGTTGCTGGGAAACAAATGACGGAGTTGGCAGATTTAGCGTCGGCTGGAGTTGTTGGTTTTACAGATGGTAAGCCTTTAGAAAATTTAGCGCTGGTGCAGCGGGTGTTAGAGTATCTTCAGCCGTTGGGCAAACCAGTTGCTTTTTGGCCTTGCGATCGCCAATTAGCTGCCAATGGTGTAATCAGAGAAGGTGCCCAAGCCCTGCGCTTAGGTTTACCGCCAGTACCAGCCAGCGCGGAAACAAGTGCGATCGCTGCTTTGATAGAATTAGTTACATCTGTAGGTACGCCAGTACATATCATGCGCGTTTCCACAGCCCGCAGCGTGGAATTAATCGCAAGAGCTAAAGCCACTGGTTTACCCATCACCGCCAGCACCACATGGATGCATCTTTTACTTGACACCAAAGCAATTAAGAGTTATAATTCTAGCCTGCATTTAGACCCGCCTTTAGGCAATGCCAGTGATGTAGCGGCGTTGCGTGTGGGGGTGAGAGGAGGGGTTATAGATGCGATCGCGATCGACCATGCACCCTATACTTACGAAGAGAAAGTCCAGGCTTTTGCTGAAGCACCAGCTGGAGCGATCGGTTTCGAGTTAGCATTGCCTTTGCTGTGGCAATATCTTGTGGAAACTGGCGAATTTACAGCTTTAGAATTATGGCGTGCATTGAGTAGTAATCCAGCCAAGTGTTTGGGGCAGAAAATAAATCCAATTATCCCTCATCAATCAGCAGAATTGACTTTATTTGACCCCCAGCAAACTTGGAAACTTGAAAGGAAAAATCTACATACACTCTCACAAAATACACCTTGGTTAGGACAACAATTACAGGGTAGAGTTGTGCAAACTTGGCGTTAATTGCGTTCAATCTTGTTAATAGAAATTATCTGAATAATTTGTCAAAATAGTAATTATGATGTGATTTATGTGAGACAGTTCCATGATTGAAACAAATATTTTAGTCAAAGTTACAGCAGAAGGTCAATTGAAACTTCCTGCGGAAGTTCAGGCTCAACTGAATCCTGGTGATGAATATTTAGTATCAATCACGGAAACAGAGATTGTACTGAAAAAAATCCGCAAGCCTTTAACTTGGCGTGAATTATCGCAAAAAATAGGCGAATCTGAACCAGACACCGACCAACCGTCGTTAGAAGAAATTAGTGAAATGGTTAAAGAAGTACGGCGAGAACGACGGTCTAAAGCATGAGAGTTGTATTAGATGTCAATGTTTGGATTTCAGGTTTGCTTTGGGCTGGAGTTCCTGGTCAGATTTTTGATTTAGCTGAAGAACAGAGAATTACTATTTTTGTTTCTGAACCAATACGGGAAGATATACAAGAAATCTTAGGGCGTAAAAAGCTTCAGACAAAAATACAAACTTTGGGTGTAACTGTAGAAGATTTGCTTATTGTAATAGAACATTTATCACAGTCATGTCTAACAGTTGCAGTTGATGTTCCTCAGCTACGCGATCCAGATGATACTGTAATTTTAGAAACTGCTGTAGCTGCTAATGCGGAAGTTATTATAACTGGCGATTTAGATTTATTGGTGCTGACAGAATTTAATGCAATTCCCATTTTGACACCGCAAGAATTTATCAATCGGTATTTTCCTGAAAAATGAGATTACCTTGAGATGAATTTCTCGAAAAAATGGATGCATTGGAACCTGACCCTAATCAACCAAGCTTAGAAGAAATTCATGAAATCGTTAAGGAAGTGCGGCAGGAGTTATGGTCTAAAGAATGAAAATAGTGCTTGATGTTAACGTTTGGATTTCGGCTTTGCTTTGGGGTGGTATACCAGGTAAAATTTTACGTTTAGCAGGAAGTCAACAAGTTACAATTTTTACGTCTGAAACATTATTTTTAGAATTAGAAACTACTCTCAGACGTGTCAAATTTCAGTCACGTTTACAACAGCGAGGTTATACAGTTGAAGATTTAATGTCTGCGGACAAAGCATTTTCCGAATCATGTGCAATAGAAGCTATAGATATTCCAGAATTACGCGACCCGAAAGATATAAAAATTATAGAAACTGCTTTGGCTGGTGATGTAGAAGCTATTATTACTGGCGATTTAGATTTATTAGTGCTGACAGAATTTAATGCAATTCCCATTTTGACACCGCAAGAATTTATCAATCGGTATTTTCCTGAGACACTCTAAATGTCCTGGTGAGAATTCTGTACATCTGCAAAAACTTCTGGTTCAATACCTGCCGCTTCTAATTCTTGTTCTTGGCGAAATTTTTCTCAAAATTTCCAGAATTGTGATTGTTAAGGCAATGTTTCAACTGCATTACACAATGCTTCAATAGCAAAGGGCAATTCTCCTACTACAAATGCTAGCTCCTCAGGATTAACAACAAGAAAGCTGAGATTATCGAGGTAAGCCAAGCAGAGGAAAACCTGCTTCAGATTGATGTAATCAGCAGGTAATGTTTTAACAGTTTCGTAACCCTGTAAAAAGGCTTTTCGTTGTTGCTCATCAAGCTCCATAAGCGCCAGAGCAAGGTCATAAAGATAAAAGCCGAAACCACAACGGTCAAAGTCAATAATGCACACCTTTTCGTCACAGACTAGGTAGTTACCAGAATGAAAGTCGGCATGAATAACACCAAAGCTCTCTTGCTTGCGTTCGAGTTGAGCAAAGTAGAAGATGATGTGGTTGGCATTAACCTTCAAACTGTTTAGCTCACTTTTATCTAGTTCAGTTTTGTTTAAAGTCCTATATAACACCTCTAAACCTTTTCTGAAATACGCCTCATCAAATGTTTGACGCTTAAAATCTTCTGGCAGTTCAAACTGTTCCGAGTGTATGTGAAGTTGTGCCATTAGAGAGCCTACTTTTGCAAGTTGCTCATCGCTCAAAGCGTTCACAGTAGGTGGAATTTGCCCTTCTACCCAGGATAGGAGTGTACATAGTGTTTCTGGGCTGCCATGAATTGATACAACTGTAACTAGCTCTTTGTTTAAATTGACAATAGGTTGAGGGAGCATCAAAGGTGTTTCCCTTTGCAAATTGCTTAACCAAGCTAGCTCTGAGGAGATAGCAGCTCGATCATGATGTGCAGATGTGTGTAGACGTAGCGCATAGGATTTATTATCAACATCTACTTTAAAATTAGTATTGCTCGCTCCACTTAAGCGCGTTAGTTGAACATTTTCTAAACCATACTTACAAAGTGCTTCAATTGCAATATTTAAAAACATCTTGTCATTCATCATCTACATAGCAAACCTAATTTATTGATGAGAAAATATATAGACTAAAAGTTGAATTTTTTTTACTAGATGTATACGGTTTAAAATAGACAAAATTTCTCTAAAGGCGTTAGTTTACCTATAAATGAAACCCAACGTTATGTTTAAGTTAACGTTGGGTTTCACTTAATTTAACTAGCCTAATTATTTGGCGGTGTTGCATCCGGTGGCGTTTCGGCTGGGGGAGCCAGAGATGCATCTGGGGCAATTTCCTCTACAGGGATCTTTTCCTTGTTCTCAGTTTCGGGATCTGGTTGAGCTGCTTCCACCAATTCCCAGGAAGGGGGATTTGGTGGAATCGCTTCTGGTACACTCTCGGTTTTTGCTTCGGCGTCGGTAGCGACCGTCTCCTGTGCTGGTTGTTCTGTTATGGCAGTAGTATTATCGATAATTTCAACAGCAGGTTTCTCGGTCAATACAGAAGTAATATCCTCAGGTTTGGTCGTTGTGGATGTTTTTGAACTCACAGTTTGCTGCACTTTATCTTTCACGCCACTCAAGGTGCTACCAATATCCTGTTGCAACTGAGCAAGCCGTTCCTGAAGAGACAATTTATTCACCTGTTCCTGAATGCCAGTTTTCACCGTCTCAGCACTAGGTACTTGGGTTTGCTGTGCCTGTGGTGTGAGTTGCCGACGTAATGAAAGAGTTTGCCAGCCAAACCAGACCAAAAGAGCGACGCTAGCCACATGACCCAGCAGTAACCCTCCAGAAATACGTCGTGCAAACACCCACAAGACTAAGGCGTAGAATAGTCCAACACCACTCCAAATAAAGTCATTCTTGCGGTGGATTTCCGGGAAAAAGAAAGCTGCTATGTAAATGGCTAAACTACCAAGACCGACTACCAAAGCTAGGACGTATGCCAGCATTATTCGGTTACTCCTTTGACTAGGGATTGGGGATTGGGGTATGGGGCATTAGAAGTTGGGCATTGGGCATTAGAAGTTGGGAGTTAGGAGTTATTTTCCTTGTTTCCTTGTCCCCTTGTCTCCCTCATCTCCCCATTCCCCACTCCCTACTCCCCACTCCCCTCTCAATTGTTGATTTAGATACAACTTAAAATTAATTATCTGTGTTACTTGTGGATTTTTGTCATTGAGATCAACTCTTAAGGTCTTCTTTAGGAGATCGGCGAAAATCTCGGACTACCCTAAAAGATGAAAGGATCTGCAAGAGTTAGCCAAACAAATTTATGACACTACAAAGCTTTGGTGTGATTGGATTAGCCGTTATGGGTGAGAATATCGCTCTAAACGTCGAGCGTAATGGCTTCCCAATTGCAGTTTACAACCGCTCCCGAGAAAAAACGGATGCATTCATGGCGCATCGTGCGCCAGGACGGAACGTCAAAGCCGCTTTTACCCTAGAAGAATTTGTCGCCTCATTGGAACGTCCCCGCAAAATCCTTGTCATGGTGCAAGCTGGTAAGCCAGTGGATGCGGTGATTGCTCAACTCAGACCTTTGCTAGATGAAGGCGATATCGTTATCGACGGTGGTAACTCTTGGTTTGAAGACACAGAACGACGCACTCAAGAATTAGAACCTGTTGGACTTCGGTATCTTGGTATGGGCGTCAGTGGTGGTGAAGAAGGTGCGTTAAACGGCCCTTCACTAATGCCCGGTGGTACAACCAGCTCTTATGAGTATCTATCACCAATTTTCAACAAAATTGCTGCCCAAGTGGATGATGGCCCTTGTGTAACTTATATTGGCCCTGGTGGTTCCGGCCACTATGTCAAAATGGTACACAACGGCATTGAGTACGGCGATATGCAGCTAATTGCTGAAGCCTACGACTTACTCAAAAATGCGGCTGGATTAGACCATAATCAGCTACATGAAGTGTTTGCCGAATGGAACACCACCGATGAACTCGATTCATTTTTGATTGAGATTACGAAGAATATCTTCCCATATATTGACCCAGAAACAAATCTACCCCTAGTGGACTTGATTGTTGACGCAGCAGGTCAAAAGGGAACTGGACGCTGGACTGTACAAACTGCATTGGAATTGGGAGTTTCGATTCCTACAATCACCGCTGCTGTGAATGCTCGGATTATATCTTCTATCAAAGAAGAACGGGTAGCAGCATCTAAAGTCCTCACAGGCCCCAGTGGCAAGTATGATGGGCAAACCAAGGACTTTATTAATAAAGTTCGCGATGCTCTTTATTGCTCAAAAATCTGTTCTTATGCTCAAGGGATGGCGTTGCTATCTACAGCTTCAAAAACATATAACTGGAATTTGAATCTGGGCGAAATGGCGCGGATTTGGAAAGGTGGTTGTATTATTCGCGCTCGCTTTTTGAATAAGATTAAGAAGGCTTTTAGCGAAAATCCAACTTTGCCTAACTTGCTGTTAGCTCCCGAATTTAAGCAGACAATTCTCGATAGACAAACAGCTTGGCGGGAAGTGATAGCCACAGCAGCGAAGCTAGGAATTCCAGTACCCGCATTTAGCGCATCTTTGGATTATTTTGACAGCTATCGCCGCGATCGCCTACCCCAAAACCTGACTCAAGCACAACGCGACTACTTCGGCGCCCACACTTACCTGCGTCTTGATAAGCCTGGAACCTTCCACACTGAATGGGTACCAATTGCTGAAGCTGATAAAAAATAGGCTTTCGCACTCACACACCAGCACATTGTGAAAGTTTAAAGCGTTTTCAACTGCAATTTTTATAGTGACTCTGAATTTCAGAGTCATTTTTTTTCAATTGACTGAAAACCTTTTAATAGAATATGATTATAGATTGTCTGTCTAATTCCGCTCGGAACAGGTGGACACATAACAAAGGCTGGCAAAAGCATCTGCAAACAAGATCGAAACCAGCTACCTGTACGGCAACTTCAAGGACAATTTCATGACCTACGCAATTATTGAAACTGGCGGCAAACAAATAAGAGTAGAGCCAGGGCGGTTTTACGACATTGAGCTGCTGACAGCCCAAGCAGATGAAAAAGTTACAATAGATTCAGTATTATTGGTGCAGAACGATGGTGAAGTCACCATTGGACAGCCACGAGTGTCAGGTGCAACTGTTGAAGGGACTGTACTACGAAATTTCAGAGATCGTAAAGTCCTGGTATACAAAATGAAGCCGAAAAAGAAAACCCGCAAAAAGCGCGGACATCGCCAAGAAGTTACCAGGCTTTTCATTGACTCCATCACTCTTAACGGTACCGTGTTTGCAGCTCAAACAGCAGCTGAAAGCCCCGCTGTAGATGACGCTCCTGCACAAGAAGCTGAAACCGTTGCAGAATAATAAATAGAAGTAGATACACAATAAGGAAATTATGGCTCATAAGAAAGGAACAGGTAGTACGCGCAACGGTCGTGACTCTAATGCCCAACGTCTAGGTGTTAAGCGCTATGGCGGTCAAACTGTACGTGCAGGAAATATTCTCGTGCGTCAGCGCGGCACGAAATTTCACCCTGGTAACAATGTCGGTATTGGTAGCGATGACACTTTGTTTGCCTTAATTGACGGTGTAGTAACCTTTGAGAGAAAAGGCAAAACCCGTAAAAAAGTTAGTGTTTACTCAACCACAACCGCGACTGAAGAAGTAGCAAGTTAGAGTAATAAGGGTGGGTACTGTTACCCACCCCATTTGCTATTTAGTAACTAAAGAGTGTTACTGCTTCACTAAGTTTTAGACATTTACCAAAAGTTTGATTTTCGGGAAATGATAAGATAATCATCTTTTCTCCTTGCTCTTCATCATCATCTGACTTTGGTTTTTTATTTGTTGCGATCGCCAAAGTTACGGCTACAAGGAAATTCCACTAGACATTAGCTGATATGGAGTTAAATCCAGCTAAAATCTGAAATAGAGATTACCACCAGTTAAAAGAATGTTTTAAAAGTAGTGGGTAAAGCAAGCTTATACAAAACCAACTAGTGCGTAAGTAAATACATTAGTGTTTGCTTATACTTTAATATTTTTCTAAGGTGCACCACTATACGTTAGAGACCATTTATAAAGTAAATCTAAAGCACCTCTGTCAATCCCTAGCGATTAATTCCGTATTTTTACTGTAGTATTTGCCTTTAAGGTCTATGTAGTGTTATGTAGCTAATATCTTTTTAGTTGCTGAAGAATTTTAAAATTTGTTTTCCAAACCCAATTAAAACAAAAAATAAAACTAAGATATTTAGCTTACTGTTCACGCGAATTAAAGTCTAGAAAATAAAAATCAATCTACTTCTAAGAGTAGTTAGAGCCATGTCTTCTCAAACCACTAATGTATTAGAAGCAGGGCGCATATATAGAAGTATAGGCGCAATACCACCCCATCTGTTACGTGCAGATATCTATCGTGCTTGGGAAAGATCGCACCTCCAAGGAGCTAACCCTCATACTTTACAAGCAGAAAGGCTATCAAGTTTAGATACAGAACGTTTGTTAGAAAAACACAGTTATTTGCTCAACGCAGTCCGTCCTTACTTCCGAATACTATCACAGGCAGCGGGGAGGGAGCGTCACGCAGTAATGTTAAGCAATCATGAGGCTATTTTACTGGATGTAATTGGAGATGAGCAGACTATACATGGCCCAGAACCATTTCCTCTACCTGGGGCGCTACTATCAGAATCTGTAGCTGGTGCTAATGGAATTGGCACAACACTAGCTGAAGAAAGCTACACGGAAATTATCGCAGCAGAGCATTTTATTGATGGGTTTTACCCATTTACTTGTCAGGGAACTCCTTTGCGTAATGACAAAGGGGAAATTGTCGGAGTCTTTAGTATTTCAGTACGCAATCAAGATACAGGACAGCGCCTAAAAGAAATATTACTATGTGCTTCCCACGGAATTGAAGCAGAATTTTTAGTAGCTAGCCTCGAGAAAAATGTTCGCGACGTACTAGCATCAAATCCTGATGACTATGAGCCATTAGAAAACCTACGTCAAGATATTATTCAAGCGCATCAGGCAACACGGTTGCAACTTGAAATTATATCTCGAATGCTAGCTGTTAACACTTTAGATTATGCGATGCAATTGCTTCAACAAGCAGAGAAATCAATTCAGATATTTCGTAGTCGTGCTAAAGTCTGGCGTGATTTAGCATCTTTAGAACGCAGTACACCCCAACTTTTGGTACTTACTGATGTTGTGCAGGATTTAGTCGATCTTCTCTCAACTGAAGCTGCGATTCGGAAGATTGAAATTGTCATACATTTTTCAGACCCAGTTATAGTATTAGCTGATTTACAAAATCTTTTACGTCAGCTGTTTAGTTATTTTGTATATGCTTTTGAGACTGCCAATAAAGGCGGAACAGTAGAAGTGGAAGTAATTAAAATACTGCATTCGGAATTGGTACAAGTGATTTTTCGCTCAATTCCAGGATTAAATCTTTCTCAAGCAGATTTGACTTCGTATATTTTTACCTTACCTACAGCAAAAAAGAGACTATGACAACTCAAAATTTACTCAGGCGTACAGTACTGATTGCAGATGATGATAACGATAGTCGTGTTCTACTTGCTTTCTTACTCGAACAAGAAGGCTGGGAAGTAAAACAAGCAAAAGATGGTAGAGAAGCTTTAGAAAAAGTGTTTCAGGAACAACCAGATTTATTAATTTTAGATCACAGGATGCCTGAATTTACGGGAACTGAAGTATATCATCACATCCAAAAGCGAGGAATTAGTTTAACAATTATATTGGTTACGGCTTATGGATGTTTAGAGGAATTATCGTCATCTTTAGGTATTTCGTATTTTGTCAGTAAACCATTTGATATTCCAGATTTCCTGAATATTATTGAGTGTGCCTATAAAAAATCTCTTGAGCTAGTGTAAAAGAAACTCGCATCTGTGGTTTCACTCATGCCAATTTCTTGAATCATCTGCTAGAGATGCTAAAGGTTTACTCTTAATATAAGAAATGCTTGCTAGAGTCTGGAGTGCATCAATTGTCGGTATCGATGCCGTCAAAGTAGGCGTAGAAGTCGATGTGTCAGGAGGATTACCAGGAATTGTTGTCTTGGGACTTCCAGATTCGGCGATTCAGGAATCCAAAGAGAGAGTTAAGGCGACGCTGAAGAATGCTGGTTTTGCCTTTCCTATGCGGAAAATTGTAATTAATTTAACTCCGGCAGATTTACGCAAGGAAGGCCCCTGTTTCGACTTACCTATTAGTGTAGGGATTTTGGCCGCTTCTGAGCAAATTAGCGGCGATCTGTTAGGGGATTATTTGTTTTTAGGTGAAGTCTCTCTTGATGGCACCTTGCGCGCGGTGGCTGGTGTATTGCCGATCGCTGCTGCTGCTGAAAAAATGGGAATTACAGGTTTAGTTCTCCCTGCTGATAATGCCCAAGAAGCCGCAGTTGTTGAAGGTTTGGCTGTTTATGGCTGCCAACATCTTTCTGATGTGGTGGACTTTTTAAATAATCCAGGACGTTACAAACCTGTGCTGGTCGATGTTACAAAGGAAGCAAGTACAAGATATCATTATAGCACAGATTTACAAGATGTTAAAGGACAGACTCATGCGCGTCGTGCTTTAGAAATTGCTGCTGCTGGAGGACACAACTTGATATTTGTCGGGCCTCCTGGTAGCGGGAAAACCATGTTAGCGCGGCGCTTACCGGGAATTTTGCCACCTTTGAGTTTTGCTGAATCTTTGGAAGTGACTCGCATTCACTCTGTGGCTGGTTTATTGAAAAATCGTGGTTCTTTAGTACGCGATCGCCCTTTTCGCAGTCCCCACCATTCAGCTTCCGGCCCTTCTTTGGTAGGTGGCGGTAGTTTCCCCCGTCCTGGCGAAATATCATTATCCCACAATGGGATCTTATTCATGGACGAATTAACAGAATTTAAACGTGATGTTTTAGAGTTTCTGCGCCAACCTTTAGAAGATGGTTTCGTGACGATTTCCCGCACCAAATTATCAGTCATGTTTCCCGCACAGTTTACTTTGGTGGCGAGTACTAATCCCTGTCCTTGCGGTTACTATGGCGATACTATCCAACAGTGTACTTGTTCTCCTCGGCAACGCGAGCAATACTGGGCAAAACTTTCCGGGCCGTTGATGGATCGAATTGATTTACAAGTGGCGGTGAATCGCTTAAAACCAGAAGAAATTACCCAACAGCCTACCGGAGAAGCGTCAATATCGGTACGCCAACGAGTAGAACAAGCACGCGATCGCGCAATTAGCCGTTTTCAAACAGAAGCAAATCTGCGTTGCAATGCCCAAATGCAGAGTAGCCATCTGCAAAAATGGTGCAAGCTAGATGATGCTAGCCGTAATTTATTAGAAGCTGCAATTAGAAAATTAGGCTTATCAGCAAGAGCAAGCGATCGCATTCTCAAAGTAGCACGAACAATTGCAGATTTAGCGGCAGAAGAAGAGCTACAACCTAATCATGTAGCAGAAGCAATTCAATATCGCACAATTGATAGAATGCAATAATAATAAGAACCCTCACTCATATCATTCATGGCTGAAGTCAGCTGTTAAGTTTAGTTATTTTGATGAATTCACTAACGATATTCATATCTTTGTTCAATAGCGTAATAGCCTTCGGAAAAAATCACTATAAGCATCAATCAAAGTATTCCTACTTAGATTCGTAGTGAGTAATGTAAAGAATATGCAAAGATATGTCTTGCAAACAAAGACATCTAAGTAAATAAGCTAGTATATGGATAGTGTTCGGTTATTTAGATGTTCTCTATTTTTAAAGTAGATATCTAAATATAATTGCCCACAAGGAGGGTATAGAAATCTCTTTCCCAAGCCACAGTGGACTGTTCCCTTTTTCAAGCTATTAGGACTTAGGCATTAACAAAAACTAAATATGAAGGCTGGTTTTTATCCATTAAAGCTCGCTTTTTTAATCTTTGTTAGCTAGAAGAAATCAGCGAACAAAGGTGATTAAAAAAGCTTGAGATGACTCGTTGTCTTAAATACACAAGTTGAGTAATTTGTATAGTGCTTAAGACGTAGATATTTCTGACAAAGTTGGATAGCTACCACATAAAAACTAGCTAAAAGTGAAATATTGAAAAATTTAATATTTTTCAATGTTTGGCTACAAAATATGCCGAAAACGTCAAATTTCGGCGAATTTTTGTGTCCGAAAATAACACAAATAGCAACTTGAGAACTGAAGTAACAGCAAAAAATCCATTTAGGTAGGTAAAGTTATGGCAAATATCACTGGAACCAACAGGAATGATACCCTGCTAGGCACTAACAGCGAAGACACAATTAAGGGTCTAGGGGGGAACGATACCATCACAGGCAAACAGGGCTACGACACCTTAACTGGTGGCGATGGCAAAGATATATTTGTTTACAACCTTGGTGACGGCATAGATACCATTACTGATTTTGGTGGAGTAGGTAAAAGCACAAATCCTTCAGCAGCAGTCATTGCCAAAGTCGATACCATGAAATTCGTAGGCGCTGGGTTGACTCCCCAAAATTTGCTGCTCATTCAGGAGGGTAAAAATTTAACAATCGGCTTTGAAAGGGTCGCAACACCCATCATTTTGGAGAATTTTGCCCTGGAAAACCTGGAGAACCTGAGCAAATCTACTGGAGATAGTGTTGACTTGGGCAATATCTTATTTGATGGGCAAACTAGCATTACTGACAGCTTTGATGTCTTCGATGCTAACTCCACCCAAAGCACGATCTTAAAAAAGAACACAGTCACCTTCCTTAACGACCTCAACAACAATGTCAAAGGTTTTGACAACTCAGATGATGTCATCAATGGTCAAAGAGGTAATGACATTATTGACGGTAAGAGTGGCAATGACTTTTTGAGGGGTGGTGAGGGGAATGATACTCTCATTGGTGGTGTGGGGAATGACACCCTCGCTTATGACTATAGTTACTTTGCGGGATTTGAGTATTCCACAACAAGTAAGAACTTACTCTTGGGAGGCGATGGCAATGATATTCTCTTTGGTGATGTAGGGGACACCTTGAACGGTGGCAATGGGGATGACACGTTCTATCCTTATCTTGGTCGTCTCTATGGTGGGGATGTCTTGATAACTGGTGGCGGCGGCAAAGATAAATTTGTTTTGGAGTTTGGTTATATCGGCAATAGTACGATTACTATCACCGATTTTGGTGGCATTGGTAAAGGCTCAAAGCCATCAACTGCGGCTCTCGCTTCTTTGGATACCTTGCAATTAAAAGATGATTCAGATTCTATCTTCACTGCCAAAAATCTCCTATTGACTCAAAATGCTAAAAACTTAGAAATGAGTTTTGATACGGCGGCATTGAATTCCAAAATCATCCTGCAAAACTTTGCCCTGGAAAACCTAGACAATTTAGCCCAAGTCGGCAATATTTTGTTTAGTGGGCAAACTAGTATCACGGACAACTTTGATATCTTCGATGCTAACTCTACTCAAAGCACGCCCTCAAAAAAGAACACAGTCACCTTCCTTAACGACCTCAACAACAATGTCAAAGGTTTTGACAACTCAGACGATGTTATCAATGGTCAGGGGGGTAATGACATCATTGATGGCAAGAGTGGCAACGACACTTTGAGAGGCGGTGCGGGGAATGATACTCTCATTGGTGGTACTGATGCCGATGTTCTATCCGATTCAATAGGGAATAATTTACTCTCTGGAGGCAATGGGAATGATTCTCTCTCTACCTCTGGGGTATTGCAAGGTTTCGCTGTCTGGGGATACTATTTCGGTGGCTATGCGTCTGGCAATAACACT
Organism: Nostoc sp. DedSLP01; assembly: GCA_034530875.2. Classification (GTDB taxonomy): domain Bacteria; phylum Cyanobacteriota; class Cyanobacteriia; order Cyanobacteriales; family Nostocaceae; genus Nostoc. The sequence goes on from JAVRCJ020000025.1 coordinate 46,596, forward strand.
CTCAACGGTGGCGCTGGTAATGATTCCTTGACTGCAAACTATTCATCAGGCAATAACTTGCTTTCTGGTGGCGATGGCAATGATACTCTCTCCGCCTCCGGCGCTTATGATTTTGAAAACTACTTAGTTACCACCTCTGGCAACAATACCCTCAACGGTGGTGCTGGTAACGATTATTTGCGTGCTGATTATTCATCAGGCAATAATCTACTCAATGGTGGCGATGGCAATGATACTCTCTCTGCCTCCACTAGCGATTTTAGCTACGGCTACGGAGGCATTGCTACTGTAGGAGATAACACCCTCAATGGTGGTGCTGGTGACGACACCATAAATATTGACTATTCAAAAGGCGATAATCTACTTGATGGTGGTGATGGCAATGATACTCTCTCTGCCTTTTATGCCTCTGGTAAGAACACCCTCAAAGGTGGTAATGGAAATGACATCCTCATAGGTGGGAACGGTAGCGATACTCTTTATGGAGGGAATGGTAAAGATGCCTTTGTTTTCAATAGTTTCAATGAGAATTTTGATACTATTTATGACTTCAACGCAACTAATGATGTGATTCGGGTATCGGCTGCTGGTTTTAGTGGTGGGTTATCAGTACCTTCACTCAAAGCGAATCAGTTTACCATCGGAACATCTGCAACTACTACCACACAGAGATTTATCTACAACGATATTACTGGTGCATTATTTTTCGACCAAGACGGTAGTGCATCTGCGTTTACTCAGGTAAAATTTGCTTTAGTTACTGCTGGATTGTCGCTAACTGAAAACAATTTTGTGGTTGTTTAATTTAACTCCACGCTTTTTGCTTAGGGAAAAGGGAGGCGATCGCCTCCCTTTTTCATCCAAAAGTGTAAAATTTAATACACTACATCATGATTTTTGTCAACTAGAAGCTTTGACTGGTATCTCGGCTTGGGAGTGCAAAAACAAACCATATTCCAAGCCCTCCACCACAGCTTGATAGGACGCTTCCAAAATGTTGGTAGAGACTCCTACCGTTGTCCAGCGTTGATGGCCATTACCCGATTCCACCAACACCCGTGTTTTTGCAGCCGTGCCGGTATGTCCGTTGAGAATCCGCACTTTGTAGTCTGTCAAATCAAAAGTTGCAATTTGCGGATAAAAATTCACCAAAGCCTTACGTAAAGCTGCATCCAACGCCGCAACCGGGCCGTTACCTTCCGCTGCTTCCAAAATATTCTTACCATCGACAGCGACTTTAATTGTGGCTAGGGCGTTGGTAGCTTCTTTCCCTTCAATCAAGTCACAGTGGACTTGAAAACCTTTGACTTCAAAAAACTTTTGGCGTTCTCCCAAAGCTTCATACATCAACAGCGCAAAACTAGCCTCTGCTGCTTCAAATTGAAATCCTTCATTCTCCAAATCTTTGATCCGCTGGAGAATTTGCTTCGCCTCTGCCTTTAATTTATCCAATTCAATGCCAAAACTGCGAGCTTTAGCTAAAACATTGCTGAGTCCTGACTGTTCGGAAATCACGATGCGGCGACGATTCCCCACTTGTTCCGGTTGAATGTGTTCGTAAGTCAGGGGATTACGTTCTACAGCAGATACATGGATACCGCCTTTATGTGCAAAAGCCGAACGTCCCACAAAGGGGGCATGTTCGTCAGGAGCAAGATTAACCACCTCACTTACAAAGCGACTAGCTTCTGTAAGTTGTGCTAGCTGGTCTTCTGTGATACAACTGTAACCGAGTTTAAGTTGTAGATTGGGGATTAACGAACAGAGGTTAGCATTGCCGCAACGTTCACCATAACCGTTAATTGTGCCTTGTACCATCTTTGCCCCTGCCATCACAGCGGCTATGGCGTTAGCAACCGCCATTTCCGAATCATTATGAGTGTGAATTCCGATTTGGGGTATTGTCCTTTGCCCTTTATCGTCTGTCATTGTTCCTTGACTAATGACTGATGACAAATGACTAATGACAGTTTCCACAATTTGGCTAACTTCATGGGGCAAAGTACCGCCATTGGTATCGCAGAGGACTAGCCACTCAGCACCAGATGCGATCGCTGCCTCCAATGTCTGTAAAGCATAACCTGGATTGTGCTTATAGCCATCAAACCAATGTTCGGCATCGTAGATGGCGCGACGTCCTTGAGAACGGAGGTACTCAATTGTGTCGCGAATCATGGCTAAATTTTCTTCTAATGTCGTCTTGAGTCCGGTTGTGACATGTAAATCCCAAGACTTGCCAAAAATGGTCACCCAGCGAGTTCCGGCAGCCAAAATAGCCTGTAGCATCGGTTCCTCGGCAGCAGAAGTGTTGGGGCGTCGAGTCGAACAAAAAGCAACAACTTCTGCATGTTTTAGCGGATCTTCTTGGAGTTGCCAGAAAAATTGTACATCCTTAGGATTGGCACCGGGCCAACCGCCTTCAATAAAGGGGATTCCCAGTCGATCGAGTCTTTTGGCAATGCGTAACTTATCTTCTATCGATATAGATAGCCCCTCGCGCTGAGTGCCATCCCGTAGTGTAGTGTCATAGAGCCAAAGTTGAGGTGAGGAAAATGTGGTCATAAAACTTGGACCGACGAGACAACTTTCGAGGCAATATGTCAATATACAACAAAAAGCCAGTTTGGCAATTTAAAAAATGCCTAAGGTACTAGCTCAAGGTAAAACAATTGAGTGCAAACAAGGAAGCAATCTTCGCCAAATCTTGCTACAAAATGGTATTGACCTCTACAATGACGGTGCTAAGGTAATCAACTGTCGGGGTATTGGCAGTTGTGGGACTTGCGCGGTTAAGGTAGAGGGCGAAGTATCGGCAGCGAATTGGCGGGATCGAACGCGTCGTTCGCTTCCTCCCCATTCTCCAACAACAAACTTACGTTTAGCTTGCCAAACGCAGATTTTAGGCGACGTAAATGTGACAAAATTTGATGGGTTTTGGGGACAAGGTTCTCGTATAGTGTGGACACCAAAAGGTTAAAAAGGAGTAAAACAACATGGGTAGATGGACACCCTTAATATTAATGGCTGGAGGTTTAGCCATTTTGCTTGGTACGTTACTAGGCATTAATTTTCCTATGGGCGTACAAACCGCCAATAATCCCGGCGGTAAAGCTGCCAAAGTCTTGCCAGCTAATATTAATGTTAATAGCGGCGCTGGCAGTCAGAACAATGAAAGCGCAACTGAGGAAACTGAAGCAAACCAAACAGATGCAAACCCAAACAGACGCTCTATTGTAGCTCCTAGACCTAACGACAGGAGCAGTGTCGCTCAAAATCCTTCTGACAGTACCACAGATACTGATACAGATGCATCTGGAACGGACACGCCATCAACCAATTCCGGCACAGAACCAATTCGAGCTTTGTGGTAAAGGTTGCTAGTCTTTAGTTATTCCTTTATTAGTTATGATTTATTAGTCATGCACTAATGCTCAATAGCTAATGAGCAATGACTAAATGACTAATGACTAGTGAAATTGTAATTATTGGTGGCGGCGTTATTGGTTTAGCGATCGCCATTGAACTTAAACTGCGCGGGACAAATGTCACCGTGCTTTGTCGTGATTTCCAGGCTGCTGCTACCCATGCTGCCGCCGGGATGTTAGCACCAGATGCCGAAAAAATCCCGGATGGCGCAATGCGTTCCTTGTGTTGGCGATCGCGTGCTTTATACGCCGACTGGACGCGTAAACTAGAAGAATTAACAGGCTTAAATACTGGCTATTGGCCTTGTGGTATCCTCACACCCGTTTTTGAAGAGGCAGGGGGGCAGGGGGCACGGGGCAAGGAGGAAAATGAAAAATTACCTCTTTCCCCTCTGCTGCCTGCTCCCTGCTCCCCATCCCCCTCATCCCCTGCTTACTGGTTAGACAAACAAGCAATCCATCAATATCAGCCAGGATTGGGAGCAGAAGTAGTTGGTGGCTGGTGGTATCCGGAAGATGCACAAGTTGATAATAAGGCTTTAGCTCAAGTACTCTGGGCGGCGGCCGAGTCTATTGGTGTTGAACTCAAAGACGGCATTACAGTAGAAGCATTTTTACAGCAACAGGGACAAGTTGTTGGCGTACAAACCAATGCTGGCGTAATTCGCGGCGCCCACTATGTTTTAGCTTCAGGTGCTTGGGCAAGCCAGTTGTTACCATTACCAGTGCGTCCCCGAAAAGGGCAAATGTTGAGTGTGAAAGTACCGGAATTTGTACCGGAATTGCCTTTGCAGCGGATTTTATTTGGCGAAAATATTTATATTGTACCGAGACGCGATCGCTCGATAATTATTGGGGCAACAAGCGAAGATGTTGGTTTTACACCCCATAACACCCCAGACGGCATTCAAACATTGCTACAAGCTGCCATCAGGGCGTATCCGCAATTAAAGGATTACCCCATCCAACAATTTTGGTGGGGATTTCGCCCAGCGACTCCCGACGAATTACCCATTCTGGGCAGCAGCCATTGTCAAAATTTAACCCTTGCTACCGGTCATTACCGCAACGGAATTTTACTTGCGCCCGTAACAGCAGCATTGATTGCTGATTTTATCTTGGAACAAAAATCTGACCCCCTACTTGCCGATTTCCATTACTCACGCTTCCATTCTCAGTCATCTACCCGCACGCCAATGCTCACTCACTCTGCCAATTTTTCCAACGGACACCTTACCGCAGACGCGATGAATCTAGACGCGATGAATCGCGTCTCTACAAATTCGGGACTCACCATCGCAGGGAAAACTTTCCAATCCCGCTTAATGACGGGAACTGGGAAGTATCGCACCATCGAAGAAATGCAGCAAAGCATCGCGGCTAGTGAGTGCGAAATTGTTACCGTAGCCGTGCGACGAGTACAAACTAAGGCTGCTGGACACGAAGGTTTAGCAGAAGCCTTGGATTGGACAAAAATCTGGATGTTGCCTAATACCGCAGGTTGTCAAACTGCCGAAGAAGCGATTCGGGTTGCCCGTTTGGGGCGAGAAATGGCGAAATTGTTGGGACAGGAAGATAATAATTTCGTGAAGTTAGAAGTCATACCCGACCCTAAATATTTACTTCCAGACCCCATCGGCACGCTAGAAGCAGCAGAACAGCTAGTAAAAGAAGGTTTTGCAGTGTTGCCCTACATCAACGCTGACCCAATGTTAGCCAAGCGATTGGAAGATGTAGGCTGTGCGACGGTGATGCCTTTAGCATCGCCTATTGGTTCTGGACAAGGACTGAAAACTACCGCCAATATCCAAATCATCATCGAAAATGCCCGCATACCAGTGGTAGTTGATGCTGGGATTGGTTCGCCCTCAGAAGCAGCCCAGGCAATGGAATTGGGAGCAGACGCCTTGTTGATTAATAGTGCGATCGCCCTGGCTCAAAACCCCGCAGCAATGGCTCGGGCGATGAATTTGGCAACAGTCGCCGGCCGTCTAGCATACCTTGCTGGCAGAATGCCCATCAAAGACTACGCCAGCGCTAGTTCGCCGCTGACTGGGACGATTACTAGTTAGCAAATCAGGCATTGGGCAAAGGGCAAGGGGCAAAGGGCAAAGGAAATAACCCTACCTTTTCACTTTCCCCTTTCACCTTTCACATGCATCCCCTATTTTTACCCCTTTCCCCTTTATGTAACGATTTGTCTAACAATTTCAGACCGTTACTACCAGTTATGTAACATTAAATGAAGAATAAAGACAAAGGAATTAATTCATGCCCTATACAACCGAAGAAGGCGGTCGCCTGAATAATTTTGCTAAGGAACCAAAGGTTTATCAAGCAGAACCTCCTACTGAAGGGCAAAAGCGAAACTACATTTTCTTAGGAATCGCTGGTGCAGCTTTAGTTGGAGGCTTGATTGTAGTTGCCTTCTCTGTATCTTAAAACGGTTGAGCGTAAAACATTTTAATAAAATTTGATTTTTCTAGTTTTTCAGGTTCCAATTTTAGAGGAGCCTGCTTTTTATTTTTTGTTAAAATTGAATAAGCAGGTAAGTATAATTGCGTATTTTCTTATTCTACTAAACTTTAAAGACTAAAGTTATACATAATTAAATTTTTAGCTGACTTCGATATACCCACAAAGGTGATATATACTTTGTTTTGGCTCTCTAGCCGCTATGAGCGTGAATGATATTGCACACAACGATAATTTTAATTTGAATCGGCAAGTATACCAACGCTTAAAACTTGCCTTAAGTCTTGGTTTGCGGCGACAACTTTTTTTGGCAGTATGTGACGATTTACACTTGAGAAACCAAGTAGCAGCGCGTTTGCATTCTACATTGGCTTATCCTGTGGGGCAAGTGCTATATCAACCAGCAAATGCTCAAGAAAATAGCACTCCCGCTTATCCACGATTAGTCACATTGCGTTTGAATTTAAACGATCCCAATCCGATAATTCAAGTTAATCAATGGTTAGCTAATTATCCACCGCCAATTGTTGGGGCATCAAAAGATAGTCCAGGAAGACCTTCTCCAATACCAGCATTTCAGATTGTAGGCGTAGAGCAGCTAACCAAGCAACCTGTAGCGACACAGCGGTTATTTTTACACAATCTGCGCTTAAGCGAACAATATTTCTCGACACCAGAATCCAGTCGATTTTTAGAATCTAACTTGGTGTTGTGGGTACCGCGTCCTTGGCTGTCTGCTATCCAACAATCAGCGCCACAGTTTTGGCGTTGTCGTACTGGTGTATTTGTGTTTGCTGGAGAACCAACACCAGCAACTAACAATTCAGGTTATCCAGAACGTTTTTCTAATTCTAGAAATTTGGATGTAGGGAATTCTATTTTAGATGAATCTGTTACCCAACCAGAACTCAAACCAACAACTGCTGAATTAAAGTTTGAAAATAATTCCGAGTCACCAGCACATACACAAGAAAATAACACGCACAAAACCCAAGAAGTTGCGCTGCCGATCGCAGATTTTTTGAAGACGGAATCGCAACAGCAGGAATCTACTTTTCGATCTAGTAATGGAAACGTTTCGCTGTCTTCTTTAGTTCATGTTAGCAGTGAATTAACAGAATTAGTATTAGCAACAATCGACACCAAGGCTACTCAAGATACAGAGGATGACTGGCAACCGCAGCAGATTTTATTGGAGATTGAAGAATTACATTCACAACAAGTTTCTGAGGATGTGTTGGCAGAAGCTTATCATCGCTTGGGTAATTTATACCGCCTTCGGATTGAGCAAGGAGAGTCAACTTTAGAAAATTTGATGGTGGCAATTATTGCCTATCAAGAGGCAATTAGCTATGACGAAGCTTCACCGCAACTCCCAGATATTTTGAATGATTTGGGTACGCTTTATTGGATGTTATCTCGTACACCACCAAATTCTCTAGAGGGACAAACCTATATAGAACAAGCAATAGAATTTTATCAGTTGGCATTAAATATAATTTCACCACAGACTCATCCAGAAACTTACGCGCGGGTGCAAAATAATTTAGGGACAGGCTATGGCGATTTAGCTCGTTTTTCTCAACCTGCTGAAAATTGGCAACAAGCAGTCTTAGCTTACTGCGAAGCCCTCAAATATCGTACAGCCGATATGGATTTTTTAAAGTATGCTGCTTGCCAAAATAATTTGGGTACTGCTTATTGGCATTTAGCGCAATATAATCAACCAATTGTGCATTTAAAGAAAGCGATCGCAGCTTACAAACAAGCACTCGTACACTACAATTCCCAAGAGGAACCCCTCAAGTATGGGATGATTCAAAACAACATCGGTACTGCCTATTGGAATCTCGCACAATACGAACAATCTGCTGAAAATTTACAACTAGCTATTAATGTTTATAACGAAGCTCTGAAATATCGTACCCCTGCTAATGTTCCTAATGCTTGCGCCGCCACACAAAATAATTTGGGTACTGCCTATTGGCATTTAGCAAATTTATCTCAAAGCACTAAAGACACGCGACAAAAATATCTTCAATTATGCATTAATGCTTACGAAGAAGCTATAGCTTTGGCTCATGCACTCAATGGCTATCCTTTAAGTTTTGATTTGCTCGCTTCGCATAATAACTTAGGACTAGCACATTATCAGCTAGTAATAGATAAGTCTTTTAATGGGGATAAAGCAACACGTTCTCAACATTTAGAACTTGCATTAGAACATCATTTACAAGCTCTAAATGGATTGAGTAAGCAACCAGAAGCTTATCAAACGACCTTTGCTTATGTGGTGAAAACTATTCGTGCTTTTCATAATGAATTAGGCATACAGGGGCAAAATCTGGCTTTATCAAAAGTTCCGAGCCAATTGTTGCCAGAAATTTTGTCAAAGCTATAGTGTAGCCTCAGGAAAATATGGCTATACTTACTCGCAAGTGTCAAAAATGCTGAAAGGGTTGGGCATTAAGTTCATTAGTGCAAATTTACAGCAAAACCGTCCCTCTCCGAATCTGAGAGGGACATACTTGAACTTTTATTCAATGTAGGGAGAGGTCTATATATCGCCTTTTTTATCAGACAAAAGTTTTTCCTTATGTTGTGAACTCATTAATACCAACAAGACGAGTCATGTCTCCTTGTGTAATAAAATGGTACGAGCCATTAGGATCTACACTTGCCAGTACTGGAATATAACCGCTTCTTGAAGAATTATAATCAACAAAATTTCCCTTGTAATTATTGCTCTCACCAGGCTGTAGAACTTGCCTTTGACGTTCTATATTACTAGCAAAAGGGTAAAAAGTTTGTGTCCTGTCTGTCTCATTTTTAAGAGAAAATCCACCGAAAATTTCCGATGCTTCATCACAACTTAAGTCACCCAACAAATCTTGATTAAAACTATTTGAAAAAACTGATTTTAACATAAAGCCTCGCAAAGATAGCTTACATTCATAGTTTTTACAAAAGAAAAATTGTTTTAATCAGCCCATAGTTATATTTTAATCAGCCCATAGTTAGATTCATTAATTAGCCTACTGGTGGTTGACCAGCCCAATATCTGGCTAACGTCGTATTCACTTGAGATAAGCGATGTGGAAGTTTTGTATATAGTCAAGATTGTCAATTTATTTACCAAGTTAATGTTGAGGCGATCGCCATTCAATTGTGCAAACGAATGAAAATTTGACACCGCAAACTGCAACTGCGGGGAATTTCTGATAAAACAGATGTTGAACTGAATCTCCTGGGGCAAAATAGAAAACATGGCGAATGAATCGAATTCTTCAAATCTACCAACCCCAGAATCTATCCCACAACATGACTTGCAGCCAGATGACTTTGATGGTAGTGCCACCGAGAATCACCTAAGCTCAGAAGCACTAGCGACACAACAAGCCCTAGCGACGATCGCATCTTTGCAATCTCTACAAAATACAACTGCTCTCAAACAAGCTCGTTCTGGCTTCAACCAAACCTTTACCAAGCAATTCACAGCCAAGCCGAGAGCATTGTTGCTAGTCTTTGCTGCGATCGCCGTTACCTTTACGGGTATTATTCTCAATAACTGGATCGTTGGCGTTGTGGGAACGCTAGTAACTTTACTGTTATCCCTGGCAATATTATTACCTTGGTTCCTAGAAGTTATTGACGAGTGGTTTTCACCCATAGAAAGGACGCTGTTCGTTGGTTTTTTGGGATTAATAACAGCCATCATCGGCTCGATCAGGTTTACAGGTATAGGCTCGCGCTTGCTGCTTTTAGGACGCCACATTAACTGGGACATTGCTGGTAGCCTAGCCGAATGGTTTGGAGCTTTAGGACAAATTCTCATCGCCATCATCGCTGTTTATGTAGCTTGGCGACAATATGTGATTTCCAAAGACTTGACAATTCAGCAAAATCTGCTGACAGTTCAGCAAAATATTATTACCCAACAGCAAACGATTGACTCTTATTTTCAAGGCGTTTCCGACTTAGTATTAGATGAAGAAGGATTATTAGAAGATTGGCCTCAAGAAAGAGCGATCGCTGAAGGACGGACTGCGGCAATTTTAAGTAGCGTCGATGGCAGTGGTAAAGCCAAAATTCTCCGCTTTCTCTCGCGTTCCAAGTTGCTCTCACCTCTAAAACGCGATAGTCGATTAGGTAGAGCCATTCTCGATGGTATAGGTGGTTACGCTGAAGACCGCCTCGATGGTGTGCGCGTCATCGATTTAGGCGTAATGCTTGCAGCAGCAGACCTTTCTGGTACCGATTTACGTTGGACTGACCTCAGCGAAGCTAATCTCGTCCGCGCCAATTTGGTCGGCTGTGACTTAGTAAAAGCTAACCTCTCCCGCACAATTTTATATGATGCCAATCTCACTGGTGCTGACTTGAACGGAGTTCGTCTATTCTACGGTGTAGCGGAGAAAGCATCACCCCGCAGTCGCACCGAACCACCAGATTATCAAACAGGCGAACAAACTGGTGCTGTGGTGGAAAAAGCCGATTTCACTAACGTGCAACGCATGTCTGAATCTGCACGTTATTACTGTTGTGCTTGGGGTGGCGAAAAAACTAGAAATACTATTCCTGGTGGTTGTGAAGGTATTCCAAATAAATTAGGACAATAGTTATCAGCCAAAATACTTAAACAATGAGGATAACAATAGCTTCGCTTACCGGATTTATGAAAGCCATTGCGATCGAGAAATTTTTTATCCTATTTGATTTGCTTCTAACCAGTTAAGTAAATCTTCAATAGCTGTAAAATCTAGTAAAGCTTCAGCCAGTGCTTCTAACTGTTCTAACGAAAGAGTTTGAATGCGCTTGTGAACCTCTTGTGGTAACTCTCCTACCCGTTTTTGCAGTTGTCGCAGGACGAGTGTTTGCCCTTGTTGTTGTTTTCCTCGCTCGTAGCCAATGCGCTCCCCTGTAGTAATGTAGCTCATAGTCTGCTACTGCTCGAATTGTTTAAACTCTTACCAAAATTCTGCTTCCAAGGCTTTTGGTAAAATCATAACCCAATCAATAAATCGATACAGGTTACGAATATCTGTTTCTGGCAAGCCTAATTCATACAAACGCCGAATCAAGCACAATCGAGTCTAAAACGGTACTTCGTCCCGCTAGGAAGACAGCCTTTTAAGGCGAAAAGTTTTTGGAACGAGGTATAAATCCTCGCTACAAAAACGGCCTCCTGCCTTCGTTAACAGTTAAAGAACTAGAGATATGAAAAAATGCAGCGAGATAAGGAAATGAGGAGGCTGGGAAGAATAATAACTTTGAGCGTCAACACTCAGCACTCCCAATATCCAATGTCGGCTTCTATTGGATTGTCATACACTCCAGTAATTCTCGCCTTCGGGTAGGGTAAGAATTTCAACACCATCTTCTGTCACAGCTATAGTATGCTCAAATTGGGCAGAAAGCTTGCGATCGCGAGTTACAGCAGTCCACTTATCGCCCAGAACTTCGACTTCGTAAGTTCCTTCGTTAATCATTGGCTCGATAGTAAAAACCATCCCTGGTCTGAGACGCTTGCCTTTACCCCGGGTGCCATAGTGGGGAATATCCGGCGCAGTATGAAAAATGTTACTTATCCCGTGTCCCACAAAATCCCGCACTACAGAGAACCCTTGTGCTTCGGCATACTCTTGAATGGCTGCACCAATATCGCCAATGCGTGCCCCTGGTTTAACTTCAGCAATGCCCAAGCGCAAACACTCCTCTGTCACCTCCACCAACTTTTTCGCTTTTGGTGATGGAGTACCGACAAAAAATGTCTTCGATGTATCGCCGTGGTAACCTTCAACAATCGGTGTCACATCAATATTAATAATGTCACCATCCTTAAGGATTTGCTTGGCATTAGGAATGCCGTGACAGATGACCTCATTTACACTAGTGCAAATCGATTTGGGATAACCTTTATAACCAAGAGGTGCGCTTTTTGCTCCATGTGCTTGCGTCCAACGTTCAGCTTCATCATTAAGTTCCAGAGTGCTAACCCCTGGCTTCACCATCGGTTCGAGATGCTTTAGAAGCTTGGCTGCTAAGCGTCCAGCTTGACGCATTTTGTCTAATTCTCGTTGGGATAAAATAACAATTAGTTCGGTTTTCATCAATTTCGATCTAGATATCTTTCATAAATACAGTTAAACCTGTCTGGGCAGCTCTTTGGGCAGCATCAGCAATTTTTAGAGCATACAAGCTTTCCTCTGGGGTAACGTACAAAGGAGTGCCATTAAAAAGATGGTCTAACACCATAATTGTGTCTTTGGCGAACAAACCCCGGCGAGGGCCAACCTCTATATTTGTTGTTTCCCCTGGCTGGATAAAAAGTCCTGTGTCGCCATCAAAAACTAAACCGCCCTTTTCCCCGTGAACTTCAAATTTGCGTTCTGACTGCCAAAGAGTTTCGCCTTTGCCGTAGATTACTTGGGCTAAAAGTCCACTGTTAAAGGAGAGTTGGCTAATACATAAGCAACTTTGGTAATATTCTGATTCTGTTTGCCAATATCGCTGGTGACAGTTAACACTAAATACTTTACCAAACAAATCTGTGAGACGGTGTAGGCGCGACAAGGCACCAATTAACGGAAAACCGAAAAGCTCATGGTTGTAAGTCCATTTTCGGGGTGCAGGATTTTGGGGATTGATGGTGCTGTAGCGGACATAAAATACTTCACCAATTTTGGCTAAGTTTTGCTTCAAAGCTTGATGCACGCCACCCAAAAGTTCTAGATGTTCGACGTGAAGGAGTTTTTGTTGTGTTTTAGCTAAGGCGATGAGTTCTTCAGCTTCTGCCACATCCAGCGAAAGCGGATACTCGACAATTACATGTTTGCCATTGGTAAGTGCTGCACGAGCGATCGCACCATGATCCCGATTCACCGTGCAAATTACCACCAGATCTATATCTCGGCGTTCTACTAGCTGTTCCCAAGAACTCAAAGCTTCAATTTCATACTCTTTGGCAAAGGTTTGGGTTTTATCTGTTGTATGACCGACAACTGCGACTAAGTGCGATCGCTTAACCTCTTGTTCCCGCATTCGCTCATCATTCAGAAACGCCTCAGCGCGGAACTTTGCCGCATATCCAGTACCGACCAAACCTACACGCACTTTTGCTTTTTCCAAAGCTGCTTTTGAATTATACACGATATTTCCTAGTTCTATTTTCGATCCTCTCACGCTAGTAGTACTATTTCTTATTCATTCATGGACATGAGGGATTGGAACTTGTGGGGAGATAGGGTGGTGGGGTGAAATTCTCGTCCCATTTCCCAGAAAATTGTTATTTCGCGATCGCAGCCCGATTATATCAAGCTATTTATAAACAAAACTTATCTGTATTAACTAACTAAATTTCATTACTAATCGGGGTCATTTTACTGTTACATGAATTAATTTTTCCCGTAGTATCAGAATTGAAGCAAATTAATAAAGCGGCTAATCCCATGAGAGCAGCCGTATAGTTTGCTTTAGCATAACTTATACTGCCGTTTGTAAAAGAGAGGATTACCTAATGCCAAGTTTTAAAGTCACACTCATCAACGAGGCCGAAGGGCTAAATCAAACTATTGAAGTTCCTGATGATGAGTATATTTTAGACGCTGCTGAAGAAGCTGGTCTTGACTTACCCTACTCTTGCCGCGCTGGTGCTTGCTCTACCTGTGCAGGTAAATTGGTATCAGGTACCGTCGATCAAAGCGATCAGTCATTTTTAGATGACGATCAGATAGAAGCTGGATATGTGCTAACCTGTGTTGCCTACCCAACCTCTGATGTCACAATCGAAACTCACAAAGAAGAAGAACTTTACTAAAAATTAGGCGTCTCAACAATAAATCTCTTGCAAGAGTTACTGATGTTGAAATAATAGAAGCAACGGATTTATGAGAAATATTCTCCCGGTGGTTATGTATCATTTCTCATGATAGTTTGACAAAAAGCCTAATTTTATAAGAAAGCAGGAACATCAAATTTAGTGTGTTCCTGCTTTATTAATATGTTTATAGGTGTCAATTGGTGAGTTGTTTGCTGAGAGTTTTGATTTCAGTCTCAGGATAGTAGAATTGCAGAATTTTCTGATTCGACCAACCAAGTTTAGCTAAATTTTGAGCGCCAGTTTGACTCAAGCCGACTCCATGTCCCAACCCACCGCCAATAAAGGCGTATCCCCATAGTTCTGGTTTGCCTTTGTTCAAAGGTTCTATATAAAAAAGCGTACTTGTGGGAGCAGCAAAAGCGCTGCGAACCTCGTCTTTGTGGAGAATAAAGATACTCTTATCCGTTTTCACTGCGAGTTCCAGAATACGTCCACTCTCGCTTCGCTTCACCACAGCCATAGCCTGAATTGTTTTAAATTTGGCATGAGGACTGTTTTTCACCTGCAAAAATTTCTGTAAGTCTTTGATAATATCCTCTAAGGGGGTTTCCCTGCGCCAACGAAACATATTCCACTCAGTTTCATTAAATCCTTGCCGCATATTAATAAACTTTTGGAAGTTCTTTTCATCGGCTAAACTTTGCTTCGATAAGTTCCAAAGATTAGTAGCAGCATCGATTACAGGACGCAGATAAGGACGATCTTCACCATTCCAAACATCGCTAAAGGAAGCGGTAACGCCGCCGGTGGTGGAAGAATATAAGGCGTCTATTAGTTCGTTTTTATAAGTTAGTACCTTACCCCTGGTTGTAGCGATCGCTTTATCTGTTTTCGCAGCTGCTCCATTCAACCCATAATAAACTTGGCAGTGAGTATCAGCGCACAACTGGTAATTATCTGCCGCAAACCTATGTAAATTTCTCAAGGCATAAGTGCGAGCAAGAATTGCTTGAGCTTCTAGCGCTGCTGTTGGTGCATCCGTACCTATTTCATAAGGCACAACCCCACGCAAATAAGTTTCTAAGGGTACTTGATTAACTAAAGTGTATGTCCCATAAGCATTTGGTTGTAAATTTAGCCGTCCTGAATACAAACGAGCATTTTCTGGCTTATCGCTTTTATTCACCCGAATTAAGTTTTTTTCTGTGCTAATTTCCAACTTATCCGGGCTGTAGCGCTTATTATCCACCACCCAACTGACTCGCGGTACTTGTTTCAAAACTTTGGTATCAAGATATGCTTTTTCTTGATTAGCAGCTTGGATGTTCTGCAATAACAAACGCCGCAATAAAGGAGTGCTGTAAACATCGCGTTTCGCCCAAACTTGCCAGCGTTCTGGTTGGGCTATTTCTACTTCGATTCCCTGAGAACGCCATTTTTTGGCACTGTCTTCCGCAGTTTCAAAGGTGCGGTATGTACCCAAGACTACAACTTCCTCAACCTCCGACTGAGGTAAAGCTTGCATTACTGTTTCCAGCTTTACAGGCTTATTGGTAACCACTATTTGCTGCTTGTTGCCCGTTTGAAATTTTAACTTTAAGCGATCGCCTTTTGTCGGTTCCAGTTGCAGCTTGGCTGTGGCTTGGGCGCCAAATCGCTGCACAATCCCAATTTTCAGTTCTACATCCTGGATATTGCTCTCAGGCCCCGATGCCGCAGTCAGCCCCAATAGGCTAAATGTCGTCACTACAGTGTAGGAAAAACGCCAAAAGGAAAATTTCATAGGTAGCTGATTTTGCCCCTTAATGCGGCGTTGGAGCTGGTTTTCCAATTGCTTTGTAACGCGGTCTTTTTGTCGCATGAGTGCTCCAATGATACCATTACCAGTTTTGCCCCAAATAAATATTACTTGCAAAACAAAGTCATAATGAGTATGATTTATTTAGAGATACAAAAGAGAATTAATCGATAAACTCCTTATGGTCAGAGTCCAGGAAATTCCATTAAATCAGATTAAACGCCCCTTGCCCCGTACAAACGATCCAAATAAAGTAAAAGCCTTAATGGAATCGATTGCCGAGATTGGGCAGCAAGAACCGATAGATGTCCTCGAAGTAGATGGACAATATTATGGCTTTTCTGGTTGCCATCGGTATGAAGCTTGCCAGCGCTTAGGCAAAGAAACCGTTTTGGCCAGAGTCCGTAAAGCACCCCGCAGCGTTTTGAAGATGCACTTGGCGTAGGGAATGGGGCAAGGGGCAAGGGGGAAAAGAAAGATCCCTCCTTTTCCCTTTTCCCTTTTCCCTTTCCCCAAGGCGTTGCCATCTCCCCATGCCCAATATCCAATCCCCAATTACATATAACCCAATTAGGAGAAAATTATGTCATCAGAAGTAACAGTCAAAAATCTGAATATCGGCATTGACGATGCGAGTCGGGCTAAAATTGCCGAGGGATTATCTCGGTTGTTGGCTGACACCTACACGCTGTATTTGAAAACTCATAATTTTCATTGGAATGTAACTGGGCCGATGTTCCAAACTTTGCACCTAATGTTTGAGACCCAGTATACAGAATTAGCGCTAGCAGTTGATTTAATTGCTGAGAGAATTAGAGCGCTTGGCTATCCTGCACCAGGAACCTACAGCGAATATGCCAAATTAAGTTCGATTCCAGAAACTCCTGGAGTTCCGAAAGCTGTGGACATGATTAAGTTACTAGTGGAAGGACAAGAAGCTGTAGTCAGAACTGCACGCTCTATTTTTCCAGTAGTGGACGAAGTTAACGACGAACCTACTGCTGATTTGTTGACTCAGCGGATGCAAGTACATGAAAAGACAGCTTGGATGCTGAGAAGTTTGCTGGAAGAATAATAATAGGGCATAGGGCATAGGGAATGGCGCATGGGAAGATGGAAAAATGGGAGCAGAGGAGAAGTGACAATAGTATTTTCCCTCTGCCCCTAGAACCTCTTCCAATGCCCCATGCCGCATACCCAATGCCCAACATTGATTTCACCCAAAAGTTACAAAATTTAATGCAACGAGTGGGTATTTCTAGTTTTAAAGCCCTTAGTCGTGCTGCTGGCGTTTCTGAACGTCAGCTTTTACGGTTACGGCAAGGAGAAGTTGAGCAGATGCGGATAGATGTGCTGCTGAAGCTGTCGCCAGTGCTACAGATATCATTAAGCGAATTAGTCACAACTTTCTCAAATATAGAATTATTAAAAGAGACGGCAGCACCAACTCAAGAATTATTACAAGAAATTGCAAATTTAAAAATAGAGTACGATCGCTTGCAGTCGCAACTAGAAAGCCAGCGAGAGTTATTATTACAAGAACTCCAGCAGTCAACCTTACAACTGCTGGAGTCTTTGTTGTTGCAATGGCCGACGGCAGCAAAAAAAGCCCAGGAAGATCCAGAGTTTCCAGCAGTCAAAATAGTGCCGTTGGTGCAGAAACCCTTAGAAAAGCTTTTACAGGAGTGGGGAGTACAAGCGATCGCATCAGTGGGAGCAGAAGTACCCTACGATCCCCAACTCCACCAATCGATCCAAGGAACAGCACAACCCGGAGAAATAGTCAAAGTACGCTACACTGGCTACCTTCAAGGTGACAAGCTGCTTCATAGAGCCAGAGTCAGCCCTGTGTAAAAGGGCATAGGGTATGGGGGAAGCAGGAGGTGTGGGAGGTGTGGGAGGTGTGGGAAGAAATCTTCCCCCCTTTCTCCCCACACTCCTCCATCTCGTCATCTCCTCCCTTTCTCCCCACACTCCCCACACCTCCTACTTCCCCCATCTCCCCACACTCCCCACACTCCTCCATCTCCCCATCTCCCCTGCTCCCTCTCCCGAAGTCAGGAATTAGAACTTCACAGTTAGGAGTTATAAATCACGACTTCTAACTTTTGGTATACACATGGGGAATACTAAACAGCATAAGTCATCCTTCAAAGAACTTCTTTGAGAGCGAAGCTACATTCTAAACTCTAGTTACAAACAGGACTTAGGGTATGCAAATGGACAACAAAATAGATGAGTCCTGCAATCAATTATGGGAATTTGCCAGTTATTGTCCACTCAGGCATCAACAGATACTCCAGCAAGCTGATGCAGAACTGGAAAGACGGGTACAAGAACGGACTAGAGAACTACTAAAAACGAACGAGGCACTAGGGGCTGAGATTATCGAATGTCAACGGCAGCAAGCGCAACTGCAAGAGAAAGAGCAATTCTTTCGCACCGTCTATAATGGCTCCGAACATCTGATATTTGTGGTAGATGTTCGAGAAGATGGTGACTTTCGCTTCGCAGGTTGGAACCCTGCCACAGAACGTGTTACTGGTGTAAGTAGCGCCCAGGCAATTGGTCAAACACCAGAAGATTTACTCGGTATTGTCGATGGTACAGCAGTTCGTCAGAGATATGTAAGATGTCTGGAAACTGGTACAGCTATTACCTACGAAGAATGCGTGAATTTTAAGGGCGAACAAATTTGGTCGCTAACTACTATTAATCCACTAAAAGACAGTCAAGGTAGAATTAATCGGTTAATAGGAACGACGGTTCATATCACTGACCGTATCCGCGCAGAAACTCAGTTAAAGCAGCAGGCACAAGAGTTAGAATATGCCCTCAATGAACTCCAGCAAACTCAAATTCAGCTTGTTCAAAGTGAGAAAATGTCAAGTTTGGGACAATTGGTGGCAGGCGTTGCTCATGAAATCAATAACCCTGTGAACTTCATTTACGGGAATCTTACTCACGCCAACGAATACATCCAAGACTTAATAAGATTTCTACAACTTTACCAACAACTCTATCCTCATCCCATAGCTGAACTCGAAGAATTAGCAGCGGAAATAGACTTAGAGTTTGTAATCGAAGACTTGCCTAAACTACTCAGTTCAATGAAAGTTGGCGCACAGCGAATTAGAGAGATTGTTTTATCTTTACGCAATTTCTCCCGTATGGATGAGGCTGAGATGAAAGAGGTAGATATTCATGAGGGAATCGATAGTACTCTAATGATTCTCGAACATCGCATTAAGGGTACGGCTGAGCGGCCTGCCATTGAAGTTATCAAAGAATACGGTGACTTGCCATTGGTAGAGTGTTATGCTGGGCAACTCAATCAGGTATTTATGAATATTTTGGCAAATGCGATCGATGCACTTGAAGAGTCATTTGTCGTTCGTAATTCATCATTGGTGTCACAGGAATTGCCGATCGCAGATTGCAAAGGCAAAATGAATTGTCCTCAAATTCGCATTCGTACTCAATTATTAGAGACAAATCAAGTAAGCATCGCCATTGCTGACAATGGACTAGGAATACCGAAGGAAGTGAAACAGCGGCTTTTCGATCCTTTCTTCAGTACCAAGCCTATTGGCAAAGGCACTGGTATGGGGTTGTCTATTAGCTACCAAATTATTTCACAAAAACATAATGGGAGGTTGGAATGTATTTCTCAGCCAGGTAGCAGCGCTGAGTTTCTAATTACTATTCCTCGAAGCCAAAATTAAATTACTAATTAAATGCTGGAGAATAATTTGATTTTTGATTATAGTTTGGGAGAGCTAAAAGTAAACGATAGATTTTAAACTTAAATTCCTTAAATTTTTATAATTATAAATTTTGATGATTGGAATAATTTATGCGATAGTTATTGATAATTTATCGGAGCGATCGCTAATTTGAAATAATCAACAGTGAATACTTATCAAAGCTATAGCTATGGATTAAAAAAAGTGAACATTCTATCAAAATCTAATTTTATTTTTGCTATTTTCAGAATTTTTAAATTTTCTAATATGGGTATATAATAGCAAAATCAGAACAATATTTACACAAATCAGCGTGAAATAATTATGAAAGAAGAAGTCAAAGTTATTAAACTCAGTGGTAATCTTAACGCCACTACTTCACAAGAATTTAGGCAAAGTATTACTAAAATTATTGAAGTTGGCGTGAAAATTGTCTTACTTGATTTTCAAGATGTAACTTTTATGGATAGTTCTGGATTAGGAGCTTTAGTATTAGCTTTCAAAACTTTAAGAGCAGCAGATATTAAGCTTGTTATCTGTTCGATTAACGAGCAAGTCAGAATATTATTTGAACTAACTAATATGGATAAAATATTTGAAATATTCCCGACTGAAGAAGCATTTAATCAAGTTCTAATATCCAAAAGTTAATTAATCAAATTGAATTTGCAATATAGATAAATCATCATCAAAACCATCTTTGGAGTTTAGAGCAATTAAATAACTCAATACCTGTTCGAGTTGGTTATCAAGAGAGTTTTGCAAGCTAACTAATAACTGAATAAAAGCATCTAAACTCCAAAGTGTGCCATCTGATTTAGGAATTTCATAAGCACCATCGCTAAAAATATAAAGAGTACTGAATTCTTCAATATTACAAAATCCATCAATATATTTTGCTTCTGGAAACATTCCAACTGGCATACCTGGGGTTTTCAAGAGTTGAACCTCAGCTTTTCTAGGAGTTGTGCCAGCGATTAAAACTGCTGGTGGATGACCTGCACTAGCATAAATTAGCTGGCGATTTATTCGGTTATAAACTCCATACCAAATAGTAAAGTATTTGTCATTTTGATAATTCATCTGAAAGGTATCATTCAAAGCCTTTAACACTTCACTCGGCTGATAGTAATTCAGACCTTTTAAGGCACGAGAACGAAGCAAATTCATCACCGAAACAGAAGGGAGGGTGGCTTTGAGTCCGTGTCCAGCAGTATCCAACAAGTAAACTGCTAAATAATTGTCATCAAGCCAGTAATAATCGAAACAGTCACCGCCGAGTTGCCGTGAGGGAAGGAATCGAAAATTGATGTTGAAGGGTTCACTCATGGGAAAAGGCAGAAGCGATCGCACATATTCTGCGGCTTCTGACATTTCTGATTCCAAAAGCAACTTTTGAGTCTGCAAATCTCTACTTAATTGATGCAGCCGTAATCCTGCTCTTACCCGTGCTTGTAATTCATTATGCTCGATAGGTTTAGAGATAAAATCATCAGCGCCAGCATCCAATCCTTTAACACAATCGGCAACAGAATCTAAGGATGTTAATAAAATAAAGAATGTCGTGGAAAATTTAGGGTCTGTTTTTATGCGGTGACAGACTTCCAACCCATTCAATCCTGGCATAATCCAATCACAAATAATTAGTGCTGGATGGCAAGTTAACGCTTTTTCTATTCCTTCCTCACCGCTACTGGCAGCAATTACCTCATACCCCTGTTTTTCCAACATCCTTTTGAGGAATGTTTTTATTGAATGGTCGTCATCAATTATTAATATTTGATACATAGTGTGATGTTGCAGGAACCACTAATTAATAATTTGCTTTAAACATAGAAAAATAAAAGACAATATGGGCAACTTCCTGCCCACTCAAAGAATACATAATTTTTTAACTAAGTGTAAAATAGAGGCTGCACGGTCTTTTAGCCTTCAATTATGAAGAATGCCGTCGCCAATAACCAAAAGAGATAGATAGGTAATATTATGACCAAAATTGAGTAATATATTAGTAACATTTCTGTAATAATATTACTAACATATTTTGATTTTTGTGCAGAATTAATGAGTTTTTGATAGTTATCAAATATTATGGGGGTGCAAGTGGATTCAGCCACAAGAGAATCGAGTTTTTTAGCTGATTTAAGTCTCGATAAGCCTCTTGTTTAAACCATTGCCCTAAGGCGTCAAAGGGAGTGAAAGATGTTCCTGTTTGCCATTTAATATCTTGACCTAGAGGTGTCGTATGAGTTCCTGGTAAAGTTTGTGCTGTCACCATTTCACCAAAACGTTCTTGCAAAATTTTAGTTAAAGCCGTCGATTGATCAATGGTATCGTTGTTAAATTTGATTAATAAATTGCGCCGGATATTGTATTGGTCTCGGACAAGTTGATTAGTTTCCAATGGTGAGGGGGTAAACTCGATTTTCAAAGTAGAATTGAATTGTTCTACTAGGGGAATAGCTTCTTTAGCGGCGTAGTTGTTGAAAGATATTAAAATGTTACCTGCGCGTTCAACTTTAAAAAGACTGCCAATTAATAAGTGAAGTTTACACCCCATACTGTGTCCCACACCATAAATCGGCAAGTAAAGCTTGCGCAATGCCCCAGAGTCTTGTAAGCGTTCGATGGTGCGGTCAAAGTTGAGCAGCACAGATTTGGCGATCGCTGTATGATCCAAGGTATTAACGAAAGGCGTAGCAATGACTGCGTAACCTTTACTTGCCACTTGTTCCAGTAGCCAGCGATAAGTGAGGTGGGGTGCAGTGGCAACGAAAGCACCTCCCAAAAAATGGATGATACCTATAGGATTTCGGGGAATGATTACCCAGTTACCTCTAACTTCTTTCCAGTCCATGTGGATAAGCGATCGCTTGATGAATATTATTTTATGGTAGACCGGGGATCGCGGTCATGGGAAGCATTATGTTAACTCATCCCCCAGCCACAAACTGGAGGATTTCGAGTCATTAGGGATTAGCGATTAGTTATTAGCCCTTAAAACAACGAAAATCATCTGCTTGTTCCCTGCTATAAAAAACTAGCTTTATCCTAAATACTTTTTTTCAAGGCTGACTTTGTAATTTTTTCATTTCTTGTTGTACGTCTAGGGCAATTTGTAATGCTTCGTTGAGTAATCTGCCATGTTCGGTAGCCTGTTCGTGTACTTGCATAGCCGTTAAAGTTGCTAAATTGTTAGCAAAGAGTTCGGCATTACTCAAAATAAAGTTCTTATTCTCCCGCAAAATCCTTTCTGTTTTCAAAGCGCGAACTAAGTCAGCTTTTGTGAGTTTCAGCGCTGCAATTACACTGTCTCTTTTTTTTATAACTACTTCTGGGTTACCAGCTTCTTCTATTTGGTCATTAATATCTATAGCTTTAATAACAGTATTATATCTATCAACATCATTTAACAAAATTTTTAGAGAATTAGTCATGTTACGTTGAACAAATTTAATTCGATATTTCCATAGTATATATAAGATGGATTGCGTAACTCCCCCAACCCAAAGACCTAAGACAATCAAGAACATCCAGGATGGAATTGTTACCAACAAACCAAATACTTTTAGAAGTAAATCAAAGACAAGATAACTAAAAACAAATGTAGAAAACCCGATAAATATAACAGTCGCGGCTTCGGAACCTTTAAGCTTTTCTATATATATTTTTCCGAATTTTCGTAAGACATTTGTAATAATCATCAATTCTTCCTTGACAGGTAAATTAGTCAGCTTTTGTAGCTCGTTATGACTAATTTCCAAGCCCTGTAAATCATCCCGCACAGCTTTCAAGTCCTTGCAAGAATAGTTATTTACGCGCAGCACTTTTCAGGTATTTGACCCCGCCTGAAAGAGCTAATGGGGATTGGTATAGTTCAACTACTTGAAAAGTGCTGTAATCTACTATAGCAATCAAATTTCTAAAATGCCCAAGAAATGGGTATTTTGCCGAAAGTTTTTAAGTAAATTAATACTGATAGCAGGGAACAGGCAATAGGTAACGGACAACTGCCTTTAAAGCCTCTTGCTGTTTGGGTTTTTTAGCCAGCTTATGTTCTCAAGTATGCTTCAAGTACTATATATGCAATTCAGATTTTTTTGTACAATATGCTACTCTTTTGCTGAGATTGCTAAATAAATTAATTGTGCTTTAATTGAGCTTAGGAGCAGATTGTTTTGGTTTGGAAACGCTACGTTGAGAATTTAAAAATGGTGGGATGGGACAGTCTAATGTCATGGCGATCGCTCTTAATAAATCTGCTTCTTTGGGAGTAACTTTGTTATCTAAGAGTACTGTGTGAGCGCAGGCATCAATAATACCTTGCTTGAGTTTAGGACTAGCAAGCTGAAGGCGTTCCAGACTTTTCTTAATATCAGAAAAATTGCAAGCAACTGGTGTATCTGGTTTTTCTTGTTCTCCGGCTTTAGGAAGTCGAAAAACTCCAGAACGAAAAGCATAAGCGATAGCGTCGGGTTCGGAATGTCCGACGCGTGCGAGTGCGGATATTATTAATATGCTATCCGACCAAATTTGTTCGATAGAAGTGAATTCTACCGTTATTACCGACGTAGGATTGATACAAGGTTGGAGACGATGCCATAGTATTAACTGCAACACAAAATCCCACAATGATAAATTACCACTGGCTTTAACTAAACCGTGGACGCATTTACAGAGCCTTTGGCATTCCTTGGCAGAATTTTGGCGCAATGCGGGTACTATCAAATCTACAACTGGCAAACGAATGCTGGGATCTAACTGGTTAATTTCCCGGCTCAATTCCAGAGTTTTTTCTACCAACTCACCAGGCTGCACTTCGCGTAACCAAGCGATTTGACGTTCTTGGATTGCGATATTTTCTGTATCTAACGCTAGCGCAAAAGCGATCGCCATTGCGCTTTCCTGCTGCCGCACGCTCAAGCGCAAAGATTCTGGCAGCTGCGACAACAGTGCTTGAGCGTGGGCAAAATGCTCCGGTGCAACGGTTCCCACTTGGTTGACTACCTGTTCTGGTGCGGCGCTGGCACCACCCGCAAACCCCATTGTCAAGGATTCCTGGGAACCTGTGTAATTGCGAGATGGCATTGGAGGTAAATTGCTGACTTTCACACCTCCAACTCGGCGGATACGTTCTGCTAAAGGCGGATGGGTAGAAAACAAGCTGTCCCAAAAATAAGGATTGAGCGCATTGCCAAAAAACATGTGACTAGCGGCTTCTGCACCAGGCGCAATCAAACGCGAATCCATGCGTTGGAGTTTTTGGAACACTCCAGTCAACCCGTCGGGGTTGCGAGTGAACTGTACGGCGGAAGCATCGGCGAGAAATTCTCTTTGGCGAGAGACGGCGGCTTTAATCAAGCGCCCGCAAAATAAGCCGATACCGCCAATGGCCATTAGTGCTAAACCAAACGCCCACAAAGGCAAACCCTTATCTTCGCGGGAACCAGCACGAAGCCGCCACAATAACTCGCCAGTTAAATAAATGAATAAAATCCCGTGTAACAGTCCCATCAAACGCAAATTCAGCCGCATATCTCCATTGAGAATGTGACTGAATTCATGGCCGATAATTCCTTGGAGTTCATCTCGGTTGAGATTTTGCAAACTCCCGCGGGTAACTCCAATTACTGCATCAGTGGGGGTAAACCCGGCAGCAAAAGCATTAATGCTGGTTTCTCTGTCAAGGAGATAAACTTCTGGCACAGGAATCCCAGAAGCGATCGCCATTTCCTCGACAATATTTAATAGTTGTTTTCCTTGTTCGTCGGCGGTTTCTGGTAGTAGCAGCCTTCCCCCCAACTCCTGGGCAATTACACTTCCGCCCTCACGCAGACAGGCAATTTTATAGAGACTTCCTAAAGCGATCGCAATTATTGTAATTCCAGCGACATAAAGAAATAATCCTGGATGCCACCAAATACGAGGAGCCATACGAAACAGAAATAAAGTAGCAATGTAAATCGCTACGATTGTGACTGCGATGGATAGAGAAAACAACCCGATTAATTGTTGCGTATTTTGGCGTGCCCGATCCTGATGTTCAAAGAAATTCATAAACGCTTAAAAAGACACGCGGGGAGCATTTCTTACTTCTGGATTTGCTTCGGGGAGCAATTGTGCAAGAGTAAAATTAAAAGTATTTGCTACTAAATTGCTAGGAAAAGATTCAGTCTTAGTGTTATAAAGCGTCACTGCATCATTAAAAGCTTGACGGGCAAACGCAATCCGATTTTCAGTAGAAGATAGTTCTTCCATTACCTGGCTCATAGTGCGATCGGCTTTCAATTCTGGATAAGATTCTGAAAGTACCATGAACCGACTTAACGCACCCGCTAACGCTGCTTCTGCATTACCTAATTGCTGCATCGCTTGGGGATCGCCAGGATTTTGTACGGCGCGGCTGTTAGCATTCATCGCAGAATTTCGAGCTGCAATCACAGCTTCTAAAGTTTCACGCTCATGTTTCATATATCCTTTGGCAGTTTCCACCAAGTTAGGAATCAAATCGTAGCGGCGCTGTAATTGAACATCAATTTGAGAGTAAGCATTTTTGTAGCGGTTGCGATATTTTACTAAATCGTTGTAGCCATTAATTAGAATGAGAGCAACAGTGGCAACTAAAGCCACTGCAAATATCAAAACTCCGATAGTCATAAATTTGAATCCATAAAACTTGCAGAAGAAAGTTGCAACTATTTTGATAAAAAAATCCCAATAGTTGTTATATCCAGTAGAGTTTTTCTGGATATGACAATGAGTTTACTTGTAATAAGTTAACTTCGTCGTCTGTAAAATTAGTTACGCAAGTTTACTGAGTACGCGGTAGGGTAGCACAGCTGTTATGGGTGTCAACTTAACGTCAAAGCCTTACCAAGCCATGAGCTTGAGTCCACTAACCATCACTCTTCGCATCACCCCACCCCGGCTTTGCTGACGCAAAACCTCCCCTCCCCTTGGCAAGGGGAGGGGTTGGGGGTGGGGTAAAACGGTTGTGGAGCAAGAGTTCGAGCTTAAGTTGACACCAATGCACAGCTGTGATGCCCTACTTCGGCGAAATAATTACAAACCGCTATAAATTACCTATGAATTTGCGTAAATAGCGAATAACCGCTGACAGCAATAATAAAAAGGATAGCAGTAGAAAAAAATACTACATCCCTAACAAGAAATAAAATCCAATCTTTTCTTAGTTCTTGTTTAAACTTGAGTTCTCGCAGCTTGCGTTCTAATTCTGCGTCTTCTGGAGACTGTAAGTTTACTATTGATAATACCAGCGGTTTGTTACTTTTAGCGGCAATGATTTTTGATAAATCTTTGACATCTGTCATGCTGTTTAGATACCAATAATTTCAGTTTCTAGGTTTTGGTTTTCATCTGCAATCCAGATATGCTTGCCTTTTTGTTTGGCTTCTACTGCTATTTCTAGAAGTACAAGTGCCTTTAACAACACCTCAGCATTATCTCCATGAATCTGTTCCGACAAATTGCTTATCGTCTCATAAAATTCTGGCGATAAATCTAAAATTATTTGAATGCGTTGAGTTTTATATTGTATAGTCATTTCTAAAATATTTACATAAAATACTACTGTCTAATTCCTTGAATAAACTCCCTTTTAGCCTCAATTATTGAAGGTATTAAAACACAACGCACTAACAAATTTATATCTAATTCTGGCAGTAGCTTACTTTGAAAAATTTGCTCGTAATTATCATTATTAAGATAATATAAAGCTAATTGATTATTTTCCCAAAACCAAACTTCAGTAATTTTAAACCGCTTGTACTTTTCTAATTTATCTATGCTGCCACTGGTAATATTTATTTCAATTGCTAAATCAGGATTTTCTTTCTTTTGCTCTATATAATAAGATTCATCAGGTTCAAACGAAGTACCTTTTTCTTTTCCTCGACGGGTAGCGCTACCTACAGGAAAAAAATTGATGTCTTTTTCAAAGAAGTAAAGCGCTAGTAATATTGCAATTACACTTTTAATAGCTTCGTGTTGTTCGCCAAGAGTCATAAATTCTACACACCCATCAAGATAAGTTATCCGTAAACCTGGCGCATCTGCTGTTAAAGCCTCAAGTTTCTCAAATTCTTCCCAAGTGTAATGGCCAGGTAAGAGAAACCGCTGTTCTTCGAGGGTGGTAAATTTATCTAAAATTTGTGAATTCATATATATATAAGCATGATTATTGAATAAATAGTTCAGAAGCTATAATTGCATAGACGCAAAGCGGCTTGTCGTCAGACATCGCTGACAGTAGCACTTGAATATATTTCATAAATAAATTCTTATAGGATACATGTATTTTCTCAGGTGAATATCTTAAGTATATTATAGTTGGCTGAGGCTAGAAAATTGATAATGATTATGCAAAAATCTCTCTTTTAGAAAGAGAAAGGTAAAATTCCAACTATCAAACTCACCTTATTTACAGCAGATTTCAAAAAAGTAAAGCGCATAAAGATTTGTTCCAAAACCAGGTATAAATCCTCTTTTATTTCTGAAGTCTGCTGCAAAATATCTTTTACAACAAGCCTTTACCTCGTTGATAAATTTCCCTTGCATAATCAGTCCAAGCACCTTGTCCCCAATAACGAAAACAACTAGTTTGTAGTAAAAGGTTATCGAGGAGCAAGTTACGGTATTCAGATTGTCTGGTAACAGCTTCTACTGAAATATTTTGCTGTAATGCATCAAATTTCTCATGAAATCCACTGCTTAATTCATACATAGGAGACAAGACATTTTCATATCCTTTTACCCAACTAATATGATTTGTCCACGAGGCTCCATCAATGTGAAAATTAGAGTTGGTTTGTTGTAATTCTTGAATGACATTCTCTACAATCTCAGGTTGACAATTCTCTGGTGAAACTCGCTCCCAAATATAATGTTGTCCGACTGGCTGGCAAGTTGGATAATCTTCAGGTTTGCATCCAGCAGCTTCTATTAATTCTAGATATTCTGTACCGCACATTCCAACAACACCTGATTTTCCTCCACCATTATTGACCATATCCCACCAAGCTTGTTTGAAAGCGCTAGGAAATTCATTCATCATCACGCCGCCATTTTCACCATCTCCAATTTGACTAACTATTGGTGGCACAAACAGACTTCCTAGTTGTTGTTTAGATAAGGTTTTCGCTTCGTAATAAGGTTGCATTTGAGCAACTAATTTAGTATCTGAACCTTGAGTTTTAATTAAAGCTGTGATGCTAATTGTCTCGCCTTGAGAATTGCGAGCAATTAAACGGTGCGGCAAATGTTTATGAGTAAGAGATTGACCGCTAATTGTTTCTACAGAATGTTCTTGAACTAGTAGCCAGCGATATCCACATTCTTTCAGCGCTTTTACAAATTCAAACAGCACATCAGGGTGATTTGGTAGATGCATTTCTGGAGGTGAAAATCCTTTAACTCTTGCTAATGCTTCCCAACCAAAAATTGCTGCAAAGTGATGTTGCCACGCAATTATATGTAATTTAATGTCTGCTATGGGAGTGGAAGGAATAACAGCATGGCTCCACATTGTACCGAGCCATTCTACATAAGGTTGATAGGTAGAATCGCAAGTAATACGTTTCAAGTTATCAAGAATATCATGGCGTCCCATTTGTCTGAGTCCCCACAAAAGATTACCTGAGTAATCCAACATCACGCGGGGATTACAACCTTGATTTACAAGTTCGGGAATGAAATCTCCCATACGGCTGTAACAATAAGCAAAAGGCCCTGCATTATGGTTATCGCCTTCATTGGGATGTTCAAACATGTATTGCAGATTGCTGATGAACGTACCACCATATCCAGCAGGGATTGTCGGTTGGTGCATGTGTAAGGCGATCGCAAATACAGCATTTACGTCATCTAACTTGATATTCGTCGTTGGTAAAAATACAGGTGCATCATGGTTAACTACAGAGAGAACTTCTGTTTCCCAACCAGAAATATTCGGCAAGCCATCAATGATTTCGGGCAAAGAAGAGAGATTAGTAGATAGTGAAAGCATTTCTGGTTGCTCCGAAACAAGGTATGTCTCATTATGCGATCGCACAGCAATTTATCGACTGCAACTTTATCTATTGATGCAAACTGCAACTTGTAAACCCTAAAGCTGATAATTTACAATCCTTGTAGCAAGGGAACAGAGAACTAAAACAGGAGAGAGAAAAAACAGGCTTGTCCGAACTGCATTGACTGATAAAAAATAAGCGATCGCTTTTTGGCGCTAATACCTGGGCTAAATTATCACTCTATAACGGACGATGCAATTTTTTAGCCTAACTCTGGTTCTACGTGGAAATATAAACTTAGTGGCTGATTTCTAAAAACTCTTGTAACCGCTGTTAGATTTTAGCTAAAAAACTCAGTTTTTCTTGACGCTGTTGCCTTGTTGGTGCTGCTGGAGTTGCTATTTGTAAAATCAGTTCTAGCAACCAAGGGGCAAGGCGTTGACACCACACAGCTAAATAACTTTGCCATCCCACTAAAATTTCTGGTGAATCATTTTGCATTCCAGTGACGAGTGCTTTAGCTACTTGTTCCGGAGTCATAGGGATTACCCAGCGAAATAATTTGAAGTCGCGCACCATATCTGTGTCTGTCAGGGAAGGTAGTAATGCGATCGCTCGGATATTGTATTGCGCGAGTTCCCGACGCAAAGCTTGGGTAAATCCCAAGATGGCAAATTTGGTGGCGGAGTAAGTCGCCATTGTCGGTGCTGCAATTTTCCCCATCAGACTCGATACATTGACGATTGTCCCTTGCCTTTGGCTGGCCATGCGCCTAGCTATCAAACTTGTGAGGTTGTACATTCCTAATAAGTTTACAGAAAGTTCTTCTTGAACTTGCGGCAGTTTACATTGCAAAAATGAGCTTTGATAGGCGACTCCCGCACAATTAACCAGTAGATGAATCGGGCCATAGTTGCGCCAAACTTGGGCAATGGCAACATTCACCTCAATTACCTGAGTCAAATCTAAGGCAACGATCGCAGTCTCAACACCCATCGCCTCAATTTCCTCGGCCACCTCGACTAACTTCTGGCGATCGCGCGCTACCAATATCAGCCGCTTGATGCCTTGTTGGGCTAATTCCAGAGCGATCGCCCTGCCAATACCACGCGAAGCCCCTGTAATTAGGGCTACTTTACCTTGAATCTCCATTAGTTTTATCCTCCAAAATCTAACTTAGTATTGGGGATTGGGCATAGAAATTGCTTTTAGCGGAAGCAGGGCGATGAGCCGCGTACTGACTTAGGAGTTAAAAGTTATTCTCCCCCGGCCTCCCCTGCTCCTCTCCTATTCCCCAGTCCCCAATCACTTATTTCTTGGTTAATCTGCAATGCCTCGTATTTGTCTATAGGAGGTAAAAGTTCTCGTTTTTTACTTGTTAATTACTAACAGACTTGGCTGAATCGATATAGCTCATAAACTTTACTTCTCCTCGATCCTAGCGTTCATCAGCATTGTTGACATACACACGTTAGCAATTAAATCAAGCTGTAGCAATATTTTTTCATCAGAATTTCTTAATACTTGTTCACACAAGTATATATATACAAAAGATTTAATTGGATAAGTTTTTATGAATACCTAAGTACAAATGTCTCAAAACCCTGACAATTAATTTCTATTTTCAAAAATTGTCATACCTAAGTCACAGTTTAGAAATCAAAAAGACGTATATAGCAATCCTATTGATTTGTAAGAATTTCCAGCCGAAGATACGCGATTTATCAAACTTGTTTCTCAGAGATTATTTAAGATTTGGATATCATTTTTCTTATAGTTGCAATAAGTAGATTTGATATCATTTTGGGTAATGCTATCAGTATATTTACTGCTTTTGTTCAGTAAAAGCTTGTGGTTATTATTTTTTTTGATAGTAGAAAAGCTGGATTTTTATCTAAAATACAGATTACAAAAGTATATTTTTTTACTAAAACCTTAGTAAAAATCGTTAGTTGTTTGGCTTTAGCTTTGAGATTCTCAAGTAAATTCTTGAGATTGAGCTTATTTAAGGCAATCCTTTACTTTTGGTAAATAAAAATATTAGCTGCTTTTTCCAAAAGCCAGAGAGCTGAGCAAGACATTCATATAATACATAATTACTAATACTCTTTAAACGATTTTTTAAGTATATATGCTTAATAGAATAAGAGTATTGTTATACTATTTCACCGAAATTCTCGATAGAAATCGCTGTTCTTGCTTCCCCTGCCCCCTCTGCCCCTCTACTCCCTCTGCTTCCCTTGCTCTTGAGAAGTGGGAAGTTGAGGATTTGATGGTCGGAATGACTGGGAAATTGTCCCATTCCAGATTTGATTAAATTGCTCTGGTGTCAAGGATTGCAAAAGACTGAGATTGAAAGGCTCTTTACTAATAAATGTGGCGTAAGATGGCTGTAAATAGGAACGGTATTCAGGGCGGTTGAGGAGATGAGTTTCCACAAAAGCTACACTGAGGGCATTGAGATAGGAATAAACAGGAGCAGGATTAGGGCCTAATAAAGCAGGCGGCACGGGTAGTACATTATTCTCAGGAGTAGGTTCGGCGGTTGCTGAAAAGTGGGTGGCGTTTTCGATCAAAGCGAGGTATTTATTGGAGTCAGAAAGCCAGATAAAAGGAAGAATCTGTTCTGATACAGGTGGCGCGAAAATATCTTGGCTACCAGCTACCAACATTACCGGAATTTTAATTTGACTGATGCCGGCTTCGCCCAAAACTGAACTGTCAATGGGATTAATAGCAATGGCTGCCTTGATGCGATCGTCTTTGAGCTGATAATTTTTTGGCGATAACTCAGCAGCTTGACACTGTAACAACAGCGACAAATTAAAAAACGAATTGTTAGGATTGCAGTCTTGGTAGAGTTGCCTAAAGTTAATCGTTGCTCCTGCCAGAGTTAAAACAGTATAACCACCAAAAGATTGACCGATCGCTGCAATTTGCTGAAAATTCAGTTTTCCTTGCAGGGAGGCATCGGATTTGTCCAAACGTTCGAGTTCATTGAGTAAATACTTGATATCCAAAGGTCGGTTAATAAATTCCGATGGTTCTGGCGGCCCGGCCAAACCTGCAAAATATAGCTGAAAGCGTTCGGCATTACTACCAGGGTGTTCTAGTACCGCAACCGCAAAACCATAAGATGTGAGATGTTGAGCTAGATAAGCAAAGGTAGTGCGATCGGAGGCGATACCATGAGAAATTACGATTAAGGGATAGGGTGGTTTTGCTTGGCTTTGTGAATTGACTTGAGGTAAATATATATCTACTGGGAGACGACGGTTTCGAGAAACATCATTAAGTTCCAAGGTTCTTTTCTGCCAAAGGAATTTTCCGGGCGATCGCAAATCTGGTTGTTGTGAGAAATCAACCTTTGAATTGGCTGCGGCGGCGGTCGCTTGTTGTTGCAAATAAGCTATAACTTCATCCTTTCTTTCCAACAGTTGTGACAAATTATCGACTATCCTTAGCCCCTCAGAAAAATTCAGCCTGATAGTATCGCTGGGAAATCTCCGCAGTAAATTCACGACGGTCAAGCCATCTTTATCTGCGGCAGATATAATCAAAGCCGCACGTATGGCATAAAAACCATTTTGTCGAGACTCAGTAAGGAGTAATTCTCCCAGACGTTGTATCACCTCTTCACCTATAGGCGAATAGGTAACCTGAGATACCAGCGTGGGGCTAATCTGAAAGCGCTGCTGGAGTAGAGTCCGCAATTGGGCGAGTTGTTCGGGAGTGGCGCGACTGGCATAAAAGGAAAAGTCTTCGTCAATTTTGCCTTCTTTGGCAAAAGTTTCCAGCGAGTTCACAGATAAAGAGAATTCGCCGAAGGGAGGGTAATAAAAGCTAATGCGATCGGCTGCCAATCCGGGAGTAGCAGTCAAAAACGTAGATACAAAACCTAAACCCAGATATCGCCAAAATTTTTTCATGAGAAAAACCTATTGTCTAACCCTGCCAAACAATTATTGTAGGGATGCACAGCTAACCGTGCATCCCTACAATAATCTGTATTCTACCCAGTTAAAATCGCTGTAAAGTAGTAAATTTTTTAGCCAAACAGCATTTAATAGAGCGATAATAGATTATAGAGATTGAGATACTTTATATGTCTTTCCCTTCTTGTTCCTCTTGTGTTGTCATCCTCAATCAACAACAGGAGCAAAATATTTCTCACCAAAAACAGTGTCAGGATGTGCCAGTTAAGCACAGCACAAATACTGCTGAAAATTGTACTGTAGTTGAAAATGGTCGGGTTGTGGTTAAGCCCTCACAACCACCAGTTAATGAGACTTCCGAGTAAAAAGTCAAAAGAGTGCTACTTTTAACCGATTTCATCTAAAGGTAAAACATCGTGGAAGCGGTTGTAGTCGATGTAACGATGTCCATCACCTGTTTCGTGGAAAATATCGGCAAAGCGATTATTCCACAAAATTTCCCTAGCACTATAAGTATGACGGGCATGGACGACCTGAGCAACTGTTTCATCAATACCACTCAAAGAAATTATCAGCGTCGAATTTGTCTGGATTAGTGATTCAGTCGTCATTCCATATAAAGGGCTAAATTCATCAATCACATGTACCACTGACCAGCTTAAGGAAAAGCTAGGTGTTTGGTTCCGCAACAGTTTCAAATCGTAGATTCGACGCATAAACTGGCCTTCTGCCGTTACTTCATCCCGCATCAAATACACTCGCATCTGCGCTTCTAAAATCATGTTGCGGCGCTGATTAGCGGTGCGGAACATCAAAGTCGGCTTGGCATCATGAACTGTAATTAATGCTACACGGCTAAACATGACGCGGGCGGTCGGGCGAGAGAATCGAGCAAAGGCTAGTCCAGTCATTACAGCAATTCCCACCAAACCGATCATCGCTTCGATAGTGACAATGATATTGGCGTAAGTTGTTTTCGGATACATTGCCCCGTAGCCAATGGATGCTAGGGTTTGGACGCTAAAGAAAAAAACGTCTAAAAAAGAGCCTGGTCTAGCGTTGGCGATACAATCTCCTCCTAGCAAGTAAGCTAGGGCAAACAGAGCATTAATAGTTAGATAAAACAGACAAATTAGTATTAAAAAGCCAGTCCAGGGAATTGTCAGCAGCAAATGGTAGGGATCGCGCCAGTAGGAATACCATACACCCATACCCATAATCTCAAACTTTCCATCTCGAACTTGAATGTGAATTGGTGGGAACAAACGCTGTTGTTGCTTGCGTAAAAGTCGCTTGACTCGAAATTTCATTGGGGGTAGCCAAAAGAACGGCAAGTAGATAGTATGACTAGGGTTGAAAAGTACAGTGCAGTTGCAAATAAGTTGCTAGTGGTGTATCGCTAATGAATCGAAATTTCTGGATTACTGCTTTAATTGCTTTTATTAATTCCCTCAGTTTTACAGTTTTAATTCCTATTATCTATCTTTATGGCAAACAATTTGGCCTGAGTGATTTTGAGACGAGTTTGTTATTTTCGATTTATTCCATAGCTCAGTTTTTTGCAACTCCAGCGATCGGGAAACTATCGGATCGCTTTGGACGCAAACCTTTGCTAATTATCAGTTTAGCCGGAACTGCGATCGCTAACGTAATAGCTGGAACGGCAACAACAGCAGCGATGCTTTTTCTAGCTCGACTTTTAGATGGCATCACCGGCGGCAATGCTTCGGTAGCTCAAGCAATTATTTCAGATATTACCGTTCCTCAAAAGCGCGCCCAAGCTTTTGGAATTTATGGAGCAGCATTAGGATTAGGCTTCGTACTCGGCCCGGTTACCAGCTTGTTGGCACAACAGATTTCTTTGGGATTTGGATTTATAGTTTCTGGTGCAGTTGCATTCGTAGCTTTGTTAATTACAATCTTTTTATTACCAGAAACTCTGCCTATCAAAGCGGACAAAGCACAAAATATCTTTGATTTAGGTTTAGGAAATCTAATTAGAGGTTTAGCCATGCCTAAAGTTGGCATACTTTTAATTATCAACTTTTGTATTGGTACAACCTTTACTATTTTTACTTATGCTTTTCAGCCTTATTATATTAATGTATTAGGTCAAAATAGCCAGTCTTTGACTCTCTTGTTTTTAACATTTGGAGTCTTGGGTGTAATCATGCAAACTGGGGGAATTTCAATTCTTAATAAGAAGTTTAATACAGTTAAAATATTATTTTTAGGTTTATTTTTTAGAAGTTTGTCATTTGTACTAATGCCAGTTTTTCCCAGCATTATTTATTTTGTAGCAGTCAGTATACTTTTTTCGCTATTCAATTCTCTAGTTCAACCCATGATTAGTACGCTAATTTCTCTAAATACCAAGGCAGAGGAGCAAGGGACTGCAATGGGATTGAACGCATCTTATTTAAGTATTTCCAATGGAATTGGCCCTGTAATTGCAGGAATGTTAATTCATCAATCTAATCCGAAAACTTATGGCTATCCGTTATATTTAGCTGGAACATTTACTTTTTTAATATTACTTTTAGCAATTGTTACTCGCAAAAAATACACACCTCAGGTTAATTAGAGTTATTGGATAAGTAGGGAAAATAGATATAGCGGTTCCTGCATGGGTGAGCTACACAAAAGAATAGATCCTCGTTGGGGCTTCATTGGTGTCAACTTAACGTGAAACCCTTGAAAAGATGTGATATTCACTTATCTCACTTACTATCAAGATCCGCGTTACCCCACCCCGATTTTGGCTTTAGACAAAATCGGGGTGGGGTGAAACGCATGTGGGATAAGCGTTTGAGCTTAAGTTGACACCAATGCAAAGCTTTGCGCTCCTACTGATATACCTGATTCAAATGATAATTACTATAAACAAAAAGCTGAAATTATAAGCAAAAAAAATAGGGCGTGCAATGCTCACCCTACTGATTTATCTGCTAGAAACTTATTTTTCAGGATTTATTTGCTGACCTTTAGAACAGCGGTCAAACCACTCCTGGTATTTTTTCTGGTGTGATTCATCTTCAACAGAAATTGCAACTCGCACGCGGTTACATCCGTGGTTTTTCTCAAGTGCGATCGCATTTAGCAACAAACTAGCAACTTTAGGTGAATTAAATTCGCCACTGACTGTTAAAGCACCATTTAAATGCGTAACTTCAAATTTTTCTTCTTGATTCAACTCTAGTCCAGAAATTTCGCCTTGGGTTAAATCAATTTCTGCAAGTTGCTTGTGTTCTGGGCTGACTTGTTCGACGATTAATTTTTCCACCCGAACAGGAACTTGTACCATGCGGGTTTCGATTTCTTTGCGAACAATTACTTCACCAACTCTACGCTTATTACTTTCAACAACTAATCGTTCTTCTAGTAAACGAATAATCTGTTCTTCACTACCGTCTTCTAAATGTACTGCCTCGATAGAATTATTTGTGGTTTGATTATAAGCTAATTCTTTACTTGAGTTATCTGATAGTTCAGAGATTTTGCGGCCGCCTGGTGTTTCTCTTTCTAAATATTCAGGCATATACTCTATTTCTGATTGTTTTAGATCTAAAAAAACTGATTTAGTCGGGTTATCTATTTTTTTTACTCTCTGGCTCTGGACTTTGAATAAAGAAGTATGTTTACCGGCTAAATGTTGACCAGATGCTATAAATTGTTGATTAACTTGGTTAGAGATAACTAAGTTGAGCCGATTATCTGCATCCACAATTAAATCTTGAACTTTCCCTACTAGCTCACCTTCACTATCGAACACAAAAAAATTTTTCACCTTGTTTTTTAATTTTGCTAGTAAGGTGTTAGTGTGGCTATTTGTGCTTGCTTGTGCAATGTTGTTTGCCATCGGTTAGCTATTAGTAAAAGTGATTGAGGATTGGGTATTGGGGATCGGGGATTGGGTATTGGGTATTAGGAAAATTCCTAGTCCCTATTCCCCAGTCCCCAGTCACCATTTCCCGTTAGCGTTCTTCAATGGGAAGATTAGGAGCATTTACGTCTAACTCTTCACGACGTATAGTTTCTTGAGCTTCTACTGTCTCTTGGTCTACTACTTTTCTAACTCTGACTTCTTCCCGCAAAACTGCTTCTTTGCGAATATCAGGAGTTTCTTCATAGATTTCCACACGAGCAACTTCGCCTTCGCGGAAGTCTGCTTCACCTCTAGAAACAGGCGTACCTGCATCAGCAGGAGTTACGCGCTCAATCACAACTCGCTCTTTTTCTACTGGTACTGCAACTCGCGCAGTTTCAGTTTCAATGTGTTTACCAATTGTTACTTCTCCAGCTTTGCGGCGTTGTTTATTGGCGATTAGGCGTTCTTCGTACAATCTCAAAGTTTGATTGTCTTGTTCGTTTAAATTGTATAAAGAAGG
Organism: Nostoc sp. DedSLP01; assembly: GCA_034530875.2. GTDB lineage: Bacteria > Cyanobacteriota > Cyanobacteriia > Cyanobacteriales > Nostocaceae > Nostoc. Next base: position 84,210 of record JAVRCJ020000025.1, read on the forward strand.
CTCATGTTCGTATGTGTAGTTATCGCGGCTGTAAGTAGGAGTCGAATAGCTTGTATCCAATGGTGCTGATGCTTCTAGAGATGCTGAACCTTCTACAGGAGGGCTGTATTCTCCAGGCTGGCGATATACTCCACGCACCCGTTCTTCATAGTCGTAGTCAAGCGCTAAGCGTTCATTGAATTCGGGTAAATCTTCTGCTTGCTCTCTAGTCAAGCCAATTGTGTAGACGCGATCGGTATTGTAGTCAATACGGCTGCGGCCAATTGGTAGTAATACTTTTTTACCAAAAATCCAAAAGCCTAAATCAACTACTAGATAGCGGATATGACCGTCGTCATCTACTAAAACATCGCTAACAGAACCAATTTTTTCATCAGTTCCTTGGGTATAGACACCAAGTCCCTTAATGTCATGTCCATCAAAACTATCACGGTAGTTAGGCTCAAAATCTTCTAATTTGTAAAGAACCATTCTGTTTTACCTCAAAAATTTTGTTTTCATCTCCTTGTTATTAAATTAGACAATTTATTTAGTTATTTACCTCCTTCTATCGAAGTAAGTTTATACAGAATAATTATCAAAAGTCATAGATATTTTCTCTAGTTTATAGTTATCAAAATTAAAATCTAGGCAGAAATAAAAATTAAACTTTATTGTTAAATTTTATGAATATCTAGCAAATTTTTAATCGTATCGAGTGCAAATAATTAGTAGGGCGCACAGGCATGTACCCCTACTAATTTGCTCAGATAAAAGTCTCGATTATCCAGTTACTTATTCCATAAAAACTCAACACTTATCAGACATATTTTTGCCTAATAATTGTTGAGTTTTAGAGAGTTTCATTTCTAGTGGTATCACCTTGCTGCACCTGTAACTCACCGTCAGCATTGACATTTAACTCTTCTCGGCGAATAGTCTCTTGGGCTTCTACAGTTTCGCGTTCAACTACTTTTTTAACTCGGACTTCTTCACGTACAAACGCTTCTTTACGTATTTCTGGCGTTTCTTCGTAGATTTCTATCCGTGCTACTTCTCCTTCTTGAAACTGAAGTTCGTTGGTGTTAACAACGGTTTCTGCTTCTGTTGGTACAACGCGTTCAATCACAACTCGTTCTTTTTGAATCGGTACTGTAACGCGTGCGGTTTCTGTTTCAATATGCTTACCAACAGCTACTTCTCCAGTTTTGATACGTTGCTTATTGGCAATTAATCTTTCTTCATAGAGTTTAAACGTTTGATGATATTGGTCATTCAACTCATATAAAGCTGGCTCTTTCTGATAATTATATGTATCGTCATAAGTTACGCCACTATTTGGAGAACGAAATACACTACGTACTTGCTCTTCATAGTTGCTATCAATATTTGTGAGTTCTCGGTGATCCGGTAATCTTTCTATTTGCTCTCTGCTTAATCCATCAATATGGACACTTCTTGCTGGATAATTGATGCGCGAAAGACCAACTGGTAGTAAGATTTTTTTATTAACAGAATTTAAGTTGGTGTTAACAATTAAATACCGAAAATGACCGTCGTCATCAACTATAACATCATCAACTGAGCCGACCGTCTCGCCACCCTCAGTATAAACATTGAGTGCTCTAACGTCATCTCCACCAAAAGTATCTCGATAATTCGGATCGAATTGTTCAAGTCTATGAAGAGGCATATTCTGTTTCCAAATTCTTTACAATATTTATCAACTATTTTAAAAAATACTGTGTTGAATGTCCTCCTGCTGGCGACTGAATTAAATTGCGACATTTCACAATCTGTAGCTTAGATTTTCTAAGCGTAATTTCAAATTGCACGCGAACATAATCAATAGAAATATAACTAAAGTTATAAAAAACCTTAGATACAGGACTTTTTAAAGAAGTCGGGTATTATATGCATCACAAAGAAATAATCGTATTTATTTTGCTGATTTATTGAACAGTTATCATCATCGAGATGAATTTGCTTCTAGTTGTGAGTTTCAAACTTAGAATAAAGCGATCGCCACATTTCAATCTAGTGATAATTGCTTAATATTTTCACTAAATATTGTGTCAATGTAAACGCATCTACACCTAATTCTGTACGTTCTTGGGCTGCCAAAATTCCAGCTTGGGAATGCCACCAAGCAGCAGTTGCAGCGATATTTTCTACAGGAATTTGTTTAGTAACTGCTTGTGCTAATAATCCACCTAGTAGCCCAGTTAATACATCGCCGCTACCGCCACGCGCTAAAGCTGGCGTACTTTCTCCGACAATCCAAACTTGACTTTGGGGATTGGCTACGGCAGTTCTCGCACCTTTTAACAATACTACTGCCCCACTTTGTGCTGCTGCTTCTCGTACTGCTTTGATGCGATCGCATTTTGCATCGGTGACATCAGGAAACAATCGCTGGAATTCACCTGTATGGGGCGTGAGTATGGTTAGTGCTTGGCGTTTTTGTAAAGTGGGGATCGTTCCGATTTGGGCGAGTATATTTAAACCATCGGCATCGAGAAGCAAAGGAACATCGCTTTCTATGACCTCTTGTACAATTGGGGTGGCATCCGTTGTTAAACCGGGACCGCAAGCGATCGCACTAAAGGAACTGAGATTAGTTTTTGCAGGTAGTTGCAATTCGCCAATAGCACCGGTTTGGGTCTCCGGACAACCGACAATCAGCGCTTCTGGCAAATGCGATACCAAAAGAGATTTCAGCGATTCCGGTACAGCAACAGAAAGCATTCCTACACCACTACCCCGCGCACCCAAAGCAGTTAAAATTGCTCCACCTGCATAACGCCGCGAACCACAAATCAGCAGTAAATGTCCTTCCTTATATTTGTGGGTAACCGCCGCACGGGGTAAAGGTAAAGTAGAAATTGCCGTTGCTGGTGTAATGCGTTTAATTTTCGGTACTTCTCCCAAAACAGCCTGCACATCAGCCAAAGAAATATCAAAATCAATTAACTCAGCTTTGCCGATATATTCCAGCGCTTGGTCTTGCAAAAAAGCTAACTTCCATAAACCCAAGCAAAACGTGTGAGTAGCGCGAATTGCAGTTCCTAATACTTCGCCTGTATCAGTGTGCAAACCTGAAGGTAAATCGATACTGAAAATTGGCATCGGCAATTCATTGAACCGATTAATTGCAGAAGCGATGGGATCGGTAAGGTTTCTTTCTAAACCGAATCCAAATAACCCATCAATCAACAGATCGGAACTGGGTAATTGCTCAATTTCTTGATAAATTGGAATGCCCAAACTCCGAGCATATTGCAAGTGCTGGGAAGTTAATTCTTTGAGCTTAGAGAAAGGAGAATAAACCCAAATTTCGTAACCGCGAAAATGTAATTCACGCGCTACTACCAAAGCATCTCCCCCATTATGACCGGGGCCGACGAGAATACCTACATGAGGATTTGAGGAGAAAGATGAGGAGGTAAATTCTTGCCTTTGTCTGGGATTTGGGTAAATATCTTGAATGCTACAGGCAATTAAGCCTGCTACTTTTTCCATCAAAGCTGCTACAGGCATTCCTGCTGCAAAGATCCGCGCTTCAATATCGCGCATTTGCTCAGCATTTACTATTACTTGTGAAATTTGTTCTTGCCTATCTGACATCAGTGGTGAATGAAAAGTTAGGAGTTTGGAGTTATGGCAATTCTGTGTGATTTGTGAGAATTCGCGGTGTGTTTAGATCCCCGATTTCTTAAAGAAATCGGGGATCTTGTTTCTCACGAAAGATTTAGGATTGCTATAGGAGTTTGGAGTTATGAGTTTTATATTACTGCTAATTGCTAGCTTTAACCCTGGCAAGGTGGGTAGAATTTCTGCACTAGAACTTCTCTTAACTCCTAACTTCCCACTCTCAACCTGTTCACTTCCCGTAATAAACCCTAGCATTACGGTATCCTATACTCCGCAGATACTTATTCCATTCTTGTGCTTGTACTCGGTCAGCGAAAGGCCCTACTGCTACATGCGGGCCTCGTGGTTGCGTTCTTTCGAGGACTCCACCAGATCGTCCTAAATCTTGGCTGAATCTGGCTAAAGTCTGCCTAAGTTGTTGGGCGATCGCAGGTAACTCTTCTCGAGTCGTGGGAATAGCGACAAAATATCTAGAGACTTGTTTGGGAGGGTTTAGAGAACGGCGATCGCCATTAAAATTTCTGTTACCTCCATCAACAGAGCTTATTTGTTGGCCGTTATTATTGATAATTTGTGCGCTATAAATACCTCGTGACTGTAACTCATAAACTCTTTCTTGGGCGTTAGATACTCTGCTAAAAACTCCTGCTTGAATGACATTACGTCCTTGGTATTGTCGAATGTAAGCACTGGGTTCAAGCCGCCGTATTTCTTGTAGAGTTTGGAAATCGCTAGCATCGACAAAAACTGAATAGCGTTCAAAGTTTTGGTTATATTGACTAAACTGTGCTGGTTGAGAAGGCTGAAAATTTGATTCAGGTTGAGACGGAACCTGTACTGGTTGAGACGGCTGAAAGTTTTGCTCGGGTTGAAAAGTTTGTGCTGGTTCTGCTGGTGGTAACAACGGTGATTCTTGACCGAAAGGAACTGGCGGTAAAGTATCATCTTCTACTTGTTGAGCCAGTAACAGCTGGTTGTTGGAAATTTGTGCTTGGGTTGGAGTAGAGTTAGCAAGCACCGCTAAACATCCTCCCAGTAATAAAGAGAAGATGTGAAATCGCATAAATTGACTGAGTATTCTACTAGACATATTAGTTAGAAAGTAATCTAAATATTTTCCGGCAATTTCATCAGGAACTAATTAGTTTGCTGTTGTAGCAACTAGATAGCGTTAGTGTTAAGTTACCTCATTTAAGTTCTAAACAATACATCTGTTACTAATCTTAGATGAGCAAGCGAGTAGCAACTATCATTCGATCGCTGATAAACTGAAGCGCTTTCCTGGTAAGGCTTTGAAGAGTCTGTGCTACAATTGGACAACCACGCAGATCCCGTGTTGTGTTTGTATGAAAAAAGTCGTCGTTGGTCTTTCTGGTGGTGTTGACAGTTCCACCGCCGCTGCTATCCTGCAACATCAGGGCTATGAAGTAATTGGTTTGACTCTTTGGCTGATGAAAGGCAAAGGTCAATGTTGTTCTGAAGGTACCATCGATGCGGCTGTTATCTGCGAACAACTGGGTATTCCCCACGAAGTTGTGGACAGTCGGGATGTCTTCCAAACAAATATTGTCGATTTTTTGGTGAGTGGTTACAGTGCTGGGATCACGCCTTTGCCTTGTTCTCAGTGTAATAAAAGTGTGAAGTTTGGGCCAATGGTGCAGTATGCCCGGGAAAAATTGGGATGCGATCGCATTGCCACCGGTCATTATGCCCGAATTAATTATGATGAAGCTACTGGGCGTTATCAGTTATTACGCGCTGTTGACCGCAATAAAGACCAGTCTTATTTCCTCTACGATTTGTCTCAAGATTTATTAGAGGCAAGTATATTTCCTTTAGGCGAATTACAAAAAACTGATACTCGTCGCATTGCTGCTGAATATGGTTTACAAACTGCTGATAAACCAGAAAGTCAAGACTTATGCTTAGTGGAAAGTAACGGTTCCATGCGGGCATTTCTGGATAAATATTTAGCTCCCAAAATCGGAGATATTGTGGATACCACAGGCAAAGTTTTGGGACAGCATGATGGCGTTCATCACTACACAATCGGACAGCGCAAAGGTTTGGGAATTGCTGCCGAACAACCGTTGTATGTGATTGAATTAGATGCAGTTAATAATCGGGTTGTTGTTGGCGATCGCACTAAGGTAACTCAGCCAGAATGTACTGTAGGGCGAGTAAATTGGGTTTCTATTGCCGAACCATCTACTCCAATTCACGCCGAAGTACAAATTCGCTATCGTTCCACACCTACACCAGTAACAGTAATTCCTCTGGAAAACTCCCGCGCGCGTTTGGTATTTGATGAACCCCAATTCAGCATCACACCCGGACAAGCTGCTGTCTGGTATGACGGCGAAAAAGTGTTAGGCGGCGGAATTATCGAACAGTTTAACTAATGTAGAGACGTTGCAATGCAACGTCTTTTTTCTTATCGCAACGAATCATCCTCAGAATTGCGATTCTGTAAAATATCCAAAATGCGCCGATTTTCTGTTTGTAAACCGCGAACTTCTGCTTGCATTTGCAACATATCAGCTCGCATTTCTTGCATATCAGTACGGATGTCTCTAATTTCAGTGACAATAGTGTTAATTCTACTATTCGTAGAATCAAAGTTACGTTGCATAGTCTCAAAATTACGCTGTATCGTCTCAAAATTGCGTTGATGCTGCGTCACAGTTTCTAAAAGGGCGCTGACTGCTAGACGCATATCAATAAGTTGGTCTTCCATGCGATTGATACGATTTTTGTCTTCGGTCATTTTGACTACTTACGCCTGAATAATCATAATTTTATTGTATGCGATACTGACTTTCAATTACAGTAGTAATAGTTTGTGTTTTGCAAATATTAATTATGGAAATAAACTTGATTTTAGTGAATATTTATCGACTATAAATTTAGAGTTTGAGAATGGCGATCGCTCTGATATTTTTAACAAAAATATTTGCTCAAAATCAGCTAAATGTGGCGCGTACAACCATACATCCCTAGCTATTCAAGCGCAACAACCGAATTTTATTGCGGAAGTTGATACACTAATAAATTATCAAATGACACATTACTTCCAGAACTACTAAACCCTACACGTCCTGATATCGGCATATTAGTTGTTGCTTGTCCGATTAACTTACTATTCTTCCACACATCAATCCTAGACCCTACTTGTTTGAGTTCAAGACGATCCCATTTGCTAGCCTGTATTGGTGAAGTAAATATTGCAAGCGTTGTTAAAGCTCCATTTTTCACAGTAAATATTCCATTAGAGCCTCTACGATTAACTAAACTAAAATTTATATAAGAAAAATTCTTTAAATCTTTATTATTAAAGACTATTGAATAATCTCCTGCACTACTAGGAGAGTTAACTTGAGCATCTACTTTTAAATTGAAATTAGTAGGAATAGTTTTTTGATTAAGAGTGAGGTTAGTAGTCACCGATCCGTTTGATTGTACGGGCGATACAAGATCGTAACGTCCTAAACGGCGAAGCCATGCCCCTCCTGTTATGACCTTAAACCGATCTATTGTGGAAGTAAATGGATCTGTGATGTAGAGAGTACCGACGGTACTAATCTTCGCGTAACTTGAGTCTTTAAAACCAACTCGAACATCATCAATATAAAGTACTCGAGTATTTAACTTTGAAGCTTGAGGTTTGATTTTCCAATCGTATTTATAAATTCCAAATTTTAAATAAGGATAGAGATCGTCATGATAGCGATTAGGGCCTACTTGATTAACCTTCTTAACACCATCCCGCCATAATTCAATTAATCCGCTACCGTCAAGTGCCCATCGAATATGAACAACAATATTTGTCCAACGATTAAGCTCGATATCTCCTAAATCGTACCTTAATTGACCATCAAATTTGTTCAAATCACCAATTTTTTTCAGCTGCCATCGATTTGTAAGATAAATTCTGTTATTTGAAACCCATAAATTAAGCGATGGCATTTGCCAAGGCTCCCCTTTATCGGGAAGATCGTGCCACTGGGCGATCAGTTCGCGAGACTCCTCAGGTGTGTAGTCTTGTGGAAACAGATAATTAAGGTTAAACCACATCTCTTGCTGCAAAGGAAAAGCTGTTTTTGCTTCCACTCTTCTACTTGTTGCTACATCAGGATCGGTTCTTCTAAGCTCAAATCGCGCTCCGTAACTTCCACGCCGAGTAATTATAGGTACTGTAGAGAATGAATGAGAACAACAAGATTCAAGCTTTAGGCTACTACCTAAACCGTTTTCAAAATCACCATTAAAGGACGGTGGTAGTTGGGCAACTGCTAAATCTTGAGCAGTTAAAAAAGAGAGTGCGATCGCAAATGTACGCAAGTAGTTAAGAGAGGTTAAGCGTAAAGTATTCATATACTACCTTTTGTTGTACGGTTTGAATTTTAGTGATATTACCACGGTATCTGTGCTAATTTAAGCTGACTTTTTACGGATATCAGGTAGATGCAATCGCATTGCAGAGCGATGTATTGGAAATTTTGAGCTTGCGAACTGGGAACACACAAATGAGAACTTGGAATGTTGCATAAGAGTCTATAACTTTTGCGTACACATTATCTGCTTGTAAGAAAAGCCAAAATAGATATATTTTGTACACACATGGATACTAGTTTCCCAAAGTTTGATAGAAGTAGTGTTATCCATGATTGTCATAATTAAAACAACTGACTCTCAATCATCAATGGTGAACTCTACCCTTGTTCTCACACTCTATGTCAACCCGATAACAGGGAATGATAGCAATATCGGTTCCCGGTTAAGCCCGTTTAAAAGCCTGACTCGTGCTTTAAAAGTAACTAAAATCTCCACAATCATTCATTTAGCATCTGGGACTTACAGCGCCGCTACTGGCGAAGTATTTCCGCTAATTATTCATGAAGGAGTGAAGGTAGTAGGAAATGAAGCTAACAAAGGTGCGGAGATTGTAATTTTCGGTAGTGGCCAGTATCACAGTCCCAGCTTTAGGGTACAAAATATCGCGCTACTGTTGTTAGAAAATGCCTGTCTTGTAGGTGTAACTGTCACTAATTATTCAACAAAAGGTACTGGTGTTTGGATTGAATCGGCTGAACCTACTTTAGCCAACAATACTTTAAGTAAGTGTGGGCGAGAAGGTGTGTTTACCAGTGGTGCTGCTAAACCAACAATTTTAGATAATGTTTTTATACATAATGCTGCCAGTGGGTTAGTGATGGCAGGTCATAGCCAAGGCGAAGTATTGGGGAATGTATTTCAAAGAAACCGCTTAGGAATAGCAATTAGTGACTTTGCAACTCCAACGATCGCCAACAATAAATTATCAGAAAATGGCACGGCGATCGCCCTTTCTCGCAACGCCCGTCCTGTGCTACGTCAAAATCTCATGACCAAAAATTCTCAAGGCGGTCTTTTGGTAAATGGCAATGCAGCCCCCGATTTAGGTAGCAGCGAAAATCCGGCTGAGAATATTTTTCGTGATAATGGTGGATTTGATTTACACAATCTGACTACACAAAAGCTTGTTTGTGCGGGTAATCAGTTAAATCCTGCTTTAGTTAAAGGCTTGGTGGAATTGCTGGAGGAGGAAAAGGACAAAGGGAATTTATTAGAAACCCTCTCTGTATCTTCTTCTGTCTCCGCATCCCTCCGTCCCCCAATCTCTGCGTCTTCTTCTGTTTCTGCGTCTGTTGAAGTTGATAGCCATTGGGCAGAACCATTCATTCAGGCATTGGTGAGTATGGATTTAACTCACGATTTTGCCGATGGTAACTACCAACTAGATAAACCGATGACTCGCGCTGAATATGCGGCTTTGGTGGCGGTTGCTTTTAAGCCCACTGCTAAACGCCCGGCACCAGATTTTGTAGACGTGCCTAAGGATTTTTGGGCGTATAATGCCATCCAAATGACCGCTAGGGGTGGCTTTGTCGGCGGATTTACCGATCGCACTTTTCGCCCCCATCAACATGTCAAACGGCTACAAGTGATTGTATCTTTAGTTAACGGGCTGGGGCTACCACAGGCTGATAACAATATTTTAGAAGTGTATAGCGATCGCCATAGCATTCCCGAATATGCCGAAAAAGCTGTTGCTACTGCAACGCATAAAAGAATAATCGTCAATTATCCAGACCCGAAACTGCTTGCACCTTTACGTCCGGCAACATACGCTGAAGTTGCAGCAATGGTTTATCAGGCGTTAGTCGCCATTGGGCAAACGCCTGCAATTAAATCAGCGAACAGTAAACAGCTATCAGCGATTTAGTGAGGGATTTATACAGCTTGAAGTTTGGATACAATGCAAGGTAGGGGTATACAGCTGTGTACTCTTACTGCTGTATTCTAGGTAATTAAAAACTGGCTTGAAAATGGTGTAAAGTGTGGGGAACCCTTTAATTAAAATCAGGGGTTTCAAGTAAGGACGTCGTATTTCTCGCACAAGCGTGCCTGGAAACGATCTTTTTCTTTTTCCATACTTGAAAGCAGGGGCTTGTATCTATCTATTATTCAGAGAACCAATTCTTTTCTCTTACACCCCAAACCTGCGCCGAAGGGGTCTGTCAATCGCCGAACAATGGGCGGTGAAGACTACTGAGTAATAACAATAACTGTTAAATCACTCTATAGACTCTTGCATTTAAGCAGTTGACAAGTAGAATGGGAAACACTGCCTATCGGCTTGAAACTCTGGAAAACACCATGTAGTTAAAAGCACGATAGGCTATATGCGATGGGTGAAAAATCTTAGACCTATTGCCGAAAGCTAACAGCCTCATGTTAACAACACTTCCAGAAACCTCTGCTAATTTAGCGATCGCCTTATTAATTCACTATAGTTTCGATCTCAGTGGGTATACTGCCAATGAGCTAGTTGAACGTTGGCAAGCGCAATACCCACCGAATTGGCTACATCTGGCAGTGATTGAAGCACTATATCAAGGTCGTTATAAAGCGGTTTCCGTGCAACAAATCTTAGTATTTTGGCAACGTCGAGAACAGCCTACATATCATTTCAATATGGAATTTGAACGGATGATTTGTAGTAAGTTTCCTCAAAGCTTAACCACATCGGCTGCACCAATGCTACCGCCAATCAAGAAAAACCCGACTTTTGAGAAAGTAACAAAACCTCAATTACCATATCGCAAAGTTAGCAATGGTTATCAAAAAAGTAATACTACAACTTTACAACTGAACGGTTACGAACAAAAGACATCTTTAGATGCAGTAAACAAGCAGGAAATTAGGGAAAATAAAAGCGCCCTCCAGTCTACCGCTACTAGCGAATCACCTGCTTTAGCAAAGCTTCAGTTACCGCCTGCTGTCAGTCAAAAGCAAACTTTACCAGAAAGTGCGCCACCAGTCTTAGAAGAACAGCCAAAACTCCTACCACCTGCTATTCGTCCCCCAATAGAGCAATTTATCCCAGAAAAAAGCGATCGCTCCGAGTCTTTCACGTCTAAACTCAAAGCAATGTCTGGGGAACAGGGGTAGGGAGTGGGGAGATGGGGAGATGGGGACACAGGCACAAGGAGAAATAATTCTTAACTTTTAACTCCTCACTTAAGATTCAACAGTCAAAAATATTTCAGTGAAGCATACAAATTACTTCTGAATTCTGACTTCTGTTTTACGCTGTAATTAATTGCTGAAAGCGGGGATCGTTAGCGATATCATCAAAATCTAGGTCGCTTGCTGCTTCTTCTTTGTATCTGGGATTAATTTCAATTGCTTGTTTAAGAGTTTGCAGAGATAGTTCTATTTGTCTTTGGAGTGCGTAACAGGCTGCTTTGTTGTAATAAGCGCTGGCATAATTTGGCTTAATTTCTAATGCTTTGTTAAAACTAGCGATCGCTTCATCATCGCGTCCCAGTCTCACCAAAGTATAGCCGTATTTATCCCAGATTTTCGGGGAATTCGGTTGTAATTCTAGAGCTTTTTCAAAACATATTATTGCCTCTTCATATTGTTCTAGTGCTATTAAGGAAAGACCGCGATTCAACCAAGCAACTGCATCATCAGGCTTGATTTGCGTAGCTTTCTCAAATGAATCAAAGGCTTGCTGATGCTGTTGTAAATAACCAAAAGCGACGCCGCGATCGCACCAAGCTTGATGATATTCTGGTTGAATTTGAATAGCTCGGTCGTAAGAGGCGATCGCATCTTTGTAGCGTTTTAATCTTGCGAAAGTTAAGCCACGTTTTAGCCAAATAAGAGGGTCATCTGATTGAATTTTAACTGCTTGGTTGTAAATGGCGATCGCATCTTCATAACGTCTTTCTGAAAACAGTACATCTGCCTCTTTTACATACTCCTCAGCAGTAAATTCTGGTTGTTCTGGTTGTGCTTCTTTAACTTCAGAATTTTCCCTCTCTGAAATCGATCCAGATGTCATCTCAACCAATTCTTCAAGAAGGATATCTTTCCTTTGTTGGGCATCCAATTTTAACTTAGATAGCTGAGAAACAAACTCTGATTCTAACTTTTCTAGCTTCTCTAAAATCAGTACTTTTTGCTCTTGAACATTCAATTCTAATTCCGTAAATTGCGAAGTAAAATTCTCGCCAGACTTGGCAAGATTACCAATTATTAACTCTTTATATATTTTGGCATCTAATTGTAATTGAGATAATTCAGCATTAAACTCCGATTGCAATCCTGCTAGATTTTCAATAAGTTTATTTTTTTGTTCTTGAGCATCAGTCTGCAACTCATATAATTGAGATGTTAATTGATTATCTAACTTCTCAAACGTGAGATTTTTATGTTGTTGAACATCTATTTCTAACTGAGATAATTGGGAAGCAAATTCTAACTGCAATTTTGTTAAACTCTCAACAATGATATCCTTTTGCTGTTGGGCATCAGATTGCCATCTAGAAATCTGAGATATTAACTCAGACTTTGATAATTCTAGATCGGCAACAGCTAGCTCTTGCTGTTGTTGTAACAGCAACTTCAAATTAGACAGTTCTTCAGACAAAGTAGATACTAAATTTTTAGTATTTTCTAGCGCTAAATCACTTTGTTTTTGAGCCTCCAACTCTAACTTAGATAAGCCAGAAGCAAATTTCGATTCTAAAGAACCTATATTTTCTTGAGACTTTTGAATTTCAGCTTCTAACCTATTTAATATCTGTGTTTTAACTAAATCAATATCAGATGTGACAACAGATAAACTTTCTGCTTGATTTTTAATTTTTTCTTGGAGGGTTTCAGCTTCTTGTTCTAAGTCATAATTTCTTTTTCTAACTTCTTGAATCAGATTTTCTGCCTCTTGTTTAACAGAGGTAAGCTGATTTTGTAAATTTTCTACTCCCTCTAATTGTTGCATCGCTCTATCAACAATTTCGCGGATGACAGCTCGTCGCAATAGCCAAATTAAAGCAATAACAGCCAACGGAATTAAACTTAATATAACTAGCCAAATATTGATTAAAATAGTTGTACGGCTAAAAGCCCTCTGCAAATCAGATTGAACTTGCTTTTCAGCTCGTAGTCGCGTTAATTCTTCGCGTTCTTGGTTTGATAACACCCCAGCAGGAGTAGTTGGTTTGAGTGATGGTGTGGATTGCGCGCTAGCAATACTAGCAGGTAGTAGTAAAGGTAAGAAGATAATAGCGCTTTTTACAAATAAAGCGAAAATAGCTTGATTTTTGCTCTTCATAACAACCATCTCAATCTTTTGGCCAGTTTTTGAAGCGGCGTGCTTCTCTCCAATCTATAACAAAATTAAGTAGCAATCTGGTGAAATATACTAAAGAGTAGGCATTAAGTCGAGCCTGTAACAAATTTTCTCTCAGTAGCTACCTCTTTTGGAGTATTTATTTTTTTACATTATCTACTTAAAGCAGATTACTTTGGCTACAATTAATCAAAATAGCGTCAAGGCTTGAGTATGTATAATTCAGTTGTGTATTAAAGTATGAGTGGCGGATAAATAAATGGTGAAACATCACCCCATTTTGAATTTGCTATACTCTTGATTCTGGATTCCGAATTTTTCTGCAATTAAAAAAGGCGGTAGAAAATGAGTCGCATAAATCCTTATACGTTGCAAATGCAAATTACTCGAATGTTTGAGCAGGGACAATCATTCTTTGCCACAACCAAAGTACAAGAATGGTTGAAAGAGCGCAAACACAATCCACTAGATTATGACATTATTTTCCATCAAAAACCTGCACCTCCTGGTTCAAAACAAGTGATAGCTGTAGAGATTGAATTACGCCGCAAGGATGGACAACCTGTAGATCCCTGGTTGCAAGAACAAGCGAATCTTCATGCGTAAGCTGATTTTGGATTTGAGACATTTTGCTTTTTGTGTAGCACGCTCCAGGCGCAGAGAACGCAAAAGAAATCTAATCATTTTTAAAATTCGTAAAATTTACATTATCTTAACGGAATTTACGAAAATCAAGCGTTCCCAATTGCGGAACGTTCTTTGTTATGTTTGTAGTAATTATGCAAGTATTCAGAAGTCAGAATTTAGAATGCTTGGAAAATCAAGCGTGTTATGGTTTATTCGCTTTTTGAAACCGATCGAACTTGGTATCTAAGCCTTATTAATTCTGAATTATAGATTCTGAATTTTGACAATACTGTTTCCAGTGATAAAAATGAAATCTAATCGGCATTGGGTTTTGGCATTTTGGTTTTACTTTGGTGTTTTAATGTCCATTTCTATCTCAGCCTACTTAAAAATCATCCCAACTGAAATCTCACAATTTCCATATTACGATACCATTTTGCATTTTTTGTTGCTAGGAATCGCTGCTTACTTGGGACATCTAGCATTAAACAAACGTAAAATCCAAATTTTTAATATTTCTCTGCCGTTGACACCCTTCATTATCATCTTTTTTTGTATCATTGACGAAATAATTCAATTCTTTGTACCATATCGCAGCTTTGATTTGGTTGACTTAGTGGCTGATGTGTGCGGTATTGTATTATTTACTTGGTTAGCAGAAAGACAAAATCTACATAAATCTGAAAAAAATCAAATTTGAAAGACTACAAGAATTGTATTTTATTGCTTAACGAAACTCATCCTCAACTCAATAAGGCTGGTTCTCTACTCCGTAATGAGAGTAAATAAATTCAAAAATCCAACCAAATCACTATAATATTAGCGAAAATCACCCAGTCAGGTGAGTCAAATGGGTGAAGATTGACACAAATAAATCTCATATCTTGAGGCTATAAATGGTTAATTACGACGCCAATTTATAGCCTCAAAAATTAGGGAGTGGATAATGAGTGTCAACTATCTTTGTGGAGAATTAACAAATCAAATTTATACCAAATTAGGTAGAAATTTTTTGGCATTGATGACGGCTCAAGGTCATGGAGCTTACCATCGCGTTATGAGCGATCGCAAACGCTCTCTTTTTGCCAATCTCCAAGGTAAAGTATTAGAAATTAGCCCGCGAAATGGTTCTAACTTCCCTTACTATCCTCAAAATATCCACTTAATCGCGATCGAGCCAGATTTACAGATGCATTCCTCGCTCCAAAAACAAGCAAAAAAACTCGGTTTAAACATCGACCTCCGCATTGGTAATGCCGAATGGCTAGATGCTGAGGATAACAGCATAGATACTGTTGTGACGACCTTAGTTTTATCCTCAGTACCAAATATTAACTATACATTACAGGCAATTTTAAGAGTACTAAAACCAGGTGGAAGTTTATTATTTATCGAACACATCGCCGCACCTCAAGGAAGTTTGTTGCGAAAATTTCAAAAGAAAATTAGCCCAATTTGGAAAAATTTAGCAGATAATTGCCATCCAGATATAAAAATTGATATTGCCTTAAAAGAAGCTGGTTTTAGCAATGTCAATTATGATTATTTTGAAGTAGGGTTACCGATTATCAGTTCACATATTATCGGCGTAGCAACAAAGTGAATTAACTTTTTTTAGATTAATTAATATTCTTTTTATACAAAAAAATGTAACCGATATTTGTCAACAAACCAGAATCAAATTCCTACTGAATTCTGAATTCTTCAGAAACGAATTGATTTTGTTAAAATTAATATGATAATTTTGCAAGTGAAGCAATGAATTCAAACGTAATCGGTGGAAATCTAGAAGCTTGCTGCACTTCTCCCATGACTGGGTTCTACCGCGACGGCTTTTGTCGCACAGGTGGTAACGATTTCGGGTCGCACGTTATATGTGCCGAAGTAACACAAGAATTTCTTGAGTTCACCAAATCCCGCGGAAACGACCTGAGTACACCCGTTCCTGAATATAATTTTCCTGGACTAAAGCCTGGCGATCGCTGGTGTTTGTGTGCTTCTCGCTGGCAAGAAGCCCTCGATGCTGGCGTTGCTCCTCCAGTAATCCTCTCAGCAACCCATCCTAGAGCTTTGGAAGTAGTTTCCTTCGACGATCTCAAAAAACATGCACTTTCTTAATTGAGTATTGGGTATGGGGCATGGGGCATTGGGCATTGGGCATGGGAGGAGAAGGAGGTGTGGGAAGTTCAGGGGGCATAAATTCTCTTTCTCCCCACACTCCCCACACCTCCCCATCTCCCAGTCCCCACTAACTCACCGGAACTTCGACAGGTAGTTTCAATACATTAATAACCACATTAATTAATTTAGTGGGGTCAATTGGCTTGCCTAAATGTTGCTGAAATCCGGCTGCAAGTGCTTGTAAGCGGTCTTCTTCTCGCGTGTATGCAGTTAAAGCGATCGCCGGAATGCGCCCACCTTTTTCTGGTTCTAAAGAACGGAGTTTACGAATCAGCGTATAACCATCTTGTTCTGACATGCCGATGTCGCTAATCACAATATCTGGTTGTGCTTTTTCTAATGCTGCTAGCGCTTCATCTGCTGATGCCACCGCAGTGGTAACTGCCCCATAGTCCTCGAACATAAAACTCAGAAAGTTACGGGTATCGGCTTCATCATCTACAACTAAAACTTTTAATCCATTAAGAGGAGCAGAACCTCCAGAGGAGGAAATTTTCCCTGCTACATCTCTACTGGCTTTGTTACCCCTGTTGTCTTGTAATAATGGCAGCCTCACAGTAAAGGTTGCCCCTTGTTCTGCGCCTGCACTTTCGGCTGAGATGGTGCCTTTGTGCAGTTCCACTAAGTGACGGACAATCGCCAGTCCTAGTCCTAGTCCATTGTGCGATCGTGTTGTGGTGCTGTCTGCTTGCCGGAAACGCTCGAATACTTTCGGTAAAAATTCTGCACTGATACCAATGCCAGTATCAATTACTTGAATTTGGGCATATTGGAATTTGGGATTGCTGCTTTCATCAGTGTTTGCATGGTATAAATCTTTGTTCTCAGATGCCGATCCCAAATCGTTAATTGAAAATCCAAAATAGGTGGACAGTTTAACATCTACTCTGCCGCCTTTAGGTGTAAATTTGATGGCGTTTGTCAGCAGATTCCAAACAATTTGCTGCAAACGGGCGGGATCGCCATACACTGACCCGATTGAAGTATCCAAAGCGGTATTTAATTGAATTTCTTTGGCCTCTGCCAAGGGACGTACTGCTTCTAAAGCTGCCTCCATGACTGAGATCAGATTCACAGCACATATATTTAATCGCAACTGTCCGCGGATAATCCGCGATACATCCAAAATGTCCTCAATTAATTGCATTTGAGATGTTGCGTTGCGTTCGATCGCTTCTAAAGCGCGGGAAGTCGATTTCTCGTCGAGTTTCTTAGAGCGCAGGATTTTTGACCACCCAAGCATCGAAGTTAGGGGCGTGCGCAATTCGTGGGAGAGAACGGCTAGAAATTCATCTTTCATGCGATTTGCTGCTTCTGCTTCCTGCCTTGCTGTCTGTTCTCGAATTACTTGAGCGCGGACTTCTTCTGCTTGTTTGCGTTCGGTAATATCTTCCAGGGTGCCTACATACCCCAGTAATTCCCCTTGACCGGAAAGCATTGGCGACGAGCGAACTTGAACCCAACGCACATTACCATGAAGTGTTTGAAAGCGAAACTCTTCGGAGTAGTCGCGACCGTCATTAATGTAAGCAGACCAACTAGTAACTGCTCGTTGTCTATCTTCAGGATGAACAGATTCCAGCCATTTCTTTTCTATACTTTCTGCCGGCTTTACACCACAAATTGTCTGATAGCGGGGATTTGTATATCTACAGCGTCCTTCTGTATCAATTTCAAAAATGCCAACGGGCGAGCAGGTACTCAAAGAACGAAATCTCTCTTCACTTTGCCTGAGTTCGGCATTAACGGCTACTAGTTGCGCTGCTTGTTGTTTGACAGCTTCTGTTTTTTTAAATAATTCTACAAATACCGTGACTTTAGAGGTTAATATATTCGGATCTATTGGTTTTAGTAAATAATCCACTGCACCCAAGGCATAGCCTTTAAACAGCATTTGATCGCTGGTGCTAAAGGCAGTCAGAAAGATAATTGGCGTGTGACGCGAACGGCCGCGATTGCGAATCAAAGTTGCAGTTTCAAAGCCATCCATCCCTGGCATTTGCACATCCAGCAAAATCACTGCAAAGTCCTGATGCAGCAGACACCTTAAAGCTTCTTCCCCAGAAGTAGCTCTCACCAGATTCTCACCTAGTTTTTCTAGGATTGCCTCCAGTGCGAGTAAATTTTCGAGCTTATCATCTACCAGGAGGATGTTTACTTTAGGTTCCATCTGCATGGGTTCATTTCCGTGATAAGTAACAAAGCTTGACCATTTGGCCAGCTATGTCTGAGAGTTTCAAAATCCAGTCTACTGCAACAGCAGAAATTGCTGCCTCTGGCATAATAGAGCTCTCAGCGGTGGCAGGTTCCTGTACAATAGTTATGCCTCCCCGCGCTTTTACTTTTTTTAAACCCTGCATACCATCGTGGTTGGCTCCTGTCAATATTATACCGATAACTTGTTCGCCATAAATATCCGCTGCCGACTCAAACAACACATCGATTGATGGTCGGGCGTATGAAACAGGCTCATCAGTCGAAAGAGCAAAATAACCTGGTTCAACGAGCAAGTGATAATCTGGAGGAGCTAGGTAGATATGTCCTGGTAGGATTTCGTCTTTGTCTTCTACTTCTTTAATCGGCAAGGAAATTGATTCTTGTAGTAATTGCTGGAGTAAATTGTGCGACTCTTTGTGACGGTGTTGCACGATCGCGATCGGTACTGGAAAATCCGCAGGCAACTTTTCGAGAATGGTTTTTAGTGCTGATAATCCACCTAAAGAAGTACCAATCGCGACAATTTTAAAAGAGACTGATTTAGCCATCATACCTGCCAAATGCGATCGTAAGGTATTGTGCATGGGAAGAGGATAGGGAGCAAAGGGCAGAGATTTCCTGCAAATTCTCCTTTGCCCCTGTGCCCCATTCTCCATCTCCCCATCTTTCCAATTCCTATTTTTCCCATAATTACTGAAGATTATATATTTTTGTGATTTGCTTTACAAATAAATATTTTATAAATGTGAAATAGTTTACATAAACGAATTAACTTTCTGTTTAATAATATTTTAATTATGCTAATTTAGCTACATCAAAAAAAGTTTTTTCTGCTAAATAAAGATTTTTTTAAAGATTTAACTTTTATCTTTTGACAATTCATAAAAATTTACTTAAGCTAAAAGATAGGTTAAGCAAATCAACAAACAACAGCGGTGTTAGTTAGCTACATTCACAATTGCTGTTGCAGACTATCGGCACGAGTAAAGGAATCTCCAGCAAAAATATTGTCTGTAGGTAAAATCACCAAATTTGACTACAAAAAGCAAAAACGCAATCGAACATATCGCACCGCACAAATATTAATCAGCGAACAGTTATTAAGGTTTTAAGGGGTAATCATAAAGTAAGAATTCAGAATTCAGAATTCAGAATTAATAAGGCTTGGATAACTAAGCTACATAATTTGAAGAAAATCAAGGAGGTATACAACCATTGATTTTCCAATCATTCTGAACGGCAATTGCTCATCGGGAAACCCCCAAAACTGCACTGCCTACTTCTGACTCCTGAATTGGTGAATTCTGCCCCGATCGCGGTAAATATGTCGAGGAGAACACAATGTTTGAGTATTTTACATCTTTGAATGACCACAATTTGCCGTATCCAGATACGATTCATCCCATCGTTGTCCACTTTGTAATTGCGATGGTGTTGTTTTCCTTTTTCTGCGATGTAATTGGCTATTTCACTGGTAAAACTCGCCTGTTTGAAGTGAGTTGGTGGAATATGTTTGTCGCCACGATCGCCATTTTCGTTGCCATCATTTTCGGTCAGTTTGAAGCCGGTTTAGCACAACCTTACAGCCTAGCTAAATCAGTACTGAATTTGCATACATTAATTGGTTGGTCGCTTTCGGGCATCATCGCTGCAATTACAGCTTGGCGCTATGTAATTCGTAGCCGTAACCCTCAAAAAGTACCGATTTATTATCTGGGAGCCGGACTAGTTTTAACTTTAATAGTTGGCTTGCAGGTATATCTGGGCGATCGACTTGTTTGGGTATATGGACTGCATACAGTACCAGTTGTGGAAGCCCTAAAGGATGGTTTATTACCATGAACTCAGAACTGATTGACCAATTGAACGGACAACTAGGCGCAAACGGACTGCCTTACACGATTCCCATTCATCCGAACTTAGTCCATCTGACACTGGGTTTATTCATCATCGGTATCACCTTTGATATCGTTGGTGTTTTGTTCCCCTTCCAAAAATGGGTCTTCAAATTTTTAGGAATTACCGTCGAACGTGACAACTTCTTTGAAGTTGGCTGGTACAACATGTTCGCTTCCAGCATCATTACATTTTTCACGGTAGGAGCAGGTTTTTACGAAATGCTGTTGGCAACACCACCAGCTAATGTCAAAAGTGCCTGGGGATTGCAGGCAATGGAAACCATGATTTGGCATGGTGTGGGTGGTGTGTTCTTATTAGCAGTAATTGTTGTCATGACCATCTGGAGAGGATGGCAGCGCTTCGTTTGGAGCAAAGAAGAATATAGACAGACAGACAGACAAGTGCAATGGAGTTATTTGTTTGCAGGCGTAGCCGTCATGTTTGTGATGTACCTCCACGGCACCCTGGGAGCGCAATTGGCTGCCGAGTTCGGCGTACACAACACAGCAGATAGACTACTGCAACTAGGCCAAGACCTCAACAAAACACTCAAATAAGTTATTAGTCATTAGTCATTGGTCATTAGTCATTAGTAAATAACCAATGCCCAATGCCCAATGCCCCATGCCCAACATCCAATATTGACCATGAAAATCCAGAAGATTTTAAATATTTTGACGCTGCTTACAGGCGCGATCGCAATCACCGCTACAAGTCTGTGGATCGGCAAACAAGCTTACTCTTGGCTGCCTCCACAAGCAGCAGCCGAATCCCAACTAATTGATAATTTGATTAGTTTCTTAGTAACCCTTGGTAGCTTCATCTTTTT
The DNA here is from genome assembly GCA_034530875.2 of Nostoc sp. DedSLP01. Taxonomy (GTDB): domain Bacteria; phylum Cyanobacteriota; class Cyanobacteriia; order Cyanobacteriales; family Nostocaceae; genus Nostoc. The sequence goes on from JAVRCJ020000025.1 coordinate 105,281, forward strand.
GGGGGTAACGAGTACTTTGATGTATTCTGTAATCTTCCATCGCGCAGTTAAAGATGACTTTACTGACGGCCCCGCCATTGAAGGTAATATCACCTTAGAAGTTGTCTGGACAGCAATTCCAATTTTGTTGGTGTTTTGGATTGCAGGTTACAGCTACCAAGTCTACGAACAAATGGGAATTCAAGGCCCATCCCAACTAGTTCACCTGCATAATCCCTTGGGAATGGAATCAGCTTATGCAGCACCGAAAGATTCACCAGATACAGCTTTAGCTGAACCAGTAGAAAAAATTGACGTACTAGCCAAACAATGGGCTTGGGTCTTCCATTACCCAGAGAGAGATGTTACTAGTAGTGAATTGCATTTACCGAGCGATCGCCGCGTGCGTTTAGCACTAAACTCAGAAGATGTTCTGCACGGGTTTTACATTCCTGCATTTCGCCTCAAGCAGGATATTATTCCCAAACATGCGATCGACTTTGAATTTACTCCCATCCGTCCCGGCCAATATCGATTAACCGATTCCCAATACAGCGGTACATATTTTGCAACCATGCAAGCCAATGTGGTTGTCGAATCTCCTGAAGAATACCACCAATGGCTGGCTCAAGCTGCAACTCAAAAGCCATCCCCAGCCAAAAACCAAGCAGCTTCTGAGTATGCTCAAACATCCAATCAATCAGTCCAAACTGGTTGGGCTACAGTGCCTCCCGCCGCACCTCCTCTAGTCAATTCCCCTGGTTGAAAAACGCCCCCTACAAACCAAACAAACATTTCCTTCCCCATCTCCCCACTCCCCACACCCTGAATTTATTAACAGGAAACTAATTCATGACTAATGTTCCTATTGATGGCATTAGTATCGTTGGTGAAAGTTCTCACCATGAATCTCCAGGCGACTGGAAACGATACTTCAGCTTTAGCACCGACCATAAAGTTATTGGTATTCAGTATCTCGTTACCTCATTTATCTTCTTTCTCGTCGGCGGCATCTTTGCAATGGTGCTTCGAGGAGAATTGATGACACCCGAATCAGATTTAATCGATCGCACAGTCTACAATGGCATGTTTACCATGCACGGCACCGTGATGCTGTTTTTGTGGACATTTCCCTCACTCGTTGGTTTTGCCAACTATCTAGTGCCCTTGATGATTGGGGCGCGAGATATGGCATTTCCCCGCCTCAATGCCGTTGCCTTTTGGATGGTGCCAGTAGTCGGGATTCTCTTGATGAGCAGTTTCTTTATTCCTGGCGGCCCAGCCCAAGCAGGCTGGTGGGCTTATCCCCCAGTCAGTCTCCAAAATCCCACCGGAAATTTAATCAACGGTCAAGTTCTCTGGTTGCTAGCGGTGGCGGTATCTGGCGTGTCTTCGATTATGGGGGCAGTGAACTTTGTCACCACAATTGTGAAGATGCGGGCACCAGGCATGGGCTTCTTCCGGATGCCTTTGTTCGTCTGGGCAGTATTTAGCGCCCAAATCATCCAGCTATTTGGATTACCTGCACTCACAGCAGGCGCAGTCATGCTGCTACTCGACCTCACCGCAGGTACCGCCTTTTTCGACCCTGCCAGAGGTGGAAATCCAGTCATGTTCCAGCATTACTTCTGGTTCTACTCCCACCCCGCCGTTTACGTGATAATTTTGCCCATCTTCGGGATTTTTTCAGAAATCTTCCCAGTTTATTCGCGTAAACCTCTATTTGGTTACAAAGTAGTTGCTGTTTCATCCATCTTGATTGCTGTAGTCAGCGGTATTGTTTGGGTACACCATATGTACGTCAGCGGTACGCCAGGTTGGATGCGCTTAATTTTCATGCTGACAACGATGTTTGTGTCCGTCCCTACAGGAATTAAAGTCTTTGCTTGGGTGGCAACAATTTGGGGTGGAAAATTGCGGTTGAAAACCCCAATGCTGTTTGCCCTGGGCGGACTAGTGATGTTTGTCTTCGCCGGCATTACAGGAATTATGCTTTCCTCCGTGCCAGTGGATGTCCACGTTAATAATACCTACTTTGTAGTCGGACACTTCCACTACGTCCTCTACGGCACCGTGACAATGGGCTTGTACGCTGCCATTTACCACTGGTTCCCCAAAATGACAGGTCGGATGTACCACGAAGGCTGGGGCAAAGTACACTTCTGGTTAACTTTCATTGGCACTAACCTCAACTTTTTCCCTATGCATCCCTTAGGATTGCAAGGAATGTTACGCCGAGTCGCTTCTTATGCCCCAGAGTACACATCCTGGAATATTATCGCTAGCGTTGGTGCATTCCTGCTAGGAGTATCCACCTTGCCCTTCATTTTCAACATGGTAATTTCTTGGATGCAAGGCGAGAAAGCACCCGATAACCCTTGGCGAGCAATTGGACTAGAGTGGTTAGTTTCTTCACCACCCTCCGTCGAAAACTTTGAAGAAATTCCCATCATCGTCTCCGAACCCTACGGCTACGGCAAATCCGAACCCTTAACAGCCAACCTCCCCGAATAACGCCAGGGAAGACGCAGAAACCCTCCGCGTACCACCGAAGTTCAGATGCCTGCGGCGGGCTGTGCCAACGGCGGAAGCCGCCGCTCAGACTTCTCTCTGCGTTTCCCTGCGCGTTCCTTTGCGTTTCAAACTCACCCCTCAAAAAGCCAACTTCACCAATGGACAGCTATATCAATTCCCACGAATTACACCACACAGAGGTAGAACATAGCCACGATGAAGAAGGCAACAAAATGTTTGGCTTCATTGTCTTCCTACTTTCTGAAAGCGTAATTTTCCTCAGTTTTTTCGCTGGATATATCATCTACAAAACAACAACTCCTAACTGGCTACCTGCTGGTGTTTCTGGACTAGAAGTAAAAGAACCGGCAATCAACACAGTCGTTCTTGTTACTAGTAGCTTTGTCATTTACTTAGCAGAACGCGCCCTGCAACGCCATGATTTAATGAAATTTCGCCTGTTTCTTGTAGCAACAATGGCGATGGGAACTTACTTTTTAATTGGACAGGCGATTGAATGGAATAGCCTGGCCTTTGGTTTCACTTCAGGAGTATTTGGCGGCACATTCTATTTGCTCACAGGTTTCCACGGTTTGCACGTTTTGACTGGTATTGTGTTGCAGTTGATTATTTTAATACGCTCTTTCATTCCTGGTAATTATGACACAGGTCACTTTGGTGTGAATGCAACTTCATTGTTTTGGCATTTCGTCGATGTTATCTGGATTGTTTTGTTTATCCTCATTTACGTCTGGCAGTAAATATTGATGAGAATATCTTGTGTGTAAATCCTATAATAGTCCTATTCTTAGGAATTTCAATTTATAAATCCCCGATTTTTTTCAAGAAATTGGGGATTTTGTTTTTGAGAAATATTATGGTTTTGGAGGTGAAGGAGGAGCAGATAATATAACGATATTTGTCACATTACTAACGTAACGACCTCCAGCTTTGTCACCTGGAACTACTAAACGAGCAAATCCTTCATCTGTTAAATATACAACCTTACCATTACTAGCTTTTTTTGCAAATGCAACTAGCACTGTTTTCCCTTCAAAGTTAGGTTGAATTTCACCAATAGCTACAACTGCACCATAGCAATCTGTGGCATCAACTAAAACATATTGCCTTAGAAAAGAGTTTTTAGGATTCACTCCAGAATTCCCAGGTTTTAAACTACCTCCGGCTTTGGGATTATTAATTAATTCCCATAGGGGAACTCCATAGTATGTTTCTGTTCGGGGGCCTGAGCCTGTTTGAAAGCTAACAGTGATTTCGGTAACTAATGCTGGATTTTGTTGTTTTAAAGCATTTCGTAAATTTCTCAGCTTTTGTAAGTTATATGTAGTTGGATTGTTGATTTCTCCACCTAAGCGAAAACTTTGCGAAGAACCTCCAAGACACTTTTTTTTGTTCCAAATAGATGGTGTTTTTTCTTGGCGATCGCTAGCAAGCCCACTATTTGATTCAGCTAAAGTAAGCTGCGATAAAATCAGTATTGATAGTATTAAAGATGCAATGCGTATTTTGCGGCTAAAACGCATAAAACATTTCTCCGTTTCCTATTGGATATTCAAAAAATTACAAATGAATCAGCAGCCAAAATTAGCCACAAATCTCTTGTAAGATTTGCATTTTTTTGGATTCAGTCTATCTGTGCAATGTACTAAAGATAATACCAACTTTTTGGGTAAATACCAAATAATATGGTAATAAAACGCTAATAAAATTAATTTTTATTTCTTTTTAAAATAATTAAGCTTAATACTGTAGAGAAATTTTCTCTAAGTATCAAGCTAATAAACTCTATTCCTGGCTTAAAGGTCTTAAATATGAGGCTAAACCTCTGTTAGTGAAATTATCAAGATAGAATTCAGGAGTCAGGAGTCAGAATTCAGTAGGAATTGGAGTCCGACTGGCGGATAGCGCAGCGTTAGCGAGTATTCGAGCGTCGCGTCTGAATAACTGGGTTTAAGACCCCACCAAATCTACGATTTGGTGCTAAACAATCAGTCGGGGATTCAGACCCGCGACTGATAGCGAAGCTAAGCCGTGTCCGCGAGCGTCTTGATTCTGACTCCTGAATTCTGAATTCTGAATTCTTCTTCAATTAATGAACGTCCTATGAATTGGAGTGCTGCATTACCAACTTTTTTTATTACCTTAAGAGAAGGCGTAGAAGCTGCTTTAGTTGTGGGTATCGTCTTCGCCTGTTTACAACAAGCTCAACAACAAAAATTGCAGCGTTGGGTTTACTTAGGAGTTCTGGCTGGTATCTTAGCAAGTTTTGTATTTGGTTTGCTAATTCATGTAGGACTACAAGGATTGCAAACATCTAAGCAACTGTATGCACCGGTGTTCAAGCAACTTTTTGAGGTGGGGTTAGGCGTAATTGCGATCGCCATGCTCAGTTGGATGCTAATTTGGATGACGCGACAAGCACGATTTCTCAAAGCTGAGATTGAAGGTTCTGTCAAAAGTGCCTTAGGCGAAAGCAATAGCGCAGGTTGGGGGATTTTTAGCTTGATTTTTATTGCTGTGTTTCGCGAAGGTTTAGAAACAGCTTTGTTTATCGTCGCTAAGTTTCAAGAAGGTTTGACGCCTGTTTTAGGTGCAATGGGAGGATTAGCGATCGCTGTTCTCATTGGGATGCTGCTATTTAAGTGGAGTGTCCGTATTAATTTAAGCCAATTTTTCCAAGTGATGGGGGTATTGCTGCTGCTGATTGTCTCTGGGTTGGTAATTTCTGTGCTGCGCCATGTTGATGCTGCGGCGATCGCTTTTAGCCATATTAATCCTGAAGTCTTAGGCGTTTGCGGACAAGGAAATACATCTTGTGTTTTAGGCCCCCAAGTTTGGGACTTCTCAACTATTTTACCTGACCGTCAATTTCCTGGTATTTTGCTGAAAACTTTATTTGGTTACACCCAAAAATTGTATTTAGTTCAAGCTGTCGGTTATCTGCTTTTTTGGATAACCGTAGGCGGTCTTTATTTCCGCAGTCTCAGCCAACCGAAACAATTAATTACTAATTCGTAATTCGTAATTCGTAATTCGTAATTATGGAAAATACAGTTCAGTTAAGTATTAACTATTTTTCTTTGATTACTTGGCAATTTATAATAAATTGACTTAAATCGAGAACTTTACCCTTAACTGAACCGTATTAAATTATATAATTAAATTACGAATTACGAATTACGAATTACGAATTATTTTGACTGATGTCCTTATTACTTACGCCACCCTTTGTACAACAAATAAATAGCGAGATTGCCTGTAAGTCTGGTGTTAATTTGTCTGTGCTACGTCTCGATGTTATGCACCCGTGGGTTAATGGGAATAAGTGGTTTAAGTTGAAGTACAACCTTTTAGAAGCGAAGCAGAAAAATTTCACCAAGCTGCTTACTTTTGGTGGCGCTTATTCAAATCACATCTATGCAACCGCAGCAGCGGGTAACCTTTTGGGATTTCATACAATTGGCGTCATTCGTGGGGAAGAAAAGTTACCATTGAATCCAACGTTGAGTTTTGCTGTACAGCAGGGTATGGAACTTGTGTACGTGTCGCGCGAGATGTACCGCCAACGCAACACAGCAGCACTACACGAACGTCTGCGACAGCGTTTCGGCGAAGTGTTTATCATTCCTGAAGGCGGTAATAATTTAAACGGCGTGCGCGGTTGCACGGAGATAATTAGTGAAGCGCTCGCTTTTGATTATATTTGCATAGCTTGCGGTACTGCTACAACGCTGGCTGGAATTGCACTTTCGTTGCATCCAGGACAAAAAGCGATCGGTTTTCCTGTATTGAAAAATGGTATTTTTCTGCGAGAAGAAATCGAAAGCCTATTAACAAATTACCTCGCCTCTGGTTTACCAACTCCATATAATTTTCCCGGTTCTTGGGAATTAATCTGCGATTATCACTTTGGTGGCTATGCAAAAGTAAATCAGGAGTTGCTACGATTCAGCCAAGAGTTTGGCGAAGCACACGGCATACCTCTGGATTACGTATACACTGCAAAAATGTTTTATGGAGTGGTGGATTTATTAAAGCAAGGTTTTTTTGGTAAAGGCAAAAGTTTGCTGCTGGTACATACGGGTGGCTTACAGGGTAATGTTGGTATGCAAGAAAGATTGCAGAAAATTTCTCAAATCTAAGTTGGTATTCAGGTAAATAGAAATTATGGCATTCGATCAACGTTTAAAACGTTCTTGTGCCGCTTTAAAAGCTTCTTGCATTACCAATTGAATTCTTTGGGGATCGGGTTTTTTACCTCCCATTAAATCGCCAAAGTAAACGCAGGCTGTTTCGCCTAATGCCCAGGTATAGGCGGCTGCCCATGATGCAGCGATCGCACTGCCAAAAAGTGGTATAAATTTGACTAATTCCCGGCCGATGGCTTGGGCGAGGAAACCACCAGCGATCGCACTCACAACACCGCCGGCTTGGGATGGCGTCAATGTTTGGCCGTATAATTTCCCCAAAAGACTCACCATCGAAACTTGCAGGGCAGTTAGCACAGGCATGGTGGCAAATGGCAATGGCACAGCAGCCAGGGTTGCAGACATAATTGCGAAAGGCAAAATGTAACGGCGTGCTGTATCGCGGTAAAGGCTGCCAATTTGCTTGCCAACTTCTTGCCGATCTAATAACTGATAAATCGCTTGGGCTTCAGCTTGGGGAAGTAGTTCTGCAAGCGTATCTCTCAGGGCTTCTAACCCATAAAATACCGGGTTATAGCCATCTTCTTCTAAAGTAAAATCAATCAGTACGCAGCGGTCGTACAATCCGGCAAAAGCCTCTTGTATCCCAGCAAATGCACGGCTGACTTGCTCAAAATCTGGCGGATAGGCAGGATGATCCGCTGTACCGGGAGGATAAGCCTCATGCAGACAGGTAACTGCTAGCAAACAGGGAATATCTGGATACTTCTGGCGCAGCTGTTGAGCAATTTGTTTTAGAGTGTCAGTTGCAAAATCATTGATTTTGACGGTCAAAATTAAGATTCTTGCAGAACGAGTGTCTTGTTGCAAATCCCCAACTAACTCTTGAATTACTGCTTGAGTATCTTGTTTAACATCACCCAATCCTACAGTGTCAGTAAAAATCAGTAATGGTACTTCGTTAGAAGGATAGGCATAACGCTGGGTGTGTTGGGTATGGGGACGAAAGCCTTGACCGACAATTTCAGCAGAAACTCCCGTCAATCCGCGGACAATCGAGCTTTTCCCGGCTTGGGGTTTGCCAATTAACAGGGCTTCGGTAGTCGGGAGTTCGGCTCGAACTTTTTCTAAAATCTCTGCAACTTGAGTCTCACTGACGCTAAACCATTCAACAACTGTCTGTGCCAGTTGTTCTACGGGTAAGAATTGCGTCAAATTTGTTGTTTTCTTCCAGGCGTCAGTAAAACGATTTTTCCAGGAATTACCAACCGATTTTTTCGTCACAGTATCGGTGAGTTCACTCAATTGCTGAGAGTCACGATCGCTTTGCTCAGTCATTGCCATGAAAACGGTAGATGGAATTTAAATCCTGTCCATCTTTATCCTACTGTTAAAATCGGTTCAGCTTCGGCGATCGCATTTCGATTCAGAAGACAGTTCCGATGAAAACATTTTTCAGCACATCAGCTTAATACTGACTCATACCAGTAAATTGGGTGGAACTGCCTGGAACCTTAGCACTGCAAGCTACAGATGTAATTCGGGCATCAAACACTTGAATCCGGCAAGTCCCTGTAGTGTTAGACACCTGTAGATTACTGGCAGATGTGGCAAAATTCTGAACTCGGCCTTGTAAAACAAAACTATTAGGATTGTGTGAGTTAGTGCCGCGCAGCTGATTGATAGTGCCGATGTAACGCACCTCCGCTGTGGACAACCACCCTGGCAACCTTAATCGGGGTCGATGTCAGCCTGATTACCGCAGCCGATTTCATCAGCCTCTAGACTGTTGATACAAGTTGATTTCAAGGGGCGACAAGCGAGCTAAAGTGCTTGCTGTATAAGCTTCATGGCTCTTAAACCTCGCTGATAATATGCCTG
>JAVRCJ020000026.1:0-106671 GCA_034530875.2 Nostoc sp. DedSLP01
GGTCAACGTCGAGCCTCAGAAGGTCAACGTCGAGCCTCAGAAGGTCAACGTTGAACCTCAGAAGGTCAAAGTTGAGCTTCAGAAGGTCAAAGTTGAGCCTCGGAAGGTCAAAGTTGAGCCTCGGAAGGTCAAAGTTGAGCCTATACAAAATAAACTTTTATATCATATATGATATAAAAATGAAATTAGTATTATGGATGAAGCCAAAAGAAAAAGGCTAGAAGAAAAGGGCTGGAAAGTTGCAACTGTTGCAGAATTTTTAGAACTTACACCAGAGGAAGCCACCCTCATCGAGATTAAACTAGCCCTTAGTCGCAACCTGAAAGAACGACGACAGAAGTTAATGACTCAAGCGGAATTAGCAGAAAAACTTCATACTAGTCAACCGCGTATAGCTAATGCGGAAAATGGCGATGCATCAGTTTCCATAGAAATGTTAATCCGAGCAATGCTGGCAACAGGTGCAACACGTCAAGAAATTGGACAAGTTATTGCCAAGGTGGGCTGATGTTGTTTTGTTGTAAAGGGTTCAAGCAACTGTTGTTGTTGTATAATTTTGCTTTTGTATTCTTAATGGTATAAGAGATGACGCCTCAATTTGAATACAGCACTCTTGCCCATCCCCAGGATATTCAGCAGCTTGCGACTATCTTTAAACAGTGTTTCGTCAACGCAATTGGTGGCGAAGAAGTTTACATCAACCAAATTGGCGTAGAAAACTTTCGCATTATTCGTCAGTCAGAACAATTAATTGGTGGGTTGGCTACTCTGAATATGGGTCAGTGGTGGGGCGGTCAGCGCGTACCAATGACAGGAATTGCTGTAGTTGCTATTGCTCCAGAATACCGTGGTTCGGGAGGAGCGATCGCTCTCATGCAGCACACCCTCAAAGAACTTTATGCCAAAGGCATACCGCTTTCTGCTCTTTATCCAGCCGTACAAGGTCTGTATCGCAAAGTCGGGTACGAACAAGGGGGTAGCTGGTACATTTGGGAAGTTGCAACCAACGCCATTGGAGTACGGGAGCAACCCCTACCTTTGCAACCAGTGGTTCCAATAAATCTTGAACTCTTTCACGAACTATATCAGCAGCAGGCAAAACTCACGCACGGATATTTAGACCGACACCCCGCAATCTGGCAGGGATTAATTCAACCAAATGAAAAGGAAATGACTTATGCTTATTTCATCGGTACAAAAGACCAACCCCAAGGTTACATCATCTTTACTCAAGAACGAACGCAGGATGGTGAAATCATTGTTATAAAAGATTGGGTAGTCAAAACACTTGCTGCTACACAAACTTTGTGGTCTCTTCTAGCCAGCCATCGCTCCCAAATTCAGCGGGTGCGTTGGAAGAGTTCTGCAATTGATACCCTGACATTGGCATTACCAGAGCAAACTGCCAAGATAGCGACTCAATTTCGCTGGATGCTGCGGATAGTAGATTTAGTCAAGGCGCTAGAGATGCGGGGTTATCCGTTGGGAATTGAAACTGAACTGCACCTAGACATTCAAGATAAATTACTAGACGCAAACAATGGTAAATTCATCCTTTCTGTCGCCAATGGACGCGGTGAAGTTAAAAAAGGTGGAAAAGGTGAGTTGCAGCTAGATATCCGAGAACTAGCACCAATATATACAAGTTTGTTTTCTCCCTACCATCTGCAAATAGCCGGAAAACTGCATGGCACAGAAACAGCTATTTCAGCAGCTACGCAAATATTTGCAGCTAGTTCTCCTTGGGTGGCTGATTTCTTTTAATGGGGATTAAGGGTGCTGATTTTTGAGTAGCCCCTTTCCGGTAGGGTGTAGGGTGTAGGGGAAGAATTAAGCTCCAAAGAAAAAGGATACAAGAAAGAGCTTTCAAGCATGGAAAAACAAAAAAGATGTATTTAGAGGTCAAAGCCGGAAAAATACGGCATCCTTCCTTGAAACACCTGCTTTTAAGTATAGGTTACCCACACCCCACACCCTATACTCTTTTCATTAAGGAGTTAAGAGTTATTCTGATGTTAAGTCTGTAATTTCCTGCTTTGATATCAAATTTGATGGCAGAGAACCTAGTCAATTTGTCCAATCCTCCAGCACCAAATTGGGAATTTCAGAGAAATCCTTTTGGTTACGAGTAACCATTACCGCATTCATTGATAGAGCGATTGCAGCTATTCGCAAATCTTTCTGTAATCTTTTTTTGTTTAGTTGCCGATTTTCTCTAAGTAAACCTTGATAGCAAGTGTAAGCAGCATTATCAAAATTGAGTATTCTCACTCCTTTGAAATACTCTTGAGTAGTCCACAGTTTAGTATAAAGGTTGACTAAATTTACAGATTCAGTTCGGTCATTAATTTTGACTACCCATCCGTTAAAAATTTCTTGAACTGTGACAATGGTGATAGCAAGATTGGGATAAACTTGAGCAACTTTAGATATAACAGCTTGGTTTCCTTGAAGTAAAAGCGAAACATGGTCTGTGTCGAGTACATAAAAACTCATCCTGCATTTCTCAATCTAGATCGAACTATCAGCTTTTTAATCTTCTTCTACTGCGTTACGTTCTGCTCTAAGGTTATTAGCAATCTCAGCAAAATCTGCATCATCTTTAAACACACCCGCAAATTTCATCCAAGGATTTTCTGCTTCGCTTTGAGGCAATTGAATTTCTATTGGAATAATTTCTATCTTTTCAAGACGAATTGACAAAAATTCTTTCAATTCAAGTAATGCTTGTTCAGTAGTAGGCGCTTCAACCTGAGTGTTGGGAAATTCCAAGACAGAAGCTATTACATTTCCTTCATTGTTACGTTCCAGTAAGATATGTAACTTTAAGTTTTCAGACTGAGGTAGTGTTACGGAGGAGAAATTAATAAGCATATTTTTATTTATTAACAAGCCTGGAACAATAATGTACTCTTCTACATTTAGCATACAGGGCAGGAGCATAACTTTCTAAGTTGCCAACAAGTTATACCAATTCTCTAAAATTCGGCAACAGATTCAAACATTGAAACCTAGATAAAATCTGAATTCCTTTATTGCGTTAGCGTAGCGGGGTATAGCCCATTGCGAACTGGTCTCACTCCCAAGTAGATACATTTCGCAGCACATCTGGAATTTCGCCTTGAGACAACGGAAACTCTAATATCGTTTCTCTGTAACCCAAATACCCAGATTCAGTAAACGATAAAAGCATTCGTGCAAGCGCTAGCCAAACCTCCGGTTCGTATTCCCAATCACGATAGCGCGAAGCTTGACCAGCAATTGAACGTAGCGCCCAGAAATAAGAATTTCTCACCACAGAACCACCTTTTTTAAATTCTGGCAAATCCTCATGGTGGATAAAAAGTACTTTATTTTCAATTCTGGCTTTCATGGAAAGTTTGGATTTTAGATTTTAGATTTTAGATTTTGGATTCAAATCCTTGGGTAAAGACGCGATTCATCGCGTCTCTACAAATGTTTTATTTGTCGTGTTCTTTTTTCTATTGCCTATTCCCTGCTATATTCCCCAAATTTTGATAGTTCGATCTGCGCTAGCACTGATGAGTAAGTTGCCATCGGGATTAATGGCTACAGAATTTACCGTCTCTGAATGTCCAGTTAGGGTTTGCAATAGTTCGCCTGTGGAAAATCGCCAAATCTTGATGGTTTTGTCGGCACTGCCGCTAATTAACATTGTTCCATCGGGGCTAACGGCTAAAGATTCTACCGTATCTGAATGTCCAGTTAATGTGTGTAGCAGTTTGCCAGTATCCAAATACCAAATTTTGATGGTTGTGTCAGCGCTACCAGTGAACAGAAGTTGTCCATCAGGACTCATGGCAATTGATTTTACTTCGCCATCGTGACCGTTAAGCGTGCTTAATGGGTCGCCTGTGCGTGGATTCCACAATCTAATTTTGTTGTCAGAACTACCACTGGCAAGGACTGTACCATCAAGGCTGATTGCGACGGCATGAACGGAGGATGAATGCCAAAGGGTACAAATGCGGTCGCCTTTTTGTAAGTTCCAAATTTTGATTTTATTACTACCGCTGGCAAGGATTGTACCATCTGGGCTAATTGCTACAACATTTACTGGTTTTTGATGCCCTAAAAGTGTATGCAATACTTTGCCTGTTTTCAAATGCAAGACTTTGACGTTACTTTTGGGGTGTTCGCAGCTACCAACAGCGAGAAAATTACCATCGGGACTCATGGCTACGGATGAAACTTCACCCAAATTTTCTGTGAGAGTGCGAATTCGTTTGCCAGTTTTGAGGTTCCAGAGATTGATGGTTTTGTCTGCACAGCCGCTAACTAATATCTCGCCGTCAGGACTAACGGTCACGGAGGTGACTTTGCCAGTATGTCCGGTTAGGGTGTACCTAAGATTGACAGCTTCTAAGGTGTGCTTTTGTTTGAGATTAGCGATCGCATTTAACAGTTTCTCTACACTGAGAATACTTTGGCGATCGCCCACCGCTGTAAAATATTCTTTTAAATGTTGGAAATATTGTTCATCTTCAATTCTTACGGCTGATTGCATTGCCTCCAACGAGTTAGCAAATCCTTGCGGTGAAACTTGACGTAATTCCAACCATGTGCTTATAGAATAATCAATTTGTTCTTGCGCCCAAGTGCGATCGGGTAAATGGGATAAACTTTGAGCTAATTGCAAAGCCAACTCTGGAACCCAATAACGTCGCTCTATTTCGAGAGCTTGATAAACTTGTTTGTAACCTGTGGCGTATACCCGAAGCGGATTGTCATCAGACATTGCTTGCACAGATTCTAAATTCAGAGCATCTTTGAGCAAACTTGGCAGCAACTTTGGCAGTAATGGCGGTACATCATTATGAATCAAGTGATAGATATCCGCTACCCAAGCAGCAACCAGAAAATGACAAGTAATCAACACCTGGCAAAGTTTTTCAAAATCTTGATGGTTAACTTTGTATTGCAAAGATAACTTACTAATATCAATTCCTTGAGTCTGCCATTTTTGTGCCTTTTCTAAGATTGCCAAATTAAATACATTATCGTTGCCTAAAAGATTGATTTCTTCTAAACTTTCTCCCAACGCTAAGAGTTCGTCTCTAATTTTTTTCCACTCCAAAGCCCGACTTTTAGCAGATTCATAAAGAATTTCTTTATAGGATAACCGCGCAATTGTTTTGTAGTAATAATTTTCTTGTTTTAGCCCCCAATATGCAATCCGAAAATTTAGGTAATCTCCCTCATTCTCTGACTCTAAAATTAAAATTGGCTCTGTTTTTAATATGCCATACAGAGCCTTAATACTTGATTCGCTATGAAAACGTTTGCTATCCCAAGCTCCCGCTAAAAATTCTGTTGGCCTCACCGGATTATGCAGAGAGTAATGCTGGTTAAACAAGTTTCTTAAACCTTCAGCCAGCATTAACTCTAATTCTGAATTGCCATCAGTACTATGTCCAAATTTGTCAAACTTAATTTGTGGAGGAGCAAGAAAAATTTTAAGTGGAATCCTTCCTTGAATTGTCTGAGATTCTAAAATTTGTGAAGGGTATAATCTTAAAGGCCAGTTATCAAAAATTTTGTGAATTTCTGGTAACTTGAGAGTAGTCTCTGTTTCTTGATTTGCTACTTGTAGCTGTGTATCCCGCTGATAAACTGCTAATTGTTGTTGCAAAACTTTTGTTTTTTCAAAGTCTGAATCAGAACTATCGTTTTCAGTTGTTACCTTGACAACTTGGATAACTTCTTTAATAACTTTTGGCAAGAGATAATTATTTTGACTCAGACTTTCTTCCGTTCTTTTTTGTATGATATCTACAATTACAGGTGCAAACTCTAATACAAGCTGAATTAGTAATCTTAGCCCTGGCTCCATAAGGAGATTCCTATTCAATAAATAACACTAACACTGTGCCCAAAATCTCAATAATAACCGAGCGCTGGAAATTGCATAGAGACTTCTTTTACTTTTTGTCTATGCAATGTCATCTATTGAAAAAGATAACATGTATTGCTCCAAGTTTCAGCAAACAGCTAACAGGTGTCACCTTTAAAAGCTAAGCTACCATCAAGTATTTGTTTGAATTAATGTGTATTTCACCAAGCAATAAAACGGTTATAAGTAGGCAGACATAAATAATTGTAATTAGGAAAAGGCAGGAGGCAGGAGACAGGGGGCAGGAGTCAAGAGTTTTTCAACTCTCTTGAAGTTGATTCATACAGTTAAGTTTATTTTTGTCTTTTTACTTAGCAAGCCTAAATGCTCGGTCAAAAAATCTATTGTCTCTTCCCCACTACCTAAAAGACGCGATTACAGCAATTTTCACGTAAATAGATCGCGTTGTAGGGGATTATGGTTTAAATAGATGAAAAACGCTGTAATGAGCCAGCGTGTTCCGGAGATTCCGACGGCAGCCGCATCCCTTTCCTTTGGGATGCTTTGGGAACGGGGAAGCGAGCTACATAGGAAAACCTCCAAAGTTCTTTAAAATCTTATCCCTAGTTGCCCATTAAAGCCACGAATGGAATTGTAACCAGCACCTAGAAAAACATTATCGGTAGCGCCTACTTGAACGCCACCTGAAACTGCAACGCCTTTATCTTCTGAATATAGTCCTACTCCTACATAAGGCGAAATTACAGGCAAACTGATAAATTTCAAAACATCTACTCCTGTAGCACCATCAGGGCCAGTTCCGAGTTCAACCCCGAAATTTAAAGCCCTAGCTCCTACAGCATAAGTTACATCGCCATCTTTACCCCCGACTGAAACCCAAGGTTGCGGTATCAGTTGAGCTGATGCTTGACTTGGAGCAAGTAAAGTCAAAAATCCTATAGATGTAATTAATGTTTTAGCAATAATCGCTATTTTCACGTTGATTTCCTATATAGCTGGCGAGGGTGATTGTTTGTCAGAACTACCTTATTTCTTTACTGCTATTCATTAAGGTTCGTCCATGATGGCTAATGGTGACGCAATGCTATTCGTCTCGGTGCCCGCTAAGATTAGCCTATACAAGAAATAAATGCCAATATCCTTGCGTTAAGGGACTTGCATATAAAAAAATATCTTACTTTTCTTGTGTTGTGGGGTGGACATCTTGTCCGCCCTTTGCACTGGGCGGGCGAGACGCCCACCCCACAAGATTGAATAATTTATTTGCCGTCATCCGTCAGTGGGAAACATAATTAATCTTTGGCTCGTCCTTCGGCTAGATTAACAATGTCTGTTGTTGTCAACTCACATCACAAACAAAATTCTCAGCGATTTACTTTTGATAAGTAATGATGATTTATCGTGCTTATATGATCCCAAATCTCATCTCAAAAAATAAATTCACGGGATTTGTAACTTTTTTCCGGAAGTTCAGCACGGTCATCAGAAACAATCTAAGTCAAGCTGATTACTTGCTACATACTTGCACATCTACACTCACACCATGAAATCACATTTAGTAGCGATCGCTTTGGGCAGCTTGGTTTTAGTTGCAGGACAAGCTAGAGCCTCACAATTGCAATCTTGGTACTTTGATTCTACCCAAAATCAATTAGATTTAACTACTACTTCTGGAATCCAACCAAAAGCATTTTTATTAGATAATCCTAGTCGATTGGTAATTGACTTACCTGGAACTAATTTTAATTCTGATACCGTCAAACAAAGTTTTGGCAGTGCGGTTAGAGAGGTTCGCATCGGCAAACCAGACTTGCAAACAACGCGTTTTGTCGTGGAATTAGCTCCTGGTTATGATGTTAATTCTCAAAATATCTCAATTAAAGGCGATTCTCCTTCCCATTGGATTTTTAAATTCAATTCATTTGCTCGCCCAAATAATTCTATTCTGGGAGAAAATAGAGAAGATATTGCCATTAATCCTACAGATGCATCCACGTTTGCTGGAGTTGTCAATCTCGGTCAAGAGATGGTTGGTATCACTTCTCAAATTCGCACATTGTTAGCAAGTTATAAATCATTAAATCCGGGAATATTTTTCTTAGATTTAGATACAGGAAATTATATAGATATTAATGGCGAAAAAAGATTTGCTGCTGCCAGTACAATCAAATTTCCCTTGTTAGTAGCTCTTTTTCAAGAAATAGATGCTGGCAGAATTAAACTCACAGATAAATTAGTAATGCGGCGCGATTTAAAGGTTGGTGAGTCGGGAACTATGCAATACAAACCCGTCGGTACTAAATTCAGCGTTCTGGAAACTGCAACGTTGATGATGACAATCAGCGATAATACCGCAACAAATCTGATTCTCGATCGCTTGGGTGGTGCAGCGAAAGTTAGCCAACGTTTTCGGAATTGGGGATTGCAAAATACGGCAATTCGGAATCTACTTCCAGATGTTGGTGGCACAAATACAACTAGTTCCAAAGATTTGGTGAGATTGGCAGCCTTAGTTTCTAATAATCGTCTGCTATCGCCAAACAGCCGCGATCGAGTTTTAGACATTATGCGTCATGTCAAAACCAATACTTTACTACCAGCTGGTATCGGTCAAGGAGCCACCATCGCCCACAAAACTGGTACGTTGAGATTTATTATTGGTGATGCAGGTATTATTAAAATGCCCAGCGGCAAAAGCTATTTAGCAGGGGTTTTGGTACAAAGACCAAACTACGATCCCAAAGCTGGAGATTTTGTTCGTGAAGTTTCCAGAAGAGTTTATAACTATCTAGACCAGACCAAAATCAGCAATATCCAAGCCTCATTTAGCGATCGCACTCGTTAGTAACAAGTTAAAGGGAGTGGGGAGTTATTAGACCTGCCTTGAGAATAGGGAGTAGGGAATGGGGAGTGGGGAATGGGGAATAGGGAAAATAAATTTTCATTGTTCCTTGTGAGCGCAACTCATGGAGTAAGAGTGCAAAAGTGTTTTTTGCACTCTTGTGGTCAAAAGTACTCATCTTTATTGGGGAAAGGAAAATACCAAACCTTTCCCTTTACCCTTTACCCTACTTCTGCAAGAAGTCTATTATTCTCATCCTCAATAAATATAGGGGCGTACAACTAACTGTACGCCCCTATATTTCTATATCTGGTATTTCGCGAACTGCTTTTAGCTCAGGAAGTTTGGTTTAGCAGGGCCACCATTTCTACCAATAGCAGGAAGTTCCAGTAGGCTATCTGTAGCATTGCCGGTACCGTCGTTGGTAACTTTTGTAGTGTCACCCGGATGTCCGTTAGGGATAAACAGCTGCGGATGGTCAAAAGGCGCTCTTTCGTACCGAACTCGGTCATCAGTTAGCGACTTCAAAAAAGCGACCAATTGCTGCTTTTCTTCTTGTGAAAGATTCAGGGAGGGAAGAGCTCCAAAGTCACCACCGCGATTGTAAAAATCAATCACTTGCTCTAAAGTCGCCTGACCTCCATTGTGGAAGTAGGGAGCAGTGAGTTCCACATTGCGAAGTCCAGGAGCTTTGAAAGCTCCGTCTGCAACCACAGCTTCTGTAGTCTGCAAGGGTGGATTGAGAGTGGGGGGGTTGTCGCCAAGGAGAACCTGAAATTTACCCAACTGAGCCAATCGTGCCTCTGACAGGGGATTGCCTTGACCGTTACCAAACAAACCGTCATTACCACCCAAACCGAGGTCATCGGTTTTCGGTCTAACACCAATGTTGAAGAAGCCATTATCTTCAGGGCTTTTTGAACCGAACGGTGCGCGTTTGAGTCGTCCGTTTTTATTCACATTGCTCACTGAAGCAGTGGTGAATTCTGGTGCAACGTGACAACCAGCGCACAAAGCTTTGCCCTCAAACAGTTGTTTGCCTAGTTGCTGCTGCTGGGTGAGTTCAGCGGTCTTGCCTTCCAAAAAGCGATCGTAAGGTGTATCATCAGAAACCAGCGTCGCCTCGTACAACTGAACTGCCAGACCGAAGAATAGCGAGAAGTTGTACTCCATTAATGTGTACTCATTAGTGTCCAAGGAGCGATCGGGCTTTTTGACAAAAGTCCGTCTACCTTGAGCATCAACTTGGATCAGCTGGTTAGACTTCCACCACTCTGGCTTAAAGGCATCTTGAATCATGCGATCGTAAGTTCTATCTTTGAGTCCAGGTTTAGGCCATCTACTATCTGCACCTAAAACGCTATCTTGTCGATGCACAAGCTGTTTACCTAGCGGTCTCAGAGGAAATAACTTTTTCGCAAGTTTTCGGGGTAACTTTCTACCCCTACTAAGGCTCAGAGATCTTCTGTCACCTTTGCTGAGCTTATCACCAATTTCTTGGAAAGTCCGACCATCAGCAGATACTTCAAAGGAACTGAGTGGTGGCCCGACTGCTTGAGAAGCTAAAGATGCATTATTCAGGCTGATTTTGACAAATTTGGGCTTATTTGGAGTTTCTGCCTTGACAACAGAAGCGTTAGGGTCTCTCAAACCGAAAGGATTCACTCCATTAAAGATGTTCTGGGCCCTTCCGTCCCAGAAGTTGCGGAAGTTAAATACTGCATTAATTACGCTTGGAGTGTTACGCGACTGGACGCGCCGCACATTTACGCCTCCCACGTTAAACACCGGATCTGGTTCAGTTGTTACTTGGTCTTGTGCGCTACCAGGTACGACATCAACAAACTTAGTATTAGTAACTCCCTGAGAAGAACTGACATCATTGCGATCGGAGATAACGCTGTTAGGATCGTTCGGATCTGATAGCTTATGAAAAGGAAAATCCTCTGGCTTGAGTTGGTAGTTAGGGAAACCACCAACGTTAAAAACGGTGTCTGGATTCGCTGTACCATCAGCGTTAACTCGTAAAAGCCCAGGAGCAATCTGATTTTTGGATCTGTTGTCGGCTCCTGCATGGAAGTGACATGTAGCACAGGAGGTTATGCCATCGCTACCAACCTGCATATCCCAAAATAAAGCTTTTCCTAGCTTGATAGCAGCTGCTTTATTTTTTACGAACTCTGCAAGATTATCAGGTTCTGGAACCGATACTCTTTTGAGAGAAACTACAGTCGAGTTGCTAATTTGCGCTGATACAGTATTTCCGCCAATTACTGCTACCATCACTATGGCGGCAATTACTATAGTTTTAGAAAATCTGGATCTTAGAAGGATAAGCTTGCGAGATGTGTATCCTCCTGTTCGCTGATTGATGTCAACCGTTAATTTAGGCAAACATCGATCGCTTGAGCTGACTAGTAAATATACTGGCAAGCTAGTTAAAACTATTGCCAGTAATATTATGGATATAATTACCATAGTTTTTGGCTATAAATCAATCCCGCAATAAATTATACTTTTTTCAAAAACCCAAAAATTTATTATTTACGTAAACTAATTAATAATTTTTTGTAAATAAAAATGCTATGGGAGAAAATTAATTTGAGTAGACTAAATATATTTTTTTATATGAAGTTTATATAAAATAGTGCTTGATATGCTTATCCAGTAAGAATTTGATACAATTTAAGATATGTAAAGAAAATATGTTTTAAGATAATATCTCTCCTAGTTTTGCTAGCACATTTTAATGTCACTACATCAAACTTCTGGTCGTTGGCGTTTAGGATTAGCGTTATCGCTGTTAACAGTGTTGTTGTGGGGAATTTTACCTATCGCTCTGACAGTAGCTGTGCAAGCAATTGATATTTATACAGTAATTTGGTTTCGCTTTTTGGTATCATTTTTACTGTTGTATATATATTTAGGAATACGTGGCAACTTACCAAAGTTAGAACAATTGGGTTCCGATTGTGGGAAATTATTAGCGATCGCTACAGTCTTCCTAGCGATGAATTACTTCTTGTTTATGCAGGGTTTGGCATTAACCTCACCAGCTAATGCTGAAGTTCTGATTCAATTATCTAC
Source organism: Nostoc sp. DedSLP01 (assembly GCA_034530875.2). Taxonomy (GTDB): domain Bacteria; phylum Cyanobacteriota; class Cyanobacteriia; order Cyanobacteriales; family Nostocaceae; genus Nostoc. The sequence continues at coordinate 11,805 of JAVRCJ020000026.1, forward strand.
CCTGTTATTGGGTTTGGGCGGTTTATTAATTTTTCACGAACGTTATCGGCTGTATCAATGGATTGGCGTAAGCGTACTGACTTGCGGTTACTTATTGTTTTTTCGGGAACAGCTAAGGAATTTAATTACAGCGCATAATACTTACATACTAGGTAGTGTTTTGATTGTGCTAGCCGCAACAGCATGGGCTATTTATGCTTTAGCACAAAAGCAATTATTACAATCTTTATCTTCCAGTCATATTATGCTGATTATTTACGGAGGTTGTGCTTTATTATTGACGCCTGTAGCGAGAGTAAAATCAGTTTTTACACTTGATGCTTTACACTTAGGAGTGTTGATTTTTTGTGCGTTGAATACCCTAATTGCCTACGGTGCTTTTGCTGAATCATTAGAACATTGGGAAGCATCGCGAGTCAGTGCAATATTAGCTTTAGCCCCTATTGTGACTTTAATATTAGTTGCTGTTATTTCTGCGATCGCACCTGATTTGATACCGCCAGAACGCTTCACTTTTCTAGGAATATTGGGAGCAGGTTTAGTAGTTATAGGTTCAGTGGCGATCGCTTTGGGAAAAACTGATTAAAGAATTCAGAATGGACTACGCCCCGCTACGCTAACAGGAGCCAGAATTCTGAATGTAAAAAAATAAACAGTAAATTTGTTTACTTTCAATAAAATCATACTTAAGTTAGAAAAGCCTCAATTCTGTCTTAAAAAATTGTGATAGTTAGTAGGAATTATTTTCAAAAATTTTGGCTTTTTTATAGTAAAGTTGTGGCATATTCAAAGTTACAACATAGATACTGAGGCAGAATATTTTTTGAGTTGTTATGATTTTCTAGTGAAGGCAAACTACTGAAGTCATACTTTGTAAAATCGATACTTTTCCCACAATTTTGACTTTATACTATCTAATTTGTTCGATTTATAGCTAACAAAAAATTTTGGAAGTAGAATTTCCAAGGCAGAATCAATAGTGACTATCAAATCATTGTGAATTCTGACTTCGCACTTCTGAATTCTAATTTCTGAATTCTTTTGTAAACTAAGCAGGGCGCCGAATAACTACCAAAGCCAACACGTGACAAAATCAGACCACCGAAACAGTTGAGCGATGAATAGTTTGTTTGGTAATTGGGCTAGCACCCTGAGAAAAAATTTCTTATTGCTGGTTCTTTCAATGGTGCTGCCAACGTTTGGAATTAGTAATTCTGTGTTGGCAGCAGAACGCATTTATGCATCTTATTCTGCTCTAGAGCTTTCGATTTCAGTGACAGCTTTAGAAAACTATGCCAAAACAGGTATTATCGATCATGAATTGGCAGCATATCAACCATATTTACCTCTGGAAAAGCTTGAAGAATTGCGGCAGATTTTACTCAATCGCGTGAAAGTTAGTCCGGTAGTAGTTTCGCAATTTCTCTACACATCCCAAGGAGAATTTTTACTGCATCGGTTAGCGCAAGCGATTAAAACTAAATCTCATCAGCCAGAAACAGAATTTGATAGTTTGCGTTCGGCGTTAATTTTAGCCTCTGGCGAATCGGAAGGTCTAACACTTTTAAATGTGTTGCGTAAGTATCCTAGCACCAACATTCGCCTTGATGTAGCGCAGACTTTGGGAATAGCGGCAGAACTGGACGCACTTGTTAATCAAACTAACCGAGCGATCGCGGCAATTTCTCAAAAGTCAAAAATAGAAGCTGATAGCATTCAAAAATCCAATTTATCACTTTTACCAAATTTACAAATACCGGGAAAGTTGAAGTCACAAAAATATACTTTAAAGTTTTTTGACTCAAAACGCGATCGCCTTTTATTAACTGATGTCTATATTCCCAAAATTCCAACTCCTGCACGTGTAATTGTAATTTCTCACGGCTTGGGTTTAGACAGCAGTAACTTTCAATATTTAGCGGCTCATTTAGCTTCGTATGGATTTGCTGTAGCTGTTCCCAATCATCCTGATAGCGATACTAAAAAATTGCGTTCCCTATTGAATAAACACGCCAACGAACTAGCACAAACAAATGAATTTCAAGACCGACCTTTAGATGTTACATACATCCTCAATCAATTGCAAAAAGCTAACCAATTTGATTCGCGGTTTAAAAATCGTTTAAATGTGCAAAACGTTGGCGTATTTGGTCAATCTTTGGGAGGCTACACAGCCTTAGCCTTGGCAGGCGCTAAAATTAACTTTCACAAGCTCAAACAAGACTGTCAACTAACAGGACTGAAAAAAACCTGGAATATGTCTTTGCTGCTTCAGTGTGGCGCTTTGGAATTAAGTATTCGTCACTCTGGCAAGGATTATAACTTGCGAGATGAGAGAGTCAAAGCAGCGATCGCAGTTAATCCAATTACCAGTTCTATTTTCGGTGAAGCTGGCTTAAATCAAATTAAAACTCCAGTGATGATTGTCAGCAGTAGCGATGATACTGTTGCACCAGCTTTATCAGAGCAAATTTTACCTTTCTCTTGGCTGGCGAATTCACAAAAATATCTTGTCATGCTTGTTGGTGGTACTCACTTTTCCACAATTGGTAACGGTAACCCTGCAAATCAGCAAGTACGATTACCTGCTGAGATGATTGGCGATGCTTCTCAAGCGCGTCGTTACATGAATGTTTTAAGTTTGCCTTTCTTTGAAACTTATATTGCAGGAAAATCACAATACATTCCTTATCTCAATGCTAGGTACACTCAAAGTATATCTAGTAAGTCTCTTGGTTTGAGTCTCGTTAAGTCGTTGAATACAACTGAATTAGCACAAATGTTGGATATGAAAGGAGGTCAACCCTTAAAAAAAAAGTTCCTAACACCATAGTCAGCTTCGGATTTTGGATGCTGGATATTGGTGTTTCATTACTGAATGTGATGATTTTTATTTGATTTTTCGGAGTTGCTGATTTTATAGATGAAAAAGATTTTGCATAATATCAAAATCCTTGTAGAGACGTTGCATTGCAACGTCTCTACATATCGATTCATACTGCAATTCAGCAATACCGATTTTTCAATACATTTTAATCACTATAGGGATTAAATGAAATTTCAACGGTCATTAGGTGTGCCACCATCATCTAACAGTTTGTGGTTTCAATCCCTAATAGGGATTAAGTGAAATTTCAACCCTTTTGGGCTAGGATCTGCCAGTAAGCTGTATTTACGTTTCAATCCCTAATAGGGATTAAGTGAAATTTCAACTAGGTATGTGCGCTTGGGTAAGTTCGCCATCGATCGTTTCAATCCCTAATAGGGATTAAGTGAAATTTCAACAAGCTTCCCTGTGACCGTTCCCCAAACGATGATTGTTTCAATCCCTAATAGGGATTAAGTGAAATTTCAACGTATCCGTTCTGTTTTAGGCATTAATTCGCACTGCTCGTTTCAATCCCTAATAGGGATTAAGTGAAATTTCAACGTGGTACTCCTCAGAGCCAACTACGGATTCTAGGGGTTTCAATCCCTAATAGGGATTAAGTGAAATTTCAACGCAAGTAGTTTTACCTCTACTAAGCCATCAGATGTATGTTTCAATCCCTAATAGGGATTAAGTGAAATTTCAACTCTACTGGCAAGAGGTTACAAAGTAGGAATTGTTTCAATCCCTAATAGGGATTAAGTGAAATTTCAACTGGCGATCGCTTATTACCATAATCTAAGTAAATCGTTTCAATCCCTAATAGGGATTAAGTGAAATTTCAACCTAAATTAGGTATCAGAAACGAAGCATTCTATAAGATGAGTTTCAATCCCTAATAGGGATTAAGTGAAATTTCAACTCTGGGCGGTTAACCATGTGTCCATAGGTTTTAATGTTTCAATCCCTAATAGGGATTAAGTGAAATTTCAACCACGGGCGATTATTATGCAGTAGTTGAAGATGGCAGGTTTCAATCCCTAATAGGGATTAAGTGAAATTTCAACACACAATGCTACTAAATCATGCAAGTTTTGGTCTTCATGTTTCAATCCCTAATAGGGATTAAGTGAAATTTCAACGGGCGATCGCACTTATCGGGATAGACCCGATACTTTGTTTCAATCCCTAATAGGGATTAAGTGAAATTTCAACGTTGATTGCCTATTTCATTATTAATGCAAGCTCTTTTGTGTTTCAATCCCTAATAGGGATTAAGTGAAATTTCAACGGTAACATACCGTTCTACACTTTTCAACGGTACAACGTTTCAATCCCTAATAGGGATTAAGTGAAATTTCAACTATGGCAGGAAGTAAAAAATACTTCGTGTATACTACAAACGTTTCAATCCCTAATAGGGATTAAGTGAAATTTCAACGACGTCCAACTTTCTGGTAAATTTCGATGTCAACCAGTTTCAATCCCTAATAGGGATTAAGTGAAATTTCAACATTTTGAGTGCCCCTATAGGGATAGATTAATACAAAGTTTCAATCCCTAATAGGGATTAAGTGAAATTTCAACGGCGGGAGCCTGAAACACAGTCTATATTAGGTTTTCAAGGTTCTATAGCGCGGATGGGCTAATGATAACATGGGAAATTGAGATTGAGTATTAGGAAAATAGCCGAAAGCCAGTCTGTGTAAGGTGCGCGGGTACTTTCAAAACTATTTTCCCCAAAACTCTTGCTACAAGGGAATTTGAAGCTTGTGCGCCCAAATCTTGTTTTTAACACCTACCCATCCGCGCATTCGGCGAAGAAAATGGAATCGTCGCGAACTGGTTGGCCACCGATACGTTCTACTTTACCAAAACAGCAAGCACAGAGGAAATAAAAGCGAATATTGTCAGTGTCAGGTTTAATCAATTTGTACAAACGCGATCGCAGTTTTGCATATTGAGTATCACTGAGTTGGCATTCAAACACACTGTACTGTACCCACTGTCCATAAGACTTGAGAATATTATGGATTTTAGTACGGCGTTTATCTTCGGAAATATCATAAGACACAACAACATTCATAAGCTACTTTTCTTCTCCAGTTTCTACTTCAAAACTAATGGTGGATATTTTTCGGTTTCGCCCATCAAGTATTTTGCTAGTAATCGAGCCTGTAGTTCAAATGCTTCTTGGTAAGTGCATTTGCGTCCAAATACAGGATGTTTAAATTCTGATTGTTTCTTTTGTCCGTATAGTCGCAAAAATGTTTTTCGTCCTTCTGGAGTTAGGGAAACGGCTGCACTTAAGGGTTCGGTAACAAAATCTGCCGTTATTAACAACTGTTTATTGATTGCAGACAATACAACTGCATCTACAATTAACGGGCGAAACTCTTCCATCAAGTCTAATGCTAGTGATGGCCTACCGTAGCGATCGCAATGTAAATATCCTAAATATGGATCGAATCCTGCGATATTGACTGCACCTTGAATATCATGTCGTAATAATGAATAGCCAAAGCTGAGTAAAGAATTAACCGGATCGGTTGGAGGACGACGGACGCGACTGTTAAAAGTAAATTCTGTAGTCCGAATTAATTCATTGAAACAACCAAAATAAGCAGCACTTCCAGCACCTTCTAAACCGCGCAGTGAATTAATATTTTGGGTGGAATCGATTGGTGCGATCGCGTGTTCTAAACGCGTTAAATTTACAGATAAATCTAAATCTGCATTTTCACGTTGACGACGATTCAAGAGATTACGATAGTTTTTTAACTTCCCGCGCACAAAGCTTTGTACTACATGAATTGCTTGGGCTGACTCGCCTGCTGCTTGCCATTGGGCTTTACGCACAAAGATATTTTTAGTCACTTCTGGTTCTATTCTTCCTAAATAACGGCCATTTTCTGTGAGGAAAGTAACAGGTATATGTCGTTCTAGTAGTTCAGATATGACGGCTGGTGAAACAGTTGCGCGTCCTAAAACTACAACTCCATCTATCTTAATTAATGGAACATCTAAGATTGTCTTTTTCTCAAATTTGACGTGGAGTCGTTCGTCAACTTTTCCAATGAAAGCATCTTCTTGAGTAACGTATACTGTACCCATAATTACATCCTCAATTAATTGTTGGTAAAAAAACTGGTATTTTAGACGCGATGATTTTTCAGACGCGATGAATCGCGTCTCTACAAGAGTATTTTTATGGTTGACTGAACGGTTTTACTCCTGAATTCTGAATTCTGATTAATTCCCTTCTTGATAGCGTTGTAGTTTTTCTGTAGCTTGAGGTAAACACTGTGAATATAGGCTGCATCCTTCACAACGTTTTGATTTGATAGCTTTGGGCATTGCGCCTGTAAATAGTAGTGTTTGTACAGCTTCAATAGTGGCGATCGCACTTTCACGTAATTCTTCAGAAATCTCGACTAATTGCCGTTGGTGAGATTGTGCGTAGTAGATATAGCCAGTATTGATAACTTTACCTGTCATTTCTTCTAAACACAAAGCTTGGGCACAAACTTGTAATTCATCGTTATCCCATTCGCCTTTACGTCCTCGCTTGTATTCGATTGGATAAAATTCTCCGTTTTCTGCTTCAATTAAATCTGATTTACCTATTAATTTGTATTTTTCAGACTTCAGCCAAATTGCTCTGATTTGCCAAGTATCTTCACGTTGTCCTTCACCAACGGTATGAACGCGATCGTGTAAACTTGTACCTTCAATTGTGTATTGATTATCAATAAACTCTCCTGCACAAAACATTCGCCAACAGCGATGCGAACAATAGCTGTATTGATTCAATGCAGCAATAAGAATGTAATCACTTTCATTCATATCTTTAACTCACTATTTCACACTTTGAAATCTCAAACTCCTACTCTCCGCGCCTCCGCGTCTCTGCGTGATAATTCATATTCGCCGTACTATTCCCATCCCCATCGTTGTTTTACGCCCCAACCCTGCATACAATGCAAAATCAGCCAAAGCATTAATTTGCTTAATTACTAAAGGTTCAACCTCACCTAAAATTCGATAGCTAATGCTACCAACACAACCTATAAACTTACTCTCATAGTTGCTTATAACTTCGGTATTAATATCAAAAGCACTTGGATAAACTGTTTCAATAGAAATACCAGATAACTCAATTCCACTGTATTTATTCCAACGACTCAGAAGGCTATTGAACACAGATTCCTTGATAGGGAGGACATTATCATATCCACCTTGACGAAAGGATACAGGTGTAGCGAAGGTGAAATTGAGGGTGCGATCGCCATCGCTTGCTTGCTCGTACAATTGTGTATAACTGCAAGCATTAGCCCAAGGTTGCGTTGATTGCGGAGTACCTTGAATGCTGGTAATATCTAAGTTTGCAGAACCCAAATGCCAAGGGCGATCGGGATTAAGATTTAGCCAAAGTCCAGTTAATTTACTAAACAAAGTGTCATCGAGTAAAGAAATACGCCACCAGCAGGGGGTACCAGCCGGAATCGGCTTTTGATGACTAAATTGCAACGTCTGGTGATGTTTGTTTTGTCGTTGTATTTGCAATGGCGAGAGAGTGAAAGCTTTATCTGCATTAGAAGAGTGCAGATAGTGTGCCAAACTAGAATCAACAGAATTGATGAGAGTGAGAAATAATGCGTGGTAGTGTCTCCCAGTAAGGAATTCCGGGTAAATCGAAGATTGGGGAATTAGGTTAAGGACGAGACTGTAGGGCATATTTATTCAGCTTTTTTGTAAACTGAGAGCTGCTATATTTAGGTAATAATTCAAAGAAAATTCCAATGTTAATAAAGCGAAAAGTTATACACTTCTTAAAGTATTGCTTTAGGTTTTATTACGAGCATTAATTTTCTATTGATTTTATGTAACTTATAACTGCTGATGCTTTTTTATCTGTTTGATCAAACTTATACTGTAATTTTTCCTCAAACCCTTGTGTTCTCCATTTTTGGAAAATACCTGGTAATTCTACAAATCCTAGTTCTTCTTTATATTCATATTCAGGCTTTCCATCAAATGTTGATGCTCCATCATTTTGAGGGCTTATTTTGATAAAAATATCTTTTTGATATGCAGAACCCCAACGTAAAGGTCTTTCTCTATATCTAGTTTCTTCTTGATCGTAATAGCGTTCATAGACGTAGGTATTAGTATATTGATTAATTGGATTACCTTGTTCATCTTTTTTAAGAATTAAACGGTCAAGTGGTACAGTAATCTGAGGTAATTCTGATAATTTATCTATCCAATTTTCCCCATGCTTACCATCGTCATATACTAAAGTTGCAGATGGTGTCCAACTACGAGTTACTACTAAACCTTTATCATGAGTTGGCTGACAAGTTAAATCCGCATTATAAACATAATCATGTAACATTGAAAAAAGTTCGACTACACGATAATCATCAACATGATTAGGGCGTGATATACATTCACCTATTTTCTGAGTATCAAATTTTGATAAGGATAATAGAGTATCTTGATATTTTCGCCATCCAGATTCATCTAAACTTTGAGCATAAGATGGAATGCGATCGCTCTCTACCTTCCCTACAACAATTACCTTAGCATCTGGTATATTTCCCTTACGGTTACAACGTCCGACTCTTTGAATTAAGTTTTCTGGTAAACAAATTTGAGAAATTAATATCTCGCTGTTTAAATCACAACCAACCTCAATAGCACTGGTTGTAATTAAAATATAAGGCTGATTATTATCATCGCGTTGTTTGAGATTTTGATAAACTCTTTCACGTTGTTTACTATCTAAACGCCCATGATAAAGTAATAATTCGTGATTTTTGTCCAAAGATGATTTCAAATTCTCATATATCTCTACCGCATCTTTGACCGTCTCTACAACAGCAATAATTCTTAGTTCAGACTTTCTTTGTAATTCTGTTTTTATCAACTCAGCAATGCGGGTTTGAAAAAATTTTGGTTCCTGAGAATTACGTTCAATATCATTTACCCATTTAAAAGCTCTATGCTGATTTATATTTTGATGTTTTTCTAATTTTAAGTGGTTTTCTTCATTATCAACATAGTCAACAACTTTTAAATAATCAAATCTTTGCATATATTCTTTTGGCATTGTTGCAGTCATTAAGACTATAGAGCGACCAGCTTCATAAAGAGAAGTTACTAAGCCAGAAAAATTAGTAAAGGATATTTCATCATAAGTGTGTGCTTCATCAAAACAGATGATTGTTTTTTCTTGATTAGTTTTGTCTCGATGAATCCTTAACGGAAATATAAATGATTTCTGCTTATCTCCAAAAGCAAAATAACGATACATAAACTTATCTAGCGTCGTTAAAATTACATCACCTTTATAAAGATGTCGTCTAGGACTAATTTTTCTTTCTTCTACTTTTCCATTAACATATATCCAACGCCGCATTTGTGAACCCGTATCTATGATTAAAGATACTTCACGCTGAGGATATATTTGTGAAAACCGTTTCATGTATTTTTCTAAACGTTGCTTTTGATCTTCAATTAAGCTACGAGCAGGTAATGGTAAAATTAGACGATAACGTTTTGCTAAAGCAGGAAATAAAATAGTTTCAAACTTACCTGAACCTGTAGGTGCTTTAATTAAATAATCTGCTGCTTCTGAAGTGGTTATTTCTTGATATAGCTCTTTTTGTAAAGGATTAGGTGAAAAATTAGCTAATTGTTGATACCAAAAATCACAATCCCTAACATCGTTATTCCGCTCTAATGCAAATGGTTTAAGTTTAATTTTTATTGTCTCTGCAATTTCTGGCTGTTCTGGCTGCTGATTCCACCAATCTTTAGCTAGTTTATCTAATTTCTTTCCTAAACCAAAATCTTGATTATTTTTTCTACAATCTTCTAGCTCATGTTTATCTTTAGTTGATAAAGTATAATCCCAGTATTTGAAATCTAATTCAATCTCATTTTCTTGAAAAATCCAAGGATCTATTCGGTATACATTAGTTTCTTGATTATCCTGATGAATTGTATATTCCATAAAAGTACGAGATTCAGCTTGTTGATCATCACCAATTACTTTACAAGCTAATTCTGCTTCAATTTGGTCACACATCTCTAAAATATACAGTTCTTTAGCATACGCTAAAGGATCTATTGAAAGAATGTCTGCATACTCTGGATGTTTCTTTAACTGATATGTATCACGGGTAATATCACCTACTGAATAGTCATGGTGGCCTATAGCTAGACTTTGCACCCACTCATTTTCATTTTTTGCTAAATATCTATGCCCGCTAAAAGAGTAAATATATTTTGTAAAAATATTTTTTTTATTAGTTTCTACTCGTAATTCAAATTTTTGTGGTTTTCCTATATCGTGGATTTTTGCAGCTTTTTTAACCCTAGTTAAAGATGATTCGCAAGGAAAGTCATCTTTAGACCAAAGTCCTACTAACTTAACAACATTACTGACATGGTTACCAAGAGTTTGAAAATAAATTTTATTAGGTATTGCTGGATTATCATTAACTTTTTCTGGAAAGAAGACTCTACCAAATATATAAGGACGTTGGCGTTTTAGCTTAGACATTAACTTCACCTTTTAATAAACTTACAAGAGATGTAGGGATATAAATTTCTCCGTCAGTGTAGTAATCAAGAGTTGGAGCTAAATTGTTTTCATTGGTATAGTAACCAGTAACAAAAGGAATAAAACCCTCTACTTGGGTTGGTTCATTATCTAAAAATCCTTCTTGAATAGAAGAATTGTTAGAATACATTTCCCATTTGTAGCGATAAAGATTATAAATATCGCAGCTTCCGACAAATTGATTAGTTTGTAAAACTGCCTCCATTGGTACAAGAGTTGAAGGGAAAGCCGCTAGTGTATCCAGCGTTAACGGAATTGGTTCAGATACTTCTTCTAATACAGCAAAACCTTCTTTTCCTAATTTGCATCCATAACCTTCTAAGTTTTTAAACTGTACTAAACCCTCTAAAGATTTACTAACGACATAACCTATAAGTTCCTCAGCTATGAAATATTCCCAGGTATGCAGTTGAAAATTGGCTTTATCTTTCTCCACATACAATTTAGAAAAACTGTAGTGGTTAAATTCTCGCATCCCTTTACGATATGTTTTATGTACTGTACGCAATGAATTGGATTGAGGGTAAGCACCCAAAGCAATATAAAGCGACGGTAAGGCGTAAACAGGAGGATTATCTTTATTAATGGAAGTTTCAGGAATGTCTAACCCAACACTTAGCATTCCTAATCTTCGTAAAAATCCTGATAAGGTTGTTGGTGGAACAAATGGATACGTGGCAATATTTAAGATAGAACCTGGCAGAATGCGAAAAGTCATTGCTGCCATAGGTATAATTTTCAATTTGAGGCAATACATAAATTATGCCTGTAAAACTGTCTTAACGAAATTAGCAGCGTATTCTTGCAATTTTTCTAAAGCTTTATCTCCTATCCATCTATCAAAATAATCATCATGAATATAGTCGATATTAGGATGTGGATATTGAGCAAGTCGCATAAAATCTGCAATAGCAATTTCTGAGTCGATAATAGATGGAGAGATAACAGGACGTTTACCTTTGGGAACTAAGTATCTATCTATTACTAAAAGTGGTGTTTGGTTTGCTGTTTCCGCAATAGAGATACCCTTAGGATTACCAGAGCCAATGCGAGGTAAAGCATCTAGAAAAGCATACGCGACAGATGAAAATTCCTGGTCAGTTACACTCAAAGCATGGTTAGAGACTGGGTAGAGAATACCAGGTTGATTATATTGGCGTTTGAATGGTACTGGGGTTTCATCTTTTTGATTTACTAAACGTGAAGGGTGCATAGCACGTTGCTTATCTACTGGATACAAGTCTTGAACTGCAACACCACCACCATGAGTCACACGGCCAATTAAAGTGCTTTTACCTGGGTCAAGTGCGCCATAAGGAGCGCAGATAGGACAGTTTTGTTTAGCACAAGTTTTAGGAATGCCACATTTATATTTATCTCCCAACAGTTCACCAGTTTTCACAGGCGACCATAATAAGCAGCGTCTCTCTACACCTCTGCGTTTAGTAGGCGAAAGATAACATTTTTCAAGCGATTGACCATCTTTTGTGGTTAATTTTACAGTTTCTACGACGTTTACGTTTACTTGTACTTCATCCCCAAAGTACAACTCTTGCGAACCTTCTAAAATGGCATAAATATCAAAATGAAAGCGGGGATTCTTTGCATCAGTTTTATCTAATCCAGTTGTCATGATGATTTCTCACTTGTAGATTTGAGTTTACGAACTAATTCAGGGAAGCGCGTGTAGAGTGACAGTTTAAGGTTATAGGTCAATTCATTCCATTCTCGGTCTTGACCATAACCATTTTCAGCAAAATGGGTATATGCTCTAATCACATCATCTGCATAAAAAGTTAGCCAAGTTTGTTGTTTAGCTTCATCTTTTTCTTGCCGTTCCAAAATTTGTAATTTGGTTTCTAAAAATTCTTTTGCCTGGTCATAAATAAAGTAGTTATCATTATTACGATAAAGCCTTGCTTGGACAGTTTTTTTGTCTTGATCGCCAAGAGTAGCGTAATAGCAGAAACCAACTGCATCTCCTACTTGTTCTATAATTTTGCTCATTTCTCTTTCAGCATCTTCTGTTTTCATGGATTTTTTAGCTGTGCTTTCCAGAGATTGAACAAAAGCATAGGTTAAGCCTGTCAATGCTGCGATATCTCGATATAATTGCGCTCTTTTAGAAAGCTGTTTTGATGAATTCATATCCCCCTCAAGTATCTGAAGATAAAGTTCTCGGATTCTTTCAATCTGTAATTTATTAGTGATATTAGCTGATTTGACAAGAGAATAATTAGCTAAAAAAGGTAAGTCTTGTTCTACATAACGTACTGCCTCTCCTAAATCATTATTTATGTCTTTACCAGAAACTATAATTGACTGGCCATAGCATTCCATTAATCCTTTTATAAATACTAAATGTCTGTTAGCCAACCTTATCTCTTTACTTCCTTGAGGAACGAGATGAAATTCAAAATCTGTTAATACTTCTGTAGGGAAAATAGAAGCAACTTTAGCTAGTGCATATTGCATTTGTCCTAATTTCTCAGACGCTATATCACCACTAGCAGTTTTTTCAGAGGTTAAGAGTAGATACTGACCAGAACTTAAGTTCAATTCTTTAGTCGTCAGCATTCGGATGTACTCTTTTAATTTAAAAGTAACAGATTCATTATTTTTACTAACATTTTTTAGTTTTAAAATAATGCTTTCATCTGTTACTTTTAGAGGTGAAGCAAAAGCAAGCGTAGAACAGGAAGCGCAAATATAAGGACGGTCTTCACTTGATGAAGATTGACGACGCTGGGAAGGCCGCTCAAACATGAATCTAGCAACTTTCCATTTTGCAGTTTTTGGATCTAGTTTCACTCCACAAGAATAGCAAAATTCTTTACCATCATCTCCAGGAGATCTTAGCTCCATTTTTATTGGGGTTTCACTTAATAAAGCTTCTGGTTTAGGATCGTAAGGTTCTTGCTTTTCTAGTAAGCGATACATTTCTAAAATACATTGAGTAAAAATATCACCACGAGTAGAATTTATTTGGTCTGTAGCTCTCTCATTAAATCTTGTATAAATATCAACAATTTCTTGAAACTTTTTAGGGTTATTTTTACGATCTAATCTAATAAACTCAAATGGATTACCATTAGATATTTGCAATAATGAGAGCTTCTGATGAACAGATTCTTGGCCAAATACTATCTTAGATGATAGTTTTTCTTGTTGCTTAGTTAGCTTATTAATTTGTGATTTACTGAAACCTGCTGCTTTTAATTGATGTTCGATATCTTCTAATTCTTTCCAGATTGATTCTTGTTCTTTTAAAAAGCCATCAAAAGATTTTTGAAAATATTCACTATACTTCTTGGCTTCCTTGTCCTGCATTTCTTGTAATTCTTGCACCTTTTTATCAGCATCAGGTTTATCTTGTAATTCATCTATTCTTCTTTGTCGTTTAATTTGACGCTCTTGTACTTTATAAATAACTGCTAAATAGCAAGCAGCTAAAATATCAGCTTGTTCCTTACATATAACTGGAACTTCTAAGGTACTAAAGCCACGACCAGCTAAAGTAACACTATTTAACAAAAGAATGAATGTTTGTGTTAAATCTCTTAATTGATGTTGGCTAAATCCATTTTTTGAAAAAGCTACGTCTTTCAAAAAATTATCCCAAAATAAATTAAAATTAGGTGCTTCTTGTTTATTAGGTAAAAAAACGATTACATGAGAGTCACTTTCATCCAATACAACTATATGATGTATTTTCTGTAAATATTCCAAAAATCTATCAATTGCACTCTCAATCGCTAACCTTGCTTGTAATTCTCCTGGTAATGGCTTTTTGTATAAAGTTTTTATTTTTCCAAGTTCTTGATTTTCAAAAGTAACAACATCGTTCCCATTGAAATTCAGCTTTGGTAATTGAACAGTTCTATTTCGTTTTAAATTCAATTGCCTGACTAATCTAGAATCACCAAACGCTCTGGCTATTTCCTGGGTACTGCTGTGATTTACTAAAGCTGCTAATAAGTCAGAATGTATTTGATAATCAATCACTTTTGCAGCTAAGGCACTTAAATAAATTTTCAATATATTGGTTTGATTGACAATCATTTTTTCCTCTACATCGCTCACAAGGTTGATTTATTAAAATTCACTCAATTCCCTCTAAGAACTTAGCAACTTGCTCTGGTTCAGGAAGCTGATTTTTCAATCCTTGTGGTAATGTCGAAACCATTTTATAAGTTGCTATATTACTTGGTTTATTTGGCTCTCTTAGCGCATACTCAACAATAGTTTCATGTTTAGATTTGCAAAGAAATATTCCGATTGTTAAGTTCTCATCTGGTAGCCGAAATGAATTATCTAAAGCTACTAAATAACACTGCATATTCTCCACATACTCAGGGATAAACTCTCCAGTTTTTAAGTCAAGGGCAATCAAGCAATTTAATTGGCGATGATAAAATAACAAATCGATAAAAAAATCCTTATCTCCGACTTCTAAGCGATGCTGACTAGCAACAAAGGCATACATTCCACCCATTTCTTGTAAAAATCGAAAAAGTCTTGCTAAAATAATTTTTTCTAGTTGCGGTTCATCCTGTTTATCTTGCTTACCATAAGCTATACAAGCCAGAATGTCATCTCTTTCCAAACTTGGATATTCTTCTAAAATTTCCTCAATTGTTTCTCCGCCTGCAAGCAAGTCTAAAATTAGTGATACCCAAATACAATGACCTTTAATGCAAGGTTTACCAAAACAAATATTTGGATCAATGGAAATTCTAGACAGCAAATTATCATTGGTCATGATTATTGACCTTACTAGCTGCAATGTTCAGGAAATGGGAGTAGCAAAAATTACCCCCAATATGTAATAGATTTTCGTTATGCGATCGCTTTTGACTTGATTACCAGTCGATACTCATGCTGCTGACCTTGAATCCGGCGTTTATCAAATTGATAACCACGCTTCTTGAGGATGTGCATAGTTGCAGAGAATCGATGGCTAATTTTTGCGACTAGCTTATCTGTAGAATGCCAGCAACCATCTGACATAAGTTGAAGCATACGATCTGGAAGGTTGTCTTTCATGGCTATTTTTTCTCCAAAGGATGTACAACCAGACAAGCCATGCGCTAACCTATGAAGTGCGACCAACATAGGTGGACTAGGCTTTTGTCTAGTTCACTTTCAAATATTTTTTGTCGTCCGTATAATAGTAGCTAAGATAATAGCCCAACTCTACGCGGAAGACGAAAATAATTATATAATAGGTTAGCCCCAACGCCAAATATGCTTAATCCCTATCAGGGATTGAAACCGCATCAATGGGGCGCTTAAGTTAATAGCACAACTTTAATTAATCCCTATTAGGGACTATTAGCCAGAGCTATACTCTGGCTTTTTTAGTATCTGCATAGCGAGTAACATTATTATTTTCGTATTTCATCTCTTGATTCACTTTGTATACAGATACAATAACTGTAAATGATTATTTAGTCAATAATGTAGCTACATTTTTGTGAATGTCTAGGAAAAAAGAGTCAATTACACTGTCAATTCCTTCTGGTACAAAAGAAAAACTGGAAGACATAGCCCGAAAATTGCGTATCTTCTGGGGTAAGTCTCCCAGTGTATCTGGATTATTAGTAGCGATCGCCCAACAAGAGTTTGAAGTTGGCGAACCCTTCACCTTAAACTCAACGCAAGTCGCCGCGCTCCAACAAGCCATAGGGCTACTGAAGGACTCCGGTTTTATTGAACAAGCGCAAACTATCTCTAGTTTGTTATTAGAACGAGGTCAACTTGAGCCTCCCATGCGCCAATCGCTACTTCAGCAAGTCAGCCAACCTACGGAAGCATGGCGCATTCTTGCAGATCAATTCCGCCAAAATCAACAACCATTTCACTTACTTTATGCAAATCCTCAACTTGGAGACCTGTCTTTTACAGTGCGTTATGCCGAAATTGCTTTTGAAGAGAAACGTTTTTATTTAAATATTTGGTGCGACGAAGATGACACTGAAGATGTTGCCAATACAGACTTTCCACAACTCAGGCATAATCGCTGTTTGCGTCTGGATAGAATCAAAGGTGTTGTACCAATCAACGGACACTGGCGACATGAAGGACTAGATTACCTAAAAGTGTACTTACACTTTTATAAAGGTTTGATTAAAGCCTATGAACCAAAACCCAACGACATCAGCAACGAAGTTAATGGAGAAGTGCGCCAAGTCGTCAGACGAGTATCAAATCCTTTCTGGTTAATTCGGGAAGTCTTGCGCTATGGCGACGACTGCGTGATTGTAGCCCCAGAGAATGTGCAAGCACTCATGGTGCGAAAACTTAAAACTCTCTGTCAGCATTACAAGCTAGAAGTTTCTTTGTAAAAGGGACTGGGGGCATTTACCAAAGACAAATGACGAAGGACAACACCCACACGCGATCGCCCCCACACTTCTCGGCATATACTTTAAAGAAATGTGACATTTAATTGCGCTATTGTAAAAATCAGCTTTACATCGGTTGATTTATGAGCCAGTTTGAAGAGAACACTGCCCAAGCTACTGCTCTGACTAACCACGATCGCAAACCTATTTATAGACCTGGCTCTATTCAACCTCATGGCGTACTCCTAGCACTCAATACCCAGCTAGAGATAGTACAAGTCAGTAATAATACCCAACAATACTTGGGTAAAGAGCCAGAAGACTTGCTCGGTCAACCCCTCGGCTATTTGCTTGACGCCAAAAAAGTGGAAGCTGTTAAGCAGTGCTTGGCAAAAAAAATTGGTAGTTGTAGTGCATTTAAAGTATTAATCAACACTGCCAATGAGCAACGATATTTTGACGCTATTGTTCATCGCACAGAAGAGGCTGTAATTGTCGAGCTACAACCAAAAGACTCAGAATCGGAGTTGAGTTTCTTGGGCTTTCATGAATTGGCAGGTGAAGCGATCGCCAAAATGCAAAGCACATCGAATCTGATAGAATTTTTGCACGTTGCAGCACAGAAACTCCAAGAAATCACTGGTTTCGATCGCGTAATGGTCTATCAATTTGGCGAGTCTGAAGCGGGTTCTGTGGTTGCAGAAGTCAAACGAGAAGATTTATCACCTTATTTAGGACTTCACTATCCCGCTACAGATATTCCCGCACCAGCTAGGGAATTATACACACGCTCGTTGGTACGATTCATACCAGATTTGACTGCCGAACCCGTGAAGTTAGTTTCCACAGAAGATTCTACAACCGATTGGCATCTTGACTTAAGGTACTCTCTGCTACGGAGTTTCGATTCCTGTTGTATTGAATATCATCAAAACATGGGAGTGACGGCTCTGTTGGTGATTTCGCTGATTCAAGAGCAAAAGCTTTGGGGATTAATATCTTGCCATCATCAAACACCGAAGTATATTCCTTACGAAGTGCTGAAGATGTGCGAATTTTTGGCACAGATTGTTTCTTCAGAATTAGCGCACAAAATTAGTCACTCGGAATGGGACTATGAAGTAAAGCTCAAATCGTTACAGTCTGAATTTCTCCAGTCGATTTCTCAAGCAGACAATTTTATCGATGCTCTCATCAAACCTGAAATCCGTTTGTTGGATCTTGTCAGCGCCTCAGGAGCAGCGATTTGTCTGGATAATGAAGTTACCCTCGTGGGAGCAACACCAAATATTAACCAAGTGCGGGCGCTGATTGAATGGGCGGATACTCAAGTTCATGACAACTTGTTTTCCACAGATTCTTTGCCCAAGCTTTACCCAGAAGCATTAGTATTTAAAGATACTGCTAGCGGCTTGCTGCTGCTGCGGATTTCTCAAATCCAACGCTATTACATCCTTTGGTTTCGTCCTGAAGTTATCCAAACGGTAAACTGGGCAGGTAATCCCAACGAATCGATTCAAGCTCAGGCAGACGGTAGTCTGACTTTTTCTGTGCGAAAATCTTTTGCAGCTTGGCAAGAAACAGTGAGATTAACTTCTTTACCTTGGAGGGCGTGCGAACTTGAGAGTGCTGTGAGTTTGAGAAATGCGATCGTTGGTATTGTACTCTCCAAGGCTGATGAGTTAGCCAAAATTAA
Organism: Nostoc sp. DedSLP01; assembly: GCA_034530875.2. Lineage (GTDB taxonomy): Bacteria > Cyanobacteriota > Cyanobacteriia > Cyanobacteriales > Nostocaceae > Nostoc. The sequence continues at coordinate 30,350 of JAVRCJ020000026.1, forward strand.
TTTGGAGTTAGAACGCAGCAATAAAGAACTAGCCTCATTTGCCTACGCTGCTTCCCATGACCTCAAGGAACCTTTACGAGGGATTTATAATTTTTCGACGGTACTTTTAGAAGACTATGCCCAAATATTAGATAATGACGGGGTTGAATCTTTGCAGACGGTAGTTTCCTTGTCTGTACGCATGGAAACATTGATTAACGCTTTGCTGCGACTCTCTCAGTTAGGACAAGCACAATTACGAGAGCAAGCAACAGACCTCCACGAATTAATCGCTCAAGTCATTGAAGTCTTTAATGCTAGTCGCCAAGACTCCGGGCTTATGGACATTCGCATTCCTCGACCTTTACCCATAGTTCAGTGCGATCGCGTTCTTGTCAATGAAGTCTTCAGTAACCTAATTGTTAACGCCTTTAAATACAACGATAAAGCCGAAAAATGGGTAGAGATTGGCTACTTAGATGAGGAACTGGGGACTAGGGACTGGGGACTAGGAAAGAGTTTTGTTAACCCAGTCCCCAATCACCAGTCACCAGTCCCCAATCCCCAATACCCAATCTTCTACATTCGCGATAACGGAATTGGAATTCCAGAACATCATCTAGAAACTATCTTTCGCCTATTTAAGCGCCTGCACTCCCAAGAAAAATACGGCGGAGGAGCAGGTGCAGGGCTAGCTATTGTTAAGAAAATAATCGAGCTGCACAACGGTAAAATTTGGGTTGAGTCTACTATCGGCGTTGGCTCGATATTCTATTTTACGCTCGGATAGTTTAAGATAGTTTCCAAATATATATTTTTGTTAAGTTCTTTTAAGACCGCGAATGATAAAAAAACTTCATGAACCTCTGCTCGTTGTTGAGGACAGCAATGAAGATTTTCGGATGCTACAACGTCTGATGCGGCGTATGTCCGTGCAGAACCCCATCCATCGTTGTACTAGCGGGGATGAGGTTTTAGAGTTCCTCTATCGACAAAGGAGCGATACCTATGGTGAGGACGATGAGCTACGCAAATCTCAACTAACACTACGACCTTCTGTTATCTTGCTCGATCTAAATTTGCCAGGGATTGATGGGCGTGACATCTTAGACCGACTCAAACAAGACAAGACTTTTAAGGAAATCCCCGTCGTTGTTTTTACAACATCATCTAACCCCAAAGATATTGAATTGTGCTACCAAAAGGGTGCAAATGGATATCTGGTAAAGCCGATGGATGCTCAAGAACTAAAAAAGACGATTCAGGCATTTGTGGACTATTGGCTTGAAGCGAATACGCCGCCTGTCTTGGATTAGTTTGTTGATTTGTTGCTGATGAGGCACTAGGAACAAAGGGATAACAAAAAAGACGACTTAGAGGGCACACAGGCATTCTTGTCTTTGGGTCACTGCGTTCGCTTGTCTGTCTTTGATTGGTTTTCCCCATTTTCCTGTCTTTCTTGCTGCCTTCTAGTACTTGCGATCGCTTTAGGTTTGGTAAAGAATTAAGATTTTATTTATATTTATTTTATATTATTTTTAGAATTATGCAATAGAAACACAATCAGGAAAAAAGGGATCTACATGGCTCCCCAATCCTCATACTTAATATGTTGGACACATGGACGCTACTCATCATCGATGATTGTGCAGCAGATCGAAAAATCTATCGTCGATATCTCTTAAAAGATCCGCACCAGTCCTATCAGATTTTAGAGGCTGACTGTGCAGAAGAAGGATTCGCCTTGTGTCAAAAAACACACTGCGATGTGATTCTGCTCGATTATTGTCTGCCCGATCGAAGTGGATTAGAGCTTTTCGATCGGATGCAGGAGGAAATATTTCAGACTTCTGTACCTGTAATTATGTTGACAGGGCGCGGTGATGAAGAAGTTGCTGTACAAGCAATGAAACGAGGTGCCCTGGATTATTTAGTCAAGCAACATCTGACACAAGATGTACTGCAACTAGCAGTCCGCAATGCCATCAAGCAATTGTGCTTACAAGCTCAACTCAGTAAAACTCAGGAGCGACAGCGTTTAATTGCGACAACTGCTTTGAGAATTCGCCAGTCTCTCGACCTAGAGCAAATTTTGAATACGGCTGTAGCGGAGGTGCAGCAACTTCTAAAGTGCGATCGCGTGATGGTATATCAATTCGCACAAGATAAAGAAGGTAAGATAGTTGCCTCCTCAGTTGAACCATACCGGACTGTAGCTGTGTGCGATGGCTTAGGGACTGGGGACAAAGAGGACACGGGGACGCGGGGACACGGAGAGGAGTCTGAGCGGCGGCTTCCGCTGCTCAGAACTTCGGGGGACACGGAGAATTTTTTCCCTGCATCAGTGCGTCTGCCGATGGCCGTGTCTTCTCCTTTCACTGCGTCCCCACGTCCCCGCGTCCCCGCGTCTTATTTCCAACCCCCAATCCCTAATCCCCAATCCCCAATCCCTCAAATATACGAGCTTGGCTTGTGTAATTGTCTGAGCCTGAGAGAGCAATTTAACACTAAATCAAATTTGGTGGTTCCGATTAATCTCAGCAACAATGGCAACCCAACTCCTAAGCTTTGGGGTTTGTTGATTGCTCACCATAATTCTTACGAACGACAGTGGCAAGCTGATGATGCCCTGATGCTGAATGAAGTATCGGTACAACTAGCCATCGCCATCCAACAAGCGGAATTGCTAGCCCAAACTCAAGCAGCCCTGGCTAAAGAAAAGCAACTCAATGCATTTAAATCCAAAATTATTGGCACGGTTTCCCATGAGTACCGAACGCCCTTAACTTCAATTTTGGCTGCTGCATCAACTTTAGTAAAACATAGCCAGCAACTTGATGAATCGAAACAGCAGAAATTTTTGGGAATTATCGAACACAAAGCCAGGTATATGTCCAAACTCGTGGATAATATGCTTTTGGTGAATCAATTTGAAGCCGAAAAACCGAAACTCAAGCCAATACCGCTTGATTTATTACAATTTTTTTCCGATTTGATAGAACAAGAACGAGAACTAGCAGGCGATCGCCACGAATTGATTTTCAAGATTACTGGAAATTATCATGACTTTTGGGGCGATCGCGGACTTTTACAGCAAATTTTTAGTAATTTAATATCTAATGCAATTAAGTATTCTCCAGATGGAGGTAATGTAGAGTTACATCTAATTGGTAAAGAATCAGAAATCATTTTTTACATCCAAGATGAAGGAATTGGTATCCCACTCGCCGACCAAGGAAATTTATTTCAATCTTTCAGTCGTGCAAGTAACGTTGATACAATTCCTGGCACGGGTTTAGGGCTGGCGATCGTCAAAGCTTGCGTCGAGTTACATGGCGGTAATATCAGTTTATCCAGTCAAGTAGGACAAGGAACTAAAGTTACAGTTACCTTACCAAAGGTATTTTCCCTTGGTCAAATATCACCATCGTAAGAATTCGGGATTGAAATTCACGATCGGATTTTGTAATTTTTAATCTCGAATTTCGATTTTATTAATTAGCCATTCTTGTTTTGTTTTTCCACAAGGTTCAGCACTTTGACAATCATTGACATTTTCGAGATCGTAAAATAAATTTACATTCTTGTTGACGTATTTATCTGGTTCGCAAACATCAAAGGTTGCACCAATACTTTCATATAATTTGCCATTGCGATCGGCAAGAGTGACATAGCATTTTAAGTCCCCATTTTGCATGTCTTTGATAGTGCCAAAAGAGGGATTATCATTTTTAATAGCTGTCTGTTCGGATGCTACGGAATTATTAGTTGGTTTTTGATTATCGAGATTTGCTTTATTTGCTGAAGTAGATTTAGAATTACTTTGGTTCGTTATTGCTGTATTTTCATGTTGAGATTGATTTTGTTGAGAAGCACTCTTCCCAGATTCATCGCAACTCACAATTAAAATAGAGCAAAGAAGAAATGTAGTAGTGAAGATTGTTTTTTTTATTTGATTGATGTTCGTAAAATTGCAATAGCGCTGACTCATGATATAATAAGGGGTTTTAATATTAAGATAAGCAATTTTTAGGTTAGCACAGCTGTGTTACCCTAGCTTGTACGCGACTAAAATCAGAAGTTGGTATCTGAATTTTCTCTATTTATAGTTTTATGTATTTAAACTTATAAATGGCAACCTGATATTTGCGGATAAGACTCGGCTCGATCTCAGGTTTTTATATCTTCTTCAGATAAATAAACTTTAAAAAATGGAAGTATTGATTTTGTGTTACTTCAAGGTTTTCTCAACTTAAACAAACCATTCGACTGGACTTCCCACGACTGTGTGGCGCGAGTGCGAAAATTGCTGCGCCTCAAACGTGTGGGACATGCAGGAACTCTAGACCCAGCAGCTACCGGAGTGTTACCCATCGCCTTTGGTAAGGCTACAAGACTATTACAATATCTACCAGAAAATAAAGCTTATAAAGCTACCATTCGCCTGGGGGTGCGTACCACAACCGATGATTTACAAGGCGAAATTATTAATTCTCAAGCTTGTGCTGGATTGAGTTTGGCACAAGTGAAAACTGCGCTATCAAAATTTGAAGGCAAAATAGAGCAAATACCGCCAAGTTACAGCGCAATTCAAGTGGATGGAAAACGTCTCTACGACTTAGCGCGTCAAGGTAAAACGGTGGACGTTCCAGTGCGGACAGTGGAAGTTTTTCATATAGAAATTTTGGACTGGCGCGAAGGAGATTTTCCAGAATTGGATGTGGCGATCGCCTGTGGCAGTGGTACATATATAAGAGCGATCGCTCGTGACTTGGGTGCAATTTTAGAAACTGGTGGCACCCTTGCAGCTTTAATTCGTACCGAAAGTAGTGGTTTCCATTTAAGCGATAGTCTCACGTTGACAGACTTGGAAACACAACTGCAAACCGGAACATTTCAACCCGTTTCTGTTGATGCAGCTTTACAACATTTATCATCTGTGACTTTACCGCCAACATCTGCTAAAAAATGGTGTCAAGGTCAGCGAATTTCTCTAACTTTTGATGTTGCTAAAATTGTGCGAGTTTATGATGAAGAGAATAGATTTTTAGGTGTTGGGCAATTACAAGATGAAGCGTTGATTCCCCAAATGGTTTTTGAACCGATTTCTTAAACTAATTAAAAAGTGTATAGCAATCCTAAATGAGTTACAAATAAATCTACTCCCCACTCCCCATTCCCTACTCCCTCCCTCCACTAGTAGTTTAGAAATCAAATAGGATTGCTATATAAGTTAGTTTTTAACTTCACTAAGTACAATTTGAGTAATGAGCGATCGCCACATTTATAATACTGCTGCAAATCTTAACGTCTACATCCAAGGCCAAGGATTTCCCATCTTAGCCTTACACGGTCATCCTGGTTCTGGTCGCAGTCTTTCTGTGTTTACCAATCATTTATCAAAACGCTACCAAACTTTTGCCCCAGATTTACGTGGATACGGCAAAAGTCGCTGGAATGGAAATTTTGATATGAATGACCATTTAACCGATTTAGAAGCGTTGCTAGACCACTTTAAAATTGAAAAGTGCCTAGTATTGGGATGGTCGCTTGGGGGTATTCTAGCAATGGAATTGGCATTGCGTTTGCCACAGCGCATTACAGGTCTGATTTTGGTAGCGACAGCCGCAAAACCCCGTGGTAGCCATCCTCCCATCAGTTGGCAAGATAATTTATATACTGGTGTTGCTGGTCTACTCAACTATATAAAACCGAGTTGGCAGTGGAATATTGAAACTTTTGGTAAGCGATCGCTTTTTCGCTACTTAATCCAACAACATACATCTACAAGTTATAGCTACATTGCCACCGAAGCAGTACCAGCGTATTTGCAAACCTCTCGTGCTGCTACTCGCGCCCTTTACAGCGCAATTCAAGCAGGGTATGACAGGCTTTTAGACTTACCACAAATTCAATGTCCGAGTTTGGTGCTTGCTGGCGTCCAAGACCGTCACATTACTGTTGATTCCAGCTTGGAAACAGCCCGATACCTCAACAATTGTCAATGGCATTGCTACCCTAATACTGCTCATCTTTTTCCGTGGGAAGTTCCTCAACTGGTGCTAAATGATATTGACCGTTGGCTCGAAGAATATCCCCAGGTAATAGGAAAGATGGCGCAGTGAAAGAGGAGATGTGAAGCAGGGAAAGAAGATGCGAATCAGAGGAGATTCGCTAATGTGGTCAAAGAAGACACGAATAAGGGGAAACGCGGTGACATGGTGAAAAAATTCTCGGTGTTCCCATGCCCCCGCGTTTTCATATTCCTACATCGTCGCATTTTTGCATAGCCGCATCTTTGCGTCCCTGTGTCCTCTTAATTCTGCCTAAATTAAATTTGACCGCCAAAGGCAGGCTGTACTTTGCGGTCAAATCTTTCCCCCAAGTCATCAGCAATTGTTAAATTACTGGGTTTGCAACGTTTGATGTTTACAACAATTCCTTGCGCTCCTTCGATTTCCAAGTCTTCGATGTATCCACTGCTGGCTAATCTTGCTTCGGAAGAACTCAGAAATGGGCCGAAGTAGTAGGTGCAACGGGGATTCTGGGTTACAATTTCTACCCACCAAGCCAAGCCGAGGTAGTCGAACGTGTTAATCAACCCTTCCTTGAGAGTATGCCAAATGGTTTTCATGGTTTTCGCCGATTAATAAACGTGCTACAGGGTGTTAAAGGATATGTTACTTGATTTTCATTTACATTTCTTTATACTCTTTTACGCTATTTTTTCAAAGAGATTTTTTGTAATTTATCTAAATGCAGCGTATTTAGCGATCGCTGGCGATAAATTTCATAAAGTGCCATACCTGCTGCAACCGAAGCATTGAGGCTAGGAGTTTTGCCTTGTAAGGGAATTGATACTAATACATCACAGGAGCGTTGAGTCAACATACTCAACCCTTCACCTTCAGAACCAATTACCAAAGCGATCGGGCCGCTAAAATTGACTGTGTGTAAGGGTTCGCTGCCAGTTGCAGCAGTACCGTAAATCCAAAACCCAGCTGTTTTTAATTCTTCTAAGGCGCGACTGAGGTTAACAACTCTGGCTACAGAAAAATTTTCTAAAGCACCTGCTGCAACTTTGACGACAGTAGAAGTGATCCCAGAAGCCCTTCTTTGGGGTATGACTAATCCTTGAGCGCCGATTGCTTCGGCAGTGCGAATAATTGCTCCCAAGTTGTGGGGATCGGTAATTCCATCAGCTACCACAATTACGGGATCGGTGACAGATTTTGCTTTTTCAATCAGATCCGGCAATTCGATATAGGCGTAGGGAGCAATTTGTGCCGCCACACCTTGATGATTAGATCCATTAGTGATTTGATCTAAGCGCTTGGGTTCAACTTCGTCAATAACTGTGCCATTTTCTTTGGCTTGCAACAGCAAATGGTGGAAGTTGGGATCGTAGCGCAGACGGCTAGTAATCCAGATGCGGTTGAGACCGCGCTGATTTTGCAACGCACTCAATACAGGATGACGGCCGTAGATTAAATCGCTCTCTTCTGCTGGTTTTGGGGATGGAGACGGGTGTGAGAAGTTATTATTTTGCGGGCGGGGGTTGCTAGAGATGGGGTTGATATCTATTTTTTTTCTGGGATTGCGAATCGGATTAGTAACAACACGCTTACCCTGAAGTTTTACTGGTTGCCCGCGATTAGGTTCGCTAGAAGTCTTGATTTTTCTGGGTTTATTGGACATTTTAGTTTTAGGATATAGCTTAATAATGGGCATCCTGACGAGCTCGATTGACCAGACCTAATTTACTGTTTTGATAATTGTGAAATTGAGTTCTCACTATTTTTCAAGATGGAGTATTTCCAACAGTTCGGTTAGGCGCTGGTAATCGGTGAGATACAGGTAGCCAATTAACGTTTCTAGACTAGTTGCCTGTTGATAAATTTCGGGATCGAGACGCTTAGGCCGTCCTGTGGCAGCGTTTCGACCGCGGCGGACAATTTCTAATTCGGTCTCCCTCAGATGAGGAGTCAGCGATCGCAAATGTAGCGCTTGTGTTTCTGCTCTTACCTGTGCCACTACCAGACGATGGTAAGTATCTGGTCGCTGTAGAGGCATCAGATAAAACATTCTAACATACACTTCATAAATTGCATCTCCCAAGTACGCTAAAGCTGTGGGAGAAATTTGTTGTACTTCTGAAAGAGAAATCTGTTGGGATAATGGCGCTGTGGTTAACAAGAGTGCTTGAGTCCAGGATAAACTCTGTTTGGGATCTTCATCTTGTCGAGCTAATAGCCCTTCCTCCTGTGAGTTCACAAATAAATCATTCCTAACTCGGCTCAATTTGGCAGGCATTATTCGCAAAGAGAGATTTTTTTGAAGTATGCCACGATCGTCTACCTAGCATAATCAACACTATCAAAATTACTGACTAAATTTTATCTTTTTGATTAAAACTTCGCATTTTAGATTGCCCTGATGTCATCCTTCTCGCAACGGAATTTGGTGTATCGATCGCTGTCTGCACCTTAAAATAAGATAAAATTTTGACATCCTAGCTTGCCTGAAAATTGACTATGTTGCCATGTTTGCCGACTAGGCAACGATCCTTAAGCATACAATACCAAGTAAAATTTAGATACAGATAAATCTGCTGACTTTGTATTTACTAAATCTTTACCTTGACTATAGTTTTATACAAAATACTCGCCAACACTTACACGATATTAAAGGTATTTGAAAAGTTTCTGATGATACACTAATGATTTAAATATACCCTTAATTTCCCTGAATAAGGGCGGCTTCGAGAATCTAACTGTCTGTTTTTCAATGGTGATTCAGGGGATCGAGCTAAATATTTATACTTGTATACTTGACAAACATCCGCTAAAAATTGGCTGCCTGTAATTAATATTGACGCTTAATCTTAGTCAGTTTTAAATATAAAAGTTCAACTGGCTTAGCGCCTCTCCCACAAGGAGAGAGGTTTTTGCCAGAAGTTTTATAAATTTAGCTACCCCGTGTTGAATGTGGATAGCTAAGCTCATCTCAAGAGGTCGAGCGATCGAGACTACTTGACGTTTTCTAAAGCCTCTTCAACTGATTTTTGCAAAGAGAGAAACTTCTCTAGGCGAACAAGCTTGACCGTTTGAGTTACCCGGGCATTTGTGACAATTTGCAAAGTGCCATTAGCGTTTTGAGCTTTCTTGGCTGCCTGCACCAGAGCACCCAAGCCAGAGCTATCAATAAAATCGATTTGTGAGAGATCCAAAATAATATGCTTAGGACCTTCCTCAATCTTGCTCTCAAGTACCTTGCGAAATGTCGGCTCAGAAAAGGCATCTAACAAACCTGTGAGGCGGAATAGCTGACAGTTATCCCGGATTTCACGAGTGCCCCTCAGGCTCACGGTTAGATTCAGTGGCTCAGCAATAATTCCCTCCTCATAAGTTTAAGTGAACGCTCAAGTATAGATGGTTTTTGAGCGAGTTGTCTACAATCTGTTGGAGCAAAACCCTTCGGCTAGGGAAAAGGTGAAAGGTAAAAGGGAAAAGGTAGGGTTTATTCCCTTTCCCCTTTGCCCCTTGCCCCTTTCCCCAAGGCGAAGCCATCTCCCCATTCCCTAATTCCCATCACTTTGACGTGCCCTCCGCATAGCTTGAACAAATTGCTCAAACAAGTAATCAGCATCGTGAGGACCGGGGCTGGCTTCTGGGTGATACTGTACGGAGAATATGGGCAGAGACTTGTGGCGTACCCCGGCTACGGTGCGATCGTTTAAATTCAGGTGGCTAACTTCCACAACTGCCGCAGGTAAAGAATCTGGGTCAATGGCAAAACTATGGTTTTGACTGGTAATTTCTACCTTTTGTTGTAAACCCGCAGGCTGGTTTAAACCACGATGACCAAATTTGAGTTTATAGGTTTCTGCTCCCAAAGCATGACCCAAAATTTGATGCCCCATACAAATCCCAAATATGGGTTTTTGACTCAACAGCAACGCTTTGGTAGTTGCAATTCCTTCGGTAACGGCAGCAGGGTCGCCAGGCCCGTTAGAAAGAAAGACACCATCAGGATTGCAGTTGAGAATTTCCTCTGGTGGCGTATCAGCAGGTACAACAATCACCCGACAACCATAACTTGCTAACCGACGCAAAATATTGCGTTTGATGCCAAAGTCAAGGGCAACAACGGTAAAGGGCTTGTCAATGTTGTTGGCAGTTTCTGGATTAAATTCCCAGGCTGGAATTGTGGGATCTGACCATTCATAAATTGTTGGCGTCGTTACTTCACGAACCAGGTTTAATCCCGCCATGTTTGGAGCTGCCTGCACCTGCTCTAACAATTCGGCCTCATCTAAAATAGCTGTAGAAATACCACCGTTCATAGCTCCGAACATCCGAATTTTGCGGGTGAGGGCGCGGGTATCGATGCCATAGATAGCTGGAATTTGGTAGTGTTTAAGGTAGTCAGGTAAGGATTGTGTCGATCGCCAGTTACTTGGCCGCTGACAAATATTACGAGCGATCGCACCCCGCACTTGGGGTCGGACTGATTCTTCATCCTCAGGATTGACGCCAGTGTTCCCTAATTCGGGATAAGTAAAAATCACAATCTGTCCGCAATAACTAGGGTCGGTCAGTACTTCTTGGTACCCAGTCATGCCAGTGTTGAATACCACTTCTCCGATCGCGGTTCCCGTAGCGCCAAAAGACCAACCGCGATAAGTGGTTCCATCTGCTAGGACAAGTAAAGCTGGTATTGCGTCAGATAGGGGCATAGGCGAGAGATTGGGAAAGGGGAAAAGGGGAAAGGGGAAAGGGGAAAAATGCAAGGGGACAGACTGCCGCCACTTTTCCTTTGCTCCCATCTCCAATTTTCAAGACTGCGATCCTCGATTATCTCATGAGTTGAGCTATTAAAAGTTTTCGAGTTGTTAATAAAAAATTAAAATTTTCTGTTCCTTATTGTTTGTTGGCTTTTACTTAAAATCTTTAAATAGGTACGCGAGAGTGGATTTGCAGAAGCTTGGGCAGTTAATATTAATTATGCTTTTATCCCGTGTAACCCTAATTTTTGCATTCAGCGCTCTAACGGTTTTGACTGTTGCCTGTAGTGAAGACAAACGAAACACTACGACTACTGGCACTGAGCAATCCGCGCCAGTTGGTGATTTGGCATCGGTAAAGCCTACCATCGCCGAACCTGCAACACCAAGACCTACTCCTACGCAGCCACCAGAGCCATCTGAAACTGAACCAAGCGTTTTTGAACTGGGGTTAGATAAAGCTGTCAGTGCTTGGAGTATCAGCCAATCTGCTCAATCTGCTGATGATTGGAATTTGGTCGCCAGTCAATACCAAGATGCGATCGCTTTGATGCAAAAAGTACAGCGACAAACTCCAGAATTTGCCTTTGCTCAATCGAAAATCACAGAATATCAGCGCCAAATCAAATACGCTAAACAAAAAGCCAATCCTCGCCCCGCACCAGTTCAGGAACCTCAAAAAATAGTAGTTGTGGTTCCCCAAACAGGAACTACACCAAAGTTCGCTTCACCTCTACCGATTCCTGTAGAAAAAAAAGTATTACCACAAGATCCAGAGATATCTTCTTCAGCAGTGGTAATTCCAGATCCACTCGTGTTTACAGCGCCGATTAAAAGGCGGGCTGGTGGTACGCCAATTGTAGAAGTAACTTTCAACGGTCAGCGAAAGTTTGAGATGATTGTAGATACCGGAGCCAGTGGTACTGTGATCACTCAAGAAATCGCAAATGCCTTGGGAATAGTGCCAATAGGCAGAGCCAAGGCAAACACCGCCAGTTCTAGGGCTGTAGAATTTCCTGTGGGCTATGTTGAGTCAATGGCACTTGGCGGGCTGAGGGTGAATCGAGTACCGGTAGCGATCGCTGGTACGGAACTCGAAACTGGACTTTTGGGACATGACTTTTTTGGCAATTACGATGTCACAATTAAACGAAATGTGGTAGAGTTCCGCCCGCAACTGCGATCGCAAGTCAATTCCCCAGAAATTGAACTAACTGCTCCAACTTCGTCCAAGCCGCCCCGCTTTGCAGGATATCCTTAGCGATTTTAATAGCTTGGGTATGATTCAGGAACGGTACCGCCCCCGCGACTTGCAGCGCCAGCGACGCGTTTAAAGCAACCGCATCCTGTTGCGCTTGAGTTCCTTTGCCTTGGAGTACAGCCTTCAAAATTTCGGCATTCTCTTGCACATCGCCACCCCGAAGCATACCTATAGGAGCAGGTGTGACATCCAACTCCAGAGGATTAATAGTAGTTAACTGCACTTCTCCCTCTGATAAAACTGCCAAGTCAGTTACATCTCCTAACCCAGCCTCATCAAGTTTTTCTCGCCCGTGCAGCACAATTGCTCTTTCCTTGCCCAAATTATGTAAAGCTTGGGCAACAGTTGCCAAAAGTTTCGGTGTAAATAACCCCACCACTTGCCCAGTTGGACGCAAGGGATTTACCAACGGCCCCAGTAAATTAAACACTGTTCGCACTCTGAGAGTCCGCCGTAAGGGTGCAACTGCTTTGAGTGCTGGATGCCAACCAGGAGCAAACAAGAAAGTAATTCCCACTTCGTGTAAAGCAGCTTGTACCTTTTCACTAGGGGCGCTCAAATTTACGCCCAAGGCTTCCAAAACATCGGCGCTTCCCGTAAGACTTGAGGCTGAACGATTCCCATGTTTAGCAACAGGTACACCATAGGCAGCGGCAACAAAGGCAACCGCCGTCGAAATATTAAAAGTTGACGAACCATCTCCACCAGTGCCGCAGGTATCAATTACAGATTGGTGATTAAGAATTGGGGATTGGGTGGATTTTTCCCCAGTCCCCAGTCCCCAGTCCCCAGTCCCCAGCTTTGATTGCGATTGTAATACTTCAGCCATACCGGTTAACTCGTCGGCAGAAACGCCTTTAAAGTTCAGCGCTGTTAAAATTGCTCCCGATAATTCTGGAGGAACGGCTTCACTGAGCCAACCTTGCATCAATTCAGCAGCTTGAGTACGCGACAATGATTGGCCATCTATTAATTGTTGTAGCAAGACATAATATGATTCTTGTACAGGGATTGGGGAAGTTGTCATAGCTAGGGTTTTTGTATGTTTAGGATGTAGCTACCTTGGAGGACATGGGAGCTATACTACCGGAAAATTGGCTTCGATCAAAGTTCAAGGCTTAAGTTTAAACCTGGATTAATAAGATTTTTATTTTGTAATTTTTTCTTCAAATCAGGTTGAATTTTGTAATTAGTAATAAATAACTCTTTCCCCTTAGCAGCACTACTCTGTTTATAGTTATTCATGCCATATTGCAATTCCCACTCGGAAATGTTAGCCCATTGAAAATTTTCTCGAATTTGTGGTGAATCATCGTAAGTAATTAGCCAGGGATGATGGCATTGTTGTAAAAGTTCGGCAAATCTTTGATGTTGAAATGAAGTGTGCAAGTCACCATCTTTGCCATATAGTTTTGATTTTGTAGGGCTAAAGTATGGCGGGTCTAAGAACAAAAATATTTTTTTTCCTTCTTTTTGTAAGAGATAACTGTAATCTAAGTTAGTAATTTCGACATTTTTTGCCAAAATAGATTCTAATTTTTCTAGCCGTTCTATTGAGGAGTCAGTAAAGCGTTTATGAAAAGCTTCTTGAGAAAAACCGCCTGATTCTACAGTACCGCTAAAGGTAATTCTATTAAGAACAAAAAATCGGACTGCTCTTTCAAAATCAGATAATTTTTCGATGTCTATATTAGTTAATTCTGTATATAATAATTTACCATCTCTGTATTTGGCTTTAATATGGCGAATTTCTTTAACTAAGTGAGCTATATCAGATTGGGCAAACTTCCAAAATAAGAATAGTTCGCGGTTTAAATCGTTAATCCAAATTTTGATATCAGGAAATTTTTGTTTTAAATAAATAAATACCGAACCACCGCCGACAAAAGGTTCTCGAAATTCAGAGAAATCATCTGGTAAATATTCTACTATTTGATTTATGGCTTTTGACTTGCCACCAGGATATCGCAGAGGGCTTTTAAGCATTTAGTTTTGCCATATTTTAGTTTGGCATTTGCTATTAAAACATAGAAATAGATAAGCAAGAATAATTTTATCTTTACTGGTTAAAATTTTTGAAGTGATTTCGTGAGGCTAAATTTTATGGCCCGTTCTGCACCCTACCAACCTTTGTTGTTGCGAATTCTTCATTGTGCGAGTGGAATTTTAGCGATCGCCAACATACCACAAAAACTACGCATCCGTAATAACTCTTGGCTAACTAATTATGTAATTTATGTTGCAATTTCGTAAAAATCTGTTACATTACTTAACGTAAGGTTCTAACTGTCACAGCATAGAAGCTCGGAGTGTTAATTATGTCAAACGCTAACAAGACTACGCCTTCGGTTTCACAAGATCCTAATGCTTTACGCTGGGGCTTTACTCCTCAGAGTGAAAACTGGAACGGTCGTTTTGCGATGATTGGTTTTTTAGCTGCCATTCTAGTTGAAGCGTTTTCTGGTCAGGGGATTTTACACTTCTGGGGCATTTTATAAATTTAGTCATTAGTCATTAGTAAATACGGATAACTGATGACTAATGATTAATCAAAGTCGTCTTCTGGCCAAAAACAATGGGGCGCAAGGCACAGGACACAATTTCAGAGTGAATAAATCGCCAGTAACTAGCGCGATGAGCGAAATATTACACGACCTGGGGATTCTTCGTGGTTGATTCGTGTATATACTCGCAGACAAGTTAATACTTCCCCAGGAGTTCCGCCAAAATCTAGTTGTAAGTCATCTTTAGATGAGGCGCAGATATCTGCATAAAGTCCTGATAATTGGCGAATTCGGACTTCATAACCTTCATTAATCGCTCTATCGGCGGCTTTTTTGAGGATACGGCGCGATTCGGATTGTAGCTTACCCCACCAAGAATAGCGATCGGCTGGGGGTAGAAATACCAAAGAGTGTATTGCTTCATCCATATCAATCCAAGCACGCAAAATAGACACGGGATCGGCATTGTCTTCAGCTTTTTGGGTGCGTTGACAGCGATCGCTTAAAGCATTAATGTATTGATGCCGCTGTTCTGATTTAGAGTGTAACGAGATGATATCGAAGCTACAAAGACTCTTTAAAGCGTGATATAAATCTGGTTCTATTTCCAGAAATTTGATATATAAAAATAGGAATCCGACTGCTAAATCGGATTCATTAACTTGGGAAGTTTGAGAATTTAAAAGTGCTTGCTGAGATAAACTTAATCCTTGAGTTTGAACAGAACCACTCAGTCCAGGATAGATAATTTCATCGCGGATAAAAGGAAGTTGATAGAGATTAGAACTATCAGCGATCGCGCCGACTTCTTGAGCCATATCTAAGCTGCGCTGTCGCCACAACGCACCCAATTCTTCTGGTATTCTTAGCAGCTTGCGTTGAATTTCATTCCACAAATCTGAGTCAGTTTTACTTTGTAATTGGGAATTACCGAGATAGAAATTAAGTTCTGAATCAGAATCAAAAGCTTCCCTTAGATGATTGAGTTTTAATGTATTTTGGGGAGAGATAATCGTATCTTCCCAACCAATATCTCGGTGTAAAGGTGTAGGCGCAGGTTGCAATAAATTATGAAGTTCTTGCAATAATTCATCGCATAACTTGACTCCTGGATCTAGTGGAAATTCTGCACGAGCGTGATTTAAAGTAGCTTCGAGTCCGGAGAGAGTAAACCGCAATAATTGGCCTAGTTGGGAGTTTTGTATTTCTAATAATTGACGGAAATGTTGCATGAAGATTACCTTTTTATCTCACGCAGAGGCGCAGAGGCGCGGAGAGAAAGAGGAGATTTTTTCTATCTCACACTAGGATGTAAGGCCTCAACAAAACTCTTTGCGTCTCTGCGTCTCTGCGTGAAGTAATTCTAATGTATACCGCAAAATGGATCGCGTTCTTTATCAACTTCATTAGGTTGTAATTCTAATTCAGCAATATAAACGCATCCTTCTTCTTTGAGACATTCTTGATTTGTCGATCTCCAATAAGGTACTTCACCTGCGTGCATCCGTAAAATACCTTGATTATCGAGAGTCACACGATATTGACAAGGATAATCTGTTGTAATGTCTGGTTTGCTGAGTGCGCCAATTCGTATCCATTTTTTCGTTTGGGTTTCGGCGTCTGTTTGATAAATATAAAAGGTATGCTGGCCAGTTTTTGGGAAAGGAGGTAAGGGATTACTAATTAATCCGATTCCTGATTGTGCTGCGCTATCATCCAAATAGTGAAATTCTTGGAAAGAGCGATCGCTATTTCCAACTTCAAATACTAGATGATAAGCATCTGCTCGATCCACAGTTGCAGATTCGATCACATTAACTGCAATATCACCATCATTTAAGTCTTTATTGGGGCGTTCTATAGCAATATTCCACTTTAATGTACCATCAGCAAATAGCGCTGAACTTTCTGAAATTAGATTTCCTAAATCAATGCCAGGAATGTCAATTAAATAATGGGGATTTCCTTGACAAAGTAAAACCTTAAATTCAAGCGTTTGGTCAATTTCAAACTGAATTTTGATTTTTTTGAGAAATGCTGCTTCTTCCATTCCTAACTTATTCATCAGGTTTTTACCGTCGAAGCTACCCCAAAGCCGTAAATCTCCTTCTTCGTAATCTTGGCGGTAGATAATATTAGTTAATTGTATCCCTTGCCAAGGAGTACGGACTTTGGCGACAGTCTCCCAAGGTGCTAGTTGATAAAGTTCTTGTCCGGCTCGGAATATAGTCAATAAATCGTTGCTTTGAGTTTTACGTTTGAAGTTACAGGGCAAATAATAAAATAGATTTTTTACATCAATTTCTAACTGATTGGCTCCCTTACGCAGTAAGGTTTTAGATTCTTCTGGATCGAATCTCAATCGGCGTAATTTTTCGGCATAGCAAGCACCGGCGGAGGTAGCTAATTTAGTAAATTCAAGGACAAATGTAATACGTTCTGGATTCCAAACAAAATACGGAGACTTGCTGAATTCTTGATAGATTTGGCGTTGCACTAAATCAAGGTTGCAAGTTTTACCAGATAAGATTAACCAATCAACTTTTTGAGAATTCCAAAAATATTTGGTAAGATTCTCAGGACGCAAACGGCTTTCCATTAATCCTTTAGCAATGCCGATCGCTTCTTTAATTCCGGAAACTGCGGCTCGTTGAAATTGCCGATTGTCTAGAGTGACGCAGATGTTATTTGGGTCTTTAACTGGGAATTTAATAGCACTTTGGCTGAGGAGTTCGGAAATTTCTTGTTCGGAAAGCGTAAAGGTTAGTAGAGAATTATTATTGGGTGCTTTTTGTCCAAGTTTTAGTTTAGCTGCTTCTGCATAATCCCACAGCAGATAAAATGTTTGTAGGCGTTGTGGTGCTTGTTGCCAACGAGTAGGTAATACTTTTTCAGCAATATCTAAAGCATCTTTATAAGCGACATCACCTTCTGGATTTTCCTTGTCCAAACATTTTAAAAGACTGCCAGTTTTGAATTTGCCTTGTTCTAAAAAACGCTCGTTTAATTCCGAGTTAATTAAATCTTCTAACTTTTCGCTTTCAATATTACCTGTGGTGACTGCTGTTAATACAAAGTCAGCGATCGCAACTTTCAAAAGTCGAAAAATTCGCAGTGTAATTAATTCACCACCTAGCTGTAAATGACCGGACGAACCTAATAGCTTAGGAGTCAATTTGTAATAACGTCCTCCTAAACCGCGGTCTTCATCATTAGCAAAAGTTGGGGTTTTATCTTCCAGAGTTAATTCTATTAAAGCTAAATCTGTGGTACCGCCGCCGATATCCAAAACGAGGACATTTTGCGACCATTTATTTCCAGTTTGGCGACAACGAGTTTTGAAGGATTCGATACCAATATTCAGATTACCACCAAATTCTCGCCACAAAAAGAATATCGCCACAGAAACAGCTTCATCATAAGCAGTTTGGACATCATCAATTGCCAACTGTTCGACTAATTCTTTAACTTCCTTGCGAACAACAGGCGGGGCGACTGTTGGATAGGTAACAACTGCTGTTAACAAATCCCCTTCAGAAAATCTGCGTCGCGCCCGTTGGCGGTAGTCTTCAGTTAACTTTATTAAATGCGCCCAAGCAGATTGAATTAATTCTTTTGCGGTAATTGTTTCTTCCTTGCCATCCAAATTAACTGAAAACGATCGCTCTTGACCAAAATAGCGTTTTGGTGAATGATGAAACCTGCTAATAATTTCCTTTAAACTACCGCTTGTACCTTGAGCGATCGCTTTTTTTCGATTATCTCTCGCTTCCCTACCCATCCGCAGTTGTAATTTGCCTAAATCAGAAATTTCCGATTCACTAGGAATTTCTGTTTCGCGGCGGTCTATATCCAACACAACTGGAATGAGATTTTGCGATTCTAAGGTAGGAACGCGGAACACTTCATGATAGATTTGATATAGTTTTTTGCTGACAGCGCGACGGAATCTTTCGCTATTGCCTAAGCAAAGTTCAATTTGGCGAATTGCTTCTAAAAATCGTTCTTTGTTATCAGTTTCAAAAACTTCGCTTAATTTTCTTGGTTCTACTTCTAGGTTTTTACTAATTTCGAGAATAAACTTTTCCCAATCATCATCGCTGACATCTGGTAATGCTACAGAAGCAGGAGAACTCAGCCATTGCGATAAGCGATCGCGCAATCGAATTTCTTGTTCTTTGGGTAAAATTTCAGCAATGGGTACTTCAATGGGATCGAAAAGAGTAACTGTAGAATTCGACGTCCCAAAATCTAATGCGAACCATCCCGGAAATCTTTTTTGTTGTTTATCAGTATAGTTGTTCAATTGAAAAGAGTTCATTATAGTATCAAATGGTTATGTTTAATGCTGATTTTTTATTTAGGGCGATGCTTTAAACTGCATCTAATGAAACATCTCAGTAAAAAACACCAGCAATATCTGAAAGAATCTGCAACCAACTAGGAACTGCAATTTCAATTGGAAAATCACCCGCTGTTAAATATCTCAGTAATGTTTCTTTTTTCGAGAAGTTTTGCAAACTAGGAATAATTCCATCCAAAATGCCTTCTAGTTCGGAATTAATTTGCTGATTCACTTCACTAACATATTGCACTAAATGAAGGCTAGCACTAGCAGTAATTTCATCTCGTAGCCGCAGTATTAAAAGTTGATGATTGATAGATCTGGGTAAGCCTTGGCTTTTCTCTGGTGCCCAGTCGAAGATTTGACCAACGTTGTGTTTATCGTCTTGACGCGCTAGGGGAAAAATATTTTCTGGTGCAACGGTTTTGTCTGTGTTACTAATTTCAGAAATGATTGCTTCTTTCCATTCGTTGGGGTCGCATCCTAGTAAGAGCTTATAAAATAAATCGGCTTCTTCTACACCAAATTTGGTTTCGATTTCTTGTTCCATCTCTGGTTGGAGAATTGCTTTCAATTGTTCGCGTTCTGGGGCGACTTCATTTGACAATTGACTCAACAAATCTACCACTGCTTGACGAATGCGATCGCGGGCAAATTCTTCTACTTCTTTAACAGTTTTTTCAAATACTAGATAAAAATCATCGCTCTTTGTCGGCACAGAAGTATTAACGCGATTTCCTCTATCAAATAATTTGCCAGCCGCACCTTTAGATTCAGTTAGAGCAATGCTACCATTGTTGATTTTATTGAACAGTAAAGTCCACTGACTCCAATTCAGTATTTTAAACGTAAGTTCGTCTTTAACGACATCGCTCACAACAACACCGCGTCTGTCTTGAAGTGGTTCTTTTCCTAAAGTTTTTTGAAAATTCCTGTAGATTTTATCTAAACTTTCCACCACAAAACGCAACTCCAGAAAAGCAGGACTGTCTCCTGTGGGGATGCCTTGCTCGTGAATTTCATCTAAGATATCTTTCAGATGATCTTGTTGCTGACTTACTACATCAGCAGCTCTTTTAGTATCTTCATACAATTGCTTTAAACCATGAGTAGCGACATGATTTTGAATCAATTCTCGGAGCTTACTCAGACTACCATCTTGAGCAAAATAACCTAATTGTCTGCCTAAATAGCTGCGGGTATTTGATTCTAACAATGCTTGGCTTAAGCGTCGCCATTTATCTTGTAGCCGCTTAGATCTATCTAAATAATCAGGATAGTCTAAGTTAGCTAAAAACTCTGGCGAACCTGCTTTGACTTGACTCGAACGTTTCGCTAAATCAGCCAGTCCTAATAGTGGCGACAGTAAAACGATGCGGTCTTTTTGAGTTGTAAACGCCTGGGCGCCATCAATGGTGGTTTGCAAAACTTTGAGTTTTTGGAAAACAGTTTCCTCGTCTAAATCTCGATCTTCAGTCAGTTGGTCGAGTTCTCTTTCGCCACCCTCATTCTCCAAAGGTAATTGGTCGAAGCGACCCACACCCACGAGAATTAAATCTTTCAAGTCTTGTCCTGGTCGCTGCTGCTGCATCATCGTAAAGATTTTATGAGCGCGATCGCTTCCCGGAGATTTACCATTGAGCAGTACCAAAATTGTCTGTACTTCTGCCAATTCCCGCAGTGACAAAAAGGTATCTCTCGCACCGGAATTAGCAGCGCCCAAGCCGGGAAAATCGATCAGAATAAATTTAGCAGCACCCGTAACATCCCAAATTTCCCGCGAGATTTTCACATCAATATCTACGCGGCGAATCAGTGGAAAGCTGTTTTGTAATAATTTCGTTGGTAGCCTCTGGGGTGGACTCGGTAACCGAATATGCGCTGGCGGTAGATCCTCAAAGCTGAGAGTTTGGATAGCCATCGGCTGTTCGACTAGCTGTAGCCCTTCGCGGGCAGTGGTAGCATCAATCTGGTAGCGTCCGCTACACATTACTTGACCATACGCTTGATAAGCCCGAATGAATAAGACTAACTCTCTCAATAAATACCGTAGTTCGAGATTGTTAGAACTGTTCCATGCTTCCTCACACCAGTCAATAATATCTTTCCCAGAGTTAAGCTTTGACACTGGTATGGGAGGCAGCCCTGCCGCCGTTGTCCGTTTATTGGCTTCTCCCAGCATGAAACGCAGACACTCATGCACCCCCTCGTGGGAAAGATATTCTACTGTAAAATTACTGAGTTGCGTAGTTGCAAAGTCATCTTGGGGTATGATGTGCAGGGCGGTGACGTTACCTGTAGTTGGGTTTTCACTTACTGGCAAAGCATCTGCATATCCAATCAAACTGCCTAAAAGTAAAGTTTTGCCGCTGCTGAATTCTCCCATCACACCAATTTTCACAGGCGAAGTGGCAAGATCTACAGTTTTTTCTGCCGCTTCTCGCAGACGACGCAGACAATCATCAAGGCTAGCCGGAACCCAATCTTCTTGTTGTGAAGGATATTCGGGTACAGAATCTATCTTCCGGAGGATGAATTCACCATACTCTTTAAAACTAGCTAGTTTGTCTGTTTCCATAGAGTAGTTTCCGCCTAACATAAATTTCTCTGAGCTTCAGGACATACAAAATGCGATCGCCAGGGATCTATACAACAGACTGGGTATGAGAAACAGGATAGGGAACGCAGTAGAAGGTGCAGTAATTCTTCTTCCTTTGCTTGTACGTCTCCCCATCTTCTTCATCTCCCCCACTCCCCATTCCCTCATCGGCCTGAAGCTACCAGGACAATTTCCAAAATCTGGCTTTACGGAGCAAAATAATTATTGATTTAATATAAAAATCTTGAAATTTGTGAATTTTCTATGAAGAGTTGAAGAAGGTAGAAGGCAGGAGGCCGTTTTTGTAACGAAGACCCCATTCCAAAAACTTTTCGCCTTAAAAGGCGAGTTTTAGACCCGATTGTTTCGATAACGATGATTTTTAACACTGAGCTACTTATATAGTTTTCATGAAGCTCAATTAGATTTTTCAACCGTAAATTTACGCAATCCATATCAATTTATTAATGATTTATATAAAAAAGCTAGTTAAGTAAATTTCCTGAGGAAAAAAACTTTTAATTTCAAGGAAAACGGTGAAGTTGGTCTTAATCAAAACTTCAGCATTTCTCTAATTTATTTACACAAAAAGAGGAATTAATATATATCCAAAAACAAATAAAGTATTAAGATAATTACCAGGCTGAGATCGAAATATTATACACATTTTTTAACAAATCTAGTTTGAGAAATTTTACATCAATAATTTAGGCATAGAAGGCAGGCAAAAGTGTTTCCTAAAAGGGTGCAAAGCTACATTAACAAAACCAACATCAAACAAGAACAAATAGAACAGGATGAAACAGTATTCGATCGACAAGCTCAATTCACAGGAAAAAAGCAGGCAAGAGAATTAACAAAACTATTGATGCGGCTGAAACTCGAAACTAAAAAAAGTCAGGCTGCTGAAGTACAGTTACGCCAAAAAACATCAGAATTGGCAGCTATTTTGCAGGTAATTCCCGACTGGTTTTTTCGGATTGATTCTCGTGGAACTATCCTGGATTATCAGCCAGGAAAAATGCCAAGTCAGTATATTGCACAAGAAATTGAACGGAGTAAAAATTTACCAGAATGCTTATTAGGCGGTGTAGGCGATCGCTTATACCATGCCATCGCTCAAGTGCTGGCAACTCAAAATGAAGTCAGTTTTGAATATAGCTTACCCCTATCATCGGGAAATCGTCACTTTGAAGCTAGATTATTACCATTACCAGAGCAACAAATTATAGTTCTTGTCCGCGAAAACGAGGACAAAGTACAAGCTGCATTGGTCGAAAGAAATACTAAGTTTCGTACTATCATCGAAAATGCTAACAACATTATTTTTGAGTTGACGGTTGAGGGGATATTTTCTTATGTTTCTCCGAACTGGACTGATATTTTAGGGCATGAGGTTGCCGAAGTGGAAGGCAAATCCTTTACAGTGTTTCTACATCCTGACGATGTGCAATTGTGTATAGATTATTTACAAACAGTTGTAACAACAGGCGAAAAACAAGACCCAATCGAATATCGGCTAAAACACAAAAATGGCGGCTGGCGATGGCATACAAGCAATGCATCTGCTAATAGAGACGGGTTAGGCAATGTTTTAAACTTTGTTGGTATTTGTTATGACACCACTGACCGCAAACAAGCAGAAGAAGCACTAGCAGAACGCGTGCGTTTAGCAAATTTTCGTGCTGATGTGGATGCAGCTCTAACTAAGAGTGACACCTTAGAAAACATGATGCGCGGTTGCACTGAGGCTTTAGTTCAACATCTCGACGCAGCCTTCGCTCGGATTTGGACGCTCAACAAACAGGAAAATGTACTAGAGTTGCAAGTCAGTTCTGGAATTTACACTCATACTAATGGGTCTCATAGACGCGTGCCAGTTGGGGAATTAAAAATTGGTGCGATTGCCCAACAAGGCAAACCTCACTTCACTAACTCCGTGCAGACAGATCCCTACATAGCTAACAAAGAGTGGGTACAGCGACAAGGTATGGTTGCTTTTGCTGGCTATCCGCTGATTGTTGAAGATGAAACTGTAGGGGTGATAGCGATGTTTGCCCGCCAAGCCCTAGCAGAATCAACTTTTAAATCATTGGAATTTGCCGCCCAAGAAATTGCCATTGGCATCAAGCGCAAACAAACAGAAATTGCACTCAGAGAAAGCGTCCAGCGGGAAACATTACTCAATCGCCTTTCTGGCCAAATTCGAGCATCTCTAGATCTCAATTACATTGTGGAAACTGCTGTGCGGGAGATTCACAATTTATTTCAAATAGACCGCTGCGCCTTCTTTTGGTATCGACAAAATGCCCCGATGCCCTACTGGGAGAGAGTATATGAGGCGAAAAGTTCGTTTTTACCATGTCTGTTGAAGGAGCAAGGAAATAATGCAGAAATTGAACTCATCGCCAGCAAAACTTTGAATAAAGAAATCATCTGCATAGATGATGTGAAGACTGTGGGCTATGGCACTGCACGGCAGTTTTTGAATGATTTCGGTTTCACTGCTTTTATGTCGCTGCCCGTACATACCAAATCTGGAGAAATTGGTGCTTTTAGTTGTGGTTATTGTAATGGCTCTCGGCGTTGGTTAGACAACGAAGTAGAATTACTCCAAGCAGTTACAGATCAAATAGCGATCGCTATCGATCAAGCCAAACTTTATCATCAAAGTCGCATCGCCGCCCAAACTGCCCAAGACAAAGCCCAGCAGCTAGAAGCAACGCTCTTAGAACTCCAACAAACCCAAGCGCAACTGATTCACACTGAAAAAATGTCTAGTTTGGGACAGTTGGTAGCGGGAATTGCCCACGAAATCAATAACCCCGTCAATTTTATTTATGGCAATATTAGCCACGCCGCTGGATATATCGAAGATTTGCTGTACTTAATAGAACTTTATCACCAACATTACTGCCCAGTACCACCAGAAATTCAGCAACAAATCCACACCATTGATTTAGATTTTCTCAAACAAGACTTGCCCAAAATCCTCAACTCTATTAACTTAGGAGCCGAACGCATTCGGCACATTGTCCTATCTTTACGCAATTTCTCTCGTCTTGATGAAGACGGTATGAAACCAGCAGACATTCATGAAGGTTTGGATAACACCTTACTACTATTACAAAATCGTTTAAAAGCCAAACCAGGACATCCCGAAATCCAAGTAATTAAAGAGTACGGCAACCTGCCACGAGTAGTGTGTCACGCCGGACAAATGAATCAGGTATTTATGAATCTGTTAACAAATGCGATCGATGTGTTAGAAGAGTCATTTGTCATTAATCATTTGCCATTAGTAAACAACTCTCAACCAAAGACTAACGACCGAGCGCAAAGTCTGAGCGGAGGTTTCCTCCGTTCCCCGAAGGGGTTGCCGTTGGCGAAGCCTCTCGAAGAGAAGGCATCGGAACTTTGTAAGAGAGGAGTAATGACTTCTCCCACAATTCGCATCCGCACCCTCATCGAAAACAATTGTGTAATTATTCGCATTGCTGACAATGGTACGGGGATGACTGAGGAAGTACGCAAACGCTTATTTGACCCGTTTTTCACTACCAAACCTGTGGGTAAAGGCACTGGCATGGGTTTATCAATTAGTTACCAGATTGTTGTCAAAAAACACGATGGTCAACTTGAGTGTATTTCAGCACCGGGAGAAGGTGCCGAGTTTGCGATCGCCATCCCACTCAAGCAGTAACCTTTGCCATTAATATAATCAATTATTAACCTTTTGTTAACCAAATTTTAACTAAAAAGTTGTTAACTGAGATCAATTCACTTTTTGCTGCAACATTTAAACATCCCTCCAACAACTGTAAATTTACAGAAGTCAGGGGGGTTATTTTTAACGAAGGCAGGAGGCAGAGGGCAGGATAGCGCAGCTAAGCCGTGTCCGCGAGCGTCGGCAGGAGGCCGTTTTTGTAACGAGGATTTATACCCCATTCCAAATACTTTGGACGAAGTACGGTTTTTGACCCGATTGTTTCGATAACAATATAAACTACAGCATAAATTGCGTCTGTACAAGAATCAATCTTTTTACAGACAGCGATTTGTCACCTCAAGAAATGTACAAAAAAAATTCTGAATTCTGAGTTCTGTATTCTGTATTCTTCTTTAAAATTCCTGCTGTTGATAAACAAGATAAATAGCTTCTAAAAATACATCAGGCGTAAAAGCTTCTGGCAATTTTTCTAAATTAATAATAGCTTGAACTTCCTCTGCTAATTTTAAAGATAGTGATGCTCTTGTTTTTAAAGACATTGCGCTACGTCGTTGTAAATACTCTCGAATCACAGCGAAATCATCCGGCAACAATTGGGATAAATTAGCAGTTTGTAGCAATTCATCGTGGAGTTTATTTGCTTGCTCTGAAATTGTGAATTTGGCTGATGCATTGGCTGGTTCGGTCTGAATCACAATTGTACCGGCAGCCATATCACCCAAGCGCTTTTCGCGGCTACCCAACATAATTAAAAAAGCGCCAATAAATAAAGTTTCATCAAATGGTCGCAATAAAGCACGTAATGTTGCTTGCTGTAGTCCGATGAGTCTGCCATCATCTCTAACTACGCGAATTTTAGCAATGCGTTTTCCAGGTGTTTGCCCAAACCATAAAGTTTCAAAAAATACAAAATAACCAATGTAAATTGCAAAGGCAATAAATAAGAAAATTGCTACTAACCAAAGTCCTATATGCCGAGCATTTGTAATCAAGCCTTCGACAAAATTAAACACTTGTGTTGAGAAGAAACTCCAGGCAAGCACAAATAGTAGCAAACTGATACCTAACACTGTATAGTCAACCGCCAGTGCTAATGCTCGATTGCCGATTCCTGCTAAAGTGAATTCTAGTTCTACACTTTCTGGAGTTTGGAAGGAGATGCGATTAAAAAAGCGCATATATGAACTAACGAAAAATTAATAAAGTTGAATTCAGGTATTGAGTTAGTGAAAATCCTACGCCGGAGGTTGTCGTAACTGCAAACCCAAACCTTCACGCCGACTACGCAAATCAAAGTATAAAACAGCTTTCAAGGCTTGCCAAAATGGCATGATCAAAACTCCACCAATTAAGCTACCAATCCAAGAAATAATATACACAATTGAGTAGATAGCAGAGCCTTCCTCAAGTTTTAAAAGAAAGAAGCTCGGTATATAATTTAATACAGCTATTAGTGGGAATGTGACGATAAAACCAACTAAAACAACGCCTTGAATGCGAAATACTGAAGCTTTAGTTAACTCCCAACTTCTGTCAATACTTTCGCCACCATTAATATTTTCCTCAACTGCTAGGGGAACTTCAGCAACAATCCAACGTGAATAAAACCAGCTTAATCCCAACAGCACGATCGCCACAGTTACAATTATTCCCAATGTGGTTGCGACTATAACGCCCGAACGGCCTAATATCCCTCCAAAAACTATTCCTACCAAGCCAGCGAAGATAAAACCAACAATCGCTAATCCAAAATAAATTGCCAGTAAAGATAACCCGACTTGCAAAGCAACTCTGAAAAATGACCACAAACGAGGATTAATATGACTGTTGGCACTTTGGACGCTTTCAGGCTGGTAAACTAATTCTCCAAAAGCCAAACGTGAAATTAATCCAGAAATGGCAGCGTATTTTGCCCAGCCATAAATCGGGACTATAATCCACAAGTGAGCGATCGCAGCTAAATTTAGATAAGTCTTGAGATGAGAACGATACAATCGCACAGCTGCACTGACAACGTTACCGATACTCAGTGGTTGTATGTGGCCTGGAGATCCAAAATTTTCAGACATAATACCAAATTTCCCTTGAAAGTACGGATCTGAATTTGAGGCTATCTTAAGCTAAGTTAAAGTCAGTGTCCCCAAAATTCATGAATATTCAACGTTGGATTGCACGACGAGAACCGAATTGGCAGCGTTTGGATGCCTTATTAAAGCAAGTAGAAAAACAAGGCTTGAAGTCTCTCCGGGCAGCCGAAATTAGAGAGTTAGCAAGCTTGTATCGTTCGGTAACGGCAGATTTAGCCCGCGCCCGCACCCAGAAAATCAGCAATACTTTGATACAAAGTTTACAATCTTTAACAAGCCGTGCTTATACGCAAATCTACCAAGGTTCGCGGCGGCAAGAATGGCAGGCAGTTATAGAATTTTACCGTTGGGGATTGCCATCTGTAGTGCAAAAAACATTTGGATATATTGCTGCGGCTACGGCGTTGTTTCTATTGGGTGCGCTAGTGGCTTGGTGGTATTCTTGGCAAAATCCTAGTTTCATGTCCTTAATCGTACCTGAAAGCTTGATTACCAAGGTGCGAGATGAGCATAAATTGTGGATGGGTTCAATTGTTGGTATGGAACCTCTAGCATCCAGTGGGATTACAATTAATAACTTGTCGGTGTCTTTTGGGGCTGTGGCTGGTGGGATTACAGCTGGGATATACACAGCCTATTTGATGGTATTTAATGGTTTATTAATTGGTGCCGTTGGTACTTTAGTTGGTCAAAATAATTTAGCGTATCCTTTTTGGGCATTTGTATTTCCGCATGGTTCCTTAGAATTGCCTGCGATATTTTTTGCTGGGGGCGCAGGATTTTTAATAGGAAGAGCAATTTTATTTCCTAGTAAATATCGCCGAGGAGATGCACTGAAATTTTATGGTAATCAGGCGGTGCAGTTAGTATTTGGGATTGTACCAATGTTGATGATTGCAGGGGCGATCGAAGGCTTCTTTTCGCCTAATCCGAGCATACCCGACCCGATTAAATATCTTGCAGGAATGGGATTGTTTATAGTTTTAGTAATGTATTGTAGTCGCAAGAAAATATCAGTAGAAGAATTGAGAACTCAGAACTCAGGAGTCAGAATTCAGTAGGGTGTGTTAATGCTGGTGGTACGTCATCGTCAAAAATTCAAGGTGCGTTGTGCTGTGCGACAATGCACCCTACATCTAAGAACCAAGGAAATTAAGAAATCAAATTATATTGCTAGAGTTTAAAATTTACAACTTGTATATCTGTTTGATTTTGGCTTGAATTATCAAGTTTAAGTATAGAAGCTGGATTAATTATAAATAATTAATTTTCGCAATTTATTTTGTTAAAATTGAGAGTGAAGTACACTTTTTGAATAAGTATAATCATGGCAGAATTAACTATTCAAATACCTGATGAGTTGGCTCAACGTCTAGAACCTCTGCAAAATCGGTTACCTGAATTGCTGTTGCAACTCCTGGAAAATGAGAAGATACAAACAATTAGTCAGCCAACAGTTAAAACAGAGGTTATAGATATTCCAGCAGTTTATCAAGAAGTTCTTGATTTTTTAATTAAGCGTCCAACGCCAGAAGAAATTCTTGCTTTTAAAGTCTCAGCGCCAGCCCAAAGACAGCTACAAGAATTACTAGAAAAAAATCGCTCTACAACACTCACTGCAATGGAATTGGCAGAATTGGATGTTTACGAGCAATTAGAACATCTGATGCTTTTACTCAAGGCGCAAGCTTTAAAAGGCGAGATCGCTTAACATGAGTTCTAATCCAATTTCTCGGGAACTTCGTCAGCTTGTCGTTAAAAAAGCTTCGGAACGGTGTGAATATTGCCTAATTCACCAAGATTTTTCAATTTATACCCATGAAGTAGACCATATTATTGCGATAAAGCATGGGGGCGAAACTACAATCGAAAATTTGGCACTTTCATGTTTATCTTGCAATCGCCACAAAGGTTCTGATTTTGCGACTATAGATGCCATTACAGCAGAAATTGTGCCGTTGTTTAACCCTCGGCGTCAGGTTTGGGACGAACATTTCTATCTTGAAGGTGCAAGAATAGAGGGGAAAACTCAGATTGGTCAAGGGACTGCAAAGTTACTTCAGTTTAACCTTCCCAATCGTGTGCTTCAACGACAAGTTTTAATGAGTCAAGAACAGTATCCCTAAGTAAAAGCGTGCAGTCCGCCGATTCATTTAAAGTTTATAAAAAACCTTCTAATTTTTATTGCCCACTTATCTTACTTCAGAAAAATATTAACTATTAATAATCCCTACAAGTATTTTTACAAGTAACGATAAATCTTGTGGAACTTGATAGCGTTTATGGTCTTGAGTCACCTGACGATTTGCACGATGATAAACTCCAAAACGCCAGTCTTCACCTGTTGTAACTGCTCCATATAGAAGTTCAGATGCAGATTTAGTCCATGCGTCAAGTGCAATTAATTCAATTGCAAGTTGAGTAAATCCTCTAACTAAATCTGATTGTTTTGCTTCAATGACTAATAAATTTTGAGGCGCTGCAATATAATAGTCGAGAGTGCCTTTGAGATAATCGTTGATAGCAATAGAATATTCTATATTAAGTCGTTGATTAGTTAAACTACAAACCTCAAACAAAATTGGGCCAATTAAAGCTTCACGTCTAGCAGTTTCATTAACTAAATCGATATGAGATAAATTACGCTGCAACTGCTGTTGTAAAAACTGTAAATTAAAAAAATCTGAAGATTCGGGTAAAGTTAGATTCTTCCTTTCAAGAGTGCAATTTAAATCCGCTAAAATATCATCAATAGTAAAGGGCAATTCAAAATATCGGCTAAAAGTATAAGATTCACCAGCTTTGAGGATACGGCGGGAATTCATAAAACAGCCAAGCCAAGTTGATTCTACTTAATTCTATACAAATTAGCTGAGGTGTTACGAGAAATCGGCAGATGTTTGCAACCCAGTCAGAGGTTGTTTGAAAAGTGTTTTGCTGTGATTTTAGGCACGTTTAGATCCCCCCCTAGCCCCCCCTTAAAAAGGGGGGAACTGGAATCAAAGTCCCCCTTTTTAAGGGGGATTTAGGGGGATCTAGAACTTTTCAATACCGACTAGAGGACTTTTCAAACATCCTCTCAGAGCTTGTTGATAAAGGGGAGCGATCGCTACTCTAGAAATAGGCACGATTAAACATCACTTATTTTACTTTGCTTTGTGAAACCATTCCTAAATGTGGAGTGCTTTTCGGCTACTTTTCGGCTTATGATTTGAAGGCTATCGGACTTGTAGCCAGATCGAATGTTACGACTTCTCTTGATTGATGACAATCCGAACGATCGCCTTTTAGCAATTCGGCAATTAGAACGCGAGTTTTCTGACCTCCAAGTAGAACAAGTTGCCACAGCACAAGACTTTGCTCGAGCATTGGAGAGAGGAGAATTTAACTTGGTTGTCACCGATTATCAATTGCGCTGGAGTAATGGCATAGAAGTACTCCACGCAATTAAAGCTAGTTATCCTAACTGTCCAACGATCATGTTTACCAACAGCGGTACTCAAGAAATTGCTGTGGAGGCAATGAAATCTGGATTGGATGACTACGTGATCAAATCTCCTCAGCACCAGGTACGCTTAACAGTAGCAGTGCGATCGGCACTAGAACGAGCTGAAGCTCGCCAAAAAGCCGCAAATTTAGAAATTCGCTTTCAAACTTTGCTCAACAACTTAAATGTTGGCATTTATCGGGCAACTTTCGACGGTTCTTTATTGGAATGCAACCCAGCATTTCTACGTTTGATTGGGTTGGGAAGTTTACCTCAAGAACAAGCAAGTAGGTTCATAGAGCTTTATTTTCAGCCAGACGATTATACTCAGCTAATTAACCAACTGCGAGAAAATGGTGAAGTGCGCGACCAAGAAATCCAATTGCGCCGAGTTGATGGAAGTTTGATTTGGGTGCGCGTGAGTAAAACCTTCACTAAAATTGATGGCAACGCTATCATCGATGGCTTGGTAGAAGATATTAGCGATCGCAAACGAGTAGAGTTAGAACGAGAGCAATTACTCATCAGCGAACAAGCTGCCCGTATGGAAGCTGAGGCAGAAAAGCAAAATTACAGTTTGCTATCTGAAGCTAGCCGCTTGTTGGTATCTTCCCTCGATTACCGCATAAATCTGACAAAATTAGCAAACTTGATAGTTCCGACTTTAGCTGATTGCTGTCTCATTGATATTGTTGACGCTAATTTAACAGTATTTGAAGAACCAGTTGTTGCAGCAACTACTCCTGAAAAAGAAGCATTAGCCCTCGTACTCAGAAGATTTTATTCCACCTCATCTGAGGCTGATTTTGGTGTGAGAAAGGTTTTACTTACAGGAGAACCAGAATTAGTTACTGATGCGACAGCGGATTCTTCTTTATTAGCGATGAAGCAGGATGCAGAAACCCAACGGTTGATGCGCCAGATCGATATCCAATCCTATATAATTGTGCCGCTAGTCGTCGGC
Organism: Nostoc sp. DedSLP01; assembly: GCA_034530875.2. Classification (GTDB taxonomy): domain Bacteria; phylum Cyanobacteriota; class Cyanobacteriia; order Cyanobacteriales; family Nostocaceae; genus Nostoc. The sequence continues at coordinate 62,092 of JAVRCJ020000026.1, forward strand.
GATGCCTACGGTGGGCTGCGTTTACGCAAGCTAGGTACGATTACTCTCATTAGCACCCAACATAACCGTCGCTACAATCATCAGAATTTAAATATGGCTCAAGCCCTGGCTCAGCGGGCAGCCATAGCAATTGAAAATGCTCGGCTTTACCAGCAAGCAATAGATGCAAATCGCATTAAAGATGAGTTTCTCGCGGTTCTCTCTCACGAAATCAGAACTCCTTTAAATCCGATTTTGGGTTGGGCAAAACTTCTGCGTACCAACAAGCTAAATCCACAAAAGACTGCTTTAGCTTTGGAAACTATAGAACGTAATGCAAAGTTACAAACTAGACTCATTGAAGACTTGTTAGATATCTCCCGCATCTTGCGAGGTAAACTCAGTCTCAATATTTGCCCAGTTGATTTGGCAACCATTATTCGAGCCGCGATGGAAACAGTACGGTTGTCAGCAGAAGCGAAATTGATTCAAATTAGCTCCAATCTCGATCCTAGTGTTGGTCAAGTGTTTGGCGATGCAGGGCGCTTGCAACAAATCGTCTGGAATCTCATCTCCAACGCGATTAAATTTACCCCTGAAGGCGGGAAAGTAGAGATTTATTTAGAACAAATCGATTCTCAAGTTCAAATTAGAGTTAGAGATACAGGTAAAGGAATCAACCCAAATTTTCTGCCATTCGTGTTTGAAACCTTCCGCCAAGCTGATAGTGCAACCACTAGAAAATTTGGTGGCTTAGGTTTGGGATTAGCAATTGTCCGTTATTTAGTAGAAATGCATGGTGGAACTGTCTTTGCAGAAAGTTTAGGTGAAAATCAGGGAGCAACCTTTGTTGTCAAGTTGCCGATGATACTTACTGATGCAGTTGACTCTGGCAAAGAAAGCGATGTAATAGCTACTGATACTTCAGCTTTTAAAGATTTGAAAATCGTAGTTGTAGATGACGATCCTGATTCCCTAGAGTTAATTACCTTCCTACTCGAACAATATGGAGCCACTGTCACCGCGGTGTCATCAGCAACAGAAGTACTGGAAATTGTGCCAAAGTCGCAACCAGATTTACTCGTCAGCGATATCGGAATGCCAGAAATGGACGGCTATATGTTAATTAGACATATTAGGTCAATGGGTCGCGAACAAGGAGGAGAAATTTTAGCGATCGCTCTCACAGCGTATGCTGGAGAAACTAACGAACAGCAAGCGATTGAAGCAGGTTTCCAAGCTCATATTAGCAAGCCAATAGATCCAGCGCAGTTAATCGAAACCATTGCTGGCTTAATGTCAAAATAATTTCTAGTTAATGACACCAGCAGGTAACCAATGCAGAGTAGAAATCATTCCTGGCAAAAAAGCTACGGTATTGCTGTACTCTTCAGTGGTTTGGCAGTATTATTTTCTCTACTTGTATCGCCATTCATAGAAAATATTACTTTTTCAGTATTTTTTGCAGCCGTGGTGCTGAGTTCGTGGTATGGAAATCGCGGCTCGGGTTTATTCGCAACCCTGTTATGTAGTTTAGCGATCGCTTACTTTTTTCTTTGGCCAACTTATTCAGTGAGTATTGTAACGCTGGATGCGTTTATTCGTTTGGGATTATTTGCCATCGTATCGGTACTCAGTAGTGAATTGAATGCTGCTTGGAGACGCACAGAGTTAAAGCTGCGAGAAAGTGAAACTCGCTATCGTGAAATGGCAGAGGCGGTACAGAAGTATGCCAACGAACTAGAGCAACGAGTCAGCGACAGGACAGCCGCCCTAGTGGAAGCCAACAAAGAACTAGAAACCTTTGGCTATTCAGTCTCCCATGACTTACGCGCTCCATTGCGGGCAATGCAAGGTTTAGCTGAAGCCCTACAGGAAGATTATAGCGATCGATTAGACAGCCAAGGTCAAGACTATATTCAAAGGATTGTCGCCTCTGCCGAACGGATGGATAGGCTAATTCAAGACCTACTTGAATACTCGCGCCTGAGCCAGTTAGAAATTAACCTGCACGTAGTTAATCTGGCAGAGATTGTGACAGAAGCGATTAAGCAACTAGAAGTAGAATCGCGATCGCCAAAGGCGGGGCGTAGCCCATCGCAACAAGCTCAAGTCAGCGTAGAGCAACCGCTTCCAGAAGTTATAGGTAATCGGATAATTTTAATACAAGTACTCGTAAACTTACTCAGTAATGCAATCAAATTTGTTCCAGCGAACAGCCAACCCCAAATTCGTATATGGGCAGAAATCCCAGGAGTAGAGAGAGATGGGAAGGTAGGGGAGACAAGGGGACAAGAGGACAAGGGGACAATGAAAATAACTCATAACTCCTCACTCCTAACTCCTAACTCAACAATTCGCCTCTGGATAGAAGATAACGGTATTGGCATTGCAGCAGAACATCAGCAGCGAATTTTCAACGTATTTGAAAGATTGCACAGCGAAGATACTTATCCTGGTTCTGGCATTGGCTTGGCAATTGTGCGAAAAGGTGTTGAACGTATGGGGGGACAGGTCGGTGTAGAGTCAATAGTAGGTCAAGGTAGCCGCTTTTGGATTGAATTACAAAAATTTGCGATCGACACATGAACACAGAGCAGCAGACAATCTTACTCGCAGAAGACGACCCCAATCAAGTCCTATTAATTCGTCGTGCTTTACGCAAAGCTAATCTCATACAACCGCTACAAGTCGTCAGCAACGGAGAAGCCGCTATTTCTTACCTCTGTGGTGAAGGAGAATATGCCGACCGAGAACGCTATCCTCTACCGATGCTAGTTTTGTTAGACCTGAAAATGCCGCGCAAATCTGGATTTGAGGTTTTGGAGTGGCTCAAGCAACAACCCCAGCTCAAACGCCTGCCGGTTATTGTACTGACAACTTCTAAGGAAATAGCCGACGTTGATAAAGCTTATGACTTGGGTGTTAATTCTTATCTAGTTAAACCAGTTGCATTTAGTGACTTGACAGCAATGATAAAGTTGCTTGATGCCTACTGGCTGAATTTAAATCAACAATCCTTGCTTTACTTCAGTTAGATAGGTTGATTTGCTCAAAGATTGCAATCCCGCTTACTAAAAGAGTGGGAATGCCAATAATGGTTTAGCCTAGAAAAGGCATCATTAAGTAATTCGTAATGGGCTACGCCACGCTACGCTAACGTAATTCATGAAGAAATTCTCTGGGTTTAGCCATTGTGTTTTAGGGGGAAAGCGCAATGCACGTATGTGTCAAATTAACCTAAAATTGACATCCAGCAAAAAACTGAAAAATACTACAAAATTTCTATATTAAATTGACTTTCCTAATTAAAGATTCTGCACTTATAGCTTTTTAAGCATTAATTTTGGCTTCTCATGCACATTCTGATTATTGACGACAATCCAAATGACCGATTCATGATTATTCGGGAAATGCGACGGGAATTTCCTGATGTAGAAATAGAAGAAGTGGGCGAACCAGAAGACTTTGAACGAGCGCTGGCAGCAGCTAGCTTTGACCTGACAATTACCGATTATCAACTCCGTTGGTCTAATGGTTTAGACATATTACATCTTCTCAAAAACCGTTACCCCGATCGCCCGGTGATTATGTTTACCAACACAGGCAATCAAGAAATAGCTGTCGAGGCCATGAAAAGCGGACTCGATGATTACATCCTCAAGTCACCAAGGCATCTAGTTCGTTTGTCCGCAACAGTGAGATCTGTTTTAGAACGTAACGAAACTCGTCTGAGAGCTAGCTTTTTAGAGAATCGGCTCCAATCTTTACTCAATCAATTAAATGTTGGGGTATTTCGAGCAATTCCCGATGGACGTATATTAGAAGCGAACAGTGCATTTCTCAACCTTTTGAGACTTGATTCTCTAGAAGAAATTCAGTCTAATATTAGCTTTAATGAGATTTTTTCTCGAGCCGGAGATATTACACCACACAAAAGACGAGAACGGGAATTAAAGATACGTAGGAAAGATGGTAGTTATATATGGATATCAGTAAATGAAACTCTCAATGTTACTAATGGAGAAGAGTTAATTGATGGGCTAGTGGAAGACATCACCGGGCGCAAACGCTCAGAAGAAGCACTGAAACGTTATGCAACAAGATTACAAACTCTCCAAGAGTTAGATCGGTCGATTTTGGGGGCGATTTCTCCCAAAGGAATTGCCCAAGCAGCTTTAACTGCGACTTATCCTTTACTTCCCTGTCAATTAATGGATGTGACATTGTTTGATTTGGAACAGCAACAAGCCACTGTCTTGGCTGTTCAGTCTAATGATGGTATTGGCTTTTCTGTCGGTGAAACTTTATCATTACATGATTTTGGCAACATTGAAAACTTGCAACAAAATCAGGTGATGATGATTGAAAACCTGGGCGAACATCCCAGACCCTATCGCGTTCAACAACAGCTGTTTGACCAAGGCATTCGTTTAATTATGAATGTGCCTGTAATTGCCCAACAACAGCTAATCGGTTCTTTGAATGTGGGAGTAATTCAACCGTGGTCGTTAACTGAGGAAGATGTGGAAATTGCCCGTGAAGTGGCAAATCAATTAGCGATCGCCATTCAACAATCTCGCTTGCGCGAACAATTGCACCGCTACACCGAACAACTCGAACAACTAGTCCACAACCGCACGCAACAGCTTGAAGAAGCCAATAGTGCCTTAGAAGCCTTTGCCTACTCCATCTCCCACGACTTACAAGAACCTCTGCGTGCGATTCGGGGATTTGCCACAATTCTTTTAGAAGATTACGATACTGTATTGAATTCAGCCGGGCAAGATTTACTCCATCGCATCGCTAATAACGTCGAGCGTATGGACAACTTACTGCTAGATTTATTAGAGTACAGCCGCTTGAGCCGGATTGATTTACCGCTACAACCAATTAATCTCAATTCCCTAATCAAGCAAGTGCTGAACCAATTAGAAGTATCGCTGCAACAAAAGCAAGCACAAGTGACAATTGCCGAACCTCTTTTGGAAGTTGTGGGAAACTACCGCACCGTCGAGCAAATTGTCACAAATCTAGTAACCAACGCCATCAAATTTGTCGCCTCTGGAGTTCAACCCCAAGTCAGAATCTGGACAGAACGCCGCGAACATTGCGTCCGTTTGTGGGTAGAAGACAACGGCATAGGCATCTCACAGCAGCACTGGGAGAGGATTTTTGGTGTTTTCGAGCGTTTACACAGCATTGAAGCTTATCCTGGCACAGGAATCGGGCTAGCGATCGTCCGTAAAGGCGTTGAACGTCTGGGCGGACAAGTAGGTATGGAGTCAGAAGTCTCTCAAGGTAGTCGTTTTTGGATAGAACTACGGGAATATGTTAAATGAGGGGAGTGGGGGCATGAGGCAATTTTAGACGCGATCGCAGCTATCGAAAGCTTATAGTGAAGGCATTTTGGAAGTGCGATCGCATCTAGAATTTTTAATTATCCTTCTTCTGTCACTTTCTGAATTAAACAAGTAATAAATAAACCCTTTCATCCACAACAATAAAAAGGTTTGAATTGGTTCATCGTCCTAATTAGGTGCTGGCGAGGTTACCCGACGAATCAATTCCTGAATTTGTATTTAATTTTTTAACTACTCTCCTGCTGTTCTAGTAAAACTACTAAATCAGATATTTGAGAAAACTCTACAAATTCCTCTCCTAATACTTCCAATTGTTCGGTAGACAATCCTCGAATACGTTCAATTATCGACGAATCTATTTCACCAAACCGCCTTCTTAATTGACGCATTAAAAACCGAAAGGCTTCTTGTTGTTGCCCCTTCTGTAAAATATCTTGATAAATTACCGACTCTTGCATCACATCTTCCCTTAAAAATTGACGAATCAATTCTTTTTCAAACTTTAAACCAGCCAAAATTTCTGCGTAAGCTGCAATATCCTGTCTAGTATTCCTATCGGGAATTCTAGCAACACTCTGTGCAACCTGGGATAGCAACCTTTGGGCTGAGGTTGTTCTTGTTAATGGTGCTAAAGGTAATAATGCAGGGTTATCAAGAAATAGTGCTGATTATTGTTCCCACATCCGCAGGACTCGATAACGATGAGTTGTTGTCTCATTTACATATTCTTCAGTAAAAGCAATTTCGTTATTTGTTTCTTGTAAAAAAATTACAACCTGGGTGACTGGGACGTTGTATTGACGTATTAACCTCACGGAGTAATCCAGCATGCTGAATGGAAGCGGCGGATTTGAGATGGTACGAGTTTGAAATTCGATGTGTAAAATTCGATTGGCTGTTTGCAGAAAAGTTACACAATCCGCACGGATTGGTTCTAAACTCAATTCGGTCTTAAGCACCTTAACTTTTGTCGGTGCTTGACCCAGTAACCAACTAACAAATTCTCTTGGATATTTTTCAGCTAATACCTTACAAACGTTGTCAAAACTCACAATTTCCACCCCATTTCACACCAAAATAATCGTTACACAGGATAGGAGACTTCCAATAAAAAAATATCCCATCCCTGCGGGACGCTACGCGATCGCATTTAGGGCAGTGGGCAGGGGAGTATGGGATTATAAAAGCGGATTTGGTATCAAGTCTGGATGTGCTTTCACAGTTGCGATACCCACATCACAATTTGATATTCGCCGATGAATCTTTGATATTCGCCGACGAGTCTTTAATACTCGCCGACGAGTCTTTGATATTCGCCGACGAGTCTTTAATACTCGCCGACGAGTCTTTAATACTCGCCGACGAGTCTTTGATATTCGCCGACGAGTCTTTGATACTCGCGAACGAGTCTTTAATACTCGCGAACGAGTCTTTGATACTCGCGAACGAGTCTTTGATACTCGCGAACGAGTATTAAAACCTCGTCAATGCAATTCAGCTTTCTATCTGCCGAATGCCCCATGCCCCATTCCTACTTAGATAAACGCGTCATTTCAAACAATTGCTGGGCATTACTTCCTAAAAAAGCATCAAAAAGTACTTGCTTTCCAGGTTCTACTTCCACTAGATACCGCTGGGCAATTTCATAATAAGCGTAAGTCCAAGGAATCTGAATTTCTAAACCACTGTTATCATCTAATACTGTTACCATTTCCGTTACTGCTTGAGTTGCCGTTTGACGCAAACCACAAGCAACATTTCCCTCTATCTCTGCTTTCATTGGTACGCCTAAGTTAGCCAAACTACTGGCGGTAGTGTCTATATCTGGATATTTTGCGGTGTTCTGGCCGTTAACGTAGCCTGTGAAATGGTTGACAGCATATCCGTGCAGCAATACCCAAGCACCATACTGAGTAACCTGATTCACCTCTTCGACAACAGAACGCCTGGGAGGTAACCAAGGACGGGTAAATATTTGTTGGAGTTGTTGGGCAATGGTTTGAATGTTTTCTTCTGTTTCTGGAAGAGAATTAATAGGTGGAGTGAATTTATAGTCAATTGAAGATACTGTTTGAGAAATGATTTGAGCAATATTGCTAGGTAATTCATCAACAATTAACTCGCTAATAAATAGTTTGGGTAAGTTAAATTCCTCTTGTTGCGGATGATGATAATGACGGGCATAAAGATGAGTTTTTGCAAAAGTATACTCTCCAGCTGGGATATAACCTAAAGCTTGTACAATTTTTTCGAGGTAACCAATGCCGAGGTTAATTTGACCTTGTGGGCTATCTATTAATAGGCGCAGAGACCGAAAGGCGATGTGGTCGTTGGCGACGTTTCCACCCGCAGCGGTAATCATTTGCTGGTAGGTACGGGCATGATTTACTCTGGCGCTGTATTGTTGCCAGAGTAGTTTCCAGAGATGGAGGGCTATTTCGGGTTTCATAAGGTTGATGGGGATGATTTTTTTCACGCAGAGTCGCAGAGGCGCGGAGAGTTTTTGCGTGGGGTTACAATATATTTGAGAGAATTTGGAGGGCGGTGTGGATTTGGTCGCTGTCGATAACTAGAGGCGGACAAAAACGAATTGCGGCTTTGCCACAACCGAGTAATAATAAACCTCGTAAGAAGGATTCTTGGATAATGCGATCGCGCAATTTCTTATCAAGATTGCCTTGTTCATCCAATAAGTCCACCGCAACCATTAAACCTTTACCTCGTGGTGGCGATATTCTAGGAAATTTGTAATGTAATTCGCTAAGTCCAGTTTGTAATAATTCTCCCATTTGGGTAGCGTTGGTCATTAAACCGCCCTCTAGGAGTTCTAGAGTGGCAATACCAGCGGCACAAGCTACGGGATTACCGCCGAATGTGGTAGCGTGAGAACCAGGAGGCCAAGTCATTAACTCTGGTCTAGCAAGTATTGCTCCTAAGGGCAGACCGCTGGCGATACCTTTGGCGGTAGTAATAATATCAGGCATGACTCCCCAATGCTCGATCGCAAATAATCTACCTGTGCGCCCCATTCCGGCTTGTACTTCATCCACCACCATTAAAATACCGTGGCGATCGCAAATTTCCCGAATCCGTTTTAAAAAGCCATCTTCTGGTACGATATACCCGCCTTCCCCTTGAATCGGTTCGACTACAATTGCTGCTACTTCTTGCGGTGGTAAAGTTGTCGTAAATAGCTGTTCTTCTAAGTAATCTAAGCTGGCATGAGTCCCATAAGGAATATGAGTTACCCCAGGAACTAAAGGGCCAAAATTGGCTCGCTGCACTACTTTGGAACCAGTCAGAGACATTGCGCCATAAGTGCGTCCGTGGAATGCGCCTAAAAATGCCACGATGAGCGATCGCTTGGTGTAATATCGAGCTAATTTAATCGCTCCTTCGTTAGACTCTGCCCCGGAATTGGTAAAAAATACTTTGGCAGGAAATCCCGCGTTATCCTGTGGCTGCGGAAACGGGGCGCGAACAGCCAATTTTTCTGCTAATTCCACCATCGGTTCGTAATAAAAATCCGTCCCCGACATGTGTAGCAAACGCGCCGACTGTTCTTGAATTGCCTTGACGACTTCCGGGTGGGCGTGTCCCGTGGCGGTGACGGCAATACCTGCGGTCATATCGAGAAACACATTGCCGTCAACATCTTCCACCATACAGCCCTCGCCACGAGCCACAACTAAAGGATAATCGCGGGTATAAGAAGGAGAGGTGACAGTGCGATCGCGCTGTATAATTTCTTGAGCGCGAGTTCCAGGCAAAGAAGTTATTAAGCGCGGTGTCCGAGGTAAATTTAAGTTAACAGGAATACTTAACATAGTTTTTTAGAATTACTAATAGTTGAGGTAATTCGTAATTCGTAATTAAAAATTCTGTTGGAGTCTGTAACCTCTACAGGTTGACTCATTATGTTTGGGTCTAAATCCCCATACATACGGTAATTAGAATTCCCATAGGGAAACTTAGAACAACAAACCAATTGAATTGCCCCTACTTAAATAAACTGCTCTGTCCCTCAATTACGAATTACGAATTACGAATTACGAATTATTCCTATTGTCTATTTGGGCGCGTTGCAGACTTCCGGAAAAGTCAACATAAACGCTTTTCCATTCTGTGAATACATCTAAAGCAGTGATGCCAGCTTCGCGGTGTCCGTTGCCGGTTTGTTTGACGCCACCAAAAGGCAAGTGTACTTCTGCACCAATGGTAGGGCCGTTAATATAAGTGATACCTGCTTCGATGTCGCGCATAGCAGTAAAAGCGCGGTTGATATCGCGGGTATAAACTGAAGAAGAAAGACCGTAATTGGTATCATTGACAATGGCGATCGCTTCTTCAAAAGAACTCACCTCAATCAATACCACCACCGGGCCGAATATCTCTTCACGGGCAACCCGCATGTTGGGAGTTACCTCATCCAAAATAGTCGGTTGAAAGAAGTAACCATTTTTTAATTCCCCAGCAGATGCGATTTCCCCACCAATTAAAACTTTTGCTCCTTCCTCGCGGGCAATATCTAAATATTTGCTTACCTGTAGGAGTTGCTTTTCATTGATTATCGGCCCGATATCTGTATCTGGGTCATTACCAGCACCCAAGCGTAATTTACTGGCACGCTCGTAAAGCATAGCAGTAAATTTTTCTTTAATATCGCGATGCAAAATTAGCCGACTCGTAGCCGTACAGCGTTGACCGGTTGTGCCAAAAGCACCCCACACCGCACCATCTAAAGCCAGTTCTAAATCGGCATCTTCCATTACCACTTGAGCGTTTTTGCCGCCCATTTCCAAACAAACGCGCTTGTGAGTGCGCCCGCAAGTCTCGCCCACAAAAGCACCGGTTTGGGAAGAACCAGTAAAGGACACCAAATCAACATCAGCATGTTCGACTAAAGCTTTTCCTACCTCTTCCCCCACACCATGCACCAGGTTAATTACTCCTGGCGGTAAACCTGCTTGTTGAAAAATTTCAATTAATTTAGTTGCACAGGCAGATGTATCTTCAGCAGGTTTGAGAATGACTGTATTACCACACACCAAGGCTGGCATAGCTTTCCAGCAAGGAATTGCCACTGGGAAATTCCAAGGGGTAATTAAGGCGCAAACACCAATGGGCATTCGTACCGTCATCGCAAATTTATTGGGCATTTCCGAGGGTGTGGTTTGCCCAAAAAGTCGCCGTCCTTCACCAGCACTATAAAAAGCGCAGTCAATACCTTCTTGCACATCTCCCCTAGCTTCTGTCAGGGGTTTACCCATTTCTCGGCTGATTAACTGGGCTAGTTCTTCTTTGTGTTCGAGTAATATTTCGCCTACACGAAAAATGTATTCTGCCCTAGCTGGGGCTGGGACTTTGCGCCAACTTTGGTAGGCTTTGCGGGCGGCGGCTACGGCTGTATCTACATCCTGGGCTTGGGAACGGGGAAATGTAGCAACGAGTTCGTTTTTGTCAGCAGGGTTACGGCTTTCAAGAATCGCTTCCCCTACAGCGGTCACCCATTGACCGTCTATGAAATTGCGGCAAGATAGCGGAGTTATCATCACAAACACCTCCGACTGATAATTCAGTGGATTTTGTGTACTAAGTGTGCTTGCTTTCTACGTTATCGTCAAGTCAGGAGTCAGAATTCTTCCCCCTAAGGTACGAACGCCAAAACCCCCACAGGAGAACCGGAACCACCACGCAACCTCAGAATTCCAATCGCTAAAGTAGTACCTTTAGGTGGCAACCGATCCAAATTAGTCAGATTCTCTAATACAATACGCGGTTGTTCTAATATCAAGCGGTTAGTAGCAAAGGTGGTATCTTGTCCTGGGTCTACGCCATGAGTATCAATTCCTACCCCAGCAATTTGCCGCTGCTCGAGTAAAAATTGGGTGGCATCTTTACTAAACCCTGGAAAGTGGCTAATTCCTTCTGCATCTTGATTGAAGAACGCATTTTTATCAGACCACTTTTTTTGCCAACCCGTATTCAGTATAACTACTGAACCAGCAGCAATTTCACCGTGTTGTTCTTCCCAAGCTAAAACATCAGCGATCGCCAGGGCATAATCAAAGTTAGCTTTGACGGCTTGACGAATATCTATAACTACCGCAGGTACAACTAAAGACTGGGCTGGATACTGGTCAATTCCGATACTATGACTATAAAAACTATTAGGCGCGTTAATATGGGTGGCGCTATGTTCCCCCAAGGAAAAACGCCGCAGGTAGTAGCCATCGTTGTTCGATTCAGCTACAGTTTCAAATTCTACTGGTGGGTCACCAGGCCATTGGGGAATATCCAAGTCAATAACATGACTTAAGTGGATAACACGCCTATAGGTGATACTCTTTTGACTTTCGGGTTGTATCATCCCAGCCCTCTATATTGATTGCTAAAAGATTTCTCTCACAAGTGCGATGTTTAGCCTGGATTTTGTCAGAAGATGGAGACGGAATTGTTCTGCTAAATTCAGTTAAGTAATAATACAGTATCGCATTGCCGAGTGCGATCGCTGTAAATAATGCGCGCCTCCCTTGGAAGATCGCGTTCCGATATTATAAAAATATCTCCCTAGAGGGGGAAGAAAATTCTCAATAAATGCTCAAATTCTTTTCTAAGATGGCAAATTTACAAGCTTGCTGGTAATTTTGGCAGCAATAACAGCATAAAGAAAAGTATACACACTGAAAAACAGTTGCCAAATTAACATTGATGTGTTTTCATGGTCTGGAACTTTAACAACTATTTTTCAGCAGCGGAGCGATCGCTACTTTCATAACAGAGCCAAATTTTACGCCGAATTCATATATATTTAGCGATACAATCCAGCTTTTTAAAGAGGACAATGGCGGATCTAAAGTTCTAGATACTTCGGCCACTAATTTTAAAACATCGTATTAAATTGACCGATGTACAACTGTATACGCCTACACATTCATGAAAATCATTAATTATCAGGCAAAATAATGATGATTTTCCCGGAGGCAATCTATGGAAGTATTGACAATTGAAAATGATTGTTTGTATGCCCTGTAAAGGATGCGGTCAAATTGCCAAAATTCATCAATCTTTAATAGTATTCTCGTATATATTTTTTAAACTATGAGGTAGAGTATAAGTCTTATATCTCTACATTTTACGCAATTCTCCATGTTCCGACAAACTGCTTTTGGCATCGCTTTAACTGCGCTTGTCCTAACTAGTGGATTAACAACTGTTCCGATACCGAATGATACTTCTACAAATACATCCACCCGTAATAAGCTGTTGTCGCTTTTTTCGAGTCAGGCTGCAATATCAACTCCTACTTTTAAACCTACCGAGTTAGAAAAATCTGTTTTTGACCAAATTAATCAATATCGAGCTTCTAAAGGGCTGCCAAAGTTGACTCTAAATGCAAATATCACACGGCAGGCCAGAATTCATAGTCAAAATATGGCTCGAGGTAAAACCCCATTTAGCCATCAGGGATTTGAAGGACGGGTAAACGCTATCCCTATTCGCTACAACAGCGCAGCGGAAAATGTCGCTTTCAACCGGGGATATAGCAATCCAGCGTCCGAAGCTGTTAGTGGCTGGATAAAAAGCCCCGGACATCTAAAAAATCTTAAAGGAAATTACAACCTGACTGGAATTGGCGTTGCTACTAATAGTCAAGGGGAAGTTTACCTGACACAATTATTTTTTCGCACTAGGTAAATATAATTTTTGATATTTTTGCACAATAATAATCTAGTGTCTGACAAAAGTTTTGTCGGCTAGACAGTGCTCTTATTTTTGAACATTTCATGACATTACAAGATTTTCAGGTGAGCGATCGCGACCTCAGTGACGCAGCCGTTGGAGAATATTTAGAATCAACGGCGATCGCAGTAGATACGGAAACGATGGGATTATTACCACAGCGCGATCGTTTGTGTCTAGTTCAGTTATGCAATCCACAAGGAAAAGTCACTGCAATCCGCATCGCTAAAGGACAAACTGACGCCCCAAACTTAAAAAAACTTCTTTCAGCAACGAATATTGTGAAAGTTTTTCACTTTGCTCGTTTTGACCTTGCTACTTTGCGAGCCAATTTAGGGATTCACGTCCAGCCTGTTTTTTGTACCAAAATTGCTAGTAAGTTAGCCCGTACTTACACAAATCGCCACGGACTCAAAGATGTGGTGCAAGAACTAGAACAAGTAGAACTGGATAAAAGCGCACAAAGTTCGGATTGGGGTAACGCTGCCAATTTATCTGAAGCTCAATTAAGTTATGCCGCTAATGATGTACGCTACTTACTTAGCGTCCAGCAAAAGCTCACAGAAATGCTCAAACGAGAAGAACGTTGGCAACTTGCTCAACAATGTTTTGAATTTCTGCCAACAATAGTTTCGCTAGATTTGCTGCAATTTAAAGATTTGTTTGAACATTAATTATTTGCCAAAAGGCAAACCAATCTAATTCGTAATTATATTAATAAATAGGCTTGAGCAACAGCCTTGTTAAGCCGATCCCATCCCGAAAATAGGATGGGATTTGACATTAATTGTTGACTGTTGACGCTTAACACTCATCATTCAACAGCCAACATTCAATCTTTTTCTAGATGATTCTTGGCCTAAGAACCTACATTAGAATCATCTGGATTTGCAGATGTTCTAGATTCATTAATGCCTTGCTTGACGTCGCTAGCTTTATCTTGAATACCTTCCTTGAGATTGCTAGCTCCTTCTTGAATATTTTCCTTGAGGTTGCTAGCTCCTTCTTGAATATTTTCCTTCAGGTCGCTGGCTCCCTTTTTGAGACTTTCACCAAGACCAGGGCCTCCCTTTGGCTGATTTTCTGCATGGTTTTTGAGACGATCTACCACGTTGTAATCATCTGCACCAGCGGGAGTTTTTGATTCAATAATACCTTCGGTGGGACCGCCGATCGCCTTCCATGCGCCAAGACCACCTTTGAGTTGAGACACATGTTCAAACCCACTAGAGCGAAGTTGTTGTGCAGCTTGGGCAGTTTCTTCATCACTAGCACCGTAAACATAAATATCACGGCTTCTATCCAAAGAAGCTGTTGCACGGTCTACCAATTCATCTATTGGCATAGGCATCGCTCCCATGATGTGACCTTCATTGTAGGTTCTGCGATCGCGCACGTCCAATATTGTAAAAGCTGGTTCGCCCCATTCGAGACGAGACTTTAACGTATGAGCGTCAGATTGTGCTTCTATGGGTGGCTGTGGGGGAATGATCCCGCCTACTAAATTGTTTGTCATAACTGTTTCCTACTGACGATATTAATAGCAATTTAACTAACAAAATATATTTAATTGCTCTTTCCCTAGTATGAATATATTAAAAGTCTCTCCTCAGATAGAGTAAGTATTTTCAAAAATTTCTACCAATTAATAAATTGCAAATATACCAAATTAGAGCTATGGGAGAATTGATTAATTTTTATTGAGAGGAATTGATTGCTAATCAATAATAATCCAGTATTAATTTTATACTGTGTTCGCTATTGCGATTTAGTTTTGAAAGTATTTTGAAATTTGAATTCTTAATCAGGATATAGCTTTTCAATATCGGCGATCGCTAACAATAACGTATCCTCAATCTTCTGCCGCATTCCAGGAGTTACATCAGCAGCAGTATTGAGACAATCCACGAGCAATTTATTCACATCGTAGTATTTTTGTAGCAATTCTTTTTGTTGTCTGATAACTTTATCTGCTTTTTTTCTTGGTATCTCATCTAATCCATCTAGCAAAATCAGCAGTTTTCCATGAGCTAAAAGAGTTGTAGTTAATTCTTGTTCGACGCCGCAACTGAGAAATTATTGGCTGATATACTTAAATAAATTGAGTTCGCGATCGCTTTTGGCATCTTCAGCAAATTCTTTTAATCTAATAAAAGTTACTATGCGATTTGGCAGAAACTCACCTTGATTACACTCAATCGCTAAATATTGCAAAAATATAGTTTTACCGCACCCTGGTTTACCCAGCACCATCAATTTTGAGTGTCGCAATACAGCTTCAATTGGTGATAATTTTTTGCCATGTTTATATCTTATCAATCGATTAAAATTTGATTCAGATTTAAAGTCTTTTTCCAAGTCAGAAAATTCTCGCTATTGTTGATGATTTATCTCTTTTAATACATAAAAATTGGTGTAAATGTCTGCCAATTTAACTGTTTTAGAAACATCCAATATTTGTAAAAAATGACATTGATGTTGAATTTTATCTTGGCACTTTTGGCGCAATTTTCACACCAATATATCGATATCGACATCTTTTGATTAGACTTTAGCAGTTACCTCAAATTCCAAATCTTCAGGTAAGCCAGCAACTTTTTGCCAAGATAAACCTAACTGGTGACAAATTTGCACAGAACAAGAGCGAGACACGGATTCACCAGCAAAAAATTTGGAAACTGGTTGACGTGTAATACCTAAAACTGCTGCTAATTTATGCTGACTCCTAGTTTTGTCTGTTAAAACTCTTTTAGCTGCCCTTACACCTTCTGCGGATGCTCTTAGTCCTTGGTTTGCCATAGTAACTCATAATTATAACCATCCATAAATGCAGCTAATCATCAAATATTAATTAGTACATTTTTTCTATTTGTATTAATTGATTAAGCCGCTCTTTCTATTAATTACGAATTACGTGGTACTTTGCCCTTGTCCGAGAATATTAAGCATTACTAATTTTCTGTTCGCTGCCTCAAGTTTAAACTTGTAGTATAGTATATGCTTAAGAAGACAATTACATGTATATGCCCGTCGACTAATTCTTCCCAAGTCTTCTTCACCAGGGTGTATAGCTTGCTTACAGTACGCTAAGCAGTTAAAAATTTATAATCTAGATTGGCATACAGCTTAGTTTGTTAGCCTTTTTAGAAACTGAATGAATCAACTAGTGTGTTCCTTTACAAAGTTCTAGCGATGGCTGTTCCTTCTTGTGTGTCTTTGAGCTGTTTATGATGATGGAGATAATTTTGAATGGCACTTAATTCAGTGTATTAAGTTTAATTTTATACCATAAATTTCAAAATTATACCAAAATCATACAAGACTCATACAATTTCTAAGCATGACGATAGCTGAAGTTTTTATCGACTTCATGGAAAATTAATTGTAAACAAGTACTACAGTAGCGATCGTACTCAGCAAAGAGCCAGTGTAAATCAACTTTCAATATCAACACCTAAAGCAAAACTGGCACAACAGCCAATTGCCCAACCAACAATAGGCAGCAAAGCAGTATTATGACTATCGTTACCGATACCACTCCGAAAATTCTCATAGTAGATGACGATTTCGGCGTCCGAAATCTTGTCTATCGTTTTTTAAGTCGGAAATATCAAATAGAATCAGCAGCAGACGGTAAGACTGCCTTATCGTTGTTTGAGCAATTCAACCCATCCTTGGTGATTTTGGATTGGAATTTACCGGATGTTAATGGTTATAATCTTTGCCAAGAAATGCAGAGCCGCACTAATGTTCTAGTGATGATACTCACTAGTAGAACTGACGAGGCTGATAAAATTAAAATTTTAGCCGCTGGTGCTGATGATTTCATGACTAAACCATTTAGTCTTGCAGAAGTGGAAGTGAGAGTAGAAGCTCTTTTGAGGCGGATACGCTACATTAACCCCTCCCCAACACAACGTATCATCTTCAAGCAGCTAGCGATCAATCCAGAAGGCAGGGAAGTAACACTTAACGATAAACCCCTAGCCTTAACAGCTCTAGAATTTAATATCTTACATTTTTTAGCAAGCCATCCTAATCAAGCTTGGAGCCGTCCACAGCTCATCCAAAAAATTTGGGGTTGTGACTACGTAGGAGATGGACGAGTGGTTGACGTACACATTGGTCAGCTTCGTAAGAAGATGGAAATCGATGCCAGTGTCCCAGAATTTATTAAAACTGTACGCGGCTACGGTTACAAGTTTGAAGTACCTGAAGAAAATACTAATTAATAAGTATTGGGCATGGGGCATGGGGCATTGGTTATTCCTTCCGCTGCTTCTCCTGCCCTTCTGCTCTCCATCTTCCCTATTTCCTACTTCCCGTATTTCACAGAAAGTACGAATTCAGCGTAGAAAGCTAGTAACTAACCACAATAAAATAAAAGTCAGTACTGTAGAGAACTGATTAGATCCCAAATTTATTAATGGTATTTGTGGTAATAGCAAACTAGCAAGTACGCCCCCAGCAATTAAGCCAATTATTAAACTGACTAGAGTGAATAAAACTGCTCGACCAAATTTGCCTTCCTTGCGATTGAGAAAGTAAATACCGATACTTACCCCAACCACCAATGCTAATTGCAAAACCTGGTCGCCTCCCTCTGGGTAAAACAGACTAATAGCACTCAAACCAAGATACCAAGCTCCTGGTAAGAGTATGTCAGCAGGCGCTGGCTGGTCTAGGATTTGTTGCAGCCATACAGGTGAATTTTCGCGAGGGGTTTGAGTTTCTTTAGGAGGCGATTGTACTCGCAACTCTGGAAACCGGATACGTTCGGGAACTTTGATTTTACCTTCCTGTCGCATCCGTAAGCGATCCATTAAAATCGCATCGTAAGCTGCTTCAATCACTTCTAGGTGCTTGGCATCGCCACTATGTTGCTCGAATAGACGATTACGAGCATCCTGAATTTCATCGAAGGAAGCCTCTTCTGATACCCCAAGTTTTTCGTAGGGATTTTGATCGCTCATGGGAGTTTGTTACTTCAGCCTCAGTCAGCGGCGGTCTATTGTCTAAGAAAAAACAAATTTAGATTTTGTTTTCATCGAAACTAAATATTTCGACTTTACGTCTATGTCCTACCAGGATAGTAGCACGATTTAGTTCGATTGATTTTAAGATTTAGGCTATAGTCACTTTAACATATCACTATAACTCAGTGTATACCCTCATGTCGTTGCCCACTTCTGGCTCTAATCTAGAATTTGAACTCAATAGTACCTAAAACGCAGAGCTTTTATGAAAAAATTAACTTTACTGTTTCAGATTTGGCAACTTACCGTGCCTTAAGAGAGTTTTTTAATTATACTGATAATCGCTTGTGGTGTAGAACCACATATCGATTTAAAATTGAAACGTTTTAAGTTACCACCTAATTGGGATAAAAAGTATTAAAGTTTTACAAACCGCTGTGGTAAGGTTTGAACGTCTCTCTGGTAGGCAAAAAATTGACAGTTATAAGGCCTGCGCTCAATGCAGGGCTAAACTATAAGGTTTTCCAGAAGTTCCCGTTCTCATCGTCGATCGTCCTGATTACAGTATTAATTATTTGAATCATCAGGATTTTCATACCCTAGCTGTGTAGATTCTTAATAACCCACAACGTGGCAACTGTGTTTTTACGCAACCTTCTTGTTAATCTTACGAACTTTTGTGCAAAGTGATGGTCATGGCTCCTGCCAAGATTCTTGTTGTTGACGACGACCCTGCGGTTCGGAATTTAATTCAACGCTTCTTGATGAAGCAGAACTATCAGGTGGAGGCTGCCGAAGATGGAAAGACAGCCTTAACTCTATTTGAGCAATTTAACCCCGATCTGGTGATTCTAGATGTGAATTTACCAGATGTAATTGGGTTTAACCTCTGCCAAGAGATGCAAAGTCGTAATGGTGTTTTTGTATTGATGCTGACTAGTCGTGCCGACGAAGCTGACAAAATTCGCGGTTTTTCTAAAGGTGCTGATGACTATCTCACCAAGCCTTTTGGTTTGGGAGAGTTAGAAGTCAGAGTAGGAGCGATTTTGAGGCGTCAGCGAGTCATCACTACTGCCGAGCAGAAACGTTTGGTATTTGAAAAACTGATGATTGACCCAGTGCGCCGCGAGGTAGCGCTGAATAATCAACCAGTACCCTTAACTGCTTTAGAATTTGACTTATTGCATTTTTTAGCCAGCCATCCAGGTCGAGTTTGGCGGCGTGCAGAACTAATTCAAGAGGTGTGGGACTATGAATATGTCGGCGACCAGCGGGTTGTAGATGTACACATCGGTCAAATTCGTAAGAAGATTGAAATTGATGCTAGTCAGCCAGCATTAATTCAAACTGTACGCGGTGTAGGGTATAAGTTTGAATCTCCTGCTCACTCCCAACAGTTGGAAGCCAAGTCCTGAGTCTATAGTCTAGAGTTTTTTAACTCTTGACCGAAACAAGTTGGGATTTTAGATCTTGGATAAAATTTATTTTGCTTTCACAGCCACCACGAGGAATTGCCATAAGTTTAACAAACTTAAGCAAATTGGTGTGCCGTTTGTAGGGTAGCACAGCTAACTGTGCTACCCTACATGTGTTGCATTTTTAGACTTTCAGTTTTAAATTTTCAATCCAAAATTTGTTTTGAAAAGTTCGCCAGCACTGTGAGACCAGTTGCTTCTGTGAGAGAGTTTAGAGCGACGGTTACCGTCGCTCTAAACTTTGCGCTTTTGAGGTCAGGCGCTGAGGTATCCCTGGCTCGACTTTTGGCAAAATCTTAAATTTAAATTTTGCTGAGTCGATGCAGTATTTATATTTAGGAATGGTGAAACAAAGTCTCCAGATACACTCTGGCAGCACGACGATCGCTTTCTCCATTTTGGAGTAAAAACAATGATAGCGCCGCCGTTAATACTCTGTTCTCATCCCAATCAGGATGAGTTTCTAAGTAATTTTTTAGGGATTCGTGAAGTGATTCGGGAATTTCGGTAAAAATGCTAACCGTTGCTTTCATGAGATTTTCCTCCTATGAGGTCAATCAAGTGGGATAAGTTGCTTGCGGTGATGCAGTTGAGAGCTACTTCACACGATTTTGCCTGCCCGACAACCTACGCCAACAATTCAAGTAGTTTTACACAGTTGATGTCAACGGTTGAACGGACTATAAACGCCAGCCGCATCATTGTGCGCTAAGAGGGGGTGGGTTTGTCAATGCTGCGAAATGTTAAAAAAGCTGGTATAAAAAATAAATCCGCACGAAAGAATCGGGCTTTCGTAACGATTTTTGTTACTTTACTTTACAAAAACTCAGTCCCCTAAGTGGCTGGCAACTGTTAATTCACAATCCCCAGTTGATAGTCAGAAGCCCATTCGCTCGTAGGACACCTGTGGAAAACTGCTAAAATCCCTGTGGAAACCCTGTGGAATAAGTGAGGAAAATTGCAGCCAATGATAAGAATTACAAAAATGTCAATAAATCATGACATTTAAGCTGATGAAATTAGCTTCTCAATCGCAGTTAGTCTCCTGGTTGCCCTCGATACATCCCCAGGTATGGGTTTTGGCTGTTGGTCGATTTCTTTCAGAAATTGGTACCGGCTTTACGCTGTTTTACGCCCCGATTTTTTTTGTCAACGAAGTTGGTTTATCTGCAACTGCTGTAGGTGTAGCCTTGGCTAGTGCTTCGATTTCCGGCATTGTAGGGCGGATTGTAGGCGGTTCTTTAGCCGACTCTGGGAATTGGGGACGCCGCCGCACTTTGTTACTGGCCACGGCGATTTCAGCTATTGCCTCTTTAGTTTTTGCAGCAACCAATAATTTTACGATTTTAGTAATTGGTAGCTTGATTAACGGCTTAGGGATAGGTTTCTATTGGCCGGCAGTTGAAGCTGTGATTGCTGACGCCAGCGTGGTTGAAAATCGCCGCGAAACTTTTGCGATCGCCCGATTAGCAGATAATCTGGGGTTAGCGATCGGCATTACGATCGCAGGGTTTTCGATCGCAGTAATTGGCAGTTATCGTTGGCTATTTATTGTTGATGCCATCTCTTATTTAGTGTTTTTTAGTGTTGTGTATGTGGGAATCGCTGAAACCAACGCGCAGCAAATCCAGGATGACAAAAGACAATATTTTGCTTCTTGGATAGCAGTATTCAAAGATAGCCGTTTTGTGGTTTACATTACAGTTAATATCTTCTTTACAATTTACATTTCCCAAATACACAGTATTTTGCCGCTTTACTTCAAAAACTTTGTCATTGAAAGTGCTGACAAAGGATTTGCTGAAACTATTATTAGCAGAATATTTGCTTGGCATCTGATGGTAGCTATTATCTGTCAGTTGCCTGTAACCAGTGCTTTAAAACGTTGCTCTCACACACTTGCACTTACTGTTTCCGCAATTTTTTGGGCAATTGGTTTTAGCCTGATTTGGGTAAGCGGTACTGCTCCATCTGGTAATTTGATTTGGGCAACATTGGCATTGGGAGTATTTGCTATGGCAAATGTTGCTTATACTCCAGTTGCCGCCTCTTTAGTTACTGAGTTAGCCCCAGAAAATCAAAGGGGTGTTTATTTTTCCATCAATGCTTTGTGCTGGGCTGTTGGTTCTTTTATTGGTCATCCTTTGGGTGGATGGGCATTAGACCAACAGCGAATAATTACCGATCGCTTTTGGTTAGGCTTTTCTTTGAGTGTGGCGATCGCTGTAGCAATTTTACAGTACTTAAATCGCATTTTGGTTGATTCCCAGCCTGAATTCGATCGGGATTAAAATACTATTTTTTCTGCTATCGCCGACGTTCTTGGAGCTTCCGATATACAGATTTTAAATCAACTTGATGATGAGCTAGAGCAACCAAAGTATGATATAGCAAATCGGCAACTTCACCAGCGATCGCGTCTGGTTCGTCATCCTTAAAAGCCATTACTACTTCAGCACTTTCCTCACCGATTTTTTTCAAAATTTTATTGTCACCACCTGCAAATAACTTGCAGGTATAAGAACTTTCAGTAGGATTATCGCGGCGATCGCATATTACTTGAAATAATTGTGACAAAGTATCTCCTGGTGGAGGAATTATTTTGCCTTCTATTTGGTGAAAGCAACTCCGTTCTCCTGTATGGCAAGCAATATCTCCTACTTGCTCTACCCCAATGAGCAACGCATCACTATCACAGTCATAACGGATACTGTGCACTTTTTGAATATGTCCAGAAGTCGCTCCCTTGTGCCAGAATTCTTGGCGAGAACGACTCCAAAACCAGGTTTCTCGTGTTTCTAAAGTCTTTTTTAACGACTCCTGATTCATCCACGCCATCATCAGGACAGTGCCATCAAGATAATCTTGGACAATTGCAGGCACTAGACCCCGTTCATCGTAGCGAATTTCCTCAACAGGAATGGCGTCATGCAGCAAATGCGAATCGTTAGAATACATACCAGCTAGTTTGCTCTAATGAGAATGATTCATTGATTCACGATACCATTCTAAATACAGCAACTGGCATGTTTTTTTTGAATTCAACTATCTTCATCTAACTTGAAAAAGGGAGTAGGGAGTAGGGAGTGGGGAGTAGGGAATATTCCTTTTTCATGTTTGGTTGTAGGATTTTCTCGTGAGCGACTAGCTTGGAACAACAGCATTTCGTTCCATCGCAGAATGCATCTTCACAGCACTCAATGCTACTTGGTGGGCTTTTGAAGGTTCACCATACCAATGAATTGCGGAGTTAAAAGCTGCTCGGTAAAGATCCTGATATGCCTCAGATAAGCGACTCCGAATATCTAAAGGCAAGTCTTCATTCGACTTATATAACATATTGTTATTTTCTTGGTTCTGGTAATTTTATACGATAGAAATTCTAAGCAGCTTTTGACCCTATCCTAAGATAGAGCTTTTTATTGCCAACTGTTAGGAGAGAACCTTGGTAAATACCCCAATTAAAACAACAAAATCACAAGAAATCTTTGCCGCTGCTCAAAACCTGATGCCAGGAGGAGTTAGTTCTCCAGTTCGTGCTTTTAAATCTGTAGGCGGACAACCCATTGTTTTCGATCGCGTTAAAAACGCGTACATTTGGGATGTAGATGGCAACAAATACATAGATTATGTAGGCACTTGGGGCCCGGCTATTTGCGGTCATGCTCATCCGGAAGTTACCGCAGCCTTACGTGAAGCCCTGGACAAAGGTACTAGTTTTGGTGCCCCTTCAGTACTAGAAAATGTCTTGGCAGAAATGGTCATCGATGCCGTTCCCAGCATCGAAATGGTAAGATTTGTCAACTCTGGAACTGAAGCCTGCATGGGAGTTTTGCGGGTGATGCGGGCTTTTACCAACCGAGACAAAATTATCAAGTTTGAAGGCTGCTACCACGGACACGCCGATACATTTTTAGTGAAAGCAGGTTCTGGTGTGGCCACACTTGGCTTACCAGACTCCCCAGGTGTGCCTAAATCGGCAACTAGCGGCACTCTCACAGCACCTTACAATGACCTAGAAGCCGTCAAAGCCTTGTTTGAAGAAAACAAAGATGAAATTGCTGGTGTGATTCTTGAGCCAGTAGTCGGCAATGCTGGATTTATTCCCCCTGATGCTGGTTTTCTCGAAGGCTTGCGGGAACTTACACACGAGTATGGAGCTTTGTTGGTATTTGATGAAGTGATGACGGGCTTCCGCATTGCTTACGGTGGCGCTCAAGAAAAGTTTGGCATCACTCCCGATTTAACAACCTTAGGCAAGGTAATTGGCGGTGGTTTACCAGTAGGAGCTTATGGCGGTCGTCGCGATATCATGTCATTGGTTGCCCCTGCTGGCCCCGTATATCAAGCCGGGACTCTTTCAGGTAATCCCCTAGCGATGACTGCTGGGATTAAGACATTAGAATTGCTGCAAAAGCCCGGTACTTACGAATATCTTGACCGAATTACTAAGAAGCTAGCAGATGGTTTGCTACAAGTAGCTAAAGAAACTGGCCATGCGGCTTGTGGCGGCCAAATCAGTGCTATGTTCGGTCTATTCTTTACATCTGGCCCAGTTCACAACTACGAAGATGCGAAAAAGGCGGATACAGCAAAATTCGGTCGCTTCCATCGCGGTATGCTAGAACGCGGTATTTACTTAGCACCTTCTCAATTTGAAGCTGGGTTTACATCTTTGGCTCACACCGAAGAAGATATCGACCAAACTTTAGCAGCTGCACGGGATGTATTGTCTAATTTGTGACAATTAAAAGTGCTAAGCGTTGAACGAAGAAAGCGGCGATCGCATTGCTTGCAGTAAAAGGTCACAAGGAATGGGGAACAGGCAACAGGGGGACGGGCAATGCTGCGAGCTTAAAACCTAACACCAACGGCAGCCACTTATAGATAAGGCACTCAAACGGCTCAAGTATGGAAAAGGTAAGAATAAGCAACTGTTCCCTTGTAGGAGCGATCGCAAACCTCACCATTGCCAGTTGTCTGTTTCTTGTTCCTTCTTTTGAAGGGACTTAAACTCTATTGCTACTCAGCAGTCAAACAAAATTCAGGGCGCCGACTTGCTCCCCATCGAGGCTTTAGTCGCCGCCCTGAACTTCAATAATTTTGCACTACTCAAAAGTCACAAATCGTAAAATGATACAAATAAATTTCGTAGCGAAGATTGTTCGCTACGAGAAATATATGTGTATCAGGTTTCCTGCGAAATACTATTACAGGTTTTACTTATACTTAAAAACTACAAATCAGGAGGCAAAATTACATTATCAATGGCGTGGATTACACCGTTGCTGGCTGTGATGTCAGCCTGAGTGACTTTAGCATCATTGACAGTTACGCCATTAGCAGGGTCAACTTTAACGTTGATTGCCCCACCTTCAAGGCTTTTAACTTCACCAGACTTCAAATCAGAAGACAATACCTTACCAGGTACGACATGGTAAGTTAAGAGCTTGAGCAATACTTCTTTGTTTTCTGGTTTCAACAAATCTCGCACTGCATCTGCTGGCAATTTAGCGAAGGCCGCATCTGTCGGTGCGAAAATAGTCAAGTTATCTTTGCCTTGCAAAGCTTGAGTCAATCCTGCTGCTTTCAAAGCCTTGGTTAAAGTTGTAAAGGAGCCATTTGATTCTGCTAAGGCTAACAAATTTTTGCCTTGAGTTTCGGTTGTATTAGTAGGCGCTCCTTCGCTTCCTGGTGTAGTAGGTTGAGCTTCAGGAGTAGAACTTGGAGTACTTTCACTAGGTGTAGTACTAGTACCGCGACGGTTGTAGGGAGGCTCATCAAAAATACTTGGTCTGGGATTTAACGGGCCACCACCACTACTCTGAGCTACTTGTTGGCGTTTGGTATTGCCCTTTTCTACTGCTGAAACAGCCTGAGCCGGTGCGTACTGAGTGTTTGCTTGCAGGCGTTGACCTCGGTTATAGGGGGCTTGGTTGAAAATACTGGGGTTAGGATTTAATACCTCTTTGGCATCAGATGGTAAACTCACCAGAAGGCTGAAACTGCTCAATCCTGCTATACCTGCCAACGTGGTCAGCAATTTGCCGTAATTTGTCTTCATAAATTTTGTTTGTTTTTTGTCCAGACGTTACATAAAGATTTATAACATTTTGCTATGCACAAAATCTAACCTCAGAAGGAAGTAAGTTTTTTTCAGGTAACAGTTCGTGTTAGTGAGGTTAAATGCCCCACTTAGCTTAGACATAAAAAGTATTAAATATATCTGCCATATATTTTATCTAAATTCAGTAGATATTGTTTTTTACACTCAAAGGAGTTCAAAAGCATGATTAACAGCTTAAAAAACTTTTAAAAAACATGAAAATCTCTCATTTACAAGCTTTAGCTAACGATTGCATCTCAAGACAGGTTTTAGTAAAAAGTAAATTTACATACAAAATTTTTGCGTAATTTATAGTCTGCTAAGAAATTACGTCACCATTAGGTAGCCACTATTCAATAGTCAGAATAGTTAAAAAGTCGAGCAAAAAAATTAGGTATGAAATTATTTATAAATTTTGACTTTGAAATGGTAGTTACTACCGTGTGATTTTATAGATCGGAAATTAAATTATTTAATATGTTAATTTTAAATTAAAAAATATTATTTTAGAATGGATAATTTTGCTAAAAATTAAGTATCAGTAAAACCCGAACGCCAACAAAATAAGCAGCTCAAAGCAGTAAAATTTACTTTAACTAAAGTTAGAATTGTAAAGTTAATAATCAGTTCAGTAGTTATAAGGTATAGATTATGTTGGAATTATACCAGTGGGAGCTATCTCAATACTCGGAAAAAGTCCGCTTGATTCTAGATTTTAAAGGGCTAGATTACCGCAAAATAGAAGTTACGCCTGGAATTGGACAGGTAGAACTATTTCGGCTGACTGGTCAAAGAGAAGTCCCTGTATTAAAGGATGGTCAAAAATATATTGTAGATTCTACGGAAATTGCTAAGTATTTAGACTTAAAGTATCCCGATCGCCCATTAATACCGCAAGATCCGAAAAAACGGGGTTTAACTTTATTAATAGAAGAATGGGCGGATGAGTCCATCGGCATCAAAGGTCGCAAAGCACTGTTTGCGGCGGTAAGTCAAGATCAAAATTTCCGCAAGTCTTTGTTACCCACCTCAACACCAGATATATTTAAAAGTCTAGTTGAAGGTGTACCTAGTGACTTGCTAACTCTATTCGGTATCGGAGTAGGTTATAGCCCAGAGGTAATACAGTCAGCGATCGCATCCTTGAAACAAGACTTGGAAGCCTTAACATTATTATTGGCAGATAGTCCTTATTTAACAGGAGACGAACCGACTTTAGCTGACTTAGCAGTAGCGGGTTTATCGATATTGCTGAAATTCCCCTCAGGGTCATATTTAGATTTACCAGCATCTATCAGAGGAAAAGGACTGCCAATATTAGCTGAAAATCCTGATTACGAACCATTCTTCACTTGGCGCGATCGCCTTTACGCGCAATTTCGCAAACCTTTAATTAGTACCACTCCACCATCAGCAAGTGCGCCAACTTCGATTCAAATTGATTAGGGAATGGTGACTGGTGACTGGGGGCTGGTGACTGGGGATTGAGGAAGATAAAGGGATGGGGAGATGGGGAGACAAATCAATTCAAAATTAAGAATTCAACCTCCTGCCTCCTACCTCATTGCCCAGTCACCAGTCACCAGTCCCCAGTCCCCAGTCCCCAATGCCCAATGCCCAATGCCCAATGACTAATGACTAATGAGATGAATTCGGGACAGCCATTAGGTTCGGTTATTCAAGGTTCTCTGACTGAAGGGTTAGAAGTGCGATTGCATCCTGACATTTCTGTGGAAGATATGCGGGTAGGCAAGTTTCTCGTTGTCCAAGGGATGCGATCGCGTTTTTTTTGTATGCTCACAGATGTGGCATTAGGAGCTGCTAATGCCCGAATTATTGCTAATCCCCCTAGTTGGGAAGACACTTTTTTACGAGATGTTTTAGCGGGAAGCGGTACTTACGGTACTATCAACCTCGCACCGATGTTGATGTTTACTCCCGAATCTCCAGAATCTTATTCCACCACAAATGGCAAATCGGCAAATCCTTTCTTACCATCGGTGACGGGTTTGGCTTCATTTGTGCCGCAAACCAGTACGACGATGGAATTGTTGCCTGTTAAAACAATCCCTAGTCACTTTAGTCAAGTTTACGAAGCCAGCGTTGACGATTTTCGTCGAGTGTTTGGTTGGGAAGACGATCCGCAACGGCGCAATTTCTCCATTGGCAAACCTTTGGATATGGATGTGCCTGTTTGTATCGATTTGAATCGCTTCGTAGAACGAAGCAATGGGGTTTTTGGCAAATCCGGTACTGGTAAATCTTTTTTAACCCGTTTACTTTTAGCTGGGGTCATCCGTAAAAGTGCGGCAGTCAATTTAATTTTTGATATGCACTCTGAATACGGCTGGGAAGCGGTTGCCGAAGGTAAAAATGTCAATACTGTTAAAGGCTTAAAGCAATTATTTCCCAGTAAAGTCGAAGTTTACACCCTCGACCCAGAATCGACAAAGCGCCGGGGTGTACGCGATGCTCAAGAACTTTATCTCAGCTACGAGCAAATTGAAGTTGAAGATATTAAGTTATGCGGTCGAGATTTAGGACTTTCTGACGCAGCCTTAGACAACGCCAATATCCTGTATAGCGAATTTGGTAAATCCTGGATTGTGCAGTTGCTCAATATGAGTAATGAAGAAATCGAGATGTTCTGCGACGAAAAGCGCGGACACAAAGGCTCGATTATGGCATTACAGCGCAAACTCTTGCGGATGGACAGTTTGAAGTATATGCGAGCCGTTTGCCCGCAAAATTATATTAGTAAACTTGTCCAGTCACTAGAAGCTGGCAAGAATGTTGTGATAGAATTTGGTTCCCAGTCTAATATGCTCTCTTATATGTTGGTGACCAATATGATCACCAGACGTATCCACGAGCATTACGTTAAAAAGGCTGATAAATTCCTGCAAACTAAAAATCCTAGCGATCGCCCAACGCCTTTGATGATTACCATTGAAGAAGCGCACCGTTTCCTAGACCCGGCTGTGGTACAAAGTACTATCTTTGGAACTATTGCCCGCGAGTTGCGGAAATACTTTGTCACTCTTTTGGTAGTAGATCAACGCCCGTCGGGGATAGATAATGAAGTGATGTCCCAAATTGGGACTCGCATTACCGCTTTGCTGAACGATGAAAAAGACATTGACGCGATTTTTACGGGTGTATCTGGTGGCGGCGGATTGCGATCGGTTTTGGCCAAGTTAGACTCTAAGCAACAAGCCTTGATTTTGGGTCATGCCGTTCCTATGCCAGTGGTGGTGCGTACCCGTCCTTATGATGCAGCTTTCTATGAAGAAATTGGCGAACCCGCTTGGGAAGAAAAAACTGACGCAGAAGTATTCGCAGCTGCGGAACTCGCGAAAGCTGACTTGGGATTTTAAAGAGTTATCGGGAATTTTGAGTGCTGAGTGAGGAGTTAATAGTTAAGAGTTAGGAGTTAGGAGTTAAGAATCATTCTCCTTTTCCCCTTCCTCCACCCCATTCGTAACATCCCTCCATCCCCAGAGCAAATTCAGTTCGGTTATCCCGCTAGTTTTTAGCAACAGAAGAGGGGTTTTTGGCGTCACTATAGATGTAGTAAGTAATTTCAAGGAAGTTTAAAATTTTTTTCCTAAAGGAACAATTTTAATTTATAATTACAAGCTTTATCTTAAGATACTTTACTATTCGCCGGATTTATCGTATTATAAAGCTAAGTAAAACTCATATCGACTTCGGATTTTTCAGTTACAGCCAGTGACTGCCGAAGAGAAGAATTCTCAAAAACAACCAGAGTGCTTATAAAAGATTGAAAAATTTAGGGAAGGTAGGGGGAACCTATCTTAGGGGCTTAGCGTCTGAACAACGGCTTTATCAATTGAGTAACTGCTTTTGGTAGCTTCTAGGTTTCCGTGATATATCTACTACCTTCATCAAATAACTTTAGTAAGAAAAAATACATTTTGTTTACGGAGTAGAGGACAACGCACCAATGCCTACTGTCAATACCCAAACGGAAAACTTGAACACCAAATTCACGGCTGATATGGTGCGAACCTATCTGCGAGAAATTGGTCGCGTACCACTGCTAACCCGCGAACAAGAGATTGTCTTTGGGAAGCAGGTGCAACAAATGATGACGCTAATCGACGCCAAGGAAGCTTTGGCGAAGAAACTGCGTCGGGAACCGAGTTTACCAGAGTGGGCTGACCACGTTCGCCAATCAGAAACAGAGGTGAAACAAACGGTAGCCCAAGGTAAGCGGGCCAAGCAAAAAATGATTGAAGCGAATTTGCGCTTGGTGGTTGCGATCGCGAAGAAGTACCAAAAGCGTAACATGGAGTTTCTGGATTTGATCCAGGAAGGAACGCTGGGACTAGAACGGGGTGTAGAGAAATTTGACCCGACGAGGGGCTATAAGTTCTCAACCTACGCCTACTGGTGGATTCGCCAAGCGATTACCCGGGCGATCGCTCAACAAGGTCGTACTATTCGCTTACCGATTCACATTACCGAAAAACTCAACAAAATCAAAAAAGTACAGCGCGAGTTGGCGCAAACCTTAGGGCGATCGCCTACTCCAGCTGAAATTGCCAAAGAACTGGAATTAGAACCTGCTCAGATCCGCGAGTACCTGAATATGGCGCGTCAACCAGTGTCTTTGGACGTAAGAGTTGGCGATAATCAAGATACTGAGTTGCAAGAAATGCTCGAAGATGACGGGCCGTCACCAGAGTATTACACCAACCAAGAGTTCTTACGCCAAGACTTGAACAACTTGCTAGCC
Source organism: Nostoc sp. DedSLP01 (assembly GCA_034530875.2). Classification (GTDB taxonomy): domain Bacteria; phylum Cyanobacteriota; class Cyanobacteriia; order Cyanobacteriales; family Nostocaceae; genus Nostoc. The sequence continues at coordinate 92,496 of JAVRCJ020000026.1, forward strand.
GAACTAACTCCCCAACAGCGCGAAGTTTTAGCCTTACGCTTTGGTTTAGAGGATGGTAACGAAATGTCATTGGCGAAAGTAGGCGAGAGATTAAATCTCAGCCGCGAACGCGTCCGTCAGTTAGAGCATCAAGCTTTAGCTCATCTGCGCCGCCGTCGTGCCAATGTCAAAGAATACATCGCTAGCTAAAACTACAGACGCGAACTCTCGCGTCTTAACACCACCTTGGTGAAATGCCTCCTGAAATCAGGGGGCAATTTTTTTATGGTGTAGCGGCGTACAGCTAGCTGTGCGCTGCTAACGCTATTTTAGGAGAGATTTCAAACCTACAATTATCCCAAATCCTACACGATTGATATAGTTCTAGGGAGATAGATATGGGAAAAAATATCACTATTTTCTCTGTTAAAAATGTAAAAGGTAAGATGTCAATCTTGAGTGAAAGTGCTGAATCTGTAATTAACTTCACCCAATGGAATGAATCCCTTGGATGAATCATAAGACTCTAACAGATGGTAATCTAAGATTATTGAATTAAATTAAATAAAAAATTTAGTTTTTGAGACTTTTGTTTTTCAGACAATAGAAACTAAGCCATTAGCGATCGAAATTTAGTTATGGTTTAAGTAAGTTGGAGAAAACTAAGCTAACTTTGTAACAGGAGAAGTAAGGTGCTTAACAACTTCCATCGGTTATTATCCCCCGTTCAGTGGGGAATTTCTCTTACGGGCTTAGGCTTACTTCTCGCTTTGGGCTTTATAGGCAAGCAGAATGAAGTTGTCTCATATACAAATGCTTCATTTTCATCGCCTCAGATTCACAAAACCTCCGAAACATCTCTTTTGGCAAGGCTCAGACAAATTCGAGACCAGAGAACTCAACTGCAAACAGCTTCCGCTGATAAAGAAATTTTTGGGTATAAGAGCCAAAAAGCAGGAGCTACAACCATAGCACTGGCTCCAGATTCTCAGGCAGCTGGAAAAGGCGTAGGAGTTTTACCAAGAGCGAATTTTCCCACAAAAGATGGGATTTATCTTTACGGCCAATCAACAAAAGCAAACCAACTCGGTCAAGCTTACATCATCTTTCAGAAGCAACGTGATAAGGTGACTGGTGCTTTGTTTATGCCGCAATCAGAATTTAATTGTTTTCAGGGTACGCTCGATCGCTCGGGAGAGTTGGCGATGACGGTTAGTGCTTCATCTACTGAAAGTAGTTCTGATGAGTACGATCGGGTGGCTACAAGCAATAGATTGCCTAAGGTAGATGAAGATGAGCTAGAAACTTATGCTTACTCCGTAGCTTTGCAAGACTTTCATCGGTTAAATTCTATCAGTGCTGGCGATCGCCGCATCTTACAAATGTGTAAGTAATCTTTAAGAACTTTCTCCACAAAATTAGTCAAATAAAAACAAATTCAATCTTGACGATAAATTCCACGCAGCTCGGTTTACTCAAAATCGAGCTGAACTAGACAGTGGAATTGAAGAAGCGATAATTACATAAGTTTAGTCGCTAAATATATCAGCCTATCCAATAAAGTTTAAAAACCCAAATATTTTTGCGATATCCTTACACCTATAAGTTTTCTTGTAATATATATTATTGTATAGCAGATAAAAATTGTACTGAAAGTAGCAATAAATATACAGAGTAAATTGAAATTATAAATAATTTCAATTTTATTTATTAAAGATTCTATAACTTCAAGAACTAAGATGTGTATTAAATAAATACCAAAAGAAAATTCGCCAAGAATAACCAAAATCTTAGGCCAAAATTTGATTCTTTTTCGCAAGCTTATAAATAATAATATCAAACAGAAAGAGTATAATATCGATGAGATTTTAAGTTGAGAGCCTGCTAAATCATCTGCTTTAAAAACTTTATACAGATACAAGCTTTCTATAATAGAAAAAAATAAGGAAGCTATATATAAAAAAATAACAGTTCCGATTCTTGTCTCGCCAAAATAAATTATTTTTTTGTAATTTTTTGCTAGCATTCCAAAGTAATAAAATGTCATCCATGTAGAAAAAGAAATTGCATTCCAAGGAAAATTTATCTCGTGTTTAAAATAAAGTTCCGAAAAATACAAAACTACTACTGTTAGGGGAGTTAGAGAAAGCCATAGGATACTTTTTGCTATACTTTTTATAGATGAAATCAGGAAGGGAGTTAGTACAATTAATTGTGTTAGGACAATTATAAAATAGTAAGGACCCTCAACCCTACCTGTGGTTATATTGATAAATATCTTAAATAAATTCCAATTGTAAGCAGATTTTAAAAACAAAATAATGAAAAAACACCAAAATAGATAAGGTATTAAAAGCCTAGTTAGGCGCTTTTTGTAAAAAATTAAATAATCTGAGACTTGTGAAAAATAATTTGTCGGTGCAAAATAACCTGAAATAAATATAAAAATCGCAACTGCATAATTAATAAATTCCCTAAATATTAATGTAAGTTCGTAATTTAATGAAAACAAATCATCATGAATAAATAATTTACCTCTATTAGATGCATGAATTGCCACTACTGCTATGATTGCAATTCCACGAAGTGCTTGAAAAGATAAATCTTTATTGTTACTCATGAATTTATTCAATTCTTGTGGTTATATTAAGCAGAATATAAATAGAACTCGCACATAAATTAATTTACTCAAAACAATTTTTTGCCGAGCAAATTATAATAGATGCTTAAACACACTAAAATATTTGCTTGGCAGGCAAATTTGAGACTTGTATTGTGTAAATTTAGTCTCAGATTACCATATTCGTACTTTATTTAATAGCCTTCTGCCCTTGCTGTATGGTAATTGAATATCACCTTTGTTAATCATTTAATACTCAATACCTGGTTGTGCTTTCACGCCTCCATCGCGGAAGGGATGCTTAACTAGGGTCATCTCTGTTACTAAATCAGCACGCTCAATTAAAGCAGGTGGTGCGCCTCGACCTGTAAGAATAACGTGTTTGTTAGCTGGTTTTTGTGCTAAACCTGCTAAAACTTCTTCTACGTCTAAATAAGCCATTTTCAGAGCGATATTGATTTCATCTAATAGCACGAGATGAAAGTCTGGATTGCGGATGTATTCTAATGATTTTTGCCATGCGGCGCTAGCTTTATCGAGGTCGCGATCGCGGTCTTGAGTTTCCCAGGTGAAGCCTTCGCCCATTGCATGAAATTCTATCTGGTTTTCCCAATGGCTGAAAACCCTTTTTTCCGCGGGTTCCCAGCTACCCTTGATAAATTGCACGATCGCTACTTTATACCCGTGACCAAGCGATCGTAACACCATCCCTAAAGCCGCAGTAGTTTTACCTTTACCGTTACCGGTATTTACAATAATTAACCCTTTTTCCGGTACAGCTTGTGCTATGCGCTTGTCTTGTACTTCTTTGCGCCGCTGCATCTTTTTGCGATACTGTTCGTCAGTCAGAGATGATGACATGACTTCATCAATCAAGCGCTCAATCTCCCGATCTGGATTTAATTCTTCTGGTGTGTCGTTTTTCATTAACCTTGTCTACAAATAAATAAGTGTTAAAAGTGTTGAGAATCAACCAAAATTATATTGATTATCTGATTTGGCTTAAATCAGACGATTCAGTATCTAAAGTCAAATTATGCACAAAAATATTGATCCTGTGTTAGATGTTTTTACATATTTAGGAAATAGATATGTAAAACTATATGATATACAAATTAAATTTGTAATTTGATTTAAATATTACTATTTTTAATAATTTAATTAAGCTAATTAAATTACTTTACTGCAACAATTTTCTATTTTCGTCTAACAGACTATTTGCGTAGGATAAAAATTACCGCTTATCGTTCTCAGCAATTATTTGTATTGATATGAATAGTAACACTCGTTTACAGATGATTTTAACTGATACACCTATTGGTACAGTATTACCTGCGATCGCTCAACTAAATTTACCTAATTGGTGGCTAGCCGGGGGTGCAGTCAGAAACACAGTTTGGCGTTCAATTTTTGGCGATAATTGCGGATTAGGTATTAAAGATTTTGATATTGCATTTTTTGATATAGAAGGAAATCGTTCCCAGGAACTAGCAGCAAAGACAAATCTCACAAAAAAATTTCCTCACGACCAATTTGATGTTAAAAATCAAGCCAGTTTTGCTCGTTGGCGTCTTGGTGCAAGACCTTACACTAGTACAGAAGATGGGATTACAGATTGGTTGCATACTGCTACTGCTGTGGGAGTCCGGTTAGATACACAAGGCCAATGGCAATTTTTCACTCCCTACGGCTTGGATGACTTGTTTGATGGTATTATCCGACCGACACCAGCACACACTCATAATATTGATGCTCGCAATAAGGCGTCTGAATTTTTGTCAAAGTGTCCTTATCTGCGGTTAGCGTAAATAGCCTCGAGTACACTCTAGCGAATAAGACAAGGGGTTTAAGCACCTTGTCTTAATTTTTGTGTACGGAATTGCAGTGTTAATAATTTTCTACGTAATTGGGAATAATTAAAATATAACCCCTTGCGGGACAGAACAGGGGTAATGCAAATTTTATCACTTTATAATCAAAAATCAATGCCAAATCGCACTGGATATCAAATCAACTCGACTCTCCATGAAGGAATTCAAACGATTATTTATCAAACGCAAAGGCCAAACACGCAACAGCAAGTTATTATCAAGCTGCTTAAAAATGAATATCCTACCCTCGAAGCCTTTACTCGGCTGAAAAATGAGTATCAAATTCAGCAATATTTAGACCATCCGCATATAGTTAAAGCCATCAGTTTAGAAACCTTTGACAATCGTTTAGGACTGCTATTAGAAGATTTTGGCGGTCAGTCTTTAGCCCAAATTTTACAAACAGAAAAGCTTGATTTAATTAACTATTTAAAAATTGTTATCCAACTAACTAAAGCTTTAGATTATTTGCATAAAAACCAAATCATTCATAAAGATATCAAACCTAGTAACATCATTATTAACTGCGAGACGGGTATTGTTAAACTCACGGATTTTGGTATAGCTTCCCGCCTAAATAAGGAAAATCCCCAATTTACTAACCCTAATTCTGTTGAAGGTACACTTGCTTATATGTCTCCCGAACAAACTGGGAGAATGAATCGAATTATCGATTATCGCAGTGACTTTTATTCTCTTGGTGTGACTTTATATGAAATGCTCACCAAGCAAACACCATTTTTTAGCGAAGATCCCCTAGAAATAGTTTATAGCCACATTGCTGTCGAACCAAAAAAACCACAGTCATTAAATCCTAAGATTCCTAACGCTGTCTCTGAAATTATCATGAAGCTGATGGCAAAAAATGCTGAAGATAGATATCAAAGCGCCATAGGATTATTAGCAGACTTAGAATTATGCCTCAACCAGTTAGAAACTCAGAATACAATTACTAATTTTGTTCCAGGCCGTTTAGATATTTTAAGCCAGCTAATAATTCCTCAAAAATTATATGGTCGCGAACAACAAGTTAATGAACTGTTAGCAGCATTTGAGCGCGTTACATCCGGAAATAGTGAAATGATGCTAGTTTCTGGTTATTCTGGTATTGGTAAATCAGTTTTAGTCAACGAAGTTAATAAACCGATTACTCGCAGACAAGGTTATTTTATTTCTGGTAAATTTGACCAATTAAAACGAAATATACCTTATGCTTCTTTAATTCAAGCTTTTGCTTATTTAATGCGTTATTTACTCACAGAGAATAACGAAAAGATAGAAATATGGCGTCATAAAATATTATCAGCTTTAGGAACCAATGGAAAAGTCATTACTGATGTCATTCCAGAAGTGGAATTAATTATCGGTACGCAGCCAGAAGTCGCTCAAATTGGGGCAACAGAATCACAAAACCGCTTCAATCGCGTTTTTAAAGAATTTATCCAAGTTTTTACTCAAAAAGAACACCCATTAGTCATATTTTTAGACGATTTGCAATGGGCAGATTCAGCCACATTAAATTTAATCCAACTGTTGATAACTGACAGCGACAGTAAACACTTATTATTTATTGGGGCATATAGAGATAATGAAGTTAGTCCAGCACATCCATTAATTCAAAAAATAGAAGAAATTAAGAATACAGGCACAATTGTTAATAATCTGGTGTTGCAATCTTTAAATTTAGAAAATGTAACTCAGTTAGTTACTGAAACTCTCCAACAAACTGAAACTGGAGTTTTGAACCAGCCTATTATCCAATTAGCAGAATTAATTTGTAATAAAACAGGCGGGAATCCCTTCTTCATCACACAATTAATTCAGGCACTTTATCAAGAAAAACTTTTAATATTTAACTTTATTAATACTCAATGGGAGTGGAATTTAGAAGAAATTCAAGCAATTGGAATTATTGACAAAAATGTAGTAGAACTGGTTGCTAGTCGGGTTGAAAAGCTACCAAAAGCTACTCAAGATGTTTTAAAGCTAGCAGCTTGTGTAGGTGACAGATTTAGTTTAGATATTTTATCGATAGTCAATGAAAAGTCAGCTTCTGCGACAGCCAACGATTTACATTCTGCTTTGCAAGCAGGATTAATTTTACCTTTAAGTGAAGCTTACCGCGTTCCTTTAGTTTTTAATCAAGAAGAGGCGGTGAATTTAAATTTTGATACTTCACGAGTTGGCTATAAGTTCTTGCATGACAGAGTACAACAAGCAGCATATTCTTTGATTCCAGAAGAACTGAAGAAATCGACTCATTTAAAAATCGGTCACTTACTGCTGCAAAATATACCCCAGGAAGAAATAGAAGCAAATATTTTTGATATCGTCAATCAGCTGAATGTAGGTATTGTTAATCTCAAAGAGCAATCTGAAAAAACGGAATTAGCACGATTAAATTTAATTGCTGGGCAAAAAGCTAAAGCTTCTACAGCTTATGAAGCTGCTCTGAAATACTTAACAACTGGCATAGAACTTTTAAGTATAGACTCTTGGCAAACTGAATATAACTTAACTGTAGGTTTATATGAAGGAGCTGCAGAGTTAGCGTATTTAAGCGGTGATTTTGAGCAGATGCAGCAATGGGCTGAGGTAGTAGAGCAAGAAGCTAAAATTCTTTTAGATAAAGTCAAAGTTTATGAAATAAAAATTATCGCTTTTATCATTCAAAGCAAGCAAATCGAAGCGATTAAGATAGCAGTATCGACTCTCAAATTGTTAGGAATTAGCTTTCCTGATGAACCGACATCAGTTGATATTCAGCGAGGGATGGATGAAATTGCTGCTTCGTTGCAAGAAAAAGTCATTGCGGATTTGATTAATTTACCATTAATGACCGATCCGAATAAGATTGCAGCTATGAGAATTTTAATGGGAGTTCTTCCCGCAGCTTTTCAAACTGCTCCGGCAATGATGCCAATTATCGTGTGTGAAATGGTGAATTTGTCCTTAAAATATGGCAATACGGCTGTATCTGCTTATGGTTATAGTCTTTATGGATTACTTCTTTGTGGAGTTCAAGGAGAAATAGATTCTGGCTATGAATTTGGTAAATTAGCTTCGAGTTTAGTCTCTGAATTTAATGCTCAAGAACTTAAAGCTAAAATTCTGACGGTTGTTAGCGCTCATGTTATGCATTGGAAGGAGCATGTTAAGCATACATTAAAATCAGCAATGGCAGGATATTCTAGTGGTTTGGAAACTGGAGATTTAGAATATGCTGGCTATTGTGGTTACATTTATCCCTATCATTCATTTTGGTTAGGTAAAGAACTTGCGATTTTAAAAAAGGAACTAGTAGCTTATTGTGATTCCCTGAAAAAAATCAAGCAACAAGTAGCTTTTACTTGGAATTCAATATATTTACAAACAGCTATCAATTTGCAAGGAAGTTGGGAAAATGCGAACTGTTTAATTGGTGAAGCTTACAACGAACAAAGTATGCTACCGATTCATCAGCAACTCAATGACCTTTATACAATTAATCATCTATTTGTAAATAAGCTGATGCTCTCTTACTTATTTGGAGAGTATTTTAAAGCTATCGAAAATGCTGCGATCGCAGAAAATTCTTTGGGTGGTGTTACAGGGTTATTTGTCGTTCCAATTTTCTATTTTTACGATTCTTTAGCCCAGTTGGCTATCTATCATACTGCTAAAGAGTCCGAGCAGCAAGCTATTTGCAAAAAAGTTGAAGCTAACCAGCAAAAAATGGAACTTTGGGCTACTTACGCTCCCACAAATCATTTACACAGATTTTATCTTGTGGAAGCACAACGATATCAAGTTTTGGGTAAAAAACTGGAGGCAATGGACTATTATGAAAAATCGATTGTTAAATCTCAAGAAAATAATTTTCTCCAGGAAGAAGCTTTAGCTTATGAGTTAGCAGGAAAGTTTTATCAATCTCTAGGTAAAGAATTAATTTCTCAAACTTATATAACTAAAGCCTATTATACCTATATTCGTTGGGGTGCGATCGCTAAAGTTAAACACTTAGAATCACAGTACCCTTTTCTCATAGGACAAACTACTAATATAGAAACTTCCATTTCCAAACTAGATAAAATCCAGCTTACTACTACCACAACGACTAATAGCAGCTTAAGCGATTTTTTAGACTTTAATGCATTCATTAAGTTTTCGCAAGCGATTACTAATGAAATTGTTTTAGAAAATTTGTTGACCAAGTTAATCAAAATCTTACTAGAAAACGCTGCCGCGCACAAAGTATTACTACTCTTACTGAAAGAGAATCAACTATATATCGAAGCTTCGGGGAATACTACTGAAAACCTAGTAACAGTTTTACACTCTATTCCTGTTGAAACCTATCAGGATTTACCGCTTACTGTAATTAACTACGTTTGGCGAACTCAGCAATATCTAGTTTTAAATGATGCCGTAATTGCAGAACCCTTCAATCTTGATATCTATATTCAAGAATCTCAAACAAAGTCAATCTTTTGTTTACCGATTATTTATCAATCAAAACTTACTGGTATTATTTATTTAGAAAATAAGTTATCATCAGGAGCCTTTATTCCAGAAAGGGTAGAGGTCTTAAAAGTTTTAGTTTCTCAAATGGCTATTGCCATAGAAAATGCGCGTTTGTATGCAAGAGAACAAGATAAGTCTAAGCAATTACAGCAGTCATTTCAAGATTTACAACAGGCACAACTACAACTTATCCAAAGCGAAAAAATGTCATCGCTGGGAAATTTAGTTGCAGGTGTAGCACACGAAATCAACAACCCTATTGCTTTTATTACAGGTAGTATAGCCCAAGCTAAAGATACTGTTAAAGATTTAATTGATTATTTGCAACTTTACCGAACAAAATTCCCTAATCCTGGTAATGAGATTGAAGAAAAAGGCGAAGAAATAGATATAGATTTTATAATAACTGATTTACCGAAAATGATTGACGGAATGACCGTAGGTACACAGCGTATTCGTAACATTAGTACTTCTCTGCGTACTTTTTCTCGGGCTGATACAACTTCTAAAGTATTAGCTAATATCCATGAAGGAATTGATAGTACCTTAATGATTTTACAGCATCGCTTAAAAGCAGATTCTAACCGTCCAGCTATCCAAGTCATCAAGAATTATGGAGAGATTCCATTAGTAAAATGCTATTTGGGACAGTTGAATCAGGTGTTTATGAATATTCTGGCAAATGCGATCGATGCTTTAGAAGAAGCAAATATCGGTCGTAATTTTATGGAGATTCAAGAAAATTATTCCAACATTATCACTATTTTCACTCACATAAGTGAAGATAATAAGAATGCAATAATTAAATTTCGAGATAATGCTAAAGGAATATCTCCAGAAGTTCAAGCCTGCATATTTGAAAATCTATTTACTACAAAAGGTGTGGGTAAAGGTACTGGGTTAGGATTATCTATTAGCCGTCAAATTATAGTTGAAAACCATGCAGGAAGTTTAATTTGCGAATCAGCTATAGGAGAAGGAACAGAATTTATAATTTCTATTCCAATTTCTGGAGAATAAGAAACTTCTGTTGAAGCAGAATAACTCCAGATACCTGGCTTATCTGATGAGTCGGGTATCTGGAGTTATCATGAATGGGTTAAGATGGCTATAGTAATTATATTTAAGTTATTAAACTTAGGAAAAAAAGTTTATTTAACTATTAATAAAGCATTGTCAATAAAACTATGTAAGTGCTGATTTGATTACTTAATCAAATCAACATAAATTTGACTGTTTTTAACACTAACAAATTTATTTTTTACTTGCTATAACTATTTGTATAAATCAAATCTTGTACTAACTTTATCATTTACTAGCTGATATCAAAGTAAGCTTTAGCTAAATGTGCAATAATTTTAGCAAGTTTTTCTGAGCTTAATTTATCAGGCGAAACTTTAGCGTGCGTCAAGTACAAGATGCGAAATTTGTGAAAATTAAGGGAGTCATCTTGTGGAAAAAAGAAGAGAAAATGGACGAATAGTTTCTAAGACTATCTCATTTTTGTTAAATCGTATCAGTTTAATTGTGCTTGCAGTTACTCTTGTGCTGTTTATTGGAGGTGGGTTTCAAATAGCAAGTGCAGCTGAACCTTACGCAGAATTAGAAATTCAAAAATTAACAAACTGTTATGCGCTGGGAACTGACGCTATTGGTAGAGGAAATATCTTAGAAGGAAAGAAGATTTATCGGGATTGTTTTACTGAAGATGCAGTTGTCACCGCTGTTTTTCCTGATGGGGCAAGTGAAACCCGTATTGGCACAGATGCATGGGCAGATTTTGTTTCTTCAGTATTCCAAGGAAATGGATATCAAGCTACCCAGCACTTGATGGGTACAATAAACATTTCTGTTAAAAATAATAAAGCAACAATGACTTCTTACCTTCATGCGACTCATAAACGTTCGGAAACTAGTATTGATGTCGCTAATGGTACTTATGAAGATGAAGTCGTCAATAAAAATGGGCGTTGGAAAATTCGTAATCGTACCCTCAAACTCATCGATTTCTTAAATCTAAGTTCACCGATGGCTGATTCCTCTGCCACTAATACCGCAACCACTAATTCCTCAGCTGCTAATGCCAGAACCACTGGTTCCTCACCTAACTTTGTCAAACCAAATATCCCTCGCTTAAAGCACTAATTGTGCAAACTAGATAAGGTAAAAGTAAAAGAAGATGAATTCAGTCTTTCTTTTACTTTTTATTGTGTTTTATCTGACAAGATTGTGCTCATTGTACGCAGACATAGCGATCGTAATTAAAATGTAAAATCTTAATCTTTGTCAGTCTCAGTAAAAACTTGACAAATAAGCATTTTAATAGTATATTTGTACTACTAAAATTTTTTCTTGCATAAAACTTTAACACTCCCGATTACCCCAACAGGAGAGTATAAAATAAATGAGGCTATCTAAGGTAGACTTGAGCAGTTTAGTAGCGATCGCTCACTCTGATGGATATTTGCAGTTATTGCTAGACCGAGGTCACGAACTAGAGTTTTTGGGAATTCCGGCACCGATACAAGCTTATGAAGGATTGCAAGAACTGAGCGAGGTTATCGCTGAAACTGCTGCACTACCCTTTGAAGAAGAATCAATTGCTATGTTACCAGTTAGCTCATCAATGGCAGCGGCTGTAGGTTACGATCGCGAAGAACAGATTTTGCAAGTCGAGTTTCAAAATGGTGCTGTTTATCAGTACTTAGGCGTAGACGAGGATACTTGGGAAGATTTACATGCTTCTGATTCAATTGGTAACTTTTTCAATCAAGAAATTAAAGGCAGATATGAGTGCGATCGTATAGATGACGATGATTATAGTAATTATTAACTAAATTTTTGTTGTAACACCATACTCTATTGTGAAATTGGTGTTGAAATAGTTGGGGATTGATACCCCAACTATTTAAATACGATTTAAATTAATAAAATAAGCAGATAACTTGATTTATTGAATATAGAAGTATGGCTTCAACCAGGAAATTTTTGCTATAGAAAATCAATATATGTCAGCAGTGCTTTGTTCGGGGAGAATAGAAAAAGCTGACATAATATTATTGACGCATTTATGACAACTACATTTGCCTCTCGTGTCAAACCAAGAGCTGAAGATAGTTTTCTCATTAGCTTTGCACCATTGTCTTTGGAAGAGATTTATAACAAGTCTGACGATCCAGCTAACGGTGCCATAGTTTTGATGAGTGGAATGGTTCGGAATCAAACCGATGGTAAGCCTGTGGTTGCTCTTGAGTATCAAGCTTACGAACCGATGGCATTGCAGATATTTTATCAAATTGCTGCTGATATTCGTTTATCTATATCTAATGTGAATCGAGTAGCAATTCATCATCGCATCGGACGTTTGCGAGTTGGGGAAATCAGCGTTTTAGTGGCAGTAGGTTGTCCTCATCGCAGCGAAGCGTTTGAAGCTTGTCGCTATGCTATTGATACCCTCAAACACAATGCACCTATATGGAAAAAAGAGTGGTATAGCGAGCCAGATGGTAAACTATCTGGTAGTTGGGTAAGTATTGGTGCTTGTGAACAGTCAGGAGAAAATTGTTAAAATTCCCCAAGTGGTTGCCTATGCTCGTGTTTCGTCTAGAGAACAGGCAGAAAATTCAGCAGCGTTAGCTCAGCAGATAGCTCGTCTGAAGGCAGCAGGAGCAGAACTTGTATTAGCTGACACTGAATCTGGGCGTGAGGGCAAAGAAGACCAACGTTCTAATTTTCAGCAACTTATGCAGTGGGTTCGAGGTGGCTTAGTTAAGCGAGTTATTATTACCCGTCTTGATAGGTTGTCTCGTTCGCTGCCTACACTGCGTAAAGTTTTGACTGAGTTTCAGGAATCAGAATGTGTGCTAGTAGCATTGGATGACAATATCGATCTGTCTACTGCTGCTGGAAAGTTCCATGTCAATATGCTAGGCGCTCTTGCGGAAATGGAAAGCGATCGCCTTTCCGAGCGTATTCGACGAGGTAAAGAGCATTTCCGAAATGAGAAACGTGCCTCACATGCACCATTTGGGTACATAGTCAAGGACTATCGATTCTACCCCAATCGTGAACCATTTTTATGTTTGCTAGCTGATAAGAATGAGTATTCTAAAGCGGATATGGCAAGGGATTTGATTGAACACTACATTACAGAAAAATCTTTGAATGAGGGATGTCGATACTTTCAACATCGCTATGGTTACTCAGAGTTTTGGCAAACCGCATTAAAACAATGGCTTACCAGTCCTGTTCTGCAAGGTGATTTGGTATACTATCCTAAGTCGAAGAATCCAGAGATTCATCCGAATACCCATGAAGCTCTAATCAGTCGAGAAGAAGCGCAAATAATTAAAGATATTTTAGAGTTTAACCGAAGAGTAAAAGGTTTCGGGCATCGTAGAGGAGTTTATCCCCTAACTGGATTAGTGAAATGTGAGTGTGGTGGCCGCTGCGTAGTAGCTAGTGGTTCAAAAGGAGTAATTAAATATTTCGTCTGTGCGAGGAAACGCATAGGCCGATGTGAGCGTAAACATAGCGTGAAAATAGCAGACCTAGAAAATGCGGTAATAGAGGCTTTAACAACTAGAGCGGATGAAATTGCTGAGTTTGCAGATGTAGGTGTTGTAGAAGAATCAGCAGAATTACAGGATTTACGAAGACAGTTAGCAGGATTAGAAACCTTAACTAATAATAGCCGAAACGTGAACCCTGCCATTTCTGAAGCTATCCGGAAATTACGAAATCAAATTGAGCAATTACAACAACAAACCCAAAATAAAGACCAGATTAATGTCAATAACCGAGAATTACTTAGGCTAGTCGCTTCAGACCATGATTTTTGGGTTGAACAGGACACAGTTCAGAAACAAAAGTTTTTTCGGGCATTGATTGACCATGTTCTAGTGTCAAATGGGGTAATTCTTCAGGTTGTATTGAAGGTGTGAGTCCCTTTCTCTGAGCATAATCCAGCATAGGTTTTCTCAATTATCTAGGCCAGAAACCGTCATCTTCCTTCAAGTTACCCATCTGCTTTTGTAAAACACAGAGTTGAATTGTTCCTACCACACTTACAGATGTGCGAGATACAGACACTCTAGGGCCAGTTTTGCGGTTAATTTTGATAGCTTTAGGACTTACGCATTGACAAATTAGACAAATAATGTATTGAGAAAAGCTAAAAAAAACAGGCCATCGCTAATCACTC
>JAVRCJ020000027.1:0-106327 GCA_034530875.2 Nostoc sp. DedSLP01
ACCTCCAAAGGTATTTCCTCTAGTTTATTGATAATTGAGGCAGCTAACTTAATTTTTTCTTCCAGTGTATTACATGGAAGAGTAGAACCATCCTCTCCATGTAATACACGGTAAATCCGCCGTTTTTATGTTAAGTAATATTTCGCCAACGGTATCAGATACTTGGGACACGCGTCGCCAGACATGACTGCTGTTTATGCCTATATTCATGACGAAACCCTCAAAAAAGAGATTGGGAAGTTTATGGATAGTAAAGTAGCCAATATCAATTGCGAAGTAATTAAACTTAATTAGGGATTGATTAATCCACAATTAGATAAAGACTTGAATTTACAGTGGTTGAAGAAGAAAATTACTGCTGAAACTCTGCCAAAGGGTACTGCGGATTACCTACTCAGTTTAAGTGTGGCAAAAGAAACGCATGTTTAACTTGCACAGATTTTCGTACCTCCGTCGAATTTTTAAGCCAACATCAAGAGCATTTAGAAAGAACTAAAAACTTAATTGAAATTGCCACAGCTAAAGGATGTGAGCGACAAGCACAAATCAACCAAGAAGTGGCGGAAAACCTCAAAAGAATGATTAAAAGTCTGGGAAATGATACCAATGAATCAAGAATCTGGAATAAACGCTCTTAAGGCAGCAACAGAGAAGAAAAAAAGCAGAAATCAAGGAACGTCTTGAAGGATTGAGAGAGCAACAGCAAAAGGCGGACAAATCAGCGGTTGCATAAAAAGCATCTGAAAATTCCAAATCAGTTATGATTTCTCAATTTCGGGAAAGAATCAAAAAACTTGAAGCAGAAGTTACTGGTTTACGGAGGATAAACGAAGGACTAGCTAAGAGAGTTTATCATCTTCAAGGTGCGGACGATCTAGCGGAAAGGCTCAAAGCTGAAAATGCACATCTTAAGGCAAGGATTACAGAACTTGATAAAGAGCTAGAGTAGTCTCAAAAACAATCTACTGCGACTTCTCTGCACCAAGTAACTCCGGTTCTAGAGTAGCGCCTATTGAAAAAAAGAGAATCAGTCAATCTGATATTATTGACAGTATTAAGCAGGAACTTAGCAATTTAGGGATTAAACTTAATAGACATCTGTAGTGCTTACGTTAGAGCGCTTGCTGATGGAAAATTAGCTACAGACAGACAAAAAGAAATAGCAATAAGATGCAGTTTGTTGCTTGCTGCTTGTTCTAAAGTTGGTTTAGTTGCCTTGATTGACGAAGCAACTGGTTATCAGTACGAAAGAGAAGAAAATGCACTTCAAGTCAAGTTAAAAGCTTTTATTGCCGATGAATTAAGAAACTGGGAAAAAACATTCCCTGATGAATTATGGGAAGAATTCGGTCGCCTTACTAACTGGAGTAAACCTTTACGTTATAGACCTAAATGGTGGGGAAAACTGGTTATGGAGTTGATTTACCACGCATTAGATCCTGATGTAGCTGATTACCTCAAAACTCATAAGCCACCACCAAGATATGGCAGAAACTACCATCAATGGTTTACGGGTGATTATGGACTCAAAAAACTTATCCCCCATATTTACCAAGTAATTGGTATTGCAAAAACTTGTTCAACCATTCAGGAGCTTCGTGAAAAAGTCGCCCATTATTATGGAAAAGACAACCATCAATTATCTCTTGAATTTCCCAAAAATTAAAATCGTTGTTGAATGATTACACAACGTCAAAGTATTATATAGTATACGTTGTAGATATTGTGGTATAGATAACGGTAGGAAAGTGCGCGAGATACAAAGCAAAGCCACTGCGGTGGACGGGTTTCCCGGCATAAAAGAGGCAGTGCGTTAGACGGGCAATGCGCGACTTGAAGCAAGAACTGCCTCTCATCTCCTACCTTTTGAAATAACGAGCGCGGAGGGATTTGAACCCCCGACCCACAGAACCGGAATCTGTTGCTCTATCCACTGAGCCACGCGCCCTTAGTCCCTCGTATTGTAGCACGCTGGCGATGGAATTGGGGATATTAAAGATAATCGGCGGGATTGACTGGGGAACCATTGCGGCGCACTTCAAAGTGGAGGTGCGGCCCGGTGGATAAACCCGTGGAACCAACAGCAGCGATCGCTTGTCCTCGTTCAACTGCTTGGCCATCGCTAACATACAACTCGCTGGTATGTCCGTAGAGTGTGGTAATGCCATTGCCGTGGTCGATAATTACGGCTCTGCCATAACCACCATACCACCCAGCAAAAATCACTGTACCTGAATCGGCCGCCCGAATTGTACTGCCGTAGCTAGCAGCAAAATCCAGACCTGCGTGAAAGCGACGATAGCCAAGAACCGGGTGCATCCGCCAGCCAAAGGGACTGCTAGTAGCAGCATCGCTAGGATAAGCAAAGACCCCAGTTCCCTGAATCTTGATGGTTGTGCGGCTGTTGGTTTTTGCTTGCGCTGCTTGTGCTACCTTTTGCTGAATCAAAACTTCCAAATTTTTGGATTCTCTATCTAGCTGATTTTGTGCCGCTTCCAAGGCGAGGCGATCGCTATTGAGGCGTTGAATTAATTCTGATTGCGATTGCGCTTGGGTTTGATAATCGGCTTTTTGTGCTAGTAGTTGTTCGCGAATCAAAGCAATTTGGTTTTTTTGCTCCTCTACTTGGGTTTTTTGCTGATTTATTGAGTTTGCTTGAGCGTTGAGTTTTTGTAAAATTTGCTGGTCTGCCTGATAAACTAACTTTAACTGATGGCGGCGACTGAAAAAGTCACTGATATTTTGACTTTCGAGCAAAACAGCCCATCCTTGACTAGCTGGCGATCGCTGGAGATACCGCAATCGTGCTACTGTTGCTATTTGACGAGTTTCATAAGCACGTTGAGCTACAGCCAGATCGGTTTCCAACTGTTGCAAACGTTGGGTAGCCTGTTGCAATCGTGATTCGCTCTCTTGAATATAACTATCGGTAGTTTGTAGATTTTGCTTTAAACCTGTAAGGTGTTTTTGTGCCTGTTGCTGAAGATTTGTCAAGCGATCGCGTTCGTTAACCACACTCTGACGCTGCCGATCCATTTGTTGCTGTTGTTGGCGCAGCATATCTATAGACTGTGTAGAGTTTGCCTGTACTGGAATTAAAGCCAAACAAAGCCAAAAAATACAGCAAAATACAAAACATAAACTCCCAAAAATCTGCTTTGTTTCAAGAAATCTTGCTCTCATACTGTGAGCCTAACCAAAACGATGCTTTAATACACTATGAAGATTATTCCCAAAATTGTTATGGATTTATCCACTACAATACTATGTGTCGAATTAGTTCCGTATTAATTCCAGTTGTAAAAGCCAAGTTTTACTAAATAACTGAGTCTTAATTGCTTGGTTTGTTCTCACCATGAATCAATCAATACACAGAAAAATTTAGTAGTAGCTGCGATCGCTCGAACCCTAGATAGACACAAAGTAAATTTTGAGACCTAGCGGACTGAGAAAATTAACCAAAAACATATTCCAATACAGCGCTAATATTTGATTTTTGAGAAGCTAGGTACACCTCTACTTTGTTACTTTCTGTTGCCTGTTAATCGTTGCCTGCCCAAATCAGTAATTTCAGGAATCAAATCAAATTGCTATATGTTAGTTTTTCTGATCCCAATCAAAAGTCCTCAAGTAGCAACATCATGGACAGAATTATCCAAGATGTATACAAGATGTATACGCTCAGTCTGCAATCAAACTTCTTCAGAATTTCGTGCGATTGTGGTCTGTCATGAAATACCTCAAACTGATTTTTCTCACCCACAAGTGCAATATATCAAAGTTGATTTTCCAATTCCCGGTTCAAGTTTGCCAGAAAAAATGGTGGATAAAACAAAGAAACTTGCTGTTGGATTATTAGCTGCCCAATCTCTACAGCCAACACATATAATGCCTGTAGATGCTGATGATTGTATTAGCAATAGATTAGCCAGTGTTGTTGCTAAAAATCCCAAAAGTAATGGCTGGTATATCGATAGTGGCTATCTATATGAAGAAGGAAGCAGTACAATTACAGTTAGGAAAAAAAATTTTTATAGATTGTGTGGAACGTGCAACATCATCAATTATCGGTTGTTTAATTTGCCAGAAAAAGTACTGCAAAATGAACCTTTAACCGGCCACGATCGCTTTCTATCAGGACATCCACTTGCGAAGAGAGATTTAGCAGCGCGAGGAATGCCCCTCGAGCCATTACCTTTCCCAGGTGCTATTTATGTTAGAGATCGAATAGGAGAAAGCACTTGTTTGCAAGAACCACTATTGACTAAATTAACGCGCAATCCTAAAGAACTTTCGGTAAATCTCAAAAAACTCTTAATCGCTCCGTTTAAACAACAAAAACTGACAGATGAAATTCGTTCTGAATTTTATCTGTATCCTTTAGTTGAGATCGCTAATCAGAAAAACTACATACAATATTTTTAACAAAGCCACGGAAACGTCTTTGGCTTTGTTGCTAAGGCGGCTCATCGCCCCTTGAAGCTGTCAGCACTCCATCTTTACCCTGCTAAATACGAGCTTTCCAATTTGTCAAGTCATCTAAAGAGCGATCGCGATAACGTCCATAACGCTCTTGTTTATTTTTGATTTTCACACCCAAGTCGGGAAAAATTCCAAAGTTGGGAGGCATTGGTTGGAAGTGTTTGGGCGAAGCAGAACTAATAAATTCAAATAGCGCCCCCATCATTGTTGTTGGTGGTAAAGTCAAAGGTTCTTTACCCAAAGCTAACCGCGCTGCATTAATTCCCGCCAAGCAACCACCAGCTGCGGCGGCTGTGTAGCCTTCAGTACCAATCAACTGTCCAGCAGCGAACAAAGTTGGACGCCCCTTAAATTGCAAAGTCGGATACATCAACTGAGGAGCATTTATAAAAGTGTTACGGTGCATCACTCCCAGCCGCACAAACTCGGCTTTTTCTAAACCGGGAATCAGTTGAAATATCCGTTTTTGTTCGCCCCAGCGCAAATTAGTTTGGAATCCTACCATATTCCAAAGTTGCCCGGCTTTATCTTCTTGGCGCAACTGCACCACAGCATAAGGACGTTCCGCCGTGCGAGTATCCGATAAACCCACTGGCTTGAGGGGGCCATAGCGCATGGTGTCTTCTCCCCGCCGTGCTAGTTCTTCAATGGGCAAACAAGCTTCAAAAAACTTTGCCGTTTCCCGTTCAAAATCTTTGAGTTCTGTTTGTTCGGCTTTGCAGAGTTCTTCACGAAAATGCAAGTACTGCTCTTTATTCATTGGGCAGTTGAGATAAGCAGCTTCACCTTTGTCATAACGCGATGCCATAAAAGCAATGTCGCGGTTAATCGATTCTCCCACAATAATCGGGCTAGCCGCATCAAAAAAGCTGAGGTATTCCATCCCCGTAAAGCGGCGCAAATCTTCTGCTAAATCGGGGCTAGTTAAAGGCCCGGTAGCCAAAACCACAATTCCTTCAGGAATTGCTTGGACTTCAGCGCGACGGAATTCAATTAAAGGATGATCGGCCAAAGTTTGAGTCAAGTCCTGGCCGAATTGTCCCCGATCTACTGCTAGGGCACCACCGGCCGGAACGGCGTGTTCGTCAGCTTTTTGAATGACAATCGAACCAAGCTGGCGTAGTTCTTCGTGCAACAATCCCGCAGCGCGATCGCTTGCCATTGCCCCAAACGAATTACTACAGACTAATTCTGCTAAATGTTCTGTATGATGAGCCGGACTAAAGCGCTTTGGACGCATTTCATATAAGATCGTCGGCACTCCAGCTTGAGCTATTTGCCAAGCTGCTTCTGTCCCAGCTAGTCCACCTCCAATTACTTGTATCGGTTGTTTTTCCATAGTTAAATTTTCCAGTTGACCTAACTGTATTGAACCATTACTTAAAAGCAATGGGATTTTGAATTTTCCATAGTGAGGTATTAATTCTAGCAGTAATTAGCATAGCCTTTGGCTAGGGAATAGCGAACAGCTTGAAAAGCGTGCTTGAATATTACGTTTCCAGCACTATTATTTATTTATATAAAGAATAAAATATTTCAAACAAGATGGAGCAAGCTACAAAATTTAAATGCCTCTTTGTTAATTCACGGAATTTAGCTGTGTTCCCTCTTGGAAAAATGAGATTAAAAAAGCGATCGCTTGGTTGATTAACTAGCAAGCGATCGCTGTTAGCAAGGAGAAAATTTTCTATTTTATTTGTTTATATTACTTCTCATTTTTAATAAAGCGATCGCTCCATTTGCCAGCAACCTTGTACCACTCAGATGCATTTAAATGCAGATTCACAGAGTGCCCAGCATTTTGCATAATATATACCTGCAATTGGGTTTTAGGAGAATAAAATTGCTTTTCAAAAGCTGCGACATTTTCCTGAGTACAGACAGTATCAGAGCAGAAAAAATTATCTTTTTGACCAATTACTAATAAAACTGGAACGGTAATGTTTTTCGATATGTCAGAAGTAACAGCTGGAAAAAATGTTTGAGCTTCGCCAGTTGTCAATGTCTGTTTAAGTGCTTCGTCTTTTTTGATGACTTTTCGATCGGCATTCGACTGATTGTAAAGTAATTGCCCTCGCGTTCCTGGTAAAGTCGTCAGATAATTAATTGGTAAGTTATCGTTTTTGAAGTTTGGGTCAGATTGTGCTGGATATAGAAAGTTCCCTAAAGCTTGTAATTCTGGAGTCAACTTGTGTAAAAATGCAGAAATAATTACCCCATCAACATCGCCATACTGACTCGCCTGTTCAATTACAACAACAGATCCAAAGGAATGGCCTACATTGATGATGCGGTTGAATTTCACATTATTTATTTTGCCATCCCGCAGCGCTCGATTGACTTGATTCAAGACAAAAGCATTAGATTGCACGGTTACTAGATCGGCTCGAGGATGAGAACTATTGCCAATGCCAATTCTGTCAATGTTAAATGTGGCATAACCATCTTTTGTGAGAGCCTTTACATAAGAGTAGCGCTCTTTTTCGTATGGAAAATTCCAATAATTGCGATCGTATGTAATGCCTGAAACTAATACATGAACAGTTCTTGCTTTCGGGGGTCTACAAAGTTCGCCGTAAATGTGATATTGTTTCGTTCCTCCAGGTGCAAGAGCTACTGGTAAGTAAGTTTTAGAACAATCAACTGTAGAATCAAAGGATTCTGATTTTGCAGTTCCAGTTGTCAACGGTTGCAAAAGTAATGCAGAGGCTCCAATCAAAGATAGTAGACTTTGACGCAAAAATTGTTTCATAATATGCCTTGATAGTCAATACAATTATTTTGGAAAATATTAATTAACTCGTTTCTCTATACAAAAAAGCTTGATTTTTAAATTGAAATTTGAATAAGCAAAGGAAAATTTTTCAAGTTCAATCATTCTGCTCTCTGTACAACGCTAAGAAAGATATAGGACTCATATTTGATTTGGTGAAAAAAATTAGTATACCCAAACAAGGCTTCTTTCCCACTCCCTACTCCCCATTCCCTACTCCCTGTCTACGCAAATAATTTCATGAATCAAGTCAGATTCCTGTATTACATATATGCAATACAGAACATTATTTTTTCTGTCTCTGGTAGCAGTCTCTATCATGAGATTAAAAGAAAATGTCTTCTTGTTTCACATCTGTTATTTTTTAGAGGCAATTAAGACTTGAAGCTAACAATAGCAGATTTTTCGTTGTAGGAGTATGCACAGATTGAAAGATCCTACTTTTCTTACTTTTCCTACTTTTCTTATTTTCTTTCTGACTGTAATAGTAATTCAGATTTAATATCTGCATCAAATCTGATTCTTATATTTGATTTCAAATAAACTGTTGCTAAGTAAATTGTTAGCAGAGTGAGTGAAGAGATACGTAGCTACTAACTTATTAGTAAGTATAAATAATTGATTATAAATTCATTATTATTGATGAGTATTTTAACTTGATAAATCTGGGTTTAATAACCGTTAATCATTCCTTAACCTATCAGAAATATGGGCAAGATTGGAGTTAATTAACAGAAAGTAGTATACTTTTCTGGGTTCTCACAATCCCTATTCAAAATTTTGATTGAAAAACTAACAAATTTGGAGTTGCTTTGATGCTAAGTCCTGTCGTCACAGTCGGTATATTTCAAAAACAACCCAATCCAAAAACTTATTCAGCAGGCGAAGTCATCTTTGAAGAAGGACAGTCTGGTGAGATTATGTATGGCATTCTCGAAGGAGAAGTGGATATTTTAGTCAACAATAAAGTTGTCGAGACGATCGCGCCGGGTGAAGTTTTCGGAGTGGGAATACTTGTAGGAGTAGAAAATAGAACTTACACTGCTGTTGCTAAGACGGACTGCAAACTTGGTTTTCTTGATGAAAAAAGCTTTCTCTTCGCCGTTCAGGAAACACCTATGTTTGCCATAAAGGTAATGAAAAGTTACTCAGAACGTCTGAATAAGTTACAGCGCATGGTCTAAGTTTTTCTTGGATCGGGGGATGAGGGGATGGTCTACAATCAGTGGTGAGTTCAAGTCCCCACTCCCAGCTGTTTAATTTTTAATTTTGAACTGGAGCAAAGCGACTTGATATAAGGTGCAAAATTTGCTGGAGGCTGTAATGGTGCGTAAACGGTTGATAATTGAAATGGGGATGGGAGTAGATCAGCACGGACAAGAGCCAACAGTAGCAGCATCCAGGGCAGTACGCAATGCGATCGCTCATAATGCTTTACCTGGTGTTTGGGAAGTGGCCCTTTTAAGCCATCCCGATGAAATGATTGTCGAAGTTCAAGTAGCAGTACCATACCCAGAAAAAGTTAGACAAGAAGAGGTATTAGCTGTACTACCATTTGGTCAAAAAACTCTGACAGTAGAATCTGGAGGAATGGTAGTCCAAGGACGAGCGATTCCCGAACTCAACGATAAAAATGACGAAATGTTGATTGCGATCGCAGCTGTGACAGTTTCAGTTGAATAATCTTAGTCATAATTAAGTTAGCGACTTGGCGCTAAACTAAAAACATTGGGATAAAAATCTCTGGCAGTAAGTTCAAAAATCAGCCATCGGCGATCGAAGTTGGAATTGGGAATTGCAAACAGTTATTTGCGAACATTTATTAGCGTTCAATAATTTACGATTCCCAATAGAAATACAGTTCAACTATTGACTGATTTAACACATCACTAATCTTCACCACTGCTAGTACAATGTCTCAAGAACATAGCGAATCACTCCTTCAAGAAATCACCAAACTCAAACCCAAACACTTTGCTGATTTAGTCAGATCTGCACAATTGATTTTCGATCCCACAGCCGGAGTTTCGGGAAGAAATATCAAAATTGACTGGGAAGAATTCGGAATTCCGCGTGATGTAGCCGACAATCTCAAATTACTCGGTCAAGAATACCAATATGCATCACCTCATGTTCCTGCTGAAGACGTTTGGAGTAAATTAACTCCAGAAACTCGTATTTGGTTCGTTGAAAATAAAGATAGATTGTGGCAGTTTGAGGAAGTTTTCCCCGCCCTTGATGAAGATTGAATCAGAATTCAGTTAAAAACAAAAGTACGTTGGGTTGAGCTACAGCCAAACCCAACATCTCCCTTAAAGCAGAATTCAAAAGCCAAAATTTACAATAGGCTAATATATAGCAGATGTTAGGTAAGTTAAGTATAAATTTGAAGAACAAAGCCATATACCAAGAAAGCTTTAATCCTCTTCCCACAGCCTTATTCCGGTATCCCTGCTGTCAGTAAAATCAGTAATTTCTAGGAATTTCTAAAGAAACAATATTCAAGTATTGATTTAATTTTGAATTTTGAATTTTGAATTGTTTATTGTGGGGTGGGCGTCTCGCCCGCCCTTGACATTAATGCCAATATGCCTACTGGACAAAATCGAATAACATAACACAAAAGAATGGCTAAGGTATTGAAATTGGTATTAAATTAATAAAAAAGCTTATATCGATGAATCAAAGCGTCAGTGTTGCTCCCAAGCTAGAAGAACACACTCATGAAAATCTTGCTGTTAGCAAAGAACAGTTATTTGTAAAACAAACAGTTGTCCTTGCCTTAGAAGTACTTCTAGCATTGCCTGTGGGCATACTCCTAGCAAGGTTGCACATTGGTGGAATTGCTTGGATATTTGCTGGAATTACAGCTGGTACAACGGTTCTGCAAGGGTGTAGAGTGTTTTATGAATATTCTCCCAAACCTAACCGCACTGCCAGAAAAGTCGGAATGGCACTTGTAGGCTTAACTGTCGGCGCTTCTAATGCTCACGCTAATTTAGCTCATGTTGCTTCTGGTATTCCCATCTTTATTTTTCTGACCTTATTTTTGCTGCTGAGTGGCAGTTGCATTGGTTATATTTACTCGCGCATCAGCAAAACTAACCTATTGACAGCAATGCTGGCTACAGTTCCAGGCGGTGTGGGAATTATGGCAGCGATCGCAGCTGATTACAATAAAGATGTTTCCTTAGTTGCTTTAGTTCAAGCGATTCGCGTTACCTCAGTAGTTTTTCTATTTCCCTTCATCGCTAGAACCTTAGTTGGTAGTTCCTGGAATCTGCAAACACTACCCGTCAAAAGTGCTTTACTCAATTTTGAGCCATCTCAACTCGGATTACTCTTATTACTACTTTTAATTACTGCATTAGTAATTTATCCAGCTATATTGTTCAAAATTCCCGCCGGCGATTTTTTTGGTGCATTGTTGATTGGTATGAGCTTTAATCCTTTATTAAATTCCCTACCTTTTGCAAGCGATATTAGCTTTAGTCCGCCACCTTTAATTAACTTAGTCGGTCAAATGCTGTTGGGAATAACTATTGGTGAGTATTGGGGAGACAAACCCAACTTTACTAAGCGGACTGTCGGCTATGCTTTGATGTCTGTGACAATGACTCTGGTAACTGGAGCGATCGCTGGTATACTTGCCATGCAGCTAACCTCTTGGGACTGGTTAACCTGTCTTTTAGTCACAGCACCAGGAGGCTCAGCAGAAATGATCCTAGTTTCCCTGACATTAAATCATAATGTTGAAATCGTTACAACTGGTCATCTAGTGCGACTCATTGCAATTAATAGTTCTCTACCTCTTTGGATCTTTTTGTTTCGCTTTCTCGATAAGCAACTTTCAAAAGTAGCTTAGAGATTGTTTTAAAAGTGGTTGGCTGTGATTTTAGTCTAATTTTTACCCCCCTTAATCCCCATTCAAGTATTGAACATGGGTATGGGGCAAAAGAGTAGCTTTAATGTTGTAATGTGAACGCTGTGAAAATGTGAGATGGTGTTATTTCTTCTGCAATAACACACCCTATTAAACTTATTAAAGGAGTTCAAAGACTCATTAATCGAGTTCAAAGGCTCATTAATGGAGTTCAAAGCCTCATTAACGAGTATCAAAGCCTCATTAATGGAGTTCAAATACTCATTAACGGAGTTCAAAGCCTCATTAATGGAGTTCAAATACTCATTAACGGAGTCCAAATACTCATTAATGGAGTTCAAATACTCATTAATGGAGTTCAAAGCCTCATTAACGAGTATCAAAGCCTCATTAATGGGGTTTAAAAAGCTACAAATTCAATCTGGAACTCCAAATGAAATTTGACTTTCTCAATTTTGGCTTTTAACTTTTAAATTTTGAATTGATAATCGTTCAATTACCAAAAAATGGAAACAACAGCAAACCCAAGAGTCAAAATTTGCTGTATCAGCAGCATAGAAGAAGCATGGATAGCCATCCGTTGTGGTGCATCTGCCCTTGGTTTAGTTTCTCACATGCCCAGTGGCCCTGGTGTCATCTCTGAAGAACTAATCGCCAAAATAGCTGCTTGCGTACCACCCCCAATTGCGACTTTTTTACTGACTTCCAGCCAAGATGCTTACGAAATTATTCAGCAGTTGAGGCGCTGTAAAACAAATACCGTACAAATTTGCGATCGCTTAGAATCAGGAAGCTATCAAGATATCCGAGATGCATTACCTGGAATTTCCATTGTCCAAGTAATTCATGTTACTACAGAAGCATCTTTAGACGAAGCAATCAACGTAGCACCCTACGTAGATGCAATTCTACTAGACTCCGGTAATCAATCATTGCTAATCAAAGAGTTAGGCGGTACAGGACGCCTACATGACTGGAACTTAAGCGCCAAAATCCGCGAACAGGTAAACGTCCCAATCTTCTTAGCTGGAGGTATCAAACCTGAGAATGTCGCCCTTGCAGTTGAGCAAGTTGCCCCTTTCGGACTAGATTTGTGTAGCGCCGTTCGCACCAATGGCAAATTAGATGAGAATAAGCTCAACTTGTTTTTTCAACAATTGAAGTAGGGACTGGGGAGAAGGGGAGATGGGGAGTGTGGGGAGTGTGGGGAGTGTGGGGAGTGTGGGGGGAAAGATTTCTTCCCCATCCTCCCACACCTCCCACACTTCTCAATGCCCAATGACTAATGACTAATGACTAATGACTATATAACTAAGGATGTTTTAAATGGTTGCCCAAATCAAAGAACTTGAAGCACAGCACTGGGTTAAAACTCGTTCTTCTCTTGACCCGAGTGAATCCACTTTCCTAATCTGGAAAGGTAAAATCTACGCTTTGATTCCCGGTGAGAAAAGACAACTTTTGTTTAAAATATTTGGATTGAGTGTTAGCAGATGTGTTCCCACAGAACAAGGTAGCTGGGATTTTACTTCTAGGGAACTGACTTATTACCTGAACCCACAAACAGAGGAAGTCTTGAGCAAATGGGAAAATCCTTGGACAGGGGAGACAGTTCCGGTTATCCACGTTGCGAATAATCCCGTGCAGGGTATATTCAAGGGAAATTTTCCGGCACAAGTAGATGGAGACAGCACTACTTTCATTTTTGATATATTCCCCTATTACCCCAATCCCTTAGCAGAAGATCCTAAATTTGCCGAATACAGCCCACATTCAATTTATCAGGCAGCAGAATTATTTAAATTAACCGTGCCAACGGCAGATTTATTCAATCCAGCACTCAATTCAGTTTCTGAACTGAAACTGAGTTGGGATAGAATTGGTCAATGGCTGCCTTGGATGAAAATGGGCGATCGCCCCGGTCAACTTATCTACAGTGCATTTGGCAGCAAAGTCAATGGTGTAAGTGACCTCCCGCCATTCCTCCAAGACGAAATTAATAACCGTATTCCTTTATATAAACAAGCGCCAAAAGGTTTTATTGAGGGCGAAGATATGACCTCTTGGTTATATTTCCAAAAACACTTTCAAGCTTACTTAGCCGGTGAAATCTTCCCACTTCCCCAAGCAGAAGAATTATAAAATCAAGTCGCAATTCGCAATGGGCTACGCCCCGCTGCGCTAACGCGAGTCGCAATTAATTTGCAAAGCTATTGCTTGTTCATCGTTCCCTCTCTTGCCCAGAGATAGCTTATGTTAATCCGAGAAGCCAACTTAGCCGATGCACCTGGAATCGCTAAAGTGCATGTCGATGCTTGGCAAACAACTTACAGGGACTTAATGCCAGCAAAGTTTCTCGCAGATTTATCATATAAGGCAAGAGAGAAAATGTGGATAAAAATTTTCAGCAACATAGCTGAGTTGAATTTTACATATATTGCTGAAAATGAAATTGGGCAAATTGTTGCTTTTGCCAGTGGAGGACGAGAAAGGACAGGCGATCGCCTTTATCAAGGAGAGTTGTACGCTATCTATATTCTGGAGAACTATCAACGCCAAGGTTTAGGACATCGCCTGATTTCTACTGTCGCCAAAAGGCTACTCCAGTCAGATATTAGTTCGATGTTAGTGTGGGTTTTAGCTGATAACCCCGCCTGCCAGTTTTATCAAAGCCTTGGCGGCCAGCAGGTGAAGCAAAAGCAAGTCGAGATTGGCACAGTGCAGTTGATTGAGGTTGCTTACGGTTGGGTTGATTTAGAGTTGGGGATCGCTAACCTATTCCAGTCTAAAATTTGATAAAACTCACGTTAATTTAGCTCTGTGTCAAGAACAAAAATACAAAAAGCGTCCTTCTTTTGGAAGGACGCTTTTTTATTCAAACAAAATTCATTCAAATTTCGCCTCTTGACCCGAACAATCAAATAGATGTAAACCCAAACGTTGAGAAAGTTCTTCACATACTTTTACCCCGCGCACGCTATTACCGCGCGCATCCAATGGCGGCGAAAACACGCCAATGCCCATCTTATTGGGTACAACGGCGATAATCCCCCCACAAATTCCGCTTTTTGCCGGAATACCAACTTTGTAAGCCCACTCGCCTGCAAAGTTGTACATTCCACAGGTGTACATCACACTCAGAATATCTTTGATGTAACCCTTATCTACCGCCCGTTCTTTGGTGATGGGGTTGATACCTTTGTTAGCCAGGGTAGCAGCCATCACTGCTAAGTCTTGGCAATTCACCAGCACAGCACATTGCTGAAAATAAAGATCCAAGGCTTGTTCAATGTTTTGGTCAATCATGCCAAAGTTGAGCATTAGGTGCGCCATTGCGCGGTTGCGATGTCCGGTGCTGCGTTCTGAGGTAAAAACTGACATGTCAACGAACACATCGCGGCCAATATATTGGCGGAACATTCCTAGCATCCGGTTGAGGCGTTCGGTGGGGTCAGATCCTTTGATTAAGCTTGTAGTGGCGATCGCTCCAGCATTTACCATTGGGTTGTAAGGTCGCTTCGATTGCTCATCTAAAATAATCGCGTTGAATGCATCTCCCGTCGGTTCTACGCCAACTCTCGTCAACATGTAATCCCGTCCGCGATCTTCTAAAGCAAGTCCGTAAGCAAATACCTTGGAAATTGACTGAATGGTAAAGAACTGCTCCGAGTCCCCTACTTTATATACTTGACCATCTACGGTGACAATACAAATGCTAAACAAGTCCGGGTTTACCTTTGCCAGTTCCGGAATGTACTTCGCTACTGCACCCTCACTCAATGACTTGTACTGGGAATACAAGTCGTTGACAACAGTTAATAATAAGGACGAGTCTATTTCTAAATCTCCTTGATTTGCTTGATTTTCTATGATGCCAATCGCATTTTACGAAAAACTTGTTACAGATATAGCAATTCGACCGGATTACGTGAAAAAATAACGTATATCTGAAGGCAGAGGCAATTATTTTTTCCTACTACCCATTGCTTATACCCTATTCTAGAGCCACTACTGAGACCTCGAAAAGCCAATTGTAATTTTTGCTACAGCAAAAAAATAATCTAGAAGCGATCGCCAAGTTTTTCTAATTTTTTTTATCGCGATCGCTAAAAAGGTTCGCTTGCGTATTATTCTTTTTTTTATACACAGTAATACGGTTACGGCAAGTTATATAAATCACTAAGTTTAACCTAGTTAGAGATAATACAAGTTATGGTTAATTTCGTTAGAGAAAACTTCAAAAAAAGATAGTAAACTTTAACTTATTGGCACAGCTATTTTACAGCTAACTCATACAATAACTTATTCGCAGAAAATCTAAAGATTTAATTAAATAAAAAATTTTGAGTATTTATGCCGTTGTATTTTCATGAGATTTATATAGCTTTTTCTAAGTAAAGGCAAAAAATAAAAGTTATCTATAATACACATTTAATGATGAGCCTTTGAAACCGATGCAAGCAAAGTCTTATGAATTTGGCATACAAAAAATGTAAAGTTTTGTTAAGAAAGTTTTGGCTTACCGAAAAAAACGTTACACAGCCAAAATCCGCATTTGAGCAAGGTTTCGCCCTGAAAATCACAATTTGATTTTGATAAATTTGTCAATAATTACGGTAAAACCCTGATCCCCAAGCCAAAAGGTTCGTGCTAGTCTGTTGCAGTTACAAATAAAAAGTGAAAACGGAACGAGTTCGAGTTTTTAGGATAGGGAATTTACTATTCACTAGTTAAAATCCCGCGAGTTAAAAGACTTAAGTTCTCTGAGGTTCTACCTTAAGTTCTCTTAAGTTCTACAGTCGCTTTAAAATTGGACGCATGAATCAAAGACATTTGTGGACTATTGTTGCTCTGTCTCTAACTGTTTTGGGGATCCCTACAGTTGGCTGTACTCAAACTACCAACGGAAATGCGCTAGCTTCCGAAAAACCACTTACTTCTAAAAATGTGCTGGCTGCTGAAAAATCGCCGACTCCGGAAGTGGTGAAAGTGGGAGAGTACCAAACAGGAGCAGGGAAACAAACCTTGGATGCTGTGATTACAGAAATTCATCCTTACAACATTGGAGGACGTAAGGCGGCAACCCTTTATATTAAAAATATTCCCGTTCTCACCTTTTTGAGTTCTGTATCAAATACGAGTGTTGAGACTAAAAAAGTTGGAGCAATAAACGAAACCAGGGGCGTACAATCATACGCCCTTATTGCTAGCAACTCACCAAACGGGGCGAGTATTGGAAATGTAACCAGTGCAGATAATCAGATTAATTCTGTTGACGATCCCGTTGAGATAGCTGGTGTAATAGCAGCCAAGATCAACCAGTTGAATCGGGAAAATGTAGACGCGAGTCAGATTACCGTAAGTTGGAAAGCAGCAGGCGAATCTAAAGTTGCAAATCAAGCTCAAAGCAAGAGCTTGCCTGCACAAGGAGAATCTGGCGATCGCTATACAATCAAAGTTAACGGCCAAGAATTAGTAGAAATCAACGAAAGTACCCGGCTAGCAGATAGCACTAAAAATCTGGCGCAAGATGCATTGCAAGCAACAAATCGCTTGCGGAGACTACTAGGCAATGCATCACCCTTAAGCGAGATTGCGAATATGCCAGTCCGTCAGCCAATAGCGCTGCCTAAGCTACCCCAACAGGTTGCCGTCGGAGTAGTCCGAGCTACCTTCAGAGGCATAGCTTCTTTTTATGGCTATGACGGTTCAGGTACTCATACTGCTAGCGGTCAGAGATTCAATCCAGAAGCAATGACCGCCGCCCATCGCAGCCTCCCCTTTGGTACCCAAGTCCGTGTTACCAACACCCGCAATGGTCGTTCTGTCGTGGTGCGAATTAACGACAGAGGCCCATTCATTCGCGGTCGAATCCTTGACTTGTCTTATGGCGCAGCTCGGGTTTTAGGAATGATGGGTAGTGGCGTTGCACCAGTCCATATCGAAGTCTTGGGCAAATAAGAAAGCAGAGGGAGCAGAGGAGCAGAGGAAGCAGGGGAGGCAGGGGAAAAGGTGAAAGGGAAAAGGGAAAAGGAATAAATTTAATCTTTCCCCTTTCCCCCTTACCCCAATCCCAATACCCCATTCCCATGCCCCATACCAACTACATCAATTCCTCTAGTTCAACCATCTCCTCCTATTTCAGATATAAACTAACGGGGGAGGGATGAGAGAACTAGGGGTATTTTTGTGCGCCTGCTGACAACAGTTGCAGCTTTACGCTGCTATTTAACTAAACGCTGCTTGGAAAACAAGCTGATTGCGGTTCCAGAAAATCTGCCACTAGATGAGATACATAACTGGCAGCAAACGGCAGTCGGTCTTGTGCCGACAATGGGGAATTTGCATCAAGGGCATTTAAGCTTGATTCAAAGGGCCCGGCAAGAAAATTCCACTGTGATTGTTAGTATTTTCGTCAATCCTTTGCAATTTGGGCCCAATGAGGATTATCAACGTTATCCTCGCACTTTAGAGCAAGACCGACAACTTTGCGAACAAGCTGGAGTAGATGCAATTTTTGCGCCGACTCCGGAAGAGATGACGGGAGAGCAGAAAAGTATACAAGAATCAAACGTTACACAAGTTATCCCCCCATCTGCTATGATATCTGGCTTGTGTGGTCGTTCTCGGCTGGGTCACTTTCAGGGTGTCGCAACGATTGTGACCAAGCTTTTCAACTTGGTACAGCCTGACCGAGCCTATTTCGGTCAAAAAGACGGTCAGCAACTGGCAATTATTAAGCGGTTAGTAGCTGATTTAAATTTGCCAGTAGAAATTGTTGCTTGTCCAACAGTACGGGAAGCATCGGGTCTTGCCTTGAGTTCTCGTAATCAGTATTTGACTGCAACAGAAAAAGAGCAAGCAGCGGTGCTGTATCGCGGCTTGCAAAAAGCTGAGGCTGCGTTTCGGGCTGGCGTGCGCGATCGCAGCAAGTTGATAGCAATAGTACAGCAAGAACTGACAATGGTCAGCACGCTTTTATTGGAATATATTGAATTGGTTGAACCGACTACGTTGATGTCTTTAGAACAAGTTCAGGAGGAAGGAATGTTGGCGATCGCAGCTCGTCTGGGTTCTACACGTTTGATTGATAATATTATTTTGCGCGATCGTCAACCCATCATCGCCATTGATGGGCCAGCGGGTGCTGGAAAATCCACAGTGGCGCGTCAAGTGGCAGCATCTCTAAATTTAGTGTATTTAGATACCGGAGCCATGTACCGGGCTGTAACTTGGTTAGTACTGGAAAAGGGTATTGCGATTGATGATGAGTGTGCGATCGCCGAATTAGCTAACCAGTGTCAAATTGAACTGACTCCCACCCAGGATTTACAATTTCCCGTGCGAGTTAGCATTAACAATACTGATGTTACCCAGGCGATTCGTACCATTGAGGTGACATCTAAAGTATCGGCGATCGCGGCACAAAGCGCTGTACGTCAAGCACTGGTTAAACAACAGCAAAGCTGGGGTAAAAAAGGTGGTTTAGTAGCCGAAGGTCGGGACATTGGTACGCATGTGTTCCCCGATGCCGAAGTGAAAATCTTTTTAACGGCTTCTGTGAGCGAACGCGCTCGTCGCCGCCAGCAGGACTTTAGCAAACAAGGTCACCCCGAAGTCAGTTTAGAACAGCTAGAACGCGACATTGCCGAACGCGACACTAAAGATAGTACGCGTAAAATTTCGCCATTACAAAAAGCTCCAGATGCGATCGAACTGCAAACAGATGGTTTAGACGTGTCTGAAGTCACGGCACAAATTGTTAACTACTACCAGCAACGTTTATCTGAGTGGTAGCCATCGAACAGGACAAGGAGACAAGAGAACAACCATTTAATCAATCTCTGCTACTGTCACCTTGTCTGCCGCTTCTGTTATTTATATACTTCTGGTCACTAATAAAGAAAATACCTGTAGCGAATACTAGGCTATACATATCTTCAAGATGATTAGTTAGCAAAGATGCGTTTGCCCAGTTCTATGCTGCCTGTCTAGTAATCAGGATTATTGCCGAATTTGGCTTCTGACAAGGAGTTGTTCCACACTTCCGATAATGAGCAGTGGGGCGGCAGATGCTCTTGCTATAGCCTCCGTCGCCCAGTTGTGATTCACCAAGTCAGGGATCGCTATAAAAAGCGTCAATCCAATGATGAACAAAGATGAGAACTTGAAAAAATTTCGATCCCAAGCGGGTTTATCGCGCAGTCTCTCTTGCCTGCGTATAAAGCCTTGTCGCCAAAATGGAAAGGTACTGAGGACAGTGACAAGGTATAACAGTCCAGCATTAACTATCAGGACTGTTTTATAGTTTGGAGTGATGTCAGGATGCCCAAGTGCGATCGCACTTAGGCAAACTCCCGCTACTAGATACAGTAAAGTAAACAGAGTAAAGTGTTTCATTAGTTTCTTTTTGTGCTTTGTAAGGAGGCAGACTCTAAGGCAAAGGCATCTAAATTAGACTTCTCATAACCAAGGTTAAGAATCAACGAAAAAATCACCATCAGCATTTACGTTTGATTTAATTTTCTAAGCCTCAAGGCAATCTCTAAAATCTTTTTCAATAAGCAGAGATTAATGAGGTGCTTTTGGAGTTTATTGATAACTAAATAACCTTATTGATACGATCGGATGCCCTGTCCTTCCTCCCTGACTCTAGATTTCCTGTACCCAGAGACAGCGCCAAAATCCAGATAGATATTAGATAATTTTATTTTTTGATGATTTTAATTTTATGCAAATTTATTCAATAAAATAACTTATTTTAAGAATAAAATCATCCAGCTTTAGACTGATTATTGAGATAGCAACTCATCTAACTAAAGATAGAAGTTTTAAAGCTTTAATTGCTGTTTTTAATTACTTAATACCAATTGTCATATTAAGACTCATATTTGATTTTTGCCAAGCTAGGTACACCTTTATCCCTTCTTAAGAGTCCCCAGTCCCTAATCTCTACAAGTAATTCTCCGAATAAAATCGGATTGTTATAGCTATCCTGAATAATTCCCGAACAAAAAAGTCTGTGACTTATTAGAGAATTCGGAAATATAAGCCTTGCGATTGATGTGTTTCAAATCAGATTGCAATACTAGCTTTTAGCTATGAAATATTAGCCATTTTTATTTATAGTGATTATATACCAGCAATTTGGCTTATTTTACTTATTAGAGGAGTACTTTGTTTTTATCTTCACTTTGGTAGTAGAATGACGATGTTAAGTTTTATGTTTCATTATGAAAGACATAAAACTGTCAAAAATAAAAGCTGCTAATTTTCTAAGCTTCTGCAATAGCTTAAACCTGGAAACCGCTAAAGAGAGGATTTTATACAATGGCATTTGTACAGCCCCCCCTACCCTTCCAGTCTGATGCTCTAGAACCCTATGGCATGAAAGCTGAGACTTTCGAGTACCACTATGGCAAGCATCACAAAGCTTACGTAGACAATCTCAACAAGCTGACTGAAGGTACCGATCTTGCTGATAAGTCTCTGGAAGAGGTGATTAAAACTACTTATAAAGACTCCTCTAAAGTGGGAATCTTTAACAACGCTGCTCAAGTTTGGAACCATACATTCTTTTGGAATTCCTTGAAACCAGCAGGTGGTGGCACACCTACCGGTGACCTCGGAGCTAAGATTGAGAAAGATTTTGGTAGTTTCGACAAATTCAAAGAAGAGTTCTCTAACGCAGCCGCAACTCAATTCGGCAGTGGATGGTCTTGGCTGATTGATGATGGTGGTACCCTGAAGGTGATTAAGACACCAAATGCTGAGAACCCTCTAGCTTATGGTCAAAAAGCACTCTTAACCTTGGATGTTTGGGAACATGCGTACTACATTGACTACAGAAATGCTCGTCCGGCTTTCATTAAGAATTTTCTAGATAACTTAGTCAACTGGGACTTCGCTGCTGAAAACTTTGCTAAAGCTTAATTAACAACTAGTTTGTAGCTGGCTGTGACAGTAGTTTTTAACAGTTATCAATGAATTACCAGCAGTCACGATATTGTATCGTGACTGTTTTTGATTTGTTGGGTGAGGGGAGTGTTGAGTGTTGACTATTGCTTGCTATGTACAGCAATCCTATTTGGAGTTGAAAAAGATATGAAAAAAGCTGAGACTGAAATGAAGGCCAAAAACTTTCTGATGGTCATAGCAATCCTATTCAAGTTATGACAAATATTACTGGTGAGTGTTAACAGTCAATATTCAACAGCCTATATGCAAGGTTTCACAAATTATCTACAAGTCCTGTAATTGTGTCTATCCCATTCACAAATGTGGAAAACTTCAGTGGCGCTTTCAATAATTTTCCAGAACTGACAACTGAGAATTTAATTTTACGGCAAACAAAACTAGCTGATGTGCCAGCAGTTTTTCAGATTTTTGCCGATGATGAAGTAACGAACTATCATGATTTAGAAACTGCCACTAGTTTCGAGCAAGTTCAGTTTATAATTGAACGTCGTGCAGAGAGATTTAAAAATCAACAAGGTATTCGCTGGGGAATAGCAAAGAAAGAAGACAATATAATTATTGGTTCCTGTGGCTATAGCATTAAAAACCGCTTTCAGGCAGAAATTGGATACGAACTGGCAAGACGATATTGGAGAAAAGGCTTAATGACAGAAGCCTTAACAGCTATCATTCGCTGGGGTTTTCACCAGTTAGATTTAAATCGAATTGAAGCATTTGTTATGTTAGAGAATTCTGCCTCTATCAATTTGTTAGGCAATTTGAAATTTGTAGAAGAAGGAATTTTAAGAGAATATGGCTTTTGGAAAGGACAATTCCATGATTTGAGGATTTTTTCTTTATTAAAAAGGGACTAGATGACTTTTGTTTTTTGAATTTTGACTTCTTTGGAGAGCCTATCTCCTGTATCTTAAAAAGAGTAAGATAAAAATCAAAATATATGGATAGTGAAGAATTAGCCCAATATATCGAAGCCACAAATAGCATCAGTAAACCTTGGCTATTGGTTCAACTGCGTCTTAAAAAATTGCAAGAGCGTCGAGCTACGCTCACCGATGATGTCTACAACAAAGAATTAGAAGATATTTTCCAGGACTTGATGAATTTAGGGGAATGGTGGCGCGGTATTGAAGATGAAGTATTTTAATACTACGAGTGGCTTGGGGGCGTAACGAAAATAAGGCTTTATGTCCTAAACTATGCTGCAACTGCTATAATTCATCACTTCTAAGGGAAATTCATAAGGGTGTAGTCAGGAATGGATTATCGGGATGCAGGAGTTGATGTTGAGGCTGGGCGAGGCTTTGTAAATCAAATTCGCAACTTGGTTCACAGCACTTTCAGACCGGAAGTAATTGGTGGGTTGGGTGGCTTCGGTGGCTGCTTTCAACTACCAGGGGGTTTTAAGGAACCGGTTTTGGTTTCTGGGACGGATGGTGTGGGTACTAAGCTGAAAATCGCTCACATTCTCAACCGCCATGATACTGTCGGGATTGATTTGGTGGCCATGTGCGTGAATGATGTGCTGACATCTGGTGCAGAACCGCTGTTTTTTTTAGATTATGTAGCAACTGGAAAGCTGGACAAAGACCAATTAACTGATGTGGTTGCGGGTATAAGTTCTGGGTGTAAGCAAGCTGGTTGCGCTTTATTGGGGGGAGAAACGGCAGAAATGCCTGGTTTTTACCAGGTGGGTGAATACGATTTGGCTGGTTTTTGTGTGGGAATTGTCGAAAAAAGTCAGATGTTGGACGGTTCGCAAGTTCAAGTCGGAGATGTTGCGATCGCTCTTGCTAGTACAGGCGTACATAGTAATGGTTTCAGTTTAGTACGAAAGATTATTAACGAGGGTCACTTTGCCTGGAGCGATACGCCAGAAGTGTTAGGCGGTGAAACTATTGCTGAAACTTTCCTTAAACCCACATGCATTTATGTCAAACCAGTTTTAGCAGCACTCAAAGCAGGCTTGTCAATTCATGGTATGGCTCACATCACAGGTGGCGGTTTACCAGAAAATTTGCCCAGATGTTTGGGACAAAATCAAGCGATAAAAATTGACAATAGTAGTTGGAATATTCCCCCTGTTTTTCAGTGGCTAGCTGAAGCTGGAGAAGTCAACCCCCAAGCTATGTTTAATACGTTCAATATGGGAATTGGATTTGTCTTGCTGGTGCCACCTGATGAAGTTGAGGAGACGATTAGCCATTTTCAATCGTATGAAATTCCAGCTTTTGCCATCGGCGAAGTCATTACTGGTTCGGGAGATTTAGTAGGATTACCCCTTTAATAGATATTTTTTATACATAAAATAAAATTTAATTTTTTAGCTTAGTAAAGTAGCTTTCTTTACTAAGCCCTGAATGTATAAGCTATGTAGCGCAGTTATTATGAGCGTATCTGGAGATTTGATTGCAATATTTATTACTGCTTAATTGGAAAGCCAATTCAAATAATTTATGACTACTGACGTCGAGATTTGCTAACGTAGTCTTAACATATCGAAAAATTTGCTAAGTAAAGCTGAGAAATTAGCTGCCAACACTAATTTAAAGTTGTGAGTATTTCTCATCTGTAGGTGTGGCGTTTTAGTCTGCTAGAAATATATATTTTTGTTAGAGAGGGTTATGGTTATAAATTTGGCCCGCACTACTGCTTCCACAGAACTGTTGAGGCAAGTATTCCAGAACATTGATGCACATAGCTGTCCTACATTATTCAACTTTCACATGCACACTACCCATTCTGATGGCAGGTTGCAGCCTAGTGGATTGATGGAACAGGCGATCGCTATTGGGTTAAAAGGATTAGCGATTACCGATCATCACAATATTGGTGGCTATCAAGCAGCACAAGCTTGGTTAGAGGATTGGAAGTGGAATAATCCCGGCGTCAGCACTCCTCTATTGTGGAGTGGTGTAGAAATCAATGCCAACCTTTTAGACATAGAAGTTCACATTTTGGCTTACGCTTTCGAGTTGGAACACCCCAGCATCAAACCTTATCTCCAAAGAAGACCGACTACAGGTAAAGATTATCAAGCAAGTAATGTAATTGCTGCGATTCACGAAGCTGGTGGGTTGGCGGTTTTAGCTCATCCTGCGCGTTACAAGCGATCGCATTTTGATTTGATTCCGGCTGCGGCCGAAAAGGGTATCGATGGTGTAGAAAGCTTCTACGCCTACAATAACCCCAATCCCTGGAAACCCAGCGCCTTGGAATCAGAACAAGTGCAAAAATTAGCCGATAAATATCTTCTTTTCAATACCTGTGGTACTGATACTCATGGCTTGAATTTACTACAACGCTTGTAAAGATGAATTTCTAGCAGGGAAAAGGGAACAGACAACAGGCAACAGGCTAAGAAAGCCTCTGACTGTAGTCTATGCAACTGCAAATTGCTATGGGTTCAGTTTTTAATCAAGCGTTTTTGTAAAGCAACAACTACAGCTTGAGTGCGATCGCTGACTTCTAATTTCTGTAAAATCGCATGAATATGAACGCGTACTGTTCCAGGTGCGATAAACAGTGCTTGAGCAATTTGTTGATTAGTTTTTCCCGCCGCTAACAGCGACAGAATTTCTTGTTCGCGTCCAGTTAGTGGGTTGGAAGGCTTTACTGTGTTTTCTGCCTCAGGTTGAGGTGATTCGTAACTCAAAGAAGAACGAATTTCTTGTGTTGCAGTTGCATCCCACCAAGAAGCACCACTCGCCACAGAACGCAGTGCTAAAACTAATTTTTGGGCAGCAATTCCTTTGAGACAGTAGCCTTGTGCGCCTGCTTCAATCAAGCGTGTAATTAGAGGTTTTTGCGAATGGGAAGTCAGAACTAAAATCGGTAGCAAAGGATTTTGCTCTTTTATTTGTCTGCAAGCTTCGATTCCACCAATTCCTGGCAAACCCACATCTAACAGCACCACATCTAGAAGATTTTGCTTGACTAACTCGATAGCTGTTTCACCATCTTCAGCCTCAGCAACAATCTCTAACCCTGGTTCTTGTTGCAATCGCACGCGCAAACCCAAGCGGAAGAGTTCATCGTCCTCAACAAGGAGAATTTTGATTGGGATAGAGGACATTTCACACAGTTAAAGATTGAAATGGGTAAACAGGCAGCTTAAAAGCAAACATCGCACCAGTGGGTACTCTATTCTCTGCCCAAATTATACCTCCGTGAGCTTCAATAATTTGCCGAGAAAGGTAAAGCCCCAATCCCGAACCTTTGGCTTGGCGATCGCTATGTCCTTGATAAAATCGTTCAAATAAATAAGGGAACTGTTCTGGTTGAATACCCGCACCCGTATCCAAAATTTTTACGACTTGGTAAGAAGCTTGCGGTTCTAAAACTACTTCTACCTTTGCACCCCGTCGGGAATGATTAATCGCGTTCGCTAAAAGATTGTTAAAAACTCTTTCTAATTGCAGTGCATCACCTTGAACCCATAATGCACTTCGCCAATCAGAATCACCGTAACTAACCGAGAGATGAACGCGACGATTGGCAGCTAATTCAATTAAACTACCAGCTACCTCTTCTGCTAACTTGCTTAAATCTATAGGTTCTAAATTCAGTTTTAAACCTTCAGTATCGTTGCGATAGATATCTAACAAAGTTTCTAACAGCTGTAAAGAAGTTTTGTGGCTGCGCGCCATTGTGTCCAATACTTGTTGCTGACTTGGTAAGACTGGGCCAAATTTTTCTTGTTGAAAAGCTTTGATTGTTTCAATTGCTCCCAGCAGTGGCGTTTTTAAATCGTGGGTGAGTGTAGAGGCAAAATCTTCTCGGAGTTTAACTAATTCTTGTTGGGATTCTAGCTTGGCACGGGTGAGGGCGATCGCTTCTTGGGAACGACGCAGGCGTTGGCTTAACACTCCTGTTACAATCAAAGCCATTGAGGCGATCGCGCGACTTGCTACTATCGATGGTTCAATCGCTTCAGCACTTGGAAAGAAAAGATTCAGAATCGTTAAGCATACAGCTACAGCTGTCGCTTGAAAGGTAGCAATTCCTCCAAACCATGAGTTTGTCAATAATATCGGGCCTGTGTATAAATATCCAAATACGTATTCAGTTGGTGTTTCAAACTCCATAAACATGACAGTGAGAAATAATCCCAATATGACTGTCAATCTGCTCAATTGTGAGTTCTTTGTACCGCTTTGCATAAGTTCGTAACTTTTTTAAACGCAGAGTGACGCTGAGGTGAGCGCAGAGTAACGCAGAGTATTTTTCAAGCCAATTGCTCATGAGACTGTTAATTATATAACCAATCATTCAATGCCTTAATTAATATTAACGTTTAAAATTAATCAAAATACACAAATATTAAAAACTTTGAAAGTATTCAGCGTTTAGTTTAGATATATAAACGAACTAAACATTAAATATAGAAATAATAAACCTAAATTTATATCTTCTATATCTTGTTTTTACTAGCCAATAAAATTGACAATTTAATTAAATTCATAAAACCTCTGCGTTGCTCTGCCTTGAAAAGTTCCGATGCCTTCGGCGGGCTGCGCCAACGGAGGAAACCTCCGCTCAGAATTTTCGCTGCGCTAATCTTTGCGCCCCTCTGCGTTAAAAAATGGTATAACTCATGCTAGAAGGATGGATTCAAATAATATTAACGCTACTCCTTGTAGTAGCAATAACTCCCTTTTTCGGTCGATATATGGCGCGTGTCTACCAAGAACAACGCACTTTACTCGACCCAATTTTAAACCCAGTTGAACGACTACTTTACTCTTTGGTGGGCGTTAAAACTAAAGAAAATATGACAGGTTGGCAATATGCCAG
This sequence comes from Nostoc sp. DedSLP01, assembly GCA_034530875.2. Classification (GTDB taxonomy): domain Bacteria; phylum Cyanobacteriota; class Cyanobacteriia; order Cyanobacteriales; family Nostocaceae; genus Nostoc. The sequence continues at coordinate 26,910 of JAVRCJ020000027.1, forward strand.
AGCCATCTTATACAGCAATGTAGTCATGGGGTTGTTGATTTTCTTCATCCTCATGAGTCAAGGATGGCTACCTCTTAACCCTACAAAAATAGGTGCGCCAACTTGGGACACAGCTTTACATACAACCATATCCTTTATTACCAACACCAACCAGCAGCACTATTCTGGTGAAACCTACCTCAGCTATGCCAGCCAAATGTGGGGTCTGGGTTATCACATGTTCACCTCGGCGGGGACTGGTTTGGCGGTAGGAATTGCCTTTATTCGCGGGTTGACTGGTAGACCGTTGGGTAATTTCTATGTGGATTTGATTCGCTCAATTACCAGAATTTTGCTACCTATTTGTATTGTGGGTGGTATTGCCTTGATGGCCGCTGGTGTTCCGGAAACATTAGCCGGGCCTGTTGTCTTGCCTACCTTAGAGGATTCTAATATTAGTCAGGCGATCGCTCGCGGCCCTGTAGCTCATTTTGAAATCATCAAACAACTAGGAGAAAACGGCGGCGGCTTTTTCGCTATCAACTCAGCACACCCCTTTGAAAATCCCAACGGGTTTTCTAACTTAATTGAGATTGTGGCAATGGTTTCAATTCCCACATCTTTGATTTACACTTATGGCTTGTTTGCCAACAACACCAAACAAGCTTGGTTAGTCTACGGTATGGTGGGCGTAATTTACATCGGATTTATCATCATCACAGCTATTGGTGAATATAACGGCAATCCAGCAGTAAATACACTTTTGGGAAGTACGCAACCGAACTTAGAAGGAAAAGAAGTCCGGTTTGGTTGGGCGCAGTCAGTACTGTTCGCAGTCACAACAACCGGAACCATGTGCGGTGCTGTGAATAGTTTGCACGATTCCTTCATGCCGAACGGTGGTTTTGTCACCCTGTCGAATATGTTCTTGCAAATCATTTGGGGCGGACAAGGTACGGGAACGGCATACTTGTTTGCTTACTTGATTTTGGCAGTATTTGTCACAGGTTTAATGGTAGGACGCACGCCAGAATTTCTCGGACGCAAAATTGAAAAGCGTGAGGTGGTGCTTGCAAGTTTTCTAATTCTCTTGGTTCACCCCATCGCCATTATGATACCAGCCGGAATTGCCTTAGCATTTCCCGACCAATTAGCAGGAATCAGCAATCCCGGTTTTCATGGCTTTGCTCAAGTCATCTACGAATACGCCTCCGCTGCGGCTAATAATGGTTCGGGATTTGAAGGCTTAGGCGATTCTCAGCCTTCACCTTTGGCTATTGCAACTGGTGCAAAAACTACCGCAACCGCCTTATGGTGGAACCTCAGTGCTAGCTTCAGTCTTTTAGCAGGACGCTACATTCCCATCATCGGTTTGCTGTTACTAGCAGATAGTATGTCCCGCAAACAACAAGTTCCTTTCACCGTCGGCACATTGCGAACTGACACCGGATTATTTACAGGGGTAACCGCAGGTGTAATTTTAATTCTCGGCGCACTGACATTCTTCCCAGTCTTAGCATTCGGCCCCATCGGCGAAGCTTTCTGGATTGCGAAAGGGATTGGATAAGTGGGCATTGGGCAATAGTTAAGCTCGAAATTTTAGTTTCCAAGGTTCAATGTTTAGGCTCAAAGGTGCAACTTTCAAGCTCAAACGTGCAATTTCCAGGCTCAAAAGCGCAACGTTCAAGCTCAAAGGTGCAACTTTCATGTACAAAGGCGCAACTTTCATGTACAAAGGCGCAACGTTCAAGCTCAAAGGTGCAACGTTCATGTACAAAGGTGCAACGTTCAAGCTCAAAACCTCAACGTTCACCCTCAAAACCTCAATAAACCTCTTACAAAACTCCTTCTTCTTACCTTCTTCTCTGCGCCTCTGCGTCTCTGCGTGAGATAAAAACTTATTTGGCTCAACTTCCATGACAACTAACACAGATTCATCCCCTTCACCCCGCCCGCCTCGCATTCCCCAAGGAACTCGCGACTCGCGCAGACACACGCCCAAGGCAGATATGCGGGGACTCTATCAAAGAGCAATAAAAGAATCATTCATCAAGCTTCATCCCCGAATAGCTGTCAAAAACCCAGTAATGTTTGTGGTTTGGGTAGGCACAATTGTCACCTTTCTAGTAACTCTCGACCCAAATTTATTTGGCACCTTACAAATAAATGTCAACCAACAACGCCTATTAAACGGATTAATTACCCTAATTCTATTTTTCACAGTTGTATTTGCTAACTTTGCCGAAGCAGTTGCCGAAGGACGCGGTAAGGCACAAGCAGATTCTTTGCGGTCAACGCGTTCCGATACTATTGCTCGCAAAATCCTTCCCGATGGTTCAATTGTGCAAGTTAATTCCACAGAATTACGCCGCAACGATTTGGTAAAAGTAATTGCCAATGACATGATTCCTGCTGATGGCGAAGTAATTCAAGGCATCGGTTCGGTGGATGAGTCGGCAATTACTGGAGAATCTGCTCCTGTACTCAAGCAACCGGGTACAGATATTGCCTCTTCTGTTACAGGAGGTACGCGTCTACTTTCAGATGAGTTGACAATTCGCATTACAGCCGATCCCGGTCAAGGGTTTATTGACCGGATGATTTCTCTGGTGGAAGGAGCAAAACGGACGAAAACTCCTAACGAAATTGCTCTAACAGTATTGTTAGCTGTACTGACGCAAGTTTTCTTAATTGTCGTGGCAACCATGCCTCCCTTCACTGCCTACATTGCCAACTTTATCAGCACTGTGTTTGGGGCAGAAGCCGGAAACAGTTTGCGTGCAGGTGCTAGCGTTGCGATTTTGATTTCGCTGTTGGTAGCTTTAATACCCACAACTATCGGTGGTTTACTCAGTGCCATCGGTATTGCGGGTATGGATAGAGTTGCTCAGTTTAATGTTATCGCCACCTCTGGACGCGCAGTTGAAGCCTGCGGCGATATTAATACCTTGGTGCTAGATAAAACAGGTACTATCACCTTGGGTAACCGTATGGCTGATGAGTTTATCCCTGTGAATAGTTACACAGTTGCAGATGTGGCGCGAGTTGCTTTAGCTGCAAGTGTATTTGATGAAACACCCGAAGGTAGGTCAATTGTCAAACTAGCCGAAAGTTCTGGCGTGAAGGTTGATTTCGACCTCAAGCAAGCAGAAGGTATAGAATTCTCAGCCAAAACGCGGATGAGTGGTACTAACTTACCTAACGGCAAGGAAATCCGTAAAGGGGCAGTAGATGCGATTAAGGGCTTTGTCCGTTCTCGTGGCGGTCGAATTGCTGATGATGTAGATGCAGCTTACGAGCGAGTTTCCCGGTTGGGCGGTACGCCATTAGCAGTCTGCCAAGATGACCAAATTTTCGGTGTCATTTATCTCAAGGATATTGTCAAACCTGGCTTACGAGAAAGATTCGACCAACTGCGGCGTATGGGTGTTAAGACTATCATGCTCACAGGTGACAACCGCATTACCGCAAGTGTCATTGCTCAAGAAGCGGGAGTTGATGATTTTATTGCTGAAGCGACACCAGAAGACAAGATTAGCGTGATTCGCGGCGAACAATCTCAAGGTAAGCTGGTGGCAATGACTGGCGATGGTACTAACGATGCGCCGGCCCTTGCTCAAGCAAATGTGGGTTTAGCAATGAACTCTGGTACGCAAGCTGCCAAAGAAGCTGCTAACATGGTGGACTTGGATTCTGACCCGACCAAGTTGATTGATTTAGTAACTATTGGTAAACAGTTGCTCATTACCCGTGGGGCATTAACAACTTTCTCTATTGCCAACGATATTGCTAAGTATTTTGCCATTATCCCGACTATTTTTGCGGCGGCTGGGATTGGCGCACTTAATATTATGGGATTAAAAAGCGCCCAATCTGCGATCGTCTCGGCACTAATTTATAACGCTTTGATTATTCCCGTACTTATTCCTTTAGCACTCAAGGGTGTAAAGTTTCGTCCTTTGACAGCAGACCAACTATTAAGACGTAACATTTTAATTTATGGTTTGGGGGGTATTATTGCACCTTTTATTGCTATCAAAATTATTGATGTTGTTTTACCTTTGTCTTAATTTTTAATTAGGCAATAGGGAGTAGGGAGTAGGGAATAGGGAATAGAGTTTTTCATGAATAATTTAGGGCTACTATATGAAACCTCCTAGTATGCACATTTTTCCGATTTTTTTATCTCAAGTATTTGCAGCAATAAATGAAATCTGGTTGCAATGGCGGAAACAAAAATTGCCTTTGTATTTGTTCTTGGCAATGTGTTTCAACCTTGTGGTTGCGCCTGTTGTTTATGCTGCCACTGGGGAACAATTTTCTCACTTTCAAGCTTGGGCATTAGGACTCTTAGGGCTTGTAACTTTGAGCCTTTCTACATATTTGTTTTTTGTGATGTTTGTACCGGAGAAATTCTAATGAGTTTTGCAAGAGAAGCCAGCAGAGCAATTCGTTCTACCTTAGTTCTTTGGGTAATTAGTGCGATTATTTATCCGTTTGCGATGATTGCTTTTGGACAGATTGTATTTCCATTTCAAGCTAATGGTAGTTTGATAAAAGATAGCCAAGGTCAAGTTGTAGGTTCTAGTTTAATTGGTCAGCCTTTTAGTAGCGATCGCTATTTTAATTCTCGCCCCAGCACCACCAGCTACAGCACCGCCAATCCCAAAAAAGATGAAGCGGGAGTGTTAAAAACAGGGGTTTCTGGTGCTAGCAATTTAGCTCCTAGTAATTCAGCCTTACTAGAACGTATCAAAGGTAAAGAAGATCCCGACCCTAGCAAACGGGTTGAAGGTGATTTGAACCGACTAAAAACAGCAGGCGTACAACCTACCGCAGATTTAGTCTATACCTCTGGTTCCAGCCTAGACCCTCACATTACCCCGGAAGCTGCCAGAGCGCAAGTTGCCCGTGTTGCCAAGGCGCGAGGACTCCAACCCCAACAGTTAGAAACTTTGATTAATCAAAATACTGACGGTCGTTTTCTTGGACTCTTTGGCGAACCTGGGGTTAACGTTTTGAAATTAAATCTCGCTTTAGATGCCTTAAAATCTGCAAGTTAAGGAGTAATCCGTTGTATGTGCAGCGGTTTTCCCGATAACCAAAAATACCTACGATTTCTAGAAGACAATAGCAATTTTGGATTAGATAAGCCAGATATGCTACTCAATGACCGCTACCATATCCTTAAAACTTTAGGACAAGGAGGCTTTAGTAAAACGTTTCTCGCCCTTGATAAAAAATTCCTACAACATAGCCAATCTTTTGATGATTTACCATCAAAGGTGTGTGTCATCAAACAATTTTTACCCCAGCATGAAATTGACTCTGATAACCAAAAAGCCTTTGAACTATTTCAGCAAGAATCTCTATTTTTAGCAGAACTCGGTAAGCATTCTCAAATTCCCCAACTACTAGATACTTTTGAGCAAGAAGGTCAACAGTATTTAGTTGAAGAATGGGTGGATGGACAAAACTTAGAGCAGGAATTAGCTGAGGCTGGAGCATTTCATGAAGCAGACATTAGGCAGTTACTTGGAGAATTGCTGCCTTTATTGCAGTTTATTCACGCTCATCAAGTAATTCACCGAGATATCAAACCAGCTAATATTATTCGTCGCCGAAAAGACCGCCAATTATTTTTAGTAGATTTTGGAGTTGCTAAATATAACTGGCAGAATTTTAAAACTGGGACAATGATTGGTAGTGCTGAATATGCTGCACCAGAACAGCTTCGAGGTAAACCTGTATTTGCCAGCGACCTTTACAGCTTGGGTACTACTTGCCTACATTTGCTTACCCAAATGTCGCCATTTGACCTCTATGATTGTAATGAAAATGTTTGGATATGGCGCTCATATTTAGTTGAGCAGATAAGTCCATCTCTAGAGAAAATTCTCTGCAAATTAGTGCAACCAGCAACTAAATTTCGCTATCATTTTGCAGCAGAAGCACTGATAGATTTGAATAATTTACCAACACAATTTGGTGGTTTATCAAAACCTTCTGCCAAGATAGACATAGATAGCGACTTTGAAACTCCTTACTTTGGGTTAAGGCGTGAACCAGATTTACTTGGTTCTGTAACATCGTTTGCAGATAGTTCTGTCACATCTTTGACTATTTTTGACCCGAAAACAAAAATTTGGCATTACTTTCCTGCAAAAACCGAAGGTGACGAACTGACGCGAAAAGTAGCAGCATTTTTAAGCCACCATATAGCTGCGGCGGCTGCTACGTCTGCTGTACAAGAGAAAAAATTGACTGCGGTTGATAAAAAAGCTAGGCACAAACTAAACAATATGTACCAGATAATTGTCACTGCGATCGCCTTTACAATTGCTTGTCTAACTTTAGCAGTCGAATCAAACTCAATTCCTACCAATTTGAAAGCTAAAATCTCAAAGAATTTTCAGCAATTTATAAACATCGGACAAAAGCAAAAACCGCTGCATTGAGTCAACATAAAGATAAGAAATATTTGCCAAAAATCAGAGTCAAAAATAAGAAAGTAAAATCGAATAACGGATTTAAGGCAAGTGAAGTAGTAGCGTAAATGCTCTAGTGCAAAATTGGTAATTCGCCTTTTTTGCTATTTATAGCTGACTTCAATAACAAAAATGATAGCAGCTTAGTGAGGTAGAAATTATTTTCAGGACATAACATTGTTGTGCCCCTAGCTTTGTACCTCAGATTTAAACCCCAAAACCTAGATTTTGCTGAAGTTTCTTAATTTTTAATTGATATTATTTATGCTAAAAATAATAATTTATACAAAAATCTAATGAAGTAAATAAAGACAGCTTCCTCTACTCTTGTAACTGCTACTACAGTTCAGCCAAATCAAAGAATTTGGTGTTTAATTCCAATCTTCAAGAATTTCCTATAAAATTAGCTATATTTCTGAATATAGATTGTTTAGTTGACAAATAAACACAAATAAACAGATGTTTATTTTTATATAACCTTTATTTTTCCTCAAAATATATCTAAACGTGCATATTTTCTCCATAAAATCATGCACAATAACATTAGAGTTAAATAAAAAATGTTTTGTGGATAACAATCGAAGCGCAATCGAACCAAGCCTGTTTGGTGTTTTAATCCAACCCAATAGTATTTATCCTGGCATTCATTTAAATGAAATTCAGTTACCTGAAAAATGTAGTTTCTTAGGAATTTTAAGAGAAGACCGTATTATCCCTGCACAAGAGAATCCTGAAATTTATTCTGGAGACTACATCCTAGCAATAGCGATGCATCCGATGATGGTTCCAGCACTAAAAGTCACTCTTAAGAAAATCCATTCTGTTTATTATTCGCTGAATACTTGTTTGCTAGAGTCTCGACCTGTAACCAGCAAAGTTTCTCTATTTTAATGAAAATAAGAAGATTGAATAAATTATGATAACAATCAATTAAACAAAACTTATCTCATGGGAAATAGAGATTTAATATGCAATTTTTGGAGATACAGCAATTTTGTCTAGCCACGCTAATAAGTGATAATCAATATAATTTGTTTGAAGCTAAAGCGGTGGAGATAACACATAATAATAGGAAACCTCAGGATGGAGAAATACCGACATTCTTAGTATTTTTAGCTCCTGTTTGCTTTATGATTGTTGGGGTTGCTTTCTGGGTTATTATTTCCAAGATTTTGAAGATTACACAAAATAAACATGGCACGTCAAACATCGATCGCCTAAATCAATACCCATGTAGAAACTGTAAATTTTTTGATGACAATAATTATATAAAGTGTGCAGTCAAGCCCTCGGTTGTTCTAACAAAACAAGCACGCGACTGCCCTGAATACCAGTCTGCTGATAGAAAAAACTTGGCTTGAGTGGATACTAAACAATATTCAAGTAAAATCTAATTCTAGAACTAGCTTTAGATAATGATTTACCTTCTACGTCCTCTTCTTCTTGTAGCACTTGTCTTAACTCCCGCTTTGGTTATTCAAGGAAATGATTTTCTGCGTCACTATGCAATGAAACAGCTTCAAGAAAAAAGGCAATGTATTGGCTGTAAATTATCGGGAGTAAATTTGTCAGGGTTTAACTTACAAGGTGTTGATTTGCGTTCAACAGACCTCCAGGGTGGTAATCTAAAAAATGCCAATCTCCGATATGCAAATTTGCAGTGGGTAGACTTGCGAGACGCAAATTTACAAGGAGCCGATTTGACTGGAGCAAACTTGAGTTTTACCTTGCTAGTTAATGCCAATTTACAAGGAGCAAATCTAGAAGTATCTAACCTAAAAATGACTGCTTTGAGAAATAGTAATCTTAGCCATGCAAATCTTCTCAAAGCATCCATAAGCCAGAATATTCAGAATAGCCATTCTGTAAATCTGTGCGAAACAATACTACCGAATGGCTCGATATCAGGGCGTTGCAACAATATATCTGACGGCAAAAGCTTATAGTCGATTTTTGGTTGGGATCACAATCATGGCGAAATACGGGACTTCTGCCGGGTCAACTTCATCCAAGGGTATGATGCGTTGCTGTGTCATTGTTGCGCGTTCAATATATCTGGCACGCGATGCAAGCCCTAATTTATGTAGAATGTCGCGCACTTTGGTAAAGTGACGGCCTAGTTTCATAATTGCCGCTGCATCGGTCATTAACAGTTGTGTTGTTAGTTCTTCTGCTGGTAATGGCGCAGGTAAGACGGTGAGAATATCGTTGTAGTAAGTGAAAGGTACGCCCAAGGCTACCGGACAAGCCATGAGTGAGGAAACTCCAGGGACAACTTCTATTTGGTACTCTTCACATAATCGCGTGAACACGTACATGAAGGAGCCATAGAAAAAGGGATCGCCTTCACACAACACTGCGACATCTCGACCGGCTGCTAAATGAGTCGCGATTGGTTCAACTTCTTTGTCATAAATTGATTTGGCTTTTTCTGGTTCTAAAGCGCGGGGGAGGTGAAATAATACCTCGATTTGATCCCCGGTTAGATACTGCGCCACGATCGCTCTAGCAATACTCTCACGATCTGTAGCCGATTGATATGCTATCACAGGAGCCGCCCGTAATAGCCGCAGCCCTTTAAGGGTCAATAATTCAGGATCGCCAGGGCCGACACCAATTCCATAAAGACGACCTTTGGTATTCATCATTCTTCCTCCGTTGCCAAGGCGTTAACTGCGGCGGCGGCGATCGCACTACCACCGCGCCGACCATGTAATGTTAAAAATGGTACATTTCTGCTGTCTGCTGCCAATGCGGCTTTTGATTCGGCGGCACCGACAAAACCGACTGGAAAGCCTAATATTATAGCCGGCTTTGGCGCTCCTGCATCAAGCATTTCTAATAATCTAAAGAGGGCGGTGGGGGCATTGCCAATTGCTACTACTGAGTTTTCCAGGTGCGATCGCCATAATTCTAAAGCTGCTGCTGACCTTGTTGTATCAAGGCTTTTGGCTATTTCTGTGACTTGGGGATCGTTGAGGGTACAGATAACTTCGTTGTTTGCACTTAAGCGGCGTCTGGTGACGCCTTCGGCGACCATGCGGCAATCGCAGAGAATTGGCGCTCCGGCTGCTAGTGCTTTTCTTGCGGATTGTACTGCTGTTGGTGAATATTCTAAGTCGGTGACGATATCCGTCATTCCACAGGCGTGGATGAGGCGTACTGCTACTTTTGCTACATCTGGAGGGAGGATGTCTAGGTTGGCTTCTGAACGGATGATGGCGAAGGAGTTACGGTAGATTTCGTTGGCGTCTCGGATGTAGTCGGGCATTCAATTTTGGATTTTAAATTTTGGATTGGCTGGGAGTGATGAATATTTTTTTCACGCAGAGGCGCAGAGGAGGACACTTCTGTGGGCGGGTTTCCCGACTTGAGGAAAGTGTCCGTCGCGCGGAGAGGGGGAGAGATTTTAGATGGGGTTTTGGGGTTGGATTTTATGGGTTTGTATGATTTGTTCTATTAATGGGGGTAGTTCGGGGAAGGTGACGTATTGGTATAGTTCGCGGCCGAATTTGTGGGGGCTGTTGGTGTCGGCAAGATATATGTGGTAGGCTTCGACTGTTTGATTGTCTGCTTCTAAGTTGACGCCGAGTAGGGTGATGTCACTTTGGCTGTGTTGGGCGCAGGATTTTTGGCAACCAGTGAAGTGGATGTTAATTGGGTGTTGGAGGGTGAGGCGGGTTTCGAGATATTCTGCTAATGCTAATGCATGAGTTTTGGTGTCGGTGGCAGAAGCGGCACAACCTTTGTTACCGGAACAGGCAATTAAGCCACTCTTGATGTTGGTTGCTGAGGTATTCAATCCTAAAAGTGTTATTTCATTTTGGATGTCGGCAAGGTTTTGCTGAGGAATATCTGTTAAAAGTAAATTCTGCCAGGGAGTTAGTCTAATTCCACTGCCGTATTTTGCTGCTAAATCGGCTAAACCCCGCATCTGTCTACTTTCTAGGCGTCCCAGAGGTAGGGCGACACCAATGTAAAATAATCCTTCCTGCCGTTGGGGATGGATGCCTATATGTTGATATTTACTATCTATTTTCTGGGCAACTGGGGATTTTTCACTGGGGGAAAGAGGAAAAGGTAGAAGTTGCTGAACTTCCTGAAGATAATTTTCACAACCTAAAGTATTTAATAAGTCTCTCAAACGTAGGCGACGCTGATGATTAATATCAGTATGATTCAGGTAAACATCTGTTAAAGCTGCTAAGACGGGTAAACATTCGTTTGGCGATAACAAAATTTTCATATCGCTGGGCGGTTGCCCTTTCGCGCCTACACTGAGATGGAGGCGGAAGTAAACTTCGTTATCAACTAAGACAGCAGCAAATAGGATATCATTTAGGCGATCGCGCACTTGAACTATGCCACCACCATCAAAGCAAACGCTAAATTTGGCTGATAGTGCCGATAATGCTGGATGTGTTGCAATATAATCATCCCAAGCTTGGACAAAAGGACGAGTATCGATTAATTCTTCGGGGTCGATACCAGCTGTGGGGCTGGTCATAATATTACGAATGCGGTCTACATCGCTATTGCGAGAACCGAGTCCGATATCCTGTAAATGGTTGAGAACTTGAGAATTTATCGAAGTACGGATTTCGCGGATTTGCAGGTTAGCTCGATTAGTCACATCGACATAGCCGCCGCCGTAGTCATCTGCTATATCTGCGATCGCACGGCATTGTTGACTACTAATTATCCCACCTGGGATTCTCACGCGAGATAGTATACCATCTTCGGCGGGTGTAGCATAAAACAAGCCAGGACAAGTGGCACCTGAAAGCAAACTGAGAACTCCTTCCCCGTGCAACGCAGGGAGTAGATGGTATATGTGTCCTAAAGACATCCTGAGAGTTGGCATTCTGACTTAGACGATTCATCACAGTTGCGGCACAGTCCCGGAATTTCACCGGAGTTTCCCAACCCCAAGCTTTAGTAATTTAGCACAACAAGGCCGTGATTAAGTTGGATGCTTCATATTTTGAATTAACATATTGATGGCAAACACAACACAAGTAAATTGCTAGATTAAATTAGTGCAATCTACTCAATTCAGGCTACCGCCACAACGTCGTGATTAATGGGCTTTTAGAAAAACTCCGCGTTCCCTTTGTCCAAGATCGGGATTTGGGTAAAACCTCCTTAAGTAATAGTTGGCTACAAATTATTTTGGCTACCAGTGTGGGAGTCACCGGTTTAATCTGGGGAGTTCGGGAACTCAAATGGTTGCAGCCTTGGGAGTTAAGAGTTTACGATCAAATGTTGCGATCGCGTCCTGTAGAAGCACGCGATAAGCGAATTTTGCTGGTAACAATCTCTGATGGTGATCTCCAACGAGAGAAACAAAATCTATCAGATACTAAAATTAATCAACTGTTACAAAAAATAGAGTTATATAAACCGCGTATTGTTGGTTTATATCTTTTTCGCTCGGAAGATAAAAATTTAGCAACAATTCAACAAAATCAAGAGAATATTATTAGCACTTGCTTGTATAGTAGCGTCGGTAGATCGGAAATTCCACCACCGCCTAATTTTCCCATAGATAATGTTGGCTTTAGCGATGTAGTTGCCGATCATGAAAATGACCAAATTCTCCGCCGCAGTTTGCTATTTGCTCAATCTACAGACGAACAATGTACGACATCATTTGGATTTGGGGCGCTAATCGCAATTAATTATTTGGAAAAACAAGGTATTGAATACCAGTTTACAAAAAAAGGAGATTTCGAGTTAGGTAAAACTATTTTCCCTCGTCTAAAAACTAATTCTGGCGGTTACCAACATTTTGACGCAAATGGCTATCAAATACTATTAAATTATCGTCACCCCGATTATCTTGCCGATAGCGTGACGTTAACAGATGTTCTTAGCGATCGCGTTAATTCTAGTTTATTTAAAGACCGTCTGGTAATTATTGGCACTACCTCAGCTAGTCTCGGTTTAGGTAGCTTTTATACCCCTTACAGCAGTTTACCAGATCAACCGCCGAGAATGCCTGCTCTATTTATTCACGCACAAATAGCGAGTCAACTAATCGGTACAGTGTTGGATGGGCGGCCTTTAATTTGGTACTGGCCTGACTGGGTAGAATTAATTTGGGTATGGGTCTGGGCAGTTTTAGGTAGTACTTTAGCATGGCGGTGGCGAAATCCGTTGCTGTTGTTAATTGTGGCAGGAGTAACCCTAGTTGTACTAGTGGGAATCTGCGTTATTTTGTTTCTTCAAGCCGGGTGGATACCGTTAATTCCTTCTGCTTTGGCGTTAACGATTAGTAGTATTGGTGTAATGGCTTATACTAATTACCAAAATCAGCGGCAAACTCAGGTAATTATTCTACAAGTTGAAAAACAACAAGAAGCGATCGCACAATTAAATTTACTCTTAGAAGATAAGACAGCAATTCCAGATTCACAGCTTGATTTTCCTGACACAATTGATTCACCACACAAAAAATCTGGAGATTTGCTTTTAGGGGGACGTTACCGCATCTCAAGAGTCCTGGGTGCAGGTGGATTTGGTCGTACTTATTTAGCGCAAGATACTCAACGCCCAGGTAATCCGACTTGTGTCGTTAAACAATTAATGCCAGCCCGCCAAGATAGCAGATTTTTGCAAATTGCCCGGAGATTATTTAACAGCGAAGCCGAAATTTTAGAAACTTTGGGCAAACATCATCAAATACCCGAATTACTTGCTTATTTTGAAGATAATCAAGAATTTTATTTAATTCAAGAATATATCGATGGGCATACTTTAAGTGAAGAATTGCCACCTATACAGGGCTTACATAACGAATCATTTGTGATTGTAATGCTCAAAGAAGTGTTAGAAATTTTGGTATTTGTTCATCAACATCGAGTGATTCATCGCGATTTAAAACCGACTAATATTATTAGACGTACTGAAGATAATCAATTGGTATTGATTGACTTTGGCGCTGTGAAATTAATGCAGCCACCGAATAGCGAACAAACAGAATTAGCAACAGTAGCCATTGGAACGCGGGGTTATGCGCCTCCAGAACAATTTGCCGGTCATCCTCGCTTGTGCAGCGATATTTACGCTTTAGGGATGATTGGCATTCAAGCGATAACTGGAATACTACCACACGAACTCCATCCAAATCCAGAAACGGGTAATGTGATGTGGCGACAAACAGCGCAAGTCAGCGAAGAATTGGCAGTGATTTTAGATAAAATGGTTTGCTATCATTTTAGCGATCGCTATCAATCGGCTGCCGCCGTTTTACAAGATTTAAAACGTATTTCAATTAATTAAAGTGAGATTTATCGTTATGAATCCTAATGCTACTACAGCTGCCCAATACGATAGAATTGCCCAATGGTGGCAGATTCAGCATCAAGATTCGCTATACGGTATCGCGCAATTAGAGCGGGCTATAAAATTTACTTCTAAGCGGCACTCAGCTATTGACATAGGGTGTGGAAGCAGCGGACGTTTCATTAATGTCTTTTCCAAGTATGGTTTTCAGGCTGAAGGACTTGATATTTCCAGCCAAATGATCGATTTAGCCAAATCTCTGCATCCAGAAATTACATTTTACAACGAAGACATCTGCTGTTGGATTCCTCCAAAACTTTACAGCTTAATTTGTGCTTGGGACAGCACTTTTCATTTGCCACTAAATATGCAAGAGCCTGTTATGAAAAAATTATGCGATGCTCTTGAACCCGATGGAGTACTTCTGTTCACCTGCGGCGGCGGATATACAAAGGGTGAGATTTCAGGGTCATTTCAAGGTCTAAACTTTGACTACAGTACTTTGGGAGTAGATGCTTTCCTACAACTTCTGAGCGAGCATAACTGCACGTGTCGCCATCTGGAATATGACCAATATCCTGAAAATCATGTTTATATAATTGCTCAAAAAACTTAACCGATCATTGCAATAGAAACACGCTACATTTCATTATTAATCTACTAATAGGCATTGAGGAAGCAGAGCAATGTTGAAGGTTTTTGCAGACAGAGGTGGGACATTTACAGATATTGTTGCTGTTACTAATAACGAAGGAATTATAGATAGACTATCAGAACATCCCGAACGTTTTTTAATTGTTCCTCTGCCTAATCAGCAATGGATTATAGTTTATAAATTACTTTCAGAAAATCCCGAACAATATCAAGATGCAGCTATTCAAGGTATTCGGGATATTATGGGTATTTCTAGTAAGGAACCTATTCCTAGTGAAGCAATAGAAGTAATAAAAATGGGGACAACAATAGCAACAAATGCGCTATTGGAAAGAAAAGGTGACAAGGTTGTACTTGTGATTACCAAAGGTTTTAAAGATGCGCTAAGAATTGGCTACCAAAATCGTCCTAACATCTTTGCTCGTCAAATTATTTTACCAACCATGCTTTACGAACAGGTAATAGAAGTAGATGAACGGTATGATGCGAAAGGAAATGAATTAATTGCTGTAAATATCGAACAAGTAAAAAGCGATTTACAAAAAGTTTACCATACAGGAATTCGCAGTTGTGCCATTGTTTTGATGCACAGCGATCGCTATCCAAAACACGAACAACAAGTAGCAAAAATTGCCCAAGAAATTGGCTTTACTCAAATATCTGTATCTCATCAAGTTAGTCCCTTAATGAAATTAGTCAGCCGGGGAGATACAACAGTAGTCGATGCTTATTTAACTCCGATTTTACGTCGCTACGTCAACCAAGTAGCGAGTCAATTAAGAATGGGGAATAGGAAATGGGGAATAGGGAATGGTGAAGAGGATACAAGGGAAATTGTAGACAACGAAAAAGACTTGTTAGAAATTGCCTCTTCATCTGTTTCACCCTACTCGCCACTCCCCACTCCCCACTCCCCCATAAAATTAATGTTTATGAAATCTGACGGTGGTTTAATTGCAGCCGAACAATTTCAAGGAAAAGATAGTATTTTAAGCGGCCCGGCTGGGGGTATTGTTGGCGCAGTTCAAACTAGTAAAAGAGCAGGTTTTGAGTTTGTAATTACCTTTGATATGGGAGGAACTAGTACAGATGTTGCTCATTTTAAAGGAGAGTACGAACGACAATTAGAATCAGAAATTGCTGGCGCACGGATGCGAGTTCCTGTATTAGCAATTAATACAATTGCGGCTGGCGGTGGTTCAATTCTATTTTTTGATGGTTCGAGTTATCGTGTCGGCCCGGAATCTGCTGGTTCAATTCCGGGGCCTGCTTGTTATCGTCGTGGCGGGCCATTAGCGGTTACTGATGCTAATGTGATGTTAGGTAAAATTCACCCGCAATATTTTCCTTCAGTCTTTGGAATTGATGGGAATTTACCTTTAGATAAAGATATTGCGATCGAGAAATTTACACAATTAGCCCAAGAGATTGCAGCTGCTACAGGAAATCATTCTACACCAGAACAAGTAGCGGCTGGATTTATGGCGATCGCAGTGGAAAATATGGCAAACGCAATTAAAAAAATCAGCTTGCAACGAGGTTATGATGTCACCAAATACGTGCTGTGTTGTTTTGGCGGTGCAGGCGGGCAAGTTGCTTGTTTAATTGCTGATACTTTAGGTATGAAAAAGATATTTCTTCATCCTTATGCTGGAGTTCTCTCGGCTTATGGAATGGGATTAGCTGATGTTCGGGCAATTAGAGAAGGAGGAGTAGAACAACCCTTAAATCAAATATTAATTTCTCAATTACAACGCTTAATAGAATCTTTAGAAATGCAAGCTAGAAGTGAAATCAAAGAAGCAGGTAGTCAAGTAGAATTAATCCGGAAAGCTAACTTAAAATATGAGGGTACTAACTCTATTTTGACAGTAAATTTGGCAGATGAAGTGGCAGCAATGCGACAAGAATTTGAAACCGAACATAAATCTCGCTATGGTTTCATTCAATTAGAGAAAACTTTAATTGTCGAATCTATTTCTGTGGAAGTAATTCAGAAGATGGATACGCCCGAAGAACCTTTAATTACTCGTACCCGTTCTATTAATGAAGCCCCCAAACCTGTTGAAACAGTCAAAATGTTTACTGTTGACAAATGGCATAATACGCCTGTTTATCGGCGCGAAGATTTACAACCAGAAGATAGAATTACTGGAACTGCAATTATTGTGGAAAAAATTAGCACGATTGTAGTTGAACCTAATTGGCAAGCAGTATTAACTGAACGCAATCATTTAATTTTATCTAGAAAGTAAAGAATAAGGGCTGCAAGTCAATCTTAAATAGGAATGATGCTATACTGCGATAAATTAGCGTTTCAAAATTTTTGTATACATCCTCATAGCAAAAGTTGGTCAAATATTGATATTTATGAGTAGTATATGAATGATAAACCGTACATTCCCATTCCTCCAGAACTAGAACCTTATCGGGACAGAATTGAAGCGACGATACGGCCTTTTATTGAAATCAGAATTGAAAATAATGACCGGGTAGATTGGTGGCAAATTAAATTTGGTGGTTTGCCTTATTTACCAAAAGGTTTTGATTATCCAAAAAGTTCCGAAGGTGAATATTTATTTTTTATTGCACAGATTAATTTTGCCGAAGTACCTCTATTGGAAGGTTTTCCAAATCAGGGTATTGTGCAGTTTTATATCAGTTATGAATTCCCGTATGGTTTGAACTATGACAATCAAACAGACCAATCTGGATTTAGAGTTTTATATTTTAAAGAACCAGACTTGAATGTAGAAAATATAATCACAAACTTTGATTTTTTGCCTAAAAGAGAAACAAATCTTATTGATGGCTGTTGTAGTTTAAATTTTACTCAAAAATATGCACCAATAAGTGAGAGTGGGATCAATGAAATTGTTGGGGATAATTATTTTGACCTATTAAATACGAATGAAGGAATATTGGACGAGTATATAAATCTATCATATTCTTGGCGTAGTAAGATAGGTGGTTATCCAGATTCTATTAGAACAGAATTAATTTATACTGTTCATCTGGAAGAAAAAACGACAGAATTTTTGCGAGATGCAATTGAGCAAGACCCAGAAATTCTTTTGTCTCAGATGGTTAGGGAATCTAATGATGTGTTAAGTATTAACTGGATAGCCGATGTATGTAATTTTCAAATTTTAAAACACAACCTTAGAAAATTAGACTTTAGCGATATTATCTATGACTGGGAATGTTAAAAATATAAAGAATGTATGCTAATATCGATCGCAAGAAAGTTGATGTCTGCGGTAAAGTTTCCGCAATATTTCATGCTAATTCAAGTTTTGTATGTAGAGAGCCAAGTAGCTCTGCTCAAGGAGGATGGCTGGTGTTAATAGTTCCAGCCAGGAACGGTTAGACGTTGAGGCTACGCTAACCGAAATTAAAAGGCTCCAATTTGACCGCGCACATCGTGACGCCTCTGGATTGTTTTACATTGAGGGTGTGCGTAACTTTGTAAAGGTAATTGACAACGGTTTTGATATTTCGGCGATCGCATTTAGTGAGAAACTGCTAACAGCACCTCTAGCAAGGAAGTTAGTTAGGCAATCTCGGCGTTCTGGTATTCCTTGCATCAGCCTTACACCGGAACAGTTTCGGCATGTTTCTCAAAGCGAACGCGCTTCTGGAGTTGGTGCAATAGTTCGTCAGCGTTGGTTCAAGCTACGCGATATCTCGCCGCAACCTGGTTTGTGCTGGGTGGTTCTTGAAACCGTTCGTTCCCCAGGAAACCTCGGAACCTTGATTCGCACATCCGAAGCAGTTGGCGGTGCTGGGTTTATCTTCATCAAAAATAGTGTAGATCCTTTTGTTCCTGATGTTGTTCGCGCATCTATGGGTTCGCTCTTTAATCAGAAGTTTGTACGAACAAGCTACTCTGCACTCCGCCATTGGGTACGCAACCATCGGTGTCCTGTTATTGGTGCTTCACCAGATGGGATGGCTGAATTTCATCAGTTTAATTACCCGAATTCTACTCTTCTTTTCCTGGGTGAAGAGCGCCAAGGTCTAACCCCAGAACAGCGAGACTTATGCCAGCACCTCGTTCGGATTCCGATGGTAGGTGCGGTTGACTCCCTAAATCTTGCTGTAGCAGGTAGCCTCTTAATGTATGAGGTTTATAGGTCGAGAACATGATATGTGGAGTGACACCCAACATTAATCAATTTTTTTTGTTGGGTTCCACTTTCTTTAACGCAACTGACATCAGCAAATGTTAAGTAATTCATTGAATTTAAACAAACAGGAATCAAAAATGCACGCAATATCTCAACCGTACTCATGAAGTGGCATTTCGAGCAATGGTATTTTTACTGGCATAATAATTTGAATAAAGAACATCTTACTTTATAATTATTAATGACAATTCACTGTAAAAAACCTAAACACAAATTAAATGTCACCTTACCTTTATCCGGTCATTGAAACCAGAGAAATAGAAACTGAATTCAGAGAATTAGCGGAACAATGGCGACGTGAAACAGGAATGCTTTCTGTCATTTCAAAAATATCAATGCATCCTGCTTATCAAAGAATAATTGGGATGGGACAACCTGTTGTTCCTTTAATTATGCGCGAACTTGAGCGCGAACCAGACCATTGGTTTTGGGCTTTAAATGCAATTACACGAGCGAACCCTGTCAAACCCGAACAGCGTGGTAGACTTCAGCAAATGGCTCAAGCTTGGATTGAATGGGGGAAAGCAAATGGATACAGATGGTAAGTTAGAAATTTATAAAGAAAATAAATTTCCTAACTTATCGCGCACGGAGTATTCTGTAACCAGCAAGCAAAGTACATTATATAATTGTTTTGCTTGGGCTGCGGGTGAAGACAATCGCTGGTGGAGTCCAATAGACCCAGATAATACATATTACTGGGTAGAAGGTATAACACCAGAATTAACTATGTCAGCTTTTATTCAAGCATACGAAAGCTTAGGGTATGAACTTTGCAATAATTCCGATCTGGAAGCAGGTTTTGAAAAGATAGCAATTTACGCTACTTCTGACGGCGAACCAACTCATGCCGCTAGACAATTACTTAATGGAAAATGGACAAGTAAACTTGGACGTTGGGAAGATATCGAGCATGAGCTTGAAGGTTTGATAGGTGAAATGTATGGTGATGTAAAACAAATTTTAAAACGTCCAAGTTCTGAAGTGGCTCAAAGTTAATGTAAATAAAAAGATATTCAAAACCACGTTATCTATAATTAAAGACAAGATGGAGAAAACTTTCTCTTCCTTGCCTCATAATAACTATTCCATGACTACAATAAGCTTAGATATTTAGCTATAACAATATTCATTGAATTTAAACAAACATAATCAAAAATGTACGCAACATCTCAAGCCGACCCCGTTCGTTTAGAAATCTTCAAAAACCTCTATCAATTTATTGCCGAACAAATGGGTATTGTTCTGCAAAATACAGCAACATCTGTGAATATCAAAGAAAGACTAGATTTCTCCTGCGCTATCTTTGATTCTTCTGGATTATTAGTAGCAAATGCCCCCCACATTCCCGTACATTTAGGTTCAATGAGTGAGAGCGTTCGCAGTTTAATTAACGATAAAGGCGACATCATAAAACCAGGAAATGTCTATTTATCTAATAACCCATACAACGGCGGTACACATCTCCCCGATGTAACTGCAATTACTCCTGTATTTTTGGAAAGTCGGGAGATGGGGAGATGGAGAGATGGAAAAGATGAGGAGATTACCAATGCCCCATCCCCAATGCCCCATGCCCAATGCCCAATTCCCATCTTTTTCGTTGCTTCTCGCGGACACCAAGCTGATATCGGCGGAATTACTCCCGGTTCTATGCCTCCCCACAGTACTACAGTAGAAGAAGAAGGAATTCTTTTTGATAATTTTTTCTTAGTTGAAGAGAGAAATTTTCGAGAAACCGCAGTCAGAGAACACCTGGCAAATCATACTTATCCTGCTCGAAATCCTGACCAAAATCTAGCTGATTTTAAAGCTCAAATTGCCGCTAATGAAAGGGGGCTTCAAGAACTGCGGAAAATGGTTTCGCAATACGGACTTGATACTGTGCAAGCTTATATGAAATTCGTGCAAGCTAATGCTGAGGAGGCAGTGAGAAGGGCGATCGCAGTTCTCAATGATGGTTCATTTATTTATAAAATGGACAATGGCGCACAAATTCAAGTAAAAGTTACTATACACCCAGAAAATCGCAGTGCTACTATTGATTTTACTGGAACTTCTGAGCAATTAAATAGTAATTTCAACGCTCCCAAAGCTGTAACTCAAGCAGCAGTTTTATATGTATTCCGGACTTTAGTTGATGATAATATTCCTCTCAATGCTGGGTGTCTTAATCCTTTAGAAATTATTATTCCAGTGGGCTGTATGCTAAATCCTATTTATCCAGCAGCGGTAGTAGCAGGTAATGTAGAAACTTCTCAAACTATTGTCGATGCTTTATATGGTGCCTTGGGTGTGATGGCTGCTTCTCAAGGAACGATGAATAATTTCACTTTTGGTAATGAAAAATATCAATATTATGAAACTATTTGTGGCGGTTCTGGAGCAGGAATTAATTTTCATGGAACTGATGCCGTTCATTCCCACATGACTAACTCGCGGTTGACCGATCCAGAAGTTTTAGAAACGCGTTATCCTGTACTTTTAGAAAGTTTTAGTATTCGTGATGATAGTGGTGGAAAAGGTGAATATTCTGGTGGGAATGGAGTTGTTCGTCGCATCCGGTTTTTAGAACCGATGACAGCGAATATTCTGTCTGGACATCGACAGGTTCCTCCTTTTGGGTTGAATGGGGGGGAAGCGGGGAAAGTTGGACGCAATTGGATACGGCGTCAAAATGGAAGTGAAGAAAGTTTGGATAGTACTGGAACGGTGGAAATGAATGTTGGGGATGTGTTTGTAATAGAAACTCCTGGGGGGGGTGGATTTGGTCACGCACAGACGCAGCGAAAAGTTGGAGCGCCGGAAACCGGCGATCTGAACTTTTCAAGACAGAGGCGCAGAGAGGAAGAGGAGTTAGGCGGTTGCGCTTAAAACTGCGTTGTTGGTTAATTTGCCATCTTCCATTTTGACGATGCGATCGGCAACATCTAGAATACGATTGTCGTGGGTGACTAGTAGAATGGTGCAGCCTTGTTCTTTGGCTAATGTCTGCATTAGAGTGACTACATCTCTACCTGATTTACTATCTAGGGCAGCTGTTGGTTCGTCTGCTAGTACGATTTTAGGATGGTTGACTAAGGCACGAGCGATCGCAACTCTTTGCTTCTGTCCTCCAGATAAGTCATCAGGATAATAGTTGAGGCGATTCCCTAAGCCAACGTGTTCTAACATTTGAGCAGAACGCTCTTGCATCTCTTTTAATGATAGATGGTTGTGTAGTTCTAAGCCCATTTTGACGTTTTGTAAAGCAGTTAAACTGTTATGCAAATTATGTGCTTGAAATATATAACCGTTATTTCGTCGCGCTAAGGTTAATTGTTCTGCACTCGCACCACATAGTTCTCTATCTAAGACTTTCAAGCTACCAGATTGAGCAGAACGCAATCCACCAATCAAGGTCAATAACGTCGTTTTACCAGAACCAGAAGGCCCGGTCATAATCACAATTTCACCAGAGTTTATTTCTAGGTTAATATCAAATAAAACTTGTTTCCTTAATTGCCCGTGACCAAAGTAATGATTCAGATTATTGATAGAAATAACTGGTTTATTATTCATACAATTCCCCTTTATCATTCGCTAATGACTAATGACCAATGACTAATGACTAAATTTAAAACATATCCGCAGGGTCAGCAGATTGAAGTTTGCGAGTGGCGATCGCTCCAGAAATTCCACACATAAGAATTGTTAAAACCAGAACGAGTATTGCTCGTGATAATGTCATTAAAATAGGTAATGCAGTTGCTTTTGCTGCCAAATTATAAAGCCCAATTGGTAAAATTAAGCCAGGAATAAAGCCAACAAAAGCCAGGATAATTGCTTCTTCAAAAACTACCGCAAGTAGGTATTGATTGCGGTATCCCATTGCTTTGAAAGTTGCATATTCTTTGAGGTGAGTATTAACATCAGTTGAAAGTACCTGATAAACAATGACAACACCCACTACAAATGCCATTGCTGTCCCTAATCCAAAAATGAACCCAATGGGGCTTTCTTTTTGCCAGTAACTCTGCTCAAATTCAATATATTCTTGTTTAGTTAGTACTCTCACATCATTGGGCAAATGTGAGTCTAATGCAGTAGCAACTTGCTTTGCATCGTAACCTGGTTGGAGTGTAATTAATCCCAGGTTGATGCTAGCAGCTTCTCGCCGAGGAAAGAAATGTAAAAAAGTTTGGTCGCTACCAATTAAAATCCCATCCGCGCCAAAAGATGCTCCTAATGTAAATAATCCAGTGATGGTAACGGTACGGCGCTCAATTTCAGTGCTGACAATTTTGCCTTCTTCAACTTGAGCGATCGCATCTTTATAACTTCCTCTAGAATTGCGATCGAATAACACCCGATCTGGCAACTTAATTTTGTTTAATTGCTGATTTACTTCTGGCAAATTCAAAGCTGGTTGTTCCGGTTCAAATCCAATCACTTGCATAGATGTATCTTTGCGAGTTTCTGGATGTTTCCAAGTAATAGTATTGGAATAAAAAGCCTGTGCTAATTTCACTCCCGGAATATCCTTTGCTTGATACAAACGTCGCCGTGAGAACGTACCTAAATTCTGCGTATTCCGCGCTTGGGGACTGACTAACACAATATCTGCATTCAAAGTGCGACTCAGCTTTGTGTTGCTATCGTACAATGCACTTTGAAACCCAAGCTGCATAAACATAAGCACATCAGCAAAAGCAATCCCTGATAATGCTACTAAAAGACGCCCTTTTTCTTTATTCAGTTGCAGCCATCCGAGTGGCGTTCGCCGTTGAATTTGTTGAATAAATGCAATCATAATAATTCGTAATTCGTAATTACGGCATTGCTGAATTTATGAACTTCAAAAATAAACTCTTCTCAACTCTTACTCTTTGCGCCTCTGTCTTGAAAAGTTCAGAGCGCCGGTTTCCGGCGCTCCGACTTTTCGCTGCGTCTCTGCGTGAAAAAACCTATCATTTCTCAATCTCCGCCGTAATTTGCAAATTAGTAAACTTAGCAGCCTTTTTACTCGATGCTGCATCCAAAGCCACATGCACCTCAATGACTCTGGCATCAATATTAGTACTAGGGTCAGTATTAACAATAGTTTGCCGTTTCACTTGAGAACCAATACGTTCAACTTTTCCCAGCAATTCGCCAGGAATCGAATCGCTAGTAACCCGCACCTTTTGCCCAACTTTCACATCGCTGATGTCACTTTGATAAACCTCAGCAACCGCATACATCCGTTGAGTCTGCCCAATTTCCACAATCCCATCATTACCAACCACTTCCCCAGCACGGGTATGAATCTCTAGAATTTCACTATCAATCGGCGATCGCACTGATGCTCGATCCAGTTCCGCTTGCGCTTGTTTCATCGCTGCAATGGCGCGATCTACTTCTACTTGGTTCTGTTTCACATCCACCGGTCGCACTTCTGCAATCCGGTCTAGATTTGCTCTAGCTTGACTAAGTTGTGCTGGACTGGTAGATTGAATCCGCTTTAACACAGCTTTTGCCTCTTGCAAACTCTTCTGGGCAGTTTCTAAAGTTAATCGCCTGCTGTCTAGATCGGCTGCGGAGATAGCACCCACTTGATACAAAGACTGATAGCGGTTGTATTGCGTCTGTGCATTTGTCAATTCTGATGTTAACCGAGCCACCGTTGCCACTTGAGCATCAATATCTCCTTGCCTTTGTGCTTCTAAACGCTCAATTTCAGCACGTTGAGCGTTGATTTCTCCGGTTTTAGCTCCCGCTTTAGTAATTGCAAGTTTCGCTTGAGCAACTTTTACATCTTCCTGCGCTTGCTGATATGCTGCTAAAAGGCGATCGCGATTATCTAAAATTGCAATCACTTGCCCTGCCTTGATGCGATCGCCTTCCTTAACTAACAATTTTTCGACTCGATTGCCGTTATTCGCTGTCGGAGCTGACAATTTAATCGTTTCTCCCTGAGGTTCCAATCGCCCCAGTGCTGTTACTGTAGTAATTTGCGGTGAACTAATTGCTGGGGTGGGATTTTGTACCTGTTGAGATGATGGCGATCGCGAAAGTACATAAGCAGAACTTCCACCGACAATAATCAACGCGCTAGCAGCAATTCCAAACCATTGACGAGATTTAGCAGAGGTAGCACTACCTGATAAGTTTTGCAGCATAAGCAAGCTCCTTGTTACATCTGACAGCTAGACAAAACAGTTTCGTTTCGTTTGTATAATTACCGTAAACGAAACTGTTTCGTCTTGTCAAGTGTATGCTGGAAATAAGGTGAATCAGGTAATGAGTTCGCTAGTTTGTTTGTAAAATTGAGTCATGAGCAAATCTAAGAGTGTTGAGCGCGATCTATCTCCAGAAAAAACAGAAATGATTCTGGATGGGGCAATGCAAGAGTTTCTAGAAAACGGCTATGCGGCTGCCAGAATAGATAAAATTGCGGTAGCGGCAGGTGTTTCTAAGGCAACGATATACAGGCGTTATCCCGACAAGGAAAGCTTGTTCATAGCATTGATGCAGCAATTAGCTTGCAAAAAAGAGATTTTTAATTCAGAACAACTCCAATCTGCTCAGGGCGATCCAGCTTCTTTTTTGAGATCCTTTGCAAATAAGATGTTTGACAATGTTGCAGACGATCCGCAAGCTCTGACATTCTTGAGGATTATTATTGGTGAGTCAGGAAGGTTTCCAGGATTAGCACGAGCATTTGTGAAGAACATTGAAAAACCAATGCTGGAATCTCTGACGCAGTACCTAGCTTCTCACCCAGAACTTGAGCTTCCCGATGCGGAAGTTGCAGCGCGAGCCTTTGTTGGGACACTCGTTCATTTCGTCATCCTGCGAGACATCATGCAAAGTGGCGATTTAGTACCGATGGAACGCGATCGCCTACTCGATAATTTAGTTAAATTAATTATTCATAAGTGAGAATTCACGCATTATGTGAATTACACGCTAAAACCCTTGATTTATCGTTGTAGAGACGTTGCACCGCAACGTCTCTACAGGGCGCACAATCCTTGATATTTCGTTCATTTCGATAATTCACATCAGACGTAATTCCTCCCAGGTGCATCTAAAAGTCGGGAAACCCACCCATGCAAGTGGCTCCCCAACCTACGATTCTGTGCGCCTTCAAAGAGAGCTGGTATTAGCTACCCAACTATTACCTCACTGTTACTATCTACATAATCCGTACTTACAGTCACCTTCTGCCAAGCATCCAAATCCGTTTTGACCCATTCCAGTTTTTCCTGAATCAGGCTCATGGCATCGGTGCCTAATGCCAGTCGCATCGGTGGATGGGGACTTTCCACAGCTTGAATGATGGCTTGCGCCGCTTTCGCTGGATTGCCAGGTTGTTTACCATCCATCTGTTTGAACCACTGCAATGAAGCACCGCTCACGGTCGCATAGGCATCAATGGATTGTTCGGTTGTTGCTAGAGAGCGTCCGTTAAAATCTGTGCGAAATGCCCCTGGTTCAATTAAAGTGACCTTAACTCCAAAGGATTCAACCTCCTTAGCTAAGGCTTCAGATGTACCTTCCAGAGCAAATTTAGCGCCACAGTAGAGGCTGCTTCCACCAAATCCCGCTAATCCTGCTGTGGATGACATATTGACAATGTGACCGCTGCCTTGCTGACGCATCACAGGCAAAACCGTTCGCATCAGACGGAGCGCCCCAAAGAAGTTGGTTTCAAAAAATCGGTGAATATCAACATCACTGACTTCTTCGAGTGCGGCAATGAGTCCATGTCCAGCATTGTTGACCAGCACATCAATTCGACCAAATGTAGCGTTCGCTGTATCAACTGCTGCTTGTATGTCTTGGGATGATGTTACATCCAAACGTACAGCCTTTGCGGTTTCTGGATAGTGTTCAATCAAAGCGCGAAGTTGCTCTGGTTGGCGAGCAGTAGCTAGCAGGAAGTCGCCCTTCTTCAACACCGCTTCTGCTAGGGCCCGTCCGAACCCTGTTGAACATCCTGTAATCAACCAAACTTTAGGAGCGACGCGATTTTTATCTGAGTTCATTTGTTTTCTCCAATACAAAATGATGAGATGCCAAGATCGGCGCAACTGCAATTGTGTAACTTACTTTCCACATTAAGTAGTCTGAATAAATATGTCCAATATAATTTTTGTCTTAGACTAAGACTTAAAAGATATTAATTGACAATGGAACTTCGACACTTGCGTTACTTCGTGACTGTAGCTGAGGAACTTCATTTTGGTCGCGCCGCGCAACGACTACAAATCGCTCAACCGCCACTCAGTCAACAAATCCGTCAACTCGAACAAGAACTCGGTGTCGAGTTGCTGTATCGGACAAAGCGAACAGTCCGACTTACTGAAGCTGGACTTGCCTTCTTAGAGCAGGCACGACAAATTCTAGTGCAATCTGAGCAAGCGATTGAGGTAGCCCAACGCGCTTTTCGAGGTGAAGTGGGTCGTTTAGCGATTGGATTTGTTGGATCTGCCACGTATAGCTTGCTGCCTGCTGCCGTGCGCTCGTTTCGCCATCAGTTTCCTGATGTCCGTTTGATGCTGCATGAAATGACCACGACCGAGCAAATTGAAGCACTGTATGACAATCGCATTCAGCTTGGCTTTATTCGTCCGCCGATAAACGATGACGAACTCACCGTGGAAACGGTTTTAGAAGAATCGTTTGTCGCTGTATTGCCACAAGCACACCCGCTTGCGACTCAAACACAACTGTCATTAGCATCACTCGCCCAGGATTCTTTCATTTTATCTCCACGTCATCTGGGAAGCGGCTTTTACGACCAAATTATCCGTTTGTGTCAACAAGCAGGATTTATTCCCCAAGTAACTCAGGAAGCAATTCAGATGCAAACTATTGTCAGCTTAGTAGCAGCGGAATTAGGAGTTGCGCTTGTCCCAGCCTCACTCCAGAATTTGCAACGAGTAGGGGTCGTCTACAAACCACTCGAAGACCAAACGCTCTATGTCAAGTTGGCAATTGTTTGGCGAGGTGCAAACACCTCGCCCGTACTACAGCAATTTCTAGCGCGAACCAGAGCCGTTACACAATATAGTGCAGCGTTTCATTAAGCAATGCTGTTGAGGCTTATCGAAACGCTTGTACTCCCCGAACTCATAAATGCGCCCCTAAGATACTATTCCCGAGTTCTGAATTCTTTCAACTTGCTTTGGAGCTTTTATTTCAGTAAATAACTGAATTGCTTGATGAAAATTACTTTGACTCTTATCAGATTTTGCCATTTTTTGATAAGTTAAACCAAATTGAAAATAAGCTTCAGCTAAGTCACATTTAGCACCGATTTTTTCCAAAAGTTCGATTGCCTCTGTATGATTAGCAAAAGCTAATTCAAAATTTTCTTGGTATCTATGGATTTCTGCTAAACCATTGAGTGTTTTAGCTTTAACTTGCATATAGTGGCTTTCTTCTGCAAAAGTTAAAGCTTGGCTGAACATCTGATTTGCTTTATCAAATTCTCCTAAATTGACGTAGGTTTGACCCAAAATTTGGATAAAATAAGCAAATCTACCAGTTTGTTCTATTAGTTTTGGGTTGGTAATATTTTGATAAGCTACATCTGCCAATTGATAAGAAGCATCGCGTAAACCTAAATAAGAATATACTAAAGCTAAACACACCGAGGCTTTTTCTGCCCAACTGTGATGCTTAGTATTTTGGGCTAGGTAAATTACTTGTTGAAATAACTTTGCGGCTGCTTCTAGTTCCCACAAATCTATTTGATAAAGACCAATACTTAATAAAGAATCTACCTCAAGCATCCTCAGATAATAAACTGTATGCTTATTTTCTGGTTGAGGTACAAGTGATTTGAGTGCTTGGGTTGCTAAATTAATAGTTTTTTCTTGACAGGCGATCGCTTGACTAATTTTACCTGTTATCCAATAGAAATCGCCCAATATATTGTAAAGTTCGCTGAGATTTTGATGATTATCCAGATTATTAACAACTCGATTAATTGCCGTAAGTATCGGTTGAATTAAACCCATCCGATACAATGTACTTCCAAGAGGTAAAAACTGCTGCCATTGATTATTTCGGCTTTTGAGAATAACTTGACCTGCTAATTCTAATTCCTGAATTTCGATATAGTGATAATATGCTTCTAAAGCTTGCAAAGCATCTTTAAAAGTTTCAATTTTTTTAACACTATCTGTCCAAAATTCAGCGGCTTTGTGGTTGGCAATTTCCCATTCCTCACTGGGTCGTAAACGAGCGATCGCTTCTGCCCGAATCACTGGATGCAGGCAATATTTACCTTGATCGCACTCTATCAAAGACCGATTTCTTAAGGAAGTAATAATTTGGCGATGTTGTTCGGATGGAACATCCCACAGCAAACAAAATAAACCTTGAGATGGGATACTTGGTATATCTTGATAGCGATAACAACCCAAACGGCAAAGCAAGCGATAGGCTTGGGGGTCGAGATTTTGTAAGCGATTAATTTGACTAACTGCTAAATTTTTTAAATCGGTTGCTGCTAGAGGATCGGCCTGATTTTCTTGCCAATAAACAGCCATATCGCCATCAAAATCTTCTTGAATGGAACCACAGAGAATTCCCATTGCTTTAGCATTACCGTTATATGTGCGATGCATAATTTCTAAAGTTGGCGAATCTATGGCTAATCCTCGGTTGCTAAAAAACTGTTGCCATGCACTTTTATCCAAACCAGGAAGCCGATAATGATTCACATTTAGCCCAGGTTCGCAAAGGCGATCGCGGCTAGTAATTAGAGTCACAGATTGCACCCTAGCATCAGCTAAAATCCGTAATAGCTCTACATAGTTGCGGTGAGAAGCAATCAACCCACCTTTTCCATCTAATGCAGGTTCGAGATTGTCAATTAACACCCCAATGCGCCGATTGTGGAGTTGGCGCTTGAGTCGTGCCAAAGTTACCCCAAATTCTACCCCAGGTTCTTCATTAAAATCTTGTTTGAGCCATTCCTCTACAACTCGTTCGGCGGGAGTGATATTTTGCGTTTCCTTGGCCATCAGCAGTTCCAAAACCAACTCAAAATTCTGAGTTTGGAGATATTGCTGCGCCAGAGTAGTTTTGCCCAAACCGCCTTCACCTTGGATAACAATGACTTTCGAGCCTTGATTTACCAAAGTATTCAAGTGAGCGATCGCTTCTGTTCGTCCAATAAAATTGCTATCCTCTAATTTTGGGGCGGCGTGTGGCGTTCTGGAGTAATCAATCAGACTGGATATCGTATTACTTTTTCTCAGAACCCGTTCCAAAGTAGCGCGACAATTACTTTTAGTAATCTTCTGGCGCAGTACCTTAGAAAGTAACTTCCACAACTGAGAACCAGCATCCTTAGCATGTCCTTCCGTACAACCGTAAGAACGAGCAATATCCAAGTATTTCCTACCCAACCAAACTTGCCCAAGAATGACTTTTTGCAAATCGCTCAACCGTTCCCCGGTTTGAGCAGGAACTATGGTGTCTAACCATGCTAATGCTGCTTGGGCGTCCATTTGTAACAACTAGGATAGTTCAGACTTTATTGACAACTATAAATCACTCTACAGTTATGCTTGTCAAATTTTCGGATAAGATTTTGTAAATCCGACTTTTTTCCCGACTTTTCCGGCCTTGGCTCAAAAACGAAACTGTAAAAGCCTTGTGTTCTAATAAAATAAGACTTATTAGGTCATTCCAGCACCATCATTACTTATGGTGAAATCCGACCCCCGCCAATCTTTGCCTAGCAGTGCTGAACTTCCTTGTTCAGACGACACGCCTGTGGATAACGAAGACCAGAATTTTATTCCCAATCTACTTTTGTTCTTGCTGCAATATATTTGGGCAGACCGTAATGATTGGTTTTTTAGTGTTGATATGGGTGTTTACCATACCACAGGTGTCAGCCCACTTGTGCCAATTGTTCCAGACGGATTTTTGAGCTTGGGTGTAGAACGGCGCAAAGCAGGTAAATCGCGTAAAAGTTATGTTCTTTGGGAAGAAAACGAAATTCCACCCATTCTTGCTTTAGAAATTGTCTCCTTAACTCCGGGTGGAGAATATGACAAGAAATTAGATATTTATGCCAAATTAGGGGTACTGTACTACATTATTTATAATCCAGAGTATTGGCAAAGAGACCGTCACCAACCTTTTGAAGTTTATCGCTTAGTAGATGGTAGCTATCAATTGCAAATTGGCGAACCTTTTTGGATGCCAGAAATTGGTTTAGGAATTGGTAGAGGGCAATACATATCTGGTAATATCCCGCGTCAGGTTTTGTATTGGTATGACCGACAAGGGAAGCGCTATCAAACTCCAGAAGAACAGTTAGAATTAGCACAGAAACAACTTGAGCGTTATCGTCAGCAATTTGGGGATTTACCAGAAGGTTGATTGAAAATGCTGTACGTGGAAGAAATTTTTTGTCTGGGGAATAAAAAGTATCAAATACTCATTGGTGAGAGTGGAATTAGGTACTGGGCAAGCCTAGCCTATGAACAAATTATCACAAGAAAAAAGAAAGGCAAACCCAGGAAGTTATTAGAGTGGTCATGTATTGTAGAACTGAAGCAGGGTTCTGAGCTATTCGATACTCTTGTCCCAGATGGAGGGCTTTGGGCACCGTTGATAACCTATTTAAAAGAAATTGCTCGACAACATTCAGAAGACAATCTTCCAAGTTAAAAGAAGTAATTCATCAACTTGAATAAGATTGCTACATAGTACTACTTTTTCCTTGACGCTTCCAACTCCATCACATAAAACTGCCGACTTCAGCCGACTGACAAAAGCAAGTGCGATCGCTTTGTTTTGTACGGTGTGTTATGCTGCTCTGTTACACACCCTACCAGATTGGAACTTATTCAGTTACATCACAAACTAACCTTTTAAATAAAGACAGAGAAATAATAGTTGTGTTTAACAAAGTTTGTGCTTCATTAAAATCAGCATCACCCGTAATAAAAAAATCTGCTTCTGCTGCAATAGCACAAGCTAAAAACTTTGCATCTTTCCTATCTCTGGGAAAATCAACCTCCACATCCACATCAATTAATGTTGTTACTGAATCAATTAAATAAATCCATCTTTCGTATTGTGCCTCAGTTAACTTTAAACGAGGGCGCTTTAAAACTTCTTTATATTCTGCTATAATTTCAGCCGATACAATCCACTCAAAAGCAGAATTAGCAATTACAAATAAAATTACTGCCTCTGGATTTTTATCAGCTATAGCAGCAGATACTACAATATTAGTATCAATAATAACTTTCATTCTCCCAGCCTATAAGCTTCAATTTCTGCTGCTATTTCTTCATCAGTCAAGGGATTATCTGCGTGTATCGCTTGTATTTCTTTAAATAACTTTTTTACTTCTTCTGCTAAAGTAACCTTTTGATTATCCTCAGTTAAAATAATCACCTTAACTCTCTGTCCTGCTTCAAATGGTAAATTAGATAATACTAGCTGCTTGGGATCTGCAATAGTGATATATGTTTTATAAGAGTTCATAATTTATGCTGTTACTCAAATTTTATCTACCATTGTTCTAACAATTTCGCCACATTCTGTGCAATTCTCTCTTCTTACTTTGGAAACTCATCCTATAAGGCTAAGATTTTAAACCCAAATTTTCCATAACCAACTTTTTCCCCGACTTTTCCAACTTAATTATATAAAATTGCCGACTTCAGCCGACTGACAAAACAAAGTGCGATCGCTTAGGCTATTGGGCAAAGAGATAAAAAGCAAAGTATAAAAATTATGCTTAACGCCCTCAGCCCAGTTGCAGAAGACTCAGCACCTCAAAGTTATCCCAGTCCTGACTATTTCCAAACACAGCAGTGCATTCGTTCTCTTGTAGACAGATATGTTGCAGCCGAAAAACTACACGAACGTTTGCAAGATTTACCGATACAGTTTCAAAATCCCCAACCGCGTCCTTGGAAACTCATCGACTGGCAAACAATAAATCGCAATCAAATTATCGGCATAGAACCAGAAGTATTCTTATCGATATTGATAGGTGCAATGGATACAGAAGCACCAATTCGCGGCTACACCCAAACCAGTCGCCAATATTTGGAAAAATTGCATCCTCAGATGGCGCGGTTTGTTGGTGGAACAGTCGGCGAAGACAACAACCTCACAGAACTTGGTTTGTGGGAAAAAGAAGAACGCCAGCATACCCCTGCATTAATTAAGGTTTACACCCAACTAACAGGCGAGAAAATTACCGCAAAACATCGCACAGTTCGAGGCTATCTCCCCACAGATGACCCTCACGAGGATTTATATCGCCACGGCTTACACCGCATTGCTACAGAATACGGTGCAACCTGCCTTTACCTTTGGCTAATGGCTCATACCACAGGCGCACTCTACGACGTACTCGAAGAACTAGCACAAGACGAAATCAACCACATGACCAAATTCTGGGGCTTTGGAGTCTGGGCTTTTCCCGATACAGGGTTAATCAGAATTGGACGCACCCTCATAAAAACGCGGTCGCAAAACTATCAGCGCAACAACCTCATACGCACCCTCCGCCGGATGATGGCTACCCTCAACTGGAACGCCTGGTCATTAGCCAACAAAACCACCCTCCTTTTCACCTTCACCCACACAATGCATCGCTTGTGGACTTGGAACAACACCCTCACACCAAAATACCTACAAACTTTATTTGAAACTCCTCAATAAACCAATCGTTCAGACGCGATGAATCGCGTCTCTACATGAAACCACCTCTTCTTCTCTCTCTGCGTCTTTGCGTCTCTGCGTGAACTTTTTATCATTTCCCTCAACCCCAAAAACCCATGACTCCATTACCCACCGACTTAAACCCCCAACACCTCCCCCACCACATCGCCGTCATCATGGATGGTAACGGCCGATGGGCAACCAAGCGAGGCTTACCCCGCATCGCCGGACATCGCCAAGGAGCAAAAACCCTCAAAGAATTATTACGTTGCTGCAAACACTGGGGAATCAGAGCATTAACAGCCTACGCCTTCTCAACAGAAAATTGGCAGCGTCCCATTGAAGAAGTAAATTTTCTGATGCTTTTGTTTGAGCGATTGCTGCGCCGCGAGTTAGCACAGATGCATCAAGAAGGAGTGCGAATCTCATTTATTGGAGATTTATCAATTTTACCCAAATCTCTGCAAATAGAAATGCAACGTTCAATGGCAGAGACATTAAATAATCAAGCAATACACTTTATAGTTGCAGTGAACTACGGTAGTCGCAACGAAATTACAAGAGTCTGTCGCCAAGTAGCACAACTAGTAGAACGAGGCGAACTCAGCACCGAACAAGTGAATGAAAGCCTGATTCAAAAACACCTCTACACAGCAGATACTCCCGAACCAGATTTACTGATTCGTACTAGCGGTGAGATGCGATTGAGTAATTTTCTACTTTGGCAAATGGCGTATACAGAAATGTACTTTACTGATATTCTTTGGCCAGATTTTGACACAGAAGCATTTCATCAGGCTTTGTTGAGTTACCAAAAACGCGATCGCCGTTTTGGTCAAGTTAAAACTTCACTCTCAGCCTAGCCTACAAAAATCTTACTAAAACCTCTCACCTAATCGACACCAAACCCGCTTCATTTATTAATTGCTGACCTTGCTCGCTCAACATTAAGTTAGCATAAGCTACTCCGGCTTGTTCGTCCAAGGTACCGTCTCGTTTGATGACGACAAACAGCCGTCTAACTAGGGGGTAAGCGTCCTTGGCAAAACCAATTTTATTTACTTGCTTGCCTATACAAGGAGATACAAAATTTTCATTAGACTCCCTAGCAATAGCAACAGGCTGAATCGATTGGTTACAAACTTCTGAGGCTGTAGCAAAACTAATTCCACCAGGAGTTTTGGCAACTTTTTGTATAGCAGTTGTAGTGTCTTGCACGTAAGGTTTTACAGATTCGGCAAATGATTCATTAGCCAAAACTGTTTCTTCAACGTATTCAGGAGTACCCCCACCTTCTGGGTCGCGGCTTAAAGGAGTAATTTCCAGATTGGGGCCGCCTACTTGGTTCCAATTTGTGATTTTACCAGTGTATATATCCTTAAGTTGAGACACTGTTAAACCAGGTAAAGACAAATTAGGACTCACGTAAAAAGCTATTCCGTCAATGGCAACAGGTATCTGTTCTAGTTGAAAATTCTTTGTTTTCGCCTCTTGATATTCTTCTGTTTTTACAGGTCGAGACGATTGTGAAAAACTCAATTGACCTTCTAAAAGCATCTTGATTCCAGTACCAGAACCAGGCTTAATTAATCCGGGTGGAGTAGCATAATTTAACTCAAATCTGGGATGAGCTTGTAGAATTTCCGCTATCATTCCCGGAGATCTTAGCGGTGCAAAACTTGTAGACCCACCGTACCTAAATCTTCCCTGGGGAATATTAGGTACGTCAGCAAAGGTACGATAAAGAGGAATGGAATTTTGAGGAGAAACTGTAGGTTTAGGAGAAACTGTAGGTTTAGGAGAAATTGTTAAGTTACTATTACTACGAGAATTAATTAGCACGCATGAATTATTCAATTTTTGTTGACCTGTTGGGCAAGTTTTAGGCCAAAGTGCCCAGATTAAATAAGCATCGCCAATGGCAGCTATAGCTATAAAAATATTTATTATAATACGCTTTAATTTTGAGGTAGGTCTACGATTATTATCGAGATTGTTACGATTCATAACCTCTCTTGGCACACTGCATTTACTACAAAATGACCTAAAATTTCTACAGGTAAAGCCTTTGCTTGTGTGAGAGTTAGCAGAGGATTTGCTAACCTTAGCATCCTATCACATTCGCTAGTCCTAATATTCTAACTAAATTGCTTTTCTTATATCTCTTCTTTGCAATGCAAATATTTTACTAAATATATTCAAAAAACTATGTATCAAAAATTATAATTAGCCTCCATTAAATAGTATAATTATTTATTTAAACTACCTTTAGTAATCACAACAACAAACAATATAAAAATCGTCTAATTTTAACGATGGGGATTTCTGTTTTCCCGTTTAAAATTTAACAATCTGCTTTTTTACTTTTGTTCGGTATCAGTATTATCAAGTACAAGGTACTTGCTATTTTCTTGCCGTAACCGAGCATCTTCATCGTTGTAAAAGAAGGACAACAGAACAAACCGCTGCCCACTGATGACAGGGGTAGCCTCATGTAGTAACGAGCAAGAAAAAATCACTGCTTCTCCAACATTTGGAGTATAAAGCTGAAGTCCATACTCTGGAAACCGCAAATCACCGCCTTTATAAGCACCCGTATTCAAATTTAATGACATAGCAAACCGTCGGTGAGCAGTGCCTTTGGTAGTATTATCGCGGTGACGATTAAAAAAGCCTTTATCGTTTGCTTCGTAACAAGATACTAGATAACGCTCAAAGCGAGTGATTGGAAATTGAAAAGCCTTCTCAATTTCTGGTTTCACTCGCCGCATAATAATATTATTTATATGCTTTAATAGTTCAGGTTCAGAAACTAAATAGTCTCGACGTTTTTTAAATTCATAGTCATAAACTGCAACTGTTTTACCATCAATTTGTCGCATAAAACCAGAATCTTCACCGCCATCTGCTTCGTACAAATTAATTAAATGTTGGCAAAAACTTGGTTCTAGAACATTGGGTATAAATAAAACAGGTGCTTGTCTGGCTGCTGGAATATTTTCGGCGATCGGAGGTAAGTTTTGAATGAACTCAAACACTTCCTGACAAGGATTAGTAGTAGCTGAGATTGGCAAAACTTTGATGATTCGTAAATTTTCATCCAATACAAAAATTGTTGGTCTGTATTCGAGTTCGTTACTCCCCTGATTTTTCAGCCTACAAGTACCGTATTGAAAGCTAACTTTACGTTCAAAATCCCAAAGAAATTTAAAATAGGTTTTATTCTGTATTAACTCCGCCAAAAAACTATCATCTGTGTCTATACTCACACCAAAAAATGGTACTTGATACTCAGCCAAATCTTCTTGTCGGTTGGAGAATTCATCGATAATCTGACGAATATATGTGTTTTTTGAACTTCCGAAAAAAAACAAAATACTACGGTATCCGCCAATGGAGTTAAAGTGAAAATTGGGGTTTGAGTTTGAGGGAAGAATGAACCAGGGAATCGGATCGCCAACAGTAAGCATAAGATATCAATTTATATTTATATGATAATTTAGTTTGGACAGCGTACTGACCTTTTAAGGCTACAACGGTATATTAAAAATCTCCGGAAAATTCCAGCAACACATCCTTGGCTGAAGACGCGATGAATGGCGTCTCTACAAATGCTCTATTTGTTGCATTCTTTTTTCAAATTGGTATTATCTAGCTTATTGTCCCATACAGATTTTAGATACGCTCTTTATCTTTTACATCTTTTAAATTAGTAAATGTTCCTGAGGTTAATAGCTTGGTATTACTCTGCCAAAGCTACGATCGCCATTAATCTCAATTACTAAATCAACCGCTGTTACATCTTTTACTAACGGTTTGATGAATAATTCCGGGTGAAGCGATCGCCAAAAATAATTGACAAATTGCTCTATTTCTGCATTGCTCATTCCCGATTTACCCGCAGCAATCATCTGTTGTTCCGCCTGTTTTCGCCATTCCAAAGAACAGCGATAATCGCTGGGATACAACACAACTAAGTTGTCTAATCGCTCCCACAGTGGCAGATAATCCTGGAGGCGAAGATTCATATCGCGGGCAAATGCTTTATCTTCGTCTGTAATAATTGGCGGTGGTGCAGTATCAAATATATCTGGGTCGAGTGGGCGCACGCCCACAAACCAACCTTCAAATAGTACTATATCTATATTCGTAAGGATTTCTGGATTAGTGCGATCGCCAGCGCCTTTATGTGCAGATTTATCAAACCGGGGAACTAGAACAGGGCTTTGGCAATCGCGGATTCGATCTAGGACATTTAAACCTAAGTCGATATCATGGGTTCCTGGAGGCCCGCGCCAAATCAACCGGGGATCTTGCTGTGTTAACAGTAAGCGATCGCTGTAAGTTTTATATAAGTCATCCAAAGACAAACTCACAGTCCGGTATCCCAACTGCTGGAGAATCAAGCTGAGAACTTTGCACATTGTGGTTTTTCCAGTCCCTTGTACTCCTAAAATGCCTTGAATTAAAGGGCGTCCCAACTCTTGGCGTCTCGATGCGAGTTCGATCCCCAAAGGTAACCACAAGTCCCACAAAACTTGTAACATCTCCTTAGGTTCTTTTTGCAGAGTAGTTTGGCAGAACTCGTTAAAAGCTGGCAAAACAGATTTTAGTAAATGCGATCGCTTTTCTATCGCCTCATCGACATTTTCCGGCGTGATTCCAAAAGCCTTCGCCCTCAACCCATCTGCTAACGCCGCTTCTCTTGCTTCCCCATCTCCCGATTTCCCCATCTCCCTATCTCCCCATCTCCCATCCTACGATCCCAGCTTAAAGGCTTCGAGAAACAGGCTGTAGGTGAAGCCAACTTTCAGAAGATTTAATGAGTCTACCAACAGCGATCGCCTGGTGAAAAAAGGCTGGCGGTAGAATATTCTGCTAGTAATTTCTGTCAATACTACTAAAAAACCAGCTACTACAATATCTAATTCTGCCCGTTGACCGGCTGTCGTGGAAGCTGCGTTTCCCAGAAAAAAACCGAATAAAAAACTAATTATCAGCAACGATATTCGCCGCCAAGGGTTAAGAAACCATTGTGCCAACTGTCTAGCAATGGCATCGAACAAATTATTAAGACGAGTGTTTTGCATTAAAGGGACTTTTGGGAAAAAGTCAACATCTCTTGAAATATATCAATATTTAAATCCAGGAAATTGGTTTTAGCATCAGCTTATTTGTTAATATTATAGATATCCACTGGGCTTCCAGTGTCTATTCAAATTTTTTGTATATTTTATCATCTTCACGGAAGTACAGAGCCTCTTCAAAGGCTACATTTCCACATACAAGATGAAACATACCACCTAGATTTATCTCAGGTTTGGCAATTTGCGCTTTGTTAAGGCCGCCAGCGGTTTGACGAAAGCTCATTGCTTGATACAAATGTATTTCCTGATTAAGTATCTAATTTTATTTTTTTATGGAAGCTTACGGACAAAAACCAAGCAATAGGTCTCTACAACCTTTATTAGGCAAACACGAAAGGAACTGTTTCCTGCCAATGTTTGTCACTTGAAATGATATTTTTCATACATTCCTCACTATAATCTGAGGAAAATCTATATTAGGCTACTTTCGACGATCGCCCTTTTATGATATCGGGCTATTATTTGGTCAAGCCTAGACAAATATTTATTTCTAATAACTATTAATCAATATGAAAACTTCAGTGTATCGTAACCTTGGTGTTACAGCTTGTTGTTTGGGACTGCTTGTTGCTCTGGTGGGATGCTTGGGAGTGAGTGTATCGTTTGAGCCCGCAAACCCAGATACATCATCAGAACCGCTATCCAATAATTCTGAGTGGAATATAGCTTCATCCACACCGATGTCAGCTAGAAACAGTATCTCCACTAGTAACCTGTCACCTGTAGCAACGAACCAAAGCGATCGAGTAGAAAATACCAATCAAGATAAAACTTATCCTGTCTTAGCAAATCGCGATCGCTCAACTACCAAAGTCAAAGAACAAGGAACTTTGCGGATGAGCAATCACACTAACCAACCTGTACGGTTAGCTTTACTAGCGCGATCTGTAGCAAAAGGCTCTAGTGGAAAGACTAAATACGATCTCCCAGCACATTGGGATTTTGCTCCCCAAGAAGGTAGTGAAAAGGGGCTGGTATTATCTCTACCTCAGAATAATTTGAAAATAGAGAAGGGAGATATTTTAGTTGCCTTTGCACAAGATGGTTCCCGTCGTTACTGGGGCCCTTATGTTGTTGGAGAAACTCAACAACCTAAATGGGATCCCCAAAGCAAAGAATGGCAATTAATAGTGACACCATAGGTATGGGGCATCGGGCAAGCAGGGAGTGTGGGAGGTGTGGGAGGAGGGAGAAGCATAAATTCTCATTCCCCCCACACTCCCCCATCCTTCATTCCCCCCTCTCTCCCCACACTCCCCACACTTCTCCATCTCCTCATCTCCTCCAACTTGACCTTAAACACTTATAATTAAGTTTGCTCAATCACTTATTCAGCAGTTGGTTTTTTGAATAAGAACAAAACATAGACAAGCAACGACTATTCACTAGTAATTGTTGACTATTGACTAATGAGAATGAAATTGAGTGTTAAAGGCACTGTCGATCGCTGGTTCAACAAAATAGGGAAGAATCCAACCTTGAGTTTAACGCTGTCGATTATTGGGTTGATAGCGATCGGCTGGATAGCTTTTGGGTGGAATTTAGGCAACATTGGTTTGATTGATGAAACAGAACCGCTGTTTGCAGAAGCTTCCCGCCAGATGTTTATTACAGGTGATTGGATCACCCCATTTTTTAATGGTGACACTCGTTTCGATAAACCTGCTTTGATTTACTGGTGTCAGGCGATCGCTTATGCAATTATTGGAGTCAATGAGTGGGCTGTACGCCTTCCTTCTGCGATCGCTGCATTCGGCTTAATTTGTTTAGCTTTTTATACTGTGTATTGGTATTTAACTAAACAAGACGAATTAGAGCAAGTTTCACGTCCTACTCGCCGCTACTTAATATCTTTTTTGACAGCGGCACTCATGGCACTCAATGGCGAAACAATTATTTGGGCAAGAACTGGTGTCTCTGACATGTTGCTTACCGGTTGCATAGCCTCAGCTTTGTTGTGTTTCTTTCTGGGGTATGCAAAGGAAGGGACTGGGGACTGGGGACTGGGGAGATGGGGAGATGGGGAAGTGTGGGGAGAGAGGAGGGAAAGATTTCTTCCCACACCTCCCACACCTCCCACGCCTCCTGCTTCCCCAATGCCCAATAACTGGTACTTAGCTTTTTATGTGCTAATTGCAGGTGGTATTTTAACTAAAGGCCCAGTAGGAATTGTCTTGCCAGGGCTAATTGTTGTCGCCTTTTTGCTTTACGTGGGCAAGCTATGGCAGGTATTGCGGGAAATGCGCCCGCTTGTAGGCATACTGGTAATTTTTGGGTTATCAGTACCCTGGTATGCGTTAGTGATTTGGCGCAATGGCTGGAATTATATTAATGCTTTTTTTGGTTATCACAACTTAGAACGGTTTACAGAAGTAGTTAATGGTCACTCAGCACCTTGGTATTTTTACTTTGTAATAGTGTTACTGGGCTTTGCGCCATACTCAGTGTATTTACCAGTTGCAATATTTAGGCTGAAATTTTGGCAGCGATCGCGCTGGCTTTCTCAACCACGTTTTCAGCAATTGAGCTTATTTGCTTGGTTCTGGTTTGCTGGTGTCTTTGGCTTTTTTACCATTGCTGTCACCAAACTTCCCAGCTACGTATTGCCTCTCATGCCAGCCGCCGCAATCCTCGTGGCGCTTTTGTGGAGCGACCTTTTTTCAGGAACGAAGAAAGAAGACACACAGACGCCTAAACACACAGACGCGGAGAGTGATTTACCCGCGTCGCTGCGTCTCCACGTCTTCGCGTCCTCCCTATTCTGGACTGGGTGGGTGAATGTAGTATTTTTATCAGTTCTGGCAACTGCACTTTTTAACATCACTCAAATATTAGGTAGCGATCCCGCCATCACTAACTTCCACGAACTAATTAAACAATCTGGTTTACCAGCGATCGGCGGTGCAATTTGGCTGCTTTGCGCT
Organism: Nostoc sp. DedSLP01; assembly: GCA_034530875.2. Classification (GTDB taxonomy): domain Bacteria; phylum Cyanobacteriota; class Cyanobacteriia; order Cyanobacteriales; family Nostocaceae; genus Nostoc. Next base: position 68,261 of record JAVRCJ020000027.1, read on the forward strand.
GTTTTGGTCGCGGGTTTAGTATTGAGTCGGCGCTGGAATTATATCATCAGTATGAATTTACTGGGATTTGTAGCGTTTTTAATTTTTGTTCTCACCCCTGCTTCATTCTTTATCGATCGCGAACGTCAATTACCTTTAAGAGAGTTATCTGCAACTATACAGCAGGTGAGAAAACCAAATGAAGAACTGGTGATGCTCGGCTTTAAAAAGCCAAGTGTAGTATTTTATAGTCAAACTCACGTTAATTATTTCAGATTTCCCCAAGAAGCTCTAGAACATCTTCAAAACCAAACAGCAAAAGCAGTAGAACCTCCTTCATTACTGCTTTTGGCTGAGCAGAAAAAGCTTCTGCAAATGGATTTACAGCCAGATGATTACAAGAGTTTATCCACCAGAGGCGCTTATAATTTGATTCGCATTCCTTTCTTTAAAAAGAAAAAGGAAAAAATGGACATATCATAAAACCGTTAAATTGTTATTAGTCCTTTCTCCTTTCCTAATCACTAATGACCAATGACCAATAACTAATGACTACATCAACATTTTTCATTTTGACCTTTGACAGCTAAAGCTTGATTAATTTGATTTAATAACTCTTCCATTGAAATCGATCGCGGTAATATTTGGGTAGCAAATGCACGCACAATACTTTCTATCGATTCCAAAGCATTTTTCTTTTGCTTATCGATTTCCTTGTAATTTCCCGCATTTGCAGAAATAGTTTCTGGATGATTCAATGGCTGGTTGAGTACTAAAATTGGCGGTAATTGTAAGGGTGACTCTCCCAAAGTTTTCAATGCTTTGAGTACATCTTTATGAATAGCGAATTCCCCTAAACAAATTAGTAATAAATCAACGCTTTGGTGACGAATTTGTTGTAAAACTTCCGCCCAACAAGGACTCATCGCTGCTTTAAAGCCTGCTGTTTGTAAGTATTGAATTAAAGCTTGGAACCATTCAGACCCTCGTTCGGAAGTTTCACTAGTGATGGAGCAATTTTTTTCTGTACGATAACCTTTAGCTTGCTTGCGCCTTGCTTGTGGTAAATCCCGCAGGGTAGCCAAATCCACTACTAAGATGTTGGGAGGGCAGCAAATACCAGAAGCAATTTGCAGTACTGATAGTAAAGCATCTGTTTTCTCGGTGGGAGTGTTGCTGTCTTTTCCAAATGGTGTTAAGTAAGGAAATACAGATAATCCCGGTATTTGTGACGCTTTTAAGGTGGTTGCGACATCGCAAGTCACCAACGGTATGGCCGCTAAACGTGGGTGTTGAATTAGTTGTTGTAAATAAGTTTGGGCGGTAGTGCCATCTACATCAAGCAAAATGACATCAAATTGCCACACCCGCGCCAAGAGTTCTGCCTGGTCTAAGTCATCAACTTCAATCACTCGATGTTCTCGCAGTGAAGAATGAGAATTGACTGGTTCCAATTCAGGATTCACCAACCTGAGAATTCGCAGTGGTGTCTTAGCTGCCAAACTCGCATTATTATCTGGACTTACCTGCAAAACTTCTTGCGGAGTACATAGTTTTTCTAACAGCGGTGTCAAGACCTGATGTTCTACTGGCAAGCTTAAGAAACCATCGGCTCGGTTAGCAAATGCTTGCTCTTTTTCTGCTGCTGTTGCCGTGAGAATTACCGATATATGACGAGTTGCGGCGTCAGATTTCAGCAAAGTCAGCACATCCCAGCCTGAAAGCAAGGGTAGTAAGGGATTGAGAAATATCGCTATTGGTTGCAAGCGCCGAGCTTTTTCTACCGCTTCTGTCCCCGATCGCGCAATCACTACGCGATATCCTAAACTTTTGAGTTGTTCGGTCAAATCTTCAATATATCGGGCTACTGCTTCGACTACTAAGACTAACCGCTGGGAACTCGTAGTATGATACTGCGGGGAAGCGACTTGCTGAAGACCTGCTGCGAGAATTTCTGGTGTCTGTTGCTGTAGTTTGGGGCTGTCTTCTGTGGTTTCGAGATCTGGTTCTGCAAAACCCGCTTTTGGAGGACTGGGTGGTAGTAGGAGGGTAAACTGACTGCCTTTACCTTCACGAGATAAAAAGCTGACATCTCCTCCATGCAGACGAGCCAAGGCGCGAGTTAATACCAGCCCCAAACCCGTGCCTTCAAATTGCCGAGTCAGAGGATTTTCTAGTTGTTGAAATTTCTGAAAGATTAAATGTTGCTGGTGTTCGGGAATGCCAATTCCGGTGTCCCAGACTGTAAAAGCAACCCATCCTTCCCAACGACTCACCCGCAGTCCAATTTCCCCTGATACTTCTGTGAATTTAAAAGCATTGGAAAGTAGATGAATCAGCATCTGCCGCAGGCGTAATTCATCAGCAACGATTTTGTCTAAACCTGGTTCAATGCAAAGGCTGAATTGGGGAGCGACTGCACGTGTATTTTGAGTTGGGGATGTAACTACTTTGCTGCTTTGAGTGTGAATGCCTTTAGCCTCAGATAAAGCGCGATCGCACACTGCCCGAATTTTGACTGGGGCGAGTGTCAGCTCCATTTGTCCCGTTTCCATCCTGGTCAAATCTAAAATGTCATTGACCACACTCATCAGATGGCGTCCGCTTTGATGAATTAGTCCGGCATAACGGGCTTGACGTTCGTTGAGTTCTCCCAACTGCTGATCTACTAACAACCGGGATAATCCTAAAACAGCAGTTAGAGGAGTTTTCAGTTCGTGGCTAATACAAGCTAAAAACTCATCTTTCAAGCGATTTAGTTGAATTAAATCGGCATTCTTGGCTGCGAGTTCTTTGCAAAGCTGTTGCTGTTCGGTGACGTCAGTCGCCAACACTAACCACAGATCGGTATTGAGTGCCATCTCTGATTCAGCACTCATAACTTTCAACTCTGGACTATCCAAAGGAATTTTGGCAAATTGCCAAATTCGTTCTTGACCGTTTTGCACTTCGACAACGCAAGTACAAGTACCTAGTTGACTGTCCAAAAAGCAACGACTGGATGTCGTTTCTGGAGTTGTTGGTTGTTCTCTGAGGTTGTTCAAATTAGACAAGCCCGATTGAGACGTAGCTTCACCCCTAACCAATATCCGTGGCGTTGGTTGTTCTTCCTCACCATTGGGATGAACTTTGATCCCTCGTTGCTTGATGTATTCTGGCTTCATGGCACGCACGGGGGTAAGTATTGCCTCCACCTGCTGCCTGACTCCTTCTGGGTCTTTTAAAACTCCTAATTGCTGCCACCAAGCTGGATTTTTGGCTACTACCTCGCCAGTACCGGTTTCTAACATCAAAGGCCAAGGCAGTGTTTCCAGCAACTTCACCAGTGGCTTCTCTAGCAATGGCTTTGGTTGATGTGGCGTCTGTGCTTGGGAGCGAGCTGGCACGGGATTATAAACATGGGGATCCTCGCTAGAAATAGCCTTTGGAGCTATTTTTTCTTTAGCCAGCGATCGCAACAAGCGTGGAGTATCTACCAGACCCAAATATTTGCCGTCGGCATCAATCAACGCCCAATCCAAATTTGGCGATTTTTGGGCTTCTTGCTCCAATAAACGCCAGCTTAGTTGCTCTACGCGCTCAGAAACTGGTATTGTCTGTATTGGGTCCATGAGACCTCGACCCCAGATAGAGACTGATTGCTGTAAATTTAAACTTTTATCGTCACTATGACTTAATAATTTTTGGATTAAACGTACAGAGGACAGCAATCCGATGGGGTATTGCTGTTGGTTCACTACTACCAAGCGATCGCACTGCTGTTTCTCAAAAATCTCCAGCACCGCCGCCAGGGTCGTTGTTTGGGGGCAGCTAGGTACGGTTGCTTGAAAGTCATAAAGCGGATAATCTAGCATTGACATAAGGCTTTGGGGGTGATTCTTCCTGCGGAAACCTCCGGCATTCCCATCTGCCAGTTGCCGATGTTCTTTAAGCCTGAAGCCATATCCTCTCAGAAGACTCATATAAGCAATTTTTTAGTTAGGATTTCAACGCCATTCAAACAATGGGACTTGCACTCACGGACACCTGCTGGCGTCCTACCTTGAAAACACAGGCAACGTTTCTTTTTAGTGCTCCTCATTTCTAGCAAATAGCTTCACCAGCCTCTTACTGGTATTTAAACTCCTCATCGATAGCCACGGCTAAAACAATTATGGCGTCAAAGATTCGCTTTAGAACCTTGAGGAATTATAATGATTTAGAATGCGACAATCCTTTAAGTTCGTTTAAGTATCTTATCAAGGAGCAAAATAAAAAAGTCTATCTATCTCTATACATAGATATGCACATACAAATAATAAATTGTCGATACATACCTCATCTCAAATTTACTAAGTTTTACCACTCGCTACACCAAGTTGTTGAGTGGCTATAACTAGCTCTTAACACAGAATGTTCTTTTGGGGTGGAACCACAAGTTTACTGCACACCCAGTATTTATCCTAGAAGTGTTTGCCATATATAGAATCAGCCCGCGCTTCTTGGTCAAGCCGATCGCGTAGATAGATAGACAATAAATGTTATTACCTATATTGATTTTGCAACGTGTTATTAACAAATATTTAAGCAATCCAGCCGATTTAGCCAACAGAAATTGTCTATTTGCGTGGCTATTTGAGTTAATTTCCAGTATTCTTAGCCAATTTTACTATTTGCCTATTGCTGTAACTACCTCTATAACTATTAACTCTTCCTCACATTGGTTGCAACGCCAGCCAACTCAAACAGATAATGGTAAATATTTATATATATTCGCCAGTCATTCGCAAAAAAGGCAGCAGCATTTCCAGCAAATGACTCTCGCAGAACGTCAAGAATTATTAAATCAGCTTAAATTAGATTACAGCCAAATTCTTTTGGAATACTTTACGACAGATAAAACACTTAAAGAAAAAATCGATAAATTTATCAATACTATATTTTATGCTAATATTCCTGTGCCCCAAATTATCGAAATTCACATGGAAGTAATTGATGAATTTTCCAAACAGCTAAAATTAGAAGGAAGGAGCGATGAAGCTTTACTAGATTACCGTTTGACCTTAATAGATATTTTGGCTAACCTATGCGAAGTCTATAGATCTTCGATTTTTAAATAAATTAAATCCTCGATGTTCCAATCAGCACAAACTACAGTTGTTAGTTACCTCCAATGCTCGATAGAATCTTGTATTTTTCTTGCGATCGTTAGCCTGTAACTTATTATGAATAAAGCCAGAAAGACTTATGTTCTCAAGCTTTATGTAGCAGGGAACACCCCTAACTCAGTACGGGCGTTAAAAACACTCAAAAATATTTTAGAACAGGAGTTTGAAGGTGTTTATGCTTTAAAAGTGATCGATGTCCTCAAAAGCCCGCAGCTGGCCGAAGAAGATAAAATATTGGCGACGCCAACATTATCTAAAATTTTGCCTCCTCCTGTTCGCAAAATTATCGGCGATCTTTCAGATAGAGAACGAGTATTGATTGGATTAGATTTACTGTATGAAGAACTAAGTGAAGAAGATTTTACAGAATAAAAAATTTAATCATAAGAAAATTGTAGCCACAGTGTTAGTAATAAAAACAGGGTTTCATACCCATTTGCGATCGAACAATGAGTGAAAAAGAGCCAATAGAACTAAAGAAACCCCCGTTAATTGGGGGTGTAGAGAAAATTCGCACGATGATTGAGGGGTTTGATGACATTAGTCATGGTGGATTGCCCGTTGGTAGAACTACCTTGATTAGCGGCACCTCAGGTACGGGAAAAACTTTATTATCTCTTCAGTTTCTTTATAACGGTATTACTTACTTTGACGAACCAGGAGTATTTGTTACCTTTGAAGAATCGCCCAGTGATATTATTAAAAACGCTCATATTTTTGGCTGGAATTTGCCACGCTTAATTGAAGAAGGCAAATTATTTATTCTCGATGCATCTCCCGATCCAGAAGGTCAAGATATCGTTGGTAACTTTGACCTTTCTGCACTCATTGAGCGCTTGCAATATGCTATTCGTAAATATAAAGCAAAACGAGTTTCCATAGACTCAATCACAGCAGTCTTTCAGCAGTATGAAGCAATGGGAGTGGTGCGTCGCGAAATCTTTCGCCTGGTAGCACGCCTCAAACAATTGAGTGTCACCACTGTTATTACCACCGAACGCAGCGAAGAATACGGCCCTGTTGCGTCTTTTGGAGTCGAAGAATTTGTTTCCGATAATGTCGTAATTGTTCGCAATGTTTTAGAAGGAGAACGCCGCCGCCGCACAATTGAAATTCTCAAATTGCGCGGTACAACTCACATGAAAGGCGAGTATCCTTTCACAATTACCAACGAAGGAGTCAACATCTTTCCATTGGGGGCAATGCGCTTGACTCAACGTTCTTCTAATGTCAGAGTATCCTCTGGCGTCAAAACTTTAGATCAAATGTGCGGCGGTGGTTTCTTCAAAGATTCAATCATATTAGCAACGGGAGCTACAGGTACCGGCAAAACTCTACTAGTAAGTAAATTTATTCAAGATGGTTGTCTCAATGGAGAACAAGCAATCTTATTTGCTTATGAAGAATCACGCGCCCAACTATCTCGTAACGCTTCTTCTTGGGGAATTGATTTTGAAGAATTAGAACATCAAGGTTTATTAAAAATAATTTGTACCTACCCCGAATCAACTGGCTTAGAAGACCACTTACAAATTATTAAATCAGAAATTGCTGTTTTTAAACCAGCTCGTATCGCCATTGATTCACTTTCAGCACTAGCTAGAGGAGTAAGTAATAATGCATTTCGACAGTTTGTAATTGGTGTTACAGGTTATGCCAAACAAGAAGAAATTACGGGTTTCTTTACTAACACAACCGACCAATTTATGGGATCGCATTCAATTACAGACTCTCATATTTCCACGATTACCGATACAATTTTGATGTTACAGTACGTAGAAATTCGTGGAGAAATGTCGCGGGCAATTAACGTATTTAAAATGAGAGGGTCTTGGCACGATAAGGGGATCCGCGAGTATAATATCACTGCCGACGGGCCAGAAATTAAAGATTCATTCCGGAATTACGAACGGATTGTTAGTGGTGCTCCTACTCGCGTTAGCATCGATGAAAAGGCGGAACTTTCTCGCATTGTTAAACGTTTTGAGGATAAACAGAGTTCCGAATCCTAGATTTAGTATCGTAGTATATTCATTTCTAAATTTAGTATCGTGCTATATTCTGTGGTGAAGAAAGGTTTTCTGCCGCTAGATTGATTTTCGTGTGAGGGGACGCGGTGAAAGGACAGCAATTATTCCATAGCTTCTTGCCTGGTGTTACAGCAGCGGTCTTAACAACTCAGCCTGCTTGGGCTGATACTGTGAAAGTAAGTGGGGTACAGCTGGCGTCTTCTTCAAGTGCTTTGACTTCTACTTATAGTCAAACCTTAGTTGTAGACTTCATGAATACGCAATTGCCTAAAACAGCAAATGTTAGTATTCCAACCCTATTACCTGCTCCTGGTTTTACTAAGTTTAATGTAAAGCCTTTAAGTAATAACAGTATTCCAGTTTTTATGGCTGAAAATACTGATGTGCCAATAAAACAAGTAGCTCAAAAAGATAAAGGTAGACTTTTGGGTTTAACGGCTACCTCTGGTTCTTCCCAACAGCCAGATATCAACCGTTCTCTTAAAAGCAATCAAAAACAGAGCAATTCAAGCCCTTATTGGCAAAAGTTAAAGAAGACAGTAGTTCCTGACTACACTTCCAAATCTGCTTCTGCCGAAAAAGAAATTTTGTCTGTGTCTTCACAGCAGCCAGTGGTTCAAAAGATAAATACTGTTAGTCAGTTACAGACACTTTTACAAACCTCAAGTAAAGATGTAAGAGCAGCAAAACTGTTGTCAGTCAACAACTGTCAACAGCAGGAGTTGGGAAAAAGCACAATTAATTCGTCCGCTGCTTTGCTCCTAGCCTCAAACACCTGTCTAAAACAAAATGCTCTTGACAAACGCCTAGCTCAAAGTAATACCACAGTTCCCACAGAGTCAACACCGTCTCCTAGTTTACCAGGAAGCTTAACTCCCGCACCAGGAGGTTCGGCACCAAATCCTACTGTGCCAGGAAGCCTAACTCCTGCACCAGGAAGTTCCACACCAACTCCTACGGTACCAACCAGCGTAACTCCTGTACCTTCAGGCCCGGTGCAAATTCCTGAGAATCTGATTCCGAATGCAAATCCCCTGCAATTTCCTACCAAACCGGGGGAAGTGACATTCCAGGGAAATCAGCCGATTACTTTGGCACAAGCTTTGGAGTTAGCACGGCGTAACAATCGGGATTTACAGGTGTCGCTATTGGAGTTGGAACGCAGCCGCTATGCTTTGAGAGAGGCGGAAGCAACTTTATTGCCGACTCTGGGAGTGAATGCGGATATCACTCGCGGTCAATCTTCTAGTAGCCAGCTTGGGGCCGAACAACAGGAACGACAAACTGGCTTGCCTTCTAATGGCGATGAGGCAAGTACACGTTTTTCTGGACAAGCACAACTGTCTTATGACTTATATACCTCTGGGTTAAATAAAGCCCGGAGAAACGCTGCTAGGGAACAGGTACGGTTCAATGAGTTGGCTGTAGAAGCTCAGTCAGAAGAAATTCGTTTGAATGTGACGACTGACTACTACAATTTACAGCAAGCAGACGAACAAGTACGCATTGCTCAGTCAGCCGTACAGAATTCCGAAGCTAGTTTGCGCGATGCAGAAGCTTTAGAGCGAGCTGGGGTTGGTACGCGGTTCGACGTGCTGCGTTCTCAGGTGAATTTAGCAAACGCCCAGCAAGATTTAACTAATGCTAGATCTCAGCAGGCAATTGCCCGTCGTCAGTTGGCAACTCGGATAAGTTTGCCCCAGGGGGTTAATATCAGTGCCGCCGACCCCGTACAGTTAGCTGGTCTTTGGGATCTGACGTTAGAAGAAAGTATCGTGCGAGCTTTTCAAAACCGCCCGGAACTGCAACAACAGTTGGCACAACGTAATATTAACGAGCAACAGCGTCGGCAAGCCCTTGCAGAACTCGGCCCTCAAGTTAGTTTGGTAGCCACCTACGACCTGCTAGATCAGTTTGATGATAGCGTTAGCGTTACAGATGGTTATTCATTTGGAGTTCGAGCAACCCTAAATTTATTTGATGGGGGAGCAGCAAGAGCTAGAGCAGCTCAGCAAAGAACTAATATTGCGATCGCAGAAACTCAATTTGCCCAACAGCGCGACCAAATTCGCTTTCAAGTAGAACAAGCCTTTTCTAACCAGCAATCTAATTTGGAAAACGTGCAAACCGCTAATACAGCTTTAGAGCAAGCTAGAGAAGCTCTACGTTTAGCGCGTTTGCGATTCCAAGCTGGTGTAGGTACTCAAACTGATGTCATTAACTCTGAAAACGATTTAACAAGAGCTGAAGGTAATCGAGTCGCAGCAATTTTGGATTACAACCGTGCTTTAGCTCAACTGCAACGGTCTGTTACCCTCAGAGGACTCCGCTAATTACCCCAAACTCAACCACATCAGAGAATTGAGTAGCCTTTCTCATGAAAAGCTCCCTAAAGCCTCATCTTTCAGCGATTAAACTGGAAAATGAGGTTTTTTGTTAAATGGGCATTGGGCATTGAGGAAGCAGGAGGTGTGGGAGGACGAGGAAGAAATCTTTCCCCCCAGACTCCCCTCTTTCCCCACACTCGCCTGCCTGCCTAAACAGATAAATTTCCTTAACCCAAGCGTATTGCCCCATACCCTATGCCCAATGCGCATTTTTCATATCAAGTGGCAAAATTGAACTAACATAACTGAGTGTTCGTAGTTTACCGCCGTAGGCATCGCTCGCCTCGTCAAAGATTCATGACTAAAGTAACACCGAAAGAAATTGCACAGTTTCGCTCTCAATTGGCAGACGATCCCAGCGATATGGAAGCGCTGGACTTGATTGAAGACTGTGATGGAGATTTAGAGGATGCAGCCATGACGCTAGCTATCCGCGCAGGACAACAACCAGAGAGAGCAAATTCTGAATGGTTAGATGCTTTGGCTAGAAAATGGCGTGCGGTCATTTGCGAACAAGAATTCCGGGAAGATTTGCTCAATAATTCAATGGCGAAGATGCTGGAACAGCTCAAAACAACGCCAACGTTTCCCAAGATTTTGGCAACTCCGGTTTTAATTTATGTCCTCAAGCAAGGCGCGAACAATTTTTGTGAGCCACTAGATTTGTTAAAGTGAGGGATTGGGGACTGGGGATTGGAAAGTCAACAGTTAAACGATTTGTAACTTAAGTTGACACCAATCAACACCTATTCCCTACCTGTGTGCGCAATTCTGACTCCTGAATTCTGACTCCTGACTCCTGAATTCTAACTTCTGACTTCTGCCTCATGCCTACAGGACTGATACGCTGTTAATTAAGGCAAAAATTTTATTAGACAAGTATTGTAGTATCAATGAATTACCTTGTTGCCGTATTACCAGACCGGATTCAAGCTGAAGCTGCTTACTTAGCTTTAGAAAAAGAAGGGATAAAGAGTACTATCCTGGGGAAGGGGTATAAAAGCGCTGATGAGTTTGGCTTAATTGACCCCAAAGACCAAGCCAAGAAGCAAGCACGGCTCATGGCAACCTGGCTGATACCATTCGGCTTTTTTGCAGGTTTCACCTTCAGCCTAATAACTGGTTTGCATACTTTTGCCTGGGCGGGTGAAGTTGGCAATCACATTATTGGTGGACTACTGGGCGCTGGTAGTGGTGCTATGGGTGGTGTGTTTGTGGGTGGCGGAGTTGGTTTACTCGTAGGTAGCGGTGATGCTTTACCCTACCGTAACCGTTTGGATGCGGGTAAATACTTAATTGCAGTTGAAGGTTCTGAAATTCTCACTCGTCAGGCAACCAGGATATTACGGCAATTTGAACCGGAAAATATCCAGGGTTATGCAGATACGAGTAATGTGTAGCGAATGAATCATAATTTACACATTACAGCACAAATGACTAATGTACAGACGCGATTAATCGCGTCTCTACTAATAATTAAGAACTAATTCAGAATGTTGCCAAGAGAAGAACTTTTAAAAGGTGTTGAAAATCGAGATAGTGTAGCTCGTGTAATCGACCAAGCAGAGCAAGCTATTAAAACTTGGGAAGTAGTTGTGACGGATTTTTTATCTCCTCCAGAATTGGCGGAAATTCAACGAGTATTTAGCCGATTAACAGAGGTGCAATTAGTTGCTTGGGGTGGATATCCGCAAGCTGAACGCCAAAGAATAGCGATCGCTCGTTCGGAACTTCCCTTAGATTCATCTCAAGTCAGCCTTGTGGCGCTGGAAATTGCTGGTAATTTCTTATTTGATACGGCAACTCACCGCGACTTTTTAGGCGCAATGCTGGGGACAGGAATTGTGCGGGAAAAGACGGGAGATATTATTGTTTTGGGAGAACGAGGGGCGCAAGCGATTGTCGCACCAGAGTTGGTGGAATTTTTAGAAATGAATCTCAAACAGGTGCGATCGGTGCCTGTAAAAACTCAACGCATTGAGATTACTGAATTAAAAGTTAGAGAGCCAAAGAAAAAAGAATTAACTACTGTGGAAGCATCTTTGCGATTAGATGCGATCGCCTCTGCTGGTTTTGGCATATCCCGCAGTAAAATGGTTGATTTAATCGACTCCGGTGATGTGCGCGTCAATTGGAAAGAAGTAACTCAAGCTAGTTCCCAAGTCAAATCCGGTGACTTAATCGCCATTCGTTCTAAAGGACGTTTGGAAGTCGGAGAAATCGCTGTGACTAAAAAAGACCGTTATCGCGTCCAACTAACTCGCTATATGTGATTTTTGGGTTAACTAAGTATCAGCTATATCCGTGCATAGTTACCCTCGATAGCAATCTTTCTCAGAGAAAGCACGAGCAAACTCAAACTTAGAATTTAAATCTTTTTGCCAACATCTTTAGCAGAATTTTTCGCGGAACTAATCGAGCTAATATACTTCTAATTTGAGTTGGAAAATCGCCGAGAATAACAGTTGGTTGTCCTTCTTCTAAAGCTTTGAGCGATTCGCTAACTACTTCTTGACAAGAAAAAACCTTTTCTGTACTACCTGCTAAAGCTGGAGGAAAATTAGCTTCTGTAAAAAAATTTGTTTCTATTGGCCCCGGACAAGTAACTAAAACACGGATGCCATATTGATAATTTTCTGCCCAGAGTGCTTCACTAAAGCTAATAATAAAAGCTTTACTAGCAGCATAAACAGAAACATAAGGTATTGGTTGAAATCCGGTAATTGAGGATACGTTAATAATACTTCCAGAGCGACGTTGCCGCATTAATGGGAGAAACTTATGAGTTAAATCTACCAATGACAAAATATTTAGTTGTATAATTTTAACTTGTCTTTCCCCATCTGATTCGGCAAAATCGCCATAAGATCCTAAACCAGCATTGTTGATTAATAAATCAATCGTCAAGCCCTGAGTCTTTGTAATATCAAATACAGCAGCAGCAGCGTTAGGTTCTGTAAGGTCTTTAACTATAACGTCTACTTGAATTTTATGTTTTTCTTTTAGTTCTTGAGCTAATTGGTTGAGTTTATTTTTGGAACGAGCAACGAGTACAAGATTTGTATTGCGTGCAGCTAATTCCTGGGCAAAAGCCTTACCAATACCACTAGAGGCACCAGTAATTAAAGCAGTTGACATTCTACATTTTTAGATAGTTTTTCTAGCACATTCTAAATATTAGCTATAGTGCATATAAATTTTAACTATCCAAAGTGATATACCGAAAAGGGTAAAGCTAGCACCCGCAGTGACTAAGCTGATACGCTTTTAAATTGCATAGTTCAACTCGCTAGAAAGAAGCAAGGACGCGGGGACACGGAGATGCAATTTGAATGACAATTAGCTTACCATTGTTCAGCCCAATAAATAATTTCTGAAGTGGAACTATTAATTGCCACACCATAGCTATCTCCATGATTCCATTTGAAGCCCGATCTACCTCTGTCGGTTGCTTTTAAGACTAGTATTTCATAACTATCGGGAAAAGTTTCCGTAGGAGAGTCGCTAGTGTAGAAAAAAGTTGTCGGCACGCCATTAGGCTGATTTATATGGTCGTTTGTGTTACCGCCTCTATATTTATGCTTTGCACGATTTCTGTATTGTGAAAGTAATTTTTCTATTTTTTCTGCTGGTTGTTTTAATCTCATTTGAAAAAAACTACCCCCTTGTAAAAATCCAGGAGAGTAAGCGATACGAACATTTTTAGCATCAGCTGGAATCTGATTAGGAAAATGTTTTAGTTCGTCTTTACTAGACCACAATTGATTGCGAATTTCTGTATAGCGTCTTGTATCCGTTATAATTTCAGGCTCACTAGTATTGCTAAAAGCTTTTTTTAGTAAAAAGCTTCCCCCGACAATACCAAGGCTGCCAAGGGAAAATAGAACTATCATGGCAGCTTGGACAAAATGCGCTCGCTTCATCGAGTTAGACTAGCCTAATTTTTATTGTTATATATCTAACTACTAAACTAAACTCGTACTATTGCGGATACGGTAGTAGAGATATTAACGGAAACTTTGCGTATTCGGGCTAATTTTGCAGATTTTGTAAAATTTCTGTGAAGATAGTTAATATTTATCTAGTCAAATACCGTAATACTAATTCAAAATTCACGCATTTATAAAATTAGATATCACAAGGGTTTGAGCTTATGTATCAGAAGCATTTTTTTCAAATTGGTATAAGTTTTCTTGTTGAGGTCATTACTAAGCGTATATAGCAATCCTCTTTCTACGAGGAATTCTCCGAATCAAGCCGGATTCCTATAGATAACTAAATTGATTTCATAGCTATCCATTCTTTTTTCAATTCTTCCCGATCGAGCAAGAACCAAAACGGATATATAAATAGTAGATGCACCTTAATTAAATCACAGCCCTCAGCTTTTAGCTGGGGGCTTTATTTATTGTCGTGATTTTTGATTCTGTAAACAAAAATTTTTTTCTAGGTCAAATTTACCCGGATACTATAAAAACTAAAGCGGATTAATAAATGGTAGATGCACCTTAATAAACTTGATAGCTCTCAGCTTTTAGCTGGGAGCTTTATTTACAGGAAATTGTCAGGCAGATAGGTACTAATTTTAAGAGCAAAACTATATACCAAGAGAGTTAAAAGCCTATCCCTTGTTCCCTAATACATTGTTAATAGGTTTTATTCAAAAATATAAAAATTTTATTAAAAAATTGGCTTTTACCGGATAGAGTCACAAGTAAAGTGGATTAATAAATGGTAGATGCACTCTAATAAATCACAGAAATCACAGCCCTCAGCCTTTGGTCTGAGGCTTTTATTATTTAAATATAGATGGTAGCAAACTGGGAGCTAACCAGAGTGCATAACCAATAAATCCAAATAGTAAAGTAATCATACCTGTAAGAACGTAGCCGATACAAATTAATAAACCATCAAATTCGATGGTGGCAACTGTTAAAACTAAAATTCCTACAGTCGGTATGGGATTTGTAAAGGGGATTGGCGATATTAGTAATATTGTTAACCAAGAGATACAAAGTCCATTGATTCGCCAAGTTAAATGATTATGAGCTATTTTTCCCAGCCGAGGACGGGTGATTTTCTCTAAAACTTTGGTGAGGCGACCCAAGTTTTGCAAAAGTAATTGGGCAAAAGGACGAGGGAATTTGTAGTTAGCAATTCTTTTTGGTAACCAAGGCGATCGCCTTCCTAAAAGCATTTGCACTGACAACAACAAACAAGCCCCACCAAAAGGGCCAGTTAATCCCGGTGGCATGGGAAATAAAAATGGCAAAACTAATAACGCAATTACTAGGCTGAACCCTCGTTCTGAAGTTTCTGCCAGAATATCACCTAGAGTCAGAGGTCGTTCGGCTAGGCGTTGTAATAAGGACTTTATATCTTGAGAAAATCTCAGATGCATTTGACGTGATTTCGCTCGAAGGGAGTGGGGAGTTGGGAGTGGGGGAGATGGGGAAGTGAGGGAGGTATGGGAGGATGGGGAAAGTAGCAAGGTGTGGGAGGTGTGGGAGGATGGGGAAGAAATCTTTCCTCCCACACTCCCCACACTCCCCCCTCTCTCCACACTCCTCACACTTCCTGCTTGCCCAATGCCCAACTTTTAACTCTTGGCTTGTGCGGGTACTAAAACAGCTATAGCTTTAGGTATAACTCGGAAATGTGCAGGTGTGTAAGTAGTAATTTCACCATCTGTATTAATAGGGCGTGGTTTGCGAGTATGCAGTTGAATTTCCTGACCTTGAAGCGAGCGTACACTCTGCCAATGTATATGTCGCCCTTGTCGCATCCAGGGTAATAATAATATAATCTGCCACCAGTGTTGGATTTCCAAACTATAAAGATCTAGTCTTTGGTCATCTATTGCTGCATCATCTGCTACTGCCATACCACCGCCGTAATAACGGCCATTACCCACAGCAATTTGCACCGTTTTGACGCGAACTGATTCACCATTGATGAGAATCTCGGCACTAAAAGGTCTAGCTGACCAAATCACTTGCAATGCAGTAGCGGCGTAAGCAAATACTCCCCAACGGCGTTTAACTTCTTTGGTAAGTTGTTGGGTAATTTTTACACTCAATCCCAAACTGGCAACGTTAAAAAAATGTTTGCCATTTACCCAACCCAAGTCAATGCGGTGTAAATTTTTCTCGGCAATAATATTACAAGCTTCGTTCAGGGAGTTGGGGATTCCTAAAGTTCTTGCTAAATCGTTGGCAGTTCCCAAAGGTAAGATTCCTAATGGCAACTGAGTTTCAACTAAAGCATCTACTGCGGCATTGAGAGTACCATCACCACCGCCAACTATTACTAAATCAACTTTATCTTGGTGGCGAAGTATGACTTCATGAAGTTGTTTTGGATGTTCTGTAGACTCCTCAATTAAAATCAAGCCGAGTGTCTTTAAATAATCAATTGCTTCCGACAAACCTTGTTGCCCTTGGCGGGCATGACGATTCACTAACAGCAGTGCGCGGGAACTCATAGGTAGTACCTTTTGTAATTAATATGTGCAAGTATCCGCATCTGTTTACTCTGCTTACATTGACTATGAGAAATTTTGAAAAATGCGATCGCAATTATCATAAATTCATTTTCACAACATTTAATTATATTGTTATATTGCTATTTTTTCAGTTCTATTTACTCTAATTTAACTCAATCACCTATTGATACTTCGCTCGTCAGTACATAGAGTGGCGATCGCAACTTCAACTACAGATTAGGAAAACGTTGCCCAAACCCTTAAATTTCAAAAACTCGTAGTTATAATTTTGTAGTATTCCAGGAACAAAGAAAGCTACATTGTATTCTATGTAACTAGTGCTTTTATATCTGCTTACCTTAGAGAAGTTGTAAAAGCATTGACATAGTGTTATGCACTAAAAGCATTTCTATTTTTTCTAATTCACTAAATTAGTTGATACAAAAATTATGAGGTCATCAATGCATCGAATTAAATTTTGGGTACTTTTGCCATTAACTCTGATATTTGGTTGCTCAGATCAATTGTTTCAATCTATCCCGACTATAGCGAAATCTCAACCAGAAATAGTTAAACAAAATAACCCGACTTTGTTAGCAAAAGCAACTTACCTTTCACCACTGGAACAACAGGTAATTGTTGAAACAAATAAAGTCAGAACAAATCCCAAATCATATATCCCGGTTTTACAAAACTATCGCAAGCAGTTTCAAGGTAACCGAGTCAAAATTTCTCAAAATACTTATTTGCGAACTCAAGAAGGAGTACAAGCAGTTGATGAGGCGATCGCATTTCTGAAATCAGCACGTCCTGTCGGGGCTTTGAGTGCATCTAAAGGTATGTCCTTAGCTGCAAAAGACCACGTTAAAGACCAAGGCCCAAAAGGTGCCACAGGTCACGATGGTAGCGATGGTAGCAACCCTTTTACTCGTATCAACCGCTATGGTAGATGGCTGACAACCGCAGGTGAAAATATTAGTTACGGGCCAAACACGGCACAAGATATCGTTATGCAATTAATTATTGATGATGGCGTCCCCGATCGCGGTCATCGAAAAAACATTTTTAACGGCGGTTTTAAAGTATCTGGTGTAGCTTATGGAACTCACAAATCATATAGAACAATTTGTGTAATTAACTACGCTGGGGGCTATCGGGAAAAATAATGAAGGCTGGAGGCAGGGGGCAAAAGGCCGGAGGCCGTTTTTGTAATAAGGATTTATACCCGGTTCCAAAAACTTTGGACGCGATTGTTTCGATAATTTCAGCTGCTTTTTCTATTATCTCGCCTCTATCAAAAATCTATCTCTAATTCACTGCTTTTCTCCTTCAACAGTTAGAAGCAGTGAATTTTACTGCCGTGCAAAGCTATGAGAGCAAGTCTTCATTCTCTGGCAAAAGGATAAATTTATGGATATTAGCAGACGAGATTTACTCAAGGTAGTTTCTGCTTCTGGTTTGGGTGCAGCCGGGGTTTTCGCTTCAGAAGGTATAGCCAAACAGGTTTTAGCCCAAAATCGGTCTACCCTATCCCAGATTAAAAAAGGCGAAATGGTCTACAGGCCACTAGGACGCACTGGAGAACAAGTATCTGTAATTGGTTTAGGCGGTCATCATATTGGTAGACCAAAAGACGAACAAGAGGGTATTCGACTAATCCGTGCTGCCCTCGATCGCGGAATTAATTTTATGGACAATAGCTGGGATTACCATAATGGAGGTAGCGAAATTCGCATGGGTAAAGCTTTGCAAGATGGCTATCGCCAAAAAGCTTTTCTCATGACTAAAATCGACGGTCGCACAAAGGCCGCTGCTGCTAAACAAATTGATGAATCTTTAAAACGTTTGCAAACAGACCGCATTGATTTGTTACAGCATCATGAAGTCATTCGTATGGAAGACCCAGACCGGATTTTTGCTCCTGGCGGTGCGATGGAAGCAGTTGTAGAAGCACAAAAAGCTGGCAAGATTCGCTACATAGGTTTTACCGGACACAAAGACCCTTTAGTACACCTGAGAATGTTGGAAGTTGCCAATCAAAATAATTTCCGTTTTGATGCGGTGCAAATGCCGTTAAATGTTATGGATGCCCATTTTCGCAGTTTTGAGAGGCAAGTTTTACCCAAACTAGTTGAAAATGGAATTGCTGTACTGGGTATGAAATCAATGGGCGACCAAAACATCCTCAAAAGCAATGTGGTAAAACCTATCGAATGTCTCCATTACGCGATGAATCTACCAACTTCAACGGTGATTACAGGCATTGAAAGTATGCCCATCCTAGACCAAGCTTTCGAGGCAGTACGTACTTTTAAACCCATGAGCCAGGAACAAGTGAAAGCGTTACTGAATCGGACTCGTCAAGCCGCTGCTAAAGGTCAGTATGAATTGTTTAAAACCAGTAACCAATTTGATAGTACAGCCAAAAATCCTGAATGGTTAGGATAAGTTTTCGCTAGGGCGTGTTTTAAATTTGCAGTAGTAAAAGTCCACTGGTTAAAGCTTCATCCCACAGAGGCGATTTCTGGATTTCTGGCAAAGACAGAGGTGGATTTATAGGTTGTCTAAAATTGTCGCCATCAGACAAGAAAGATTGCTCTGGTTGCAGAGATAATTGCCAATAGCCCACATCATGCCACTTACCAAATTTAAACCCAACTCGCTGAAAGACTCCCACAGGTGCAAAACCAACAGCCTCATGTGCGGCTACACTTGGTTGATTGGGTAAAGCGATCGCAGCCACCACATTATAAAATCCTTGCAGTTGCAATAATTTAAACAGCACCGTATACAAGGCTTTGGCAATTCCTTGGCGACGATGATTCTCAATGACGTACACGGAAGATTCTACAGACCATTGGTAAGCCGCACGAGTACGATAAGGACTAGCATAAGCGTAGCCTACAACCTCGCCATCAATTTCGCAAACAAGCCAAGGCATCCGCTGTTGATAGCTTTCGATTCGCTGTTGAAACTCAATTTCGCTGGGCGGTTCTAGCTCAAAGGAAATTGTAGTTTCGCAGACAATCGGTGCATAAATCGCCAGCATTTGTAATGCATCTTGTTTCTTGGCTAGTCTGATTGTGGCTTTCACTGCAAGTTTTTTAAAATCTATGTTTTCTTAATTTTGAATTTTGAATTGATATAACTTGCTTCTTTAGAACAATTTGTGATAAGTTCATCTTTAGGTAAAATACGGTAATTCAATCAATTTACCGTACTTTAATTCATAACTCAATCTCCAAACACACGTCGAACAATGAGTACTGGGTGCTTAGATGAAGGAAGCACATCAGTACTTATTAAACGGTATTTTGGAATCAAGCTTTCTATGCAAATACAAACTGTTGGCATTTTAAGTCCGGGCGATATGGGGCAGGCGATCGCATCTGTACTCAATCAACATGGATTAAAAACCATTGCTGCCTTGAACAACCGAAGCGATGTCTACGACGGGCTACGCCTACGCACTCGACAATTAGCCGCCGCAGCTAACGTGGTTGATGTCGGTTCTCTAAAACAACTCGTCATTGAATCCGATGTGGTGCTGTCAGTGCTAGTTCCCGCAGCCGCAACAGAGGCAGCAGAACAAGTAGCCGAAGTAATAGCAAGCGTTGGTAAAAATATTTTATATGTTGATGCCAATGCCATATCACCCCAAAAAGTCAAAAATATTGCCCAAATTATCGAATTAAAGGGCGGACGATTTGTCGATGCATCAATTATCGGCCCGCCTCCACGAGTTCCCAATCGCACCCGCATCTATGCATCAGGGAAACACGCCCTTCAACTCCAACAACTGCGAGATTATGGATTAGATATAAGGGCGATCGGCGATGAAATTGGTCAAGCTTCTGGTTTAAAGATGTGTTACGCAGCTTTAACAAAAGGACTGACAGCAATCGGTACAGAATTACTAATTGCAGCCCATCGTTTAGGTTTAGATACGCAACTATGGGATGAAGTATCGAGCAGCCAACCAGAATTAGCCAAAATCCTCACCCGTTCTCTACCATCAATGACACCAAAAGCACATCGATGGATTGGCGAAATGGAAGAAATTGCAGATACATTTGCAGCATTAGATTTGACCGATCGCATTTTTCAAGGTGCAGCTGATGTTTATCGCCTAGTGAAAGAAACCTCATTGGGTAGGGAAACACCAGAAGAAAGCAATCGCGATCGCCCACTACCAGACATAATTACTACTCTTTCCCAAGAATCTTTAAATAGTCATTAGTCATTGGTCATTTCTCCCCCTGCCCCTCTCTCTGCCCCGTCTGCTCCCCCTGCTTCCCCTACTTCCCCTGCTCCCCCTGCTCTCTATTTCCTACTCCCCACTCCCCACTCCCCACTCCCTCTTCAATATGGGCAAATTCAATTTAGTAATTTTTGATTGTGATGGTGTTCTTGTAGATAGTGAGAACATCGCCAATGTTATTTTATTGGAAATGCTCAATCAAATAGGACTATTTATAACTTTAGAAGATGTATTTAATATTTGTGGTGGTAAACCTACGGCTGTATGTCTAGAAATTGTTCAGAATATGCTTGGTCAATCTTTACCAGATAACTTTGCAGTTGAATTTGAACAACGAATGATGGAAGCTTTCATCACAGACCTGAAACCAGTGCAAGGAATACATGAGGTTTTAAATCAGCTGAATCTTTCTTATTGTGTTGCTTCCAATAGTAGCCACAATTGGATACAGCAAGCTTTATTGAAAACAGATTTACTTGCTTACTTTTCAAGAAAAATATTCAGTGCTACAGGCACTTTACGTAGCAAACCACATCCAGATGTATTTTTATATGCAGCCGAACAGATGGGATTTTCTCCACAAGAATGTGTAGTTATTGAAGATACACCAACAGGTGTTATGGCTGGAGTTAATGCCGGGATGACTGTATTTGGTTATACAGAATTGATAAAGCCAGAAAAACTTCGTGAAGTTGGTGCATCTGTTGTATTTAATGATATGAGATTATTACCAGAATTGCTTGAGCAGCAAAATCACGAATCTCTTAAGAGTACTATTACAAATTAACCTTGGCAACTATAATGGCTGATGGCAATAATTTTTGGGACAAACTAGATGAATTAGTAGCTAGTAGTACTCTCATAATTGAACGCCCAAAAGGAACGCCACATTTACGGTATCCATCTTTTATTTACCCATTCGACTATGGATATTTACAAGATACTCAAGCTGGAGATGGAGCTAATATTGATGTCTGGATAGGAAGCTTATCTAGAAAGAATGTAACTGCTGTTATTTGTAGTATTGACTTGGCAAAGCGAGATACAGAAATCAAAATACTTTTAGGTTGTACATCTCATGACGCTCAAGAAATATTGAACATCCACAATATAGGTTCTCAATCAGCAATACTATTGGTTCGTCCTGGGTCTATAGCTATTAGCACTCAATAAAATAAATTAATTCTCTAAACATATATCTATAGAATAATTTATTTTTTACATATTCTATGATGCAAAAACAAATTTTTAAAGTACTATAAGTTTATCGATTTACCGTATATGATTAAATATCATTAACCTAGCCACAGAAATATCGATATAGAGAAGGGCTAGGTGATCCATTGAGTGTATCTATTGCAGGCAGTAGATATCAGACTAAATACATCTAGGAATTCATCTCATGAGCTTAGATTTACAACTATCGGGTAAAACGGCAATTGTCACGGGTGGTAGTGCTGGTATTGGTTTAGCGATCGCCAAATCCCTCTATAGTGAAGGTGTAAATGTAGCGATCGCAGCTCGGAATCCCGAACGGCTAGAGAATGCACTCAGCACCATCCAATCCCTACCGACGCCAGGGGCAAAAGTCATTTCTATCACTGCCGATTTAACTCAGACAGAAAGTGTCGAGCGAGTTGTTTCAACTACACTGGCACAGTTTGGCAAGATTGATATCTTGATTAACAACGCAGGTTCAGCCCGTGCAGGGTCTTTCCTGGAGTTGAGCGATGATGCTTTTTTGGATGCTTGGAACCTGAAATTACTCGGCTATATCCGTTTAGTGAGAGCCGTTGTTCCTCATCTCAAAAGTCAACGTGATGGGCGAATTGTCAATATTATCGGTGGTGCTGGACGCACGCCTCGGCCGGGGTTCCTGCCTGGTGGTACGACAAATGCTGCCCTGTTGAACTTCACACGGGGCATTTCTAAAGAATTAGCCAGAGATAACATTCGCATTAACGCCATCTCGCCGGGTCTGACAGCAACAGAACGTGCGGAAACTTTAGCACAGCAAAATGCTCAGGCTCGTGGTGTGAGTGTAGAAGAAATTAAAGCAGAATCTTTGCAAGCTATTCCTTTAGGAAAAATCGTCAAACCACAAGAAATAGCTGCACTAGCTTTATTTTTAGTATCTGACCTTGCTTCTTCGATTACAGGTGCAGAGATTTTGGTTGATGGTGGAAATACTCCAGGTGTTTAGGCATTGCTGGTTTCATGTATGAAAACGATTGTCGAAGGAGAAGTTGCAATGCAACGTCTCCACATCTGGGGAATATTGGTGTTTAGATATTGACTAATTTCACAATGACTACGAAAACCAAACAACTAAAACTAGGCGCATTTCTACCATGTCATCATGTAGCAGCTTGGCAACATCCCCAAGCGCAGGCAGATAGGGGGTTGAGTTTTCAACCTACACCCTACACCGAATGGCACTAACAAAACGTGGAACCTCGTTTGGGCAGGGTGTAGGGTGTAGGGAAAAATCAAGAAAAGTAAATATGAGTAAAGACACAAATAAATCTCTTCCTCACTACACCCCACACCCCACACCCCACACCCACTCATCCTTATGAATAGTGAATTTGCCGATATCTTAGTGCCATTCCCCCCTACACCCTTCTTTTTGACGTAATCTCTTTGGCTGTGTTAAAGCACAAGAGTAGCTGCTAAGGAAACTTTTTACTTTGTTGGGCATCCTGATAGTTCTTCTATCTTCATTTTTTTTGTCATTCCATAACGTTACAGTCCGAGTTTTATTTTCAGAACATCTTGTACTGAGCTTATTTTTACTCGGTGGATACGTTAAACCTGATTTGCAGAATTCTTTCTTGCTGATGTTTATGCGAATGTTGTTAGTAGTTCCATTGATGGCATTTGTAGCATTTAAATTATATCCATCAGCACCTAAAGAATTTCTCAGCTTATTTAGACAGGAACGCCGAGACGTGACGATCCAAGCCTTTGGCTGTGGAGTACTAATGTTTATGTATGTTACGTCACTCTATATCGCCATTGGCTTGATTCCTGCGGGAATTGCGCTTACCCTCTTTTTCACCTATCCGGTGTTTACGGCGCTACTATCTTGGAAGTTTTTTGGAGATTCTCCCACACCCTTCAGTTGGTTAGTGATGGGTATTATTCTAGTGGGCGGCGTTCTCACCGTTCCTCATTCTGCTAGTCATAGCAGTAATAATATTGCGATCGGTATTTGCGCCAGCGTAATCGCTGGTATTTTTAACGCCTTCTACAACGTCCTCGCTCAAAAATGCTTGCAAAAATTCCATCCAGTTCCTTTTACCTGGATTAGTTTTGCCTCAACTCTACTGCTTTCTGGTATTGGCTTACTGTTCTTTTCACCTCCCAGTGCCCAGCTTGATTGGACGCCTATGTGGATTGGCAGCATTTTTTCTGGTCTAGTCAGTTTTATCGGACACACTCTCAACAATTTAGGCATTCGCGCGATCGGCGCAACTACCGCCTCGATTATCGGTGCTAGCAGCCCAGCAATGACAGCCTTAGTCGCATGGGCAACAATTAGCGAAACCTTAAATCTCATTCAATGTGTAGGGATTGGTATCGTTACATTAGGCATTGCTTTGTTGAGTCGAGAAAACTTTCTGCGTCAGCGTAGTCCGTCGTAATATTGTTCTCCGTTCCCTCTTAATTAGCCTGCCGAAAATGATTGATATTCAACATTTAACTTCGCTCCATAGCTTACTTTTATTCGCTACCGCTTTTATTGCAGGCGGGTTAAATGCTGTAGCAGGCGGTGGGAGTTTTATTACCTTTCCGGTGCTGATTTTTACAGGTGTACCGCCGATCGCGGCTAATGCTACCAATAATACCGCCCTTTGGGTAGCTGCTCTAGCTAGTGCTGGAGCCTACCGTCAAGATTTAGGTATTAAGCGGCAAGTTTTTTTGCTGTTATGCGGCATAAGCCTACTCGGTGGAATTATTGGCTCTATAGCTTTGTTATATACATCAGCAAATGTGTTTAACAAGCTCATTCCCTATTTATTACTATTAGCAACCCTAGTATTTACCTTTGGTGATGCTTTTAGAGGATGGTTGCAACTTCAAAACCAAAAGTCAACGCCCGATGTACCTATATTTAATTTAGCCTTAGCACAATTAGCCATCGCCATCTACGGCGGTTTTTTCGGCGCAGGTTTGGGAATTTTAATGCTGGCAACCCTATCTTTTTTAGGTATCAAAAATATTCATACAATAAATGCCTTTAAAGCATTTTTAGGAAGCTGTATTAATGGAATTGCAATTATCCCATTTATTTTTGCAGGCGTAATTCTTTGGCAACAGGCAATTTTAATGGCAGTGGGTGGTTCTTTGGGTGGATATTTAAGCGCCCATTATGCACGTAAAGTCAAACCCCAACTAATTCGGAAATTTGTCATACTTGTTGCCTTTAGTATGACTATCTACTTTTTTATTTGCGGCTAGCAGTGATGTATGGCGGCAGATACTAAACAACCAGAACTTATGTATATTAATTACAGCAATAGGATAGGGGATAGATTTTTTAATTGATAGTATCACTTATATAGCAATACAGTTCAGATAAGACCAAAACACTTGTAGAGACGGCGATTTATCGCGTCTCATAAACCCACTGAACCGTATTGAGTTATATTAGGACTCATATTTGATTTCGTGAAAGATACGGTAGTAGCGTGGCTGAAAAATACTGTATTTATCTCGTTAATTAGACTACATTTACACCTAATTTTAGTAACAAAAATGACTACAATAAATGACCCTGCTGTTGTTGCTGAAGTAACTGATTTATACCTGAAGTACGAAGAAGCTTTAGCTAATAACAATCTGGATGTGATGGATAGTTTATTTTGGGATGCATCAGAAGTAGTGCGTTTTGGTATAACTGAAAACCTCTATGGTAGTGAAGAGATTCGCAATTTTCGCGCCTCTCGGCCGAACCCAAAAATTGAGCGAGAAATTTCCAATCTCAAAGTTGTAACCTTTGGAAAAGATACAGCAACGGTGACTTTAGAATTTCGCCGCATTATCAATAATGTAGAGCGTTTTGGGAGACAAAGCCAAACTTGGTACAGATTTCCTCAAGGATGGAAGGTTGTTTCTGCTCATGTTTCTTTGTTGCCAATATGAATTACACAACTAAGCTATTTCTTTAACATTCAATTTTGGCAACAGTCTCAGCTGCCGATGGCTACGATCTTACCTTTACCTGAGCTAAACTCATTAGAAATAATTACTCTAACAAATAATAAAGAAAAAGATGTTGAAATATCGTGAATTCATTTGATTGGTTATTTATGGCTGTCTTTAATACATGAATTTTGAATTCTGAAACTATCTAGCTTGTAAAAATTTTTGAGTTTATTATGACTAACATTAGTGAAATTGCTCCTGATATCTATCGCATTTCTACATACGAACCAACAATAGATTTGCAATTCATCCAGTTTTTGGTTAAGGATGAAGAACCATTATTGTTTCATACCGGTCTCAAAAGGATGTTTCCACTGGTACGGGATGCAGTAGCAAAGATTATTGAACCCTCACAAATTCGCTGGATTAGCTTTAGTCATTTTGAAGCCGATGAATGTGGATCGCTCAATGAATGGCTGACTATTGCGCCAAATGCTCAGACAGTTTGTAGTGCGATCGCAGCTTTTGT
This sequence comes from Nostoc sp. DedSLP01, assembly GCA_034530875.2. Taxonomy (GTDB): domain Bacteria; phylum Cyanobacteriota; class Cyanobacteriia; order Cyanobacteriales; family Nostocaceae; genus Nostoc. Next base: position 94,229 of record JAVRCJ020000027.1, read on the forward strand.
TAGTGTAGATGATTTTGCCATCCGTCCGTCGAAAACTTTAGAACATAATCAAGTTTTAAACACTGGAAAATATAACTTTCAATTTCAACAAACACCACAAGTACCCCACGGTTGGGACGCAGGATTGTTATTTGAAACCACCCATAAGACACTACTGTGTTCGGATCTTTTTCATCAGTTTGGAGATGTAGAGCCACTAACTGAGTCTGATGTAATTGACCGTTTTCGTAAAACTATCGTTAATTACGAAGCAAGTCCTTATTTTAATTACATACCTTATACAACACATAGCGATCGCATTATCCAAGAATTAGCAGCACTCAAGCCACGAACCCTAGCAACAATGCACGGTTCAACCTTCGTGGGAGATGGCGAACGAGCATTGCAAGATTTAGCTGCGATGCTGCATGAAGTATTAGTATTGAACAAGAAGAAATGACTATTCCACCATTAGTACAAAAAGCGCGATTGCTGGCTGCACAAATGGAGTTTACCCAATCCTCGCTTCCAGAAGTCGGCCGTTTGTTGCACGTCCTCACCAACCACATCACACAAGGTAAAATTGGTGAAATTGGTACTGGATGCGGTGTTGGTGCGGCTTGGATTGTTAGTGCTTTACACCCAGATACTACATTTATCACGATTGAAATTGATTCTCAGCTTGCCTCACTTGTGCAACAGCTATTTCCAGACAAGTCAAATGTCAGCATACTTCAAGGAGACTGGCACGATTTACTCACCGATGCTCCTTTTGATTTGTTATTTGTCGATGGCGGAAAAGCAAAACTGGCTGAACCTCACACATTGATAACTGCTCTCAAACTTGGAGGTTTTATAATACTAGACGATCTTACCCCTGAAGAGTACTGGCCTCCAGAATGGCAAGGAAGAACAGATCCCATCAGAGAATTTTGGTTGAAAGATCCTCGCGTTGCTGCTACTGAAATTCGTGTCACAGCCAAAAATACAGTAATTATAGCAACACGCATTCAATAGAATTACAAACAAAAATTACTTCCTATTAAGCGTACAAGAATTAATTCTATATATACCAATTTGAAAAAATAATGTGACAAATAAACCTCTTGTAGAGACTTGATTTATTGCGTCTTCATCCAAAAATTATGTTGCAATGATTCTTTGAATTGGTATTAAATACTCTGTTATAGCCGTAGTCAGATATGTTAGGACATTTTAAAAGCTTGAATGCCAGGAATTAGTAATACTTTTACCTCCTGCCTCCTGCCATATATTAAGGTTTGCGAATATAGCCCCATTTCCCTCCTGTAAAATATTCTGTCACTTGTTCCCGGTCTTGTTTTACTTCTCCACCAACATTAACTAATGCCATGCCTTGAAAAAAAGGTTTAGCAAAATCGAAATCTCGTGGAATTATAAATTCACCAAACCGATTAATATAACCCCACTTACCTCCAACTTTAACAGCAGCTAATTCTTCTGAAAAAATATCAGCCTCATAAAATTGAGGCTCTATAATAAATTCTCCAGTTTTATCAATATATCCCCATTTATTACCAAGCTTAACTAATGCAAAACCTTCAGAAAAACTAGTAACATCATCAAATTTATAATCAATTAAAATCTCACTATTTTGATTAATAAATCCCCATTTATCAGCCATTTTTACGGCAGCCCTATCTTCAGAGAATGATTTAGCATCATCAAATTGAGCAGCAATACCAATCGCACCTGTTTTATCGATATATCCCCACTTATCAAACATTTTTATAGCTGCCATACCTAACGAGAAAGATTTGGCATCATCAAATTGTAACTGAGTTTTTATTTTGATAGTTTTATCGATATACACATATTTATCATTAAATTTGACCAAAGCTAGTCCTTCGGAAAAAGGTGCAGCACTATTAAACTGAAGGCGGGTAACAAGTTTACCTGTTTTATCAATGTAACCGTATTTGTAACCCATCTTCACAACTGCCATATTTTCAGAAAATGGTGCAACCCAATCAAATTGAATTTTTAGATTAACTGGCTCTGATGTATTTATATAAATATAACTACTATTGATTCGGCGATCGCTAAAACTATTCTTCTTAATTTCTTTTGTATCGAACCTTCCAGGAGATTGAGAGTAAACTTCAGATTTTAGTACCTTAGCCAAAGCATTATTATATTCTCGTAATCCTTCATAGAAAAAGAAAATTTCTCCTCGAATACCAAGAGAACGGTTATATTTTATTGCTTTGACCAAATATTCTGGAGAAATCCGATATTCACCTTTTTTAAAAAGCAGCATACCAGGTATTAGTTGAGTCAATTGCTGCTTGTTAAATTGTTTATTTACAATCCTATCTATCTCTTGCTTATAAAGTTCAAATTGTTGCTGATATAATTGCGGATGAATTAAATCAATTAATCCCTGGTCAACCCAAGTTTGAGAATCTTGTAGATAGTTTTGCAGACTCCAAGGATGAGGACTCGGAGCCATTGAAATAACTAATTCAGGATTGATACTAATAATTTCACGGTAGACGCGGGTTAAAAAATTTGAAAGAATATCAGCCCGCCACTGTAGCCATCTTCTCCATTTTTCTGGCTCATTGGCATTTTTTGGCGGTTCTTCATTATATTCTTGGCGATAGCGTTCAACAGTTTTTCCATCGTAACTACCTTCAATAGGTAAAGCAACAAAATGATCGTCTCCTTGAATTCCTGCGACTTCATAATTTTTAACTACTTCTTGAAATAAAGTTAAGAAAAAATTTTGCACTTCGCTATCAAAAGGATTTAACCATTCAAAACCATTTTTAGTAAGTAATTTACCAGCAGAGTCAAGGGCTTGCCAATCTGGTTTTTTGGCAATGATTGCCCCTCCATTTTGTTTATAAGAACTTATGAAGCCATATTCAAACCAAGGAATAACAGCAAGATTAACTCGCTTTGCTTCGACAATTAATTCAGCTAAAGGGTCTCTACCTTGAAATTCCTTTTTTATCTCAATACCAAAGTTTTCCCGCATCACTCGGCTGGGATAAGTAGTAGCGCCGTTATTCCAAACAACAGGAAATATCACGTTAAATCCAGTGTCAGCGAGAAAGTCCATTGCCTCGGCAATATTTTTTTTCGAGTTTAAAACTTGGCTACTTGTTGTAGTCAGCCAAATACCACGAATTTCCATAAATTAGGTTGCACTTGATTGATTTATGTTTTCTCTAACTAATGCCAATCCTTCTGAAATAGGATGAACTTCATTAAATTGTGGAGGAATAACAAATTTTCCTGTTGTGTCGATATAACCCCATTTATTATCTTTTTGCACTCGTGCGAATCCTTCTACAAAATCATCAGCAGCATCAAATTGTGGTGGAATCGCGAACAATTCTGTAGCAGGAATATATTTAGAAGGTACAGTAGGAATTTCTAGAACTCGGCAAATAAAAGCTGCTATTTCCCCTCTAGTAACGTTTTGATTGGGCTGTAAGCGTTTGATGTCTGGGTAATTTACAACAATACGCTTTTCAGTAGCAGCTGCGATCGCACGCGTAGCATAACTAGGAATTTGACCGAAATCATCATAATACTTTTTCAAAGTATTTATCGGATCTCCTGTTACCCCATAATTTAATCCCGATGCTAAAGCCGTTAAAGCTTGTACGCGCAGAATTAGTTCGTTAGGTTTGAACATCCCATTGGGATATCCGGACAGATAATTTGTCTGATATGCTTCAGCTATTGCTTTAACTGCCCAATAATTAGCTGGTACATCTACAAAGGTAACCCCAGGACGAGATGGTGGCTGCTTTGGTAAACCAACGAAAATAATCGCCGCAAATTCAGCACGATTCACAGGTGCGTTAGGGCGAAAAGTACCGTCTGGATAACCTTTTAATATATTTCGCTCCGCCGCAGCAAGAACAGATCCTTTTGCCCAATGATTTTGAATATCTGAAAACATGGACTCGTTGAGCTATAAATATCTTTAACTGTCTTAATCTACATTTTAAAAATTGGCTACCTAAATTAATAATTTTTAGATAAAATATTCAAATTGATATAGACTTTAAAAATTAGTGAAAATCTAGGCAATTGATTTTGCCAGAAAATAAAAGATTTTTGCTTTTTAATTTAATACTTCCTAGTCCCGCCAATTAACCCACACCCAATAGGGCTTATTTAAAGGAGAAAGTGTAAAGGTAAAAGGATAATTTCAAACCTTTCCTCTTGCCCTTTTGTCAGCCTAAATCAAAGAATAAGAGTGCTTATCCAAACTGTAAAAACCAGGGTATCAAAATGCCAGACAAATGGAATCCAGAACTATACGAACGATTTCAAGCAGAAAGAAGTCGCCCATTTTACGACTTAGTAGATTTATTAGAGCGCGAAAATAACTTACGAGTCCTAGATTTAGGATGTGGCACCGGCAAGTTAACCAAATATCTCCATGACACATTAGCAGCTAAGGAAACTTTAGGGATAGATGCTTCTGAAAAGATGTTACTGATAGCGCGTGAATTTGCAGGTAATGGGTTGCAATTTCAGCAAGCAAGGATTGAAGATAACCCCGGAGAAGGCAAGTTTGATATCGTATTTTCTAATGCTGCTTTACAGTGGTTAACAGGGCACGAAGCATTATTTACAAAATTACAAGACAAACTACAACCCGGCGGACAGTTAGCTATACAAATACCAGCAATGGATGATGAGCCAGTACATCAGCTAGCAGTGGAGACAGCAAAAGAATTTAGTCAAGAATTGGGCGGATATGTGCGGCGATTAGAAGTACTTTCTCCAGTAAATTATGCTAAACTGCTTTATAAATTAGGCTTTGTCCAGCAACAAGTAAAGTTGCAAATTTATGGGCATTTGTTACCGTCACGTGAAGCGGTCGTGGAATGGTATCGCGGGACATTGCTAACAGCATATCAAACGCAATTAGACCCCCAAACTTACGAGCGATTTGTAGAACGATATCAGCAAAAATTATTCCAAGTTTTGCCCGATGAGCGTCCATTCTTTTTCCCCTACAAAAGGATTTTAATTTGGGGACGTAGTTCGTAATTCGTAAGAAATAAATTACTATTACTGGTGGGGTGGGCGTCTCGCCCGCCCAGTTTATATGGCACCCCACAAAAAAAGTTATACCAATTTGAAAAAAGAATCCAACAAATACAGCATTTGTAGAGACGCGATTCATGAGCCAGCGCGTTGCGGGGGTTCCCCCCGTTGTAGCGACTGGCGTCGCGTCTTCTAATAGCGATTAAATTGTGATTTTTGTGCCATCAAATTTGGTGAAGGTGAAACCTTCAAATTTTTCGCGGAACGTTAGCTTTTCATCTCTAAGAATCCCGATCGCGATCGCTTCACCAAGCGCCAAGGAAGCTGCTGCATCTGTGCGCCAGTGAATTCCAGCACTATCACGACCCAAGCCAATATTTGCTGCCAGTTTATTCAATTCTCCACCTACTGTTAATGGCGGACCTTGGTAGGGAATCAACTTAGTAGGATCTTGAGGATCGGGTATTACTGGATTGGGAATTACATAATTCTCATCAAATAACGCCTTCAAAATCGTAACGCTAGCACCAGCACTCACCGAAGCACCACCTGGGTAAGAAGAATGCAACGGTGCCCCTTCTGGAAAAGATTGCGGCAGTAAATAGGATTTGTATTTGCTATAGATGCGATCGAGGGCTTCTGACTTCAAGACTTCAGGATGAATCGGATAGTTCGTTTTATTCACCTTGTTATTGTGAACCAAACCACCATAAGCCTCCGCCCGCAAACGACGGTGAACATAATACTTCTGCCAATAAGCTGCTCTGATTGCGTGTGGGCTAGCCCAAGAACATATAGATTGTGAGTACCCTGGCCCAAAGGTTCCCGAACCACCCGATTGAGTCTTCGATTTGTTATAAGGATTGCTGGGATTGTAGGGTGAGCCAACACCACCATCTAGAGGATCGTCTTTAGCCGGCTTAGCAAGGAGAATTAAAGCAGCATTTGCATAGACTGGTGGTGGCGTGTGGGCGATTTCTGATTGGTCGCGTCCGTTGATAAAGTAGCGCCTAATCGAGTCAAACTTAATCGTTCTACCAGAATCGCCACCATTTTGTACTAACAACCATTCCTCATAGGTTGTTTGGAAACTGTTTTCCGATATTGCTAAAGGAACCCGATTCAGCTGAGGATAACTATGCGTTCCCGCAGGCACAGGACGCAGCAAAAACTGAGAAACATAAGGGCCTACATCTACGCCTGGTAGGGTGTGGTAACTAGTTTTACCAGAGCCATCAACATAAATCGCAGTCCCGCGAAACAGCAATTCTGGTGTTACCTTTCCGTTTTGTTTAGGCCCTTTAAATGCTGACAACCGATTTAGATCCTCAACAGCTGCTAAAATCACCGGGTTGGTTGTATCATTGCGAAACTCGCTAAAGGGTATATCTTGCAAGAGTTGTTGCCAAGCAAGCTCGATAAATTCCGCCGCTTGTTCTGCACTATCGAGGGTGGGCGGTACTGGAATCGCTAATTGAGAAGTATTCACCCCACTCAAGCTAATCGCTAATGGAGTCAGCGGTTGTACCAGCTTCCGTTTGCCACCCAAAATAATCTTTTCATACTCGTTGGGATCGCCGGAGTTCAAAGCATTAATCAAAGATTGATATGCCTTTAAATCCACCTCACCCAGTTGGTTATGGGGCAATCCTCGTGTATCTGTAGCTATTTTGTTGGGATATTTCGCTTCATCTCCGTTAGTGGGATGGGGAGGAATGGGAATTTCGCGATTCTTCTTAGCTGCTGTTGTACGTACTTGAAAAGCTTTTTCACGTAAGTCGTTATGGTTGGATTTTCCCGCAGCTTCTTTGGCCTGGACAATACCTTCTCCCTTTTTGGAGGCCAAGGGAGAACCCAAAACCCCTGCAACTACACTAGCTGTAGTAAACAAACCAGCACGCCCTAAAAAAGAGCGTCTACTACCACCAAGTAAAAAGCGTCGGGGTCGCTTAACTTGTTTTGTTTCGCTGGGATTTAGAGGATCGGATTCAGAATTTTGATGAGAATTGGGATCTACTGACATGAGATGTTCTCCACTGGTAAAGAATTCAAATCGAAAAATTTCGTACTCAGCACTTTAGTGCTTCAAAGTCTAAAATTAAAGCCTTAACTAGGTAAGTATTTCGCGCTGTTTTTCAAGCTTAAAATTCGCTCCTCTCTAACCTCTTTAAAAATGAGGGAACTAAGCCCTACTTCGATAGGTGGGGGCATCTTCAAAGCTATAAGTAGGTAGGCATAATTAAATGTAAAATCCAAAAGAGCGAAACCTTTTAATATTAAAGGTTTTACCTCCTGCCTCCTGCCTTCTACTTTATTCCTAACTAAATTTTTGGTGAAAAAGCTGCATATTGCTCTGGCGATAGCATAGCTTGCTTCACATCAATCGGTTTAGGAATCAATTTTAATTCATAGAATTTGTCAGCAACTTTCTGCTGTAAAGCAATCAAATTGCTATCAATTGGTACAACACCAAATGTTCTTCTTTGTGTCGCTTTTTTCATCGTTTCCAAATCAATACCTAATACCGGTGAAAGTGTAGCTGCTACCTCATCACGATGTTTATCCGACCAATCTTCCAGAGCTTTAATTTCCTCTAGTATTGCTTTAATTGTGTCTGGATTATCGGTAGCAAACTTACGGCTAGCTAAATAATATCCGCCTTGTTTGTTAACTTCTCTGCCATCAATCAACACACGAGCATTGATACCTTTCTCTGCTGCGGCATAAAATGGATCCCAAATTACCCAAGCATCTAAACTACCTTTAACTAATGCAGCGCGTGCATCCGCAGGTGCTAGATAAATTGGTTTAATATCGCTGTATTGCAAGCCATATTTTTCTAAAACTTGCAATAGCATATAATGGGCACTAGAGCCTTTTTGAAAACCAATTTTTTTGCCTTTTAAATCAGTTACGCTTTTAAGAGCAGAATCTTGAGGAACAAGAATAGCTTGACCCGCAGGACTCGGAGCAATTCCAGCAATATAAGTTAATGATGCTCCCGCAGCTTGTGCAAAAATTGGTGGTGATTCTCCAGTATGCCCAAAGTCAATACTACCGACATTCATTGCTTCTAAAAGCTGCGGTCCGGCTGGAAATTCTATCCACTCAACAGAAATGCCTTGAGGCTGCAAACGCTTTTCTAATACGCCTTTACTCTTGAGTAGAATTATCGATTTTTGATAGCCAAACTTGACTACTGATGCCTTAGCTTGATTGGAATTGTTAGCAGAACTAGCATTAGTATTACTGGGATTATCGGCTGTGCAAGCTGTAAATAATAAACTGAGACATAATCCAGTAATGAAAGCACCAGCAATAGGAAAAGGTATAACCGAGAAGAACTTATTTTGACGTACAAAATGAGAAACCCGAAATTCCTTAAATACTACAAAAATTTTTTGTACAATGGAATTAATCATTGAATTTACGCCTCAAAATTATTCATTAACAGCAATTAATCAATTTTTAGTAGTATCTGAATGGTTAAAAAAGCCTATAAACTAAAATTTGTGCGGATAACACTAACTAAATTGGAGTTATTCGCATTATTATATTTTGGTTTTTAATAAAGTAAAAAATCGGAGTAATGCTGATATTATTATTCACCCAGAAACCAGAGGAAGTTTTAAAATTAAAACATTTCTTCCGGCGTTCTGGTTGTTGCCCAGCTTCTACAAACTTATTGTAGGTAACTTATACACCGATAAATCGGTCGATTTTTAGTATGTTTATCTTACTAGATAGCAGTATTCCAGAAAAACTGTAGAGAATGAGTATTTTTGGCTACATAACATATATAAGTTTAGAAATAAAAAATTAGCTTGTTTCTCTATTCAAGCTCTGATAGTATACGTATTTTAGGTATTAACTACGTTAAATCGGTAAATTTTTTGTATTTTATTGAGATTTGGCGTTATGTTACTTTAATATTTGCCAAAAGTTCAGTAAAAAAATTAATTCCAGAACTATGAAATATAACCAACTCGGCGATAGTGACCTAAAGGTTTCGGAAATTTGTCTGGGAACCATGACTTACGGGCAACAAAATACTGTTGAACAGGCCCATCAGCAGTTAGACTATGCGATCGCTCAAGGAGTTAATTTCATCGATACTGCGGAAATGTACCCAGTACCGCCTCGCGCCGAAACCCAAGGAAAAACAGAAGCTTACATTGGTGAATGGTTGAAAAACCAGCAGCGAGATAAGCTGATAGTTGCGACAAAAATTGCCGGGCCTGGTCGTCCAATTAATTGGTTGCGCGGAGGAAATATTAAGATTGACCGCGCTAATATTCAGCAGGCGGTAGACGATAGCCTCAAGCGATTGCAAACAGATTATATTGACTTGTACCAAATTCACTGGCCCGATCGCTATGTTCCCATCTTTGGAGAAACAGAGTATAAACCAGAGTTGGAACGGGAAACAGTAGCGATTTCTGAACAATTAGAAGCCTTTGCAGATATCATCAAAGCTGGTAAGATTCGCTATTTGGGTTTGAGTAATGAAACTCCTTGGGGTGTGACTGAGTTTGTTCGTGTTGCTAAAAAGCTAGGATTGTCTAAAGTTGTTTCAATCCAAAATGCTTACAATTTGCTCAATCGCGTATTTGACTCAGCTTTAGCAGAAGTTTCTCGTCACACGAATGTTGGTTTGCTTGCTTATAGTCCTCTGGGATTTGGTTTCTTAAGTGGAAAGTACACAGAAGATAAAATATCAGAAAATACAAGATTGAGTTTATTTCAAAATTTTGGACAACGTTATCTCAAAGAAAATGTCAATGAAGCTGTAGCAGCTTATGTAGAAATTGCTAACAAACACAATTTGCAGCCTAGCCAATTAGCTTTGGCTTTTGTACGTAGTCGCTGGTTTGTTACTAGCACAATCATTGGTGCTACATCCTTACAACAACTACAAGAAAACATTGACAGTCTGAATGTAGTTCTTAACCCAGAAATTTTAGCAGAGCTAGATGCAATTCATAGACGTTATCCCAATCCAGCACCTTAATAGCTAAGCAAGGGAACACGAAAGAAGGATATAGGCTCAAATACAACTTTTATAGTAAGCACTTTGGTGCTGAAAAACAGTATCTTTCAAACCACCGAAGTGCTTAACTAAGTAAGAGTGAAATAGTTTTTTCCTAGTGTGGTAAAACTTACTAGAGAAGACGACTCTCTAAATTAGCCAAGTAACCCTTGGGGTCTCTGCGAAATCGATATTGTTCAATTCTAGCTTTATGGTGTTTTTGCAATTGAGAGCGTAATTCGAGCCAAAAGTGATAAATACAGGTATGCCATTTGCTCAAAACAACTTATTTTCATAGCGTTGAGGTTAGCATCAATTCCAAGCGCGTACAAATTTCCCAAATTGGCACGCTGATGCCTATTTTATTGACCTGTTTGAGATGCTTTATATATTTCAACTCCTAATCGAATAGCTTCATAAACATCCTCTTTTGTTACTCTGACCTTAGGGGTGTGGTGTTGATAGATAACAATTCCACGTATCCGATCTGATATGTCTGCTGGAAATGTATCACTCCACGGATCTGTTCTATCTTTGCATCCACCAAACGGGTCTTTACCGTTAATTCCATAATGCTGTACAGGGGTGATGTGAAGAATATTAGCGTCCTGTGCGCTTTCTTTGTCTATCAAAGCAATCCAAACTCCCCCCGTAAAGCCTTGTCTCTGACAAGATTTTGTTTTGGTTACACCATCAATTCTGCCATTATTAGAAACTGTGATATTGGTTTCCATGTACCAATGACTTCCGACGGTTTTTTGCCCTGAGTTTAGCTTTATGGGGAAGCGAACCGAAGACTCAGTGGCAGTCCATTCAGGATCTGGGTGAGGTGCTGGTATACTACTACCGCCTGTACATATTCCATCATATATTGCATTGTAATCACCCAATTTACCAGATTGAGTTCTTGGGGTAACACCACCAGTTAACCGCTGATAATCCTGAGGAGTTTGGTACCAACAATAATGTCCCTGTCCGTTAGAATAGTAGATAGGAGCTCGACCTGCAAACTTAAAGTTACCTTCTGCTAAATAAAGCCCAGATTGAGCAAGGTTTTGAGGACTATTTTTCAGATGTAAATCAGGAGCGGGATGAGAAATAGGTTTACTTTGACTACCTATGACTGTTGCTTGAGAAATGACTGGAGAAAAAGGTACTGTAGTTGAAATAGCACTAAAAATGCTGATCGCAACACTAGAAATAAAAAAACTTCGCCATGTTTTCATATTAAAATCTCCACGTAAATAGATTTTAATTAATAAGTTATGTCTTTATGTACAAATAATTATTTGTACACCATGTGTATAAGATATTTTTTATTAATTAGTTTTTATCATAATTAATTTATCTGATTTTAACCTATCTTTAGGTAGGTATAAAAATGAATTTTATTTGAGAAATATTTCAAAAATTTAATAACGAGACACTCCAAATTCTGAGGATTTCCTAGTGTGGCAAAACTTACTAGAGAAGAGTCAAAATCCTGTAATCTTGACCTTGTAGCGAAATAATGGTGCAAAAACTTGGCAAGAAAAAGTCTAAAACCAGAGGCAACATCGTTTGAAGTACTCGATTGTATTCAAAAAAAATGCCCTTCGTGCGGTCAAGCAATGTGGAATGAATACAATAACCCTCGACATATAAGAACGTTAAATGGGGTAATAGAACTACAGCTAAAAATTCGGCGATGTCAAAATAAATCATGTCTGCGGTACAAAAAAGTATATCGACCAGAGCAAGAAGGGTCACTCGCTTTACCACAAAACGAATTTGGTTTGGATGTGATTGCTTATATAGGGGCTTGAGTAGCAAGCGAACCGAAAACCGGGATAAGCTTGAAAGTCCTATTAGATAAGGATTCTATCCAGAACGAAGGTCATTGATACTCTGCTTATCATCGAATCACTACTCAACAAGAAAATAAGGGTTTCAGCTTCTAAATATGCTTGTCTTACTCAATACCTTTGCCAATTTACGAGGTTGAGTTGATGTATTAACATCTTGTTCTCAACGGTTTGGCAAAAACAATAAGT
>JAVRCJ020000028.1:0-36736 GCA_034530875.2 Nostoc sp. DedSLP01
TTAGAAAGGGGAGGGTTAGGGTGGGGTAATTCGAGGACTGGTAGCGATTCGATAACTTGTGTGTACACCGTAGCCTTGGCAAGGGGAGGGGTTGGGGGTAGGGTAAAATGCTTGTGGGATAAGTGAATACACGTGTAGAGACGTTGCAATGCAACGTCTCTACAAAAATTTTGATATCATGCACAATCGGTTTCATACAAAAAATCAGCAACGCCAATTATGTAGTGAAGATATGCTTTTATTAAATCAACCCTAAATCGGTAAAAAACGTGAATCTCCCATTAATTACTCGCGCTCAAGAGCATAATGAGAAAATAGCGATTTCTACAACTAAAGAAGTATTTACTTATCGAGATTTACTCTACACTTCTAGTCAAATCGCTACCACTCTTCTTGAGAATGCAGATGATTTACACGAACAACGAGTTGCTTTTCTCATCCCGCCTGGGTTTGAGTATGTAGCGACTCAATGGGGGATTTGGCGTGCTGGTGGAATAGCGGTTCCTTTGTGTGTTTCCCACCCAAAACCAGAATTAGAGTATGTAATTACGAATTCCGGGGCATCGATTATTATTGCCCATCCTAATTTTGAGGATATACTGCGATCGCTTGCAAAAACACATAATTTGCGATTTCTCCTCACCTCAGAAATACTATCTTCTAATATTGCTAACCTCCCAGAGATAGATATCACCAGACGCGCTTTAATTCTCTACACTAGCGGTACGACTGGTAAACCGAAGGGTGTCGTTACAACCCATGCAAACATTCAAGCCCAAGTCACTAGCTTGATTGATGCTTGGGAATGGAAGTCAAGCGATCGCATTTTACATATACTTCCTTTGCATCATATTCATGGAATTGTGAATATCCTCACTTGTGCTTTATGGGCAGGTGCAGAGTGCCATATATTAAGCAAATTTGATGCCGAAGTTGTCTGGAACCGAATTGCTGACGGTGACTTAACTTTATTTATGGCAGTACCGACAATATATGTAAAGCTAATTGCAGCTTGGGAAAATGCCGACAGGGAATTTCAGCAAAACATGTCAGCAGGTTGTCAGAAAATGCGTCTGATGGTTTCTGGTTCAGCAGCCTTACCAGTTCGAGTTTTAGAAAAATGGCAAACTATCAGCGGACATTTTCTCTTAGAACGTTACGGGATGACAGAAATTGGCATGGCGCTATCGAATTCTTTACACGGGGAACGCTTACCAGGATATGTGGGAAAGCCTTTGCCTCAAGTGGAAGTGAGATTACTCGATGAGAACGCAGAGTTAGTTTCACTAGGAACGCCAGGAGAAATCCAAGTCAAAGGCGCGACAGTGTTTCGAGAATATTGGCAAAACCCCCAAGCAACCGCTAAAGCTTTTCAAAATGGTTGGTTCCGTACTGGAGATTTGGCAGTAGTTGAGAATGATAACTACCGCATTCTGGGACGGATGAGTGTAGATATCATCAAAACCGGAGGATATAAAGTTTCCGCTTTGGAAATTGAAGAAGTGCTAAGAACCCATCCAGATATTCAAGAATGTGCGGTGGTTGGGGTTGCAGATATGGAGTGGGGAGAGAGGGTTTGTGCTGCATTAGTATTGCAGCGATCGCAAACTTTGACGTTAGAATCTCTTAGAAGTTGGGCAAAAGAACGATTAGCTGTCTATAAAGTACCAACTCAAATTATGCTAGTTGCAGAATTACCGCGCAACGCTATGGGTAAAGTGACTAAGCCGGCAGTAGTTGAGCTATTTCAGGCATAGCGTTTAGCGGTATTGCTGATTGATGGGATGATTTTTTCACGCACAGACGCAGAGGCGCAAAGAGGATAAAGAGTTTTGGATTTCAAAATATAAATTTGGCGTTGCTGAATCGAGGTATGAAAGTTAAAAATTCCATCTTTCAAACTCTTACTCTCTGTGGCTCTGCGCGACGCCACTTGCTACAAGTCGGGGAACCCGCCCAACGCAGTGGCTCCTCTGCGTGAAACAAATTCATACTTTCACTCAGCAACGCCATAAATTTCATCCCCCAATTATGCAATTGTTTTTCCTTGATTTATCAATTACCTATGAATGATTCTTCACGCATAGTTGATATTGATAGTCGAGGACGCAAGCAAAGATAGGCAAGAGAACCGAGCAAAGGAAGAAACACCACTGTTAAAAATACCTGGGCATTAGGGAAACGGCGACGAGCCATATCATCACCAACAACAGTAGGAAATAATAGATAAAATAGGCAAAATGCCAAGCTCATACCATTGATAAAGCGATCGCTCTGGAATTGCCGTACATAGTCTGCCCAATCACCGAAGGCAAAACCATAGACAAGCAAGACAATTGTGCTGAAAGTCAAAACTATAGCGTAAAAACGAGAATCCAGCAGATTCAAAAAAGTATCCTTTTGCCCAGAAAATTGTTGATTGGGTTGACGTAAAGCCAGATATGGCAACAGGCCAAGTACCCCTGAACCTACTGATGCGATAGCAAAAGGCCAAAACCGAATCGATTGCATTCTGCCATCAAAGAACAATACACTACTATAAATTAATAGCCAAATACCCACTAGAGAAAATAAAGAAAGGATAATTGGATTAATATTAGCCCACTGAAGAGTCAATATATTTTTCAACAGAGTTAGCGTTTCATCTAAATGTAGCGGCGGTGCTAAGAATAAAATATAAGCGATAAATCCAGCCCACAGTAACCACAATACAAGTTTAAAATTCATCATCTTCATTTGGTTGCATAAAATTATTGCTCAGACACAACTAACTTGAGTATTTAGTGTCTGTAGGCTGATGCTAGAAGGTATCTCTGGCATCCTGGATATAACTAATTGATAGTTAAATCCTGGCTGAATTGTAAATGATGAATCCTCTACTCGTTGTCGCTCAATGGGTAGAGCTTGCAGAGTTGAAAAAGGTAATTTTACGAATCGCATTTCAAAGCGATCGCTCTCTACATCCCATAATCTAATACACTTCAGATAAAATTTTTTCCCTGTCCCTTGCCGTCTAAATGATATAGCGGTTCCCAATCAAATGAGGTACAGTAATTTCCAGGGGTGCAAAGCTTTGCATCCCTACCTTGTACTTCACTAGAACGGGAAATGCTATAGAAACCACAGGTTTTCAAAATCAGTATTTGGCAGATATCGACCAATTAAGCCTAGCTTTTGCCTTATACGCTTTGTGACAAACGCGCTTGGCAATTACGTGGTTTGGTAAATGATGTAGCAAACCAGCGCATAAGCTCCAAATAACAGCTTATGTCGCGGTTTAATCAATTTATCCGCGAATTTAAGATTTATTGGCTCTAAATAGGCTAAAAGCCAGATTAGGAGACATATTAAAACAAAGGTATAATTTTTATTTGTAAGAGTAATATGCAGTAGTAAAAGTGAATGGTCAATAAAAAATGGGCTGTTAAACGACTAACAGTAAATCTCACTAAGACAGAAACAGAAAAACTAGAAAAATATTGCGCGCAAACAGGAAGACCTGCTACTGATGTGATTCGGGAATTGCTGCGTTCTTTAGAAGTTGACAATACAAAAGTATCTGAAAATTTGCCATCTTCTGAAGTTTCAGAATTAGCGAGTTTGCAGCAATAAATCAATACAAATGTGCTGGAGGTTCGGTTTTTCGATCGCGCTTTTAATAAAGAGTCTCCCAACTGTATCGATCGCTCGATCTGCACCTATTCCTCCAGTAATTCCCAGGTTAACCTAAATTCGGTCTTCATCCGTTAGCAAGAGCATTAGTAAAGTCAATAAGCGACTTGATAAATACATGAACGAGCAACAATGAAAAATGCTTGCGCAATGGTAGCTATTCTTGCTACAGCCTTACCATCTTTACAATAGACAATGTTGATTAGACAGAGCGATCGCTACCTTTGCCAAAGATATCGCACAAGTCTAGCGAATCTTATTAAAACTAAAAGGTTTTGGTCTTGCAATTGCATAACCTTGAGCATAATTTACTCCGAGATTTTGAATTACTTCAAAGACAGCTTTATTTTCTACAAACTCAGCAATAGTTTGCAGTCCCATCACTTGACCAATTTTATTGATAGCGTCTACCATTGCTAGGCTAACTGGTTCTTCTACAATATGTTTGACAAAACTGCCATCGATTTTTAGATAATCTACTGGTAGATTTTTGAGATAGCCAAACGAAGACATACCACTACCAAAATCATCTAAGGCAAAACAGCAGCCAAATTCCTTGAGGGAGCGAATAAATCCAGCAGCTTTACCCAAGTTTTTGATAGCGACAGTTTCAGTAATTTCAAAGCAGATTGCTGTCGGCGGTATTTGGTAGAGATTAAATTGCTCGCAGATAAAATCAATGAATCGGTCGTCATTGATACTAGCGCCAGAAAGATTAATTGTATATAAACTGCCGCGACTATTTTGAAGCGATCGCCAATTTCCGTATTGCGCGAGATTTGTAAAAAATGTCTGGATTACCCAGCGATCGATAGTTTGCATGAGATTGTAACGTTCAGCCGCTGGAATAAATGCCATTGGCGACACCACGTTACCAGTTTCATCTATCAGGCGCAGGAGAACTTCGTAATGCTCTGTTAAAGAATAAGTCGGGGACACGGGAACAATAGATTGATAGTAAAGTCGGAAACGATTATCTTCCAGCGCTTGAGTAATTCTTCGTACCCATTGCATTTCGCCATGTTGCTTTACTAGTTCAAAATCGTTAGCTTGGTAAATATGTATGCGATTAGAGCCTTGATTTTTCGCAACATAGCAAGCTGCGTCGGCAGCGCTTAAGGCAGTATTCATATTATCAATAGCTGCGTTGATAGCAACTAAGCCGATGCTGATGCTGAGATTAAAAATTTTCTCTTGCTCCCATACAAAACGAAACTGTTCTAGTGCTTCACGTAATTGATTAGCAATTAATAGCGCTGCTTCCAGAGAACAATCATTGAGTATAATGCCAAATTCATCTCCGCCTAAACGTGCAAGAGTGTCATAAGAACGTACATAAGTTTGAAACAAATTAGCTACTTGGCACAATAATCGATCGCCAGCAACATGACCGCAGGTATCATTAATAATTTTGAACTGGTCTAAATCTAAATAACACAATGCGTGCTGTTCTTTGCCTAGCTGAGCGCTAGTTACAGCTTGCATTAAACGATTTTCAAATTCGCGTCTGTTAACCAGTCCAGTCAAGGCATCGTGGCTAGCTTGCCAGGATAATAAACGTGTCAGATTGCGGTTTTGGGTAACATCGCGAAATACTAGGACTACACCAATAATTTGGCCGTCCCGAGTACGAATCGGCGCCGCAGAGTCTTCAATGGAAAACTCTGTACCGTTGCGAGTAATTAGCACAGTGTGGTTAGCTAAACCGACAGTCGCATCAGAATGCAGAACTTTTTCTACTGGGTTTTCTATACTTTGCCGACTAATCTCATTAATAATTTTAAAAACTTCTGTTAACGGCAATCCTAATGCCTCGTTTAGACTCCAGCCAGTAAGGGCTTCTGCAACTGGGTTAAGATATTGAATTGAGCCGTATGCATCAGTTGTAATTACTCCATCTCCAATAGATTGCAATGTTACTAAAGCCAGTTCTTTTTCTTGAAAAAGAGCCTGTTCTACGGATCTACGCTCAGCAATCTCTTGTTGTAATCGTTCCAGAGTTGTTAACAATTCCTTTGTGCGTGAGGATACTCTCTGTTCTAGTTCTTCATTTGCTTTTTTGAGCGCTGTTTGCGCTTGCCGACGCTGGCGATCGCTAGCGTTCAGGGAACGTGCATTGCACCAAATTAGTATGGCAAAAACAATAACATTCAAAATGCTTAAGGCAGAAAGCCCGAATTCAGCAGTATAAATCTGCATTCGGTAACCAGATAAAATTAGCCAGCACATAACTGGCGGAAACACTATCGCCGCAGGTAATAAAAACCTGGCCGCGATTCCACCTGCATTTTGACTAGTGATTACGGCCATCAAGCCACGGTTTGGAGAGGCAAACAAAATGCCATTGGCTAGCAACAACAATGAAACTGCTGTATGTAGCGCAATTGATGTTAAGGAGCCAAATCTATACAAAAGTGCATTACCATACACATACCCCAAAAGCCCCATTCCAGCAATGAAAAATGCGAATATTGCACATAGCTGGGCTAGTAAATATTGAGGAGCAGCCAGATTCAACAGCAGCAAGCTTAATCCAAATAATACAAAAACAAACGCTGTATGGACTGCCATACGACCAGGAGCCGCATCACCTACTGGATCGACCTTGGCTTGAAAAAAGATTTGGTCAATGCCAAGGTCTATGTTGAAGGTATACTGAATTAATGTTAACAAACCAATTAGCAAAACAAAAAAGGCACAAGCTTGAGCAGCGTGACGTTTGACACCAATCATCCCTTGCCAATGCCACAACCATAAAGATGTTCCTGCCAAAATCAAACAGATAGCTGTGTTAGCTTTCATAGCTACCCATCCTGGCAAAATACTTTTGAAAACTGTAATATCTTCGATCCAGCCAACAATCACAGCACAGCCAACAAAGGCTACTGCAATACCAGCCTTTTGAGAAAAAGACTGGAGTAAAGCCTTTAGTGCGAGATACTGATACCGAGATTCGACATCATGAGTAGCCATAGCTTTATTGAAAAAATAACCGGCAAGCCCATATTATGCTATTTGCTGTTTAGCATGAAATTTAAGGTAGATGCAAGTAATTTGAGTTCGACCTGAGAAAGAGTTTGTTAAACACCACAGATGGAATTTTATGCGTATAGGTAAATAATAGCGATCGCTAAGTTATATACTTGCAAAAGAATATGTCTAAAGCCTATGCACAGTTTGTACTTGGTTCTTCACCATCTACTGAATGTGCTGCTGTGTTTGCAGCTTCGATCGCGAAAAATGAAAATCTTGATTACTTTCTCAATTCACAAGGTCAGGTGCAAAGTTCTCAAGACTTATTATAATTTATGAAAAATCATGAAGAAGGCTTTCCTAGTGCTGTGATTGCTGCTATAGAGGTGTTTGTAAGTTTGAAGCTGGCAAATACTGGCCTAGACAAGATTGAAAAAATTTCTTTGGAATATGCAGTCATACAAAAGCAATTTGAAGAAGAATTCTTCAATAACTTCATATCCTCTGTGTATCGCTATTGCCAATATACAACGTGGCTCTTCGTTGAAATCTTTTAGGGTAAGACTTTAAGCATATTGCCTGCTATCACAGCTTTGCCAATTTTTCACCAAAGTAATAAGTAAGTCGATGTGAAAAAATCAAACTATACTAAGAAATGTTAATTTAACTAAAACCCTCTTTCCTTCTGCCTTCTGCCTCCTGCCTCCTGCCTTATTTTGAGAATAAATATTCACCACGATCTACTTATTGGAACTATTTTTATTGTAAAAAATTTAAGATTAATAATTTTTCTTTAATAAATCTTTAATTTTTTGCTTAAGTGTTTTAACTGTCTTAATTGTCCTCAAATTTGGATTTAAATATCTCCTTAACTGTCTTAACTGTCTTAAGTGTCTTTTTATTCTTCATTCTTCGCTTTAAATGTCTGCTTAAGTTTCTGATTCTATCTCTTGCTTTTTTTCTGTAAGTATGAAAAAGTTTGATTGTGCAAACAACGCAGCAAAAATATTAGAGAGTATCTAAATATGAAATATGCAATCCTTTGAATTACAGGATTTTGATATGGCATGGCAAGGTCAATAACTATGTAGTGGTGGCGGAACATTTCTTCAAAAGTAATTTGTACAAAAATGCCAATTTAACACAACTTAAATCAAGACAATGACCTGAAACTGATAGGTTTAAACAAACAATGACTTCAAGCAACCAACCTTTTGAGTTGCCGAGTTTTTATGTACCTTGGCCGGCACGGCTAAACCCAAATCTGGAAGCGGCACGGGTACATTCTAAAGCTTGGGCTTATGAAATGGGGATTTTGGGCGGGGAAGAGGGATCGGAAGATTATGGGATTTGGGATGAACGTAAGTTCGATGCCCATGACTATGCATTATTGTGTGCATATACTCATCCAGATGCCGATGAACCTATGCTCAATCTGGTAACTGACTGGTATGTTTGGGTATTTTTCTTCGACGATCACTTCCTCGATCTTTACAAGCGTACCCAAGATACGGCGGGGGCTAAGAAGTACCTGAATGGGTTACCAGCATTTATGCCCGTGCAGCCCCAAGAAACGCCGCCAGAACCTACTAACGCCGTAGAACGGGGTTTAGTAGACCTCTGGGCCCGTACCATCCCCAATGCTTCCCAAGACTGGGTAATCCGATTTACTGAGAGTACTATCAATCTTCTCAAAGAATCTCTCTGGGAACTCGCTAATATTAGCCAGCATCGAGTCGCTAACCCCGTTGAGTACATTGAAATGCGCCGTAAGGTAGGGGGAGCGCCTTGGTCAGCCAACCTAGTAGAACACGCGGTTAGGGCAGAAATTCCGGCTGCGATCGCCCGCACTCGACCCTTGCGTGTCCTCAAAGACACCTTTTCTGACGGCGTACATCTGCGAAATGACATCTTCTCCTATCAAAGAGAAGTAGAAGAAGAAGGGGAAAATGCTAACTGTATCTTGGTCTTAGAACGATTCCTCAATGTGAGTACCCAAGAGGCGGCCAACCATACTAACGACTTACTCACATCTCGGGTGCAACAGTTCGAGAACACCTTTGTCACTGAGCTTCCTTCCTTGTTTGAGGAATATGGTCTGACTCCTGATGAGCGTCTGAAAGTCTTCCTATATGCCAAAGGACTTCAGGATTGGCAGTCGGGGGGTCATGAGTGGCACATGCGATCGAGCCGCTACATGAACAAGACATCAGACAAATCTTCCATAGCAAGCTTGTTTTTAGGCGGCCCCACTGGACTAGGCACATCTGCATCCCGTTTAGGAGCCTTATACGATAGTTTGGGACTAAAACGCTTCCAAAGCTTTACATATATTCCCTATCAGCCTGTAGGGCCAGTAAGCTTGCCTGAGTTTTATATGCCCTTCTCCACCAGTTTGAATCCCCATCTACAAGAGGCTCGACGGCATTCTAAAGAATGGGCGCGTCAAATGGGAATGCTGGACACACTGCCAGGGATGCCCAGCATTTACATCTGGGATGACCACAAATTCGATGTGGCTGACGTAGCTTTATGCGGTGCTTATATTCATCCCAATGGTAAGAGTGATGAGTTGAACATAACGGCTTGTTGGCTAGTGTGGGGAACTTATGCTGATGACTACTTCCCGGCACTGTATGGTTATAGCCGCAACATGGCAGGGGCGAAACTCTTTAATGCTCGGTTATCCGCCTTTATGCCCCTCGATGGGAGTCCCCCTCCCGAAGCGACTAACCCAGTCGAACGAGGTTTAGGGGATATTTGGGCAAGGACGGCAGGGCCGATGACAGCTAATGCTCGTCGTCTGTTCCGGCGTGCGATCGAAGATATGACGGAAAGTTGGTTATGGGAACTAGCTAACCAAATCCAAAATCGGATTCCCGACCCAATCGACTATGTGGAAATGCGCCGTAAGACCTTTGGCTCCGATTTAACCATGAGCCTGTCTCGACTTTCCCAAGGGGACGAAATTCCACCAGAGATCTTCGCCACTCGAACCATGCAGGGAATTGATAATTCAGCCGCCGACTTCGCCTGTTTGACGAATGATGTTTTCTCTTATCAGAAAGAAATCGAATTTGAGGGCGAGATTAACAACGGTGTGCTGGCGGTTCAGAATTTCCTGAACTGCGATATTCCTCATGCTGTCGCAGTTGTTAACGACCTGATGACCTCCCGCGCCCTTGAGTTTCAACATATTGTTGCTACTGAAGTCCCTGTCTTGTGCGATGATTTCGGCCTGGATACAAATGCCCGAAAGAAACTGTACGGATACATCAAGAAACTAGAGCAGTGGATGTGTGGAGTACTCAAATGGCACAGGGCAGTAGACCGCTATAAGGAATTTGAATTGCGGAATAACTCAAACGAAAAACGGTTACTCCAACAGCCCACAGGCTCAGGCAATATCGCCAGCCAAAGTACGCCAAGTGTCGCTCAGCAAACAACTCAAACCAATGTTCAGCCAGTAGTGCAGAACTTCCCGAGCGGCCCGACAGGGTTAGGGACTTCAGGTATCAAAATCGGCTCGTTGTTAAGAACAAAAGATTAGCTCAATCTGAGTCGGTCGTCAGGTGAAACTTGATTTTTTTTCTAGTAACTAAAAAGTAGAGGATTGAATTGTGACTTATTCTAGCGATCGCAATATCGATGCAGAAAATCAGCAGCCCCACTTAACCTTAAGTACAGCAGCGGCGCGTAATTTGGCGACAACGGCCAAATCTGCACCGCAGACCCAGGAAATTACATCCCGGTGGTTATTAAAGTTGTTGCCTTTTGTACAAACTAAAGGTGGCACTTTTCGAGTCAACCGTCGCTTGAGTTATACCGTAGGTGATGGGCGAGTCAGTTTCACCAATACTGGAGCAGCAGTACAGGTAATTCCTCAAGAACTAACTGAATTGCCCTTACTGCGCGGATTTAGCGAAGTTGATGTCTTGACAGGCTTAGCAAACCAGTTTCAGCAGCAAGAGTACGCCCCAGACGATGTAATCGTTGAGATTGGTCAGCCCGCCGATCGCATAATTCTAATTGCTCGTGGTAAGGTGAACAAAATTGGTGTTGGCAAGTATGGCGAAGAGATCGTCTACGATGTGCTAGCTGACGGCGACCATTTCGGCGATGAAACTGTGGCCCAGTCCGAGGACACCTGGCAGTACACCCTCAAAGCAATTACCAGAACCATAGTTTTGTCATTGCCCCAACAAGCGTTTGAGAGGCTCGTCGGTCAGTCCGAGGCACTGCGAACTCATGTCGAACAGTTCCGCACTCGTCTGAGTCAGCCACAGACTCCCGAAGGTGAAGCCGCCATTCAACTAGCAGCCAATCATCCCCAAGAGACTCCCTTAGCAGGAACTTTCGCTGATTACGAACTTGCACCCCGCGAATACGAATTGAGCATCGCTCAAACGGTGTTGCGAGTCAGTACTCGCGTTGCTGACCTGTACAACGAACCGTACAACCAGACAGAAGAACAACTGCGACTAACTATCGAGTCATTACGGGAACGTCAGGAATACGAATTACTCAACAACCGCGAATTCGGATTGCTGCACAACGCCGACTTGAAACAACGCATTTATAGCCGCACTGGGGCACCCACACCAGACGACCTCGACGAACTGCTGACCACAGTATGGAAAGAGCCGTCATTCTTCTTAGCTCACCCCCGCACCATTGCAGCCATAGGCCGCGAAGCCAACCGCCAAGGCGTTTATCCACAAAGTATAGATATCAACGGCAATCAAGTTACAGCTTGGCGCGGCGTACCTATCTTTCCTTCCAATAAGATTCCCATCACCAATAACCGCACCAGTTCTGTGCTTTTGCTGCGCACAGGTTTGGAAAAACAAGGCGTCATCGGCTTACATCAAACTGGTATCCCCGATGAGTACCAACCAAGTTTGTCTGTGCGCTTCATGGGTATCGATGAAAAGGCGATTATTTCTTACTTGGTTACTGCCTACTACTCAGCAGCCGTCCTGATTCCTGACGCGCTCGGCATCCTTGAAGATGTGGAAATCGGGCGCTAAGTGATTGAATTTTAGATTTTGGATTTTGGATTTTGGATTGAAAAATTCAAAATTCAAAATTTCAACACGTTTGTGATTTATACTCGCTCCCCGACGAGCAAGCTACGTGGAACAAATCTAAAATCCAAAATTGTTAGCTAGAGGATGAGGTAATGACGGATTTTATTGAATCGAACAGTTCAGTTGAGGGCGGACAACCTCAACTGAGTTTGAGTAAAGATGCAGCGCGCAATTTGTCCAAAACAACTAAATCTGCACCGCAGACGCAGGAAATTACACCGCGGTGGTTGTTGAAGATGTTGCCGTGGGTGCAGACTAAGGCTGGCACTTATCGGTTGAATCGGCGGTTGACCTATACTGTGGGTGATGGGCGAATTAGTTTCACTAATACCGGAGCCGACGTCCAGGTAATTCCGGAGAAACTGACTGAGTTACCATTGCTGCGAGGGTTTAACGATGTTGGTCTACTGAGCGCACTGGCAGGTAGGTTTGTTCAGCGGGAGTTTGCGCCTGGTGAGATTATAGTCCAGGCAGGTCAACTAGCTAATGAATTTGTGGCGATCGCGCATGGCAAGGTTAACAAGATTGGTGTTGGCAAGTATGACGAGCAGCCTTTGTTGGATGTGCTAGCTGACGGCGATTATTTTGGCGAACAGATATTAGTTGAGCCAGAAACCAGCAATTGGAAGTTTACAGTCACAGCTGTTACCCAATGCACAATATTGGCACTACCACAACAGGCATTTCGAGAACTGCTCAATCAGTCCAGTGCTTTGCAGGCTCAAGTTGAGCAGTTTCGGACTCGCGCCCAACAACCACAAAACAAATACGGAGAAGCTTTAATAGCCTTATCCTGCGCTCATCCTACAGAGACGACGTTACCAACAACATTTGTTGATTACGAACTCTCACCCCGCGAATATCAATTGAGCATTGCTCAGACTGTGTTACGGGTGAGTACTAGAGTTGCGGATCTGTACAACGAACCGTATAACCAAACAGAAGAACAACTGCGACTGACTATCGAGGCATTGCGGGAACGTCAAGAATACGAGTTGATCAACAACCGCGAATTTGGGTTGCTGCACAATGCGGATTTCAAACAGCGCATTTATAGCCGTAGCGGCCCCCCTACTCCCGATGACCTTGACGAACTGGTTACCCGCCGGCGGAAATCGAAGTTCTTCTTGGCTCACCCGCGTACTATTGCAGCTTTCGGTCGAGAGTGCAACCGTCGGGGCATTTATCCACCAACCATTGATGTTGATGGCACTAAGATAATTACGTGGCGCAATGTACCGATTTTTCCCTCTAACAAAATCCCGATTACTAAGAATCAGACTAGTTCTATCTTGATACTCCGCACTGGTGAAGATGACCAAGGTGTGATTGGTTTACATCAAACTGGTATCCCTGATGAATACCAACCGGGTCTGTCTGTCCGATTCATGGGTATCAACGAAAAGGCTATCATCTCCTACCTTGTGACAGCTTATTACTCTGCTGCGGTTCTTGTCCCTGATGCACTCGGCATTCTCGAGGATGTTGAGATTGGGCGCTGAGCCGAATATTACTTACTTAAGACGAAACCCGATCGGGGTAGGGGGTAGGGTGTAGGGTGTGGGGTGTAGGAAAAAAATCAAGAAAAGTAAATATGAGTGCGAACATAAGTAATACCGACGTTGCTCAGTGAAAATATGAACTTGTTTCACGCAGAGAGTAAGAGTTTGAGAGATAGAATTTTTGACTTTCATACCTTAAAACAAGGGGTTTCTTTCTAAGGAGGCGCTTATTTCCCTACACCCCACACCCTACACCCTTTTTCATGCATGGTTGTGAAAATTGTTTGATTGAGACTGCTTTATATACGAGAGTTTTATATGCCAAAATCAATGTTGCAAACTACTACAGACACTAGCTTTAATTTAAAAGCTTATTTATCAGAACGGCAGGCTTTAGTTGAAGCAGAACTCGATCGCTCAATTACTGTGGCTTATCCAGAAATTCTCTACGAGTCTATGCGGTATTCTCTATTAGCTGGAGGAAAACGCTTACGCCCAATTCTGTGTTTAGCAAGTTGCGAACTCTGTGGTGGCACATTAGAGATGGCAATGCCTACTGCCTGCGCTTTAGAAATGTGTCATACCTTTTCTCTGATGCATGATGATTTGCCTGCTATGGATAACGATGATTATCGGCGAGGTAGGCTAACTAACCATAAAGTTTATGGTGAAAATATTGCAATTTTAGCTGGCGATGCACTTTTAGCTTACGCCTTTGAGTTTTTAATCGTGCAAACAAAACAAGTTCCGGCAGAGCACCTGTTGCAAGTCGTTGTTAAGTTAAGCCACACTATGGCAGCAACAGGTTTAGTCGGCGGTCAAGTTGCTGATTTGCAATCTGAGGGTTTACAGAATATCGATCTCAAAACCCTCGACTTTATTCATACTCATAAAACTGGAGCTTTGTTAGAAACCTCAGTTCTCTCAGGGGCGATGTTAACAGGAGCGAGTGATTCTGTTTTACAAAGACTTTCTGTTTATGCTCGTCACATTGGTCTAGCTTTTCAAATTGTAGATGATGTGCTTGATATTACTGGAACTCAAGAAGAACTAGGTAAAACTCCGGGTAAAGACCAAAAAGCACAGAAAGTAACTTACCCCAGTTTATGGGGTATTGAAGAATCAAAACGCAAAAGTCAAGAATTAGTTGACCTAGCCAAAGGTGAAGTTGCTGGTTTTGGAGATAAGGCACAACCTCTAATGGCGATCGCAGATTATATCGTTGCAAGAACGCATTAATCCTTGATTTGCCATCTATGAAGTTTGAGAATCGAATGGCACTAAGAAAAGATGAAATCTCGTCAGGGCAGGGTGTAGGGGGTAGGGTGTAGGGTGTAGTGTTTAAGACAATTTAATTTGGATTGCGCCAAAAAGTTCAACATCTTCTTAATTCCCCACACCCTACACCCCACACCCTATAAGCCAACCATATCAAGGGTTTGCGCTTAACTAGTGGCATTCGTTTGAGAATCAGCTATCCTTTTACCTCATCCTTTGGAGGATTCGGCGGACACCAAAACAGGTTTTTACTAGAAACGCCAAGGGATTCTAAAATTTCTCGCATTACCTGGGTGCAGTACATCCAGTGTCCTAAATCGTCATACATGCGATCGGGATTAAACTCTACGTTGTAATGCAGTACATTGGGAAGACCTAAAAATTCATCGCTAGATTGGGGAGAAAGCAGCAGCAGGTGAAATGGCTTTTCCTGGCATTGTTTTTTTAGCTTATCGACCAAATCCATTGCACCATTACGATCTGCTATACCTGTACGGACAAAAAGTGCTTTGTCGCAATTTTGCAATGTGTACCAAAACCTTTGGGAGCGTGCGCTGTAGCGAACCCGCATCCGTTCGTAGACGGGAGACATATCGTTTACAGGATCGTCTGTGTCTTCGACTTCATGGGCAAAGGATAAACCCGTCCATTTACTATGGTAGATTCTGCACGCATCGGCATTGTAATGCAGAAAAGCAGGGTTCCACATATCATAAAAACGATTTTCGATGATATCTGCGATGTCTGCAATCTTGGTAGTGCGCGTTAAATCAAAGGGGAATGCCGGGCCGTCGTACTCCATTTTATACAGCATCATCCTGACGGCACAGCGATCGCCCAGTGGCAAAATCGCAATTCGGCTGATATCCGATAATTTACATTTATATTCAAACAGTATCGCTGACTTGGGTAGTGCTTTCACTCTACTTTCCAGCCCCTTGTTGCCAATCATCATGGTACGGAAGGGGATATCGGGATGCAGTGAATCTTCATAAACACCCGATGGTAAGGCTTTGAGTGCTTGGCGGATCTCTGGCCACATGGGATGAATGTTGTATTCGTTGTCTGATTCGTTAATTACCCAGAGGTGGCGTTCGTCGGCTTGTAAAATGCCCAGATGTCCGTCATAAAATAAAAGGTTTGAGTTGCTGGGCGAAAAAAGATTGAAGGCGGCAGTGTATTCTAAATCTGCACCAGGGGGAATGTCCATTGTGGTGGCGATCGCCCCATTATCTTGGACAGTAAAGAAGGGGAGTATCCCTGGCTGTGCAGACTTGGCAATGTAGATACCAGGGGTCAATCCTGCCGTGTTTTGTAGTGCTGTTTGGAGTTCTTGCCAATAGGGAGCAATGGTGTAGGTATATTTCGATGGATTGACGATGCGCAAACGCTTTTCATCGATACAGGCAGAGACATAAAAACCTGTATAGTCAAGATAGACGGTAACTTGATTTGGCTGCTGGAAGCGTTGTTTTTCTTTTGTCAATTCGGTTTTGGCGATCGCAAATAAATTCAAATCGATGCACTCATACATTAGACGATGCCCGACGGTGTTGGGATGAGCCGGATCGAAAGATATGCCATCTTTCCAGCGTCCCTGACCGTTATCTAATGCTGCCAACCAATCAAATATAGTCACGCCCCAATTTAGCATCCGGTTATGCGTGTCTTTCAACAGCCAGTAATGTTCCGGCGAATAATCATTGTGAGGATAGACTCCGCCGAGAATTGGACGTGCGCCCAGATCCCGCGTCATTTTCACCAGCTGTTGTAAACCACTTTCAAATCGCCGTTGAACTGCGCGGCGTTCGTGGGGGAGACAGTAGGCTAACCCTTCGTTACCTAGAGACAGGGCAATAATTACAATATCTGGTTTTTCTGGGATGACGACTGAGGCAAATCGATTGATTGTTCTGGTGACATTCGCCCCAGCTTCAGACACATTTACAACTTGATGTCCGTATTTTTCCTGCAAAGCTTGTCCTAATAGCCAAGCCCAACCTCTGAAGAGCCAAGCTTTATGGCCGAAAGCAACGGAACTGCCAAGAACTACGATTTTTAGTTTCTCGGAATCTTCGTTTGCAGGTATTTTGGCAGGTTCTTGAGCAAAATATCCAAAGGGATAAGGCTGCAAATAACCGAATGCGCCATCATCCACAATAATTGTTTTCGAGCGATTTTCAGGGTCAATTGGTATCCATCGGTTAAAACCGAAAGCTTCCCAGCGCGCGCTGCCGTCAGAGTCTATACGCACATACTTATATTCAATTTTCTCGCCATTACTAGACTCTAAAAATGGCGCAAAGTTGATTTCTTTATCTGTCCACCATAAAGGATAGCGATCGGGACTTGTACGCAGAGGAACATATTTTTTGATATCCCACAGTCCCAACTCGGTAGTAGAACCTACAATACCTATGGATTCACCAGTTTGGGTATGTGCGCCGATCTGGAATCGATACATAAGTTTTTCCCTGTGTTAAATATTACCAGACCAGAGCCGAAAACTTAATCCTGAAAGTCATTTTGACAATATCATATATAAATCTTAAGAGCAATTGTGAATTTCAAAATTCAGGTCGCTATATTTTCCTAGATATTCTTGTTTAATTAAAAGTAAAGCTATATTTAATGAAAGGTAAAATCTGGCGATCGCCTGACAGTAGATTTCAAATTATTCAAGTACGCTCAATAGAGCGAAAATTTCTAGAATTACAGAAGTTTTCGCTCTAGTGAAATTCACAACATTTTTTGAATTATGGTACTAACCGCCATTTCTGATCTGTGGGGAAACCATTGATGCTAAGTCCAGTTAGTTCGCAATCCCACAATTGCAATGATGAACCGTTAAGTGTGGCAGGATCTCCAGCGACATCAAGGCATTTATTGGATAATAAATTTGTGATATATCCCCCAGCAATCAATCCCCATCTTTGATCTGTGCGGATACCATTGATTGTCAATGCAGCTAGTTCGCAATCCCACAGTTGCAATGATGAACCGTTAGCTGTGGCAGGATCTCCAACTACATCAAGGCATTTGTTAGATAATACATTTTTGAGAAATCCTCCAGCAGTGAATTCCCACTTCTGATCTGTGGGCGCACCGTCACCGCTAAATCCAGACTCTTCACAATCCCACAGTTGCACTCGCGAAGCGTTATTTATGCCAGGACTTCCAGATACATCAAGGCATCTGTTGGATAATTCGTTTTTTATAAAAAATCCGCCGATCGCTATTTGTGCTTTTACAGAAGTCTGCCAAATACCTTCAATAATAAGCAAACCAAGCGAAAATCCCAGGATATGCCATTTAATTTTCATTTATTTATCTCCTTTTCAGGATAGAGCAAAAAGCAGTTAAAAAATTAAAAAACAAATTTTTTGCTGTAATTTATAACTTTTTACAGAATTTCAGCTTTAAGTAGATTGATTTGAATAAATCCAAATTTATAAGCAAGTGTAAAGTTATAGGTTATTTATCTAGTCTTGTAGCACTATACTTTACCTAAGTTTATGTATTTGATTTGAATTTTGCCAATATACTTATTATTCTATAAATATATAAAAAGGCTTGAAAAAGTAAAATCTATTGATAAAATTCTTAGAAAATCTTCAATGTATTTTATAGTGCTTGGAATAACACTCTCCTACCACTAACACAGTGCTTTACAATCCATAATAAAAATCGTCTAATTTACTTTTTGCAAGAAAAATTTAGCAATTCAAAATAAATAATGCAATGATTTATATGAATAATTTAAAAACAAAAACTAGTAGTAATACTGTTACCGCCAGCACAATATTTAACCAGAATTTTTGACAAAATCTCAAAAAGCGATCGCGTTTTCATACCAGTAGCGATCGCATCCTGAATTGCTGAAAAGGCTTGCTCCCGTTCCTTGTCCATCCAAAAAACTCTGCATCATTTTACATTGCAATTTGATGTATAGTTAGGCATACGAAATTCAACCTACATTTATTTTTATCCTCCCAAGATGATAGAGGCCGGTGATGGAGGCACTCACTTCCGTTATAGATGGAAGCAACAAGTTAAATACTCTTGCCTTGTGCTTGCTACCTTCTTTCTTGAAAAAGGGTTAAGGCGGGATAAATCAAAGATTGTCTCATGCTTTCCGGAAATTAGGAGGTAATGTCAGAAAAACTAAATAAAATGACTCACTGAGTAACCAGGTTATGATCCACCACATCATTGGTAAATTGTTACAAGGGCGTTACCAAATTGTCCAAAGCCTTGGTGCAGGGGTGTTTGGGCAAACATACATTGCCCTGGATGTAGATTACCCAGATAATCCTAAATGCGTAGTTAAACTGATAAAAGCTAGCAGTTTTGAGTCCAACTACTTGGACACGCTGAGATTATTGTTTTTAACTGAAACTGAAACTCTCAAGCTTCTAGGAAGCCATCCGCAAATTCCTGAATTTATCGCCTGCTTTGAAGAAAACAAGCGATTTTATTTAGTACAAGAGTATATTGAAGGACATGCGCTGACTGCGGAATTGCCCATAATTCAAAATTGGGGCTGTTTGTGGAGTGAAAGCGAAGTTGTAGAATTTTTATTAGATGTCTTAGGTATTCTGGAATTTATTCATTCTCAAGGCGTTATCCATTGCGATATTAAACCAGAAAATTTAATTAGACGGGCTAGCGATAATAAGCTGGTTTTAATTGATTTTGGTTCAATCCAATCTATTAATTTTGGTATAGGTGCAGAATTACCTATTCATAAAATTCCTGTGACTTCATTGGGATACATACCACCAGAACAATTTATTGGCGAAACACAGCCTAATAGCGATATTTATGCTTTGGGAATGATTGCTATTCAGGCATTAACTGGGCTAGAACCACTACAATTAAAGGTAGATCCTTATACTAATGAGATTATTTGGCGTTCTTCAAGTACCCCAGTTAATGATTATTTAGCTGCTGTTCTGAGTCAGATGATCCGCTACAATTATCAAGACCGTTTTCAGTCTGCAACTGAAGTTCTGCGGGTTCTCCAACAAATGAAATGGGAAACTCAGTCATCAGAAATATCAACAGTAGATGATGATTTTTTGGCAGAACCTACGAGTGAAGATGCTACTTATGAGAATTCTACCTCTTTAAAATTATCGCCGTTATGGACAGGGATGAAAGTAGGGCTAGCAGCAAATTCTTTGTTAATGGGGTTTGGTGTATATTCTTTAATTAATAATTCACCTGCTTACTCAGAAACAGAAACTTTATCGCAAGCAAAAAAAGAATATCAAGCAGGAGATTTAGAAGAAGCGATCGCATTAGTTAAATCAATTCCTTCCCAGAGCAATATTTATCCAGAAGCTCAAGCTACAATCGAAGAATGGCAACAACAATGGCAAGTAGCTGCACAACAATACCAAATAGCTTTAACAGCTTATCATGAAAGTAGATGGTCAGATGTAATTGATGCGGCTCGTCTAACTCCAAATATTTTATATTGGCAATCTAAAACAGATAAATTAATCGAACAAGCATACATTAAGATTCAAGCACAAACTGAAGATTTATTAGCAAAAGCTTACGATAGCGCCAGTATTAAAGATTTCTCAGCAGCATTACGATATTTGCGTCAAATTCCTAAAGAAAGTTCTGCTGGTGCTATAGTTCAAGATAAATTGGCTGAGTACAATCGCAAACGGCAAATCAGAGCAGCTTATTTTTTAAATAAAGCTTACTATCAAGCATCTATTGGTGAGTTCGATCGGGCTGTAAAGTTACTCAAAAATATTCCCAATGATACTTTAGTTTACTCTGAAGCTCAAATTAAATTAAATGAGTATACTCGAAAGCAACGCTTCATAGCTCAAAATAGTCAGCTAGCTTCTGTAAAAAGAGAATCATCTCGGAAGATTAGATATTTCAAGATAGAAAATCAGTTGCAAGAGTTGAATATTCAATAAGTTGGAGTAATTTAATCTATCATTTTTATCTCACGCACGAGGCAAGAGAGCCGCAGAGAAGGAAGCATTTTGAATTGCAGAAAGTGCTTCCCTCTGTCTTAGACTCAGTGTTAAACGCTCAATTTTGTGGGTTTGTTTGTGGTGGATTGGTGGAATTAGGAAGTGGGATAAGTGGTACAGTTACAGGCTTTGATTTTTCGCTTTGCAGTTGAATTTGAGCTTGGTCGCGGGCGTTTATTGCTTGATGATAATTAGGCTTATATTTTATTGCTCGATTGTAAGCAACGATCGCATCTTGATAGCGTTGCAAATTTAAGAGAGCATTGCCTTTACTATACCAGCTTTCGTAATGGTCTGGTTTGTAGCGAACTGCTCGATCGTAAGATGCGATCGCGTCTTCGTATTTTTGCAAGTTAAATTGTGAATTTCCCAAGTTATACCAAAGCCGATAATCGTTTCTCTTCAGATTTGCAGCTTTATTATAAGATTCTATTGCCGCGTCATAGCGTTGAGTTTGATGTTGCGACCAGGCTAAATTATACCATGCTTGATAGTTACTAGGATTGTATTTAATTACTTGATTAAAAGATTCAATTGCTTCGGGGTAACGTTGTAAATTCATGAGTATGTTACCTCTAGACAACCAAGCTTGATAAAAATCTGGTTTGTATTGTACCGCTTTATCGTAAGCTGTAAATGCGTCTTTATAGCGTTGTAAATTGACTAGAGCATTTCCCAAGTTATACCAAGCTGACACGTACTCTGGTTTCAATTCCACAACCTTTTGATAAGCAGCGATCGCATCATCATATCGTTTTAAATTTTGTAAAGCTAATCCTTTTTTATACCAAGCTTCAAAATCATCTGATTTCAATGCGATCGCTTTTTCATAAGATTCAATTGCTTGGTCGTATTGCCCTAAATTTCTGAAAGCTTCTCCTTTAGCATTCCAGACTTGGGAATTGTCGCTTTTTAATTCTAAGGCTTTGTTAAAAGAAGCGATCGCTTCTTGATATCGTTGTAATTTTCCCAATACAAAACCTCTGCCAATCCAAGCTTCTAAATAATCTGGTTGGATTTGAATTGCTTTATCATACGCTGCTAAAGAGTCTTTGTATTTTTTTAATTCATAAAGCGTTTTCCCTTGACCATTCCATCCTTGCGCATAATCTGGTCTAATATTAACTGCTTTTTCATATACTGCTAATGCTTCTTGATAGCGTTGCAAATCAAAAAGCGTATTTCCTTGTTTAGATAATTCTATAGCATTATTAGAATTAACGTGATTTAAAATCAATATTGATGCTATTCCTGTGACACCAAACAAAAGTATTGCTAATAGAAACTTACTTAAGAAACCTTTTTTCGGTTGAGCATTTATTATCTTATTTGGTGGTGAAATATTTGGTGGTGAAATCGGAGTCAATGCTATTGTTTGAGGCAGGGGTTGTGTTAACTCTTGCAGTGCTTTTAATGCCAGCGTTGCCGAAGAATAGCGTTCTCGAAAATCATAGCGCACCATTCTATCTAAAAATTCGACAAATTCTGATGTAACTGTGGTTTTATTTTGCCAAATAATTTCATTAGTCTCAGCATCTTTGACTAATTCTTCTGGAGATAATCCTGTGAGAGCTTGAATAGCGATTATACCTGTAGCATAGATATCACTGCTTAATTTTGGCGTACCATGAGCTTGTTCGCTAGGAATATATCCCGGTGTCCCGATCGCAACAGTACATTGAGTTGTACCTTGGGGAGTAATAACTTGGGTAGCAATTTGTTTAACTGCGCCAAAATCAATTAAGATTAACTTGCCATCAGCATCACGTCTCTTGATATTTCGGGGATTGACATCGCGGTGAATTACATTCTGTTGATGGACAAATTCTAGGATTGTCAAAATTTCCTGTAAAAATGAAATCACCTGGTCTTGATTCCAGGTTTTCCCCGGCGTTAATTCTTCGCTCAAATCGTGACCTGCGATTAATTCCTGTACGAGATAAAACTCGGCCTTTTCTTCAAAATAAGCTAAAAGTTGGGGAATGCGATCGTGAGTTCCTAATTTATACAAAACTTGAGCTTCTGTATCAAATAAACGCCTAGCCGTCTCCAAAGTTACTGGGTCATTTGCTTGAGGCTTGAGTTTCTTAACCACACATTGAGGCGAACCAGGTAATTGAGTATCATAAGCAACAAAAGTTTCACCAAAACCCCCACCTCCCAAGTTACTAATAATTTGGTATCTTCCAACAAGTGTGTTTCCCAGCATCTCGTTTGCCCAGTGTAATTGCGATGCGATCTGATTTTGATTCTGCCACAGGTTAAGGGGGAGTGTGGGGAGATGGGGAGGCAAGGGAAGTGTGGGAGGTGTGGGAGGTGTGGGAGGAATAACCGATGCCCAATGCCCAATGACTAATGACTAATGACTAATAACTAATGACAAATCCATGATTCCTATTAGTGATAATATTCGCTGTTGGCAGAAACCGATAATTAATTACTGGTTAATTGGCATTAATATTGCTGTATTTTTATGGGAACTGAAACTAGAGTTTAGCGATGAATTGGGGTACTTTATTCATAGTTGGGGTCTAGTTCCAGCACAGATTAGTGGCGCAATTACAAATGCTATATTTTTGAATTTTGCGGCTTGGATAGTTGTATTTTGGCGTATATTTTCGCTAATTTTTAGCATATTTTTGCATGGAAGTTTTAGCCAGATATTGGGAAATATGCTATTTTTATGGGTCTTTGGTAAGACTGTAGAAAATATTCTCGGACATAAGCGCTATTTAGGATTGTACTTAGCCGCTGGTGCGATCGCTGGAGTGGTACAAGTTATGGCGCAACCAAGTTTGACGATACCATTGATTGGAGCTAATGGAGCGATCGCAGCTGTTTTAGGAGCCTACATCTTTAAGTTCCCTCAAGCCAAAATTTACTCAGTTTTGCCATTAATAATTGTGTATATTCCTCTGGAAGTACCAGCCTTTTTTTATATATTTTGGTGGTTTTTACAACAGCTATTTTATGGTATAGGTAGTCTCAATATTCCTACTTCTGGTGTTAATCAATCTGGCGTTATTTACTCTGGACAAATTGTAGGATTATTGATTGGTGCAGGTTTCATGAGATTTAGAACCTCTGTCAGGTAAAAAGAAGCACTATATCCAAAAAAGCGGTGCTAAAACTTCGCCCTTGGCGTTGTTGCGTCAACCATAAATCTAAGCCACCACTATAACTTGATGCGCTCATTCTCCACTGGTTCCATTCTGAATTCTGAATTCTGAATTCTGAATTCTTTTTTTTGTGCCTTTTGACAGATTGTATTTTTTAGCTTAAAAACTCATACTCATCAAACTAGGGGATGGCTAATCTTTAGGTCGGTATTGTTTAGTTATAAGCCGTGTGGAAGATGTTAAATTTTAATATCATGCATGGGGAAAAAGTTCAAGCCGAAAGTTTTGAAGAACAGTCGAATCCAGCTTTCACTGTAAACTTACCCCTTTTCATCGCAAACGGACAAATCGGGTATGAGGAGAATGAATCTTTATTTTCTGAGCCTGATACCCCATTCCCCGCAAACACTCAAGTTTTGGTAGTGGATGATGAACCAGATATCCGCGATCTAGTAACGTTTATTTTGCAAGACTACGGTGTAGAAGTAACTGCCGTTGCATCAGCACAAGAAGCATTACAAGCGCTGTCTGACTCAATACCGGATGTTTTAATCAGCGATATTGGAATGCCCAAGACTGATGGTTATATGCTGATGCGTGAAGTGAGAAACCGATCGCCTCAAGAAGGAGGAAGCGTACCAGCGATCGCTCTGACCGCTTATGCTGGGGAAATCAATCAGCAGCAAGCACTAGCAGCAGGATTTCAAATGCATATTCCCAAACCAATAGATCCAGATGAATTAGTAGAGGCGATCGTTGGTTTGATGAGAGCAATTCATAATTCGTAATACTCGCCAAGGCGTAACAAGCAAGCTAGGCAATTAAGAAATTCAGATTGTATCGCAACAGACAAGGTGGTTAGGACATTCACAGATGAGACAACTTATATACAACAAGACTTTTCACCCAGTCCCCAGTCACCAGTCCCCAGTCCCTTGCTATATTTAGCTTTTAAGCTTTGCATCTGTTGCCGAATTTTGGAGAATTGGTAAAATTTTTAATTCTGTTTGATATCG
This sequence comes from Nostoc sp. DedSLP01, assembly GCA_034530875.2. Lineage (GTDB taxonomy): Bacteria > Cyanobacteriota > Cyanobacteriia > Cyanobacteriales > Nostocaceae > Nostoc. The sequence goes on from JAVRCJ020000028.1 coordinate 24,656, forward strand.
ATTCTCAGTTGAATAAGGTAGACGGCTAGGGGCGCACAACTTTGCGCCCCTACTAATATCTGTGTTGATGTGTAATAATTTTTACTCTACCTTACCTATGCGCTAACATAAATACACAAAAGACAAAAATTCGTTGGTTTAGCTTAGATAAGCAGACCTAGCTAACCAATAAACGGTTATACCCAAAGCTGACCCGGCTATTACTTGAACTGGTGTATGTCCAAGTAATTCCTTAAGACGGTCTTGGCTAAAGTCTGGTTTTTCATCAAATAATTCATCAATCATTTGATTGAGGATGCGAGCTTGTTTGCCAGCTGCTTGGCGAACTCCAGCTGCATCGTACATGACGATGATGGCAAAAACCATTGCTACCGCAAAATCAGGAGATGCCCAACCAAGTTTTTCCCCGACACCAGCAGCTAGAGCGGTAACTAAAGCTGAATGGGCACTGGGCATACCTCCAGTTGTTACTAAAACACGCACATTTAGCTTGCGATTTTTGACTACCTCGATTACAAGCTTTAATGCTTGAGCAATTAAACAAGCTACCAGAGCAACTAGCAGCACCCGGTTGTCTAAAATGTTGCCTATGTCCTGCATGGTATTGTGGTTAGGTTAGTAATATGAGCAGCAGTGGTTGGTTGAGGAAACATTTAGATTCAACCCAAAATCCAAAATCTACCTAGTAAGTTAAAAATAGACAAAAAGTTTATGCTACGAGCATTTGCGCCTTTTGCCTTTTTATACTAATTATTGCGACTGACAATAAAATGAGCGATCGCTTGGAGTGGTTTGGCTTTCTCTCCAAATGGTTCTAATTCCGCGCAAGCTGCGACAATTAGCTCTTGGGCTTTTGCACGAGATTCTTCAAGTCCCCAAAGGCTGGGAAATGTAACTTTCTTAGCTTTTTGGTCTTTGCCAGCAGTTTTACCTAATTGTTCCTGGGTAGCAGTGATATCCAAAATATCATCTACGATTTGAAACGCTAACCCAATATTTTGAGCATAACGCGTTAGTCTTTGCACATCTTCAGATGATGCCCCAGCGACGATCCCGCCACAAACTACGCAAGCTTCCAAAAGGGCAGCTGTTTTGTGTTCGTGGATGAAATTTAGCGTTTCTAAAGAAACATCTGATTTACCTTCACACTGTAAATCTACAACTTGGCCGCCGACTAAACCAGCTGCTCCCAAAGCCCGACCCAGACGGACAACTACTTGCAATACTCGATCTCTGGTTACACTTTCAGGAGTTTCAAGGGCAACATGTTCAAAAGCCAGAGCTAACAAGCCATCACCAGCTAAAATCGCTACATCTTCGCCATAAACTTTATGATTTGTCAGCTTTCCGCGACGATAATCGTCATTATCCATTGACGGCAGGTCGTCATGAATCAAGGACATTGTGTGGATCATCTCCACTGCACAAGCCGTCGGCATAGCCATTTCGATGGTGCCACCGATCATCTCACAAGTAGCAAGGCAGAGAATGGGGCGTACACGCTTACCTCCAGCTAATAACGAGTAGCGCATCGACTCATAAATTGTTTCTGGATAAACGACGGTAATAGCCCGATCCAAAGCAGTATCGCAAAGCTTTTGCCGTTCTTTGAGATAGGCTGCTAGGTTGAATTCAGTTTCCTCTGGTTTCTTTTGAACGTTATCAGTTGCTACCATTCTTAAATTCCTGACATTTTGAGATTTTTGTCTTATACGTCACAATTTTAAGGTGCTGTGGGACTCGAAAAATGAGAAGTTGGGGAAGAAGATGGGGAGATGGGAAGATGGGGGAGTGTGGGGAGTGTGGGGGGAAAGATTTCTTCCCCATCCTCCCACACCTCCCACACCTTCCTGCTTTTCCCTCCTCCCACACCTCCCAATGCCCCAATTCCCCTTGTCTGTCCATCATTTCTCACTTTTTTACTGTCCTGGAATAGCTAGCAAATGTATTTTGCAACAATAGAGCAACAGTCATCGGCCCAACACCACCGGGAACTGGGGTGATAAAACCCGCTACGGCAGCAGTTGATTCCAAATGAACATCGCCAACTAGCCGATTGTTGCCACTGGGATCGGTGACGCGATTCATTCCCACATCTACCACAACAGCGCCCGGTTTTACCATGTCAGCAGAAATCAGTCCGGGACGACCTGCTGCTGCAATTAGAATATCAGCATTCTGAGCGATCGCTTTGAGATCGTGCGATCGCGAATGAGCAATGGTGACTGTTGCATCAGCTTCTAGCAGCATCAACGCCATTGGCTTACCTACTAAAATACTGCGTCCCACCACTACAGCCTGTTTTCCCTGCAACGGAATTTTATATTCTGCTAAAAGCCGCATCACGCCAGCAGGGGTACAGCTACGCAAACCAGTTTCTCCCCGTACTAGTCGCCCCAAGTTCACTGGGTGCAGTCCATCAGCATCTTTATCGGGATCGATTTGATGTAGCAAACCAACAGCATCCAAGTGGTTAGGCAACGGTAGCTGCACGAGAATGCCATCTACCCGTTCGTCGTGGTTGAGTGTATGAATCACCTCTTCCAATTCCCCTTGGGTAGTTTCAGCAGGAAAATGTTTGCCAAAAGAGGCTATACCAACTTTCGCGCAGGCTTTTTCTTTATTGCGTACATAAGCAGCTGATGCCGGGTTATCCCCAACCATCAGCACTGCTAAACCAGGCGGCCGTCCAACTTTTGGTTGTAATTCACTAATGGCAACAGAAAGTTCTTGCTGAATTTTTGCAGCTAAAGCTTTCCCATCAAGGAGTTTGGCAGTTTGTGTTTTCATAAAAATTTCCAGCTATATTTCGTCTTTTGTTGCAAGTTTTATTCAGGAAGGGAATAGGGAGTGGGGAGATGGGGAGGTAGGGAGATGAGGGATAGAAGCCGCGTGCTGATACCGAGTTGCGTTCAAAAATATTAGTTTAGGCATGGGAAGCAGGGGGTAAATACTACATTTGATTGCAACTTGGTATGAGTAGAGGAAAATAATTATAACTATAATTTTGTATAAATTAAGATTCGTGAATGAGTCTTTGATACTCACGAACAAGCATTAAAACTTTACTCTTTTTGCTTCCTAAGCCCAACTTCTCGTTCCTGGAGCTTTTTTGCAATTTGACTCTTACTCCTTGACTTTTTACTATTATTATGTTGCTGTTTGATGTCGTAGCGTTTTTCTTACAGTAAATCCAGAATCTTCATTTTCTCAGATCTACAGCGTCATCTGAAGAATAAAACAGCGAACTAGCCGCGATCGCAATCAGGGATATAGAGAAGTGTGGGGAGAGAAGGGAGATGAGGAGATGGGGAAGTGTGGGGAGAAAGATTTCTTCCCCATCCCCCCCACACCTCCCACACCTCCCACACCTCCCACACTCACCGTTTGCCCCATGCCCAATTCAGAACAAAGTACGATAGATAGGAACTGACTCGGCTGGAGTGGCGACAAAATAAGCAGTGAAGCAAAAATTTGCTCAATCGGTGGCTTTCATGCAACAAACGAGAAATTTGTCCCTTGCCTTCTTGTACGGGCGCAGTATTGTCCTCTACCGTGTAGGGTTGGCTTTTTTTTTAGCAGCAGGACTTTATAGTTGTGGTAATTTACCTTCCTCTGGCTTGAGTGGGACTAGCTTAAAATTTGGCACTAATGTCACCCCAATTGGCGATATTAAACTCAAACAAAAGAATCAAGCCACAGTTTACATCCAAGGAAAGGTAGAAAAGCAAGCTCCTTTGATGAAGCAGTGGGCTTATGAAGTAAATGACACAACTGGCAAAATTTGGGTTGTTACGAATCAAAAAAGTTTGGGAGAGGGATCGCAAGTAGTGTTTAAGGGTAAAGTTCGCTACCGAAGTATCCCTGTAGGTGGCAAAGAACTTGGAGAAATTTATTTGGAAGAAGAATAATTTTGCTATTAAACAAGAACATTATGAGCAATGAACTAATACATGTAGCGATCGCTATTCTCTACCAAAAAGACAAATTTCTCATGCAACTACGGGACAACATCCCTAATATTCGTTATCCCGGTCGCTGGGCGCTATTTGGCGGTCATATCGAACCTGGGGAAACACCGGATGTTGCCGTCAAAAGAGAAATTTTAGAAGAAATCGGCTATAATTTACCTTCCTTTGTTGAATTTGGCTGTTATACTCACCAAAAAGTCGCCCGTCATGTTTTTCATGCACCACTCTTAGTAGATTTAAATCAATTGGTTTTGAATGAAGGCTGGGATATGGGATTATTGACTCCAGAAGATATTCGCCAAGGTCAATGTTATTCAAAAAATGCTGGCGAAGTGCGACCTTTAGGAGACATACATCAGCGAATTATGTTGGATTTTATCGAGAAGAATCAATAAGATTGGGCATGGGGTAAACGGTAAGTGTGGGAGGTGTGGGAAGTGTGGGAGGATGGGGAAGAAATCTTTCCCCCTCACTCTCCACACTCCCCACTTGCTAATAGCCAAAATCAAGTTAAAACTCTTGTGGAGTAGTTACAACTAATGCAATCAGCAAACAAACTGCCACGATGGTTAAGCATAGGATTGGCATTTCCAATTATTATTCTCAACGGCTGGCTGTTGCTCCAGGTCGTGCAGTATTTTCAACCTTTGGTGAACATTATTGCGGCCGCTATCTTACTGGCTTTTGTCTTGGACTATCCAATTCAATTTCTGCAAACACAAGGTGTAAAGCGTAATTTGGCGATCGGGGGAGTGTTACTTTTAACTGTGGTGGTCATAGTCGGTCTAGGCATCACTTTAGTGCCGCTGATTATCCAACAGCTCAACGAATTAGCTAATATTTTGCCTAGTTGGATTGATTCTGGTACCGAACAACTGCAAGCTTTTCAGGATTGGGCGTTAAGTCAACAGCACTTACCTATTAATTTAAGTGCTTTAGTTAGCGAAATTTTAGAAAGATTATCTAATCAACTCCAGTCTTTTACAGGAAGAATTCTCGGTTTTGCTGTTGATACCATCGGTATTGTACTTAACGTCTTGCTGACGGTGGTGCTGACTATCTATCTAATATTGAACGGCGAACGTCTGTGGGATGGAATTTATCAATGGTTTCCCACTAATATTGGCTCAAAAGTGCGGCAATTCTTGCGAGAGGATTTTCACAATTACTTTATCGGTCAAGCTACATTGGGTGCTGTTTTGGGGGCGACAGTTACGCTAGCATTTTGGATTTTGCAAGTTCCTTTAGCGCTACTTTTTGGTATTGGTATTGGGTTGTTTTCTCTATTTCCCTTTGGTACGGGAATAGGTATCTCTATAGTTAGTCTTTTGGTAGCCTTGCAAAATTTCTGGCTAGGAGTGGAAGTTTTAGGCGTAGCCGTTGCGATCGACCAAATAAATTCTAATATTATTGCACCCCGAATTCTCGGCAATTTAACTGGATTAAATCCTGTATGGGTCGTGATTTCTTTGCTGCTGGGGGCTAAATTAGGAGGCGTGCTGGGTTTGTTAATTGCAATTCCCTTTGCCAGTTTTATCAAGGATGCGGCAGATAGTTGGCGGGCTGGCGAGTTTAATAAAATTGATGATATTGAGTTAGAACCTGCAAAAGTCCCAAGTGAAAAAGCAGGAACTTATAGCTAAAAATCTTACGGCTGGTTTTCATTAACAAGCGAGTTCTGTTCGATTGGAATTTTAATAATGAACTCAGTTCCTTGACCAAACAGCGACATACATTCTAGTTGACCGTTATGCTTTTCTACAATAATTTGATAGCTAATAGATAACCCTAATCCAGTTCCTTTGCCAACAGGTTTAGTGGTGAAAAATGGATCGAATAATCGCTCTTGTAAATGTTCTGGAATTCCTAAACCATTATCGACAATCCTAATAATTACATGTTTATCCTTACTGAGTTCGGTATAAATCCGAATCTGAGGAGTTATTGGACATTGCGGGTGTAAAAGGGATGGAGTCAAATTCTCTCCCCGATCTCCTTCACTTTCTATGCGTTCTTCTAAGGCATCAATAGCATTCGCTAAAATATTCATAAATACCTGATTGAGTAGTCCAGGGTAGCACTCGACTAAAGGAAGATTTCCATATTCTTGAATCAGGGTTATACTTTTGCCGATTTTAGGATTGTTAAGGCGACTTTGTAAAATTAATAAAGTACTATCAATACCTTCGTGAATATCAACTAATTTTTTTTCAGATTCATCAAGGCGAGAAAAATTTCGCAAAGAAAGAATAATTTCTTCAATTCGCTTTGTGCCAATCTTCATAGAACTAAGAAGACGTGGAAGATCGGTAGTTAAAAAATCAAGTTCGATTTGAGCGATCGCATTTCTAATTTCCGTTGCTGGTTCGGGATAACATTCTTGGTACAATCTAATTAAACTGAGCAAATCTTGACTATACTCGATGGCATGGACAAGATTGCCAGCAATAAAGTTGACTGGATTGTTAATTTCGTGTGCAATTCCAGCTACAAGCTGTCCTAAGGCAGCCATTTTTTCGTTCTGAATTAATCTGCTATAGTTTTGTTTCAGATCCCGAAACCCTGCTTTGGCAATTCTTGATTGTTCTTCTACGTGCTGTAATTGAACCAGAGTTAAGACATGAATTTGAGAATAGCCTAAAAGTAATTGATGGAAATCAAGCAATTTATATTTTCCAGATTTACTTTTAACTAAAATTGGCTCGTAAGCAATTTCGTGTGACCGCTGCAAAGTAAGTTGAGTGGCTTTGACAATGGAAATATCCTCAGATAACTCTAATATTTCTTGTTGGAAAAATTTATAAAGAATTTTAATAGGTCTGAGAGAAAATAGTGACAAACTATAGGGATGGCTCATCTGCTCAAAGAATTTTCGCCGTGAAATCATCCCTACATATTGTCGATCTTTCTGAAGAATAATTCCCGGAAGTAAAGGCTCTTGTTTGAAAAGCTTAACTAAATCATTGCCTGGGCAGTCTATTTCAACATAAACCTGCCAACAGGGTAATTCTTGCAAAGTTGACTCTAATCGCAAGTTAAGCTGATTAGTCTGTGTTATACCGCCTGTAGCCATCATACTCTCAATACTGAACCTTTGAGGCAATATTTCTGGTAACATCCTAGACAACCATTTTGCTAAGTTTAAACTTAATCAATTGTTACAAACTTATTTTTCCCAATTATATTGGCATAATCCGCAGGATTATACAAAATAATCAAGATACTATGTGGAAATTACTGTATATTAATGTAATATTTTTTACAAAAAATACTAATTATGTTTGTAGCATGGTTAAAAAAGGTTTGCGATCGCTTTTTACGTATAACTTCGAGTAAACAAGACAAGGAAATAAAAATGAAGTACGAGCGATTTACACTTCATCGTTCTATTTTTCTAACTTAATTAATCAACACCTATAGATGTTTTCAAATGAGGTTAACTTGTAGGTCAAGATAAAGTCGAGGTTAATTTAACATTAACTAAATTTTAAGAACAGATTATATTAAAGATAATTACGAAAAATAAAAATTTTTTATTAACTTTTTTATAACTCAATCTTTACTTATTTCCATAGAAGGATATGGTAAACACTTATTCTGTAATGTTGTCTTAGGCTTGTTATTTATTTAATATGGTAAATCGTCGCCAATTTTTACTGCACTCAGCTGTCACAACAGGCGGAATTATCGCTACAAATTTGGTATCAAAATCGCAAGTTTTTGCCAAAGCACCTGCAATTATTACTTCTAAAAAAATGCGTCCTGGCATACCTTATGGCGTAGCTACCGGAGATATATCCAACGATAGCATTGTGATTTGGAGTAAGAGCGATCGCCCCGCCAAAATGATCGTAGAATATTCTACAAATGAATCTTTTAAAAATGTACGGCGAGTTGTGGGGCCAAATGCTTTAAAAGATAATGACTTTACAGCACGACTTTGTTTGAGGAATTTACCATCAGATCGACAAATATTTTATCGGGTAATTTTCCAAGACTTAGATTATAGAAATACTTACAGTTTACCCGCCAATGGTACTTTCCGGACTCCTCCAAAGTATGGGCGAGATATATTCTTTGTTTGGGGTGGCGACACCGCCGGTCAAGGATGGGGAATTAATCCTGATTTTGGGGGAATGAAAATTTATGAAACTATGCGCCAAATGAATCCCGACTTTTTCATTCATTCGGGTGACAATATTTATGCAGATGGGCCAATTCAAGCAACCGTTACCTTAGATGACGGTACAATTTGGAAAAATATTACTACACCAGAAAAATCTAAAGTTGCAGAAACTCTGACAGAATTTCGTGGCAATTATATCTACAATTTGCTTGATGAAAACATTAGACGTTTCAACGCTCAAGTGCCCATCTTAGCACAGTGGGACGACCACGAAACAAGGAACAACTGGTATCCTGGGCAAATTATTCTCAATGATGACCGTTATACAGTTAAGGATGTTAACTTGCTAGCCCAAAGAGGAAGGCAAGCATTTTTAGAATACATGCCTATTGGGTATGAAACAAATAATACAGATCGAACTGAAATTTATCGCTCCTTCAACTATGGGTCATTATTAGACATTTTCATGCTGGATGAACGCACATACCGAGGGCCAAATACTCCCAATAATCAGTTAGTACCCAGTGAAGAAACAAAATTTTTGGGCAGCAAACAAATACAATGGTTAAAAAGGCAATTACTAAAATCAAAAGCAACGTGGAAAGTAATTGCTAGTGATATGCCTCTAGGATTAATAGTTAGAGACGGTAGCACAGATTTTGAAGCTTGGGCTAACGGAGATGGGCCAGCTTTAGGAAGAGAACTAGAACTGGCAGATTTACTACGATTTATCAAACACAAAAATATTCAGAATGTTGTTTGGTTAACTGCTGATGTACATTATGCAGCAGCCCACTATTACAACCCTGCAAAAGCACAATTTACTGACTTTAAACCTTTTTGGGAATTCGTTGCTGGGCCTTTGAATTCTGGTACATTTGGCCCTAATCAATTAGAAAATACTTTTGGCCCAGAATTGAAATTCCAAAGCATTCCTCCAGGTACAAAAGCAAATCGACCACCAAGTGAAGGTTTGCAATTTTTTGGAGGAGTTAAGATTAATGCAAATACAAAAGTGATGACAGTAACACTGCATAACTTAGCAGGGAAAACTATTTACAAAGTAGATTTGCCCCCAGAAAGATAAGTTGCTGTAGCAATCCTAATTTATTCGCGATCGCCAAGATCCCCGATTTCTCAAAGAAATCGGGGATCTAAACACCGAGGGGACTTACACAGTAAATCTCAGTAGATTACAAAGTTCTCTGTTTAGGCTGGGTGTGGCTTTTCCGCAGATCGTACCATTGGCGAATACGCCCACGATATTTGGCATCTTCAGCCCGTAAAAGTTAATTTAACTGATAGTTAAGAACAAAAAGCAGGTGTGAAAGTCAAATAACCACAACGATCTGGCATACTTACGTAAGTTGATAAATGTTAGATAGTTGGGCGCAGATCGTAATTTCCTGCATCAAATATTTGACGATACCACCTTTTGGGGAAAGAAAAAATGAGTTCTTTAGACATCTCAACGAATATCCGGACAATTTCTACTACCCCCTTTGCCGATCAAAAACCTGGCACCTCTGGGGTGCGGAAAGCAGTAAGTATTTTTAAGCAACCCCACTACTTAGAAAACTTCATCCAATCTATTTTTGATACGCTAGGAGACTTACAAGGGCAGACATTAGTTTTAGGTGGTGATGGGCGATACTACAATCGCCAAGCCATTCAAACTATCCTGAAAATGGCTGCGGCTAACGGTGTAGGTAGAGTTAAGGTAGGTCAGGGAGGAATTTTGTCAACTCCTGCCGTATCCGCCATCATCCGCAAATACAATACTCTTGGTGGCATTATTCTGTCTGCCAGCCATAATCCCGGCGGGCCAAAAGGTGATTTTGGCGTTAAATATAATATCAGTAACGGGGGGCCTGCACCAGAAAAAGTGACAGAAGATATCTACGCCCGCAGCAAAGTAATTGACAAATACCAAATTCTAGATGCATCAGATGTAGATTTAGAAACTTTGGGTGAATCTCAACTGGGAGCAATGGTTGTCGAAGTGATTGACTCCGTGCAGGATTATAAAGAGTTAATGGAGTCTTTATTTGATTTCGATCGCATTCATCAACTCTTAACTTCTGGTAACTTCCGGGTGTGCATAGATTCACTTCATGCGGTGACTGGCCCCTATGCCCATGCTTTGTTTGAGCATCGCTTGGGCGCACCATCTGGAAGCGTAATAAACAGTATCCCTTTGGAGGACTTTGGAGGCGGACATCCAGATCCAAATTTGGTATATGCCCACGAATTAGTCGATATCCTTTATGGAGAAAATGCCCCAGACTTTGGCGCAGCTTCCGATGGAGATGGCGATCGCAATATGATTTTAGGGCAGAGGTTTTTCGTTACCCCCAGCGATAGCCTAGCAATTTTAGCTGCCAATGCAAAGCTAGTTCCAGGATATCAGGCGGGTATAGCAGGAGTAGCACGGTCTATGCCTACAAGTCAGGCAGTAGATCGAGTAGCAGCACGGCTAGGAATTGACTGCTACGAAACACCTACTGGTTGGAAGTTCTTTGGTAACTTATTAGATGCAGATAAAGCTACTCTCTGTGGAGAAGAAAGCTTTGGCACTGGCTCCAACCATATTCGAGAAAAGGATGGGCTATGGGCAGTGCTATTCTGGCTGAATATTCTGGCAGTCAGACAACAATCTGTAGAAGAGATTGTCCGCGAACACTGGCAAACCTACGGACGCAACTACTATTCTCGTCACGATTATGAAGAAGTAGATGTCGAGCCAGCCAACACCTTAGTAGAACAACTGCGATCGCAAATACCAAACCTGAAAGGAAAACGATTTGGTAAGTATGAAGTTGAGTATAGCGATGACTTTAGCTACACCGACCCAGTTGATGGCAGCATTAGTCAAAACCAAGGCATTCGGATTGGGTTTACTGATGGCTCTCGCATTGTTTTCCGTTTATCTGGTACGGGTACTCAGGGTGCAACTTTGCGAGTTTATCTAGAATCTTACGAACCGGATACTGCTAAACAAAACCTCGATCCGCAACAAGCACTAGCAGATTTAATCGTAATTGCTGATGAAATTGCTCAAATCCGCACCTTAACAGGTAGAGAAAAGCCAACTGTAATTACCTGATGAGTTAAAAATTACGATTGAGCAACACGCGATCGCTGTCTTTAAATATGCGTCCAACTTAATCAACGATCGACAGGCGATTACTGTCATTAGAACTATTTTTTACAAAGAAGTTGAGAGGCAGCAGATTGGGGGCGATCGCTTGACTTTCAAGACAGCCGCTACAGCCTACTATCAGAAAATCTTTTTTGAATTTTGCATTCTGAATTCAAAAAATGGTCATAGTCAGAGTTATTTGTTCTCTGTGTGTACTGACTGCCAAGCAAGGCGATGTTTCCAGTGTGATGTAAAATTAAGTTGAATTGCTTGATTGAAATCCTCCAAAGCTGCTAAATAAAGTTTCTCTTTTAGCTTTACTCCACTTTGGTTGTTCAAGTTTTTAGAACATTGTGGATTCCATACATATTTTTGACAAGTTTGGTAAGCAATTTCTACATCACTGCCATTTTCAGGATTTTGAAAGACTGGATGATAATTTAGCCTGTTGCAGCAAACTGGCAACCACTCTTGCCACCCACAATGCCACAAGCGCACTGTTCCATCAAGGCTACCACTGGCAATCAGTTTACCATCAGGGCTAAAAGCTGCGGAATTTACCCAGTAGTCATGCCCGCGCCAAGGTTGACCGATGGCGTTGCCTTCAATATCCCACAACCGCACTGTAGAATCATTGCTGGCACTAACAACCCAATTGCCATCAGGACTAAAGGCGACAGAATTCACTTCTTTTTCATGCCCGCGCCAAGGTTGAGTGATGGCGTTGCCTTCAATATCCCACAACCGCACTGTAGAATCATTGCTGGCACTAACAACCCAATTTCCATCAGGACTAAAGGCGACAGAATTCACTTCTTTTTCATGCCCGCGCCAAGGTTGAC